>CAWIEK010000057.1:0-154023 GCA_963835065.1 uncultured Chthonomonadaceae bacterium | reverse complement strand
ATGTAGACGAGGCGCGTTCGCTCTTGAACAGGGGCGCGGATGTAAACGCGATGCAGGGCGCAACGCCCGCTCTGCTGGAAGCCATGAGCCTGTTGACCCCACCCAGCATGATATTGACGCTGAGTATACCGGGGCAGGTTCTGACGCCGCCCTCACAGGACATTCCTGCTGATGCCGAAGCGGTTGCCTGCCTGCTGATTGAACGCCACGCCGATTTGCGAATGCCGCGCATCAGTGTTGCCGTCGGCGAGCAGCCAAAAGTCAGCGGTTATGATGACGCGGGGTATGTCGAGGAAGCCTGCCGGCATGGCAGTATTCCCGTGCTGCGCTGCCTGCTGAACAGGGGCGTGGCTCTCACCCCGCGCTGCCTGGATGCCGCGCTGCAATATGTCAGCCTGGCTTCCTCCGGTTCAACGACATTCAGCGGTTCAGGAACGGCGCAAGTTGAATCGGCGGCTGCGAAAGCGGAGAAAGCAAAGCAGGCATTGAGGCTGGCGCAGCAAAAAGAAGTCATTCGGCAGATGGCGCAATTGCTGCGCGAACACGGCCTGCGTCCCACACTTGCGCAGTGCGTGGAACTCAACGACGTGACGGCCCTGAAAGCGGCGCTGGATGCGGGAATCTCACCCGAACCGCAGAGCAGCAACACCGAACCGACCTTAATCACGGCTGTACGCAAGGGCAACCTGGAAATGGTGACTTTATTGCTGGCGCATGGAGCCGACGCCAACTCTCATACCGGGTATGGGGATTCAGCCTTGAACGTTGCCGTCGCGCAGGGCAATTTAGAAGTGGTGAAGCTGCTGCTGGCGCATGGAGCCGATGTGAAGGGCGGCAAAACCTCAACCGCGCTGGAACACGCGATGTGGGGCAAGCATCTTGCCATTGCGCGCCTGCTGTTGGCGAAGGGCGCCGATCCCAATTTCACGTTCGGGTCGGCGGCGTACTCCGCGCTTCCCGAAGCCATCCTGTCCCTGCCCGAAATTGTACCGGAATTGCTGCAGCATGGCGTGAACTTAAACGCGGGGAATGGAGCGGTTCTGCGCGCGGCCCTGCGCACTCGCCGCATTGCCCTGGTGCAGGAACTGCTGCGGCGCGGCGTCAACGTGAATCCTCTGCCCCCGCCCGCCACCCCGACAACGGCTGCGGGAGGAAGCCTGGCAGCTCCGTCTGCGACAACTCCGGCACAGGGCATTACGGATGCGCCCGACCCCACTCATCCCGGACAAAGGATTCCGCAGCCGTTTTCGCCCCTGCTGAACGCCACGTTTTACGCCCCCGAAGCCGAACTCCTGCTGCTGAAAGCGGGCGCGAACATCGGCACGGACAAAACCACCGTTCTGGCGGCATTGGCAAAATGCGGACGGGCAGACTTGTTCGCCCGAACGCTGGAATTGGGAGCCGATGTCAACGGCGTGGATGGCGATGGGGAAACCGCTTTGACGCGGGCGGTGAAGTTGGCCCCGGAAGGCGTTTCCGTTTTGCTGGCGCATGGCGCGAACCCCAATTTCGTAACCAGAACCCAGCGCGCGCCTCTCGACCTTGCCGCAAGCGTGGGAAATGTGGACTGCGCGCGCCTGCTGCTGGCGCATGGCGCAAACATAAATTTATGCCCGCCACACGGCCATACTCCCCTGTATTGGGCGCGCAAGCACAACGCGGATCATGTGGTACAGGCGGTGGATAAAAACCTCCAATCTATCACGGCGGTTGTGCATGGAGGCGGCAACGCGGAAATGATTACGCTGCTGGAGCAGGCAGGCGCAAAAGCGGAGTAGGAGAAATTAGTTATGCCGCAGTCCCGTACCAATCGCGCTAGTTCCACATCTTCCAATTACAATCGTTCCAAAGCCGCGCGTTTAGGCCGTGCCGCATTTCTTGTGTTTGTTGCGGTCGCGTTGTTTGTGATGGGGCGAATGCGTACCGCCGCCATTTGAATGCCGCTCTGGGCGTGGCGGTGGATAAGGGGAGGCTGGCAGACGCGCGTTCGCTGCTGGACAGGGGCGCGGAAGTGGACGCGCCGCAGAATACAACGCCCCTGCTATGGCTGGCGCTGACGCGGGTAGCCTCTGTACCTGCCGCTGCGCCGGGTGGACTGCAATCCGCCCCTTCTAATTATCCTGACGCGGAAGCCATTGCTTGCCTGCTGATCGCAAAACAGGCCGATTTACGCCTGCCGCGCTTTTTGTACCGCAACGGGCAGCAAACCATTACCGCGTATGAAGCCGACGGGTATATCAAGGAAGCGTGTCGGCTTGGCAGCCTACCTGTCCTGCGCTGCCTGCTGGACAAGGGCGTGGTTCCCAACTCGGATTGTATCGAGGCCGCCTTGCAGTTTCAAAATGAGTTGTATCAGGGCGGTGGCCTGAGCGATCTTACCGAAACGGACAGAAGCGGCAAAGTGAACGCGGCGGCTGTGGCCGAAAACATCCGCAGACGCAATCGGCGCAAGGAAATTATCGGGCAGATGGCGCAGATGCTGCGCGAACATGGGGCTGTGCCCACCCTCGCGCAGTGCGTTACATTAGGCGACATTGCGGCAATCAAAACGAAACTGGACGCTGCATCCCCGCAGGCCGCAGCGAATATGGCATCCTCGCTGTTACCCTCGGCGGTAGGCATGGACAACCGGGCGCTGGTCAATCTGCTGCTGGAACATGGCGCGGATGTTAATTATTATAGCCAGAACAGCAGTGCGGCGCTTGGTGTGGCAGTCCAAAATGGTAATTTGGAAATGGTCAATCTGCTGCTGGCGCGTGGCGCAAAGGTAAACGTGAAAGGCGTTCCCCTCCTGCAGCCGGCTCTGTACAGTAAGCGGCCCGAAATCGCGCGCCTGCTGCTGGCGCGGGGAGCCGATCCCAATCAACATTCCGATAGATATTCAGGATCCATTTTGGAGATAGCAATCTACAACATGCCTCAAGTGATCCCGGACATACTGCGGCATGACGCAAACGTCCGGGCCGACAACGGAGCATCCCTGCGCGCCGTCCTGAACAGTTCGCGCCTTTCCAAAAGCCAGCGCATGATGCTGATAAAGGAACTGCTGCAGCGCGGCGCGAACGTCAATCCGCCAATAGTCTCCGAGCGGACGGCGTTAGCGATAAGCGCGTCCGGTGTTGTTCTGCCACCGCAACAGCCGATGGTCGTATCGTCTCCCCTGCTGGTGGCCGCGTGTTGCGCCCCGGAATGTATGGACATCCTGCGCCGCGCCGGGGCCAAAATCGGGACGGAAAAGCGAACCATTCTGGCAACGGCCGCGAAGGCCGGACGCGCCGACCTGTTTACGCGCCTGCTGGACCTGGGAGCCGACATTAATGGCAAGGATGAGAACGGCGAAACCGCGCTGACGCAGGCGATTATGCATGTGCCTGCCGGCGTACCGTTTCTAATTGAGCGCGGCGCAAACGTCAACATCATACCGCGCTCACAGCACACGCCCCTAATGGTTGCGGTCACAGCGGGAAACGTCGGCATCGCGCGCCTGCTGCTGGCTCATGGCGCGGACGTGAATTTGCGCGGGGAACGGGGACACACGCCCCTCTATCTGGCGCAAAAGCACCGCCCGCCGGAACCGGAAATGGTCACTTTGCTGGAACAGGCGGGCGCAAAGGCGGACTGAGGAAGAAAAGAAGAGGAGGAGACATGGGGAACAGGGAATTAGACGCAATACCGTTCAAATAAGGCGGTTTTTACCTGAAAACAAATTCGTAGGGACACAACATGTTGTGTCCGCGCCCTTATCTATAGGAAGAGGACACAACAGGAAGAGGACACAACAGGAAGAGGACACAACATGTTGTGTCCCTACGAACGCTCATTTGAACGGTATTGGAATTAGATGCCCTTAGTGATTAGTTCTTCGTCGGCGAGAAGTTCGGAAAGGGTTCGGGGGCGTTTGGGCAGGGCATCTATGGCTTCGGCCATGTCCGCGAGCAGGTCATTGAGGCGTTTGATGGCGCGCATGTCGCCCTGCGCGCCCGCGCGCCGCCATTCCAGTTCGCCGCGCCGGACGTAGATTTCTATGTCGGAATAGCGGCTGAGTTCGCGCCGCGCTTCCCGCGTCAGCACGGCGGGCAGGTTTTGCGCGTCGTTGCACACGACGAAAAACTGCCGCGTAAAATCCGCGTCTTCCAGATCGAAGGCGGGACGGTCACGGCGGGTCTGCGCTTCTTCCAGCAGGCTTTTGCGCCGAACGCCCAGAATGAAACTGGCCGGGTTGCGAATTGGAAACGCGCCCCGCGTGTGGTAGTACGGCGCGTCGTCGTCATGGCTGATGGCGGTTTCCAGCACATAAGGCCGTTCGCGCAGTGTGCCGATGACGCGCTCCGGCGACAGCGAATTGCGGGCCTTGAACTCGCCGTCCAAATCCCGCGCCAATTTCTGCCACGCCCGCACCACGCCCCGCCGCCCGCGCAGCCACAACCCCGCCGCCAGTCCCACCATCACGCCCACAATCAGCGCAATGCAGAACCAGAGCAAACTCGCGTTTGTCGGCTGAATTCCTGCTGCCATAAACCCTCATTGAAGAAATGATGAATGATGAGTGATGAATGATGAACAAAATGCGAAATCCCAATTCATCACTCATCATTCATCATTCATCATTTGCCTAAAGCTCCGCTTTGTTAATCGCATTGCCCTGCGAGTCGAAATCGTAGACGATAGGAACGCCGTTGGGGATGTTGAGTTCCACGACTTGCTGCTCGCTCAGATTGTCCAGCTTCATGACGATAGCGCGCAGGCTGTTGCCGTGCGCGGAAATCAGAATGTTATGCCCGGACGTGAGTTCAGGCAAGATTTTACTGTCAAAATACGGCATGGTGCGCTGGGCCGTATCTTCGAGGCTTTCGCCGCCCGGCGGCTGCGTAGAATAGCTGCGCCGCCAGAGCTTCACCTGGTCTTCGCCGAACTTTTCCGCCGTTTCCGCCTTGTTCAAGCCCTGCAGGTCGCCATAGTGCCGCTCATTGAGCGCCTGGTCGTATTCGATGGGAATCCCCTCCTGCCCCGCCGAACGCAGGCAGATGGTGAGGGTTTCAATGGCGCGTTTCAGCACGGACGTATAGGCTTTGTCCAGATGGATGCCGGCCATTTTGATTTTCTCGCCCGATTGTGCGGCTTCGGCTTCGCCCTGCGGCGTCAATTCCACATCCACCCACCCGGTAAACCGATTTTCCAAATTCCACGTAGACTGCCCGTGCCGCAGTAAGATTAGTTTTGACATGAAAGTTCCTCTATCCTAAATTCGCCAACGCGCCCGTAAAGTCGGCCATTGTCAGCGTTTTGGGCGTCCCTTGATTGTCGGCGTCGGCGATGCGGATCAATGCCTGTAGTCCCGCCTCATTGACCAATGCTTTGATGTCCGCGCCGCTGTAGCCTTCGCTTTGGGTTGCCAGTCCTTCCAGGTCCACGTCGGGCGCGAGGTTGGCGTGGCGGGTGCAAAGCGCGAAAAGCTGCCGCCGCGCTTCCAGATCGGGCATGGGTATCTCAATCTCGCGGCTCAAGCGCCCGCCGCGCCGCAGGGCGGGGTCGAGCATATCGGGGCGATTGGTCGCGCCGACGAGAAACACGCGCGCATTGGGCGTGATGCCGTCCATTTCCTGCAAGAACTGGTTGACCACTTTATCCGAATGGATGGCGATGCCGCCCTGCCGTATGGGAAGCAGCGCGTCAATCTCGTCCACAAAAATAATCGCCGGCGGATTGGAGCGGGCTTTGGCGAATAAATCGCGGACGCGCTTTTCGCTTTCGCCCACGTACATCTGATGGATGTCGGCGGGCGTAATCGAAACAAAATTGCACTTTGCTTCGTTGGCAAGGATACGCGCAATTGTGGTTTTGCCGGTTCCGGGCGGGCCTTTCAGCAGGATTCCCGTCGGCGGCTGTACGCCTAATTCTTTTGCCAGGTCGGGCTTTTCCAGCATCAACTGCATTTGCCGCAGTTCGCGCTTGGTTTTCGGGTTGAGGACAAGATCATCCCAATTCAGACGCGACTCGTCTACGGTCGTGGTAACAGGGCGATGCTGCGCGTCGGGCGGAGCCTGCTCAAAGGAGTGCGCGAGCGTGGCATACGACGTGTTTTGCGGGTCGAGCGTGGCGGCTTTGCGGGCGGCTTCCACCGCCTCCTGCCGCAGATCCAGCGCCTGCAACGCGCGTCCAAGATAGTGGTAGGCGCGGGCGTCGTTGGGGGCGCGTTCCAGCACGGAGCGCAGATAGTGTACCGAGTCGTTGAGCAGTTGCCGGTAAAACTGGAATTTGCGCTTGCCGTCGCGGGCCGTCTGGTCGAACCCGAAAATCTGCGCGCCGTAAATCACGGCCATATCAGTCACGGACGGCTTTTCGGCTTCGGCATGGTTCCACAGGCTCCAGCCCAAGCGAAAACGCGCTTCCAGATTGTCCGAATCGAGGACGACGGCGCGGCGAAACGCTTCCACCGCCGCGCCCCATTCTAAGTTACGGGCGCGCTGCATCCCGCGATACAGCGCTTCTTCCGAGGTTTCGCCGGAACGCGGCGGCGCGGGCGGCGCATCCGAACCGGCAGCGGGATTAGAACCATTGATATTGGTACTTGGTGAAGGTGAATTATTAGCCATAGGTTAGGTTGTTAGGGTTTTAAGGTTTTAGGTTTTAGGGTGTCAGGTGTTCAGATACCGGTACTTCTCTTCTTTATACGCAGGGAACGGGTACAACGATACCACAATTCATCATCACGCATTTCTGGCGTCCAGAATGTCAAGCTGCGTGATGGCGGGGATAAGATTCCGTTCCGCGCCGCGCTGAAGGAGGGTTTCGATGCTGCGGCGGCCCTCCTCGCCCATTTCTATGGATTGTTCCGTGACGTACATGCCGATGTAGATGGCAGTGGATTCGCGGTCCAGTTTGTGGGCGTAGGGTATGGCCGCGTCGAGTGAAGCAGTGGGATTGGCAAGAGAAGTGGATACCGCGGCGCGGATACGGCGGGCGATCTGGCGCTGTACGTCTTCCGGCACGTCCCGGCGCACAGCAACGACTTCGAGGGGCAGGGGCAAGCCCGTCGTTTCCTGCCACCACGCGCCCAAATCCACGACGTTGTACAATCCCAAAGCCTGGTGCGTCAATTGCTCCTGCCCCGTCAGCAGGGCGGCTTCGGCTTCGCCGCGCACAACCGCTTCGCGCAGTTCGCCTTCCGGCAGGAGTGTATACGTAAAGGTTTTCGGCAGGAACAGGGAATAAGCGAGGAAACCGCTGTTGCGCAGGCCGGAAGCCACCATTGAGGCGGGCGGCAGTTCGACGGGCGTAAGCGGGTTGTAGGTGACGATCATCGCGCCATACCCACCCCCAAATCGCGCCCCGCACGACAAAATACGGTACTGATCCTGCACATACGCATACGCGGGAACCGACAGCAGCGTGACGGGCAGTTCCCCTGTATGCGCCAGATGATCCAGCATATCAATGTGCTGCCAATGCGGCGTCAAAATGGGCTGTTCCGCGTCGGCATCGTCCATCGACAGGTTTTCGATGGCGTCAGACTCTCCCGAAATGCGCGCGGCGTCTAAGGATTTTTGGGCGTCGCCAAACTCCGGCGCGGACAGCAGCGTATGCAGACGGTAAACCGCGTCCGGCGTGGGCGGCACTCCGAACGCGAAACCATCAGGCAGTTGTGGTGTCAGCGAAGTATCCATTATGTTAATTTTCCTGATTGGCGTTCCCGTTGGCCTGATAGATGTGACATAGCATGCACAATTGTACTGACCCGGTATATACCATCTAAATTCTTTACCGGGTTATTAGGCCTGCGGTCAATTGTCCTATGAACATAAGATTGTGCCGTGCTTAAGTGGTTTGTCCGTAAGACAACGGTCTATTCGCGTGTATTTGCGTGTATTTGCGGCTAAATCCTGATTCATAAACCGACGCAAAATTATGGCATAATTTGCCGTGTTTGCAAAATACCGGTTTGTCGCTCTAGTTTTGCGCGAATTTAGATATAATAATAGACAGACGGATCGCTTTTCAATAAGTGCCGGACAGTTTCGGCACACGCGCTCATTACCGCTGCCCAACAACACGATACCAACAAACACCACGCGACACTTCCGGCAGGCTCCGGGGGTGACAAGAAGGCGTAATTTTAAGGATACAACAAGCATGAAGACGGCGCTGATAACGGGCATTACCGGGCAGGATGGATCGTACCTGGCAGAACTGCTGCTGGAAAAAGGCTACCGCGTGGTGGGCGTGGTACGGCGTTCCAGCACGGAGAGTTTCGAGCGTATCGCGCACATCATTGAGCGCGTCGAACTGATACAGGCCGACCTGCTGGATCAGTATTCGCTTATCGAAGCGCTGCAAAAAGTGCAGCCCGAAGAAGTGTACAACCTGGCCGCGCAATCGTTTGTGCCGACCAGTTGGAACCAGCCCGTCCTGACGGGCGAGTTTACCGCATTGGGCGTGACCCGCGTTCTGGAAGCCATTCGCCTGGTGAACCCGAAAATCCGCTTTTATCAGGCGTCCAGCAGCGAAATGTTCGGCAAGGTGCGCGAAACCCCGCAAACGGAAGACACGCCGTTCTATCCCCGGAGTCCGTATGGTGTCGCCAAAGTGTACGGACACTACATTACGGTCAACTACCGTGAGTCTTACAATCTATTTGCGGTATCCGGCATATTGTTCAACCATGAGTGCGTCACGGACACGACCCCGGTTATCATTCGCAAACAAGGCTTGATGGACATTCTGCCCATTGAAGATGTCGTGCCGCACCGTACCAACCCGCGCAGCTACCCCAAGTATTCCACAACGCCCAATCCCGCCGACCGGTTGGAAGTATGGGACGCGCAGGGATGGGCCACTGTGACGTGCATGACCGCGACCTGGAATGGTTTCGAGCGCAAGCCCAACAAAACCGTGCATCGCATTGCAGCGCGTGGAGCCGTGTACCACGCGACCGGCGACCATAAGGTTTTTGTGGAGCAGGACGGCAAGCCTGTCGAAATGCCCGCCGAGCAGGTACAAAAGGGCGACAAATTGGCGCTTATCAGTCTGCCGCAGCCCACCAACATGATTACGATGACCGAAGATGAAGCGTGGCTGTTGGGCGTGATGGCGGCAGAGGGGTACGCGCACGAAGAGGGCAAAATCCAGTTCACCAATCAGGATCAAACCCTGCTGGATGAGGTAGAAGCGTGTTGGCGGCGCGTGACCGGCGGCACAGCCAGACGCTCCACGCATCCAAGCGGCTTCGCCAACGGCAAGGAAGTGACGCAGTTGCACTTAAATGGCGGCGGCGTTTACGGTCGCTACTTGTTCGAGGCGCTGTACACCCGTTCGGGACACAAGCGTATTCCTATCCGCGTTTTGAACGCGACCTGCGAAGCGCGGCGCGCGTTTCTGCATGGCTTCCATGCCGGGGATGGCTTGAAAAGTACGCCCTGCACCTACACATTTCAGGGCTTCAAAACAGCTTCGGCGTCTATGGCAGCGGGATTGTACTGGCTGGCGACGACAACGCTCGGACAGCGCGCCATTGTGTGCCTGGAAGAGCGCGAAGACCGGCTGTACTATCAAATCAATCTGAACTCGCCGGATAAAGCCGGGCAAAAAGGGCAGCATTTGGTGCGGCCTCTGGCCGAAGTGGTCAAGGCGCAGCCCGTCGAATACAAGGGCTGGCTGTTCGATCTGGCAACCACAACCGGCACATTCCATGCGGGCATCGGGCAGGGGTGGGTCCACAATTCTCCCCGTCGCGGCCTCGAATTCGTGACGCGCAAAGTGACCAACGGCGCGGCGCGAATCAAGCTTGGATTGGACAAGGAACTGCGGCTTGGCAATCTGGAAGCGCGGCGCGACTGGGGCTTTGCGGGGGATTACGTGGATGCCATGTGGCGCATGTTGCAGCAGCATGAGCCGGACGATTACGTGATTGCCACCAATGAAACCCATCCCGTGCGCGAATTGGTGGAAGTGGCGTTCGGGCGCGTCGGCCTGGACTGGCAGCAGTATGTCGTGGAAGACCCGCAGTTCTACCGCCCCGCCGAAGTGGATTTGCTTGTCGGCGACCCGGCCAAAGCCCGCCAGAAACTCGGATGGGAACCCAAAGTGACGTTCAAGGAACTGATTGAAATGATGGTGGACTCCGACATTGCCCGCTGGGAAAAGCACCTGCGCACGGTGAAAAACGAGCAAAACCGATAGAATAGAATGAGGAAATTAGCCGCGAATGAACGCGAATACAATTCAAGTCAGCCTGTAAGTATCCTTGTGTACGATCTGATTGCCTATTCGCGTTCATTCGCGTTCATTCGCGGCTATCCTAAAACCTATGAAAATAGCAATCTGGCATAATCTTCCGAGCGGGGGCGGCAAGCGGGCCTTGTACCTGCATGTGCGCGGGCTGGTGGAGCGGGGGCATCACGTCGAAGCGTGGACGACGCAGACGAGCCATTCCACGTACCTGCCGTTGAGTGAACTGATACCCGAACACGTTGTCCACTTCGATCATGTTCCTTACGAACACAGCAACCCAATTCAACACGCCATGCGGTCATTAAATCGCGTGACCGTAGACATGGAGCGCATGGAGCAGGCGTGCGCTAAGGCGGCGCAGGCAATGCGGCAGGGCGGATTCGATGTGCTGTTTGCCAACACGGATTACTATTACTTTGCGCCGCCGATTGCCCACGTATGCCGATTGCCGAACGTGCTGTATTTGCAGGAACCGAACCGCCTGCTGTACGAAGCGCGCCCGCATTTGCCCTGGGTCGGCCCGGATAAGGCGACGGTAAGCGGCTGGAAACCGACGGCAGTAAAAGCGCGTATCATCGCCGCTGCGCGGCAGCGCAAATCCCGGTTGTACGCCCGCTACGAGCGCCGCAATGCTCTTGCCTTCGATATGCTGCTGGTCAACTCGTATTTCAGCCGGGAAAGCGTTTTGCGCAGTTATGGGCGCGAGTCCAACGTGTGCTACCTGGGCATAGACACGGCCAATTTCCACAACCAACATCTGCCCCGCGAGGATTTCGTGATCGGCATCGGGGCGTTGCAGGCGCACAAGAACGTGGAATTTGTCATCAAGGCAGTGGGCGCGATGCGGGGACGGAAGCCGCGCCTGGTGTGGATCGGGAATTTGGTCGCCCCGGAATACCGCGCCTTTTTGGAAGAATTGGCCCGTTCCGAGGGCGTGTGTTTGGAATTGAAAATCATGGTTTCGGACGCGGAAATGGTAGACCTGCTCAACCGCGCCGCCCTGATGGTTTATGCCCCCCGCCTGGAACCCTTTGGCTATGCCCCTCTGGAAGCCAACGCCTGCGGCCTGCCCGTCGTGGCCGTTGCGGAAGGCGGCGTCCGCGAAACCGTTGTTGATGGCGTCAACGGCCTGCTCGTCGGCGGCGAACCAAAATCAATGGCCGCAGCCATCGAAAAACTCCTGCAAAACCCCACCCAAGCCCGCGAACTAGGCGAAACCGGCTGCCGCCTAGTCCACGAAAAATGGACACTCACCGCCGCCACCGAACGCCTCGAACACTATCTACAGCAAACCGTAGAAGCAGCGCGAGCCGCAGATTAAGAATGGGTGTTGTTTGGGATTTAACCGCTCCTTCTCATCAACGATTTGGGAGAAGGAGCGGTTTTTGAACAAACTGTCTGCCTGAATCGAGAAGGTTGCGACTGTATAAAAGATACTGGACAGTAGTTATTGACGTCATGCAGCACCTTATGTTAGAATTACTACATCTTGCCCTCATTAGGAGTGTTGAAGAGGCAAAGAAAGGTCTTCTCCAATGAAAGAGCAAATGGTAAGCAAGGATTGTCTTATTACAGAATTTCTTGCCAGTTGTAAGGGCATGGATAGATTGTCAGCCAGTTTACACGCTCGCCGCGAACTTGATCTACTGGAACAGGCCATATCTACCCGACAGTTCTACCGGCGTGAAAGCGAAACCCACCAGTACAATGAAGAACTTGGCGAATTCATCTTCTATATGGAGAATGGTATTCGACCTGCTTCTGCGACTTTGGAGCATTGGCAACAGTATCAAGAAATCGGACGCTTCCTTGCCTCTCCTGCTTTAAACAAAACAACAGATACATGATGGAATAGGCTGCTACTGATTAAAATCATCATATAGTGCTGTGAGGCTGTGTTATACTTTAAGTGGAGGTGCAACCATGAGCGAGATTTTAACTTCACCCGCGCCGCAAAGCGAAACCGAGTACGAAACCACTCTCAAACAGATCAGTGTTGAGATAGACTACCTCAATGGACTAATGGCACAGGACCGCAAGGACATTGAGCGTTTAAAAGCAGAAACAGACCTGCTTAAGATCGAAACGCGCGCCATTCTTGCCACGCTAGGGGTAGGTGTCTAACTGATGCTGAAAGAAGCCGTTGACTTTGCCAAGCAGGTTCTTGGATTGGCACGTAAGACGCAGCAACACGAAGAGGACCTCAAGGCGCTTCGACAAGAAATGAAGGAAGTGCGGCAGGAGCTACGGGCGTTAGCAGAAGCTATGCAGCAACAAAGATTTGAGCAACAACGTGACCGAGATAATGCAGGACTTGAACGCGAAAATCTGTTGCTGCGCTTGGAACTACTGCTGCGCTCAGAGCGACAACTTCCTCCTGCGCAATCACAGGCTCACGAGGAAGAAAACACATTGCGTAAGCAGGTAGAGTTTCTCCAAAAAGAGAACGAAGAATTGCGAAAGCGACTGGAGCAAGAGAACAGAGAGCAGCAGACATAGCCCGGCAATCCGATACAGTTACACACCCTGTGCCCTGCTCTAAGTTGAGCTGGCAAGTTGCGGTATAATGAAGTGGAGCGCAGACATTTGCGCTCCACTTTGCATTTTGGAGGGAACGATGCCTGAGCAACTGGAAACCCGAGACATACAGGACCAAGATGTACAAGCGGTGAAGGTGCAGCGTCCCAAGCGCGCCAAGCTGACTGCCGAAGAGTCAATCAAACGCATGGAGGCTTTTCCAGAACGGAAGGAGCAGATTATTGCCGCTGTCCGAAAGAGCGCGGGTCGAAGTCTACCTTCCTGATCTGCCTTCTCCCGCCTACCAAGAGTTGCTGGAATCATTGGAGCAGGAGTTCACCTATACCTTTGGCGGCTGTACCCTTGTGCGCGGGTTGGGTGGGAACTATCTGTCTCAACTGGGCTTACCCGTTCAAGACCGGATCAGCTTGCTTCATCCACTGCCTTCTAATTCCTTCCGAGTCACGGCATGTCGGTACGCGAACATGGCTTGCAGGTCGCGGCGCACGAACAGCGCGTTGGCGAGGGAGCCGAAAATCCCAAGCGGAACTTCGTAGGTGACATGATCGGTCAAGCGGGTGCAGGTGGGCGTTACGGCTGTAAATTGGTGGCGATGCTCCCATGATTTGAAGGGACCTTTGCCGGGCAATTGGATGTCCACAAAGCCGGTTGGCGGCGTGTATTCGCGTATCAGGCTATGCATGGTAATGGGAATAATGCCGAACTGCCGTACCTGAATGCGGTAAATCACGCCTTCGCGCATGGGTTCCGGCGAATCGAGCAGGCGCGCGTGTTTGGCCGGTGGCGTCAATTTGAACAGCGTTTCCACCGAGTTATGAAACGCCCAGACTTTCTCCAAAGGCGCGTTTATGTCACAGGTAAATTCCAGAGTTTCCATACGATAATCTACGCGGCAAAAACTCCTGTGTCTGCGCGACACAGGAGTTTGACAAAGAAGTATGCGCAATGAAAGGATTTTGAGGGCCGACGAGTACGATTTTCAGGGAGAGGGCACTGCCTGAGCATCGTAAAAAGAAATCGCGCAGCGCGCGAACACAGGCGTGACAGTCTGCCGTCTCCAGATTACCCGACAAGCGGATAATCGTAGATGGGCATGACGGCCAGGCTGTCGGGCGCGTGTTGGGGCTGCAGCGCCGTTACAAGTTGCTTTGCTGTCCAGAGCGAGAAGTACATTTCTCCACACTCCTGGCAAACGTCTGCGGGCACATCGCGTATCAACACAAAGGTGTTGACGCCCCGCCGCAAGGTCAGGGCGGTACGCTGGGCTTCACAAACGCCGCCGCAGGTACAGCGCGCGGGCGCGGCATCGTATCCATTATCAACCATCGAGCCACTCTCCTTTCTCTGAAAGTATGTTTATTATTCACTACTTTCGCGGGCATAGCGCAGGTAAATATGCGGCATTTCCAACCTTCCGAACAAATACACGCACTAATACCAATGAATAAGGGTGAATAGGTGTCAGGGAATGGGTGTTGGGTGTTCGGTATTCGGTGTTCGGTGTTCAATATTGGGCTTCTATCTTCTTCCCTAATATCTAATATCTTATATCTTATATCTAGTATTTCTCTTTGAAAAGGCTTGTATTCGCGCTGACTTTGCGGCTATAATGAAACTCGCATACTTCAAGCGCTTTGAATTGTACGAATAACAAAAGACAGAAGCCGAACACCGAACACCTAAAACCCTAAAACCTTAACACCCTGAAACCCTGACCCGGAGGAACCCTCATGATCGCCACGACCCGCACTCTGTTTGAACACGCTTACGGCAAATATGCCCTGGGCGCGTACAACATCAACAACCTGGAACAGACGATGGGCCTGTTTCAAGGCTGCATTGACTCGCAAGCGCCGTTCATCATTCAGATTTCCAAAGGCGCGCGCGCGTACACCGACAAGCGCATGCTGGAAGCTATCATCCGCACCGCCGATGAGATTTTCCCCAACGCGCTGTTTGCCGTGCATCTGGACCACGGCGACGAGGCGACGGCTCTGGAGTGCGTTGCCAGCGGCTTTTACTCGTCCGTGATGATTGACGCTTCGCACGAAAAGTTTGAGGAGAATGTCGCCATCACGAAGCGGGTTGTGGACGCGGCCCATGCGCGCGGCATTTCCGTCGAGGCCGAATTGGGCATGTTGGGCGGCGTTGAGGAAGACATCAAGGTAGACGAAAAGAACGCCTGCCTGACCGACCCGGACGAAGCCGAGGAGTTCGTAAAGCAGTCGGGCTGCGACAGTCTCGCCTGCGCGATTGGAACCAGTCACGGCGCGTACAAGTTTTCGGGCGGGCAGGGCTTGCACTTCGACCGCATCAAGGCCATTCAGTCCAAAATTCCCAACACGCCTCTGGTCATGCACGGCTCGTCTTCCGTGCCGCAGGACGAAGTTCACCGCATCAATGAGGCGGGCGGGAAATTGAAGGAAGGCGCGAAGGGCGTGGACCCGGAGCAGTATCTGCCTGCCGCCAAACTGGGCGTGTGCAAGGTCAACATTGACACGGACGGGCGTTTGGTGTGGACGCGCGTTCTCCGCGAATTCTTCCGCGATAAGCCCGCCGAGTTCGACCTGCGCCCGCCGGGCAAAATCTTCATGGCCGAATACGCCAAGTTCATCGTCAGCCGCAACCAGTATCTGGGCAGCGCGAACCAACTGCCCTCCGCCATCGAACACGCCAAGTCAAAACAATAGACTAAGTTCTGAATTGAGAATAAAGCGAAACGCCTGCCTCCCTACAAGACAGGCGTTTTTGCGTGTTTGGCTGCGCATCCTGCATACATCCTCTAACAGTTCACGTATTTTCTAGTGTCTGTGTACAGATACAGGGGAAGGACTCACAAGGAGCGAGGAGATCATGGCAGGATGAAATACGGACATAGCAGTTGGTTGACGGCAGGCATGATGGGGGGGTGCATTGCGGCGGGATATTGCCAATCCGCGCCGAACACAGCCGACAATGCAGCGAAAACTGCTTCCAATACAAAACAAACTGTAAAAGCCGGGGGCAAGCAGGCGACAGCATCACCATCGGAAACGGCGGCGGGCAAAGCGATACTATGGGAAGACCGGGGTACGCTGACGCCCGCGCAGGTGTTTTGGGGAGCGGCAAGCCGAGAGCAAAACCCCGCGTCCCGTCTGCCAACGCCGCCGTTTACGAATTTTGAAAAGGATAATGACGGAACCAGCCCGAAATGCCGTATGACAGACAAGAACGGCATCAAGTGGACGGTGAAGTTTGGGCCGGAAGTCCATGCCGACGTTGCCGCGCCCCGGCTGGCATGGGCGCTCGGCTACGGAGTGGACGAAAACTATTACGTCAAGACCGGCAGAATCTACGGCATCGGCGCGGATACGGATTTAGGCAAGTGCAAAGGGTACATTGCCCCGGACGGCACATTCGCGGAAGCCCGTTTCAAGCGGCACGACAAGGCGGAAAAGCACCTGAAAGGCGCAGCCAACAGCAAAGCCAACTCCAAAGACGAGGACGCGGACGCCGATTGGGACGAGCGCAAAAACCCCGGTGTTCCGCCCGAACAGCTTTCCGGCCTGCTGATTTTGGAAGTGATGGTACACGATTGGGACGCGCAGCCCAAGAACAACAAAATCGTTCAGACTGCGGGAGCCGATGGCCCGCAAAACTGGTACATCGTCAGCGATTGGGGCGCGAGTTTCGGGCAGATGAAATCCAAAGGCGTTCTCAGCGACTACCGGAAAGAAACCAGTTTCGTGCGCAAGGTGGACGGCGAGTATGTTTACCTGAAGTTCGAGGACATTATCAAGAACATGGCGGCGGTTCACGAAAAGATTCCGCTTGCCCATGCGCAATGGTTCCGTAAGCAGCTTGCTCGCCTGACGGACGCCGACATTCGCGCCGCGTTTCAAGCCGCGTATGCCTCTGAGGATGTAACCAAAGCCTACGCGGGCGGCAGCGTGGCGGATTCCGCCGCGTTCGACGCGCTGACAGTGGACACCATCGAAGGCTATACGCAGGCGTTTCGCGCGAAAATCAACGAGTTCATGGAGAAAGTTCAGTAGGCGGAAAGTGAGACTTCAATGACAAACAAACGCATCACTCTCAACGACATGTCACACCTGAATTTAGGCAAGCGGACGCGCCTGCATCGGCTGCTGTATCAGTATGGGCCGGGGAACGGAACGCTGCTGTTTTTGCCCATAGATCAGGGATTGGAACATGGGCCGCGCGACTTTTTTGTCAATCCCGCCAGCGCCAACCCGGAATTTGAACTCAACGTCGCTCTGGACGGCAAGTTTACGGGTATCGCGCTGCAATATGGGTTGGCGGACAAGTACATGCGGGACTTTGCCGGACTGGTTCCCCTGGTGCTGAAAGTGAACGGCAAAACCGAGATTTCGGGCGCGGACGCGCCGCTTTCGCCCGTCGAGTCCAGTGTGGAGGACGCGGTTCGCATGGGCGCGGACGCTATCGGGTACACGCTGTACGTCGGTTCGCCGCGCCAGGATGAGGATTTCAAGCAGTTTGCCCGCGTTCGTGATGAAGCGGAACGGCTTGGGATGCCGGTTATCGTGTGGGCGTATCCACGCGGCGAGAACGTCAAGGCGAAGGGCGGGCCGGACAGTATCTGGGCGGTGGATTACGCGGCGCGTGTGGCAATGGAAATGGGCGCGGATGTGGTCAAGGTCAACTTCCCGCAGCAGGTGTCGCCCGAAGACCGCGCCAAAATGCCCAAGCCGTACAACGACTTGAACGAGGACGAGGAAGCCATGATTGCGCGGGTCATCGCCACCGCAGGCCGAACCCTGACGCTGATTTCGGGCGGGGAACACGAGGATGATACGGCCCTGCACCTGAAAGCCAAACGCTCCATGGAAGCGGGCGCGACGGGACTGATCTTCGGGCGCAACATCTGGCAGCGTCCTTTTGAGCAGGCGCTGCAAATGGCGACGGACTTCCACGAACTGATGAAGCAGTATCCGAGGTAGACTATTACCAAAACCACTGGAGACTACGACGATGTTGACGCCTGAGGAACTTGCTTTTTACCATGAGAACGGCTATGTGCTGGCGCGTGGCCTTCTCACGCCCGCCGAGTCCGCTGATTTGCGCCGCGAGTGCCATGAATTAGCCGCGCGGCTGGGCGCGCAGCAGAACATGGACGCGACGTGGGGGGCGGCGCGGGAAGCCGTGCCGGAAGCCAAAGACACCAAAATCATGCACTGTCACAATGTGCAGTTTTATTCCGCCGCCTTTGCCCGCCTGATTGTAGACCCGCGCCTCACGGATCGCGCCAGTGGCGTTATCGGCAGTCCCAACGTCCAGTTGCACCATACCAAAATGTTCATCAAGCCACCCGAAAAAGGTTCGCCGTTCCCCATGCACCAGGACGCGCCCTATTTTCCGCATGACCGCCATACCATGATGGCCGCTATCATCCATTTCGACGACGCGCCGATTGAAAAGGGGTGCGTCCGCGTCGTGCCGGGCAGCCACAAATTGGGCGTTCTGGAACACAGTTCGCAGGGCGGCTGGCATCTGCCGTTTGAGCAGTACCCGATTGACAGCGCCATACCATGCGAGGCCAAAGCGGGCGACGTACTGTTCTTCTCCTATCTCACCATTCACGGTTCGGGCATCAACGTCAGCCAGGAAGCGCGCACCACGCTGCTGGTACAAATGCGCGACCCCGCTGACCCGCCCTCTATCGTGACGCACGAATCGCGCGGACAGGGCATGATGCTGCGCGGCATTGACCCGCTTGCCATTCCGCGCGGAGTGAGTTAGGGAAGGAAAAAGGGAAAAGGAGAAAGGAAAAAGCCTCTTTCCTGCGTACTGCGCCATGTTATTTTCGTTTCAGGAGTAACCACTATCCATGACTGCCGTATCACAACCGCCTGATAAAACGCTGCTTCCTCAGAAACGCATTACGCTGGAGGAATTTGTGGCGATGGGGGAAGGGCCACCGTACTACGAGTTTGAGGACGGCCTGCTGATACCCCGCAATGGAGAAGAGAACCCGATGGTATCGCCAAAAAGCCGTCACCAACGTCTGCTGCTTCGTCTTGCATACCCCATTGATGAGTACCTTGTCGCTAATCCTATCGGTGAGGCTTTCATGGAAGTGGATGTTTACCTGCCGGATGGCAAGATGTACATTCCCGACATAACCTTTGTGGCGGCTAATGGCGGGGCGCGGCTTGACCCGGAGGACGACAAAATACACGGCGTTCCCGAACTTGTCGTCGAAATACTTTCCGACAATCAGCGGCGTGACCGCGTTCATAAACAGCGCGTTTATCGGCGCAACGGCGTTCAATGGTACTGGCTTATTGATCCCATCACGCTGGTTTTGGAAGAGTTGCGTTTTCTGCCTGACGGTTCCGTAACCATTAATGCCATTGATCGCGGCGAGGATTTTCAGCCCGCCCTGTTTCCGGGATTAACGCTGAATCTGGCCGCGCTCATGGGCGAACAAACCGAAGCCATTGCCGCTGACACGCCCCCTGCTTCCGAAATGCCGTAGGAGAAAACCATTCGTGACCGCGCCGCCTGTTCCCGTTGCTTTTGCCGATGCCGCCGATGCGCCCGCTTCCAGCCTGCTGACACCGCCCGTTCCGCTTGCCGGGTTTGCGCCCGAAGAGTTTCAGGCGCGGCGCGCGGCGCTACGCCGCGCCTGCCTGGACGGCATTGTTTTGGTACGCGGCACGACGGAAGACGAAGCCGCCAAAGGCGCTGTGTTCCAGCAAAACAGCAATATCTTTTACCTGACAGGGATTACGACACCCGGCGCGTTTCTGGTGTTGCTTCCCGATGGCCTGAGCGCAAGCGTCGGGCTGCGGGCGGTAGAAGCCAAAACGCGGGAACTGCTGTTTTTGCCGGCCCGCAATGCGCAAACGGAGTTGTGGATGGGGCCGCGCTTGGGACCGGGCGAGGATACGGAAAAGGCGACGGGGATTGAAAAGGTCGTGGACGCGGGCGGTTTGTGGGGCGCGCTGACAGGCTGGCTGCGGCGCAATGCGCTGATTTATACGGTCACGCCGTATGGCGAACAGGCGCAAATGACGCGGGAGTACGCGCTTGATGCAGCACATTGGACGGCTTGCGCCGGGCGCGCAGTTTCGGGACGTGTCGCCGAGCATCATGGAACAGCGCTTGATAAAATCCCCGGCGGAAATCGAGCGCATCGCGCAGGCGGTTGCGGTGACGGCGGAAGGGCAGCGGATTGCCCGCGAATTGATTCTGAACGGCGCGGGAAAGCGCGAGTACGAAGTGGAAGCGGCCATCTTTCAGGCGTTTCGCAGCCGGGGTGCGATGCTTGCGTTTTCTACGATTGTCGGGGGCGGGCGCAACGCGACAGTGCTGCACTACGAAGACAATCACCACGTTTTACAGGCGGGAGAATTGGTCGTCGTGGACATCGGCGCGCAGGTGGACCACTATTGCGGCGACCTGACGCGCACGTATGCCGTAGGCGAAACCATGACGGACCGGCAGCGCGACATTTACAATCTGGTTCGGGCGGCGTTTCAGCATACGCTGGAACAGTACAAACCCGGCGAGGACAGCCTGAAAACCCTGGATGACCGGTGTAAAACATT
Organism: uncultured Chthonomonadaceae bacterium; assembly: GCA_963835065.1. Taxonomy (GTDB): domain Bacteria; phylum Armatimonadota; class Chthonomonadetes; order Chthonomonadales; family Chthonomonadaceae; genus CAWFQB01. Next base: position 133,684 of record CAWIEK010000057.1, on the reverse strand, counting down.
TTTGGACGAGTTGCCCCTGCGCGCTCTGGACGCGGACGGCAAGGAACAGACGATGAAAGCGTTCATGCCGCACGGCCTGGGCCACCATCTCGGCTTGGACGTGCATGACGCCGTTTTGTTTGCCGACCGCGAAGCCCCCCTCCAGCCCGGCAACGTAATCACCGTCGAGCCGGGATTATACATCGCGTCCGAAGGCATCGGCGTTCGCCTGGAACACGATTATGCCGTAACCGCAGCAGGATTGGAGCGCGTCGGACCCGATTTGCCGATGTAAAGCCGATTTGCAATGTGCGGAAAGGAGCGCAGGGAACATGCGGAAGCGTTGGGTTAAGGCATTGCTGGCAGTGGGTATACTGGCAATTCTTGTCCTGTTGGGCTTTGCGCTGATGCCGCGCGAACGCCTGCTCCTGCGGGACGCGCATAAACTGCCGCTTTCCGTTGACGCATTTGATGCGGGACACAATCAGTACGACACGAGCGCGTGGCGCAGCAATCACGAGCAACTTGTGCTGCGCAATGCTCCCGGTTTGGATTATGATACCGTTGGGGTACGCGATGTGCTGACGGGAAGCGAGACGCCCTTGCAGCCATTCAATGACCGCTTCGCGTCGCAGTTGAAACTCGTTCCTGTGTCTATTCCTCAACGCGGCGCGGCAGGCAGCAAGGCGATAATCTATACGCCTTCGCTTAGACAATTTTCCCCGAATGGCAAATGGCTGCTGTGGAAGGACAAGGCTGTGTGGCGCGCGTTTGCATTGGATGGAAGCGTACAGCGACAATGGCCGCGCGATTTGCAGGAAAACCGCTACCGGCGTGAGGTACGCTGGAGTTCCGATAGTCGGCTCTGGCTGGAACCGCATTACGACAATCAGTTTCGCATCAACGGCGCGCGGCTGCATCACATGGAAGCGTCCGAATCGGACAGCAAACGCGATTTTGCCGGCAGCGGGGGGCACTGGCTGCTCGGCATCACAAATACGCATCACCTGCTGACGCATGATTACACCTTCGGCTCTGTAAGCGCGTACACCCTTTACGATACCGATCTGGAAACCGACCACGCGCCCACGCGCCAAATTAATGTTCGCATGCCGGATGGAGCCACATTCGTTGGTATTTACGTTGCGCCGGATGGGACGCGCTTGTTGTGGAACCTGCGCATCCACCGTGAACCGCCCGGACCGCGCCCCGTACAAACATTCCTGGGCTGGTTCGGCATCAAAGCGCAGGAGCAAAACAGTCTGTGGGTCAGCAATACCGACGGCAGCGGCCTGCGCGAAATAGGGTATGCCCCGGAAAAGCCCGTTCCCGCCGCTACTTCCGCCGCGTCTAATCCGCGCGCATTGCTTCAGCAGCGCGCCGCGTACTTTCAACGGCTGTACGGCGTCCAATGGCTTGCCGACAGCAAACACGCGCTGTTCTTCTACGGCAACGATGTCTATATAGGCGAGGTGGAGTAAAGAAAAGGTTTGAGGGAACAAACACGACGAACCCCGCTTGATAATCAGCGGGGTTCGTCAGAATTTTCCTCAATCATCCAATTTTCATAGTGAGCAATCGCTATCTTACCGAAATCACGAGTGTTGCCGGTTACAACTGTATACCCTCGTGTTGCCGCAATTGCGGCGACACGACAATCGCGCCGATGCGCTTGCCTGATTTTGTCAGGAATTTTCAGGTATTGCTCATACGCCGGTTCATCAAACGGCAGAACATCAAAACGTTCGACCTCTTGCAGAAACAAACGTAGAACTTCATACACTTGAACGACTTTCTCAGAGGAGTGGTACTTGTTTATATCCGGCAGTATACTGTTCAAGTATTCTTCAACGAGTATGACACTGATATGAATACCGGCAAGGGGTTCACGCCGAATCCTCCGATCTAATACAGGAGTCTGGCGTTTTCAGCGATTAGATTGCTAAAAGTGTCTGTATCAAGTAGATACACAATTCGCTCCGTTGGCTATGTTTGCGAATCCACCGCATTTTCGTTCTGTCTCTCTTGATCTATTTTGTCGAAAAGTTCATCCCAGTAGCCCCCGCCATATTTTCCAACCAAGTCAGACAAAGGGTGCGGCGCTACAGAAGCAGATATCTCTGTAGCAGCAGTAGCCTCCTGACTTGCTTGACAAGCCTTCTCCTGTTCCTTGTTGTCAAGGAGGGAAACCGTAGTTTTTGCTTCCTCTGGAACTTTGGGAACGTCTAAAAGCGCCATAGTTCTATCCGCCGCTACCCGGATGCACACGAATAACAGTAGTATAGCAAGATTATTCCCGGTTGTCAAAGAACTGCCCTTTACACTGACGCGCCCCGAAAAAGAAACTGTCATAGCCTCAATTGTCCTGTTTTGCAAATTTCCAGAAAAATTTCGGGCACAGGCAGGAATTGGGCTGCAAATTGCGAATGTTACCACTGTTGTCTGAGTGTTTATCCTGATACGCCCTTATATTCCTGCATTTATGCAGTGGAAATCGTTCCTGTCACTTCTTCGCGCAAAGACGGGCGAAGAGTGTTGTCACTCCGCAGTACCTACCCTGTTCGTGAGGAGAAGAACAACCATGAAGCCCACTACGAAGCCCGCGCGCTTTTGCCCTGCTGCCCTGCCCGGTTTGTCCCTGTTGTCGCTGCTGCTCTTCGCCCCTTTCGCTCATGCGCAAACGCCTTCCACGTCCGTGTCTCCCACGCTAAAAAAGCCCGCCAAAACTGCGCCCAAATCGCCCAATGTCAAGCCCGGTGAACTCGTCGCTCTCAACGCCGAAGATGGAACCCTGCAACTCAAAGACAAACTGGGCAAAACAACCGCTTACGCCGTGACGGAAAAAACGCGCTTTTTGAAAAACAAGCGGGAAGCGGAAGCGAGCGCTTTCAAACCGGGTGAGGCGATTGTCGTACATATCCGCAAGGCGCGCGATGGCGGCGACTCACAAGCAGTGGAAGTGGCGGATAAAGCCTCATGGGCATGGCTTGAAGACGTGAAGCGCAGCATGACCGAAGCGATCATTACGTCAGTGGAAGACGATGAATTAACAGTTGCTGTTGGCGCGGAAAAAATTCCGCTTGCGTATAAGGTGAGTGACAAGACGACCTGGAGCCGCAACGGCAAGCCCGCGTCGGCTTCCGATTTCAAAGCCGGGGAGAAAGTGTGCGTCATTCCCCGTTCCCTGCCGAGCGGCGCAATCATGGCGCGGGCGGTCAGTGACACGCCGCAGGCCGCCGCGCAACTTAAGGAGCGGCAGGCCACTTCCCTGCACGGCGTTATCAAAACCGTAGACGCCGCCGGGTACAAACTGATGGTAGAAACGACGAGCAGCGACATGCGGCTGGTGCAGGGCAACGCGGAAACCGAAGTGGTGCAGAAAAGCAAGCCGATGCCTTGGACGGCTCTGCACCCCGGCCAGCATGTCGGCGCGCGTCTGCGCCACGATTACGCGGGCGACGCCATCTGTTGGCGCATCACCATCGAAACCGGCAAAACCGTGAAAACAAAGAAACTCCTGCCGGTCAAAACCACCGCGAAACCAGTGGTAAAACAATAAACCACGGGGGACACGGGGAACACGGGGAAGAGAAAAGGGGAGGATGCTCCCCTGGGTTCTTTCCCTGTTATTCTCCCCGTGTTCCCCGTGCCCCCCGTGGTTTATACCAATGAGGTACAGTTATGGCAGGAAGGCCGCGCATTGTCGTGGTGGGCAGCGCGAATATGGATATGGTGGTGCGGTGCGCCAGGATCGCCACGCCGGGAGAAACCGTGCTGGGCGGGCAGTTTATGACGGCTCCGGGCGGCAAGGGCGCGAACCAGGCGGTGGCGGCGGCGCGCTTAGGCGGCGACGTTTGGTTTGTCGGGCGCGTGGGCAGGGATGCGTTTGGCGACCAATTGGCGCAGGCGCTTGCGGCGGATGGTATCCATACGGATTTTTTAGGGCGCGACGCCGATCAGCCGTCCGGCGTGGCGCTGATTACGGTCAATAATGAGGGACAGAACGCTATTACCGTTGCGCCCGGCGCGAACCACGCAATCAGCCGCGCGGATGTGGAAGCGGCGCGGCAAACGATTGCCGACGCGGATGTACTGGTGATTCAACTGGAAATTCCGCTTGACGTGGTGACGTTTGCCGTAGAATTCGCGCGTTCGCTGAACACCCGCGTTGTGCTGAACCCGGCTCCGGCGCGGTACGAGAATCCCCTCCCCGCGTATCTCTTGCGCAAGGTAGGCACACTGACGCCCAACGCGCAGGAAGCCGCCAATCTGCTTGGCTGCGAAACAGCGGAAGGATTGGACATGGCGGATGTGGCGCAGCAATTATACGGCATCGGCATTGCGCAGGTGGTGGTCACATTGGGAGAGTTGGGCTGTGCGATGGCGACGGCAGACGGCGTTCAGCACATCCCAGCAGAGGTTGTCGCGCCCGTAGATACAACGGCGGCGGGCGACTGTTTTACGGGCGCGTTGGCGGTAGGCTTGGGCGAAGGCCGCACCCTGCGTTCAGCGGTGGATTTTGCCACACGGGCGGCGGCGATTGCCGTCACGCGCCCCGGCGCGCAGCCTTCCCTCCCCACGCGCGCAGAAGTAATGGGGTAGGGTTTTAGGAGACACACATGGAGTATTTAACAACGCACGATCTAGTTTGGATCAACGAAATAGTAACGGGGCGCATCCAGCCGTATAATTACGTTACTTTGGAAGCGGTCATGGCCGGGCAGTATGCTTACGGCAAAAGCGACGACGCGCTGACGCAGGCAGCGGTAATGCTGGAACGCCTGCTGACCAAGACGCCGTTTCTGGAAGGCAATCGGCGCACGGCGCTGATCGCCACGCTGACGTTTTTGAACGCCAATGGCTACGCCGTTGAAGCCGGGGATGCGCAGATCGCGCCCCTCATCGAAGCGGCTGCGGAAGGCCGGGTTGCCGCATTGCAGGCCGTCAGTGATATTGCCAGGCCGGCAGATGCCAATCTGCCGATGGGCGTCACGCTGCGCAAACTGATTACGCATGAGTGCAACCTGCATACCAACGCCCTGAGCCTGCTGACCGCCAATGATGGCGCGGTGATTATGAAACGGTGAGGGAGGGTGTTAGGTGTTGGTGTTAGGAGAACTTGCATAATATCACGATGATGTTATGATAATGTCATGGTAGGAGCGTATCCTCCAGGCATCACCGCGCCGCAATGGCGCGAACTGCCTGGAGGAAGACGTGAACGCTCGAATCTATAAACTGTTTGTTGCTTTGCTGCTTGTCACCGCCCTGACGCCCCGCGCCCGCGCCGAAGATGCCCTGCCCCGCGTTGTCAAGCCTACGCTGAACATCATGGTCACGCGCTATCTGCGCTACTTCGCTACGCCCACCGCCAAAGAACCCGTGTACAATACCTGGAGCTGGCGGCCTCGTTTCAGTTTTCAGGTGGAAGGACCGCTCACGGACGGCAGCCAACTCAGCATTTCGTTTGCCAAGCCCGATGGCAGCGCGTGGCTGTCCATGCCCCTGCCCATCAAAGAAGTTCCCGCCGGGCAAACGGTCAATGTCGTCAACCCCAACGACTCCACCCCGGACGCGGAACGCCACACCACAACGGCGACGGGAACCTACACCTTCAAAATCATCCTGAAAAATCCCCTTGCCGGCACAACCACAACGCTGTATAACGGCAAATTTACGGTCAACAAGTTCCATGTCGGGCCGGATTTGCCCGTCAACAAAGGCCAGTTCGATTACTATGTCGAGCATGACTGGCTGCTGCCCATCGGCTACCTGTTCTGGAACCCGAACCCCAACGAAGAAGCGCCCCAACTGCAAACCCTGATGTGGCTGCGCGGCGACATCAAGCAGGAACAGGCTGCCGCCTATCTCTTCTACAATGGCAAGTCCATTTGCAGCACCGCAAATTCGGAGCAGGGCAGTGGCTACCCGCGCTTTTCCCTGATTACGCCAAGCGACGCGCCCAATCCGCGCTGGGTGGGCTTCGTCTTCAACTTCAGCAAAGTCGCCCTTACCAACCGCATGACCACCGCGAACCAGTATCCCAACACGCACTTTCTGGACAAGAATCCGGGCAATTACGAGATCAAAGTGCTGGTAAAAGGGCAGTTGGCGCGAACGGCGGCATTCACGGTTGGCGCGGACGGCAAGATCGTGGACAACGGCATTGCGGCCAGTAACGGCATGGCGGGAATGAACATGATACTTCCCGTAAAAGTGCTGCCCGGAGGCGATGTTAAGGCCGTTCCCACGACCTACAAAACGGACGCCTTTTACGGCAACCCGCTCACCGGGTTCAACATTCCCTGATGCCGCCTATCCGGGAAATAGCCGCCCTGCGGCTTCTCTGCCCCGCAGTTTTCATGCGCAAAGATGAGCGAAGCGCATGAAAACTGTGCTGGAAATCGAGCGTGGATGATGTTGCTGTCCCAAACGGTTCTTGTGCAGAATATCCAAACGTTGGCAAACGCTGTCGGAACAATTGACTCGCGCGGGGTTCCGTTCGGCGTGATGGAAAAGGAGCAGGCGGAGGCGCTGCTGGCACAGTGCGGCGCGTGTCTTGCCGCGTTTGCCGCCGCGCTGGATACGGGAACGGCGGCAAGCGACACGATTGCCGTTACGCTTTGCAGCCAAAGTGAAGTCCGGGAATGGACGCTGGACGAATGGCAAGCCTGGTGCCGCGAAGTGCAAACTCACGCAGCCGAGCGAATATACCGTTCCCGTATTCAGCAGGCGCTCTTGCAGGCCAATGTGTGGGTCAGCGATTTGGGTGAGCCGGAAAGTTTGAGCGACGAGCAGGCGACCTTTGCGGCGGAAGCAGGCAGCATCCTCCTGCAAGTTTTGGAGGACGCGCAGGCCGCCGGCGTGTCCGAAAACATGGTGGTCGAGTTGAATGAAGCGCCTGTTTCGCTGGCGCAGGTCAGGAAGCTCGGCCTGTACGTCGCGGCGGCAGGCAAGGATGGAGATAAAGAATGAATTCCCCTTTTCCGCAGATTAACTCCTGCGTGGTAATACGGCTTCAGGAAGCCACGGATTATCGCAACCTGCATCTGGAATACAGGGACAGTCAGGGCGTGGCTGTTGCGAGGTTCGCCAAAGTTTACAAGAAGACAGGCTTGTTCCACCTGTTCAACGCGGACAGCAACCTGCATGGGGAACTGAAAGACGCGGACGGCAATCTCCTGCTGACGACCACTTCCTACTGGGGCGGCACCAAGCGGGAAGCGAAAGTGCAAATTCACGCATTTGATGGCACACTGCTCGGAACCCTGTACGACGCCAACTGGGGCGCGGATTTCGAAACAGCGGACGGTACGCTCGTCGGCAAAGCGCGCCGCCCCGTCCGCCCGGAAAACGAGCCGGCGACGGAACCGACTGAAGTAGTTCACACCTACATGGATGCCTCGGAGCAGGTCGTGGGAACCTGTGACCGCCACTATGCGCGACCCTCTGCGAAGGAGCGCGACACCGTATACGAAGTTCTGACATTCTCCGTGGATACGGGCCCGCTGGTGCAGACCATAACTCTGGAGGCTCCGGTGGATCCCCTCCTGCACACGTTCCTGTTTCTGTTTCCCGCTCTCCAGCACATACGCACCATCCGCAGTGGGTAAGCAGAACGGGGCGGAACTTACTGGTAGTAACCGCTTGCGGTGAAGGCAGGCTGATCTACGACCTCTTCGTATTTTCGGCCTGCCATCCGCTTGTTCAGCCACTCTTTGGCTCCGCGCACATTTTCAGGGGTTGGGTGACACTCTATATCATCCGGCAGGCCATGTTTGCCACGCAGGGACGCCGCGGAAGCAAGGAACCATGCCTCGAATTCATACTTTGCAATGGCGGCAACGTGAGGCAGGTCCTTGCGGGCGGCAACAGCCCTTTGCAGCAAACTTGCCTTCAATATATCGGGATCGTCATCATCGGCATCAATTAGCGTCAGGATACCACAACGCCCCTGAACCTTCAATGCCGTAAGCTGCACGGCGCGTTCAAGTTCTCCCGGCTTTACCAGTTTACTTCGGGAGGTGCGCAACGGCTGCGGGATACGAACATACAACTGTAGGTCAAGACGTTCAGCAATGCGGCGTATCAAGATAGGAACCGCCTGCTCTTCTCCATAGCCTTCTACAATGCACCCAATTTCAACTTGCATCACGCCTCTCCTTCAGCCAATCAAAACCGTTTCCTGCGGTTCCTGCAAGTTTGTTTGAGACAAATCAGGCGCAAGCTGATTGAGGCGCAGCAGTTCGCCTGCCGTGTACAAATGTTCACGCAGCGCAAAGCGCCCCGCCGCGTCAATGGGGCCGATCTTCGTCACGCCATTTTCCGCGACAACCGCAAGAATGGATTCGGCTTTGATGTCCTTGCTGTCAAGCAATTCCGGGCTATGGCTGGTGACAAGCACCTGTTTGTTTTGGCTGGCTTCATCCAGACTGTTGAGCAGTACGCCTGTCGCTGCAGGGTGCAAGGCGATTTCCGGTTCTTCAATGCCAACAAGGGGTACGCGGTTCCGACTTGCGCCGCCGGACTGGAATAAGGCCACCAGAACGCCCAAAGCCCGCAATGTGCCGTCCGACATGCTTGATGCCGGAAAAAACCACGCGGAGCCTGTCCCATTCCTTTGCTGCTGAAACTCCAGCGTTTCCATCGGGCTGATTGTTTTTGCGTTTACTCCCAGTATGGAAGGCGCAACTTTGGATAAATAGGCTTCAATTCTCTGTTTTTCCGGTTTTGAGCGAGAGTTTATTTGCGCAAGAACGCTGGCAATGTTGCCGCCATCGCGCAAAAGCAATTCCCCGGCGTCAGGCGCTTGTAAACTCCTGATACGATCCGGGTTGAGATTATAAAAGGCCATGCGTGAAAGATTATCGTAAACAGGGCGGAAAGGATCATATCCGGCAGCATTAACCAGGTACAGCCGATCTTTTGATGGAGGCGCTGACATGGGAGAATTCGACTTTAGTTTTCCGTTATTCAGCTCGTAAAAGAATTCCTTTGTTTTCTGTTCTCCCGTCAGTTTCGCAGTCACTGCACATCTTTCCTGTTGAACGACGTACCCGGTTCTTAAATGTGTTTGCACCTGAATTTCATAGCGGCCAAACAACCTATCTGCATAGGCTGACAATGATCTTGCCGCGATTTGTTTGCTGCCAACAATCACCCCACGACCCTCTGGGTGAAGGTTGAAATCTAGTTGTATGCGAAAGCCAGGCGCGCGAGAACCGGAGCGGCGGCAAACTTCCTTGATGCCGCCTCTTTCGCGTAACGCATGGTCAAGCGAATTATGCAGCGCATCCGAAACAAAGCGAAGCGCGTCCAGAAAATTGCTCTTGCCTGACCCATTGGGGCCGACGAGCAGCATCAACGGTCCCAGAGACACGTCACACCTTTCGATGCTCTTGTAATTCTCGATAACAACGCGAGTGATGAACGTAGAATCACGATCTTCCATTGGAAGTGTCCTCAAACTAAAAGTACGGCTTACATAGTGGTAAACCTCTATTGGACGCGAAACAGGCAAATTCCTGCATTATGCAGCAGGTAAGTCGCATAGAATAGCAATGGTCTGCTCCTTTACGCGCGTCAGGACGAGAACGGCGGGCGGATTGTCGGCGAGGGCGGGCGAGGAGAGTTTTTTGCGTACTTCTGTTGGCTCCAGATCAACGCCGCGCTTTTTCACGACTTCCACGCGCCGCCCGTTTGTTCGCAGCCATGCCTGTACATTCTTGACGTGAAACGGCATCCAGTCCAAAATGCGGTAGGCGGTGGCGAACAGCATGGGCGTGAAGTCGGCGGCGGTCAGGTAGGCGATTTGCGGGTCAAGGAGCGCGGCGTGGAGGCGGGCGGCGATTTCACCCGTGAGATGCGCCCGGATAACGGCGGGGTTCGGCTCGAACAGCCAGGCGCGGGGAGGGGAAATTGAAGCCATTCCTTCGGTTTCCCGATACAGCGTTGCGGCAGTCATGCCTTTGGTAACAATCGTTGCGCAGTAGGGTTCGCCCTGTGCAGATGATTGTGGGCCGCGCCATGCTTCCGCTTCGCTGCCGCGCCACAAAACCGCCTCCTTGCACTCGCCCCCTTCCGCGATAAACTCCACCGTCGCGCCGTCGGAGGTGAATTGCCGCAGGGTCTCGTCGTCAATCGCCGGGGAAACCTTTGCGCCGACAAAAGGGAAATGCGCGGCAAGCGTATTCAGCCAGGAGAGCGGCGGCAAGTAATCCTCGGAATTGCGGGCGCGCTTGCGGCCTTCGCGGGTGTTCACGCGCCGGGAAGGATCGAAGAACGCCGCGCCGATACCCCGGTCACGCAGGCGGGCAAGGTCAAGGCCGGTAACATCCGCGCACAGCGCATGAACGCCCCTATTGCCATTGCGCGAAGATTCCACAATGGACCCCAACCCCGGTTCCATTTGCAATTGCAATTCTGAAAAAACGCGGGCATTGGCAAGGGCGCAGGCGGCGGCGACGGGATTGCGGTCTACGGACAGAACGGGCGCGTAGTGAGAAAGCGCCAGCGCATCCCCGCCAATGCCGCAGCAGGCGTCCAAAATCCCAGCCTCGGCGGGAAAGCGGCTGGCGCGATAGGCGGCGATGGTTTCTCCCGTAGATTGCTCCAGTCCTTCCGGCGTAAAGAACATCCGGTCGGCATGGGCGAATTTGGCGCGAGCGCGCGTTCGCAGTTCCAGCAGTTCCACGATCCCGGCGGCAAGATGGGGCGCGACTTCCCGGCGCAGGCGCGTCAGGCGCGTCAGGCGGTCCGGCGGCAGCAGCGCCGCCTGCGCCAGCGCGCGTTCCCCGGCGTTGGAAGTTAAAAAGCGTAGTTGTTCCAGGTCCATCTGCGGCTACTTCCCTTCTCGCAACGCATTTTCCTGCCGCCATACGCGCTTGCGGCCAATGTTGCCATGCGAAAAAGCCTTTCGGGTTCCGTTCAACAGGAATAAGGCGTTCGTATGGGCAAGTACCGGGCGGCTTTGCGTCGGCATCAGAAACACTATCAGCCACAGTCCGCCTGAGCGCGGTTCTGTGGCTGATAACTTCGCCGTGGGATGCGGGAGAAGGTTTGTAGCCGTCTTACACAGTTTTCCTGGCGCTCTGGCGACGGCGGCGAGACAGGAAGCTCGCGCCGGCGACACCTATCCCCGTGAGCAGAGCTACACTGCCGGGTTCGGGAACGGAGGCAGGAACGGCCCCAAGCTGTAACGTGAGCGTCCCGGTCGTGTCATCTGCGACACTGTACTGAGTCACCGTAATGGGAACGGTTCCCACCGTGAAGCTGGTCGCTCCGCCATAAGTCGTCAAGCCATTGAAGACATAATCGTTAATCTGGGTTCCCGCCGTGGGAATGAAAAATGCCGTAGAACCATCAGTAACGCGGGCGACCAGCAGATCAGGTGTTCGCGCTGAGGAGGAGGGATCATACGGCGTGTTGGTGGATGAGAAGAACAGACCCAGATCCCCGTCAGTCCCTCCATAATTGGAGAAGGGAGGGGAACCAGGCGCGGCGAAGGAGATGGCGTTGCTGCCGTTGGACAGGGCAAAGGAGATAGCCTGGTTTTGGGTAACGCTATTGATGGTGATGTCGAGCGGCGTGACTGCGCTTCCAGAGTTCGTCGTAGATTGGAAAAACTGCGAGGTTGTTGCGCCAGTCGCGTCAGCAGCGAACTGCTCGGCGCCAACCAGGTAGACCTGAGCATGGGCCTGTGGCGCGGCGCAGAGCGCGCCTGCGGCAGCGAGAAGAAGACTGGCCCGGTTCAGCAGGGCGGCGCGAGAAACAGAGAGACGTGTGAACATGAGTGGTGGGTTCCTTTCAAAACGGACATTCATTATCGTGTAGAGGTTGCTTCAACCAGGGGCGCAGCGCGCGGAGAGACATACTGCCGGCGGTTTCTCCGCGCGCCCGCCTTCCCGGACAACCACTCACACGCCCAGTATAGCGGCCTGGTGTCACAACAACGTCACAACAAAGGCTCTGCGCGGTTCTTTTGGAAATTACCATCGGGTTCCGAGGACACTCTGCGCCAAACGACAGGCTCGCCCCGATTATTCGTCGGAGCGAGCCTGTATATTCCTTGATTTCCGTCCCACAAAATCCTGGTAAGACGGCCTGCTTCTATTCGCCCTTCATGCGAAGTCTCAGCGCGGCGCTTTCCTCCCTCAGAAGACGCGCCTGGGCGACTTCTCCCTGCTCTTCCAGCACCTGAGCCAGGGAACGAAGTGTTTCCTCGATACCTGCCTGATCTTCGCAGGCCCGTAACATCTCCAACCCCTCTTCATACATTTGCCGGGCAGTGTTCCTGTCTCCCAGATGGCGCGCTATCTCGCCAAGATTTACCAGAGACATTGCCACCATGCCCGGCGAACCCTGTTCCCGATTTTTTTGCAAACTCTGTTCCAGATAACTTCGCGCCGTCTCGTACTGTCCGAGAGACAGGTGCGCGCTGCCCACATTGTTCAACAGCGCCGCGACAAGCCGCTCGTCTTCCAGTCTCTGCGCAAAACGCAAGGACTGCTCCCCCAACGCGCGCGCCAGCGCAAAATCACCTTCCTGGGTGGCCGTCATCGCCAGATTGTTCAAGGCGCGAGCTGCCAGCGCATCATCCCCCGCCCGCTCCGAAACGACTAGCGCCTCGTTAAAACAACGCTTCGCCTCCGACGTTTCGCGCAGCAGCCAGTGCAGGCTGCCCAGCATGTTCCACGCAGCGCGATACGCGGCCGTATCCTCTCCCGCATGTCTGCGGAGCGCATCCTGCAGCCAGCGCCGCCCCTCGATCCAACCGCCGCGAGACAACCAGAGATACTTGAGGGCATTGAGCAGTTCCAGTTCCAGAACCGGCTCTGCCGCTGACGCGCGACACCACTGCACGAGTACGCGCAAGTTTTCGGCGTCAATCCTTGAGAGAGGGTTCGGGTGCGGGAGTTCGATAAGCGCATGCGCCAGACGCGCCTGCCACACATCAATATCTTCGGAAGACAGTTGCTCCATTCCAAACTCGCGCAGCGACTCAAGTATACGGAAATACCAGATCGTTCCCGCCGGATCGGGGGCCTCACGAGCAGACAAAAAAGACGCTTCCCTCAACTGCTGTAATTTGTCTAATGCCTGCCTATCCGCTGTCAGTATCTCTGCCATCTCCAGCGTCCACTCGCCGCGCAGCAGGCATAAACGGCAAAAAAAAGGTTGTACGTCTGCCCGCAGCAGCCGAAAACTCCACTTAATACATGTCTCCAGCGCTTGATGCCGGAGAGACATCCCTTTTCGCCGCGCGCGCAGCAGTTCGAAACGCCGATTTAAACGCGCCAGCATCTGTGCAGGGGAGAGCGTCTGCGCCCAACTCGCGGCTAATTCCAGCGCCAGCGGCAGCCCTTCCAGCCGACGGCACAAGGCCGCGACACTCGCCGCGTTTCGCGCCGTCAATTGAAAGTCTGCACAGGCCGCCTGCGCCCGATCAACAAACAATTGCACACTGGCAAACTCCATAAGACACGCCGGCGTATCAGCGTTCTCCGGGGTCTGTAAAGGCAGCAAGGCCAGTTCGCGTTCGCCGTCCAGATGAAGCCGTGACCGGCTCGTAACCAGCAGCGTCAAATGTGGCAGTTCTTCCAGCAGCGTATGCGCCACTTCCGCTCCCGCTTCACCCAACTGCTCCATATTATCCAGAACCAACAAAGCAGGGACAGCCCTCAACGCGGATGTAATCACCTCCAGAGGCGGGCTTTCAATGGGAGTGTTCAAGCAGACCGCTTCCGCAACCAACTGAAGCATCCGTTCCGGCGTTTCCGCGTCCGCCAGTCCGACAAAATAGATAGAGCGGCTGCCTGCGGACGCGCAGGCTCTCGCCGTTTCTATCGCCAGCCGGGTTTTTCCCGCCCCCCCGGTTCCGAGCAGTGTCACGATCCGTAACTTCCAGGCCGGAAGCGATGGTCTAAAATCTATCCCGTATGTATCAACCGCTGCCGTCGGCTCCAGCATCGCGTACAATCGCTGCAACTCCTCTTCCCGGCCGAAGAAGGGAGTTAGCGTCAGCGGCAGGCGAACAACGGGTACAGCCGGCCCAGAAACGCCGGGCGAAGCAGTTAGAGATACGGGAATACGTTCCTCCGTCGGCGCGGGGGACACCGACGGAGGAACCATTTTCCAATTGGCAGGCGTGATCGCCGACTTCAGTTCAGCCGCAGCAACAGCAGCCAACTCCTGCGCTTGCGAACAAGGCGCAGCGCCAAGTTCTTCCTTCAACAGCGTAGTCAGGCGCTGAAAATGCTGCGCCACATCGGCTGGCCGCTTCAACCGGAGAAGCAACTGCATTACGGTAACAGCCGCCTCCTCGTTCAGAGAATCCTGATGTGTCCGCCGCAGCGCATAGACCAGCGCTTGCTCCTCTTCACCCAGAGTTATCAACAGCGCGATCAGTTCCCTTAGCGCAGTCTGCGCCTGCTCCGCGACAACTTCGCGCGCCTGTAATATCCAATCCATATAGCCGCCTGGCAGGAGTTCCCCGCCAATAGCCTCCACTCCTGTCCGAAGTCGTTCCGCCTTCAGCCGCGCCGTGTTGGCCTGCTCCGCTTCCGCCACCGCCGCATAAAAATCGGATATATCTGTCGTCACCGCCCCGGACGCCAGCCTGACAGAGCTGCGATCCGTCGCCAGCACCTGTCCCTGTCCAACCCCCGGTAGTTCAAGCTGCCTACGCAGCGACGTGAGCGCCATACGCAGGCTTTGCAGCGGCCGGTCGCTGTCTTCCCAGAAAAGCTCGGCCAGCTCTTCGCGCCCGTGTGTACGCTCACCATACAGAGCAAGATAGGCCAGCAGCAATCCCGTCTTCTGTGTCCGAAAACGGGTAATAACGTGGGATCCCTGCCGGGCCGTCAGTCCGCCGCACAGTGTAATACGCCAGCGTTCTCCGAGCATACACCGCCCTACTTTCCGTGAAATAATTCTATGTTAAGCCTGTTGGCGTTCCCGTCCATCTGCGGCTACTTCCCTTCTCGCAACGCATTTTCCTGCCGCAACCCGCGCTCGCCGCCAATGTGACATGCGAGAAAAGCCTTCCGGGTTCCTTTCGACAGGAATGAGGAAGTCGAAAGGAACCCGGAAGGCTTTTCTCGTGTTTGCCACGAGGCAGGGATTACCGGCGCCTGCGCCGGAAAAGAACGCCTGCGCCCGACAATCCCATGCCTGTCAGGAGCGCCAGCGCGCCGGGTTCCGGCACATTGGGAGTATTGGGATTGCCCAGAACAGTCAGGTTGCCGGTGAATTGCAGCCCCGCGCCGAAATGATCCTCGAAGCCGTGTCCCGTCAGCGTATTGGCAATGAGGTTGCCTTCAAAAAGCTGGTTCTGATCCACAAACGCATTGGGCGCGAGCAGGGAACCCTCGAAAGCGCGGTTGTTGATGTCAATTTCCGTCGCATCCGCGAAGTTCCACAGGATGTTGGCATAATTGCTGTTGGCGCTGTCATTGACCAGCGAAAAGAACGTTTTGGAAAGGGTTGCGCCGGTCACATTGATGACAAGCGTATCGTTGGCGCTCAGGTTTTGCACGTGGATGTTGGTTCCGTTAGCCGTTGCCAGCGCCGCCGCGCTGACCTCAAAAAACTTCAGCTTGCCCGTGCTTGTCGTCAGCCCTGTCTGCGTGGCCGTATCAATATACCAGTTGTTCTGATCCTGCATGAAGATCGTGCCGTGCCCCGCCGCCGATTCTGTTTTAAGCGTGGCTGCCTGGTTCAGCGAAAACGTCTGTTGATTGGTGAAGACGTTGGTGTCAACGGCGTAATTGTAGCCAGTCGGGTAGACGGCGGGACTGCCGGTATAGATATGCCCGCCGCCGTTAAGGTTGATGGGGTGCTGGTTGACGTTGTCTGGGGGCGTGATTGTATTGAACACGTACACGTCGCCGCCATTGTTGGCGCTGGGCGAGTTGGAAACGACAAGGTTGTTGCCCACGTAAATAGCGATGTTGCTTTGCGTACCGAGCGAGTTATCCGTCTTTTTCAGGCCGCTGATAGACCCGCCGACTTTAGCGCCGCCGTGTCCGATGTTGGTATTGTAACCGGTGAGGTTGAACGTGCCGCCGACTGCGATGCCGCCTTCGGCTTCGCCCGCGTTCACGGTAGCGTTCCCAAAAGTAAACACGTTGAACGCATCGGCTGTGCCAAGCGAAGTTTGCGCGGACGCGGACCCGCCGACAAGCGCCAGCAGCGCGGCGGGAAACAGTTTCGTCTTCCTATTCAATTCCAATAGCCTTTTCAACTGCAAAGTCCTTTTGATTGTCTTCCCCGAGAGAAGCTGCGTAAGTGCAGAAAAGTGATTCGGGCAGCGCCATTTCCGCAGCAGAAGCGCCTCGCAATTCTGCCGAGCGTACAATTTGCGTACCGAGAAACAGTATAACACGCGATTTGGAGCAAACGCCCGGCATTATGCGAAAACAAGCATACTTGTCAGAGGTTGGGTACAACTTCCATGCGCAATCACATACGCTTCGCCGGTCAAATTTCTTCACAGCGCCAGAGCCGACAAATTACCAGTCATGCTTCCTTGAATTGAGCAAAGTGAGGATTTTGCGCTATAATGCAAGTAGCCGCGCAACATTCCTCGCGCGCAAGGAGGAACTTTTATGGCAGCCGAAGATTCACAGTCCGCGCAAAACGCAGCCGACTCCGCAGAACAAACCGAAACATCCGAACAACAAACGCAGCCCGCTGCTTCCGACAGTCAAAACGCCCCGCCCGTTTCCACGCCTCCCCTGAACCGAGAACAGCGGCGGGCACAGGCCAAAGGCAAAAAAGGTGGGCCGACAGGAGTTAATTCCGCGCAGAACCACTTCAATAATCGCGCCAATTCCAACTCGCGTCCCGGCGCTTCAGTGGAAAAACGCCTGCCGCGCACGGGACATAAGTAGGCATCAGGCATCCAGGCATCAGGCATTAGGAACCAAGTACAAGTCTCTTCTGCTTTCTGTCTCGTATCTAATGCCTGATGCCTGTTCTTACGCAGGCAACGGGGTACAATAAAATCTAAAATGGTCACTGCTGCTGAAGGAGATAGATTTATGCGCCGGGTTCGATACAATCGCGCGTTTGCCGCCTTGATGGGGGTTGTGGTTCCTGTGGGAACGCTGCTTGCCGCTTCCTCCGTTGCCCACGCCAGTGAAGCCGACGTAAGAAAGCAGCTTCAAGCGCAAATAGACACGATCAGCGCGGCGCTCAAGAAGAAAGATGCCGAGGGGGTGCTGCGCAACTTTACGCCGGATTACACGACGCAGGAGATTTCCGGCAAAATACATAACCGCGCCGAGTACACAGCGCTCTTGAAGCAAAATTTCAGCGTGATTGCTTCGATGAACACTGTATCCGCCAGCATTATGAATTGTAAGGTGATGGGCGACAAAGCCGTCACGGAAGATATGGAAAAACTGGATTTCACGGCGGTCGGGCCGGGAGACAAACCCGGTTCCAAAGGCCAGTCGCATCACATCGAAGCGTCTGTGCCTTCGCGCCATACGTGGGTGAAAACCGGCGGCAAATGGCTGGTCCAAAAAAACGAGGATATGCCGGGCGCAACCCTGCGCGTGGACGGCAAGGATGTCACGCCGACCCTGAAAACCGCGATCCCGAAAAAGTAGTTCGTGGCCTATTGCTTAAATTTGTCGGCGAACGCGCGCGTCATTTTCAAATACCGGTCGCCCATTTCTACTGAGGGTTCGATTTCGTTGCCGGCATGCCACTGATTGAACGAGTTGATTAAAATCCAGTCCGGCTTGTCGGCTATGGCCTGTTTCCACAGCGCGGCGTACAATTGGCCGTCTTCGCGGTTGACGAGGATGCTGCCCGGCTGACGGTGCAGCGCGTTGTACCGTCGGTCGTCGTAGCCGGGCATCAGGCTGGCAACGCCAAGATGGTTTTGGCGGCGCGATTCCGTCAGGTCGGCAAGCCGTTCCCGATGCTGCGTTTTGGCGTTGGCTTCGGGCGTTTGTCCCACCATGCGACCGGGCGCGTGAAGGCTGTACTGGCCGTCCCACATCAGGCGCTCGTCTGCCGTCCGTCCATCGCCCACGATGAAGACGCCCGGTGGATACCGGGTCGTAATCTCATTCAGAACCTCTATCCACGTATCGTAATTGGCGCTTTGCCGCACACGCTCGTACACGAAAATCACGGGCCGATTGTCTGCTTTAAGATAAGCCGACGAACGGGCCATGCCTTGCAGCAGATAGGTTAAATTGCGCCGCAGTTCGTCCGCCCCGCCCGCGCCCGCATATTGTTCCCACAAAACGCAAATTTTGATGTGGTATTTGGAAGCGCGCTTGAGTAAAACCCGTATGGCCTCGTCTGTCGGATCGCCCGCGCCCCACCAACTGCATACCAGCGTATCAATTCCCGCCGCCTGCGCCTGCGCGAGATGCCGGTCAATGAGGGCGGGATCGCTGCTGTCATACGGGCCTGAGGTGGGATAATGCGCGTGGCTGAGAATACGCTTATGGCGAACGTCAACGCCCTCCTGGTGCGCCCACTTCATGCTGCGGTCCGGCGTTTGATACCAGGGATAATACAGGGCAAGGACGCGCTTTGGTATCGGCTGCCGGGGCATCAATTTTTCCGCGCCCGCGCCAATCGTTCGGCGCGGCGCGGCAGTGCGCGGAGTCGCCGAATGGACAGCAAGCGCTGGCGTTGCCGCGTACTGATCGCCGCCGGTATCTGTGCCGCTGTTACCTGTGCCCGAAGGGCGCAGCAAGCCGGAACAGCCTGTTAAAAAGGCCATTATCGCTGCCGCCGCCATGATGTAATAATGCCTGCTCTGTCGCATAGATTCTCCTTGTCCGCCTCCTGAACATCAAGAATTGTCATTCTTTTATTCTCTATTCGCTGTATTCGCGTTCATTCGCGGCTATGTTCAAAAACGCCTCTCCTGCACAAACTTGTAACCAATGCCGCGTACGGCGCTCCAACAAATCGTGCAGCCTTCGCCCGAATGTTGTATTATAAAAGAAGAGTTTGCGCGTATTTCAGCGTCCTTTGCGAGAGAAATTTTTGAATTTGAACCATCCTGCTATCCTTAATATACAGCGTCACCTACACCGTCCCACACTGCTGCGTTTCGCGTTATCGCTTACTTTGCCCGCCCTGCTGTTGGGCGCGACGTTGGCGCGGGGCGCGGACGAACCCAAAATCGCGCAAACACCCCCTGCCGATACGGCCGCGTATGACAAGCAGATCAAGCCGCTGTTACAGCAGTATTGTATTGGCTGTCACGGCGCGACAAATCCGGCGGCGGGCGTCAATCTCGCGGGCTATGCCGATGTTGCGGCGATTCAGCGCGACCAGACGACGTGGCGCAAGGTTCTGGCGCAGGTGCGCGGACGCTCAATGCCGCCTGCCCGCCTGCCGCAGCCCTCAATGGAGCAACGCGATTTACTTTCCATCTGGATTGGGCATACGCTTGCCAGTACGGATGACAGTTTGCTGCCAAAAAATCCGGGGCGCGTGTTGCTGCACCGCCTGAGCCGCGTGGAATACAACAATACGGTTCGTGATTTGTTCGGCGTTTCCTCCAATCCCGCCGATAATTTTCCTGCCGATGGCGGCGGGGGCGGCGGTTTCGACAACAACGCCGATACGCTGTTCGTGCCGCCGATTTTAATGGAGCGCTATTTGCAGGCGGCGGGCGAGATTGTGGACGCGGCGAAACCGGAGCGCTTGTTCTTTGTCCGTCCCGGCAAAACCGTTCCCGCCCGCGAAGCCGCGCGTAAAATCCTGTCCCGCTACGCCACGCTGGGCTATCGCCGCCCCGCTGATGCAATGGAAGTGGAGCGCTTGCTTCACTTGTACGATGCGGCGGCAAAACGGGGCGAGGGTTTTCAGCCGTCCGTGAAGTTCGCGCTGAAAGCCGTTCTGGTGTCGCCCAATTTCCTGTTTCGCGCCGAGCAAAGCAAGCCCGCGCAGGACGCCTACCCGCTCAACGATTATGAGATCGCTAATCGCCTGTCGTACTTTTTGTGGTCGTCCATGCCGGATGAGGAGTTGTTCGCGCTTGCCGCGCAAAAGAAGCTGCATCTGCCTGTCGTGCTGGATCAGCAGGTCGCGCGGATGCTGAAAAGTCCAAAAGCCCATGCGTTTGCGGACGGGTTTGCGGGGCAATGGCTGCGGGCGCGCGATTTGTACACGTCCGCCAAGCCCGACCCGAAACGCTTTCCTGATTACACGCCCGAACTGCGCGACGCTATGTACGGCGAAACCATTGATTTCTTTCAGTCCGTCGTGCAGGATGATGCCAGCCTGCTGCGCCTGCTGGACGCCGATTACACCTATGTCAACGAACCGCTTGCCAAGCACTACGGCATTGACGGCGTGACCGGTATGGGGATGCGCCGCATATCGCTTGCCGATCATCGGCGCGGCGGCATTTTGACGCAGGCGAGTATCTTAACCCTGACCTCGTACCCCCTGCGCACAAGCCCGGTTTTGCGCGGCAAGTGGGTGCTGTCGGAAGTGCTGGGCGCGTCGGTTCCGCCCCCGCCGCCCGTTGTCGCCACCCTGCCGCCCGACGATGCGCCCAAAGGCGGGATCACGTTCCGGCAGCGTTTGGAGCAGCACCGTACCAAGCCGGAATGCGCCGGCTGCCACGCCCGCATGGACCCCATCGGCTTCGGGCTGGAAAACTTCGACGCGACGGGCAAATGGCGCGCGGACATCGGCGGCAAACCCGTAGATGCGTCCGGCGTTCTGACAACGGGCGAAAAGTTTACGGGAGCCGTTGAACTCAAGCAAATTCTTATGGCGCAAAAGGATGAGTTTGCCCGCAACCTGACCGAAAAGATGCTGGCGTACGCGCTGGGCCGGGGCCTGGAACCCTACGACCTGCCCGCCGTCCGCAAAATCACGAGTGAACTGGCGAAGAACGATTACCGCAGTTCCATACTGATTCGCGGCATTGTGAAAAGCTACCCGTTCCTGTACCGCAAGGACGAGACTGCCGAATCGAAAAAAGACGTTGTGACGAACCAGGAGAGATAATGAGCCGATTTTCTGAACCGATGACGCGCCGCACTGTGCTGAAGGGATTGGGCGTGACGCTGTGCCTGCCGTTTCTGGAGTCTATGCAGGCGGGAACGGCGTTTGCAGCCGGCAAAATCGTCAAGCCGCCCGTTCGCATGGCCGCGCTGTACATGCCGAATGGCGTCAATCCGCATGAGTGGATGCCGCAGGGAGCGGGCGCGGATTTTCAACTCTCGTCCATTTTGTCGCCATTGGAAAGCGTCAAGTCCGACGTGCTGGTGTTCACCGAATTGATGAACAAGCAGAGCAACGACGGCGACGGGCACTATTTCAAGGTCGCGCCCTGGCTGACGGGTACGCACATCACGAAGACAACCGGCAGCAATCTGCGCTGCGGCGGCGTCTCCCTGGATCAACTGGTCGCGCAGCACATCGGCAACCTGACGCCCCTGCCCTCGCTGGAACTGAGCGTGGAGCCGCCGACAACGTATGTGGATACCAACGTCGGCCTGACCGCTTTGTACGGCTCGCATATCTCGTGGAGTACGCCGACCACGCCCGTGACGCGCGAAATCAACCCGCAGCTTGCGTTTGACCGCCTGTTCCGCTCCACGATGAGCGCGAAACCGGCCAACCAAAACGACATGAGCGTCTTAGACGCCGTGATGGACGACGCCAAAAGCCTGAACAGCAAAATCGGGCAGGCGGACAAGCTGAAATTAGAGGAGTATTTCGAGTCGGTGCGCTCGGTGGAAAAGCGGATCGCGTTCGATGCCGCCCGGCGCAAGGCGCACTATTCCGACGACGCCCTTGCTAAAGCGGAAGTGGAAAAACTCGGCCTGCGCATACAGGACTACTACAAAGACTCCGCCAAACTGCACGAGCGCATAGACCATACGGAACAGGTGCGCCTGATGCTGGACCTGATGGTGCTGGCCTTTTGGACGGACTCGACCCGAGTGGCGACGTTCATGTTCGGCAACGAAGTGAGCGGCAAGAACTTCTCGTTTCTGCCGGGAGTGTCGGGCAGCCACCACGAGATTTCGCACCACTCCAACGACAAAGCCAAGCTGGAAGAATACAAGCGCATCAACATCTGGCACTTGCAGCAGTACGCTTATATGCTGGAAAAGATGAAGGGGATACGGGAAGGCGACAGCAACCTGCTTGCCAACAGCATGGTGCTTTTGGGCTGCGGCATGAAGGACGGCAACGCCCACGACCCGCACAACCTGCCGATGGTGCTTGCCGGACGGGGCGGCGGCACGCTGGCAACCGGGCGGCATCTGGTATACGGCAAAAACACGCCCCTGTGCGACCTATACCGGGGCATGGCGACTCGCATGGGCGTTCCCGTCAGCAATTTCGGAGACAGCGACGGCGAACTCCCCGGCCTCGCGGACCCGACTTATAAAGGCGTTGCGCCCAAAGCGTAGTCTTTACCTTTTAATGCATAGAGCGCAGGTCCTTCCGCATCAGGAAAACCTGCGTTCAGGGCGACCGCATCTAAATGGAAAATAAAAGAATATGTAGAGGCATCGTCGAAATTTTGGCAATGCAGCGCTTCCAGCACTCCGCCTCATTGTGTCTAGTTTTTAGCAGAGGCGTCGTGACCTCATTAGAGTTACGGCGCCCGCGTATGTACAGGCATGTTTGTTGCACCTCCCTTCCGGGTTAGGTTGTCAGGTTGTTCGTTGATAGGAACTCCGCTCTAACTCTCCCCCGTCCCGCCGCCTGGCTGATTTGCAGATATATTCACACTTCGCAGGCATTTTAGAAGGTGGAAAGTGTTCTTTTTTTCGCATGGTGCAAAGTTTTTTTAATTTTTGATGAACTTGTCCTATACAAAACTTAAAACCTTCAGCGACTGCCGGCTCAAATATCGGTATGGCTACATCGAGCGCCTGCCCCGGCCTCCGATCACGTCTCTGACGTTCCAAAAGCGTATTCACGCCGCGATTCGCAGTTACTACGTCCGAGGGCGCAAAGACGGCGTGGTCGAGGAGCAGGGTTTACTCGACGCCCTGGCGCACGTCTACGATTTACCGCGTTCGCCGGATGTACGTAATTCTCAACCGTATCGTGAAAGCGAGACTATTCTACGCGCCTTTGCGGAACGCGAGAACCGTCTCAGACGTTTGCCCACACACCATGAACAAGTGATTAGACTGTCTTTTGGCCCCTACAACCTCAGCGGTGTTGTGGATCGCATTGACCTGCGCGACGATAACCGATACAGCGTTATTGATTACAAATTGGACAAATTGCTACCGGAGGGCGAAACAGGTTTCAATCCGCGACAATTGGGCTTTTACCAAATCTTGGCGGAACACGGTTTGGGGCTTCCTGTGGCGGACGTGAGGCTATACTACCTGCGACATGGAGAGGAAAAGGTTTTTCCCGCGAATCGCGCTACGTTGAAGGCTACGGTAGAGTGGGTGGACGCAACCTGTGCGAGTATTCAACAGGAAAAAGCATGGAAGCCTACGCCGGGAATCGGTTGCACGACTTGCCCGTACAAGAACGTTTGTCCTGCTAAAACAGGCGTAGAGCGGCCTCTAAAGGGCGTCTGGCAGCAGGGAAGTTTGCTTCACGACATGGAAGAGGGTGGGGAAGACTGAAAGACTTGTGCGCGGCCTGTAGCCCATAGGTCGGCGGCTTCGGGAACCGTAATGAAGGTGTGCATGGCTGTCTTGCCTCCTGCGTTGAGTGTGCCCGGTGTAAATGCTGCAAGCCCCGCCGATGGGGAAGGGCTTGCAATGCCACTGTCAAATAGGCTCTTCTCAATCACTATAGTTAAGTCATTTAGGAATGTCTAGGATGTTTGCGCATAACAGGTCTGACACAAACCCTTCCAAAATATATACCAGTGCCTTCATATTAATGCCTGCTTCTGTTTGGCCTTCATGAACAAGTTCGCTACGCAGACTATAACAGTATGTAAAGAAATTCTCAGCCTGTTTACCTTGATACTGGCGGTCTCCAAGACGCTGCGCAACATAATCACGGCCTCTTTTACCAATTGACTTGTTCAGCATATATCGTAAACTGCCAGTAAAGGACGCTTTCTCGCTAGCTGAAAGCGTGAGAGAATTCTTAGTTTGTAGCATTAGGAATTCGACATGCTTTATTGCCTGATCGCTTTGCGGCGTGAGTTCAATTAGTGCCTCAATTGCCATAACAAGCAATAAGAATCGTGTGCGTGTTGAAACCTCAAAAAAGGAAGCATTGAAAAGTTCAAAGGCAATTTCCTCTTTAAGATTTATTGTGGGAAACCTCTCCTTGATGTTGTTGGCTAGTCGAACCAGATTCTCACCTAGTACGGAATGGATTGCATGGATTGCACTTCCAGTCCCGGCAAAACGGGTAAGTTTGTCAGCATCGTATACTACAATTCCATATGTGGTATCTACTAATTGTCTCTCTGGTATTTCTTTTACACCTTCATACGATGCGGAAGGATAATTGGCGGGTATAAAAGCCGCCGATGGCTTAGCCCTGCTGAAGTCTGTGCCCATGCGTACTCTTGCCAAAGTCAGCATCAAAACTCGAAGCCAAGTCTGCCCTGCTTCAAAGGCTGCCTCCTCTGAGTGGTAACCTGTACCTTTAACACGTAGGAAAGACGCTTGTTGTATAGACTTATCAATGAGAGATTCAAGAGTAATAACCGTGTTTTCACTAGGTCTAGCAAGTTCTAAAACCTGCTGTTCACTAACAATAGCAATACTGCGCGAAACCATTAATTTTATTTGGAATGTGAAAGAAGCCATTATTTAACTTTCTCCTGCGTCTATCTTCTTCCGGTTCGCACTTCCCTTCGGCCTGCCCTTCGGCTTCTCGCCACTGACGCGGGTACGTTCTTGGTACGCCTCTGCATCAGCACGGACAATGACTTTGCGCCCCAACATTTCTGAGTAGGGCAAAGGTCCCTCACTGGCAGCGAGGTAAACAGAGTTCTGGTTCACTCCAAGCATTTCTGCCACCTGCTGAACTGTGAGCATATCTTTATCATCCCTGCCAGACAGTATACCAAAAAGTATGGACACCTTCAAACTATTTTCTGAAAAACATGAGCCAATACATGCTTTTATGGTGTGATTGGGTGTGAATGAAAAAGGCGGTCAGGGTTGCAGCCTCTCCCGCCATGCCGAATAGGGATTTTACATTTTACCCCAAACCCGTCGTTGTAATACTAGCCGCCCCCGCCTGCAAAAGCATCGCGCCAGAAGTATAGACTCTATCCTCTATGTATAAAGCGCAGGTTCTTTCGAACAAGGAAACCTGCGCTTTTACTTTTTGTCATCACATATTGCGGCATGGTATACTGTGCAATACGACATTCGGTTCTGAGGAGGAAAGAGGCATGACGGCTATTGCTTTTGCCGCCCCACTTACGGGGGATGGTTCGCTTACTGTTCCGAAAGAAATGGTTGCTGAATTAGGATTGCATCCTGGCGATGTGGTACAAGTACATATTGAGACAACGCAAACAATAGATGCGCAGGAGGCAGAAATGCAGGAGCAAACGCCATTGGAACGCGCCATTTACGAAATGACGCACCGTACGCCGGAACAACTTGCGCAGGCACAGCAACGCGCAATGGAACGCTATCAGCCGAGAAGAACGCCGCCGCCGGGTAAAACGCTGGCGGACATGGTTTCCGGCAAGTGGCCGGGCGATGAAACCGAAGAACAGCTTCAACAAGCCCTTGCGGAGCTATCCTGATGCCGAGTGTTTGTTCATGTAGTATTGCCAATCTAGCGACAGGTTATATTTTGCTTGGGTCGCTTTGAAGAAATAGTTGCCGCATCAGATCAGAAAGCGCAACTCATCCTCGAAATCAGGAATAGGTTTCCGTAACCCATCCCCATGCGCAATCTCATTGCGGGCTTGAGTCAGTTGATATAAACGCTTGCTGTCGTAAATAATACCTTCTTTGCTCATAAGGTCAACAGACGGATTGCAGATTTTGCAGAGAGCCTCAGCCTTTGCCGACAATCCGCTTCGTTCTTTGAGGTTTAACCGGCATTTATGCACCTTCCTTGCGAGTTCATCGTCCGATAGGCCAGCGAATTGCTCGGCAGTAAATTTGTCGTTTACGATCACTGATTTCCAGTCGTGACAGGCTATCAAGGCCGAACAATGCAGATGGTCGCTCAGTACGCTGTCCAATGTGGCGTAAATGAACAACAGTGAGGCAGCATTGATAGCGGTAATTACATTTTCTGCAAAAACATCAGCCGCCTTGTTCGCAAAGATATTTTGCATCTCTGCATTTTGAGAAAGGTTCTGATTTTGAAACATGCTGACCATCTGAGGATGGTTTTGTGCAATGTTCATTGCATGTTGGAATGCTGCTTCTCTTCCCAATGGCACACTTGTTCGAGTCACTTGCCGGAAGTGGCTTGCTACTATTAGTCCATCTTGCCATCGAAAATAGGCATCGGTAAAGATGTGCCTCGCGTCTTCTATCATTGCCTGAAAATTCCTCTAAAATTTTTGCTTGCTTGCTCGATGAATTCGGCCTACTATTTCCTTGTTGCTCATAAGACAGGGCTGGCATGGAAAAGGTTGCGATTTTAACATGGGGCGCAGCTATGTTGTGAGTGCGTATGCTTATCCCGGCAGGCCGGCGGTTGGCACGGTGTTGTACGCGGGCAACGGAATGGCGGTACGGCAGGAAGGCGTGAGTTTGAACGGCGAGGGCGCGTCCACGATGCAGCAGGGCAGCGGCGAGCAGGCGCGGCTCCAGTACGATGGCCTGAGCCGCCTGCGCCAGCTGACAGACGGCAACGGCAGAACGTTTCAGCATGTTTACGACAATGTGGGCAATCTGCGGCAGGTCATCAACAAGAACAGCCAGAGGCTGCAGGCCGATTACGATCCCGAAGGCAATGTCGCGCACACGCTGGACGAGCAGGACCGCGATACGTGGTACACCCGCGCCCCCGATGACAGCCGCGTGACCGACGTGCAGTACGGGCAAAACGCGCTGCCGTCCGTACATTACGAATACGATGCGTTTGGCCGCGTGAAAAGCGCGCAGGACAGCAGGCTTACCCTGTCGTATACCTACGACTGCCTGGGCAACGTGCTGACGGCGACAACCAAATACGCCGCGATGCCCTATGTGTTCACGCTGGAATACGATTACTACCCGGATGGACACCGCAAAAGCCTGAGCTGCACACTCATGGGCGGGAGTATCCTGTACTCGTATGACGCCTGCGGTTTTCACCAGCAAGAGCAGCCATTCCCCGGTGGCTTAATCTTTCGCATTGATGTGTCAGGTAAAGAAGCCGCGCTTCTGCTAAAACGCATACAACGCGAAATTGGCGGACAGAACCCTATGTCTAATGGTAAGGAGCTAGGGATAGTGATGTTTGACTTTCTACGCTTGGCTCAACAACCATTTGCCTTAAAGAAGTACGTCCTCAATCGTATATTAGAGGCGTCGTTAGAAAATAGTATCTGTCACTTCATCGTTGAAGGGTCAGATATAATACTTTAGCATACGGCATTCCTTCTTTGTCGTTGGCAAGCGAACACTTTCGGTTGATGTAGGAGCGGAAAGGGTGTTGATCGGGGCAGAGCGCGATACGAAGCGAATTGCAGTAGAGATTAAAACCTTTGGCGGCGCCTCGCCCGTCGCTGACTTGCAGCAGGCTATGGGCCAGTTCCTCATGTACAAAAGTATTCTGTCACAGGTAGAACCGGATCGAGAACTTTATCTTGCTGTTTCCGAAGAAGTGCGCGATTCCATTTTAAGCGAGGAATTAGGACAGTTGATGCTGAAGGAGCATATAAACCGCCTGTTTTATTTTTCAGTTTTTATTTTTCAGTGGAACGCGAGGAGATTGTAGCATGGAAATCGTAGACACTTTGCGCGAAGCGATTGGGCGCGTGTTTGCTGAATGGGAAAAGCTGCCGCGTATGCCGAGTGACTGGAAAATCGTCAGCGTACAGGACGCGCCGCACGACCGCTACACACTACAAAACGTCAGTTTTGCCGGAGATCGCTATGACGCGCGGCTGCTTGCCTATCTGGAGATACGGGACGGCAAAATATGGGTGTTGACCGACAATACGGAAGAAGGCATCGCTTCCGAACTGGTGGCGGAAGGCGTACCGAAAGACCGTATCGTGCTGGGATTTTACTCTTTGCCGTTGCGCCAGGTGGGAGAATTCGCCGTCGCCTGAGCCAGAACAATGTCAATACAGACGTTAGTGTCCAGGAAACGCAGTGGCGGTGACGCGGCAATCATGCGGAATTATGGGCCATGTTCGTGGCATTGTCAAACGATTTTAAGTGAGTTATGAAAATGCCTGCCTTCTTCCGATAATGGAAGGAGGCAGGCATTTTTCAAAACATTTGCTGTACTACTCTTCTGGTGGAGTGTTCTGAGTGCGGCTGTTTTTGTCGGTTTCCTGCGCGGCGGCGACAACGGAATCCCAACCGCCCAGACGGTACATGGATTTGCCGCAAATGCTGCAAAGTCCCTTCAGGTCGCGTCCGCCGCGCTTGTTGCAGACTTGAATTGCGCCCACCATCTGACGCCGGCTGCGGCAGTGGACACAATACCCCTGCACCACAACATCTGCGCCCTGACGCTTGCCGTCATTGGCCGCGCTCATTTTTTCGCTTTGCTCTTATCGGTTTTTGCAGCCGCTTCCGTTTTTGCCGGTTTGTCCGCTTTCGCCGCCGCAGGCGCTTTGGCGGGCTTGTCTGCTTTGGCGGGCTTTTCCGCTGCGGCAGGCGCTTCCGCCGCTTCGCCTTTGTCCGCCTTCTTGAGCAGCGGCAGGCCGGTTTGCGCGCTTTCCGTCACGGTGTAGCCTTCGGGAACCGCGTCGAGGGGGAGCGTGCCGTCTTTCGCCTCTTTCACTTCTTTGCTGAAGAAAAACAGGGTGCGCTTACCGCCGCGCGACTCGGTTTCTTTAGAATGTAAGTAGTAGGTCGTGCCGGATTTGTTGCTTTTGTGCGAATACGCCATGAGGTTCTCCTTGCCGGTGAGTTTGCGTTTGCTTGAGACAGGGTTACAATGCGGCTATGATAGCATAGACTTGCGCCAAACGCAAGCCTTCTCACGCGCTTCCACCTCTAAATTACAGACATTTTTCTCCTTTTTACCAGAAAATAGGGCTAAATCATGCAAAATACCAACTCCCGCAAAATGCGCGGCCTGAGATGAGAAATTTTCATTTTACGAACAAGGAGTTGCCGCATACGGTGTCGAATGTAGTTTTGGTTTCCAATCGCGCGGCCTGTTCTCTGCTCATGTGCGCGTGGAGAGAAATTGATTTCACGGGGCGAGAAGTAAATGAGGATTGCGGGAACGTTTTCGGGGAGAATTTAGCTATGTCCGGGCCACAACCAAAACCCTTTGCGCCGCCTGCGATGCGCCGCTTTTTGACGCGGGCCGAGGCGGCCATCCTGCTTGGCATGGTAACGGTTATTTCCAGCCTGTTTCTGACCTGGAAGGTGCAGCGCCCGGAGCAGTTTCCGACTTTCCCGGTTGGGGCCGTGCATGTGGAAAGCCTGACCGTACAGCACAATGGCTTTGGCGCGGGCTGCGCCTTGCCGCTGACGATCTGCGCCGCGCTGTGCGCGTGTACGCTGCTGTGGGATGCGACGGCCAGAAATCGGATTGCGCTGGCCGCCGTCGGGGGCGCAGGCGCGTTTGCCTGCGTGATTATCGCCCTGACACGTTTTGCCCTGCTTCCGGGCGTAGTGGTCGGATTGATTGGCGGCGTCCTGCTGTGCCTGGGCGTTGCGGACCGCTGCCTGCGCGCCGAGCCTTCCCCTGCCGACTAATAAGCCGAGTAACAAAAGGATGCCGGGCAGCCATGCCATCAAGCAGGATTGACAGAATATGTCGGATACCATGCGCTCTTAATACCGCTCTGTGAAAAATGCGCGTAGAGAAAATTTTCGAAGCAATATCCAATGCGATTTCCGCCATTTCCGCCACAACATTGCTGCAAAATTTATACTGTCGCCGTATTAGCATTAACACGGAATTCAAATTCAACGGCATAGCGCCGCCTTTTTCTTACAGAAATGAGACTGTTTTGTACGGCACGGAGGCCGTCTCGCTGTAGTCTCGCATGGGCAAACGGCGCGCTGTGGGCCGAATAGCCAAAATCAAACATCGCACACTGGCGATACGCACCATGCTTTGGAAGCGTATCGCGGATAATGGGGGATTCGTATGAAAGCCGTCATCATGGCCGGCGGGGAGGGTACGCGCCTGCGGCCCTTGACTTCCCAGCGCCCCAAGCCGCTTGCGCCCGCGCTCAACATTCCGATTATGGAGCATATCGTCCTGCTCCTCAAGGAACACGACATAACCGACATCGTTGTCACGCTTCACTATCTGGCGGATGAGATCGAAGGCTATTTCGGCGATGGGGCCGAGTGGGGCGTCAATTTTATCTATTCGGTGGAAGATACGCCTTTGGGAACGGCGGGCAGCGTAAAGCAGGCGGAAGAACACCTGCGCGATGATACCTTCCTCATCATCAGCGGCGACGCGCTCACCGACATTGACCTGGACAAAGCCATTGCCTACCACCGCGAGAAGAACAGCGTGGCGACCATCGTGCTTTCCCATGTGCCGAACCCCCTGGAGTTCGGCGTTGTCATTACCGACGACGAAGGCCACATCCGCCGCTTTCTGGAAAAGCCTTCGTGGGGCGAAGTGTTTTCCGATACGGTCAACACGGGCATGTATATTCTGGAGCCGTCCATTTTCGATTATATGGAGATGGGCAAGAATTACGACTGGAGCCACGATATTTTCCCGCAGATACTGGCCGAAGAAAAGCCCATGTTCGGCTATGTGATGGCGGAGGATTACTGGTGCGACGTGGGCAACTTGCAGCAGTACCGCGAAGCGCAGTATACGGTTTTGGACGGCAGAACCCGCATCCGTATCGGCAGCGGCTCCTCGGAAGGCCGGGGCAACGGCGTGTGGGTGGGCGAAGGCAGCGACATTGACCCCAGCGCCCATATCGTCGCGCCCGTCGTTATTGGGCGCAACTGCAAAATCAAAGCCGAAGCGACTGTGGGACCCTACAGCGTTATCGGCGACAACTGCATCATCGAGGAAAAGGCGCGTTTGTATCGCAGCGTAATTTGGGATAACGTGTACGTGGGCGTGGACACGCAGTTAAGCGCGTGTACGGTCTGCTCGTATGCCACCATCAAGGCCAACTGCGACGTGCAGGAAGGCGCGGTCATTGGGGCGCGCTGCCGCATCGAAGACGATTCCACCATCCGCACTCAGATTAAACTGTGGCCGGATAAAATCATCGAGGCGGGCAGTACGGTCACGATGTCGCTGATCTGGGGACAGAAGTGGGCCGGGTCGCTGTTCCGCAACAACAGCGTGATGGGCATCGCCAACATCGAAATGACGCCGGATTTCGCCTGCAAATTGGGCGCGAGCTTTGGCGGCTATCTCAAAAAAGGCGCAACCGTCGTGACCAACCGCGATTCGGGACCGGTCGCGCGCATGATGAAGCGGGCGATGATTTCCGGCCTGCTGTCCGTGGGCGTCAATGTCGTGGATATGCGCTCCATGCCCCTGCCCGTCGCGCGTCTGGGAATTTTGGGGACGCAGGCGACAGGCGGCGTTCACATCCGGCTCGCGCCCAACGATCCCAAGATGCTGGTCATTGAGTTCTTTGACGAGCATGGCATTTATCTGTCCAAAAACGCCGAGCGCAAGGTGGAAACCATTTTCTTCCGCGAAGATTTCCGCCGCGTGGACGCCGATCAGGTGGGAGAACTGCAATTTTCCAGCCGCAGCGTAGAACAATACGGCGAAGATTTCTACCGCCATGTCAAGGCCGATGTCGTAAAAAATCGCCAATTGAAAGTGGTGGCGGATTTCGCGTTCGGGCGGCTGGGCAGCGTGTACCCGACGATGCTGGGGCGCATGGACATTGACCTCATCGCGCTGAACGCTTACGCGGACGTGAACAAAACGCCGAAAACGCCCGAAGCCCGCGCCGCGCTGCTGCCCAATCTGTCGCAGATCGTGCAAAGCCTTCATGCCGATATGGGCGTGTTGTTCGAGGCGGACGGCGAACGCATGACCCTGATTGATGAATACGGCAAAGTGATAGACCACAACAATTTGCTGGCAATCATGGCGGTCCTGGTCGCGCGCACCAAAGAGCGCGCCCGCATCGCCGTGCCCGTGACCGCGCCGCGCATGATCGAATCGCTGGCGGAACTGCACGGGGCAACCGTGCAGCGCACGAAAACCGACGCGCGCAACCTGATGGAAATGTGTTCCGGCAGTTCAAGTCAGCCGGCGCGCGTGGATTTCGCCGGGGATGACAATGGCGGGTTTATCTTTTCGGAGTTCCAGCCCAGTTACGACGCCATGTTCGCGTTCGGCAAATTGCTGGAAATGCTGACCGTGAGCGACCTGCGCCTTTCGGAACTGTCTTCGGAACTGCCCCTTGCGCATGTAGTGCGGGCGAATGTGCGCTGTCCGTGGGAGATGAAGGGGCGCATCATGCGCGTCCTGACCAAAGAAGCCGACAGCAACAACGGTCACAACGGCGAACACGTCGAACTGATAGACGGCATCAAGTTCTTCCAGAGCAATCACAACTGGGCGCTCGTGCTGCCGGACGCTTCCGAGCCGTTCTTCCACATATACGCCGAAGCCGATAACCCCGACACCGCCAACCAACTGCTCTGCCGGTATGTGGAGAAAGTGGAGCATTTGCGAGGATGAGGAGTTGATAGTCGGTGGTTGATAGTTGATAGGCGCAGACCAAGATAGGAAGCATATAACCGCCGCAGGCAATTGCCTGCGGCGGTTATTTTTATCCGGGAATAATCAGACAGGAAGAAATAGGTGGTTGGTGGTTAGTGATTGGCGGTTCGCTGTTTACTGACATTGAATGACATAAAACGGAAAGAAAATCATTCTAAAGGCGTGTCTGCATCAAACTTGCGGCGACGCTGTTCCTGTTTCCCGATTTCCCACAATTTAGTCGGATGCGTCTGCATCGTTCTAAATGTTTCGGTTCTAATCCGTCATTTTTACCTTGCTGTATTGCGTTTGCCGTTTGCCTGTGACGTTGTTTGTTGACGTTTGCGCTTTGCCCTGGGCAAAGTGTTTCCGGTTGATCTCGGAAAGGCGCGGTTGCTGATGTTCGTATGGCGTAGTGTTCGTTCTCCTTTGCTTTGTTGCGGCCTGTGCCTGCTGACGGGCTGCTCCCACGCGCCTCCTTCCGCCGCGTTGGCGTCCAAGCGGGCGTCTGCCGCCGTGCCGCGCCTACATCCCGCCGCGCTTGTTCCTCCCACATCGCAACAAAACGCCCTTGTTGTTGTGCAAGCCCATCCCCTGTACCAACAAGCGCAGCAAGCCTGCCAACTCCGTGACTTCCGTTCCGCCGCCACTCTTCTTGCCCGCCTTGCTGCGTCTGCTTCTCTTACATCCGAACAGCTTGCCTTTGTTGAAGAACATCGCAACTTGTGCCTCCACGATGCCGGACTGTCGGTGAGCAAGGGAACAGAAGGAAATGCTGAACGCGGAATGATGAATGATGAACAAAATGCAGTTCATTCAGCACTCATCACTCATCATTCATCACTTCCTTCCCCCTCTTCCGCTCCAAAATCCCGGCCAGAATGGTTGCAATTGACAACCAAAACATTTTCCCATTTTGTGTTATACTTCTCCACGTTACCCACTGAGCATTTTACTTCGGCAGGAAGGGATTTTATGGGCGAACCGGACAAGGCTTCTTCACAATCACCTGACCCGCCTTCTGCCCATCCTTACGCCGCTGAAGCGCAGATGACTTCCGCGCTGTATCTGGCCGGGGAAGCGCTTGTTGCGGAAGGTGAGGCAGAAGCCGGAACCTACGCTGTGCCGGAAAACGACTTCAGCGCGCCCGCTCTGGCAGAATTCGATTGGCTGCGCAAGATTGTTACCGACATTCGGCAAACGCTGGACGAAGACCCGCGCCGCGCCGAAATGCTGCACCGTCTGCCGTCTTTGTTGGGAAACGGCGAAGTCCTGCAAGTCTTGTTCGGCAATCTGTTTCCCGAACAGCGCCATCGGCGTAAGGAAGCCGTGACCGAGGATGGCAAAAAGCGGCTGACCGAAACGCAGATTGAAATTTTGGTTCTTTTCGCGCAGGGCAAAACGCCCGCGCAAATTGCGATGCAGCGCGGCTGCGCGCCCGCCAACATCAACAACATTCTGAAAAGCATCCAAACGCGCCTGAACACGCAGAGTCCGCAGGAGGCTGTGGCCGTCGCGATTGCAATGGGCCATTTACCCCTGGACGTGATGAAGTTTGTAAATGAAACGGCGCGCTGTTTTGCGCGTGACTATTCGCCCCTGGACTGCCAGATTTCAGCGCACAGCCTGGAAAACCTGTCAGACATAGCGCAGTGGCAGGAACTGGCATCCTTCGGCATGATGTTGATGCTGGCAACCAACGCGGCTTCCGTGCCGTTGGGCTATGCGGCAAACCCGTCTCCGTCTTCCGGCGTATTGTATTGCCTGGAACCGGAGGCGGGAAAGGTGTATCGGGCGCGGCAGATCGTCGGGCCGGGGCGGCTGCGCTATCCCGCCGGGCTTGCGATTGCGCCGCCCGCAGCGCGGCGTCAGGACTTTACCCCAGGTCGGGTGTATGTGGTGCATAAGCGAGCCATACGGGAAGGGCTAAATCAGCAGGAAGTCATTGAATTTATGCCGGACGGCGCGGAGCAGCGCGTCTTTTATGGCGGACGTTCCACCCTCGCCGCGCTTAGCGATGGCAAAGGCATGGCGTTCGATGCTTCGGGCAGGCTGCTGATGACATCGGGGAATGCGCTGCAACGATTCACTAACGGCGGCGGGCACGTCCAGCCCTTGATTCTGCAATGCTGTACCTGCATCGCATTGGCGGCAAAGGAGCGTCTGTACCTGGCGCACTACAGCACCCGGGGTGGTTCTATCGGCCTGTATACACGCGAGGGGAAACTGCGGCGGACGTTCGCGCAACTGCCGATGGATACCTACTTTCCCGGCCTTCAATCGCTTCCCGGCGGAGAACTCGCTGCGTTGCGTTGTAGCAACAGTCGGGAGAAACCGGAAGAGCCGATGATGCAGATTTACGATGCCGAAGGCGAGTTCCTGCGTTGCTGGCGGGCGGAGGACGCATATCATGGCCCGTTCGCCTTCCATGCGCAAGAGGAACGGTTCTATATTCCCTGCAATACAAGCCGCGATATTGCCGTGTACGCGGCGGACGGCAAATTGCAGCAGCGCATCCCACTCCCTGCCGACGTGACGCCCCACGCCGTCACCTTCAGCAATGACGGCACTCTCTGGCTCGTGGGAACGGCCCAGCATTTACAAGGCTAATCTTAGCCAACTTGAACTCAGTGGTCCAGTCTGTCAGGCGTTTACCTGCGCGTCTTTTCGGGCTGATGCCTTGCTCGTGATGGTTATCTCTGTACTATTGTTGAAGGGAGACTTGTAGGATGAACCGCACTTTATGCCAGCTACTTTCTATCCTCGTACTTCTGGTCTGCTTGCTGACCTGTGTGCCATCTCGATCTTTCGCCCAGGCGGGCTGGACGCAGCCAACCGTCATGCCGACACCGCGTGCAGGCTTCGGAGCCGCTGTCGGCCCTGATGGTCGCATCTATGTCGTTGGGGGACAATTCCATCCTGACTATTATGACACCGTGAGTCCGGTGGACATCTATGACCCGGCAAAGAACATCTGGACGAAGGGTACTCCACTCCCCACGTCCCGCGTCGGTCTGAGTGTGGTAGCTGGCCCGGATGGCTTGATTTATGCCATTGGTGGGGTTGACAGTTCGGGTAATATAGTAGCGACTGTCGAAGCCTACAATACGGTGACCGACACCTGGACTACAGTTACGTCGCTCCCGCAGCCAATTTTATATGAGACCTCCCACGCCACTGCAGTCGGTTCGGATGGGCTAATCTATTCAATCGGTGGACGTCCACAGGGGAACCCGTCTAATACGGTATTGGCCTATGATGTAAAAGCAAAAACGTGGATAACACGAATGCCTGCGCCCTATATGGGAGATCCAATCACTATCGCGGCAGGGCCAGACGGGAAAATCTACGCAGGATTCGGCGTCTCTGGAGGTTTTGCTGCTTATGATCCTGTTGCTAATACCTGGACAACGCTTCCCTCATTGCCCAATCCGCGCAATCAATCGGCAGTCGTTACCGGACAGGACGGTTTGATCTATGTCATTGGTGGCAGATACTATTATAGTGCCTCGTTCACCGAAGTAGATGCTTACGACCCTGTAACTTCCCGATGGGCTTCTGCCCCTGCCCTGCCCAAACCAAGTTATTACATGCCCGTTGTGTCGATAGGTGATGGGCGTCTGTTCGCTTTCGCGACGGATGAGGCGGGAGACGCCTCTTCACTAAAGGCCAGAGTTCGACACATTCCACATCGCGGCTACCAACATCTTCCCCGATCATGGTGGCAAAGGTGGCAGTGTGACAGCCACCATACTCCTCAACGGCGTTCAGGAGGGCGCATCCGTCAAATTGACTGCCGACAAACAGCCGGACATTCAAGGCACGAACACCAAGACGTTCATTTTTACCAACTTCAAAGGCTCTTCGCGTATACAAACCACGTTCGATCTGACTGGCGCAACGCTAGGCCCACGCTATGTCGTCATCACCAACCCCGACGGCACAGTCATCACCCTGCCCCAACAGTTCACCGTCGAAGACCTCAAACAACCGTTGCTGCAAACGCAGGTAATTGGACGTAGCCAGATTCGCGGCGGCGCATGGACAACGTACAACGTGCAAGTGCAGAACTCAGGCAACGTGGACGCCAGCACCGCAGACATCCGTATCCAGTTCCCTAACTACTTCGAGTGGCAATTGATAGACGCGAAAGCCAGTGACACCTTCACGGGCGGGAACAGCACGGCTATCGGAGTTCAACTTGCTTCTGTACCAGCAGGCAGTTCCCAAACTATCTCGCTACGTGTGAAATCACCTGATGATCCACGGTACGCTCACAATCTGTTTCAGGTCAATGCCTGGATAAATCAGGAGTTGGTAGGGGGAGTGATATACATAGGAGACCTTACTGAGCGACGTATTATCAGAACTAGAACCAAGTCAGGTAATACAGTAGACTACTTCGGAGTTATGGTTGGTGGCCGAGTCAGTAGGTTAGGTCAATACGAAGTCACTAGCAGCGATGGAACCGTAACAACGGTGACATTAAATGAACACTTGCAGCCAACCTTGATGACCAACTCACAGGGAACTACCATCAACTTGAACTGGTCAAATGCTGGTCAGGCAACTGGAACAGTGACCGTTCCCGGATATTCTCAAACTGCCACTTTCCAGGTAAACATAAGTAACTCAACCTATGTTAAT
The DNA here is from genome assembly GCA_963835065.1 of uncultured Chthonomonadaceae bacterium. Lineage (GTDB taxonomy): Bacteria > Armatimonadota > Chthonomonadetes > Chthonomonadales > Chthonomonadaceae > CAWFQB01. The sequence continues at coordinate 96,298 of CAWIEK010000057.1, read as the reverse complement.
CCACCTGTGCCACCTGGCCCGTCAACTCCTTTCGATTTTAAACTGGCTTGTGAATGGATCAAGTTCGTAGTTGAGCAAGTCGAAACCTTAGCTGGCATACCAGAGGCATACGAAGCCTGTCTCGCCATAGATGTTGCGGTTGGCATCACGTTCCCTGCATTGATACCAGCCTTACCAGCAGTTCACGTTTTGTGTGTTGTTGCTCTTCTAGAACTCAATCCCAAGGATTGGGTCAAAAGCAAGGTGCAAGATTACCTCATTGATCTCGCTTGCGAAGCGTTAGCTCATCTTTTTGGAGAGAATATCACATCCGGTGATCCAAACGACATCGCTGGAACGATAGGGTTCGGCGCTCCGCAGTGGGTATCAGGCTCACAGCCTATGCCGTATACCGTCTTCTTCGCCAATAAGCCGGAAGCGACAGCGGCGGCGCAGGTGATCAAAGTCACGGATCAACTGGACTTGCCCGGCGCGGACCTGAGTACGCTAAGTTTGGGAACCATCACTATCGGCAATCAGACCGTCACGCCCGAAGATCATATCAACCCCATTGCGGGCGTTCGGGAGTACGACGCCGACGTAGACCTGCGCCCGACGAAGAATCTGCTGGTGCATGTCAATGCGAAGCTGAACCTTGACAACGGCCTACTGGCGTGGACGTTTACCTCCATCAATCCGGCTACTGGTCTGCCGCTCGCTCCCGACGATCCCAACGGCTTCCTTGATCCGGGGCAGGAAGGCAGTATGCTGTTCACCGTCATGCCGCGCAAGAACCTGAAAACCGGAACCATCGTCCGCGATCAGGCTTCCATCGTGTTCGATGCGAATGCCGCCATGCTCACACCCATCTGGTTCAATACCATTGACAACGACAAGCCGAGCAGTCAGGTAAACCCACTGGCGGGGGTGCAGAACGCGCTGAACTTCCCTGTGTCGTGGAAGGGGCAGGATGTAGGTTCGGGATTGCGGGACTTCACCATCTATGTTTCGGACAACGGCGGCGCGTACACGCCCTGGCTGACGAATACGACGGACACGAGCGCGACGTTTACGGGCGTGGGCGGGCACACGTATGCCTTTTACAGTCAGGCGCGGGACAACACCTTCAACCTGGAAAACGCGCACTCGCAGCCGGATACCGTCACGCAACTTCCCAACATCGCTACAGACGTTTCTTCGCAGGTCAGCGTCACGCGCAGCGCCTTCCGCTTCAACCGCGCCACCGGGCGTTTCGCGCAGACGCGTCACGGTCAAGAACACGGGCAGTTCCGCCATTGCCGGTCCGGTTTCGCTGGTGCTGGATGGCCTGAGCAGCAATGCCGCGCTGTTCAACAAAACCGGCGTCACGAGCGCGACCACACCGGCAGGCAGTCCGTACCTCACCATACAGGCGGGCGATATGGCGGCAGGCGCAAGCGTGACGGTGACGCTGGATTTCACCAACAGCGACACCGGCAAGCCCATCACCTACGCCACGCGGGTTCTGGCCGGACAGGGCAGCCGCTAACCCGCGCGAATCATCTTCCAAGACAGGGACCCTACAGTTCAAGGCATCCTATCCGCGAAGTCCTGCTGCTATGGCGGCAAGACTTCGCGGTTTTTGTGGCAATTCGCAAACGTTACGATAATGTGCGAATGATTTCAGGAGCTGTAACCGGGAAGGGATAGAGGCACGAACCGAAGCAAGCGCCCTCTCCCGATTCTTCCCACAGCCACAATCCAGCAAAAAGACAGCAAAAAAGCCGTACAGCGCTAAAAAACCGAAACTATCGCCCCACTCCTCCTGTCTACTAGATACAAACGTCTACTAATCAGCCAGGTGGTGGGCCGTAGAACGTTCGTAGTTTCTATCAACTCTCAACTCTCAACCTAACAACCTAAAACCCTAACACAGAAGGGAGGTGCAAGAAGATGCCTGTAAACTCTTCCCGTTCGCCCTGACGCCTCTGAGGTCACGACGCCTCTACTTACAATTTGACACAACGAGACACTGGGCTGGAAGCGCTGCATTGCCAAGATTTCGACGCTGTCTCTACATACCCTCATCCTTCATCCTTTGCTTTTGCCTCGATCCTCTCCTGACAAGCTTGGGAGGGCGTTCGCAGGATGCTTGCGCTTTCCTGCCGGGTGGATTCAGGAGGAAACGCCCGGCCTGACGCGATAGGCGCCTAGATACGCCGCAAACGCATGGCGTGAGAGTGGGGCTGTGGTATAATCTGGCTGTGCAGAGCAATTTAGGGAGGAGGTTTCCTTTATGGCAGTCACCGAAATAGAAGAACGTCTGACGCGATTGGAAGCGGAAGTGGAAGCGTTGAAGCGGCAACGCGCGGATGCCGCGCCTGTTAAAAAACCCTGGTGGGAAGAAATACGCGGCACGTTCAAGAACGATCCGGCGTACGTCGAAGCCATGCAATTAGGGCGCGAGTGGCGGCAATCGCAGCAGGTAGAAGACGAGGAAACTGGCTCCTGATGCGCGTTCTGGATACCGACCATCTCAGCATACTGGATTTGGATACCATCGAGGCTTTCAATCTCGGCAGGCGTCTGGCCGCATTGCCGCAAGAGGACGTTGCCGTTAGCATTATCACGTATGAAGAACAAATGCGCGGCTGGCTGGCTTATGTCGCGCGAGCAAATACGCCCTCAAAGCAGATTGAAGCGTATGCGAAATTGCGGAGTCATGTGGAAAGGTTTCGCCGCATTCCTATTCTGGATTATGACGAGAACGCCGCTGCCATCTACGAACGCTTGCGGCAGTCACGTCTTCGCGTTGGCACAAAAGATTTGCAGATTGCCGCTATCGCGCTTGCCAATGATGCCGTTCTGTTGACCCGTAATCTGTCCGACTTCCAGAGAGTACCCGGCTTGAAAGTGGAAGATTGGTCTGTCTGATAAAAATCAGGCAAGACATGAGCTACTGACTATTTCGCGTTCCGGTTGGCTGCGAGCAAAGATCATGGCAATGGGGGTGTCGGCTGACAGATTGGAGGCAAGGCTTGTAATTCAGCGCGTATCTGCGCCAGTTCCTCGCTTAATTTGTGCGCCTGCTGCGCGCGAATATCGGGATAAGTTTGATCTATGGCGCTTATCTCTTCCCGCGCCGCCTGAAGGCGCAGAGTCTCTTCGGAGGTCAGCGTTCCCGCCAATTTCTTCTGGATCAACGTATCGTAGGCGGCCTCCAGCGCGGCAGGATACCGCCCCGCAGAAGTCGTGTTCGCGCTGAGGATAATCAGTTCTACCGTATCGCCTTCCAGCAGTTCGGGCGCAGAAACCTCAATGCGCTGTCCGGGCAGAACCGTCGTTTGCAGGCGCAGAGCCGTTTGCATAATCGCTATCTCCTTATCCGTATTATACACCAATCTCAGGGGTTTCAATGTGTTGTACAAGCGGCCTCCTGAAGCCAAAGTACTGCCTGCGAAGTCCTGCTGTGTCGGCAGGACTTCGCGGCGTGTTGGCGGTTGCGACTATTCACTCCTGACGGGCTATGGTATAATTCAGCAAGAGCAAAACACCATGTCCGCGAAAGACATTGCGCCTGATCGTGTTCGATACGGAGAGGGAGAAGATAACGCAATGGATAAAATAGAATGTTATCGTCACATTGTGCGCGATGTTCTTATGCCCCTCGCGCAACTCCGCTTTTCCAGCCCGAGTGTGACAAATGAGGCCATTTTCGATCAGGAGCGCGACCGCTACATGATTGTCACGACCGGTTGGGAAGGAAATACGAAACGCATCTACTTTCCGTTCGTGCATCTGGACATCAACTCACCCCGAAAGTACGCCGGCCTGATTCTTGTAATTGCAATGGATACGGAAGAATATGCAATTGGCGAGACTGTCAGCGCTGCCGCCGACATGATTTTGGAAAAACGTCCTGATGCTCCTCTGTATGGCGTTCGCATTGGAGACGATGTTCTGGGCCGCGTGTAATAACTCCCGGCGGTGAATTGATAATCTCGTGATGGTTGTTCCACATTTTAAACTTTTTATGTTGGTTGGAATTCTCCTTTCCTCTGTATTCTTCTCTTTCATACCTGCTAGATTGCGCCGGATTGTGGTAATATAGCGGTAGGTTGCGCGTCCGTTGATAGGGCTGTGTTCGCGTGATTGTATTCGCTATTTTTGATCCTCTTCCCTCGTGCCCACGATTTTGCAAGGAGTTTCCGTTGAAGCCTTTTTCCATGTTGCCATTTCGCGCCGGTTTCGCCGCGCTTGCCGCCATTGCCGGTTTGAGCCTGCTCGCGCCCATGTCAGGGGCGCAGGGCGGATTCGGCCAGAACGCGCGGCGCAATGACCGTCCCGTCGCCACCGTCCATGCCGAGCGCGTCCGCGATTACCATGTGCGGCATCTCAAACTTATTTTCGATGTCAATGCCAAAGAACACTCCGCGCATGGCGTCGTCACGCACTACCTGACGCCCCTGCGCGATTCGCTGGCAACCGTAGTTTTGGACGCCCGCGACAACCTGAAAATCGAAACCTGCAAAATCAACGGCACGGATGTTCCTTTTGCGCAGCAGAACAACCAGCTGACCCTGACGCCCGCCGCGCCCCTGGCCGGCGGCAAGGAAGTGGCCGTAGAAATCGCTTATACGATGCCTGCTGTCGGCGCGCGCACACGAGCGGGCGCAAACGGCGCGGGCGGGTTCACGTGGATTGACCCCCGCCCCAATCAGCCGGCCCGCCGACCGGGGTTCTGGACGCAGGGCGAAACCAACACCAACAGTTCGTGGGTTCCCTGCTACGATTATCCCAATGACAAATGCACCAGCGAAACCCATACCACCGTGCCGGAAGAGTGGACCGTCATCGGCAATGGCTTCGAGACTCCCGCCACGCTCAACGCCGACGCGCACACCCGCACGTTTCACTGGACAATGAAGCAGCCCCACTCCACGTACCTGCTGTCCCTTGTCGGCGGCGAACTGGACGTGCAAAAAGATATGTGGCGCGGCGTTCCCCTTTATTATGTCGTTCCCAAAGGCATGGGAAAGCAGATTCCCGAATCGTTCGGCAATACGCCCGATATGCTGAGTTGGTTTTCCGACAATCTGGGCGTCAAGTATCCCTGGCCCAAGTACGCGCAGGACTGGGTGTTCGATTTTCCCGGCGGCATGGAAAACGTCAGCGCGACCACGCTGGGATCGCGCAGCCTGGCCGAACCGCGTGGCGACAAATTCCCCATGTCCAGCCTGACCTCGCACGAACTCGGCCACCAGTGGTTCGGCGACCTGGTGACGTGTAAAGATTGGGGCGACATCTGGCTCAACGAGAGTTTTGCGACCTTCATGGAGATGTTTTATATGGAACATCTCAACGGCAGGGAAACCTACGAAGCCGAAGTGGAGGGGAACACGCGCTCCTACCTGGCTTCGGCGGCGCGTTCCAAGCGCGCCCTCAGCACCAACACCTATGCCAGCTACGATGCCATGTTCGAGCAGGGGCACACTTATGCGAAGGGCGGCGTGATTTTGCACATGCTGCGCCGGGAACTCGGCGACAAAGCCTTTTTCGCCAGCCTGCGCCGCTATCTGAAAGCCAACGAGTATAAAGCGGTGGAAACCAGTGACCTGGAAAAAGCCATCACGGAAGAAACCCACCACGACATCAAGCCGTTTTTCGACCAGTGGATACGCAAGCCCGGCCATCCCGTGCTGGACATGACGTGGACGTATGATGAGGGACGCAAGGAAGTGGTTGCGACGGTCAAGCAACTGCAAAACACGACGGACGGCACACCCATTTACACCATGCCCGTGACGTTCGGCCTGGCGCGTGGAATGGGAACCGCCCCATCCGGCTTGAAGCAAGCGGCCCTGTCAAGCGAGAAACCTCGGAGCGGAGCGCAGACCGGAAGCAAAGCCTTGCAGCGCCAGCGGGTGGTTCTCAATCAGGCCACGCAGGAGTTCCATCTGCCCTGCGCGGAAAAGCCCGCGCTTGTGCTGCTGGACCCGGATCACGATCTGCTCAAGGAAGTGCCGGACAACCATTGGACGGACGCGGACATGGCGCTGCTGCTGCGTGTCGCGCCCAATTCCGTAGACCGAACTTATGCGGCAAATAAATTGACGGGGGAAAGCCTGGATGCCGGCAAAATCGCCCTGTTCACCGACGTGTTGAAGGTGGAACCGGGCAACAGCCTGGGCGCGACCCTGATTAGAAGCCTGAGCAGCGCCAAGAGCGAGGAACTGCGCCCGCTTTTCCACGCGGAAGCGCTGTCCAAATTGCCTTACCGCCGTGCCGCCGCGCTTGCCGCGCTGGGACAATTAGCGCCCACAGACGAGGACAACCGCTTGCTGCGCAGTATCGCTCTTAGCGATACGGAACCCTACGCGGTTGTGCGCGGCGCGCTGCTCGGACTCGGCGGGTCGAATGTCACTCAAAACCTGGATGTGTTTCAGCATTACATCGCGCAGGTCACGCCGGGGGAAACGCTGGCTCTGGCAAGCGTGGAGGCGCTGGCAGCGGCGAAGAGCGATGCGGCCGTACCCCTGCTGTTGCAGGCAATGAAGCCGGAACACAATGCGTTCACGCGCTTACAAGCCGCAAGCGCTCTGAAAACCCTCGCGCTCGGAGATGCCGGCGTGCATGACGCGCTGATGGCGATGCTCAACGACCCGCAGGAGTTTGTTCAACGCACCGCCATCAGCGTCCTCGCCGCCCGCAAGGACAAGGGCGCGCTGGAAGCCCTGCGCGCCCTTGCCGCCAACGCGCCCAGCGCCTTCACACAGGACGCGGCGAAAACGGCAATCGAGAAGATCGAAGCTCCATAAGATATAAGATATAAGATATAAGATATAAGTTTGGGATGGCAGCTTGCAGGGGACTGTGTGGCATGTTTTTGACGACAAGCAACCGCTTCACAGAGCAATCTAAAAGCCTGTCCTGCTTATATCTTATATCTTATATCTTATATCTTCCTCCTACTTCTTCAGTCCTGCCGGGGGAGCGCCCGTCGTTTCCGTACCCGCGTGAGCGGGCGGGGGAACGAGCGCGGCCAGACTGACAAGCAGGCAGGCGGTCAGGTAAAGTCGCGTCCACAACAGGCGTTGGGGGATGGGACGCGAACGGTTGATTGTGATTGTCAAGGGAAAACGAACCTCCATCAACCCGGCTGCTGCGCTGAAAACACCGGGCTGTCTTTTTCGGGAACGTTCTCTCAAAACGGGGGCCGGTTCGGTTTGTGACAGGGGCAAGTTTTACTTGACAGATGTGGGATAACGCCATGCGCCGTGATAAGTGTACTGCGCAGAGTAGTAGGGATCGTCGAAGGGCGTGATGATGACGCCTTCTTTGCCGACTGCGTGAATGAAGGAAGCGGTGTTGAGGGCTATGCCGACGTGCGTGATGACTCGCTTGCGCGGGTCGCTGCGCCCGCCGAAGAACACCAGATCGCCCGCCTGCGTGGGAACGTCCGGGGCAAGTCGTTCGCCCAAAACGCTCTCGGCCTGCATGTAAGCGTCGCGCGGCAGGACAACGCCAAACGTGGAATAAACGCGCTGCGCGAAACCGGAACAGTCGAAGCCGAACGGCGTTGTGCCGCCCCACAGATAGGGAGTGCCGAGAAAGCGACGCGCCAATCGGCAGGCCGCTTCGCCCTCCCATTTGCGCGGGTAAGGCCAATTCGCAAGAGAACTTACCGCTTCCCCGGCGACATAGCCCGCCTGTACGCGCTTCGCTTCTTCCACGCCATATCCTGTCGGCAGTTGAATCAGCAGTCCTTCGGCTTCTCGTGGCCGTTCCGTCAGCGGGACTTGCGCCCACGTTCCGAACACCAGTTTTGTCACGGGCGGGGCGTCGCTTCCGGCATGTTCGCGCAACACGGCGAAATCCGACGTGACGCAGACGGCCTGCCCGATTTGCTGCCCGAACGGCCAGCATTGCTCTTCAAAAGGCAACGCGGGATCGAACGGACGCAGATGCCGCCGCCATACCCACCCCTCGTAAGCGTCCGCGCCGCGTATGCGTACAAATTCGCCTTCTTCCGCCAGCCGCAAAACATTGTCGCCCCAAATCGCCTGGCTGACCTGTTCGCTCCCGCCGTTCGGCTCCGCCCGCATCGGCACGACATTATGTGTCATCACCGCGTCAAAAATGGTTTGTGTCTTCCTCCTCACCCCCGACACGCTTCCATTTCCGGCATCGGCGGAAGGCTGCGCAGGCGGGAGCGAATGGAAGACTGGGTCCAGAAGGCGACGCGCGCGGGCGTTTGGTTGTAAGCGGGATGGAGGACTTCGGGCGCGGCTTGTGGCGCGCAGACAACCGGCGCAGGCGTTGGCGCGCAAACAATGGGCGCAATGATGGGCGCGCAGGCCGCTTCCGCGTCCCGGTCTTCCGCCAGATAACTGCGCGCCATGTCTCCCAGCTTGATCAGCGCTTGCTCATGCGCGGCCCGCATTTCTACGGCGCTGTTCAGGCACATATCCAGCAGGGCCAGAGTCTCTTCTTTGGAAAGCAGCAGGGCTTTGGGTTCGGCAGTGGTGTGGTGCATCGCGTGAAACTCCCTCAATCAAATCGGCATGGCGTCAAACGGTAAACTTCAAATAGCGAACATCAAAAAGAACAACAAGGTTCGCGCATAAGAGACAACTCTATTATGCGCGAACCTGGTTATTTGAGCGTTGGAACCTGTCACAGCAGGAGTGTGAAGTGTGTCACAGCCCTTTCTTTTTACAGGAGAGGCTGCATGAACTATGTTCACCCCGGAGCATGAACATGCCGGAGTGTCCGAACACCGAACACCGAATACAGGCATTTTCAGGTTGGTTTATTGAGCGCCGAGGGATTTATCTTCCGGCTTCGCTTCTTTGAGGGCTTTTGCCACCGCGCTCGTGACGGACGGATCATCCGGCGTGGTCTTGGCGGCAAAGCGCGCGATCACTTCGCCCTTGCGATTGACGAGAAACTTGGCGAAGTTCCAGTCAATGGGCTTGGCGAACTTGGGATCGGTTTTGGGATCGAGCAGGTACTTGTACAGCGGAGCCGTGTCGTCGCCCTTGACCACGATTTTGGAGAACATCGGGAACGTCACTTTGTACAAGTCGGTGCAGAACTGCTTGATTTCCTTTTCGCTGCCCGGTTCCTGCCCGCCGAAGTCGTTGGACGGGAAGCCGAGAATGACAAAGCCCTTGTCCTTGTTGTCATCGTACATCTTTTGCAGCGCCTTGTACTGGGGCGTGTTGCCGCACTTGGACGCGACGTTGACGATCATGATCACATCGCCCTGATAGCGTCCCAGGTTGACCGGGTTGCCGTCCAGGTCTTTCATGGTGTACTTCAGGATGTCGGGTACGTCCGTTTTCACGTTCGGGTAGCCCGCGACGGTGGCTTTGGCGTCCACGCCCATAGCCGTCGGGTCGGTAACGCCCGCGCGGCGCGCTTCATACAGATTGTCGAAATCCGCGAAGGACAGGCCATGCGTTTTGTAATACGTGCCGCGGAAGTTACGGGGCGTACCGCCGCCGCCGGCATGACAGTAGTTACACGTCTTGCCTTCTTTCATGGCATAGGCTTTGTAGGCATGGGCCGGCTGGCTCCACAGCGCAAGCGCAGTCAGCAGGGTCGCCAGGGTCAGGCCCAGGCGGGCAAAACGAGAGATCAGCATACGGTTCCTCCATTGGCGCGAGACAGGCAAGGCCACAAGCGCGCCTATCGGCGTTCAGTGCCTCGAAAAATGTTCCTTTTCAAAACGGCGCGAGAACATGCAGGTGAACGTTCGGACAGCCGTTTCAGGCGAGAACGAGCAGCGAAAAACAATCAGAAAGGGCGCGGCGAGAGAGCGCGGCAGCCGGAACGGACGGCGGCGCACTTCCTTTGACAGCCTTATTCGACAAATGTTTTCGTAAATCCTTACATTCCTGCCTTCCTCACAAACATTTTAGCCTATTTCGCCCCAATCCTGCAAACGCCACTGAAAATACAAGAATACCGAAGGAAGCCTTACTCCGTCGCGCGGGACGCGAGCAGGCCGGGCGGAACCGCGAGTTCGCCCGTGTTCGCGTCTATCAGCCCGTTACATTCGTCCTCAATATCCGTCGCCTGCGTATACACATCCCCCGCAATGGCATGGCGGCGCAGTTCCTGCTTAAAGGCGCGTATGCGCTCCACGCGCTCGTCTCCCGCCTCCGGGCCGCCGTAATCCGCAAAGCCGAAGCCGCCCCACTCGCTGACAATCAGGGGCGTTTGTCCCCGGTAAAAGAACGGATCGCCCACGATAAGCGGGTTTGCGGCCACATCCTCCATTTCGCCTGCCGAAAAGCAATCGAGCAGTTCGCTCCAGCGTTTCAAATCGGGCGTGTACAGGTGGGCGGTGAGCAGGTCGGACTTCAGCCGCCCCTCGCACGACACATGATGCCAGCCATCATTGTCTACAACAAGAAATTGCGGATGATGCAGACGCATATCGTGGTAAAGGTCAACGATGTAGCGGCGCGTATCCGGGTTGGTGGCAATGTCCTGCGCGCCCCAGTCCTCATTGTACAGGCTCCAGATCACAACGGATGGATGCGTTTCAATCAGGGCCAGCAGGCGCAGCAGTTCCGCTCGGTGGTTTTCCCGGCTGCGCGGCGTGGAACTGTGCGGACTGGGCACTTCCACCCACACCAACATTCCCATTTCATCGGCAAGCGTATACACGCGGGGGTCCACGCCCGTAATGTGGACCCGGACAAGATTACAGCCCAATTCTTTGATGCCGCGCAAATGGCGGGCAATCTGCTCATACGTGGACGCGCCCGGCTGGTACAAAATGCCGTCCAGATACGTGGCGACATTGTTAAGAAACACCTGGCGGCCCCGCGCTTCGATTTTGCGCAGGCCGAAGCGCGTTTCGATTTGCGCGGCATGGCCGTTGGCGTCAATGAGCTGGGCGACAAGGCGATACAGATGCGGCTTATCGGGCGACCACGCTTGCGCGTTGGGCACTTCCATAATCACCTGCTGCGGCTTTTCTCCCGCTTCCAGGCGCAGCGGAAAATCGGAGGTGGCAAGCGGCTCTGTTGCCTTTGCGTCGGCAAAGATGTTCAGGCGCACCGTATACAGGCCCGGATCGTGGATATACGTGGTCAGGCGAAAGCGGACGAGGCTGTCCGCAAACAGGCTGATGACGCCCACGCGGGAACGCAGGCGGTTGCGCTCGACGGTTTCCAGCCACACGCTGCGCACAGCCCCGGTATGCGTCTGATACCAGATGCCGCCGCGCTTGTACACATGCGATTCCTGCTTGCCGCGTGGAATCTCCGCGTCCATCGTATCGGCAATTCGCGCGGTCAGGCGGTTCACGGGGCGCAGGGTTTCGAGGGGCAATTCGTAGGAGAAGGAGGTGTAGGCTCCATAATGGACTTCCTCGCCTTCCAGGGTGCGCAGCGGTTTGCCGTTGAGCCAGACGCGGGTTTCATAGCCGCACGCGCCGAAGGTAATTTGCCAGATGCCGTTCGGCGGCAGCGCGGACGGCTCCGGCAGCGTGAACTCGCGCTCATACCAGACGATGACCTTGTCCTGCCAGGCCGGAGTGCGCTGCTGCTCCTGACGCGCCGCAGCCATGTGGGTTTCGATGGAGCCGGGCCAATGCGCCCCGCGCTCGTATTCGTGCCCCATGCACCAGTGTTCGCGCAGGCCGCAGTCTTTCAGGTCAATGGCAAAACGCCATTCGCCATCAAGAAGCTGATAGAAGTTCGGGCGCTGCACGGCGCGCGGAAGCGGATTGCTCACTCCCTGCCCCGGTACGGCGTTGTCACTCTCAGGCATAAAATTAAATTCAGAAGATGTTTGTTCCATAATTTTGTGTTCAAAAATGGGTATGGAAAAGCGTCTAAATACCGTATAATACAGCAGAAGACTTACTTGCCCCTAACCCATATTTGAGGTATCCATGTACCCCGAAAGTATTATACGATTTGCTGGCGCTGCCACTGTTTTACTGATGAACCTGTCCATAATCGGAGCCACGACACCTCCTGTTAAGCGCGCTCCTGCCGCTGTCCTTCCTGTAAATTATGCGTCCCATTTGCGTAATCGCGCTGTTTGGCCTGCTTTTCCCGTTGCTGTCGCCTTTGCCCACGATGCAAACTATAGTCCCGCCCGCGAACAGTGGGCGCGGCGCGGCTTCGATGCCTGGCTGAATGCAACGCGCGGAATGACGCGCTATATTGTCGTGGACGATCCGGCGCGGGCTTCTATTACCGCGCGTTTCGACCCATCCACCAATGACGGCTACACCAATACCTTATTCCGCGACGGCAAGCTTGAAACAGCGAAAGTTCGTATTGGAGTGCGGCGGGGGAACGCGAGCGATATCGCCTGCATTGCCGCCCATGAGTTCGGCCATGCGCTCGGCCTGGACGGGCACAGTTCCGACCCCCGCGACGTGATGTACCCGGTTCACCAGATGGGACACGCCTGGCGCATTACCGTCCGCGACCAGAACACCCTCGCCACGCTGTACCCAGCCCTGCCCACTTTCTAAAGGATTGCCTTTACTGGTGGCGCAGCGCTTTCTGCCGCAAGGTGTGGAGGCTTCTCGGTTGGCGTTGAGGCTTTTTTGTCCAGTTGGGCAATGCGGCGCGGGTAGCCGTCCTGTCGCGCCAGCATCTGCCGTATCGCCGCCTCGTCAACCTTGTTCGCCACGCCCGCCTGTTTGAGACGCTTTTTCACCTGTTGCAGGGATACCCGGCCCAAATGGTACACGTCGGGAGATATGCTCAGATAAATGTCCTTGCCGCTTTTGCCAAGTTTGATCGGCTCGTAGACCGCATAAATAGGCATCCCCAAATACGTCCGCTCGAACAATTGATGCGCCGCTTCGGGATACATACGCACACAGGCATGGGAAGCGAGATGACCAATGGTATGGACGGCAAATGTGCTGTGAAACCCCACTTCGGGCGCGCTCCAGCCCATCCAGCGATCTCCTAAAGGATTATCGTTTCCCGGCGGCACGTCCGCGCTGGAAATGCCTTCCCGCTCCACCATGACTTTGGGCGGTATCCACGTCGGATTGACGACTTTACGCACCAGCCGGAACCGGCCCAGGGGCGTTTCCCACGTTCTCATGCCGATAGCCACCGGGTAACGCGCCAGCAGGCGTCCCTTGCGAAACAGATAAACGCCCCGTTCGGGAATGTTGAGCACCACCCCTTCCGGCACACTGTACGGGACAATGTAGCGGGAGGGAAGGCGCAAAACCTGCCCGGCCCGAACCACGCTGCCGGACAGCCCATTCAATTGCGCCAGCGTTACTGCATCCGTGTTGTGCGCCCGCGCAACGTCGAGCAGGGGCGAGGCGTAGTCTGCCGCGTATTTCGCTTCCCTGCCCACAACCGGCTCAAAAAGCGAACGAACGGCAGCGCCCCCTTTTCCCGGCAAGCGCGAAAGGTTCGCTTCGGAGGGAGGCAGCGTTGTAGCAAAAGGTGGCGGGGACTCGGCAACGGAAAGCAGGGTGGCCGGTTCGCCGACGGGATGACGCGCCGGCAACAGGGTAAATGCCAGGATCAGCGCCAGCGCCGACAACAGCGCCTCCCCGCCCGAACGCCCGCTGTAAGCGTGGGCAGGTGGCGAGGCGGCTTCGCAGGATTCCGTGTTAGGCGCCAGGTTCTCGTGAGCAGAAACGTTCTTCTGGAGAGTGAATTTCTCGAGTGAAGAAATTTCAGGAGTGGCGCCGGTGTTTGGAGGTTTCATACCGGTAAATACGTCCACGTACCTTTGCGTGTTCATGCCGGTCTCTATCTTACTGCTGAGTACAGGGTCACTCATTATACGCATTTATTAACAGATAAATGGCTTACGAACAAGAACCATAGTTGCGCCGTCTCTTGTATGTCACTCGCGTAACCTCACGCGGGGAACATACGCAACGGGCGCAGTCCTTCCTCCATAACATTCAGAAATAAATTCTGGACGGGCTGCCTCCTCGATCCCTCAGGAGATGTATCATGAGAAAACGGTGGTTAACGGCGGCTCTGTGGATGGGCCTGGTCGCAGCGATTCCGGTGGCGTTGTACGCCCAGGATGCAGGCAATGGTGGCGGACAGGGCACCGGCGGACAGGGCACCGGCGGTTCGGGCGGCGGCACGGGCAGTGGTTCGGGCCAAACCGGTGGCTCGGGCTGGCAAGCGGTTCCGGCGGAAGCAGCACGGGCAGCGGAACTTCCCGGCGCAGTGGCGGTTCGGGTGGAAGCAGCCGCCGGTCAGGCAGCGGCGGAAGTGGCGGACAGTCCAGCAGCAGCGGACAGTCGGGCAGTGGTTCCGGCAGCGGCAGCGATACCGGCAGTGGTTCCGGCAGTGGTTCCGGCAATGATACGGGCAGCGGCTCCGGCACCGGTGGTTCGGGTGGCAGCGGCAGCGGTTCCGGCGGCAGCAGCTCCGGCGGCGGCATGGGCGGCAGCGGCATGGGCGGTTCCATGAACGGTGGTTCCGGCGGCAGCGGCTCCGGCGTTTCCGGGCGCGGCTAGTACACTGCGGCGTAAGTCTGCCCGTAGTAACCGGTATATAAAATACCGGTTACGCGGGCATTCGGCCAATCGTCCTGCGGACGAAAGAACTACCGGCGTATTTATGCCGTGATGCGCTAGAGGTTCGACATCTGTGCTTGCGCGCATTTTACGCGCAGCTAACAGACCTGCGGGAAATTCCCGCAGGTCTGTTGATTCTGTCTGTCTTCGTAAACAATTCGCAAGAAGCGGCGCTTACATTTCCTTTAGCGAATGTAAATCACTTCATCGTTGTCCCGCAAGGCGGTAAACGCAGATTCAGGCAGTTCGTAGTCACATGGTATGTAACACGCAGCCTCGCGTAACTTGGAAACCCGCAGGTTGGCCCAACAATGGTTACACAGAAAATCTTCCTGCATTTTCTGTACGTTCGCTACCCGCGCCCAGGCGGCAGGCCGGCCACAGCCGACAACATCACACGCTAATTGCTGCATGAGAAACCTATCCTATCCGAAAAAACACAAACGGGAAAAAGTTCGCCTTCCGGCAATTCTGCCGGAAGGCGGAAATGAGTAAATCAATCCTGCTGTTATTCTACAATCCAAGCCTTTGTAACTCAATCCTTCATTGGCTTGTTTTGGCGTACCTATTATGGATGAGTGTGCCGGGACAGTGTTGGACAATCGCGCTTTGCAAAAGCGGGTTCCTGTCTGTTGACCGGTTACTCGTCCGATTCGCTCACTGAGGCTGACGGAGACGGATTGTTGGTTTCGCTGCCGGATTCATTTGTTCCGCCGGTAGTTCCTGTATTCCCGCCGGAACCATTATCCGAGGTTCCACTGCCGGAGGTTCCCCGTCCACTTCCCGTACCGGAACCATTGCCGGTTCCCGTGCCGGCTCCTGAGCCGCCCTGTCTGCCGGTTCCCGTGCCGGAACCATTACCGGTTCCTGAGCCGGAACCACCGGATGTGCCGGTTCTTGATGTCCCGGTTCCTGAACCGTTACCTGTTCCTGCTCCTGTGCCGCTTTGCCCTGTACCGGATGTGCCCGTTCCGCTGCCACTTGACAAGCTCATGGCTTCACGCTCAAGAATGGCCGGGGAAATGTCGCGCTGAGTAACAGTGGAGAGATCGGACGCGCGCAACTGGTACAGGATGTTGCCGCGCAGCACGTAGATGTAATCGCTTGTGGCAACCATCGAGACGCCATTCATCCCCATAGCGCCGCCGAAGCCGCTGCCCATGCCATCCATGCTTTGTCGGAACATTCCCTGCCCGCTGTTCTGGCTTCCGCTTTGCAGGCCGCTATTCTGGCCGCTGCTGTTAGCGTTCTGGTCGCTGCCGCCATTCTGGCCGTTGCGGCCCCCGCTGTTCTGTCCTCCAGACGCCCGGCTGTTACTCTGAAAGCCGGTCGTTTGGGCAATAGCCACAGACCCGCCGTTTGATCCTGAATGGAAGGTGTTGCCTTGATAGCCCTGCATACCCGCTCCATTGCTGCTGCCAAAAGCATCGCTGTTGCTGTTATAATTGCCGCTGCCACCGGCTATACGGTTGGAGCGCGTACTGCCCCGTGACGCAGAGCGGTTCCCAGAGCCGGACACGGAACGATGGGCGCGGGTGGATTGGCTGCCTTGCGAAGCGTGTATGCTGTTCCCGGAGGAGCCTGTGCTGCCGGTGGACGACTGCTGCGCCCCGCTCTGACGCCCCAGCCCATTACCGGAACTGTTTCCCAGGCCATTGCCGGAATTACCCGAAGCGCCGCCTTGCTGCGCTCCGCCGCCACTGATCGAGGAGTTGCTGCCGCCGCCATTGCCACTGCTGCCCGTGCCATTGGCACCCGTATTCGCACCGCTATTTGTCCCGGCGCTCGCGCCGCTATTTGTCCCGGACGTGGTTCCCGATGTGGCATTGCCGGCGCTGCCTGTCCCGCTTCCGCTCTCAGTCCCGTTCGTATCCGCGCCGGAAGCCGAAGACGCGCCCGACGTGGCTCCGCCGGAAGTTCCAGTGCCGGAAGTTCCGGTTCCCGAACCGCCATTTGTTCCCCCGCCGCTGTCGGGACTGCCTGTTCCCGATGCCCCCGCGCCCGTGCTGTCCGCGCCACCCATAGCGTCGGGCATTATGCTGCGCCGCGACACGAGGGACAGGTCCGTATTGCGCATTTGATAAACCGTTCCACTGCGCATCACATACACAAACTCTCCATTCGCGGCCAGCGACACCGCTCCATTATTCATGCGCTGTCGCCCGCCTATTTGCATGTTCCCTTGCTGGCCGGAACTGCTTGAACTGCCGGAGACGGTTCCGTTCTGAGAGGAACCGGCGCCGGAGGCTTGCGTGGAGCGTCCATTGCTTTGCGAGGAGTTCTGTGAGGAGTTCTGCGAAGAAGACCGTGAAGTAGATTGCGAAGACCGTGACTGCTGAGATGATTGCGACGATTGGGCAGGCGAAGACTGCCCCGACTGCGAACCCGATGCCTGGCCGGATGTTTGCGGCGTAGCCTTGCCGGAAGTTTGATTATCCGAAGTGCCGGAAGTTTGCGAGGAAGCGGGGGTTTTGATTTGATCTGCCTGGCTGCCCGCATCGGTTTGCGCGAGCGCCAACTGCGGATAGCTCAAGCCCAACGCCACCAATCCCGGCAGCGCGAAGACTGAAGAGCCGTGCTGTCGCGTGTGTTGCTTTTGCATGTTGAATACTGCCTTTCTTTTCATGACTGCGGTGTTTTGCTGCCTTGAAGCAACCGGGTTTGAAGCGGTCCGCCCAACGCGCGGCAGACCGCTTTTTTAAGACTTTCAACAAAATGAACGTTCCACCTGGCAAGTCGTGAACGCCCTGTCTACAGAGCGTTGCGCCAACCGGTCTATAGCCGGAACACTTATTTTGGTAAAAGTTCCTAACCACCTCCCCCGGAACCGCCACTGCCGGTCCCTGACCCTGTGCCGCCACTGCCGTCCGGTGCCGCCGGTGCCGCCACTGCCCGTCCCGGTTCCACTACCCGTTCCCGTCCCGGTGCCGGTTCCTGTGCCAGTTCCTGTGCCGGACGTTCCGCCGGTTCCTGTGGAGGAACCGGAGCCGCTTGTGCCCGTCCCACTGCTTGTGCCTGTCCCGGTAGTTGTACTCGTTCCGGTGGTTGTGCCCGTGCTGCCATTATTGGAGGAGTGACCATCGCACCCCGACAGCAGGCTGAAGCCAAGCGCGCCGGCAAGGCATACCATCCCGCACAATTTACGTCGCGTTCCCATTCAGAAAATCCTTTCTCAATCCTTTGCCTGCGCGTTCCAAAAGCATTGGCTGTTTGGACGGCAAGCGATTCGACTATCCTGCCATAGTAGATAAACCGGAATCCTGTCCCGGTATCCGTGAACATTCGGCAGGTATGCGCTCACCTGCCTGCTGCCTGCCGAATGTTGTCAGGGGAATGATCGTTTTATAAACCCAAATTGCGCCAAACCATTGACTTGCTTATGGCTATGAAATCACATGTAGCGTCGACTATTTATAAAAGCGGCACTGACGCAATATCTTACGGCGGATACCGGGAGAGGTAGGAACATGGTAAACAAATGGGGGCGTAGAGACTAATCTATTTAAGAACTTGTTTGTAATCCTACCCGGCAGCGATACGGGCGACGGCCTGCGCCAGCGCGTCCATTTCCGCAGGGGTATTGTAGTTCATGGGGACTGTCAGGTAAAAACGCGGCAAAGCGCCAGGGCAAAATCATGGTAAACCACGCTTTGCTGGATATAAGGGCGCTGAAAAAAGCGTCCGCAGAGGCGTGATTATCACTCCCTGCGGACACTGTTTGGAAACGCGGAAAAGAACACTGGACTGTTCATAAAATGCCGGTGTTTGGTATTCGGTGTTCGGTGTTCGGCATGTTCATGCTTCAAGGTGAACGTAGTTCATGCGGACTGTTCAGAAAACGGTATCAGCGCTAACCGCCACCGCCCGTCCCACCACCGGAGCCGCCACTTCCACTGCCCGTGCTGCCACTGCCGGAACCGCCACCGCTCATGCCGCCCCCGGCTCCGCCGGTTGTGCCGCCGCTGGTTCCGGTTCCGCCACTCGCGCCACCGGACATGCCACCCGCGCTGCCGGAACCGCCCGACATGCCGCCCGATGTGCCGCCGCTTCCCGATGTGCCGGAACTGCTGCCTGTGCCACCCGACATTCCGCCTGAACTGCCCGTGCCGCCGGACATGCCGCCCGCGTTGCCACTGGAACCACTGCCGCCCGACATGCTGCCGGATGCGCCACTGCCGCCGGAAGTTCCCCCGCTGCTGCCGGACATGCCCGACGCGCCGCCACTGCCCGATGCGCTGGTGGAGCCGCCACCGCCGGAAGTTCCTGACCCGCCACTTGCGGTAGAACTGCTGCCACTGGAACCGCTGCCGCCCGACGCGCTGCCTGACGCCCCGCCCGACGTGCCCGTTGTTCCGCTCCCACCGGTGTCGTCGCCTTTATTGCCGCAGCCGATGATGCCTGTCATTCCAACGGCAAGTACGGTTGCCACCCATAAGTTTCGAGTCTTCATCCTGTTCTCCTCACGATTTCTTGAAACGTGTTCTGAAATGATCTTCCCATGATTTTTCGATGATCTTCCTGTGACCTCTTAGTTTCTATAGAAGCCGTTAGTTCCTCGCAAATGATCTCGAAACCGATCATCAGGACGCCATGTGGCAGTCTGTAGAAAGATCGAATCAGTTCGCTCAATGTCGCCAAACTTATGCCTTACTTCCCCGTATGGAATGTTTCCCATACAGGTATCCGCCTAAAGTTAGTGGATGGACAAGCCGCGTGAAGTTGTGGCTGGATTAGACAAGCGTTTCACATTCGCAGGGGGGTTCAGAATGACTAATTATATAGGCCGCGCTAAAACAAACGTTGATTTCCAATGGCCTGTTTGCGTCAGTCTTATTTCCGTCGGTTTCACAGCCTTGCTCTCACAATCCCTGTAGTTGTGAGCGCGGTGTGTAGTGTTTGCGACGCAAAAGCATCAGACAATAAGCGCATCAGAAATGAGGAAGTAAGATATGTCGGAATCAAGAAGAAGCCCATCCAAAGTGCCTCAGATACTGGACAAACAGGCTCCCGGCCATAGCGATACGCGGGCGGGACGCCATGAGCGTCATGAGCGCGACCGGGAAGCGGCGGAAGCGGACGAACAGGGGATATTTACGGAAGCGGACGGCGACTCCGCCACGCATAGCGGCAGCCCCAGAGTGGATACCTTCAATCAGGAGGAACTCAAAACCCTGCTGGCGGATACCACGCGCGTTTGCGTGTCCATCCACATGTCCACGCAGCCCGCAGGCAATATCGCCCAGAACCTGACCGAATTCAAGAACCTGCTGCGCTCGGCGGAAAAACAACTGGTGACGCTCGGCATGGACGCGGATCAGGCGCGGGAATTGCTCGTTCCCGTGCAGGAACTGCTGGAACACCGCGCCTTCTGGCAAGCCACCAATGAAGGACTCGCCGTGTTCCGCTCCCCGGAACTGTTTCGCGCGTACCGCGTCGCGCAGCCCTTTACCGATCTGGCGCTGGTCAACGACCACTTCCAGATTCAGCCCCTGCTTCCCCTGCTAAATGGCGACGGGCGGTTTTACGTGCTGACGCTGGGCCAGAACAACATTCGCCTGCTGCGCGGCAACCGGACGGGCTTGCAGGAAGTGCATCTGGAAAATGTGCCCGGCGATATGAACGAAGCGCTGAATGAAGAGCCGGAACGCCACGCCTTTAACCGCAACAACGCTTTCGGGGCAGGGCAGCAGTTTCACGGGCACAGCCAGGCTCCCGAAGATACGGCGGATCGCCTGTACCGCTTTTTCCACATGGTAGACAAGGGACTGCACCCCTACCTGAAAAACGAGACCGCGCCGCTCGTGCTGGCCGGCGTGGAGTACGAACTGCCCATTTATCGCAAGTCCAACACCTATCAGCATCTCGTGGAGGAGGGTATTTATGGCACTCCCAAGCAACTGTCCGCGCAGGAACTGCATGACCGCGCCTGGCCGCTCGTGCAGCCTTTTTTCCTCGCGGCGCAGGAAAACGCGCTGACGCGCTACGGGGAAGCCAAAGCCATTGACAACCTCACTTCGCAATCGCTGGAAGAAATCGTGTCCGCCGCCGCGTTCGGGCGCGTGGATACGCTGTTCACAGCCATTGGCGCGGAGTGTTACGGGCTGTTCGATGCCGAAGCCAATCAAGTATCCCGGCACGAAACGCGGGAAGCCGGGGATGAGGAATTAATCAACTTCGCGGCCATGCAGGTGTTGCTACACAGCGGAACGGTGTACGCGCTGCCCCCCGAAACCATGCCGGACAATGCCACCATAGCCGCCCTGTTCCGATTCTAAAGCCCATCCCATTTCAATAAAGTAAATTTCACCTTGTTGGAATGGGATTGTTTCTGGCGGTTAGCGAACGCAGCGAAAGCCGCCGGGAACGAGGTAGGTGGAAAGGGTCGGGTCTTGCTCACGCGCAAGGGGAGGCGCGGCGAGGGGCATGGTGGTCACGTCCCGGCCCATTTCTCGATGCGTGGGCAGAACGGTTGTTTTCCAGAGCGCATACCACGCGGCATCTTCAAAGGAAATGTGAATTTTCCCCGCGTTATCATGGAAAGGTTCGGGGGCAAACCCTGGCCCGTAGCGCTGCCGCGCGTCCGCCGCGTTTTCTTCCCGGTACGCGGGCGTGAGATAGCCATAGTCCGGCCACAAACGCTGCGGGCCGGGCGCAATGCCAACAACGCCACTGCCGACGGGGGCCATCATATCGGACACTTCGCGCAGGTTCGCGCTGACGTTCATGTATTCGGCGTAAATGCCGCCGTCCGTTGTGTTCAGCGTGACCGGGCCGCGCAGACGGCGCGACAGCAGGGGTTCCGGCAAAACAACGAAGTGGGGCGCCGGTTCCAGCCGGACGGCGCGGGGCGCGTACTGCCGGATGTCGCCCAATTTCGCCAGTTCGTCCGGGCTGAGATTGGGAAAGCCGACCTGAATGTAGCCGTCCGCGCTTTGCCCGTTTTCCACGCCCGGCCATGCTTGACCCGGCATCACCATTTCCGCGCCATTGAAAATCATGTCCGACACGCCATAGGGACTGACATCGAACTTGCGGCTGCCGCCCGGCAGGATGTGCTGCGGATCAATCCAATCCTTCCACAAATGCGCGGTTAATCGCATGATCGTGTCATGCGACCAGCGCGTATGCTGCGCCTCGAAGGGATACCAGAACAGCCAGGGCAGCAGGGTTTGCGCGGCAATGCCATTCGCGCCATTCTCCATTCCCGTATTGAAAACGTCCGGGTTTTGCCGCGCATACTCATTATGCGCCGTGACGATCCGGTTCCAGGTTTCCTGCCGATCCGCCACATAGCGGTTGACCCAATCCGGCATGGTCGTGCCGCCACCCGGCCCAAACGCGGCCAAACACCACTCATACGGCGTGGGCAGGCGCTTTCCCGCCCATTTCGCATACGCCTGCGCCCCCGCGAGGGGAACGCCCAGAACAGGCACAGTATCCAGTTCCTTTGGAAACGGCGCTGGATTATCCGCCCAGGAAAGCGGGTACAATTCGGCTTTGCGGTTTTGCCGGTCTTCGTGCGAAAGCGCCTGCCAGAACTTCCAATACTGCGCGTTGGTTACTTCATAGCGGTCTATGAGGAACGGCGCGACGCAGGCCGTGTGCAGCCGCGCCATGTCCGGCTGATACTGCTGAAGCAGGGCGTTCAGGCGCACTGTCCCGCCCGGAATGCGCACCATGCCGCCGATGTTCGTTCCCGGATGTTCGTTCCCTCGGTATTTGCTGCTGCCGTTTCCGCGCCGCCTTTGGTTTGCGTCTGCGTTTCCTCGCCTTCTGTTGCCTGTCTGCGCAGGCTTGCGAATTGCGCGTCTGTTGCCGATTGGGGCGTGACGCAGTTGGTCAGGGAGTTGAGCGTGGCGAAAGAAGCGGCATCGGGCGCGGAAGCGGCAATCGTTGTCATCAGGCCAATGCCCATGCCCTCCGGCCCAATAACAACAGCGCCGGGAAGCGGAACCGCTTCGCCCTGCGCAAACAGCAGACGATTGCCGCTATTGGGAACGCTGCCGCGCAGAGTTCGACAGCGCCAGGGCGCGTTTTTGAATCGGCAGAAATTTTCCGCCGGCCTCATCCCATGCGCTCCAGGCTAACGTCGCCTGCTTTTCTTCCGACAGCGCATCCGGCAGGAGCAGGCGCAGGGCAGGCGTGTGTACATCCGCCAATTTAAGAACGACGAGCGGTTCCGGCTTGCCCGCGAACGCCCGCCGCGCCATGTTTGCCGCGCCCACGACTCGCGCCGTCACGCGCCTTGCTTCGCTTGTGCCGGGAAATAAAGTCACGGTTACATTCTGGCCCGCGCTGTTCACCACTTCGCCAAACAGCGCCTGCGCGGTCAGCACAAACCCATCGCAGCGAATAACAATTCCGTTTCCATGCCGCACAACCCTATTGCCATTCTGCGCCAAACGGCTCACTTCCACGCCCACCAGCGCTTTTTCCACCGGCCCGACATGCGCTTCCGTTTCAAACGCTTTCACCGTCTGCGGCGACTGCGCCCGCGCCGCGCACAAAATTGCCGCCATCAAACTTCCTGTCAGCAGAAACAGAATTGATAATTGTACAAATTGCTTCCTTCTAAACATCTTATCTCCAATTACTTTCCTGTCGAACATCGCGCGTCCTCCTGCTATTATGAAATACGGCGCAAATCGCCAAACTATCCGAATACCGAACACCTGAACGCCGTCCTTTCCAATTCGGGGTACAATGAAACCTGAACCGCGCGGCGTCAGTAAAGCGTACAGAAGGACGTGAGGAGGGAACCAACCGTGAAAGTGAATGTGGCCGTAGCGCAAATTAAGCCGAAAAAGGGCGATTATGCGTACAATCTCAACCGGATCGGCGACCTGTTCGCGCAGTTGGAAGCCGACGCCCCCGCCCCGGATGTGCTTGTCCTGCCCGAAACCGTTCTGTCCGGGTATTTTCTGGAAGGCGGCGTCCGCGAAATCGCCAAAACGCGCGAAGAATTATTTGCCGACTTGCTGCGCGTTTACCGCGAGCGCGTCACCCGCCCCGACGCCATCCTCGACATCTGCCTGGGCTTTTACGAATTAGGCGAAGGCAAGTATTTCAACAGCGCACTGTATGCCACGCTCACAAGGGGTCAGGGATCAGGGGCCAGGGGTCAGGAAGAAGGGAACAATGCTGAACGCGGAATGATGAATGATAAATCAGAATCCCATTCATCACTCAGCACTCAGCACTCATCATTATCCTCAATACCCAACACCCAACACCCAACACCCGCGATTTCTCACGTTCACCGCAAGTTCTTCCTGCCGACGTATGGCGTGTTTGATGAGAAGCGGTTTGTGTCGCGGGGGCGGACGGTGCGGGCGTTTGCGTCGCGGTTTGGAACCGTTGCCGTGCTGATTTGCGAGGACGTGTGGCACTCGGTTACGGCAATGCTGGCGGCATTAAAGGGGGCGCAGGTGATTTACATCATCAGCGCCAGTCCGGGGCGCGATTTTGGCGGGCAGCATGTGGGCAACGTGGCGCGCTGGAACGTGCTGCTGCCCGGAATTGCCGACGAGCATAATGTGTGGGTCGTGTATTCCGGCCTGGTCGGTTTCGAGGGCGGCAAAGGGTTCAGCGGAAACTCGCAAGTCATAGACCCCTGGGGCAACGTGCAGGTCATCGGCAATCAAACCGAAGAATGTTTACTGCGCGCAGTCATTGATCTGGAAGACGTAGCCGCTGCCCGCGCTTCCTCGCCCCTGCTCGCCGACCTGGAAGCCGCGCTTGGCGATGTGACCATGGAACTGGAACAAATCGCCCGCAAACCGCATGTAGAATAAAATTTAACTCTTCACCACCAAGACACTAAGAACACCAAGCAAAACGAGAAGAATGAGAAGAATTGCATTGTGAAGTTGCATGAGAGGACGAAACTGTCTTCGATTGCATTTTTCTCTTGGTGTTCTTGGCGTCTTGGTGGTGAGGAGGTACTATAAACTTTGGATTTTGAGGAGAGAAAAGCAAGCATGGCGCAGCAGACGTTTGCCATCGGCATAGATTTTGGAACCAGCACGTCGCTTGTGGCGCGCTACCAGTACGGCATGGCGAGTGTGCTGTCAGACCCGAACACCCGCGATCAGTACCAGGCTCCGTGGACGCCCTCCGTCGTGGCCGCGTGGAAGGATGACGCGCCGGGCAGTACGCCGGAAATCACGATTGGCTGGCGGGCGTGGGATTTGCTGGAGTCGCCCGATACGATCCGCGAAGTGAAGCGGTCATTGGGCGATCCGAACAAGACGTTTATGCTGTTCGGGCAGGCGTACAAGCCCGAAGAAGTGGCCGCGCTGATTTTGAAGCATATCGTCACCAACGCGCAGGCTAAAATCGGCGAACCGATTAAGGATGTGGTTTTGTCCATTCCGGCCAATTTCGGCGGCGCGGCGCGGGAAGCATTGCTGGCGGCGGCGAAAATCGTCGGCCTGAACCCGCTCCGATTGGTCAATGAGCCGACGGCTGCCGCGCTTTCCTACACCATCGAACGCCCTGAAACCGAGGAAAACCTGCTCGTGTTCGACTTCGGCGGCGGTACGCTGGACATTACCATCCTTGCCAAATCCAAAAAGGCGCTGCGCGTCCATTCCACGCATGGCAACCCGAAATTGGGCGGCATTGACTTCGATTATGGCGTCCGCGAATGGCTGCGGCAGCAGATCGAACCCGGCGTTACGCCCGCCCCCGACCTGGACGGCATTCTGCGTAACGAGGCCGAACAAATCAAGTGGCGATTGTCTACCGACCCGACCACGCGCGTCTTTCTGCGTAACGTCGGCAAAAAAGACGGGCGCGATTATTCCCTGCGCGCCACCATTACGCGGGAAGTGTTCGAGCAGATTTCCAAACCCTTGCTTAGATGCCACGCGCGCCTGCCTGGACGAAGCCGTCGCCAAAAGCAATCTGCCGCCCGAAAGCATCGGGCATGTGCTGCTTGTCGGCGGAACCTGCAAAATCCCCGCCGTGCGCGAAATGATGGAAGCCCGGTTTGGCGCGCGCTGCCTGTCCTTCGATCCGCTTACGGCGGTTGCGGAAGGCGCGTCCATTCTGGCCGCCGACCAGTTGGGACTGCTCGGAAGCGAAGAAAGCGGGCGGCGATTGGAACTCAAGGACGTTGCCAGTCACGGCCTGGGCCTGAGCTACGAGGACCCGCACACGCATCAGGAGCGCTACGGCCTGCTCATCCCACCGGGAGCCGAACTGCCGTTCCGCAAGCTGCGCTCCGACCTGACCCTGAAATCCCCCACGCAGCAAACCTTAACTATCACTTTATATGAGGGCTACGCCACGTCCGACAGCCTGATGACCGATGCCCGCGCCACCCGCCTGCGCGAAGAAACCATCCACGATATTCCCGTTTCCACAACGGGCGCGCGGCGTTCGCTGTCCGTGCTGTTCGTGTACGATGAAAACGCGGTGATGGCGCTGGAAGCCCGAATCGAAGGCACGGATAAAATCCTGCCCCTCCGCTACGACGCCCGCCGCTCCGCCCGCGATATTGACGAATCCGCGCAGCGCGTCCGCGTGTTGTGGAGCTACACGGGGCAGGCGGAGGAGGAAGAGGAAACACAGGGAACAGGGAACAGGGAACAGGGAACAGGAGGAGCGGCTTCATCCTTCATCCCTCATCCTTCATCCTTGCCTGCCCCCCCAACACCTAACACCCAACACCCAACACCCGAACTGGACGCGCGTTTGGAAAGCCTGAGTATGCGCTTGAAGCAACTGAAACTTTCGGACTTGATTCGCAGCAACCCGGCGCGGCGGGACACGATCAAGCAGTTGTTAGCACTGGCGGAAACCGCGAAGCATAGCGAAGAAATGAAAGTAAAAGAAGACGCGATTAAAGAGATTGAAGACCGGAGCCGACAGTGGGCGGATACGGTTCCCGCCTGATAAAGAACAAGCCCCGTGGGGAATTTACGCCTTAGAATCGCAACATTTCAACTCAGAAGCGTATTGATGTCACTCTCACATGAGATGCTTCGACAGGGTTATCGTAAGTATAACACATGGAGCAAGTTAAGTAGAAATCACAAATGGAGAACGATGAGTTTCAAAGCGCGCCAGCGCATCTTCAAAGTGAGATAGCAAAGCATATAGAAGCACTGAAGGAAGAAGATAGAGATATATATAAACGCAGCACTAGATGCGCTTGAATCTATAGGCAAACCCGCCATTGTGCCTCTCACCGTCGGGCTTCGGAGTGACAATCGTCATCTACGCTTTCTTAGTGCTTATCTTCTTGGACAGATTGGCGATGCAACTGCCGTCGAACCGCTCATTTTGGCTTTGAAAGATGAATCTCCAAACCAGCGTGGTCTTGCGGCTCATGCGCTTGGTCAGCTGAAAGATACGCGGGCCATTGAACCTCTTCTGGATTTAATGATTGAGGATGAGGATAGAATCAACCCAACTATGGCCTGGGAGGCGCTTATTTCTATTGGGAAAGCCGAAATCGAACCGCTGATCCAGATTCTTCACACCGATACTCACCAACGGCGTCTCATGATAGTAATACGGATACTCGCCGACCTCCAAGATGTGCGCGCCGTAGTACCACTTATCGAGGCGCTTGATGATCCTGATCCTCAAATACGTGCCTCATCAGTGGAAGCATTAAGCGAAATCGGAGATAGACGCGCTATTCCCCATTTTACTCGATTGCTTAAAGATCAACATAAGAAGGTACGTGTCAGGGCTTCCGAAGCATTAACAGCAGCGGGCGTGAAAAAACGCAGTTGGTGGCAATTATTTGTATCCTGACTTACCCCCATACGAAGCGCTTACAGTTCCAATTCCGCAGACACTGTCTGCGGAATTGGATTTACAGCAAAGGTGTACCATTAGCGAAGGAAAACTATTTTCAGCAGACATCTGGTTTCTTATGTTGTTCGAGCAATTTTCGGGTGCGTTCCAATTCTGCCGTGAGCAGTTGTTCATCGGGGAGGGCGAGACGGTATTCTGCCGTTAAAACCGCGTTGTGCAGGCCGTTCAGCGCGTACTGCGCGACGGCGGCGTTGGGTTCCGAGCAGAGAATCAGGCCGATAGGCGGGTTTTCATCAGGCAAAGTCAGATGTTCGGCTGCATAGTTGACGTACAGGTTCATCTGCCCTGCGTCTGCGTGATTGAACTCGCCTGTTTTCAAGTCAATAATGACCAGACAGCGCAGGCGACGATGATATAGCAGCAAATCCATACGAAACCAGCTATGCCCGATCTGTATACGTTTTTGCCTTGCTACGTAGGCGAAGTCGTTGCCTAATTCCAACAGAAAACTTTCCAGATGTTTGATAAGCGCCTCTTCAAGTTCCAACTCCGAATAATCATCTTTCAAGTTGAGAAACTCAAGCACGTACGGGTCTTTAATTTCGGCTTCCGCGCTCATAACATCTTCCGGTTTAACCTCCATGCCTTTTGTAAGCATTGCTGCTTTGTTAATCGAAAGAGCAGTGCGCTCGTAGAACATTGAATTCATCTGACGCTCCAACTGTCTCAGCGACCATCCACCCCGTTGCGCTTCAATTTCGTAGAAGGTCCGTGCTTCTATAGAGCGCGGTCTACGTATTAAAAGCACGTAATGAGACCAAGATAAGGGAAAACGCTCGGCAATTTGTGTTAATTCCATATTCCGAGACACTGTCTCGGAATATGGCGGCGCGGGATAAGCAAGGTAAAATAGCCGCATGGACTCCAGATTATCCACGGAAAATCCCCTGCCTGCTTTCGCTGTCAAATCTTTTGAAAGCCGTTCAAGCAATGAGTCGCCTCGTCTGGCGCGCTCCTTACCGTTTTGCTCTAGTCCTATGATATGTTGACCAATGAGCCAGTACGTCGCGGTCATCAGGGCGTTGACGGAACGCGCGGCTTGGCGACGCGCCGATTCGAGCAACTGCGCAATGTCGCTCACAATGCTGTCGTACTCCGGCGCAATGATTTCTTCGGCAGGAAGCGTTACGTTTTCTGAGGGCGTGTTCTCGTTTTCCACAGCAGCAAATCTCCTTTACGAGAATAGCGGAGTACGGGAGCAGGGAGGGTTTACTCCTCATCGGGGTTGGCAATCTGGATAAAGCGGGCGTTGGCGGCGACGGGCGCGGCAGACGGGTCGAGGATGGCGGCGGTGAGCGGCTTGCCGAAGACCGCGCCCGTGTCAATGCCGATTTTGTTGGGCTGCACGAGGGGCTTGCCTTCCCGCTGCGGCGTGTGTCCGAAGACCACGATACGCCCGTCGAAATCCGCTACGCTGTGCAGAAACTCTTCGCGTATCCACAGGCGCGGGTCCAAACCCCAACTGCGCATTTCCCAATTCACGCCGGGAGGTAGCAGGCCGGCATGAACGAAATGGTAGCCGGGGATCATGTGTTCGAAGCGCGTCTGGTTCAGAAACTCCCAATGTTCGGGCGGGATGCTGTCTGCCCACTGGGAATAGTCTTCCATGCCATACGACTTCAGGGTATCCACGCCGCCGTTTTGCAGCCAGTTTAAGGTGCGCTCCTCGAATAAAATAAACCCGGCGCGGGGGGCGGGACGGGGCGGATCGTCCTCACGCGCATCCAGCATCAATTGCTCATGGTTGCCGCGCAGGAAAACCGTGTTGGCGTGACGCTCCGCTTTGAAGCGGATGATTTCCTCAATCACGCCCCGCGAGTCCTCGCCCCGGTCTATGTAATCGCCCAGAAAGATCACCGTGTCGTCTTCCTGAAGCGGCTGCGCGATAATCTCTGTGAGCATCTGCCGCAGCATCGTCAATTTGCCGTGTATGTCGCCGATTGCGTAAATCATAGTTAGGCTCGAGGCATTAGGCATTAGGCATTAGGCATTAGGAAAATCAACCCACCTTGAAGTGACGTTAGCCTTCTTTGCGGTGTAACAGTAAACGGGGCGGTCTTCCTAATGCCTAATGCCTAATGCCTAATGCCTTCACAAGTCGCGCACATAGCGGTTGTGGTCGTCCACGAGAATCACTGTGGGCGTCAGGGGTTCGTCGGTCAGGCAGAAGGCCGCGATAATAAGTTTGTGCCCGACGCGGACGCGATGGGCGGCGGCTCCGTTGACGACAATCTGCCCCGCCCCGCGTTCGCCTTTCAGCACATACGTTTCAAAGCGTTCGCCGTTGTCAAGGTTCCAGACGTGTACCAGTTCGTTGAGAACCAGGCCGGAGCGTTCAATCAAATCGAGGTCAATGGTGATACTGCCGATGTAGTTCAAGTCCGCTTCGGTGACAACCGCGCGGTGTATTTTGCTTTTCAGCAGGTTGAGCAGACGCATAATTTTTATTGTACCTGCAAACGCTTTGGTTGCGCTATTGAACCATCCATCTACTTGACCATCTACTTGACAGGTTCATGGTGAAAATTGCCGCGCGTTGCAGCGTCCTGCCAGTAACGTTCCGCGAGAATCACGGCTACGTAATCATCATAGGGGAGCCAGGGTGTTCGGAGGCTGCGGGGAAGCAAACGCTGCAGGAATGGCGGGCGGTTTTCACGAACAAAACGAATTCGGGCGGCTTCCGAAGTATGCGCTTCTTCAACCGCCTGAACGGAAATGGAGAATTGCGCGGCTTGCAGGGCTTGCAGAATCGGCTTTGCGCCCGTGCCATTGCCGCAAATGATAAGGCAAGGCCGGCGCGCGGCAATCAGCGCTCGCGTCTCCTCAACAAGAGTTTCTGCCGACACAATGCCCCGGTGCAGAACGTGGCCGTCGGAACAAACGACGGCCACGCCGCACTTTGCCGTGCCGGGGTCAATCGCCAGAACACGAGGCAAGGGTGTTGGGGAAAGTGATGAGTGATGAGTGATGAGTGATGAATGGGATTCTGATTCATCATTCATCATTCCGCATTCATCACTGTTTTTTTCTGTTCCCTGTTTTCCGCCCTTCTCCCTTGCCACTTATCCCTTACCCCTACGGAGTGTGTACCGTCTCGAAGTGCAGATGTTCGTCGTCCAGCGGGTCGGCGGACGTAATGGCGGTGGTGGCGACGGCTTTGAGCAGGACGCTGCCGCCCATGCGCTTTACCTGATCGGCTAACTGTCCCAGGGCAATGCTGTCATACACGCCGATCTCCTTGCGGCCCGTTTCCGGGTTGACATGGGGAATACTGCCTGCGCGTACCGCCGCATTTTTCACGTTCTGCTGCAAAAACTCGGCAATCGCTTCCTTGATGCGCTGCGGAGATTGGACCGCGTCTATCAGGCGTGACGCGACCACTTCCTCCTTGTCGAATACATGCCGGACGGCAAACGGGCGCAGTTCCACAATCGCCTGTTCGCCGCGCAGACTGTTGTTGAGCGCTGTGGCAATCACGACAACCGGCGTGGAACTGTTGGCAATCACTTCCGACTGCGCGTTGAGGCTGGCACTTTCGTCCACATCCTGCGTCTCGAACTGCGTCACCAGCTTCTTGCTGATTATGCGAACCGCCCGGTTGTTGTCGCCCCGCGCCGCCCCGTAAACGCTGGCCGTATCGCCCGCCGCTTCCAATAACTGCACCAATTGTTTGCGCACGGCGTCACTGCTTTGTTTGGCCGCAATCACGCGCCGCGCCAGTTCCGCGCCCGCCCGAATGTTGATTTCGCCCTGCCGCAGCGCATGGTAGTTTTGCGTAAACGTTTGCCCCGCGCCCGCAAGATTGGCGGCTGCCTGATCCAACTGCGTGTTCGCTTTGGCAAGTTCACGCTGCTTCTTATCCAATTCCTGCGCGACGGAACCGTTTTTGGCTTCCAGATCGTTGTTCTGCGCAATCATGCGCTTATTTACTTCCAGCAGCGCATCGTTCTCATGCGTTTTTCGCATTTTTTCCTGCGACAAATTATCAATCGTCTGCGTCATGCTGTCTTTGGTCTGTTGAAGCTCTTTGTTCCCCTGTTCCAGTTCCCGGTTCTTGTCAGCCAGTTGTTTCGTTCGCTGGTTCAAATCCTGCAATCGCTGGCTCAGGCCGATGTTCATTTCGGAAGCCCGCTTGTTTTCAACGATTTTAGTTTGCAGTTCGGCGGATTTCTGCTTAATAGCGGCTTGTTCCTGCTTCAGCGTGGTTTTTGATTCCGCCTGTCTTGCTTGCAGTTGAGTCACTTCCGCCTGCATGGGAACGAGTTTCTGCTGCGCGGCGGTAACATCCCTGCGCGCCAGTTCCAACTCCAGCTTTGTCGTTTCCACTTCCTGTTTTTTCGTTTTCAGCGCTTCATTCAGGCTTTTGGTGGACGCCTTCAATACATCCACGTCCCGCGTGGCGATTTTACGCTCCACCGCCAGTTTGTTGTTAAGCTGCCGGTTTTCTTCCAGCGCCCGCTTGTTCTCCTCAAGCGCCCGTTCGCCGCGCAATACCACTTCGCGCACGGTCGGGGAGGCAATCAGCACCGTAATGATGCTCATCAGGGCAATAAACGCGCCTGTCAGACTGGTAATGACAACGGCGGTATATTTGGGACGCAAGCCAAACCAGGACACGCGCCGCTTGCCCCAGCGCCTGCCCTGCAAATCACCGTAATAAGAAATAAACCCGCCCAGCACAATCATCAACAGCAGGGCGAGCAGTGTCCAGAACATGGGAGAACTCCAGGCATTAGGCATTAGGCATTAGGCATTAGGAATGCCTCTCAGCCTGTGCCTGTTGAAGTACATTGTTGCCGACACACTATAGGATTATGTCTGCTCTAATGCCTAATGCCTAATGCCTACCTGCGATGCCCGCACCGCGAGTGCCAGGCCGACCGTCAGGCCAACAATATCGGCGGCGAAGGCGGCGAGGATTGGCGATACGCTGCCGCTTTGACCGGCTACCCACATGGCGCGATAAAAGACCCAATACACGAACACAATAAACAATGCCATGCCAAAACCGACAGTGCGACTGGCTCCGCGCTGCGTACTGATGCCCAACGCCGCGCCCACAATCCCGAAGATGATACTGGCAAGCGGCAGAGCAATTTTACCGTATAAATCCACTTCCTTGCCACGCGCTTCGGACAAATGCTGTTTTTTGTAATCGGAGCGGATTTCGTCGCGCAGTTCGCGGAAACTGCGCGTATCCGAGTCCACGCGCTGCGCGTTCATAATCTCGCTGAACGACTTGCCCATGCTCGCGCCTTTGGGCAGGGCTTGCAGCACATCGAAATTGAGGGGCTGAACGCTTTCAAGCCGGCCTGTCTTCTTGTCCCATTCGTGAACGGTGACATAGCCGTCGTAGTATTTCCAGTCCAGCCCTTTTTGGCCGTTGACAATGGCATGGTCGCAATGCACTTCCACTTCCACTTCGCCCGCGTGTGCCGGGTCTTTGCTGTATTGAATCAGCGTGAGTCCCTTGATGGTGTTGGTACGCGCATCATACCCGTGATCTATCTTGATAAAGCGCTCAATAGTCTTGTTGTCGGCAGACATGAGCGGAAACGACAGTTGTTTTTCTGATTGGGCTAACTTCGACGCGGCTTCGCTTCGCAGTTTCACGGCAGCCGAACTCGCGGGCGGCACAACATACTCGTTCCACATAAACGCCACGACGCTCACCACGACGCCCATCAACAACACCGCCCGCGCCATGCGCGGAAACGAAATTCCGGCGGCGAAAATAGCAACCGCTTCCCGATCCGAGGACAGCCGCCCGAACCCCATCAGAGCCGCCAGCAGCATCGCCATCGGAAACGTCTGCGTGACAATGCTTGGCAGCACATACAAAATAAACTTCATCACCGTGAGCAGGGGAACGCCCTGCACCAGCAGCGTCGTGGCCTGAAACAAAAACCCTGCGGTAAACACAAGCAGGATGAACATAAACATGCCGTTAATGAACGGCCCAATCAGGTCTTTCAGCACGGCCTTATCTATTAATTTCATGCTTGTATCCTTTGGAGAGGGAAAAGGGAAAAGGGAAAAGTTTAGCTTAGGCAACGGGCTAAACCCTTCGCCTACGACAACATTCAAAGTGTTGCGCTGCGCATCCTATTCTTCTGCTTTTCCCTTTTCCCTTTTCCCTTTTTCCTCTTCCATCTCCCACTCGCCACTGGCGCGGCGGAGTTCGGCTTCCGCCGCGAGGCGGGCTTGCAGATCGGCTTCCGCCGCGAGGCGGGCTTCGCGTTCCGCTTGTTCATGGGCGGAGTCGCGGGGCTGGCCGAAGCGTTCGCCGAAATACGCGGCGCGGGCTTCCGGGTCGTACATCAGTTCACTGGATTTGCCGGCAACGCGAATCTGGCCGTCCGCGACGATGTAGGCGCGTTGGGTGATGCGCAGCATGGCTTCGACGTTGTGGTCGGTAATCAGGATACCGATACGCTCTGCGGAACGGGTCAGGCTGACGATAATGTCTTCGATGTCCTCAATGGCTTTGGGGTCTACGCCCGTAAACGGCTCGTCCAGCAGAATGAATTTCGGGTTGGCGGCAAGCGAACGCGCAATCTCGACGCGCCGACGCTGCCCGCCCGAAAGCGTCCGCGCCACCTGATGCCGCAGGTTCTCGACGTGCAGTTGCTCCATCAATTGATCGGCGCGTTCGGCCCGCTGCTTGCGCGACAGTCGCTGCATTTGCAGCACAAGATGAATGTTTTCCTGCACCGACAAATTGCGAAAAACCGAGGCTTCCTGTGGCAGATAGCTGATACCGGCGCGGGCGCGCTTGTACATGGGCCGGCGCGTAATATCCTGCCCGTCCAGCAGCACCTGCCCCCGGTGCGGCTTGACGAGTCCGACAACCATTAAGAATGTCGTGGTTTTGCCCGCGCCGTTCGGCCCAAGCAGCCCGACAATTTCACCCTGATGCACATCAATGCTGATGCCATTGACGACGGGCCTGCCGCGATATTTCTTGATAAGGTTTTTAGCCGTGATTTCCAGCAGTTGTTCAGGCATGGTTGGGTTAGGGTTTTAGGGTTTTATTCTAAGGTTTTAGGGTGTTCAGGTGTTCAGGTATTCGGGTGTTAGGTATTGGGCTTCTGCCTTCTGCCTTCTGCCTTCTATCTTCTGCCTAATATCTAACATCTAATATCTAATGCCTAATGCCTTCCTTGCGCTTTCCATTAGACTTCTTCGCGTTCGCAGGCAGAGCGGGCTTGGGCGGCGGCGCGTACAAGGAAAAATTAACGTTGACCTGCGTTGACGGGCTTTTATCATCGAAATCCCCGTTTGCCAGATTGTAAGTTATCTGACCGTCTTTGTTGAGATAGCGGCTGTGTAGCACATCGGGAAACGCGATGATGTTGTAGTAGTCCAAACGGCTGATCCCTTCCACTTGCACCATGCGGGAATCTTCTGTGTTGGTGAACACCACATTGCGCCCATCGCCCTCCATCCACCGCGTTTCCTTGCGCCCTTTGATGGGCTGCTCGAACTTGTAGGTCACGCCGCCGGACGCTTTGGTAGACACAATATTGTTATCGTCGTCGAACTCGGCGGATAGATTGGGCGCGAACATCTCGGCAAAGTCTTTTGTCTTGCCATTTGTGGACGTGAAATGCACCTTCGGTCCCGCCACCGTAATCGTACTGCCCGGTTCATAGGTCGCCGTCTGAAACCCCGATACAACGATGTTGCCGAAGGCGAACAGGGAAGTGGGTGTTGGGTGTTGGGTGTTGGGTGTTGGGCCGGATTGGTCAAGGTCGGGTGGCTCTAATTCTGGCGACTCTTCCCTCTTCCCCTCTGTTCCCTGTTCCCTGTTCCCTGTTCCCTGAGTTATTGTTCCCTGCGCTGTGGGCTTGTCGGGCGCAGTAGCAGGAGCGGGCGTTGCGCTATTGTTCGGCGTATTGGGCGTTACAGGCACAGTTTGCGGATTCGCGGCGACGGCTTCTTTTCCCTTTTCCCTTTTCCCTTTTCCCTTCTTTGCTGCCGGACGTGGAGCAAAGGCAAAGCGGGTGCGTTCGGGTGTCCCGGTGACGACGTAGCGAGGGGTGTCGCTTAATGTGGCGGTGAGATGTCCGGCGGTCAGCGTGGCGGGTTCCAGCAGGGCAACGGGATTGGTCAGTGTGGCGATGATAT
The DNA here is from genome assembly GCA_963835065.1 of uncultured Chthonomonadaceae bacterium. GTDB lineage: Bacteria > Armatimonadota > Chthonomonadetes > Chthonomonadales > Chthonomonadaceae > CAWFQB01. The sequence goes on along the minus strand of CAWIEK010000057.1, from coordinate 60,825 downwards.
TGCCGTCCACCTCCAATGTGGCGTTTTCTTCGTTCCAGGAAGCCGTTGCTGCGGTTCCTTCCAAACGCTGCGGGTTGTGTTGGGCGTCCACAGCGCGGCTGTCGAACTGAATGCCGCCCTGCGCGTTGATGCTTCGCTTGAGTTTTTCCAAACCCGCCGTAATACGCGGCGCTTTGAACGTGTTTTGCGCTTTGGTCTGCGCGTTGTTGGTTTCAACCGTGACAAGCGGGCCTTCAAAAGCCGCGTCTTGATTCTGGTTGACATGCCCCGTGCGGAAGCCGGTGACATGCACCGTGCCGACAGCCGGAATTGCTTTGCGCTTGGTTTTCAGATTGGCGGCAGTCGCGTTTTCGGCAGGCTTTTTCGGCTTGGCTGCTTCGGCGGGGGTGGGAATGTGGGGCGTAAAGCGCGCATCCGTTGTACTCGGATCGCCCGTCAGTTCAATGTGCCCTTCCTCCGGCATGTTCAGGGTGGCGACGCGCAGGGTTGCCGGGCCGTCAAAGTGGAGGGGGTCGGTCAGCGTAGCGTTGACGCCGCCGAGCAGCTGCAGTCCCTTGTTCGCTTCCGTATAGTAAGCGCGCTGCGCCGTTCCCTGCACGATGCGCGTACCATCTGGCGTTTTCTCCGTGATCGTGTAGCGCACATTGCCGGTCAGGTCTGCCGTATCGTGGTGGTTGGGGCGTCTGACTCCGATGGCGTGATTGGCAATCACATCAATATGCGTACCCTTTGCTTTGTTGACGCTTTCCAGATGAACATCCGGGCCTGCAAAGATAACCTCGCCTTCTTTCTGCCCGATGTGCATTCCGCGCATGTGAGTAATGGCAACATCTTCCCCGATTTTCAAGCCCTGCACTGACTCTGCGGCAGACGTTTTCGGCGCGGGCTTGGATGGCTTTTGGGGCTTGCCGGTGGCGTTGACAGGCGCGGGCTGACTGGCATTGCCCTGTGGCGCGGCGTAGGGCGGGCAGGCGCACAAAGCCGTGAGCAGCAAAGCGGCGCTATAACGTTGCAAAGCAAGCGATCTCATAAAATTACTTTCCGGGGCGCGAAACGACAAAACAAGACTTTTTAAGCCACTAAGCGAAAAAGCGCGGCAAGTTCGCTGTGCCTGTATTCCTATCAACTATCAACTACAAACTATCAACTTTTCAGCGTCAGCGCGTGTTGTAGCGGAAATCCACATCGCCGGTTTCCGTGTCATAGATGATCTTTTCCGAGTAACTTTCAAGGGCGGACGAACCGGGCTGCTTGCTGACAAGTCGGGCATGGCCGGTGCAGACTACTTTCGTCGTATGCAGAGTCCCATACCATTTTATCCGCAGTCACCGTCGAATTGGGAGGAACGGCAGAATGCGCGCGCTTGCTGGGCGGACTGATAAGCGAATGAATCGTCACGCCGCCCGTAGCCACAATCACGCGGTCATGCTCATTCGTGGTGACATGCGGCGCGGTCAGGGTTGCGGACGGCTTGCCGTCGTGGTACAGCGTGGCCTGCACATCCTGCAAGCGCGCGGTGGCAACATCATTGTCGCTGTCCATCGCGCCTGCTTTCGCGTCCGCGACCAATATGCGCTGTTGCGGCCTATCGGGATGTTTGGGATCGGGCGCGTACCAGGGGATGTGCCAGCCGGTTCCGCGCACGGCTCCCGGCAGTTCTGTTGCTTTCGCTTCTTCTGCCTTGCTGGTTCCATTCTGCTTCGCCGCGTCCGCGTTGCCCTGCGCGTTCGGAACCTGTCCTTTTGTGTGTTTGCCGCACCCGCTCAGGCAAAGCAAACTCAAGGCAAGGCCAGCCACTATGCGTTTGTGTGTGAAAACTTCTATTCGGATGGTTCCTGTTCCGAGGGCTTTGCCGCGTTCAGCAGTTCTTCAAGGCGCTGAATCTGCTTGTTCAAAAGCTGCTGGTTTTGTTCCCCGACCTGCTGCATCACTTCAATTTCAGACGGCGCTTCGTCGGGAACGGTATCCCCATGCGCCGCAATCCACTCCGCATACTGCGCGTTCCATACGGCTTCAGAAGCATACTTGCGGATTCGGGCTTCCAATTCATACTCTACAATATGCTGACAAGCAGGCTTACCGAGCAAAATGTCGGCGCGATTGCGCTGAAGTCTCATGCGCGTTTGCTCAACCACATTGCTCAATACGTTTGTGCCCCGGTCTCGAAGTTCCGCGCTCAATTTTTCCGTGATGGCTGCGGCGTCCGGTAGGTTCAGTTTGAGTTCGTTGCGCCGTTGTTCATGCAGCACTTTTGTCTGATAGGCTTTCAGCGCGTCCGCGCGTTCTTCCTTCTGCGCCGCGAGAACCGCTTCACGTTCACAGCGAATAATAGCGCGTTCTTCATGCGCGATTTGTGATTCTATATTCTTTTGCTTTGTCAGCGCTTCAACCAGGCGCTCTCGCTGTTCAATCTCGGCCTGTTTCTGCCGTATTGCGAACAAACCGCGCCTGCTTTCCTGACGATACCACTCTGTTATCAGAGACGACTCGGCAGGCCAAAAATACCCCTGCACCAGCAAAGACACAATTTCGGAGACAGGCAGGCCACGCCGCGCGGCTTCTTCCACAAGGCGCGTTTCCACTTCCGGCGGCAATTCCAGCGTGAGCGACATACCTCACCCCCGGCCCCTCTCCTGGGCGCTCGTTCCTCGCTAGGAGAGGGGAGTACGTAACGTTAGATGCTCTGGCGAGTAGTGCGACATACGAGTAATCAACATATCCTAGCGCGTTGCGCGGCCAGGAGAGGGGCCGTGTCCATAAGTGGACGCCCGGTAAGGAAGCCCATCAGCCCGGTGTCAGCGACAAAGAGTTCTCAATTACTCGGAGCGGGATAAACGTCTGCGCGTCATTCGGTGCGGCGTTCTTTTCTACATTGCGGCGCAATTGGCCGCAGGCGGCGGCGATGGCGTGGCCGCGCGTCATGCGCTGCGTGGCGATACGTCCGGCGCGTTCCAATTCCTGCCGGAAGCGCGTTACGCTTTCTATTGTCGGACGCTGAAAGCCCTGCGTGGTTTCGACATAGTTGAACGGGATCAAGTTGACGTTGCCCGGCAGTTTTTTGGCTTTCAGCAGGCTTGCCAGTTCCCTCGCGTGTTCCGGCCTGTCGTTGACGCCGCCGATGAGCAGGTATTCAAAGGTCAGGTTACGCCCCGTGTTGCGTGCGTACTCGCCGCAGGCGTCCAAAATCTCGTCCAGTTTCCACTTGCGGGCAGTCGGAATCAATTGCGCGCGCAGGTCATCGTTGGGCGCGTGAAGCGATAGGGCTAAGGTAATCGGCAAACTTTCCTGCGCCAAGGCGCGGATGCCGGGAACCACGCCAACCGTGCTGATCGTCAGGTTCCGCAGCGACACGCCCACTTCCTGACCAAGCACTTTCAAACTCTTGATTACGTTGTCGTAGTTCCACAACGGCTCCCCCATGCCCATATACACGGCATGGGAAATACGCCGCTCGCTTTCCTTCTGCATCCGCAAAAACTGCCCGACGATTTCGCCGGTTGATCAAATTCCGCGCCAATCCGCCCTGCGCGGTGGCGCAAAATGTACACCCGGCGGCACAGCCGATCTGCGTGGACAGGCAAACCGAAACACGCTCCGGGTAGGGCAAAAACACGCTTTCAATTGTCAAACCGTCGGATTGCCGCATCAGATACTTGACCGTTTCGTCCGCCGATACTTCTTTATGCGCCACATCGGGCAGGCCAACCTTATAGGTATCCGCCAGACGCGCCCGAAACTCGCGCGGCAAATCGCTCATGGCGTCCAGCGACTCCGCCCCGCGCTTGTAAATCCAAGTGGCGATCTGCTTGCCCCGGTACGCGGCCTGTCCCGCGTCCTGCGCCGCCACTCCCAATTCCTCAGTTGTCAACCCAATCAAAGACTTCATCATCGTATCTCAACTATGGAGAGAAGAAGAGAGAAGAAAAGAAGAAAAGGAGAAAAGGAGATGGGGAACCGCGAAACACACGAAATAAACGAAAAAATACGAAAAGAACAGGGGCAAATTTGCAGTTGCCGCCGCATATTTAGAACAAACAGGCTTCTCTTCTCGGTTCATAATCCTGTTTAATCCTTCTAATCCCATTAATCCTGTCTATTTCTTTAATTGTTCTGTTTTTGTTTGTTTCGCGTTTTTCGCGGTTTCCCTCTCCTTTTCTCCTTTTCTTCTTTTCTCCTTTTCTTCCTTTATCTGCGTGTTTGCGGTGGGCGCGGCGGCGGGTTTTGCGCCACCGTCGGGCGGGTCACAATGGGCGCTTCGACATCCATTGTGGTGGTTACGGGGATGGCGGGAAGCATTTCGCGCCGTACACCGTTACCGTTGCCGTTGCCGTTACCGCCGTTGTTATTGTTGCCGTTCATGCCGTTGCCGCCCGTGACGACCTGCGCGGCCATCAGGGTTTGCACCACGCGCATCACGTCATCGGAACCGGACGCGGCGGCACTGTGACCGCCATCACCTGATGTGCCGAAGTTGACAAATTGCCCGTTGGCAAGGGCGTTGGCGACTTCGCGGGTCAGGGCCGGGGCCATTTCCAGACGCCGCAGATCAAGGTACGCGCCGCCGACTTGCGACAGCGCTTCGGCTTTCATGCGAATCGCAGCGGCTTCCGCTTCGGCAATGGCGAGTATGCGCGCGGCCTGCGCTTTGCCTTCCGCTTCCTGCTGAATCACGTTTTGCTGCGCGTCCGCGTTGGCCTGCGTGATCTGGGTTGCCGCCAGTTCCGCCGAGCGCTGTTCGCGGAAGGCGGCCTGCTTTTCGGCTTCAGCGCGGGCAATGGACGCGCCGTTGGAGGCGATCTGCATGTTCAGGGCGCGTTCCTGATCGTTGACTTTTTGCTGCGCTTCCAATTGCGCGATACGGGCGCGTTGTTCTTCCTGCGCCTGCACCACATCCGCGCTGGCTTTGGCGCGGGCGGCGGACTCGCGGCGTCGCGCTTCGGCCACTTCGCTCAAAACCGCCTTGATGTTCAGACTGTTGAACGACAATCCCAAATCCAGCAGTTCGCGCGAACACGCATCCTTGATAATCACGGCCAGTTCGTCATCGTCGCGCACCGTCAAATCCGTGCCGGGGCGCGCGACGGTGAGCGCGTCTACCGGCGGCACAACAAGGGCGCTGCCGGTCGGGGCAATGGCCTGCGCGGGGCGGGCGTTAAACAACTGATCGTGCTTAAGCAGGTTGATGGCGCGGCGTCCCGCAGACGATAGCACGTCCGTCAGCGTGGAAAGCTGATCTCCGGGCGGCTTGGAAAAGAACTTGTTCGCCGCCGTATTGACCATCGCGTCGCTTTCGCCCACGCTGACGATGGCCGACGCCCGAACCGTGACTTTGACGGGCGCGGGCCTGCCGTTGGCGTCCACATCCGCCGTCTGGTCGGTGATTTCAATGTCTACATTGATCGCCTGCGCGGGTATGGAGCGCACTTCGTTGAACACGGGCACGACGAACGCTTTGGTCGGCCCGCGAAAAATATGCAGGCCGGCCCCGCTCCAGCCTTTCACCAGCAGAATCTGCCCGGCGGGAACGCTGCGCAGAAACGCCGTGACCATCGCTATGGTAAACACAAACAGGGCGAATATCGCGCCCAACACAACAATCAGTTCCATTGCGCACCTCCACGAAACTCATCAACACAGAGTATTCACCACCAAGACACGAAGAACACCAAGCAAAAAAGAAGAGAAATCAAAGAAGAAAACTGCACCCTACAGCATGGAACGAGACAAGTCCACATCGAACTTAAATTTCGTTCCTTTGCCTCTCTTGGTGTTCTTCGCGTATTGGTGGTGAAATCAACCCACAGAAACTCTGACGCGCTCGCAGCCCGCTTCCTCAACCCGCAGTTTGTCACCGCCACGCTTGCGTGTTGTAAGACGAAGAATCCGTAAGGCCGCTACCTGTATTATACATGATTTAGCATTTTTCGGCGCGGACAGGGGCGAGCGGGAACAGGCGGGGTTGATTTACGCCTGCGTCACTTTGGCCCACGTTTGCGCTTTGGCTCCCTTGTACGCGGCCTCCATGACGGCGACGCGCATAGCTGCTTCATGGGGCTTGACGAGATGCTCATGCGGCTTGCCTTCCAGCGCGTCGAGGAACTGCGTGATGGGCGGGGGCGTGGCGGGCGGCAGCGTTCCCCAGGGTTCGCGCCCATCCGCTTTGGCAACCTTGCCGCTCTGGAAATACAGCAACCCCTGCACAATCGCGGCATGGCCTTCCGTGCCGCTAATCTCGAACGTGACAGGGTTGTCCGTATCCACCCATCCCGCCGCAAGCGTGCCCGTCACGCCGCTTTCAAATTTAAGCAGCGCTTCGCCGCTCTCGTCACAGCCGGGATAGCGGTTGATAACGCCCTTGATGTCCGCTGTGATGGTGGCAACCGGGCCAAGCATCCACATCAGAATGTCGAGCGCATGTGTGCCCAGGTCGCCAAAGGCGCCCACGCCCGCGATTTTGGGGTCGGCCATCCAGCGGTACTCGCCGTCGAACCAGCCGCCCAATGCGCCGTTGTGGCAGTTGGAGCCGCGAACCCGCGTGATTTTGCCGAAACTGCCTTTTTCGACCTGCTCCTTGAGGAACAAATGTTCGCGAGCGCAGCGCATGAAGTAGCCCGTCGTAAACAGCAGGCCCGCGCGTTCAATGGCTTCGGCCATCGCAAAACTTTCTTTGGCCGTAATGCCCAGCGGCTTTTCCACGAACATGTGTTTTTTGGCCTGCGCCGCCGCCATGACCAGATCGTGGTGGCGGTTGGTTTCCGAGCAAATCACCACTGCGGCAATGTCGGGGTCGTTCCAGATTTCTTTGAGGTCTGCGGCGGGTTTGCATCCTAACTCCTGCGCCCGCTTTTGCGCGCGGGCAGGATCGTGATCCCACGCGCTCTTGACCGTCACGCCCTTGCGCGTTTTGAGGGCGCGGACGTACTGCGGCGTGTGGATGTGCGCGCCGCCGACCAGAGCCACGCCGATAGGCTTGCCCGCTTCCTGTCCCAACGCCATTTCGGGCAGCGCCAGCGCCGCAGCTGCCATGCCATACCCGGCAGTTCGCACAAGTTCGCGCCGCGTCAGTTCGTTCTTCTTGCCGGCCATAATTCTCCTTTTCACCCCGCAGCAAATTGCCGGGAGTGTATCTATCCAAGCGAAATTAATCTCCACAACGTATTCGCCATCGGCGCGGCAATATACTGCTTTGCCTACTCAGACAGCAAGCCGTCGTGGAAGCAATAAAACGTTCCGCAACGGCTTTGATTTACAGGTTGTTATCTGCCTTTTTTGTCTTCTTTTCGTTTATTTCGTGTGTTTCGCGGTTCACTATCCTACAGAAACTTTGACGCGCTCGCCGTCCGCTTCCACTTCTTCAATCCGCAATTTGTCGCCGACGCGAATGGGCATATTGGCGTGTTCACCCGTCAGTTGCGCGCTGAACTGCACGTCGCGCCCGTCATGCGTGACGCGCACGATGCCTTTACCGTTGCGGAACGGAGTCACGGCTTCGGCTTCGGCCATGACTAAGTGCGTAACGGGCGTACAGGGTTCGCCCTGAAAGCCGAGCAGCAGGTTCCAAAGCGGCGTCAGGGCAAGGCGCTCCATCAGCACGGCGGGAACGAGGGCAAGAACAGCGACAAGGGCGGGCGCTAAGTGGAACGCCGCCACGCCCGCATAGCCGAACGCGCCATACGCGGCGATAATGCTGAACACGATGCGCGGCGTTGGGATGAACCGGGCCGCGCCCGCCGCATTAGCAACGGCTTCCGATTTGCCGCCGGGATTGTGCGCGGCAGGCGGAGCGCCATGCTGCGCGTTTGCCGGCAGTGTTGTGCCGGTTCCATGCGCGTGTCCGATAGCGGCGTGGGTTGCGTGGGGCAGCGCGTGGCCGTGCAGACCCGCGCCCCCATGCCCGTGATGCCCGAGCGCGGGTATCGCCAGCAGCGCCATTCCAAACAATCCGGCAATCATCAGTATCAGGAACACCGACATGGTAGTTTTCCCTGTGCTTCCCGCAGCCGCGTCGCTTCCTCGCCACTCCGGTTTATTGTAAGACGATGAATCCGCAAGACTGCTACCTATATTATACATGATTTGGCATTTTTCGGCGCAGGCAATGGCAGTCGGGAATAGGCAAGGCCAATTCATACAAATAAGCAGGTAAAATACGGAGTAAATAGTGTGGGGAAGATAGAAATAGGTAATTTTGTCTATGAAATAAGGTACATTTTAATTGGTAAAAACGGGAAGATATGTGTACTATTGTGGAAACCAACAACATCTCTTCGGGCTTTCTCGGCGTTGAGAAGAAGCACAACGGGTATCTACGCTTGACAGGGTTGCTTGACAGGAGGCTTGGGATGAAACATAGGTTGGGAACTGCAGTAACCACTTTGCTTGTTCTTGGGCTGCACACTCAAGCCCGCGCTCAGTTTCTCGGCACCGCCGAAAGTTTTGCGGTTCTGGGTGGTTCCACAGTCACGAACGCAAACGTGACCACGCTTTCAGGGAATTTGGGAGTCTGGCCGGGGAACGCGATTACGGGCTTTCCGCCCGGCATCGTGACCAATGGAACTATCCACGCGGGCGATATGGTCGCGATGCAGGCGCAATCCGACGTTACGACCGCTTATAATGTGTTAGCCAACGAGCCGTTCGGCCAAAACTTTACCGGTCAGGATTTGGGAGGAAAGACGCTGCTGCCGGGCGTCTATCATTTTGATACGTCGGCTTTCCTGACCGGAACCCTTACCCTCAACACGCTCGGCGACCCGAACGCCCGTTTTGACTTTCAAATCGGCAGCACTCTCATTACGGCCAGTGGCTCTTCAGTTCGCGTCATCAACAGCGCGGACGATTGCGACGTGTTCTGGCAGGTCGGAAGTTCGGCGACGCTTGGCACGGGCACGGCGTTCACGGGGCACATCCTTGCCCTGACAAGCATCACCCTGAATACGGGAGCCACGGTCCTTGACGGCGGTATACTGGCGCGAAATGGCGCGGTGACGCTGGACTCGAACACCGTAGCGATTTGCCCCACGTCAACCGTTCCCGAACCCTCGTCACTGGCTTTGTTGGGCGCTGTCGGGCTTGCGGCGCTTGCCCTGCGCCGCCGCAAATAATGCGCCGATCATGGTACGGAATAGAACGCGCCGCCGAGTTCCCATAGGGTTCTCGGCGGCGCGTATCAGCGCGGCCAGGTCGTTTTTGCATGATGCTTCCATAAGGTCAATTCAATTCGAGGAGGCTGGCGGCTTCGGCGAGTTGGGTTTCGAGGCGGGCGTCAATGCTGCCGGCGTCGGTTTCCACGATGCAGCCGCCCACGCCTACGCGCCGGTCTTCGATGATTTCGACGTGGCGGATGTTGTCTACTAATGTGAGCAGTTCCTCGCGGCTGCCGCGTATGGTCTGCAAATCTTCGGTGTTGACGCGGATACGCAGGCTTCCCCCCTCCACGACCCGGCGCAGGGCGTTACGCACTACCGACAAAGCCACATCCCGGCTGACTTCCACTTCCTGCTTGATAACGTGCTTTGCCAGTTCAAAAACCATGCTGATAATCTGTGGTTCCAGCGCGTTCCAGGCCAATTGCCGCTCGGTCTCGACATGCGCGATAAACGCGGCAATGTCTTCATGCCAGATGGCTTTATCCACTTCAGCCTGCCGTTGCGCGATCTGTTCCGCTTCCGCGCGCCCTGCCGCCGCGCCCTCCGCGAAACCTGCTGCATAGCCTTGCCGCCGCGCCTCATCCTCAATCGCCTGCGCCTGCATGTACGCATGCCCGACAAGTTCCTGCGCCGTTTGTTCCGCTTCATAGCGCATCTGCACGATTTCGGGCGGTTCCGGCGTACCCATCATGCGCCGTTCCCGCTCCTCGCGCTCGATCTCGCCCATGTCCCGAAACGCCGCAAACGTGGGAACCGCGCCATTGCGCTGCACCGGCAGAGGCAACGCGACGGCAGGCGCGACCAGTCCGGGCAGTTCGGGCGCAAGCGTTCGAAACCAACTCACCGGCTCAACGGTCGCGTTTTCCTGCCCGACACGCGGCAGACAGGTCTCGCTTAAAGGCACAAAGGGATTTTCGATTTTCGATTTTCGATTTTCGATTGCCGCTTGTGGATTGTGAATTTTCTGCACTGTTCCTGCTTCTCCAAATGGGACACTTTCAAGTTGTACTCACGCGAATCGAGTGGCAATGAGGCATCAATCGAAAATCGGCAATCAAAAATCGAAAATCAGATAATGATCTCATCGCCGCCGCCACCGCCGCGCGCGACGACGATCTCGCCGTTTTCTTCCAGACGCCGGATTACGCCGACAATGCGCTGCTGCGCTTCTTCGACATTGCGCAGGCGAACCGGCCCCATAAACTCCATATCTTCCTTGAGCATGGTGGCCGCCCGTTCGCTCATGTTCTTGAAGATGCGCGACTGCACTTCCTCGCCCACGCCCTTCAAGGCCAGGCCCAGTTCCTTGCTGTCCACTTCGCGCAGCACCTTCTGAATGGAGCCGTCGTCCAGAAGCGTGATGTCCTCGAACACGAACATCAGTTTTTTCACTTCGTCGGCCAGTTCGGGACTGGTTTCCGACAGGTTTTCCAGAATAGTCTTTTCCGTTGTGCGGTCTACATAATTCAGCACTTCCACCAGCGCCTTCACGCCGCCGGCAGCGGTAAACGCCTGCGTCACGACTGCGCCCGACAGTTTGCGCTCCAAAACCCGCTCGATTTCGCGGATCACTTCCGGGGGAGTTCTGTCCATGATGGCGATGCGCCGCGCCACTTCCGCCCGCAGTTCCTGTGGCAGCCCGGACACAACGGCAGCCGCTTGCTTGGAATCCAGATGCGCCAGAATCAAAGCAATCGTTTGCGGGTGTTCGTCCTGAATAAAGGACAGTAATTGCGTCGGGTCGGTCTTTTTGATAAAGTCGAACGGCAGCACTTGCAGCGCCTGCGTGACGCGGTTCACGACTTCGTTGGCTCTTTCCGCCCCGAACGCGGCTTCCAGCGCCTTACGCGCCTGATCTATGCCGCCCTCGGAAATTACTTCCTGCGCGATGCACATTTCATGGAAATCATGCACAACCTGCCGCCGCGCTTCCGGGGCGATCTTCCCCATGCGCGCCACTTCCAGCGTCATGTTCTCGATTTCATCCTCGCGCAGGTGCTTGTATATCTTGGCCGATGCTTCCGGGCCAAGCGCGACCAACAAAATGGCCGCTTTCTGCCGACTGTTCAATTGCGTAGCGGGACTGGGTCTCACGGCATCTCCTTCGGAAAAGTTGATAGTTGATAGTTGATAGTTCAGAAGGCTTGTTCAACCATGCCTCCTCGTATTACGCGGCTAAGGAAAGCGCCTTCCCGCCGACCACTATCAACTATCAACTATCAACTTCCTCACTGTTCCTCACTCAGCCAACTCTTCAGCAGCATGGCGACCATGTCCGGCTTGGCGCGGGTCAGGTGCAGGATGCTTTCCAGGTTGGCGTCGAATGTTTCTTCGATCACTTCAAAGCTCTTGGGCGCGCTGCTGCCATGGGAGAGCGCGAGCGGGCCGTCTTCGCCATCAATCATGTCCGCGCTGCCCACCATCTGGCCGGGCATCGGCAGGCTGTTCCCATCCAGCATCAGGGACGAACCCGGCGGCAAGGCTCCCATGCCCCCGCCGGCCCCGGCGGGCAGGAGGGAATTTTTGGCGAACGCAGCCGGGTTGGACCTGCGCAGGGCGCGGGCCAGCAGGAACAGCGCCATGCCCATAATCAGGAAGGGAATCAGCAGGCCGGCAAGCTGTTTGAGCATGTCGGCGCGGCGCGCTTGCTCGCCCGCCGCCTGATCCTGCATCTCCTGCGTATGGTCGAACGGCATATCTACAACCGATACCATGCGGCCATTGGCGGCTTCGGTGGGGGAGATACCGATGCTGACGGCAACCATTTCCTTGATCTTAGCTTTGATGTCGGCCAGCACAGCGGGGTCTTTGTACTTGTTGGTGTCTACAAGCACACTGACGCTCATTTTCTCGATCTTGCCCGGCCCGCTTTCCGTGGTGATTTCCGTCTTGCCGGGTTCCGAAGTCGTGATCGACTTTGATTCGTTGAAAATGCCTTTAGGCTCGCTGTACCGCCGCCGACGCATAGCCGGGAACTCCCGGCCCGCCGCCCGGCGCGGGATTGGCGGGAGGCGGCCCGCCGACGTTGGCCGTCGCGCCCGCAGCCGTCGTGCTGGTTATTTTGCCTGCGCCTTCCAGATGCGTTTCATTGTTTTCCTTCATCGTGACCGCGCCGGGCAGCACTTCCACGCGGTGCTCCTGCCGCCTATCGGAATTCAGTTCGATGCTGACGGTGGCAATGCTGTTGTGCGCGCCAAAGACGATATTGAGGGCGTTCTGAATTTCCGCGCGCTTCTCAGTTTCCAGCTTGCGCCGCGCTTTATCTATGCCCTCACCGCCGCCTACGCCGCCCGCATGGTTGCCATCCCAAAGCACGTTGCCCTGCGAATCAGTCACGCTGATGTTCTTTTCCTGTAATCCGGTAAACGACATCTGCGTGAGCCGCACAATGGCATGCACGTTTTCATCCGTCAGCGAATGTCCCGGCTTGGTGGTGACAAGCACGGCTGCCGACGTTTCGTGATTGCTCAACATCAGCGGATTATTGTCGGAAGCGGCGGACTGCACCACCGCGTTGGCGATGGGGTCCATCATCATCAGGCTTTTGCTGACCTGGTTTTCCTTCGCGGAGCGAATCCGCAGGTCTTCAATCGCCGACGTATCGCCCATGTGCTGGCCCGTCAGCGCGTCGCTCATTCCCGTCGTGGCATTGGCGGACGCGGCGGGCAGTCCCGCCGCCACCATCTTTATGCGCTGCTCATCGGCAAACTGCGCGGGCACTTCAATGGTCGCGCCGCTCTGCGCCAGCTTGGAAGGCACGTTGGATTCCTTCAGCTTTTCGGCAATGGCGTTGGCATCCTGCGCCGACAAATTGGAAAACAGGGGCACATAGTCCGGCGTACCCGCCCAGGTGACAAAGCCGATGAGCGCGATCAATACGCCCACCGTCGTCAGCACCAGGGCCAGTTGGTTGGCACGCCCCAGTTTTTCCCACCACTCTCGTGCGCGGTCTAGCAACGTCGAGTCTCCTTGGGGAAGTAGTCAGTAGTCAGTAGTCAGTAGTCAGTAGAGGAACCGTTTCCTGTAAGATGTTTCTGCGCCGCGCATCTGTGAGGAGAGAGGCATTTCTACTGGCTACTGACTACTGACTACTGACTACCTCCTAAACATTCACATGCATGATTTCAGTATAACCGTCCACGAGTTTGTTGCGGACTTGCAGGGCGAGGCTCAGGGCGACGCTGGCTTCCTGGGAGGCGATCATGACCTGATGCACGTCCATCGGTTCGCCCGCCGCAAAGCGCGCGGTCATATCGCCGGCGTGTACCTGCGCCTGATTCACTCCGGCAATGGCGTCCGAAAGCATTGCGCCAAACGATTTGGTCGGCGCGCTGCCGGCTTCCATCGGGAACGACGCGCCGGGCGCGGACGAAATCGCTTCGGGAACCGGGTCGGATTTCAAACTCCGTTCCGGCGCGAGAATGGTTGTAATTGGGGTTATGGCGGTAATGTTCATGGTTTAGGCATCAGGCATTAGGCATTAGGCATTAGGAGCAAGGCGTTAGAAGGAAAATTTGGCGTATGAAGAATTTTCCTAATGCCTGATGCCTAATGCCTGATGCCTATTTCCCTATATCGAGCGCGCGTTGCTGCATTTGTTTAGCGGCGGTGATGGCGGAGACGCCGCCTTCGTAGGCGCGGGTGGCGGCCATCATGTCTACCATTTCGATGATGGGTTCGACATTAGGCATGTTGACGTTGCCGTCCTTGTCGGCGGCGGGATTGGAGGGATCGTGAACTACTTTGAACGGGCGGTCCATATCCGGGCGTATGGCGGACACCTGTACGCCCTCGCCCGCTCCCTCCCCGGACAGGCTGCCTGCGCGCGCAGCCGCCAGTTGGGAAGCGAAACTGCTGCCACCCCCGGCGCGGGACGCGAAGGTCACTTCCTGCCGCCGAAAGTTGGGCGTGTTGACGTTGGCGATATTGTTGCTGATGACATCCAGGCGCAGGCGTTCCGCCGTCAAACCCGACGCGCTGATGTGCATGGAAGAACCGAGAGGCATGGAATACTCCATAAGTAGTCAGTAGCGAGTAGTCAGTAGTCAGTAGAAATGCCCTTCTACTCTAAGATTGTGTTGACATACAAAGCTATCAGAGAACAAACATTGTCTACTGACTACTGACTACTCGCTACTGACTACTTTGAATTGATTACTGACTTCAAGCCGCTGAAATAGCCGCCGACTTGCTGCGACAGGGTTTCAAAGCGCAGGGTGTTGACGGCGAGATCAATGTTTTCGGATTCCATGTCTACATTGTTGCCGTCGGCGCGCAGGGACGTGCTGCCAATCGTGGCGACGGTGGGCGCGACCTGTGAAACCGAATTTAACGCGCCAGCAGCGGGGGCATTGCGGGCCGCCAATGCGCCCGCAAGCTGATCCTCAAAATGCACTTCCTGCCGCTTGTAGCCAGGCGTGTTGATGTTGGCGAGGTTGTTGGAAATGGTCTGATGGCGCAGGGCGTAGGCGTCAAGGGCGCGCGTACTGGCAACGAAGACATCGCCGCCGAAAAGTTTGTCGAACATGGCCGGCTCCGGGTTAGGCATTAGCACTAGGCATTAGGCATTGGGACAATGCGTTGGGAGTTCGCATTGGAAGAGCCGGGTACAAGCGCGAGCGGGAGTAGATATGTTGCTGTGAATGGCCTTCTCTCCGATTATCGGCAACCGGAGCGGCGAGTCTCAGGCATATTTGCCGAGGGGAAGAAGAGAAGAAAAGGAGAAAAGGAGAAGAGGAGACAGAGGAAGGGCAATCGAAAATCGAAAAGCGGCAATCCGAATACCTGAACACCGAATACCTGAACACCGATGCCTTCATGGGAGGGGCTTGCTTAAGGCGAGGGCGGTGGGGTTGGTGATGCAGAGTTTGCGGGCGAGGGGTTCGTTGTACTTTTGGCACAGGACGTGGTACGCGCCACGCATGGTGGGCGGACGCCAGCGCGTGGGGGAATGGCAGTCGGACGCGATCACAGTCGCCAGATGGTTGTCCAGAATCCAGAAGGCAGCGCGTTGGGCGCGTTCGCCGTTGACGCCTTCCACGCTCATAGCCGTCAGCTGCACATACGCGCCAAGCCGGACGATTTCACGCAGAACGGTGGGGTCGCGCTGCACGTCGGCGTTGCGCTCCGGGTGCGCGAATATGGGCGTGACTCCCATTTCCAGAATGTCGGCAAGCGCCGTTACCGTCCAGTCGGGCAGGTGATCGAACGGGGGTTCCACAAGCGCGTATTTGCCCGCATCCCCGAATGTGAGCAGCCGACGGTGTTTCAGTTCTTCAGCGGTTTCGGGACGCAGGGGCACTTCCTGCCCGGCAATAATTTGAATAAAGCGCCCGCAGGGAATGGCCTTCAGCGCCTCGTTCACTTCATGCGTGAGGCGCAGCAATAATTCCGGCGTGTTTTCGCGCCCGCCATACCAGCGGTGCGGCGTGGCGACCATCAAACTCGTGCCATACCGCGCGGCAAGGCAGGCCATCGCCACGCTGTCTTGCAGCGTACCCGCGCCATCGTCAATACCGGGCAGGGGATGCGAGTGAATATCGGCGGCTCCAACAAACCGGGGCATACGCTGTTGTCTCCTGAAATTCTTTCACCACAGAGGCACAGAGACACAGAGGTTTCACAGAGAAAGAAGAAAAGGAGGAGAGATAGAAACCGCGAAACACACGAAATAAACGAAAAAGAACAAAAAGACATGAGGAAAACCAGGAACAAGCAAAACTCTGCAAAGTCGCTACTTCTCTTTGCCACCTTTGCCTCTTTGCAGTTCTTTTTGTTTTTCTTTTTTCGTCTTGGTTTGCGTATTTCGCGGTTCCCCATCTCCTTTTCTTCTCTTCTTCTCTCTCTTCTTTTCTTCCCCTCTGTGACCCCTCTGTGTCTCTGTGCCTCTGTGGTGAAAACGTATTTCGCCTACTTGCCCATGCTGCGCAGGTTTTGCAGGCATTTTTCCGCGCACTCTAAGGGCGGGTAGGCGTAGCTTTCCTGTTCCACGATGTACCATTTCGTACCGGCAATGGTTTCGCACAGGTTGAAGATTTCATCCCACTTTACGTCGCCTTCGCCGATCAGTGCCTGCTCGTTGGAGGCGGAGTATTCTTTGAGATGCACGGTCAGAGCGCGGTGCGGGTAGCGGCGCAGGAACGGGCCGGCTTCCGCGCCCCCGTGCATGGCGTTGCCCGTGTCGAACTGCATCACGACTTCCGGCTTGGTGTTGCCGAAGAAAATGTCCCAGGGCAGTTCGCCGCTCATGTCGTGGAACTCGGTGTGATGGTTGTGGTAGCCGGTCTTCATACCGTGCGGAGCCACCTTGTCGCTGATTTCATTCATGATATGCGCTGTTTCCAGCCAGGCGGCTTTGGAGGCCGTGCGCTCTCTGGGCAGGCCGGGCACAATCAGATAGATGTTGCCGAGCGTGTGATTGAACTCAATGGTTTTTTGCAGTTCATCGCCCAGCAGCGTATTGAGGCCGGTATGCGTCCCGCAGCATTTCAAGTTCAGGTCGTCGAGCATTGTGCGGATTTCGCTTGCGCTGTGGCCGTAGTAGCCCGCGAACTCCACGCCCGCGTAGCCCATCCGCGCCACTTCTTTCAGCACATACGCCAAATCTTTTTGCGCGTCGTCGCGCACCGAATACAGTTGCAGTCCAATGGGAAGGTGTACCATGATTGACTCCTTTTGTGTGTTCTTCCACTCGCTTCTTATTTCCCTTTTGCCCAGGCAGATACCTGCATCACAACGGATATGCAGAGAAAATTAGAAGGAAGAATTGGATAGAGCAAAAGAAAAACAGCGCAAAGGAAGAACTCAGGCAAAATGATCGGCGTGGTCCCAGGCGCTGCGCTGCCAGTTGTCGCCCTTGCCGTCTGCGGGCGGCAGCCAGGTGGGAAGCGTGAGCAGCAGGCGTTCGCCAAGCGCGTATACGTAAGGTTCGTACTCACTCCGCATTTTTCGCAATTGCGCGTCTTCATCCCCGGACGCGCACAGGGAAACATTGTGCTGGCGCAGCATGTCTTTGATTTTACGCAGGTCTTCCACAGGCAGGCGGTCCTCCGGGCAATAGGTGGGCGGGCATTTCATAATCAGGGCAATATCTACCACCGCGTGACGCGCCATCGCAAACGTGAGTTGCGCCTGCCACATCAAAGGCTTGTGCCAGTCGGCTTCCACATTGTCCGCGCTGTCCAGGCAGACGCGAATCAGGGCGCACGTATCCAGCATGGTTATTAAACTTGACAGCCACGATTCCCGGTCATGCTGTGAGCGGTAAAACGCCAGAACGGGATAGGAAAGTGTGCTTTCCATCATATCCGCCGCCCAATTTTCCCACTCGTGCAGTTGATCCACGAGCATCGTCATACATCCGGCTTCGGCATGGCGGCGCAGCATTTCCGAAGGCGTGGGGGGCGAACCGGCGCGGGCGTCCATCAGCGAAATGCCCGCTTCCCGCCGCGAAAACGACTGGTAAATCACGGGAAGATATCCAATGACAACGGCCAGAAAGCCCAACCCCGTCCCCGCCTCAAACACGGCAAGCGCCCGCCCGAACGTGCCGTCGGGAACCACGTCGCCATAGCCCAGCGTGAAAAACGTGACGCCGCTCAGGTACAAGTCCGTCTTGAAACCCCGGTTGGTGTATGGGCGACACAGTGTGCGACCCCAGGCCGTAGTGGATTAAGGTAAACGCAAAGATCAGCGACAGCGCCCACACGACCAGCAGCATCAGCAGCGACAGCGGCCCGAACGCGCTCAACAGCGCTTCCCGCCGATTGCTCTTGCGCACCCGCTTAATCATCTGCTGCCATACAAGCCAGAAACCGCGAAAGAACAGCACGGTAAAGCGCCACTTGCGCGTCACCGTGCGGGGCAGCACAATGGTTTCAAACGTATCCCACAAAATCGTTGCCAGCAGCACAACGCCGAGTATTAAACTGACCATTACGCCCCCATTCAGAACCAATACAAAATGCGCTTTCACCACAGAGACACAGAGACATAGAGGGGTTACAGAGGGGAAGAAAAGAAGAGAAGAAGAGGAGACAAGGAGAGGGAACCGCGAAACACACGAACTAAACGAAAAAAGAAAAACAAAAAGAACCGCAAAGAGGCAAAGGGAGCAAAGGGAATCAGTTACTCTACAGGTTTTGGATACTTTTCTATATGTTCTTCTGTTCTTTTTGTCCTTTTTTCGTTTAGTTCGTGTGTTTCGCGGTTTCTATCTCTCCTTGTTTTCCTCTGTGACCCCTCTGTGCCTCTGTGCCTCTGTGGTGAAGGGTTTTGCCGTTACCCTTGTCTTTGGCGCCACCAGTTTTGCAGCAGGGTACGCGCAGTTTCCTTGTCGCCTTCCGGCAGGCGGCCTTCGATGACTTCATCCGTCAGAAAGGCTTTGGCGTCGCGCAGGTGCGGGCCGGGTCCGACACCGAGCGCCTGCATGATTTCATTGCCGTCGAGCGGGCTGTCTATCTGCATTACGTTCGAGACGGCGTTGAGTGCGTCAATGCGGGCGCGGAGGGCGGCCAGATCAGTGGCTTGTTCGGCGGGAATGTTGACGGCGGCCTGGTCGCAGCGGGTTAAAATAAACAAATCGTCAAGATAAAAGCCGCAGTCGCGTATCAGGCGCTTGACGCTCGCGTCCGTCCAGTCGGGGCGGTATTCGCCCAGGCGCATGTGTTTGGCAATCAGCGCGGTCACGTCTCGGATTTCGTCACTGGAAAATTTGAGATGGTTCATCAGGGCGCGGGCGAGTTCAGCCCCGGCCTGCGGGTGTCCGGGAAAGCGGATGCCTTTGGCGTCATTGGTTCGGGTTTGCGTTTGGGGCTTGCCCATAGTCGTGCCAGAGCAGGCCAAGCCGGATTTCGAGGCGGGCGGTATCGGGCAGATGTTCCAGCGCGACAAGGGTATGCGTCCACACGTCATACGGATGCCAGTGGCCTTGTTCGCAGCCGATCATCGACAGCATGGGCGCAAGAAACTTTTCCAGCAGGCCGGACGCGCGCAGCAGTTCCATGCCGCGCCGAAATTTTGGGCCGGGCAGTTTGGCGATCTTCACGAACTCCTCGCGGATGCGCTCATGCGCGATCTGCGGCGGGCGCAGGCGCTCGGATTCCTCACAAATCGCCTGCCAGGTTCCGGCTTCGATTTCAAACCCGAAGCGGGCCGCGAACCGAACCGCGCGCAGCATCCGCAGGGGATCGTCGAAAAACGTGACATGGGGTTCCAGCGGGGTGCGCAGGATACCCGCCTGCAAATCGGTCAGGGCGCGTTCCGGTCAGGTCGAGCGTTTCGCCCGTATGCAGGTTTTCCAGCAGCGTATTGATGGTGAAATCGCGGCGGAACACATCGTCGCGCAAACTGCCCTGCCGCACGTCGGGCTTGCGCGAGTCGGACTGGTAGCTTTCCATGCGGGCGGATACCAGTTCTACGGCGGTTTCGGGCGCGTCCAAGTCGTCGGAAACCCCAACGTGGAGCATGGCCGTTCCAAACCGGGGATAGGTGACGGGAAAATGGCGCGACAATCGGCACCCATAAAGAAAATGCGCGAGGGCAACGGCGTCACCCTCCAGCACAAGGTCAAGGTCGCTGCCGGGGGGCAAGCCAAGCGCGCGATCCCGCAGCAGCCCGCCGACAAGATACAGCTTGTTCTCATACGGACTGTGCCGCGTGGCGTCGCGCAGGCGTTCCAAGGTTCGCCGCGCGGTTTGTTCGGCGTCGTGTTCGGGGTTGGGTTGGGCGTTGTCGGTCATGCCGTCAGTATACGGCACAAACCGCTTCGGGTCAAGGCGCGTTCAGGCGACAGCAACTTCTCCCACCTCTTTTTCTAACAGCTATTGAGGCATGTTTCTCTATCCAAAACCGGAGCGTGAGAAGGTTGTGGCACAGGCCGGATGCTGCTTGTTGGCGGAGGGACAGCCGCCTGCTTCGCTATTTGGGAACGAGACAGGCGGCTGTTTGTGACGCGGCGCGTTTATTTGAGAACTGTTCGCCACTCGCAACCAGGCGGAGACTAACATTTCCATCGGTCTAAAATACCGAGGGTAGATCAGGGGCAGGTCGCGTTACCCAATCAAGCCTTCGTCAGACAAATACTTGAGAATGTGATCCGCCGACTCCTGAACCGTTTCCTGACTGGTGCGGGCTACGACGTCGGGGGTTTGCGGGGCTTCGTAGGGGTCGGACACGCCCGTAAAATTTGCTATTTCGCCTGCCAGCGCTTTCTTGTACAGCCCTTTTACATCGCGCTCAACGAGGGCTTCGAGAGGGGCATGGGCGAACACTTCCACAAACGCGGCGCGGCCTTCCTTTTCGGTTTCCGCCCGTATCTCGTTGCGAATGTCCGCGTAGGGCGAAATCGCGGCGGTCACGGCAATCACGCCGTTCCGCGCCAGAACCCGCGCCACCCACCCGATGCGGCGAACATTGGTATCGCGGTCTTCTTTGGAAAAACTCAGCCCTTTGGACAAATGGGCGCGAACCTCGTCGCCGTCCAGCAGCTCTGCTTTATAGCCGCGCTGAGTAAATTCCTGCGTCAGATGTTCGGCAAGCGTGGACTTGCCCGCGCCGGACATGCCGGTAAACCACAAAATAAATCCCTTGTGCGCCCCCATACTTTCGGCTCCCGCTTTTGGTTCCTGCCCTGCAAAATGTCTTGACAAACCGCGCCAATTGTACTATAATCTTATCAGATTAGTCAAGTTTATTTCCCGTTGCCGCGGGAGGTCAGGAAGTCACGCATGGCCGCGCAAACAACCATACCCCACTACTCCGCCGAAGAGCTTCACGCTCTCAGCCTGACGTTTGAAGACAAGTCGCCCGAAGAGATTTTGCGGTGGGCGGTACAGACCTATGGCGCTTCGCTGACGATGGCAACCGCCTTCGGCGCGGAAGGATGCGTCCTGCTGGCAATGCTGTCGGAAATCCCCGGCGGGCGGGACGCGCGCATTTTCAATCTGGAAACCGGCTACCAGTTTCAGGAAACGCTGGCATTGCGCGAGCGCATCCGCGAACAGTACGGCATCACCGTAGAGTACGTCCGAGCGCGCGAGTCCGTAGAAGAGATGGAACGCCGGTTGGGTGGCCCGATTTATGGCACACAGCCGGACGAGTGCTGCCGCATCCGCAAAATCGAGCCGCTCAAGAACGCCCTTGTGGGTTACGATGCCTGGATTTCCGCCATTCGCCGGGACCAGACTCCCGACCGCGCGCAGGCCGACATCATCGAATGGGACAAAAAGTTCAATCTCGTCAAGGTAAACCCGCTTGCCAACTGGACCAAGCGCGACGTGTGGGCGTACATCCGCATCAACGAGGTTCCCTACAACCCGCTCCACGATCAGGGCTTCCCAAGCATCGGCTGCCGCCATTGCACCCGCGCCGTTCAGACGGGCGAAGACGAGCGCGCGGGCCGCTGGTCCAATTCCGTCAAACTGGAGTGCGGCCTGCACACGCGGTAGGAGAATTCACCACCCGCTGCGCTAGAGACACAGAGACACAGAGGTTTCACAGAGAAAAGAAGAAAAGGAGAAAAGGAGAAGAGGAGAGATGGGAACCGCGAAACACACGAACCAAGACGAAAAAAAAGGCGAAGAGGAAATAGACAGGATTAACAGGATTACAAGGATTAAACCGGATTGCTAAAGGAAGCAGAAAAGCCGAACGGTTTTGGAACATTCTTCGAACTTTTTGCTTTGTCTTCTTTCTTTTCTTCTTTTTTCGTTTATTTCGTGTGTTTCGCGGTTTCCTCTCTCCTCTTCTCCTTTTCTTCTTTTCTTCCTCTGTGAAACCTCTGTTTCTCTGTGTCTCTAGCGCAGCGGGTGGTTACATTACTCTTCTTGCGACGAGGAGGGCCGCGATGGTTTTGGCGTCCTGGAGTTCGCCGGCGAGGACGCGCTGCTCGGCTTCTTCGAGGGGCATGGGAACCAGTTCCAGGTCTTCGCCCTCGTCGAAGTGGGTTTGGGTTTTGGTCAGGCCGGTTGCCAGGTAAGCGTGAATGAGTTCTGTGGAGTAGCCGGGAGCCAGGTAGGTGGTGAAGAGCGGGCGCAGATGGGCGGCTTTGTAGCCGGTCTCTTCTTCCAGTTCGCGCAGGGCGCAGGCATCGGGGTCTTCGTCCTTTTCCAGCGTTCCGGCGGGGATTTCCAGCAGCACTTTGCCGGTCGCCAGCCGGAACTGCTTCACCAGCAGAACCGTTCCATCTTCCATGACCGGCACGATGCAGACTGCGCCGCCGTGCGAAACGATTTCCCGCTTGGCTTCGTTGCCGTTTTCCAGCCGCACCGTATCCACGTGCAGATGCACGATCCTACCCTTGTAAATCTCTTCGCTGCTAATCACCGTTTCCGCCATTGTTCTCGCCTCCCGATTTGTGGTAACTTTATTTTGCTTGCCGCGTTAGTATAACACAGCCTGCCTGCCCTGACAAGACTGCTGTCACTGTATTTGACGTCGGCGCGTCTGCGCCGTGTTTGAAACCGGAGTAACATGCTGCAATAAAAGTCAGACACTTCATTCGAGATTAAATGGGGTAAACCGCTATGGATGCGCGCGAACTGGCAATGTACAATCAGGGACTTATACTGCTTCAGCAGCATGACTGGAGCGGCGCGGCTGAACAATTTCACGCGCTGCTGACTCTCAACCCCGGTTTGGCACAGCCCTATTGCACCCTCGCGTATGCGCTGAACAAGCAGGAAAACGTACAGGACGCGCTGGAAATGTGCCGCAAAGCCACTTCCATAAATCCGCATCTCGCTCTCCCCCACCATTATTCCGGCATGATTTTGCTGGAACAGGGCTTGTTCCCGGAAGCGCGCGCAGAACTGTTGACAGCGCTTCAACTTGATCCGAATGCTTCCAACAACTCTGAAATTTATGGCAATCTGGGGTATGCGCTGTTTCAGCAAGGCAATTTTGTTGAAGCCGCCGCCGCTTGTCGTGCCGCAATAGACTTGAAGCCCTCCAATCACTTCGCGTACTACTACCTTGCGCGGTGCTTTGAAGAACAAGGCGATTTCAAAAACGCAGCCGAGGCATTCAGGAAAGCAATTTCTTTCGATCCCAATGAAGCCAATGCCTATTATCATTTGGGCTGTGTACTGGAGCAATCCGGCGATAGCCTCCAGAGCGCAATGGCCTACCGTGAAGCCGCGCGGCTTGATCCATCCTGCGCAGGATGTCACTTTATGCTGGGGTTGTCCCTTGATTGGGATGAGCGTTCAAGTGAAGCGGTTTCCGCGCTTGCCGCTGCGCTGGCTTTACGCCCTGATGAAGCGCTTATTGAAGATTGGCTGACGCGCGCGCTGGAATACAGGCGTTTCCAGAAGAAGCAGGTCCGCGGGAACGGCGCGAATACGCAGCCGGTAAGAAAATCGTTTGTCAGCAACTTCCGGCGCTTTGTAGTTTACTTTTCGCGTAGTCTGAAACGATAAGAAATTGTCTGTACCCCGCCATCGTCTTTACAGCAGACAGAGAAAGCAAACGGGCGCAGGCGTGAAGAAATCCAGCAGAATCTAATGTGAAAGGAGATTCAATCCAATGAATCAAGGTAATACCTGTCCGAAGCCCAGTTCCCAAATCTGGTTCACTTCGGACAGCCACTTTCGGCCACGCCAACATAATCAAATTTTTCTGAGCGTCCGTTTGCAGATGTGACTGAGATGAACGAGGCGCTGATCGAAAACTGGAACGCGGTTGTGGGCCAAAAGGACGTGGTGTATCATCTCGGAGATATTTTCATGCTGCCGACGCCGCAGGCGATTGCGATCCGCCGCCGTTTGAACGGGCGCATCTGCCTGATACGCGGCAACCATGACAAAACCGCCGAGTCCATGAAAGACGCTTTCGAGTGGATCAAAGACTACTACGAATTGAAAGTGGACGACGAGGACGCGCCGGATTGCAAGCGGCGCATCGTTCTGTGCCACTACGCTTTCCGGGTTTGGAACAAGTCGCATCACGGCGCATGGCATTTGTACGGGCATAGTCACTGTTCCTTGCCCGACGATCCGAACAGCCTTTCGTTTGACGTGGGCGTGGACTGCCACCACTACATGCCCATCTCCTACGAGCGCGTCAAGCGCATCATGGCGGAAAAGCAGTTCGTACCCGTAGACCATCATGGGGCGCGGGAATAATGCCAGTCATAGACGAGGGGTGAGGGCTGAGAACTATGTCAGGTCAGCATTGTTCGCGCTGCCGTTTGTAGTGGGCGGCAACCTTAAATCGGTTGCCGCAAATGCTCATGCTGCACC
This sequence comes from uncultured Chthonomonadaceae bacterium, assembly GCA_963835065.1. Lineage (GTDB taxonomy): Bacteria > Armatimonadota > Chthonomonadetes > Chthonomonadales > Chthonomonadaceae > CAWFQB01. The sequence continues at coordinate 36,437 of CAWIEK010000057.1, read as the reverse complement.
AGCGCCGCTTGTGATTTTTGGAAACATCATAAAAATACAGGATGCAGGCCGGGTTCTCGCATTTGCGCAGATACGACAAATCTCCCCCGGCAAGCAAGTCGGCGGCGGACGCCGCGACGGGCGCTAACAGCGACAGGCTTGTTTTCCACGCGAAATGGTAGGTTTTAATGTAACCCTGTTCGGTTTTAACCAGCCCGGCGTGGCCTCTGCTTTCCGTCAGGCGCTCGTTTATGGCGTCGAGAATATCTTCGGAAACGCCTGCGCCCTGCGTTACCTGCTCGGCCATGCGCCGCAGCAGCGCGCGGAAGGACAACGCCTCCCGCAGCGCGGCTTCCTTTTCCTCCCCGTTCCAGGCGGCTTCCGCAGCCACAAATTCCATTTCGCTTATCGCGCCCACCGCAACAAGCCAGTTGCGCAAGTCCGCAAAGTCGTTGATAAGACTGACCCGCTGCCCCTTTGCGATGATTTCCGTGTTGATAAAATCGAGGCACAACACATTTCCCAAAAACAAAAACGGGATCGTCCCTGCTTGCACTGTATAAACCCCTGCTTTCCTGCTTTCCTGATCTTGTCTGCCACTTTCCTGAGTTCGACTTCCGATTTCCTGAATTTTGTTATTCCGTTATTCCGGCTCAATCTAACCTTTGAAAAAATAATTTTGCGGTTAGTGACAAATTTAACAGTAAATCCGCCTAACTTGTATTATACTGTATGAGCAGTTAGTTTGCTGCACTCTTCTCTTTTAGCAAAGGAGCTATCCTATGTCTCGTTTGACTGCCCTTGATCCCACACAGGCCCAGGGCACGGCCAAAGACCTGCTCGATGCTGTGCAGGGCAAACTCGGCATCACCCCCAACATGATGCGCACTATGGCCCAATCTCCCGCCGTGCTGGAAGGCTATCTGAGTTTCAGCGGCGCGCTTGCCAAAGGCACGTTAAGCGCCGCGTTGCGGGCGCAGCTCGCTCTGGCCGTTGCCGAACAGAACGGCTGCAATTATTGCCTTTCCGCGCACACCGCGCTGGGCAAGATGGCAAAGCTGGATGACGAAAGTATTCTTGCCAGCCGTCAGGGCAATGCCGCCGATCCAAAGTCGCAGGCCGCTTTACAGTTTGCCCATACCCTGATTTCCCGGCACGGCGCGGTGTCGGAAGCCGATGTCGCCCAGGTACGCGCGGCGGGCTTTACGGAAGGCGAGGTCGGCGAAATCATTGCCAATGTCGCTCTGAACATCTTCACCAACTACTTCAACACCGCCGCGCAGACCGACATTGACTTCCCGAAAGTGCAAGTCCTGACCCATTCACAAGCGGCATAAGAGGTTCGCTTCAACGCCAACAACGCGAAAAGGAAGCGGACTGCGTTTTTGGCCCGCTTCCCGACGCTCTTGACCCATTCACTCGACAAAATTCGCTATGTCTACTATCATTTATCCACCTTTCACCGCGGAAACGGCGCGCGCCAAAGTGCAGGCCGCCGAAGACGCCTGGAATACGCGCGACCCGGAGCGCGTCGCCCTTGCTTACACCGAAGACAGCCATTGGCGCAACCGTGACGAGTTTTTTCAGGGGCGCGAAGCGATCAAAGCCTTTCTGCGCCGCAAATGGGCGAAGGAACTGGATTATCGCCTGAAAAAAGAACTGTGGTGCTTCACAGGAAACCGCATTTCGGTGCGGTTCGAGTACGAGTGGCACGACGCTGCCGGGCAATGGTATCGTTCGCATGGCAACGAGCATTGGGAATTTGCCGAAAACGGCTTGATGCAGCGCCGGGACGCCAGCATCAACGACATGCCCATACAGGAAGCCGAACGCCGCTACCGTTCCTGAAAGCAGGCAGCGTTCAGCGAGTTTGCCTGATCCTTTTTGCCTGATCTTTTTTGCAGGGCTGATTTCTGACAACAGCGTTGTTCTCGTGATTTCAGCCTATAGAACGGGCAGGCGCTTATAAAAACCTACCTGATAAGAATACTATAATTTACGCTTAAAGAGTAATTTTAACCCGTTAAATCTAATTTAATCAGGTTAGACAGGTAAAAATGCGCGTTTTGGCATGAATCTTGCAATATAAATATCTGAATAGATGTGAACTTTCCATTACACATCTATGTTCTTATCGCAGGAGGAGTGTCTCAATGCGGATTCGCTTTTATGGATGGTCACTTGGCATCCTTCTCACAGGGATTGTTTCCTCCTGTGCGCAAGCGCAGATTGTTTTCGGCTCTTTTGATGCTTCGCGTACGCCGCGCCCCTTTTCCGGCAGCGCCTACTCCAACATTCGCGCTGACCTTGCAAACCCGGCTAATTTTGGGTCGGCGGGGCTGATGCCGGAAACCGTGACGTTTGCGCCGGATATTAAGAAGGCGAATACGGCCTCCCTGAGCGGCATTGATGTTTTCATTGTGGCGGAAGCCGACTCGCTTTCCAACGCCGAAGTAAGCGCGCTACGTAATTTCGTGCTGTCCGGCAACAGCCTGATTATCACTTCGGATACGCTTTCCTTTCTCGGCGCGAACAAACTGGTGAAGGCGCTGGACGGCGGCAAGATCGGCAATCCTTCGGGTGGGGCGCAAAGGGCAAAATCAGGCAAAATCAAGGGTTCGGGGCTGGCAACGCAGGGGCCGTTCGGCGCGCTTGATTTCGGCGTCCGGTTCGCGTCTACGGAAGCGGAAACCCTGACTCCGGGCAGCCACACCACGATCCTCGGAGCCAACCACAAAATCGCCGAACTCGGAGAAATCGAGCCGGAGGCGTTGGGGCCGGGAGCCGGAAGCGTCCTGATTGCCACAGACGTGCTGTTCACGAACCTGCTTGTTCCGCCCGCGACGTATGCGGGCAACAAGAACAACGCGATCTTGTTTGAGAATTTCGTCGCGCGCAGCAGGGGCGCAGCCGTCCCGGAACCCTCCGCCTGCGCCCTGTTTGCCGGCCTGGGCGCGTTCGGGATGGGTTTGCTCGCTCGCCGCCGCAGACAGGTTCGTTAATCTTCAGTTTTCGAGCAGGACCCTGTCATTCCGCGTTCGACAGCCCTGTTCGTATCGCGGCGCTTTGACGCCGCGCCAATTTGACAGCCTGCGCGAAGTTGGGCAGGGCCGTTAAAAAAGAACCGCCGTCTGACGCGGTTCTACAGACCACTTTTCGGCGCTGACGCCGGGAAGAGAAATACGCCAGGAGAGTTACTTCAAGAAAGTTACTTCAAGAAAGTTACTCCAGGAGAGTGTCTCCGCAAGAGTCACTCAAGGAAGGATCAAAACATGCAGCAGCATTGCAACGTCGCAAGTCGCGCTGGAGGGCGCGTATGCGCAAATCGGTTTCTGTTTACCCTCGTGACCCTGTTCGCCGTGATGGTATCGGCAGCCTTTTCCGCCAGGCCCGCCTATGCCGCCAAACCCAACGTCATCGTTTACGTTTGTACCAACAACCCTAACGCCAACAAGAACGAGATTCTGGCCTATCACCGCGAAAACGATGGCAGCCTGACCCCGCTCGCGTCCTATCTCACCGGCGGAACCGGCGTCGGCAACCCCGGCCAGATTATCGGCCCCAACGACGCCGACCGCGACCTGATTGTCAGCGCGGACAAGAAGTTCCTGTACTGCGTCAATCCCGGCAGCGATACCATTGCCGTGTTCCGCATTGACACCGACGGCAGTCTGACGAAAGTGCCGGGTTCTCCCTTCGCGTGTGGCGGCAACAATCCCGTCAGCCTGGCGCTCGTGAACGGCTACCTGTATGTCGTAAACAAGAGCGGCGACCCGGGCCGCGCGACAACCGTGAAGCCCAATTATACGGTCTTCAAAGTCGCCAACAACGGCGCGATTTCGCCGCTTGCGGGTTCGACGGTGGAAATCGCCGCAGGCTCCTCGCCCACGATTGCCCTCCCTTCGCCGGATGGCTCCCTGCTGTTCGGCACACAGTTATTCGGCGGCGCGCTGGATGCCTTCAAAATAAAGAACAACGGCAAGCTGGTGGCCGCGCCGGGTTCGCCCCGCAAGCTGCCCGTCTACACCCCGCCAACCAATGCGTTCCTGCCGGACGCGGGCAATCTGCCGCTTAATGCCGCCATCCACCCAACGTTCCCGGTGCTGTACGTCAACTTCGTCACCTACGATCAGATCGGCGTGTACGTGTACGACGATAAGGGCGAGCTGACCTTCCTGCGCGCCATCCAGAACTCCGGCGCTGCGCCCTGCTGGTCCATTGTGGACCCGACTGCGAACTGGCTGTACGTGACGGACGCTTTCGACAACAGCGTGTCCACCTACAACCTGGACGATCCGCTCAATCCCACCGAAGTGTTCCACCTGTCCCTGACGCCGATTACCGATCCGGGCAACAAGTTCGCCGGACCTGCCGGAGCCTTCCGGCTGGCGCTGGAATCCACCAACAAATACCTGTACGTGCTGGATCAGCGTATCACGACAGACACGACAATCGGCAAGGGCAACGTCCTGCACGTGCTGGCAATCGGAAACAAGGGTCGGCTGGTGGAAGTAAACAGCTCGCCCATCACCCTGCCCGTGCCGAAAGCGGCGCGTCCGCAGGGCATCGTCACCGTCAATCTGGGCGGCGACGCCAGCGAGTAAGAACCCGTAACGAATGGCTTCCCGTTTTAGCGGGGGGTGACCTGCGCAATGTTGGCCTTGCGCCATCGGGAAGCCGTTTCTTTACACTGCCAGAGCGCGAACCGGCGCTCTGGCTTTGGGCATTGAAACTGCCCTGTACCTGAAATCGCAGGACAAGATCACAGGAGAATCACGATATGCGACTACGCGCTGTCGCGCCATTGATCGCAATGGCGCTGGGAATGTTCATAAAGCCCGCCAACGCTCAACTCTCAACCTTTGAAGTCACGCTTACCAATCTCACGCCCACCATCAACTTCGACGCGACGGATACCATCAACCCGCCCAAAGCCCCCATGTACCGGGCGAAAAACGATTTTTCTTCGCAGGTTTTCACACAGCCGGTTTTTGCCACCCACGACAGCAACTTTACCATGTGGCGACTGGGGCAGGCGGCGTCTACCGGGACGCAGTCCGTTGCGGAAAACGGATTGACCAAGCAGCCCGGCAACTTCGGCAACCCGACGTACCTTGTCGGCAATCTGAACTCGCACCTGGCAAGTAACGGCGGCGACGGCAGCGTGTTGTCCGTCCGCGAAGTTGCCAACCCCAATGCCAATCCGTCCAATCAGTGGCACAACCACAACGGGGATGCGCCCGCGAATTTCACGCCCCCGTTCCCGATTATGAACTGGGTTCCCTCGCAGACCAGCGTTTCGTTCGACATCGCCACCGATGCCGCGCACCCACTATTGTCCGGCGAGTTTATGCTGGTTCGCACCAACGACGGCTTTTCCGGCCTGGACAGCATCAACCTGTTCAATTTGCCGGGCGGCTCTGAAACGTTCGACATTTACGCTTACGACGCGGGCACGGAAGTCAATACTGAAGCGCAAACCGACCTTGTTTTCTGGAACAGCATCCCCAGCGGCCATACCGCCGAAAACGGCGTGATTACGCTGCACCCTGGTATTCAGGGTTTGAATGGCGGCTTCCTCAGCGCCTTCGCGTGGAACACGTTACTGCCGGTAGGCCGAATCACCGTGACCGCCGTTCCCGAACCGGGCAGCATGTGCCTGTTTGTGGCGGCAGGCATGTCCACGTTCCTGCTGGCCCGCCGCCAAAAGCGCAGAGCGAATTAAAGCCTGTTCCAAATACCCGGGTATTGAAAATCCCCGGCACAAAAGTGCAAGCGTCCTGCGGACGCACCATTCAGATAACAGTATCGCGTCCGCAGAGCGCTTGTTTTGCCCTGCCGGGAATTTTCAACGCTTGCAGTAAAATAGTTTACCAAGTAGTTCCGGCGGTCACGCGCGGAAAAAGGCAAGCCGGTTCCCGTTCTGGAAACGACCGGCAGGAGGCAGTACGTCGGCACGCTGTTGGAAATGCAGCGCATGAAGGGGCACGGGCTTGGCTTTCTGGAAGGGGATGAGTACATTTACGTGGACGGCGAAGAGCAGGCGTCCATACGGGGCACGGGCAGCGAGTTTCCCGGCATCATCGAAGGCGAAAGTTTGGTTGCAAGCGCGAAAGCGACGGAAGGCGCGGTTGCCGCTCAGGACGTAGGCGATCAGCCGGACGAATGGAGCGGCGACGCGCATTTATTCTGGACGCCTAAGACACCGGGCGCGAAACTGACGTTGAAACTGAACGCGCCCGAAACCAAGGAGTATGAACTGGTCGGCTATTTCACGCAGGCGACGGATTACGGGCAGTACCGCATCCGCGTCAACGGCAGAACCCTGCGCGACTTCGACGGCTATTCCCCCGGCGTAAAAACTTCTGGTCCCTTGTCGCTTGGCCGCGTCACCCTCCGAACCGGCGCAAACGAAATCGAACTGGAAATCACGGGCAAGGATGCGCGTTCCAACGGCTACTACGTCGGCATTGACGGCTTCCTGCTCAAACCCTGATAAACAGTGAGAAACTAAATCCTTCATCGCCTCAATTGTGCAACAGGCTGTTGCACAATTAGATGTCTGGGTGGCGTCAATCTTGCAGCAGGCTGCTGCAAGATTGATCTGGTTTCCCTTCTCCCACGCTTTTTGGGAGAAGGGGTTAGGGGTTGAGGGGCAATGTAGGCTTTAGGTAATCTGGTGGGAGTTCAGGTCGAGGGTGAAGTGGTCTACGCATTTTAGCGGGCCGGTGTAGGCGGTGAAATACTCGCCCGTAAGTTTGCGCCCCGCAATGGTTACGCGCAGGAAGCCAAACTTGGCGTCGTTGTAATCTTCCAGCGTCAGATGCCCGCGTATCGTCAGGCCGGGTGGCGGCTGCATTGGAATGGCGGCGGGGTCTTTATGCGCGGGCGTCCAGCGCACTTCTTCCGCTCCTTCGGGCTGATTACACGGCGTTCCCATGCCTTCGATAGTATGCCCGCCACCCCCCACAATCAAACAGGGCATTGCCCGGCTGCCGTCCTTGAGCGCATATCGGTACGTCAGGCGCTGATAGGAATGGACATGCGCCGACAGGAGAACGTCCGGCCATTGTTTGGCGGAATCGAACGCTTTTTCCAGCACGTTCGCCAAGGGCGCGGCGTTGTCGGCATGGGGCGGCGGGGTCGCGTTGCCTGGATTCACGACGTTTGCCAGTTTCGGATCGCCCCGCACTCCAAAATTCGCCGTGTAGGAGTATGGCGGATAGTGTACGGTCAGCAGAACCGCTTTTGGCTCCTGTCCCTGCTTCTGGCGGGCGTCGTTTCGCGCCCGAATGTCTTTCAACTGACGGACGAGCCAGCGATACTGCGGGGCGCGCTGCTCATAATTCGGATCGTCTAAACTGAGCGTACTTGTCGGATCGTCCAGAATTCCCCCGTTCGCCACATTGGTGTAAAGCCCGACGATGCTGGCCTGCTCGGTTTCCAGCCGCCAGTAGATATAGGGCTGAATCATGGCGGGGCGGTTGTCCACAGCGTTGTCCGGGGATTTGCTGCCCCGCGCAATGCCGTAACTGCAAAAGTTCTTGAAGAAATGGGTCAGCGCGGTTTTCGGATTGTCCACATTCGCGGCGCTCTGGTTTGCCGGGTTGCCGTCCTTGAAATGGATTTTGCCGTCGTGGTTGCCCGCAATGGCGAAAATCGGGCGGTTGTACGCGGAAAACGGCGTATAAAACTGCTCGTGGTACATGTTGCCCTGATCGTACTTCATCTGCTCGGTTGGCTTATATACCACATCGCCCAGCAGATAGAGAAACGAGGCAGGCACGGCAGGCGTGTTGATATGGCCGCTTGTCGGGTCGGTCAACTGCGTGGTCATGGCGGCGGCGACAGCCTGCTGTGCGGTATGCTCTTCAAAGTTGGCGGAACAGCCGACGGCATGAAACGTCAGGACGTTCTTGTTGGCATTGGGGCGCGGCGTGGCGACATCCGCCAGGGCGAGTGTAAACGCTTCTGCGGAGTTCGGGTCAGGACAGGGCAGGAACTCCGGCGCTCCCTCCAAACGCCATTTTCCGCGCAGGAAACGACAGGCGGGGACGCGGTTTCGGGCGCAGACACGTTTGGGGTTTCCACGATATTCGCAGTTTCCGCAGTATTGGCGGATGGCATTGTATTGCCGGATTTCATTGTAGTCGCGTTGTTGTTTGCGCCAGTCTCCTGCGCGTCAGGTATGTGAATGGTATTATGTTTCGCGCCGTTCTCCTGCGCCTTGCCGCTTCCTTTCCTTTTCGCGGGGCGCGTTTCCGTCTTAGCCGTCTTATCCTTCATGTCGCTCCTCCTTCTAATGTTAAAATCATTAAGTTAGTATTAACACCGATAGGGGGAAACTCCTTCCGAACGATTAACATTTGTTGCGCGTAACCCTAGAATATGCCCATTCAGGAGGAAACAATGCGCCTGCTCTGGCGGCTTACTTCTTTTTTGCTTTGCTTGGGCCTTTCAGCAGCGCCCGCGCTTGCCTGCCCGCTTTGCGATACGGCAAGCGGCAAACTGGTGCGCGAAGGCGTTTTCAACCGACATTTCGGCGTCAATCTGTTCCTCGTCCTCGCGCCATTTCCCGTCTGCCTGCTGATTGGAGCCTTGCTGTACTATGGCCTCCCGACGCGAAAGCGCTCCTCGTTTCCCGTCATTCTTGATTAACCCTAACTCCTTGTCAACTTAAAGCCTCTTGCGTAATAGGGTAAAATCAGCCTATGCTTACCTTAACCAAGTTACGGCGCAAGCCGCGCCACTTTCAGGCATTCACGGGTCTGTGCGTCGCGGAGTTCGACACGCTCCTCGCCCAAGTCGCTCCGGCGTATGAAGCCATGGAACTCGCCAAGCGGCAACGTCCGCAGCGTCACGGCGCGCTCACCTCCGGGCATCCGTTTCGCCTCGCGTTGCCCGAACGGCTGCTGATGGGACTGATGTACCTGCGTTTGTACGTCGGGCAGAGTTTGCTCGGCTACCTCTTTGACTTGGACGAGAGCAACATCAGCCGCGAATTGCACGAGCGCTTGCTGCCGATCTTGCAGGAAGTGCTGCCCACACCTTTGCGGGATGCGCCCCTACGTGATCTGGCAAGCGACACACCTGCCGACACGTCACCCCTCCCCAGCGGGCAGCCTTCTGCCGACCACGCGGGCACACAGAAGCGGCGCAAGCGCATTGGCACTCTCGAAGAACTCTTGGCCGCGTATCCCGAGATCAAGGAAGTGCTTCTCGACGCCACGGAGCAATCCATTCCACAGCCGACGGACAAACTCAAGCGCAAACTGGCGTATAGTGGCAAACAGCAAGACCATACCGTCAAGACCCAGATTGTCGCTACCAAGACGAGCATTCTCCATGTCTTCGGCGGCTTGCCCGGTTGTATTAGCGACATGACCGTGCTGCGCGCTTCGGGCGTTCTGCCGCAGATGCCTTCCGGCCTCAAAGTGCGTCTGGACAAAGGCTATGAAGGCACGGACACCGCGCATCCTGAGCTGGACGTGCAGCAGCCGATCAAAAAGCCGCGCAATCAAGAGCAGAACATCCTCGAACGCGCTTATAATTACATGCTCTCCACCCAACGCATTTACGTGGAGCATCATTTTGCCCGGCTCAAGAAGTGGCAGAGTATGGCCCAAGTGTGGCGCGGCAAGTTCGACGACCATGAAAGCGTCTTCTGTGTCATTGCCGGGTTGCTCAACTTCCGGCAAACTGGACAGATGGAACTGGTTGCTTAAAAGTACATAAGGGCAAGGAACAATGGTGTCTGGCAAGCCACAGAGTAAAAAATGGGACACAACACGCATCGCGGAGCCAGATCACCAATTACGCAAGCCGCTTTTACTATGAACTCGCATGTTCGATGAATACTTTTGAAAGAGGAACGCATTGCCAGAAGGAACGATTAACGCAGAAGTGAATTTCCGCCCGCTTACGGCTGCCGCCACATTTCTCGGCATCGGCATGGGCGGCTTTGTGGATGGCATTGTGTTTCATCAGATTTTGCAACTTCATAACATGCTGTCCGCCAAAGTGGTACGAACCACGTTAGCGAACGTGGAAATCAACATGGTTTGGGACGGTATTTTTCATGCCTTTTGCTGGCTGACGGTGATGCTGGGGCTGGCAATGCTGTGGCGGGCGGGGCAAAAACCGGAAGTGCCCTGGTCAGGACGTACCCTGAGTGGCGGCATGATACTGGGGTGGGGCATATTCAATCTTGTGGAGGGCCTTATTGACCATCACCTTCTCCAGCTTCACCATGTCATTGAGCGAATGGGATTGTCCATCGCCGACTATGCGTTTCTGCTTTCCGGCGTGATTTTTATTCTCATCGGCGGGGCATTAATCCGCAGCGCCCGCGCTGATACGCCGACAACACACCCTTCTCCCGGCAAGCCAATGGGAACGGCGGGAGAATAGCGTTTTCTTGATCAAGGCGTTTCCGCTTTGCCCGTTGTGCGGCGAATGTAGGTGACTTCTTCGGGGCGATAGGGGCTGCCGTCCGGGCGGAAGATGTCGTGGAACCAGACGGGCGGCTCTTCGGTATATGTCCGCGTCCACGAGTCCCAGGGATAGATGGTTTGCGTTTTGCCGGACACGAAGCCCCAGTTGTAAGCGGCCACGCGCTGCGCTTTCATCAGAGCCAGATGCGGATCGAACGCGCTGCCTTGCGGACGCGCCATGTATTCGGTGCAAAGAATGGGGCGATTGTAATGCCGCAGTTCCGCAATGCGCTTTATAAGTTCGTCCGCGCTGCCGTAACTGTGAAAACTGATCACGTCGGAGTTGTCCAGCGAGAACTTCTGCATCGGGTTCAGTTTTGCCCCCACGCCCCATTCGCCGTACCATACGTCAATGGTCAGCGGCTGCGAGGGCTTTACGTCCCGCGCCCACCCTACGACTTTTTGCAGCAGGGCAAGCGCCTTTTGCGGCTTGTCTGTTATTTCGATGTTCTTGTACGCCGCGCCCGTATCGTTATCCGGCTCGTTGAACAAGTCCCAGGCGTGTACGCGCCGGTCATTGCGAAATCGGCGCAAGACGCCCGTGATGTAGGGCTTGAGTTCCTCATAGCGGGCGGGAGCGCTGAGAATGGTTTGCCCCGGCGACTGCACCCACCCGGAATTATGGACATGCGGGCGGGGTTCGGGCTGCTTTCCGATTTTGGGAAACGGGTTCCAGCAGGCGTCGAGCAGCACGAACATCACGCCGATATGGTGTTTGTCCGCAGCGGCAAGAAATTTGTCCATGCGGTTCAGGAAGCCGCGCTCATCCTGCTGCCACAGCAGATCATGCAGAAACACGCGGACGGAATTGAAGCCCAACCCTTCGGCCAAATCCAGTTCGTGGTCGATGGCCTTCAAGTCGAACGTTTCCGGCTGCCACATTTCCAGTTGGTTGATGGCATAGGCAGGGGAGAAATTACAGCCAACCAGCCAGCCATGCTTTTGCTGCCAGTCATTCGCCTTTGCCACAGGCCAGGCGCGGGAAGCCTGCGCCTGCGCTTGCGACGTGGCGCAAAGCAGCCCGCACAACACAAAAAGCGACAGCAGCGCCCGCAGGCAAAGACACTTGCGCGAATACGAATTCAAACCGGTTGTCATCCCGTCACCATGTTCGCTTTGCCGGTTTCCAGATCGTAGACCGCGCCGGCGATCTTGACATGCCCCAGCCGGACATGCTCCGAGACAAGGGGCTTCAGATTGCGCAACTGCTCCATGCCCAACTGAACATTGGCGCGAATAGAATTTTCCAGCAGGTCGCCCGTCTCGTGTTCCACTTTGATGACCGCCGGCTCGATCATGTGAACCAGACTGGTGATGGAACCCGGCAGGCTGTGCCGGTCATGCCGATACTGTACGGCAGCGCGTACCGCCGCGCATTTGCTGTGCCCCAGAATTACGATCAGCGGGACGCCGACCTGCTCTACCGCGAATTCGATGCTGGCTTTAATGACAGCTCCCGCGCTGTTGACGACATTGCCGGCCACCCGGATCACAAACAGGTCGCCAATGCCCTGATCGAACAGAATTTCCGGCGGAACGCGCGAATCCGCGCAGCCGATAAGGGCCGCGATGGGCTTCTGGCCCGCCGCAACCGCTTTGAAATCTTCGGGGCGGGCGCGGGGATGCCGCAGTTCGCCTTTGACAAAGCGAGCGTTGCCGTCCATCATCTCTTTCAGCGCGTCGTCGGCGCTCATGCGCGGTTGCGGGCGGGGCGCGGGCGGCGTCTGCCCGTAAGCGGCAGCCTCGGCGTTGCCAAGCGTCCAACTCAGCAGCGCCGTCCCGGAAATCTGCGTAAATTCGCGGCGTGAAAAACGTGAGCGCATCCTGTCCTCCTCAATTCTCCTCAAGAAAAAACATCTTCGATAATTACTGCGCTATACCTTGAGTAAAGGCATAGTCCTTGTTAGTGTACCTCCGAGGGCGAAAGCGGCGTTATACCCGATGCGCTTGCCGTAGATAGCAGCGTCAGGATGTTTGGCTTGTACGCGCAATCCGGCTACAACCGGATCAGAGTCTACGGCATATTCGCCTGTCTCAATATCAATCGAAACAATCTTGCCGATGTTTTCTTCGGTTTCAACTTTAGAACTAATGTTTTGAGCGTACAATTCTTCACCGCGTCGTACTATTTCTTCGCCGCTAAATCTAGCATGAGGCATATTCGTTCGTATTCCTTGTCTGTCTGACCAAAAGCGATCAGCCGTAAAACTAATTTCTTCCATTCTTGTGAGCATACCCGTCAACTACTTGCCGCAAATCGCGCGCTTCGCTGCAATTCTTCCTGCTGTGCCACGAGTGCCGCGCGACGTTGCTGATAGGCTGCTTCGTCTTGCTGGTACTTACTCGCCCTGCTGAAATTACGAATTCCACTGGCGATGCCAGCCACGATAAGAACAACGCCAAAAAGCGCAAAAGAGGCCATCTTACCGGCTGAAACTGCTATAAACAAGCAGAATGTGCCGATTATGACAACAGTAACGCCGCCAAGCACACTTTCACCTTGCCTGGGAATATAACGAGTACCATAGCGGCTCGAAACCATGTACCCTTCACGCGCCAATTCCCACTCACGATCCGACTGCGTAATTCTGATTTGCAGTTCGATGAGCATCAGGCGGCGTTCAGAGGCCGCGTCGGAATAGGGTGGCGCGGCCTGTTCGTTGTTGAGAACACGGGCTTTTGCCCGCGCGAACTCGGCATCTGTGAGCGTTCCGCTGTCGCGCAGTCCCTGAAATTTGGCAATCTCATCTGACAGATTCATATTGCCTCCCTGAAGATGGGCATTGGCGCTACTTTGCCGCCTGAGAAACGATGTCGGGCTGGCCTTCTATGTTGAGAACAAGCACGGACGCGGCGTTGTCCGGCAGGTGGTCAGGCATGTGCAGGGCAATGCCGGTTTTCAACTTTTTAACCGGAATGGCTTTGCGCGCGGAATCGGCCAGAAAGTAGGCAGATGTAATCTTGTTTTGCAGGCCAGGCAGTTCGAGCGTGTCGCCGGGACGCTTGTACAGGTGCAGGTAGATTTTGCCCGGACCGGCGGTACATGCGCCCCAATCGAATTTCTGGCTGCCGAACGGACTTGGCGACGTGCCATAGATCGCTTCGCCGTTTACTTTCAGCCATTCGCCCATGCCGATAAGCCGATCCTGCATAATGACCGGGATGCGCCCGTCCGCCGTCGGGCCGATGTCGAGCAGCAGGTTTCCGCCCTGGCTGACCATGCCGATGAGCAGCCGTATCAATTCAGGCGTACTGCGGTAGTTGTCGTAATCCTCGTTGCGGTTGTAGCCGAAGCTGGCTCCGATGCCCCGGTTTTCTTCCCACTTGTGCTGCGCGGTGGCGTCGGCCTTGAAGTCGGTAAAGCCGCCGTATTCCGTCGTGTAATACCCGCCGTGCTTGCCCCGCGTGTCGTTGCCCCACCGGTCGTTGATGACCACATCGTCGCCAACCCCGCTGTCATTGTAAAGCCACGCCATCAGTTCGGGCGTGTGCCATTCCGCAGAGGTGTGTTCCCATTCGCCGTCCGCAAAGATAATGGAGGGCTTGTAGCGCGTGACTAAATCCTTGAACTGCGGGAAAAAATGCTCGTCCCGGAAGCGGGCAAAGTCGGATTTATAAATCGGGTTGTACCACTCGTACAGCGAGTAGTAAAAGCCCATTTTCAGGCCCTTGGCGCGGACGGCTGCGCTCAAATCGCCAGCAAGGTCGCGGTGCGGGCCGGTGTCCACGCTGTTCCACGCCCGCCCCCAATCCCGCGTTGATTCTTTGCTCGGCCACAGGCAAAACCCTTCGTGGTGCTTGGAAGTCAGGGCAACATATTTTGCGCCGCTGCGGGCAAACACGTCCGCCCACTGCTGCGGATTGAACAGTTCGGCCTTAAACATCGGCGCGAAGTTCTCGTAGGGGAAATCCTTGCCATAATTTTGGTCGTGGAACTGCCGCGTGGGGTTGTTGGGATCGTGCAGGTAGTTCCAGTACCATTCGGCATACGTGCCCTTTTTGCCCCACGACGGCACAGAGTACACGCCCCAATGGATAAAAATACCGAACTTGGCGTCCTTGTACCATTGCGGGATGGGCCGGGTGTCCAGCGACGCCCAATTCGCCTCATATCGCGCGGCATCCTTTTTCACCGTCGTTTTTGTCCCACCCGCCCTGCTGACAAACGCCAAGGGCTTGATAGCCGATGTTGTTCTGGCAGGGTTGGATTTGGCGGGCGCAGGCGCGGACAAAGCGCTCCATTCCGACTTCGCGCCGAGCAGCAATAGCGCGGCAAACAGGCCGCAAGCGTATTTCATGGCAGAATATCCTTTCACCGACTGAAGCACACATCTTTCCTATTCGTTAAACGGGGCTTGAACTCCTCTTTGAATTTAAGATACGTTGCAATTCAGGACGATTGTTGCGGTTTCTTTCTTGTAGTGTCTTTCGGTTTACAGATGTTGAGCAATTCAAGATGCCGGTACGACACAGGCACGATGCAACTTATTCTCGTCGCTTGCCGTCAAAGAGTGCGAATACCCATGTCGCGCTGTACGCAGCATCCGCTTACGCTTTTCATACACGCTTTTGATACGAAACCATGCAAGTAATTACACCGCCTCAATTGAACAAACTGCTTCTCAATGTCGCCATGACGCGCCCGGTCTTTATCTGGGGGCCGCCGGGGATCGGCAAATCGGCCCTTGTCGAGCGGTTCGCGCGGGATGTTGGGCTGGACTGCGTTTCCCTGCTCGGTTCGCAACTGGCTCCCGAAGACTTGATCGGCGTACCGCGCATTGAGGACGGGCGTTCCGTTTTCTGCCCGCCCCGCATGATTGCCCGCGACAATGCGTACCTGCTGTTCGTGGACGAACTCAACGCCTGCTCGTTCGAGGTACAGAAAGCGTTCTACAGCCTGATTAATGACCGGCGGCTTGGCGAATATTATTTGCCGCCCGGTTCGGTTGTTGTCGGAGCCGGTAACCGGGCGCAGGATCAGGCGATTGTCAAGCCCATGTCGTCCGCCCTGATGAACCGGATGCTGCACGTCGAATTAAAGCCGACTGCCCGCGACTGGCTGGATTGGGCGTATGCGCAGGGCGTTCACGAGTGGATTATCCGCTACATCGAGACTCGGCCCGACCATCTGGCCGCGCAGCCGCCCAAAACCGAGGAAACGTTCAGCACACCGCGCTCGTGGCACATTCTAAGCGACGCCCTGCTTGCCTACGGTTCGGATGTCAACGCGGATGAGATCGAAATGCTGGCATCAGGCTGTTTGAGCGCAAGCCACGCCCGCAGTTTCGGCGCGTTCATCAAGCAGTTGATGGGCACATTGCGCATCGAAAAGATCCTGAGTGGCGAACAGGCTTTGCCCCGCGCCGCTGATGACCGGGACGTACTCTACTTTATTGTGCAGTCCATTCGCGCCCAACTCGCCAAAACCCTGCCGCCGGAACGCGACGATGTGCGCCCCGCCCACCGCCAGATGGTCACGCAGGCCAAGCGCGTCCTGGTAGACCTGTGCGACATCAGCGTAGAAATGACGACGGTGATGGTAGCCGAAGAAATGGGTGATTCCGCCCGCAACCTGCCGCCCTGGTTCCTCGTGGAAGTGGTACGCGACCTGCCCCGCCTGGCACAGCGCGTAGCGGTTAAGTAAGAGCAGGGGAGAGAAAAGAAGAAAAGAAGAAGAGAAGAAAAGAAGACAGAGGACAGAAGACAGAAGCCGAACCACAATCCGAAATCCACAATCGAAAATCGAAAATCGAAAATCGTCAATCGAAAATGAGCAAGGAACGCAAACAAAAAGAACAGCATAAGGAAGACCGTCTGGCGCGGACGCGGCTGCAGATACGGGGCGCGTGTTCGCAACTGCACCGCTCCGTGCTGTCGCCGCTTCTGGCAAACGTGACCTTGCTGGAGTGTGACGAGTCAGACAGTGACGTGTCTATCGGGTGCGTGTCGCCGTCTGCCAACGCGCTGTGGGTCAATCCGCATCGGCGGCAGGAGTTGGGCGAAGCGGAGTGGACGTTTATTCTCGCGCATTTGCTGCTGCATATTGGTTTGGGACACGGCGACGCTCCAATTGGCAAACACGCCCTGCTATGGACGCTGGCCTGCGAACACGCTTCAGACAATCTCGCCCTCGCGTTGCGTTTGGGACACGCGCCGCACGATTACGGCGTAGATACGGCCTTCATCGGCATGACGGAAACCGCCATTTACGACCTGCTTGCCGAGGACAAACGGGCGCTTGCCAATGTGAAAACGTATGCGGGCGCGGGGCGTTCGGACATTGTGCGCCGCGAACCCCGCGCTTCCGTATCCCGCTCCATCGGCGAATTGTATCAGCGGGGCGGAGACAGGCGCGATTATGAAATGCTGCTGGCGGAAGGCATCCGCATGGGCGTGGAACGAGCGGTAGAGGAAGCGGCGGAAACGCTCGGAGTGGCGGAAACGGAGCGCAATAAAACGTGGCGTCCATTAGAAAACGCCAAGCGCTGGGTAATGAACGAACTGCCGCTTTTAGGGGCGCTTGCCGCGCAACTCCGGGTGATTGCGGATGGCGCGATGTGCGACCGCATGGACATTCCCGTCGCAGCCGTAAACGCGGGGTTGGGCGAAATCTATTTCCACACGGGGCGCGGCTTGTCGCAGGAGGAAGTGTTGTTCGTGTACGTTCACGAACTGCTGCACGTCGCGCTTTTGCACCATGCCCGCTTGCAGGGCCGTGACCCGTACCTTTGGAATCTATCCGCTGATTTTGTAATAAACGGCTGGCTGGTGGAAATGGGAATCGGGCAGTTTCCGCGTATCGGCGGCTTGTACGATCCGCGCTTGAAAGGCATGTCGGCGGAAGAAGTGTATGACCTGCTCGGACGCGATCCGCGTAAGTGCAAAAATCTTGTTGGTTTCGGCGGCAAAAAGGGCGACGTGCTGCTGGACGAGCGGCGCATTTACCGGGGCGAAGTGTCCACGCTGGACGATGTGTACCGGCGGTGCATGGCGTCGGGGCTGGCCTGTCAGCACTACGGACGCGGCACAATGCCTGCCGGCCTGATTGAAGAAATCAAATCCCTGTTCACGCCGCCCGTGCCCTGGGACGTAGAATTGGCGCAGTGGATGGACGCGCACGTTCCCATTGTGCGCGAAAGCCTGCGCTCGTATGCCCGCGCGTCTCGGCGGCAGGCGTCCACGCCCGACATACCGCGCCCCGCCCGTTATATGCCGCAGGAGTGGCGCGACGCCTGCACGTTCGGCGTGGTTTTGGACACGTCCGGCTCGATGGACCGGGAACTTTTGGGCCGGGCGTTGGGCGCGATTGCTTCGTATGCCGAAGCCCGCGAAGTGCCTGCCGTCCGCCTGGTGTTGTGCGACGCCGCGCCGTATGACCGGGGCTTTCTGTGTCCTACCGATCTGCGCGGCATTTTCCCGGTGCAGGGCCGGGGCGGAACCGTTTTGCAGCCCGCCATCAACTACCTGCTCAACCGCCCGGACTTTCCCGCCTCCGCGCCCGTGATGATTATCACAGACGGCTGGTGCGAGGAAGAACTGCTCGTGCCCCGCGACCACTGCTTCGTGATGCCGCGCAAAGGCTGGAAAGAAGGCGCAATGCCCCTGAAAACATCCGCTCCCATCTTCCGCGTCCTCAAGCCGGAACACGAAAAGAACTGAGCAACGGTTTCATGCCTACCGAAACCATAGCCGATTTAGACCGGGTTCCTATTGTGGAGTGTGGCGAACCGCTGGTGGATTTGCGCCAATTTTGCCCCAATGTAGAAGTCGGTACGCGCCCCCTCTATCTTCGCTCCGGCGCGGCACAACGGCTGAATGATGCGCAGGCATGGCTGGAAATTCATCATCCCGGCTATCGCTTGCGCGTAGGCGATGCGTACCGCAGTCCCGATAAGCAGGCGCGTTTGTTTCACATTGCTCTTTGCGTGTCCCGCCTGCTGCATCCCTTCCGCTCCCGCGCTTACGTCCATGATGCCGCCAATAAATACGTGGCCGCATCCGACACACTCGCTCCGCCGCCACATACCACAGGTGGAGCCGTAGATGTCGGCCTGCTCACGCCGCAGGGCAAACGCGCCGACATGGGGCCGTTTACCCTTGCCGCAACCCGCGCCGATTACGCCCACCTTTCTCCCCAAGCCGCCCTGCACCGTCAAATGCTGTTCGCCGCTATGGTACACGCCGGATTTTCCAACTACCCCGAAGAATGGTGGCACTGGTCCTATGGCGACAGCGGCTGGGCATGGCGCACCTCCCAGCCTTGCGCCTGCTACGACCAATGCTGCTCTCCCTAGACAAGCAGAGCCGAGTTGTTCTATAATGTCGGTAGACAAACCTAACTAACGACATTATAGAACAATGAGCAAAGATCGCACAGAGCAGATAATTCAACTTGCGCGTCAGCAGGGAATGATTCGTCCACGAGACTTGAGGGAACTAAACATCCCCTCTGTGTATCTTCAACGTCTCTATGAGGGCGGGCAGATGCAACGTTCAGGACGTGGCATCTACATTCTTTCCGATGCGGAAATTTCAGAAAATTACTCGCTTGCTGAGGTATGCAAAAGAGTTCCTAATGGAGTTCTGTGTCTCCTGACGGCGTTGCGCTTTCATAATCTTGGAACGCAAAGCCCACATCAAGTCTGGATGGCAGTACATCCAAAATCGCATCTGCCCCGTATTGACTACCCGCCTGTTAAGATTGTTCGGTTTTCGGGAGAGGCGTTGTCGTTGGGTGTTGAAGAACATCAAGCGCCGGAGGGTATTGTTCGCGTGTACAACGTTCCTAAAACAGTAGCCGACTGTTTCCGCTATCGAAACAAAATCGGGCTGGAAGTGGCTCTTGAAGCATTGCGCGAATGTTGGCGCGAACGAAGAGCCACAATGGACGAGTTGTGGCAGTACGCTGCGAAAGTTCACATCATTAGCGTTATGAAACCCTATCTGGAGGCGCTTGTATGAGTACAGAACGTCCGCGCAATATGGCAGCATCCGTTAGTGCGCGTCTGCTTCAAATCAGCAAACAACGCAAAGAGGAGTTTCAGTTGGTGCTGACACGCTATGCCAACGAGCGCCTGCTCTATCGTCTCAGTTTGTCAACTCATACGCAAGGTTTCGTTCTTAAAGGAGCGACCCTATTTGCCCATTGGACCGGAGAAGTACACAGACCTACGCGCGACCTTGACTTGCTTGGTCACGGTAATCCACAAACGTCTCATATCGTAGATGTGTTTAAACAGATTTGTCAGGAGCCTGTTGAAGACGACGGCCTTCAATACTTGCCCGAAACAGTCACAGGAGCAATCATTAAGGAAGGAGAAGAATACGAAGGTGTTCGTATCAAACTAACCGCTAAACTTGGTGGGATCACAATACCGGTTCAGGTAGATGTAGGCTTTGGGGACGCGATTACCCCTGCGGCTCAGGTAGCCGAACTGCCTACCCTGCTTGCCATGCCTGCCGCAAAGATGCTCACGTATCCACGCGAAACAGTTGTCGCGGAGAAGTGTCAGGCAATGGTGAAATTGGCGTTAGCAAACAGCCGATTGAAGGACTTTTATGACCTTTGGTATCTGGCAACGCATTTTGATTTTGACGGTATGCTGTTGGCGGAAGCAGTTGCCGCCACGTTCGAGCGCCGGGAAACGGAATTGCCTTCACAGCTTCCCATTGCTCTCACACCTGCGTACTATGAGGATGCCAGTAACAAAGCTCAGTGGCAGAAGTTTGTATCCAAAAGCAATCTGCCAGCCGATCAAACACCCTCGTTTGAAGCGATTATAAACCTGCTTATTTCCTTTTTGATGCCACTACTTTCTGCGGCGGCAGGCAATGTCGCGTTCCATCAGGCATGGAATCACCAAAGCCTGACGTGGACAAACACTGCCGCCGAAAATCTCGTTGAAGACAATCAAACAGAGGAACCTTCTGCTTGATTGTCACTGACTGATAATCCCCAATCGGCAATCGAAAATCGTCAATCGTCAATCCACAAGGTTTTGCAGTTCAAAGATGGGCGCAGAGTATTTTTCCGTGGGCGTATAGTTTTTTAACTCCAGAACGGCGACGCCAGCAAGCAGGTGGGCGGCGGCTTCTGAGACTTGAATACGGGTGGTGAAGGGCGGGGTCACGCCGGTTTGATGCCCGATGCTTTCCACGCGGCAGGCGTCGTTGACCGAGTCGCCAATGACAGTAAACTGCTTGCGGCCTTCCGGGCCGACCAGTCCCGCTGTCAGCGGCCCCGTGTGGATACCGATACTGAGCGTCAGTTCGGGCACGTTGTTGGCTGCCGCCTGAGTGCGCAATGTTTCCATTTCCTGATGAATACGCCACGCGGCGCGGGCGGCGTTGAGCGCGGCGGCGGCAGGGGAAAGCGACTTTTCGCCATACGTGCCGACGCCGAAAAAGGCGAAGCAGCCGTCGCCCAGATACTTGTCCAGAATGCCGCCATACTGCTGTACAATGTCGGCAACGGGCGACAGATAGTAGTTGACCAGCCGAATCGCTTCTTCGGGCGACAGGTGGCGACACGCCTTGCTGTAGCCGATAAGATCGCAAAACAGGATGCTGCCGGGCGCGGTTGTAGAGCGAAACGCATTTATATCGTTCACCTGCCCGATGCCGCGCACAACAGGCCGGGTAAGAAACGATTCGTAGCAGGCGTTCAGATAACGCTTGCGCCGATACCACCAGACAAGACCACAAATGAAAATCGCGCCAAGCGAGGGGATAAAGTTCAGCAGCACACCGGTAAAACAGCAAAGCAACAGGGTGACAGCCGCCAGCAGACACAGCGCAAAGGCAGACCAAATAAAGGTTCGCGCGCTGCCAACACGGTACAGCATCCACAAGAACAGGCCGCCGAGCAGCATGGACAGCCCCGACTCGAACCAGGCGGGAGGAACCGTCAGCCCCGGCCCCAGCAGTGTGGTCACGGCAAACGCATGGCCGAACACCCCCGGCATGCCTTCAGGATATTTTTCCAGCCGCAGGGGCGCTTGCAGTATGTCGCCTCTGGCTTTGGCGGTTGCCCCAATTAAAACGATTTTGTTGTCAAAACTTTGCAGCGCGGCTGAATTTTCCGGTACAACCTCATCGGCGGGAATGTCAGCGAACTTGATAACATCGTTCGGTATGAAGAACAAGTAGGGACTGAATTCGCGGCGCGGGCGCAGGGTTTTTCGCACCCACGCTTCGGTTTCGCCCGCGCCGATGCCCTGTGTACGCGCCGCAATCTGCGCGGAAAACGCCGGTATAATCTGCTGTTGAAACGGTTTGAGCCAATCTACCTCGCGCACTTCCCCGCCCGCGCTGCCCTCGCCTTTGCGCAGCAGCGCATGGCCCACATCGCACCACTGCGCGAAACGGCGCAAAGGGAAAATCGGCGGTTCATTCGTTGCGGGTTCGGGATTGCAGACAATCACGACGGGCACATGCCGCGCCTGCGCAAGCTGTAAGGCTTCTTCCAGCATATCATCTTCAAATTCGTGGCCGGGGGGAGAAGGCGCGTCCAGCAGCACGTCAATGCCAATTGCCTGCGGATGGCTGTTCTGGCACAGCGTGGAAACCAACCCGGCCAGATACTTGCGCGACAGCGGCTCTTTGATTTCGAAATGGCTGTACGCTTCATCGTCTACGGCGATAACGGCAACCCGGTTCTCAATCGAACGGACATCGCGCGCTTTATAAAACCGCTCGAACACCTCCCACGCCACCTGACTCACTACCGCCCGTTGGTTCAGCCAGGGCGTGAGGAACCCAACCAGCGCGACGACCAGGCTGCCCAAGAGCAAATCCCGGCGTCGTTTCCAGAACAAAGATAGCCGCGTCGGAACGCGAAGGAACGCGAGTGGTTTCATAAGCAGAAGTGTAGAAGACAGAAGACAGAATATAGGAATATAGGAATACGGAATTATGGAAGAAACGCGCCGCCGATTACGGGCTGGCAGTTACCAACAACCTTTTTCGGAGTTGGCGCGTATAGTTAGTTTAACCTATGTTTGCAATCCATTCGCTTAAATTTCTTTCTTTGACTCATCTTTGTTCGATAACAAGGTCTTCAACAGGTCTTTACTCGCCACTCCGCAACAAATTCGCGGCAAATCCGAACGCCAACTACCTGAACACCCGAATACCTGAATACCCGAACACCTGAAACCCTAAAACCCTAAAACCATAGAACCCTATGGAGGAGTGATATTATGGCACGCCCGCGCAAGCCGAAAACGGAAGTCCCGCCGCCCGAATTTACCGAAGAAGCCCTGCGGCTGGCACAAGAGGAACTGGGCGCGCTGCTTGCCGCCGAAGCCGCAAAGGACGAGATGGCCGAGTTTCCCGAAACCCTGCCCCTGCTGCCGATCCGCGATCAGGTGCATTTTCCGCACGAGATGTTCCCTCTCCTTGTCGGGCGCGAAAAATCCGTGCGCGGGCTGGAAGAAGCGGCGGCCAACCAGCGCCAAATTTTCGTCGTAGCGCAAAAGGAACTCCACGCCGAAGACCCCGAACCCGATGAAATTTACCAGATCGGCATCGTGGCGGAAATCATGCAGGTATTGCGTGTGCCGGACGGAACCGTGCGCGTGATGCTGGAAGGCCTGGGACGCGCCCGGGTGGTCAAGTACCTGCAAACCGAGCCGTTTTTCAGCGTCCAACTGGAACCCCTGCCGTCTTCGGAAGTAAAGGATTTGGCGACCGAAGCCCTGATGCGCAGCGTGTCGCAGCAGTTTCAGCAGGTCGTGGGTATCAGCAAGCACATTCAGCCCGAAGCCCTGATAAACGTGGTCAATACGGACGAGCCGGGGCGCTTGGCGGACGTGATTACCTCGTTTTTGCGCCAGATTCGCGTGGAGCAGCAGCAGGACATGCTGGAAACGCTCGACCCGCGCGAACGGCTGGAAAAACTGTCAGTCATCCTGAAAAAAGAAGCGCAGATACTGGATATTCAAAAGAACATTCGGGACCGCGTGGAAAAAGAGATGGGCGATACGCAGCGCGAGTTCATCCTGCGCGAACAGATGAAAGCCATTCAGCAGGAATTGGGCGAACGCGACGACAAAACGGGGGAACTGGACGAGTACCGCGAGAAAATCGAAGCCGCCCAAATGCCGGAAGCCGCCCGCGAACGCGCCCTGCGCGAAGTGGACCGGCTGGACAAAATGCCGTTCGCCGCGCCCGAAGGCGTGGTGATACGCACGTATCTGGATTGGCTCGTTTCCCTGCCCTGGAGCGTGTCCACGCCCGATGACATTGACATTGATGAAGCCGCGAACGTGCTGAACGAAGATCATTTCGGGCTGGAAAAAGCCAAGGAGCGTATCGTCGAATTTCTGGCCGTGCGCAAACTGACGGGCACGACGCGCGGGCCGATTTTATGTTTCGTCGGGCCTCCGGGCGTGGGCAAAACGTCCATCGGCAAAAGCATCGCCAAAGCATTGGGGCGCAAGTTTATCCGCGTGTCGCTTGGCGGCGTCCGGGACGAAGCGGAAATACGGGGGCATCGGCGCACATATATTGGCGCATTGCCGGGGCGCATCATTCAGGGCATCAAGCAGGCGGGCGCGAGAAACCCCGTTTTCATGCTGGACGAGATTGACAAATTGGGCATGGATTTCCGGGGCGATCCGTCTTCGGCCCTGCTGGAAGCGCTTGACCCGGAACAAAACGCTGATTTCAGCGACCACTATCTGGAAGCGCCCTTTGATTTGTCGGACGTAATGTTCGTGACAACCGCCAACCTGCTTGACCCGGTTCCGCCCGCGCTGAAAGACCGGATGGAGGTCATTACGTTCGCGGGGTACACGGAAGAGGAAAAACTCAACATTGCGCGGCAGTTCCTGTTTCCCAAGCAGCGCAAGGATCACGGCTTGAGCGAGGAGCAGCTTACATTAACGGACGGGGCGCTGCAAAAACTGATCCGCGAGTACACGCGGGAAGCGGGCGTTCGCAATCTGGAGCGCGAAATCGCCAGCGTGTGCCGCAAAGTGGCGCGGCGGGTAGCGGGCGACCAGACGGTGAAGGTGAAAATAGACGCGGGCGACATCAAAGAGTTTTTGGGCAAGCGGCGTTTCCACTACGGCATGATGGAGGAGCAGGACGAGATCGCAACCGCAACCGGCCTTGCGTATACGGAAGTAGGCGGCGACATAATCACCATTGAAGTGAGCCTGCTCAAAGGCCATGAGGGACGAGTGCAATTGACCGGGCAATTGGGCGACGTAATGAAAGAATCCGCGCAAACGGCGTTTTCTTTCGTCCGTTCGCGGGCGCTTCAATTGGGCGTGGACGAGGAGTTCTATCGCCGCGTGGACGTGCATGTCCACGTCCCCGCCGGTGGCGTTCCCAAGGATGGCCCTTCGGCGGGCATCACGCTGGCAACGGCGATTGCTTCCGCCCTGACGCGCCGGCCCGTGCGCAAAAACCTTGCCATGACGGGCGAAATCACCCTGCGCGGGCGCGTACTTCCGGTTGGCGGCATCAAGGAAAAGGTTCTGGCGGCGCGGCGCGCGGGCATTCTGGAGGTGATATTGCCTGCGGAAAACGACAAAGATTTGGAAGACCTGACGGCCAGCGTGCGCGATGACATGCGCTTTCATCTGGTCACGCACATGGACGAGGTTCTCGCCCTTGCCCTGCTGCCCGCCGTTGTCACCACAGAGCCTTCCCTGATGGGCAATGGAAGCGGCAACGGCAAAAGCCACGCGCCCGAACCCAAAGCCCTGCCGTCCGAACACAAGCGAACCACCACAGGCGGCAAAAGCAAGCGCAAAGCGGAAAAGCAGGGGTAAATAGCCAATGGCAGAGGATGAAATCAAGGAGATAAAGAGGCCGAAGAAGCGATGGGCTTTCGTGGCTTTCAGGCTGCTGGCGGCGCTTATTCTGTGGCCGCTTGCCGCCCGCGCCGTTGCGCAGGAGGTCTTCTACGAGGTCAACTTCCGCGCCATTTCCGATTCCGGCGATTTGAAAGGCGCGGAGGCAAGACTGCCTGCAATCCGCAAACTCGGCGCGACGGTCGTATGGCTGATGCCGATCTACCCCGTTGGGCAGGTGCGGTCCGCCGGTGGCATGGGATCGCCTTACTCGGTCGCCGATTACACCCGCGTCAATCCCGAACTTGGCACTTTGGCCGATCTGCAATCCTTTGTGAAACGCGCGCGCGGACTTGGGCTGAAGGTAATCCTCGATTGGGTGCCCAACCACACCGCCTGGGACAATCCATGGCTCACGCAACATAAGGAGTGGTACCGGCAGGACGCGGCGGGGAACGTGATTATTCCACCAGGGACTGTCTGGCAGGATGTCGCGCAGCTCGATCACAAGAACGCAGACATGCGCGCGGAAATGACGCGAAGTATGGAGTTCTGGCTCGACAAGGCGGATATTGATGGTTTCCGGTGCGATGCCGCCGACTTTATTACTCGTGATTTCTGGCAGCCGTTGATTGCCGCCCTGCGCGTCCATTCCCCGAAAAAACTGCTTCTGCTTGCCGAGGGCACTCGCCCGGACCACTATCAGTCCGGCTTCGATTATGTGTATGCCTGGGATTTCTGCACCGCTTTGAAAGAGGTGATTGGAAGTGGCAAGCCAGCCTCTCGCCTTCGGGAAGCGCTGGCGAAGGAAGGTGGTAAGCCGAGGATGCACTACGCCACTAATCACGACGAGGCTGTAGCCGCTTCTCCGGTTTCCGTATATGGAGGAACGGAAGGCGCATACGCGGCCTTTGCCCTTGCCGTCCTGTACGGAGGCAATCCTTTAGTTTATGATGGAGAAGAAATCGCCTGGCCGGAGAGAATCCCTATTTTCACGCGCTCCAAGTTGGATTGGCACACCGGATCGGATACCATGCACCGGTTTACCGCGCTGCTCCGTCTTGTAAACGCTCATGCTTCCTTACAACGGGGAGAGTTGAGTGAATTCGGAAACAACGATGTAATCGCTTTCACGAGAAAGCTTGACAGGGAAGCCTTCACGGTGCTGGTGAATGTGCGCAAAACGCCGACAAGTTTTCAACTTCCCTACGGAAAACAGGAACTCATCACGCTTGAACCTTACGAAGCGCGCATTATTCCGTCCAACTGAATTTCCGATAAGAAACGGCCAGCCCACAGGTAATGCCTGCGCGCTGTCCGTTTTTGTGTTTTTGCTTCCATGCGGCTACTTGGCCCATGTATTGAGGGCTTCCTGCGCGCTTTGACGTTTGCTTTTGAGGTTCTGGCGCCCTTCCTCCTGCATCTGCTTGCGGGTGGGGGCGGGCAGCGCGGCCAGCATAGGATTGTTTGCGGGCTGAAGTTGGGCGTCCAGGCGCTTGTCGTCAAGAGTTTCTTGCAGCAGTTGGCGGGCGCGGGTTTTGTTGCCCATCGCCACGTACTTTTGCGCGGTCAGGTAGTGGTACAGCGCGGCAATGCCGGGACAGGAAGTTTCCACAAAGAACTTTTCCGAGTAGGCGACGGATTTTCCCATATGAGGGCGGTCGGGGTTTCGCAAATCCACCAGATCGCCATAGAACACGCTCCGCGCCATGTCCACAGCCGCCGGCAGGTTCTCATACCCTTCAAAACTTAGTGTCCGCTGTTTCCAATCCGGGTCAATATAGGCGGTCAGGCTTTGCGCGGCGGGCGCGGACGGCGCGGGCAGAGCCACCGCCAGCGTCATGGTTTGCCGCGCCAATTGCTGATCGCTCATGCCCATCGTCCCGCTCAGGCGCGTATCCATTTGCGCCGCCACATCCAATTGCAGCGTCAATTCGGTGGCGGGCGGCGCGTCCGGCGGCAGGGGATCGGCGGGGGCAAGCAGCAGCAGCGCGCTTGTATGGTCATGGTTGCCGGCTTGGATCGCCTCCCACTGCACCTGCGTATACCCCCGTTTTGCGTTGTCCCGGTTGGCAGGCGTGATCATCGCGCCTGTTTCGACCCATCGGTCCGCGCTCGCGCCGATCAGCAGCGGGCCGTAACGGTCAATTAGCGCGCCGCCCAGCCATGTTTTCACGCGCAGCAGAATCAGGCCGTCCGAAGTCAGGAGGAGCGGAATTGTCTGCACCGTAATGCCGTTTCGCGTCACCGTATTTTCGCCGGTTGGCGCGGATTGGGCGGCGTCATACACTTTGTAAGTGGGCGGTATGGACGGCAGTTGCGTCACGTCGGCGGGAACCGGCGCGTTGTAATCGGCGTTCAGCGCGGCAAGGGTGTGTTTGGCGTTTGGTTTGCCCAATCGCGCTTCATAATGCGTGGGCAGCCACGTTTGCCTGTTGACCGTGTACAGCAAATCGGCCATGGTATCGTCTCCGCCGCCCAGAAAGACGCCGCTTGCCGCAAAATCAAACGTCGCGTCTTCGGCTGTCTGCGCGTCGGGGCGCAAAGAGATATTATCCCACTGCGCGACCATTTGCGTATACGACCAGCGCGTATTGGACGCATCAGGCATGGAGGGAGTTTTCAGCGCGATGCCTGATGCGTCTGGCCTGCCATTGCGCTTCAGGGGCGCAAACAGGCTGACGCGCGATCTGCCGTCATCCACAATCACGTCCTGCCCCACCTGTTCGCGGTAGAAGAACGGCGTTCGCCGCCCCCATACTTCCCACGCAAGGGGCTTGCCGTTTTGCAGTTTCCAGCCTTTCAAATGCCACGTGTTGACATTGGAAACCGCCTGACGGATTTCCGCCGCCATGCTCATGTTGTGCCGCGTTTTGTTGGGTAGTAACAGCAATGCCAGCACCGCCGCGCTCGTGGCGACACATCCGGTCAGCAATTTGAAACTCATGGCAGGTTGTCCTTTCCTTCGGCGGGGTTCGGCAGCAACAGGAATAACCGCAGACATGGAAACTGTAGAATGAGAAACGCAGTCGTTGGGAACAAAAGCATTGGATACAAGTTTGCCGGGAACGCTGTTGTTGGCGGCAAAATCGTTGTTTACGACAGTGTTGAAAGCTGGATTGTCGAAAACGAGATCGTTGGACAGCAGCAGGGTATTAAGTTTCTGCCATTCCGCCAACTGCGCGGCACACGCAGGGCAGGAGCGTAAATGACGACGGATGCGCGCCTTGTGCCAGCCCGATGTTTCGCCATCCAGATAGGCTTTCAGGTGCGGAACCGCATGGTTACAGCGCATAATCTTTCAACTCCTCTCTTAAACGCTGCATGGCGTTGTTCAGGCGCGATTTCACCGTGCCGATGGGGATGTCCAGCAGTTCGGCGATTTCGCGGTACTTCAGCCCCTCGTACACCTGCAAAATCAGGGTCGCGCGCAGGTCATCCGGCAGGCGATCCAGCGCGGCCCAGACAACCGGGCGCATTTCGGCGCGCAGGGCGGCGTGTTCCGGGCTGTGCGCGGTTTGCGCGGGCAAGCAGGCCACTTCGGGCGCGTCCAGAGGAAGCGTCGGTCTGCGCTTTTCGCGGTCGCGCAGCACGACATTGACGGCAATGCGGTACAGCCACGTAAAGGCGTCCGCCTGCCCGCGAAAATCAGCAAACGCTTGAAAAGCGCGGACGCTCACTTCCTGCGTCAAATCGTCGGCCAGATCGGGACTGCCCGCCAGCCGCGCCACAAGCCGCCATACGCGCGGGCGATGCGGCTGCCAAACCTGCTCGAATTGGGTTTGCAGGGAAATAGGGGAGGCTTCCGGCGCTGCCTGCCTGATGGTTTTCGCTCCGATCATGGTTTTCTCCGTCGGCTCATTGGCTGTCAAAACGTTGGATACGGCGGGAAGGGAAAATGTTCGGGTTGAGGGTTGAGGGGTAACAAACGGCGAGGTTTATTATGCTCGGCAGGCCAATTGGCTGAAATTGGCATAAGGCTTTGTCGCTGTCCGTCCGACAATAAATATCAACAACCACAGGATGTGGAAGAAGGAGTAACGCTATGGACAGCCAACAAATACAACGCCTCGTACAAGAAGTCAACGCTCACCTTACCTGCAAGCAGCAGGCCGACGCGCTTTGGGGCAGGTGGAAATGCACCTGCAAACGTCGTATCTCGCCGAGAGTTTGGGGGATGCGGAACAGGTTCCCAAACATCTGGACACGGTTGCCCGCCTGATCGTGCAGGCCAATTACGCGCAGCAGGAAGTGCAGCGGCATTTACCACCGTCGCAATGACGCGCCTGCCGCTTGATGCCGCTTCATCTTGATGCAGCCTCTTCCCTCGCCTTCATGAGCGCGAGAAAAGAGGCTGCAAAATTGTGTTTGGCAGGTTTGTGGAGTTCAAGCGCTGTGCTATACCTATTCGTAGCATCAATTACTGGCTTTACCGTGAAAGGCGCTTACATTCGTATCTGGGGCGCGTGAAATCATTACGGGGCATTTGCAGGAGTTTGGTGAGCGATGGCGAATGGAAAAAGAATAGCAGTACAAGGGCAGAGACAGGAGGCGCAGGGATGGAGCCAAAAACGAGCAAGCGCATTGTGAGCAAGGGCGTGTATGCGGCTTTGATGAGTAAGAAGGCTTCTTTGTGGTCAATGGGAGCCGTCTTCAACCTCATAGCCGTATTAATGATAGGTGTTTTGACTTCTATCATTTTCGTCCGTCACTCTGCTTTGGCTCCCTTTGTAAAATGGGCTTTATTCCTCATGGCGGTTAGTTTCAGTTTTGTTTTTCGGGAGATTGGAAGGAAAACCATTATAGCGGCAAAACAAATTCAAACCGGCGCTCCCCTCACTCGAGCTAACGCCGCCGACCTGCCCGCCCCTGACAGTCTGGTACGCGCTTCCTCAGAGCCGGTGCAGGCGCAACAGACCGTGCTGCTGAGAGCCGCAGAAGCAGGTGAGGAGAGGCATGAGGAACAGTTGGTAAGAGCGTCTGTGGGAGGCGATTAGTGGAAGCCATACACCACCGAAAGCAGAGCGGGTAGACGAAAAGAAAGAGGATAGCATGCAGAATATTACCCTGATAATCTACATGTGCGTACTACTCATCCTAACAATTACAGCGATTCTCCTGCAATTAGTCGGCCTGATCATGTATTTCGTCAAGTTCGGGAGACGCGCTGTGCGGCAAAGTATGAAAGAACATCGTCTTCCACGCGCTTCCATGCTCCTTCATACCAGTATGGAGTTACACGTCATAATCTTCATTTTGGGAGTTATTCTCATGTACCTGTTACAGCGTTTGCGCTAGTACACTGCGGCGTAAATGCGCCAGTAGTTCTTTCGTCCGCAGGACGATTGGCCGAAGGCCTGCGTAACCGGATTTTTATAATCCGGTTACACGCAGCAGTACCATAAGACGAGTCATGGTTCCAGACAACTCACGAGGCAACGCGGTCAATGGCGCGCTGTCCGCCGAATTTGGCGACCAGTTCGTCGTCTACGCGGTCGGCGGTGGAGACGACGGCCATGATGGTGGCGCGCAGTTCCTCCTTGTCGCAGGTGGCGGCCAGAATCGTGTTCTGGAAAAGGATGTCGCCCACTTCGTCCATGCCGAACGAGCCGAAGCGGATGTTGGCGTTCGTATCCAGCAGGTAGCGCATCAGTTCCGGCGTGGTTTCCGCGCCCGTCAGCACCCACGACCAGGCACGCAGCGTGGCGTCGTTGTCGCCCCAGGCGTACACGGCGATCTGCGCATACGCCGACCCCATCGAAATCCCGAAGGCGGGAATATTGGGATCGGTGGAAACGAATTCGCCGAACAATTCTTTCATCATGGGCGCGATGCGCTCGTAGGCCGCCTGCACGGCCGGGGTTGAAAATTCCATTGACTAACTCCTTTGCTCTTCCTCATCGTGAGAGGTGATTGTGCGGGGTATGATTTGCAGGGCGTTGTCCCTGTACTCGACCAGCACGGAAACCGGTTCCGTGCTTTTGCGCTTTGCCAGATGCGCCACCAGCAGGGGGCTGAGATCGTTGTCCACCAGCCGCTCCCACTCCTCGTCCGCGTTTGCCCGCCCGGAACGCGCGTCCAGCCAGGCGTACACGCTGTCATTCCATTGCACCGTCATGCCACGCTGACCGTAGCGCTTGCCGAGTTCCGTCAGCAGGGCTTCCTGCCGCCGATGCGCGCTGTCCGCGTTGGCTTCCGCGCCCCCGGCGTGGCTGCTGATAACATCGCACAGGCGCGCGAGATCGGCTCCCAACATCTTCGTCGCCGCCGCCCGCTCGTCTTCCTTATGGTTTTCCTGCGCCGCTTTGTCGTGGACGCGGATGCCCATTTTGCGCTCCGGGAGCGCGCCGCTGCTCGTGGTCAAAATTGTAATGGTGTCGCTGAGATACAGGCGCTTGCCCTGCGCGTCCGTGAGAAAGCCCGTTTCCAGGGCGCGGGTCAGCACGTCGCGCACGACAGGGTGGCAGGCGTCCAGATTGGTGCAAAGCAGGGCGCACCAGGGGATACGCGCAACCTCGTGGATGGGCAGATGCTCGCTGTAGCCGACATAGCCCGGCGGCGAACCGATCAACATGCTGACGTGGTGGGGTTCGGTGTAGCGGCTGAAATCCAGCGTGACGATGCGGTCTTCGCTCCCGAACAGCGTTTGCGCGAGGATGCCCGCCAGCATTTGCCCGCTTGCCGCCGCTTCGCCGGTCAGCAGCACAAGGGCGTTGGGACGGGCGGGGTGAATGTCGAAACCGGCCAGCGTCACCTGCAGGCGGCTTATCAGCAGGGAAGTGTCTTCGGGAGCCAGAACGCCTTCCGCTTCCAGCCGCAGGCGCAGCGCGTCCTCCCAGCCCTCGCCGGACAGGGGCATGCCCACCAGCCGGTTCGCCACCAGCATCGCGTCGGCGCGGGTCACTTCCGTTTGGCCGGTTGCCAGCGCGTGGGCGACGGCCTGCTCCAGCAAATCTACGGCCTTGTCGGGAAAATGGCGGTTGGGCATATAGCGCTCGGCAAAGGCCACAATGTCGTGCAGGGCGTCCAGGGAAATGGCAACGCCCCGCGCCTGCTGAAACTCGTCGCGCAACGCGCCAAGCACTTCCAGCGTTTGCGCCCCGCTGAGTTCGTGAACGCGCAGGGGCTGAAAGCGCCGTTCCAGGGCCGCGTCGGTTTCGATGAAGCGGCGATACTCGTCGTCCGTAGTGGCCGCGATGCAGGCGATTTCGCCGCGCGCCAGCGCGGGTTTGAGCAGGCTCGCCATGTCGTCCGCGCCCGCCCGTCCGCCCGCGCCGACAATGGCATGCACTTCGTCAATAAACAGCAGAATCCCGTCCTGACTGGCTTCCGAGACAACGGCTTCCAGGCGCTTTTCCAGATCGCCGTACCCCGCACCGGCAATTAAGGTCGAGGGCTGAATGGCAAACACGCGGGAATTTTGCAGCAGGGTGGGAACGGCCCCGGCAATAATGCGCCGCGCCAGCCCTTCCACAATAGCCGTTTTGCCCACGCCCGCCGGCCCGACCAGAACGGGATTGCGCTTGGTGCGCCGGCACAGGGTTTCCACGACAAGCGTGGTTTCTTCTTCCCGTCCGACCAGCGCGCTCAATTTGCCTTCAAAAGCCGCCTGCGTGAGATCGCGCCCGAACCGCGCCAGCGTGGGCGTGGGACGCTTCGCTTTCGGCTTCCACGCAGAAGGCGCGTTTCCCGCAGCACCGGCTTCTTCCGCCGCCGTTGCTGTGGCAGGAGCAGGCGGCGATAAGGGAACATCGGCAGGGGCCTGGAGCGTATACCCCGCCGCTTCCAAAATCACGGCGGCGGCGTCCCGCTCGCTTGCGATGTCTTTGCCCCGCGCTTTCGCTTTTTGCAGCGCCAGCTCCACAAGCGCGTTTGGGGCGAGCGCCTGCCCCGCCTGCCCTGCGGCAATCTGCGTTCGGGTATACGTAAGCGTCGTTGCGGCGTCGAGGGACGTGGCGAGGGTTTCCGCCATCGGCCCATGCCGCTCCAAAAGCGCGGTCAGCCATTGGTTTGCGCCCGGCGCGGTTTCTCCCGCCGCCTGCATCACGGCCTGCACGAGCCGTTTCGCGCCGGGATTCAAATTTTCCAGCGCGACTTCCTGTGTGGACATACAATCGTTCTCATTTCTGGCTAAAGGTGTTCGTATGGTGAATTTGCGATTTATATTCTAGCCGAAGATGGAATTCTCCTGCTTGTTTGCCGCTAATTTATTGTTTTATCATAGCGCGTGTTGTTCGAGATAGCGCTGGTACAGGTCGCAGCGAAACGTCACTTTGCCTTCCCGCGTCTGCTTGATGATGCCCGCCGACAGCAGCCGGTAGTACGAGTCTTGATCGCTGCGCGGATTGCCGGACAGCAGGCCCCGCGCATACTCCACCACAGCCGGAAGCCGCGTTACCGCCACCAGAAGCCGTTTTAGATGGTCGGCAAACGGGCCGTCATCCCGCGCCGCCTGCGCATTCAGCGTGTTCAAGTCCATTTTGCCGGTCGCCAGCGCATCGAGGGCGCGGCGCGTCAAAAACGGCTGCCCGCCAATCAAGCCGTGCAGGGTTTCCACTTCATTGTAACTTTTCAGCGGACTGCCGTAGCGTCCGTTCAAGTCTACGGTCTGCTGCATGTTAAAATCTTCCAGATCCAGGCGCCGCCCGACGTTGAACGGCGATTGGTTCAAATCCTGAATGAACAAATGGGCTTCCGTCGCATACGCGATTACAACTGTCAGTTTGTTCCACGGACCGTCCGGTTCCGTCGAGCGCGAATTGTGCCACGAGCGCACCAGCCCGAAGAAGTCACTGGCGAACGGAGCCAGAAACAGTTTGTCTACCTCGTCCATGTACCAGACAAGGGGTTCGTCCGCGCTGTCGAGCAGTTCGCGCAGAAAGTTCTCCATGTTCAGGTTCGCGCCGAAAATCGCGTCCCACTCGGCCTCAAAATCATACTTGAACTTCAACTGCCGGGCAAGCGTGGCGGCAATCAGGCGATAAAAATTCTCCTCCGAAGCCATTTGCGACGAGTTGAGTTTCTGGAAATCGGTCATGCCGACGCGCCGGTTCCATTCTTTGGTTTGCTTCGCGCCCTGCGCCAGCAGGGACGTTTTGCCCATCTGCCGCGCGCCCTTGACCAGCAGAATGCTTTCCTGATTTTGCAGCGCCTGCATGAACTCCTGATCGCAGGCCCGCTGCACATAAAACGGCGAATCGGGCGGCACGGCTCCGCCAACAGGTTCCAGTTTTACGTCTTCCTGGCGCGGCTTGAGCGGTTCGGCAATGGCCGACAGCAGTTCCGCCAGCAGTTTTTGCGTGTCCTGCTCGTCCGTCCATGTAAACTGCGCGTAGGGCGCAATCAGGGTGGCAATCACCCCCTCCGGCACGTCGTCATTGCCGATACGCACGGGCAGCAGGATGGGCTTTGTCGTCCGCGCCAACTGGTCGTGGGCGGTTTCGATCTCGTATTGCAACATTTCGCTTTGCAGGGAGGGGGGTGACACGATGGCAATCACGGCATCGGCGGCGCGAATCCGGTTTTCAATAGTTGTCGCCCAATTCGCGGTAATTTTGGTCTGATTATCCGTAAACACCTCATGCCCGCTTTCGCGCAAGCGTTCCTCCAAAATGCGCAATACTTTTTCGTCCGGCTGCTGGTTGGGCTTGTACAGCAGGGCGATTTTTTGCGTTTGGGATTGGGACGTGGTGGCCCATTGGGAAGCCGGGGAAGGGGCAGGGGCAGTCGGCGCGGCCTGCATCCGCGAAGGCAGCGCGGCACTGCCGAAGTCACCCGAACACAGGCTGTACAAATGCACAATCTGCCCGTGCTTGGCCGCGCTTTCACCGAGCGGCTGAATATGGCCGGCCCAATCCTCGAACTGCTGGAGCCAGTTGGCGTACTGCATGGACAGCAGAATATGCCCCGCGTCGCCCACGTCCATCACGCGCTGCGCCGTGTTGATGCCTTCCCCGACAACGTTTTCTTGCCCGTAATGTCAATCTGGCGCTGCACCAGTCCGCTGTGCAGTCCCATGCGGACGGGCAGGGTTGTCGTACCGCCCTGCAAACCCCGCGCCACGTCAATGGCGCACTGCGCGGGCGCGATCACGTCGCTGTAAAACAGCAGCGCCATGCCGTCGCCCGTCGGGATCGGCTGCACGGCATTGGCGGCAAACGCATCCGCAAACGTTTTGGAAGCGGACACGGCGGCATTGAGCCGACTGAGCATCTGGCTCTGCATCCCCGTCGTTTCGCGGGAATAGCCCACAATGTCCAGAAACAACACATGCGCGATCTGCGCCGAACGGGGTTTATCAGTCATGCTCAGACGATCTCCTTTTCACTTGATAGCCACTTGCGCGATGGTCGTATCATCCGGTGTCATCTGCCTGCCAGTTCTCCACCGGTCTGACGGTTTTATCATCACAGGTGTAATAAGCGGCGGCTGAGAGTGTCAAGCGTAGAACGCGCCCCATTCTACGCGCTTTCGTGTCGAAATCAGGATGGCGCAGGAGCCGCTGAAGCAGTGAAGGAATGTCTGTTGCGCGATTGTCGGGCAACGCAATACAGATGACACAAAAGCGCGTGGTGATTGCCACCTTGCGCCAGAAATCTGTTTCATTGATCGTAACGAAGGTCGGTTCGGCTTCCTGATTGAGCAGCGTGGGAATGGCTTCATCTTTGATGATTGTACCGGGGCGCAGTTCGTTGATGAAGCGTACTGCGCCCGGATACCACCGCTTAATCGCTTCTTCAATACCGCGCCCTGTCAATTGCTCGTCCAGCACGATCATCGGTTGTCCTCATCAGGCGGCGCGAAGTTCCGGCAGGCTGTTCAAAAAATGACGTGTCGCGATGTCTATCGCCTCCTGTACAGCCTCACGCGGAACGCGCGCGCCGTACCCGGCTGCAATCGCGTCCATACTCTCCCCCGCCGCGACCCGGTCCAGCGTACCGGCGACCTCGATGCGCGTGTACTTGAACGTGGGCCGTCCGCCGCATACGCCCACAGCCCGAACCACATACTGTCCCAACGGTAGATATTCATAAGTTTCTCCGCCGACGATTTCGTGTACCCACTCCATCAGGGTTCCTCCTTGTTATGGTACTCGAAGGAGGTTGTAATAAACGCGCCTCCTCAATCATGCTAATCCTCTAAATCATGCCCAATCATGGTT
>CAWIEK010000056.1:0-66077 GCA_963835065.1 uncultured Chthonomonadaceae bacterium | reverse complement strand
TAGTAAACACTTCGATACGCTGCCTGTGCTGCGCCACCAGAACATAGACTTGCAGCGAGGCCAAAGTCTGATAGCAGCGAAATTTGTTGCCTCTGTCGCCTTGCTCGGTAGAATTGGAAAGCTCTTCCACAATCAGCGTGGGATTGAGCAGCGCGCGTAAACCCCCAATGGTTTCGTAGCGCGGCTCTTCGCAGGCAACAGAAACATTGGGATAAAAGAAAGTGTTGCAGACAGGGACCCGCACACGTAAGTCACTGGCAAATCCGTCACAGTTGCCGCGCCGCATTGCGGCATGAGTTCTCCTATTACATCAAACGTAATCTTGTTGTGTTCGGGACTGGCTCCCGACATGGCGACAATCACGCCGTCGTAATACTCGCTTTTGGTGTCCGCTTTGTCTTCCGCCGCCAAATACTCTTCCGGCGTGAAGTATCGGTACTGTCTTTGCGCAGCCATCTATGTCCTCCGTTCCGATCTATCAACTATCAACTATCAACTATCAACTGCTTAATCCGGCAACGGCTTACCTTTGGTTTCCGGCGCGAGCGCCAGGCCGACAAATCCGACGATGTAGATAAACGCCACAATGGAAGCGGCCATGCGCAGGCCGTAATCCGAGCGCGTGGGATGCGCGAAGTGACCGGCAAGCCCACCCATCGCAAATGGCGCTGCCGCCGCCAGAACGCGGGCGCAATTGTACGCGAAGCCGCAGCCCGTCGCGCGCAAACGGGTGGGAAACAGTTCCGGGAAGTAAACTGTGTAGGCCGCGAAGGGACCGAGGGTGCAAAATCCCATAACGGGAACCAGGAGCAGCAGCGAGGCCATATCATGCGTGAGCCAGAAGGTCAGTTGAATGGAGGCAAACGCCAGGCAGAAGAAGAGGGCTAAAATGGCGCGGCGCGTGAACCGCTCGGCCAGAACCGTGTAAGCCCACATGCCGAAAAACGCGCCCGTCTGCTGTACGATAAACACGTAACTTGTGTACTGCGCCAGCGTTTGCTTGCTCAACGCCAACGGCTTCAGCACTTCTTTGGTCAGTTCCGGCGTCCAGAACGCAATGCCCCACAGCCCGCCCACGCCTGCCGTCGCCATCAGCGTAGCGGCAATCACGTTCCGCCGAGTGGTTGGGTCACGAAATAGATTCGGGATGCCGCCCATTTCCTGCCCGCCCGCCTGCTCCGCCGCAAGTTTGGCGTCCGTCCATTTTTGCGGCTCCTTCACGGCGCGGCGTATCCACAGCACGAGCAGGGCCGGCAATGCGCCGATGCCGAACGCCCACCGCCACGCTTCGCCCGAAATGTGAACGGTATTGAGCGTCAAATTGATTAGCGCGGCCATGATGTTGCCGACCGAGGAAAGCGCCTGCAGCAGTCCCAATGCCATTGGGCGCGAACGTGGGGGAAACACTTCCGAAACCAGCGCCGCGCCCGCCGCCCACTCGCCGCCAATGCCCAATCCGGTCAGGAACCGGAACAATCCGAACATGGCGACGTTTTGGGTCAGGCCGCTCAAGCCGGTGAACACGGCATAAATCAAAATCGTCAGGACCATGGTGCGCGTTCGGCCCAACTTGTCGCCCAACACGCCGAAAATAAAGCCGCCCGCCGCCCACCCGATCAGAAAAATAGCCGTCATGTTCGCGCCGCTTGACGTGACCAGAGTTTGCTGCGTTTTGGTCAGCTCCTGAACCGAGACGCCGTGAAACAGCAGGGACGCTAGCGCGTTGTTGCGCACGAGGTTGAACAGGTTCTGATCCATTGTGTCGAACAGCCAGCCAAGCGCGGAAATAAACAGCACCAGCCAGGCGTAGCGCTCCACGCCTTGATACCATTTCGGATTTTGGATTTTGGATTTTGGATTTTCGATTGGGCGCTCCAGTCTTCTTTTTCTCTTCTTCTCCTCTTCTCTTCTTCTTTTCTTCTCTTCTTTCCTCCTACCCCTCCTCCGCGCGCTGCCGTTTCAAGCGCTCAATGGCGGCGCTACGCAGGTAGTTGCGGCCCGCAAATCTGCCGAGCGCGCCGGGCAGGAGGCTGTCAATGGCGAAGACAAGGCGCACGGGGCGATAGGGCAGCACTTCGGCGGGCGGGTATTTTTGCCCGGCGGCGCGTACAATGCTTTGCGCGACCTGTTGAGGCGTCAAAATCACGCCGCCGGGCTGATAGGTTTTGCCCTTCACGCTGTCAAAAAACTGGGTGCGCACGGAAATCGGCAGCACTTCGCTGACGCGGACGTTGTACGCGCTCGCTTCGATGCGCAGGGCTTGCGTGTACGTATGAACCGCGCCCTTAGATGCGGAATACGCGGAAACGGTAGGGCTGCCGAACCGCCCCGCCGCGGACGTGACGTTGAGGATATAGCCGAAATGGCGCGAAGCCATGCAGCGCAATGCCTGCTGGCACAACTGATGCAGCCCGAAAAAGTTGACTTCAAACACAAAGCGCATGTCTTCAAGGCGGGTGTCTAAAATCGTCGCGCCCAATCCCACGCCCGCATTGTTGACAAGCGTATCAATGGAGCCGACTTCCGCTTCCAGCCGTTCCCACAAGCCCTGCAATTGAGTTGGCTGCGTCAGGTCGGCAACGGCGCAGGTGGCGCGCGCTCCTTCGCGGGCAAGCGAGTCGCGCACAGCGGCAAGGGCGTCCGCCTGTTCGGAAACCAGAATCACATGCGCCTTCTGCGCCGCAAATGCCCGTGCCGTCGCTTCGCCGATACCCGACGACGCCCCCGTCACCAAAACGCGCCGATTGCTTAAATCCACGATGGTATTTTAATCCTTAATTTCAAATAATCTCAAGATTGGCAGCCGCAAGTGTGCCAGGCAGGAATAACGAAACGAGGCGTCGAATTCAGCCGTAATGAATTAGGGAAGCTGGCGCTGTCGCGCTTGCCGCCGCGCATGGCGGGCATCGCGCCTTGCCGGGAACGGTCCCTCGGAGGAAAAGGTTATGTCTGATTGGATAAAGTGGATTCTCGCAATCGTGCTTATCTGGATCGTGGGCGGCATCGTGGTGCATCTGGTCGCCGGCCTGATCCACGTCGCCATTACGATTGCCATCATCGCTCTGTTCTGCTATCTGGTGTACGCAGTGGTTCGCGCCGCCTCGCGCCAACGGATTTAGGCAGGTAAGATATTAGGCATCAGGCATTAGGCATTAGATACAAGATATAAGTCCGGCTCCTGCCAGTCAAGTGAGTACCTTCGTCTGATGCCTAATGCCTGATGCCTAATATCTACCTCACCAATACAACCGGGCAGGCGACGCTTGCGGCTTCGGCTTCGGGTACGAGCGTGGGAACGTGGGCAAGGGCGTCTATACGGGCGCAGTAGCCTACGTCTTCGCCGAAGCCCCGGTTCGCCAGGGTTTGCGCGTGAACGCCTTCCATCCAGCCGCGCAGCAGGTTCGGTTCTGTCTGCCACAAGCGGCGGGCGGCTATGGACGAATCCGCCTGTACGGGCGCTTCCCACGCGCCTGCCTGCCCCGCCAGCGCTTCCACATACAGCCCCGCAACCGTCGCGTCTTCCAATGTAAACTGATCGTTGGTTCCCGAACACACCAGCACGATGTCGCTGCCCGTTTCCCGCGCCGTCTGCCAGGCTGCGCGGGCAACCGCCATGCGATTGATTGCCGCGCCCAAATACACGCGGCGGGCATTGGCAACCATTGCCGTCGCTTTCGTGCCGTTCGTCGTGGAAAGCACAACGGGGCGATTGGCAAACTCCAACTGCGCGAACTCGACGGGCGAGTTGCCATAGTCGAAACCCGGCGCTTTGTACCCTTCCGTTTCGCCGCACAACACGTACCCCTGCGCTCGGGCAAACGCGCGCGCCGTTTCGTGCGCCGCCGCCACATACACGCGGGGACACTGCTTCTCGAACAGCGTGGCAATCACCGTCGTCGCCCGCAGCACGTCAATCACAATGCACACGGCCTCAGACACATCCCCGGCCAGTTGCGGCAGCAGGGCAGTACGGATTTGCATGAAAAACTCCAAGTAGTCAGTAGCCAGTAGTCAGTAGTCAGTAGAAATGCTTGTTCCTTCAAAGTTGCGCTTATCAGTAACGGCTTACAAGGGCAGATTCCTCTACTGACTACTGACTACTGGCTACTGACTACTTCATCCTCTTCAACTCCCGCTGATAAAACTCCACGTTGCGCGGGTCCCAGCACCAGAGATGCACGGTTTTCACCGCACCCCGCAAGGATTTCAGCGCGTCTACGAGGGTAAAAGCGACGATTTCGGCGGTGTCGGCGCGCTGTTGGGCGGTGATCCAGTTGGGCTGCGCAAGGAGGTTCTCAGTCATATCGGGCAAAATCAAGCCGGTTGCGCCACGCTCGGCGGCAAGCTGCGCGCCCCGGCGCACGGCGCGGCGAATTAAGTCGGGACTGGTGCGCTTGGCTTCGTCGAACACAACCGCGAGGATGGTATGACGGTAGCGGTAGCGCGCGCCCGTGCCGATGAAAGCGTCACCGGGCTGGAGCGGAGCCACTTTGAGGGCTTCGTTCTGCGCGATGTCCGCGCCCCAATCGCGCGCCATTTTCGCCACGCCGAATACCATGCGCAGGTCGGGCGCAACCGGCACAAGCAGCGCATTGTTCTGCGTCAGCGTGTTGCCGATCAAGAACGGCAATTTGCGCTGCGCGACAAACAGGTTTATATTCAAATCACCCGAACGGGCGCGGGTTGTCGGCTGAATGACCGGCTGTGGGGCGATCATCTCGCGCCGAACATTTTCCAGCGAACCGGTAGGCAAAAGGTGCTTCAAAGGCGAGGCCATACAATCTCCTTCAACATTGCCGCAAGCGGGCTTGATAAATCAAGCCCCTACAAGGCGAAAATTTCGCGCAAATAGTCTATCAAATATAGTTTGCTTAAAACGTGCCGAACAAGCGGTCGCCGAAATCGCCTAAACCGGGCAGAATATAGCGTTTCTCATTCAACTCGCGGTCTAAGGCGGCGGTGACGATGTGCATGTCGGGAAATTCGGCTTCCAAATACTTTACGCCTTCGGGCGCGGCCACCATGCACAACAATTGCAGATCGGAAGCGCCCGCCGCCATCAACTGCCGGACGGCGGAAGCGGCGGAACCGCCCGTTGCCAGCATCGGGTCGAGCAGCAGCACCGTTCGGCCTTGCAGCGCGGGCAGTTTACAATAATACGCGCTGGCAACAGCCGTCGTCTCATCGCGCTCCAATCCCACGTAGCCGACAGTGGCTTCCGGCAGCAGTTCCAGAACCGCGTCCAGCATCCCCAACCCCGCCCGCAATACAGGCACGGCGGCAAGCGGCGCATCCAAAACCTGCGCCAGCGTGTCTTCCAAAGGCGTCCGAACCACTTGTGCCCGCGTCGGCAAATGGCGCGTGGCCTCCACCACCAGAATCTGCGTCAGGGCGCGCGTCAGGGTTCGGAAACGCGGCGGCGGCGTCGTTTCATCGCGTAATTGCGCCAGCAGATGCCCGCCCAGCGCATGGTTTAGAACGGTCAGGGGCATGGGAAACTCCAGAAGTAGTCAGTAGTCAGTAGTCAGTAGAAATGCCTGCCTCCTCATAGCTTTGTGCCATAGGAACAGCTTACGGGAGAAGATTTCTCTACTGACTACTGACTACTGACTACCATTAACTCTCCAATCGCTTCCATAATCCGCGCCGCTATCACCTCGCGGGGCGTGTCGGGCGCGAAGGTCAGGGGCTTGCCGAAGGCGACTTTAATGTTGGCGCGTTTTAGTTTGGATTGGCCGACGGGCAGCATTTCGTATGTGCCCGACAGCGCGACCGGAATGACCGGAGCGCCGCTTTTTTGCACAATCAGGCCGATGCCCGGCTGCGCGGGCTGCAATTTCCCGTCTTTGGAGCGCGTGCCTTCCGGGAACAGGCCGACGGCTTTGCCTTTCGCCAACAAGTCCAGTACGGCGCGCAGCATGGTACGGTCGGCTGTGCCGCGCTTGACGGGGATCGCGCCCATGCAGTTCATCACGTAGCGCGTGACCGGATGATGCCACAATTCCACTTTGGCGACGCCCCACATTTTGCGCTTCACGCGCAGCGTAGACCATCCCAACAGCGGGTCTAAATTGCTGGCGTGGTTGGCGGCAAAGATCACGGCTCCGGTCTGCGGAACGTTTTCCAGTCCCACCACTTTGCATCTGCCGTACAATCGGAAAAACCCGCGCGACGCATAGGCAAGCACATGGTGCATCAACGCAATGTCCGGGCGCGGTTTCAGGTTGACTCTATATTCTTTTGCGCTTTCGCTCAACTTCTCAACCCTCAACCCTCAACTTTCCGGCTCTTTCCAGTATGCGCGTAACAACATCCTCAATGCTCAACCCGTCCGTATTGAGGATAATCGCATCCGGCGCGGGCGTGAGGGGCGAGTTGGCGCGGTGGCTGTCGCGGGCGTCGCGTTCGCGCTGTTCGGCCAGCGTTTGCGCGTAATCTACCACCATGCCTTTGGCCTGTAGTTCTTCCACGCGCCGCCGCGCCCGCTCCTCGTCACTGGCGGTCAGGAAAATCTTGAGTTCCGCGTTGGGAAAGACGACCGTGCCAATGTCGCGCCCTTCCAAAACCACGCCCCGCGCATCCGATTGCCCCAGCGCCCTTTGCTGCTCCACAATCACGCGGCGCACGGCGGGAAAGGCGGAAATTGCGGAGGTCAGGCTGCTTACCTGCGGCGTCCGTATCGCGGTTGTCACGTCCGCGCCATCCACCTGTACCGTTTGCTGCATATCGGGCGTGAGGGCAGAAAATTGCAGTTTTAAATTTTGCGCCAGCATTGCCAGAGCGTTTGCGTCCGTTGTGCTGACACTTGTTTGCAGGGCTTTCCAGGCAACCGCGCGGTACATCGCCCCGGTGTCAATGTAGGTCAGGCGCAGGGCCGACGCCACGCGCCGCGCAACCGTGCTTTTACCGGCTCCCGCCGGCCCGTCAATGGCGATTGTCAGGGGCATTTGGTCTCCGCGAAAAAACATTCTCAAACTGCACAGGATTATGGCACATTCGGCGCGAAAATAGGCATGAGAAGCCAGGCCGGGTTAGTCTGGAGCCTCATGCGCGTCGTACCTTGCTGTACCCTGCGGTAAGCCCTTGTTTGATGCTCCCTTCATTGAACTCGGCACGGGTGCAGTTTTTTAACCCAAAGGAGCATTTCCGCCATGCGCCCTATTCTTACTTCCTCTCACAAAGCGGCCGCTGCATTGCGCCGCGCGGAAACAGCCCTGCGCAACTGGCAGGATGAACCCGACAGTCCGCGTCAGGATGTGGACGAGATGCTGCACAAGATCGCAGATATGCGCGCTCTGGTGCAGGCGCATCTGCTGGCTGAAGTTGATCTCGCTCGAGACCGCGCCGAGTCCGCCCGCCGCGCTTCCTCTTCGGCCACGCCCCAGGCCGGTGAAACCCAGGTTGCCGAAGTCCAGGAATCCTACGACCATCAGGGTCGCAAATCGGAGTAAAGTTTGTTTTTGCAATGAAAAAACAATTATTGTAAAAACACTCAATGGAGATACAATCGGGGGTATGCCGCGCTGGACCGGCTTGAACAACAGCATGGCGCCGCCAGCGGTCAGGCATTGGCGGCGGATACGATGGATGCAAGCGCCGCGAGATAGACATCGCGGCGCTTACATTCCAATGTTCAGACCGGCGCGGCTTTCTGCTTCAGACCAACACGGCTTCCTGCGCGTGAAGTTCTCTCGACGGGAGGGCAATGTCCGCTTGTTCCCAATTCCGTGATTTTAGTAAGGGTGGGGACAGCGCTGCCGCGCCGGCGCGCGTCGGGGATGGGCCGGGCAACGCGGGAACGCCGCCGCCGAACTCTTCCAGTTGCCAGCGCAGTTCGGGATCGTCCGTATCGCGGGCAGTGGCCGTGATCGCGTTCATCAGGCCGAAGCGCGTTGTGTCGCGCTCGACGCCAAAGTGTTCCATTATCTGCCCCATCAGCCTGTTCTGCGTCGTCTCAGGAAATTGGGTCAGGAAGGACATCATTTCCAGCCACCTATTCGCTTCCACGCTGCGGGCGCGCTGCATCTCTCCGGCAGACGTTTCAAACGCTTCCTGCGAGCCACACGCGACGA
Source organism: uncultured Chthonomonadaceae bacterium (assembly GCA_963835065.1). Taxonomy (GTDB): domain Bacteria; phylum Armatimonadota; class Chthonomonadetes; order Chthonomonadales; family Chthonomonadaceae; genus CAWFQB01. Next base: position 58,005 of record CAWIEK010000056.1, on the reverse strand, counting down.
TGGCTTCGCGCAGCAGGGTTTCCGCGCTGTCGCTTGCCCGCGCCGCCAGATTCTCAATGCGCCGGGTTTGCAGCGCATGCGCCATGATCGCGCCGTTTTCGCACACCAGCCGAAACACATAAGGGTGTACCTGAAGTGCGCCTTCGACCGAGCGCAGGGCCACGCCACATTGGACGCTATCCAAAAACCCGACTTCGGCATAACGGGGCAGTACGGCCCGCAGGTACAAGCGGTCGTCCTGATGAATGACGTTTGCAATCGTGCCGCGCAGCGCGGCGATTTCTTCAGCGAACACAACGCGAATGCGAACATTGGTAAGTGGTTGTGACTTGTCCATGTTTCTATGCCTCCTGGTTCGGGGAAGCGCCTTGTCGTTCAAGGCGGCGAGATTGGCCCGCGTGTTCCGGGTGAAAACGTGTTATTCCGCTGTACGGACTGAAGCCCGGCGCGTTTCAAATTTTCCCGCTATTCCATCCTGTTGTTCCGCCTGATGCGGCAGCCTTCCTTCCTGCAGTGCCCGAACGCTACAAAGAAAAATTCACCTTCCATAACTGGAAACAAAACTGCCCCGGCGTGGCGTAAAAAGCCCTGCGCCTGTGGTATTTTGTCAAAGCGTCAGGTATCCTTTAAGATACCCAATTTTCCAAACGAAAGGCCAATACTCGCCTCTATGAACGAACTGAATACGCGCCTCGCCGCGACTGAGATTCCGCGTCCCGAACATCCCCGCCCCGACTTTATGCGCCAGCCCTGGATTAATCTGAACGGAACCTGGCGCTTCACTTTCGACCCGCGCAATGTGGGCGAACAAGACCGTTGGCATCGCGTCACGCATCCCGAACTTCGTACGCAAACGGGCATTTTGAATTCCGATCCGTTTGGCGATCATATCGTGGTTCCGTTTCCGTGGGAAAGCCCGCTTTCCGGCATCGGCGAAACCGAGTACAAGGGCGCGGCGTGGTATCAGCGTCTGCTGGAAGTTCCCGCGGCGTGGGCGGCTGAGGACGCGGGCAGCGGGCAGCGCCATGCGCGCGGCCTGCCCGGAATGGAAGAATCGGCCACATCCGTGACGGCTCCCGGCGCGAATGTGACGTGGCGCGTTCGTCCGTTTCTGTGTTTTGGCGCGGTGGACTGGAGCGCCAAAGTGTGGATCAACGGGCGCTTTGTGGGCGAACATGTCGGCGGCTACACGCCGTTTGAACTCGACATATCGCGCTACGTCCGCCCCGGCAAGCCCGTCACGCTGACCGTCCGCGCTTACGACGCCTGCGACGCCGATACCCTGTTGGGCAAGCAGACAACCGATTGGTACAACCATTCCGGCGGCATCTGGCAGACCGTCTGGCTGGAAGGCCGCGCCCATGCGTATATCGAACACCTCCGCGTCACGCCCAACATCGAAACCGGGGAAGCCTTATTCGCCGTAACCGTTATGGGCGCGGAAAACAATCCCTGCCGCGTCACCGTTTCCTCCCCTGCCGGCGAATTCCCCGACGCGCAGGCCGCCGTCTCCGAAGCAGGAACCGTTTCAATCCCCATCCGCGTTCCCAACCCTCGCCTCTGGTCGCCCGAATCCCCGCGCCTGTACGATGCCGTTGTCCGGCTTGAGGAAGAGGGAGAGAGGGAACAGGGAACAGGGAACAGGGAACAGGGAAAAGAAGCAACGCAATCCACAATCGGCAATCGGCAATCGGCAATCGAAAATGATGAAGTCGTCACCTACTTCGGCCTGCGCTCGGTTTCGCGGGCGCGATGGAAGGACAAGCCGTATGAATATGTGCTGCTCAACGGCGAACCCATCTATTTGCGAGGGGCATTGGATCAGGCGTTTACGCCGGACGGCCTTCATGCGTACGCGACGGATGACGCGATACGGCAGGATGTTCAGATCGCCCGCGATATGGGATTGAACATGCTGCGCTGCCATATCAAGATCAACGATCCGCGCTACTACTATTGGGCGGACAAATTGGGTGTTTTGATGATGTACGACATTCCCTCAGCCAGTTTGTACACGCCGACAGCGCGGGCGCATTGGGAAGCGGCGATGCGGGCGGCGTTTCAGCGCGACGGCTCACACCCCTGTATTATCGCGTGGATTTTGTTCAACGAAACGTGGGGATTGGAAGAACACTCCACGCCCGCAAGCTGGAACTGGGTGCGGGAAATGTTCGCGCTTGCCAAATCGCTGGATTCGACCCGGCTGATCGAAGACAATTCCGCGTGTTTGTACGACCATGTGCAGACCGACATCAACACGTGGCATTTTTATATCGGCAACTATGACCGGGCGCGGAGGCATGTGCAGCGCGTGGTTGACCTTACGTATGAAGGCTCGCCGTTCAACTATGTCGGGCAGGAATACAGCCATGTCGAAGGCGCGACCGCGTTTACGCAGGGCATCGAACCCCTGCTCAACAGCGAGTACGCGGGATTGGGCGCGCAGGGCGGCGACAAGGACATTTCGTACACGTTCAAGTACCTGACAACGGAACTGCGCCGCCACGCCAAAATCTGCGGCTATGTGTACACGGAACTCACCGACATTGAGTGGGAACATAATGGCTTTGTTAATTATGACCGCTCGGCCAAAGGCTTCGGCTATGGCGGTATGTTCCCCGGCATGAGCGTAGCCGACCTGAACGGCGCGGATTTCATCGGTCTGGACTGCGCGCCGTGCGTGACGCTTGCGCCCAATGCGACGTGGAGCGCGCCCCTGTTCGTGTCGCATTGGGACCGAAAGCGCATGGAAACGGCGCAGGTATGCTGGCAGATAACGTCCATTGACGGTTCGGGCGAAACGCATCTGCTGGACCAAGGACGGCGCGAAATCCGCCCGGAGCAATACGACGTAACGGACGCGGGCCGTTTGACGCTCACCTGCCCACACGAAAACGCGCTGCTGACAGTCGCGTTTTGGCTGGAAGACGCGCAGGGAACCGTCCGCGCCCGCAACTATGTCAACATAGACGTTTATGACAATCTGCCGCTTGCGCCTATCGAGAGAACGGCAAAAGGCTACGCGCTGCGGTTTGCGCCGGGAGATTATCAGGAAACATCGCGGCAAAACCCCGTCGTGGGCGGGCAGGGAAACAAGTTTATCTGCGGCGGTCCGGGCTGGATTGATTACGCCCTGCAACTGCCGGAAGGGCTGAACGCAGATACCATTCAAGGCTTGCGCATTGTGTTTGAAGCGGGCGCGCGAACGGCGAACGGACGTCTGGGCTGGAAACGGACATGGCACGAGGCGAGCAACAGTTACCCGCAGACTCACGCCGCGCAAAAAGGCAGCCGGGTGCAGGTCCGCATCAACGGCGTTTCGTTGGGCGAAGCCGCTATCGCCGATGACCCCGCCGATGCGCGGGGCGTCCTAAGCGCGAACAATCACGAAAACTTCGAGTTCGCGTCTTACGGCTTCCTGACGACGCTGCAAGCGGATGGGGAAAAAGCGCGGGAAATTCTGGCGGCAAGCCGGAACGGTGAGATAATCGTTCGCTTCGAGGTTCCGCGCACAGCCGGCGCGAACGGCCTGAACCTGTACGGCGCGCGCATGGGCGCATATCCCGTCGCTCCCACTGTGTTTCTTGATGTGGAGTGACCTGTATCATGCAATGGAGGACGGTATTTATCAGAGTGGCTTGACCACTCTCAGATTTGTTTCCTCTCCGTCCTCTGTTTCCCTTGCGTCTTGTGCCGTGTCTGCTTTGCGCAGCAGGCTTGGCGAAACGTTCCAGCGCTGACCCATTTCCGTGACCACCGTAACCGACTTTTTGTTGTAGCGCGTCACCATGCCAATCTGGAGCGCCCTGCCTTCCGGCTGAAATACGACTCTGTCTCCGATGCTGAATGCCAGCATTTGAGAATGAGCGCACATGTCATGCAGAAAGCGCAAACGGGCTACAATGCGATTGTTGAGTTCGATCAACTCGGCTTCGGTGAGCTGGTCAATGTTTATCTTCACGATATTTCCCTCACGCAATTTGTTTACAGCAGATTCGCGGGTTCGGATGGCGCAGCGCAGTTCGCTTGCGAGGATTGTAGAAATTACAAGGTTACATTTTCAGGCAAGCAGGGCGTTCAGAGTGGCGCGAACGGCAGGGCGAGGTTCCCGCAAAATCCATTCGGCCTGCAAGGTCAAGCCGGGCAGGGTGGCAAACGTGACCGGCCCCTGCGTGATAACCGTTTCCGCGTAGCCTTCCGTGTCATGGCGCAACAGGCGGATTTCTTGTTTACGCAGATGGATAAAAACCAGTTCCGGGACACCGAGATTACGACAGAGGGCGCTGATTGCAAGGTTACGCGCTTTCCCGAACGTCCGGGGTTTCGGCGGGCGGCGGAAACGTGATACGGGCGTAGATATCCGCTAGGGGCAGACGGCAGCCAATAGCGGGCAGGTCGAGGGCGGCTTGCAGTCCACGCGCCACGACAAAACGCCAGATGCCGTCTTCCAGCCGATAAAAATGTTCGATGCGGGGTTCCCATTGGGAAATCAAAACGTAGTCTGTGAGCGATTCTAGCGTGGCGTAGTCGTCAAATTTGGCTTCCCGGTCTTTACGCTCGGTGGACTCGGAGAGAACCTCGACAATGAGTTTGGGATTGAGCAGAACGTCAAACGTGGCATCTTCAAAGCGCGGCTCCCCGCAGACAACGACAAGGTCGGGATAGTAGTATTTGTCGCCTTGAAGAACCCGGACGCGCATATCCTGCGCGAAGCCTTCGCAGGAACTACCGTGCAATTGATCTCCGAAAAGCCCTATTATGTTGAAAGTAATGCGGTTGTGGTCGCGGGACGCTCCGAGCATGGGAATGAGAACTCCATTATCGTATTCGCTGCGAAATTCGGCCAAGCGTTCGCGCTCCAGATACTCCTGCGGCGTGTAACACTGTTTTTCGATATATGCAACCATGCTGTTTCCTCCCGTAGCGTACAACAATATACAACAATAGATGAAAGCGGACGCATACTCTCTAAGACTGCACCCGCTCACCCTGCTACTGTAACACCAAGTGTAACACCAACGGACTGAAAATCTGTTCGGCAGATTTCGTGTCGCATCGGTATTGCTCCCGAAATCCCCTGCAGCCTCAGTACCTGTCGCTGCTAAAGCAGTATGGCATAGAGGCAAGTGGGGCGGGCTAACGGAGATTGAAGGACAAGCCGTGCCGATTTATCGACTGTGGTATCTCACCTATGTCATCGGACTAGCCATTATGGGCATGGGATTGTACCACTTGCTTACCGGGCGACCTTAGACACAGGCATGAGCCTGGCCGAAACCGCCTTCCTGCGCCGACGCATTGCTAGGCGCTTTTGGCAGGTTTCTGGTGTTCATGCGCGTACTGCCAGAGGGCGCGATCCAGCGTTCGCAGCGTTATATTGTGCTGCGCGGCCAACTCGCGGCAGAACACGACGTATTCCAGCCAAAATTCCAGCGTGTACGCTTTGGGAAATTCGTCGTAACCAAGCGACCACAACGAAGGGGCAGAAAGCATCGGGTAACGGTTGTCGAAGCCGAAGTGCAGCAGCAGGGTGGCAGTCGGATAGGACACGCCCCGCAGGGACGTTAAGACCTCCATGCGCAACGCCTCGTTGTAGGTCGAAAGAGCGGTGCGGGTGTGGCGTTCCACAAGGGCAGGCTCATTGCCGGCGAGGAGTTTTTGCGAGCGCGTGGTTGTCCACTTGCCCATTGTCAGCAATTCCTCATACGTGTAGTAGCCGCGCTTTCTGGCTTCTGCGCCGATAGCCTCCACTTCCGCATCTAACGCGACATCGTAGCGCTGTGACCAGTGTTCAAGGTCGTTCTCATCAAACTGCAAGTGAAACAAAACGGCTCTCCTTTTCGCATGTCCCGGCGATCCGTTTCCGCCTGCCTCATGCTTATCCACGCTTCAATTTATCGGTTTCCTTATCTATCATAGCACGGATATGGACGGCGCAGGACAATTGTAATGAAAAGCGCCTTGAAGCGTAATACTTTCAGGCGCAATTCACTGCCAGCCGCAATTGCGCCGCCATTTTCAAACACTTCGCTGTTTTGCGGAAATAAGGAGATCGCTATGAGCGCAACGATGCCGATACAGGCGTTTGGGCCGGGTAAAATCCCCGTGAGCCGTATTGCTCTGGGCTGTATGGGGCTTGCCGGGACGTGGAACCCGGCAGAAGTGGGACCGGAACACCGCAAGAAGGCTATCGCCAGTTTTGAGGCCGCATTGGAAGCGGGCATCACCTTCTACGACCATGCCGACATTTACGGCGGCACGGCCTGCGAATCCATCTTCAAGGACTGTCTGCAAGCGGTTCCCGGCAGCCGTGAGCGCATTTTCATCGCCACCAAAGTCGGCATCCGCTCCGGGTACTACGACCATTCGCCCGCGCACATTCGGCAAAGCGTGGAAGGTTCGCTGACGCGCATGGGCATTGATGTGATTGACCTGTACCAACTGCACCGTCCCGACCCGCTCGGCCACCCCGCGGAAACGGCGGCAACGCTGGACGCGCTGGTTGCGGAAGGCAAAATCAAACTCGTCGGCGTGTCCAACTACTATCCGCAGCAGACGCTTGCTCTGCAAAAGTATCTGCAAGCGCCGATTGTGTCCAATCAAATCGCCATATCGCTGCTGCATCTGCCGCCGATTTACGAAGGACGCGAGGGGCAGGGCGGCGACGGCGTGTTGGATCAGTGCGAGGAATTGGGCATTACGCCGCTTGCCTACAGTCCGGTGGGTGGCGGCTGGCTGTCGGGGCGGCGCGAGGTGCCCGCCGACCATGCCAACCGGGAGCGCATCGAGCGGGTTTTAGAAACCCTGCGCGAACTCGGCCCCGTTTACAATGACGCCACGCCCACGCAGCTTGCCATTGCCTGGCTGCTCCGCCATCCCGCGCAAATCATCCCGCTTGTCGGCTCCAACAAGCCCGAACACATTCACGAAGCGGCAGGCGCGGCCAACATCGAACTGAGCCGAACCGACTGGTACAAACTCTTTGTAGCCGGACGCGGCCAGCGCGTACCATGATAGACTGCTTGAATACAATTCTGTATCATTCTCATAACTGGCTGTTTTCTGCTCATGGAAGGATTTTTACCCTCTTGCGGCAAATAAACAGCCAGAGGAGAATTGGCTGTTGAATGTAGAACGTTTACAAGTCCAAAATTTTCGGCGTTTCGAGCGGGACGAATGGATATTCGCGCCACAGGTCAACGTGATTGTGGGTGAAAATGGCGCAGGTAAAACCGCCATTTTAGACGCGCTTGCCTTTGGCTTAGGCGCTTTTATTCGTTATTTGCATGACCACGTTTCACGCTTCCAACCGGATGATGCGCGGCGCGTCGCTTATGATAAGAATGGCGTACCTGTTGTTGAACCGCAATACCCGGTTGTCGCGCAAATTACCACCTGCCGAAATGCAAACTCCGAAACATGGACTCGCGCTTACATTACGCCGCAACGCAAGGCTTCCACGCTCGATGATACTAGCGCTGCATTGCAGCAAATACGTCAGATCAAAGAACAAATACAACAGGGCGAAAATATCGCTTTGCCTCTATTAGCCTACTATGGCTGCCGTCGGCTCTGTTTCGCAGATGCAAAAAACAGTCGTAAACTCCCTTTTAGCGGCCCCGAACTCTCGGCTGGATGGCTACAATGATTGTCTTGACGCGCACATTGACCAACGCGCGTTTCTGGATTGGTTCCGACGGCTGGAATTTGCCACGATTCAGCGCAAAGAGCAATTCGGAGTTCTCGAGGGAGTTCGGCAGGCAATTATAGACAGTGTTGAAGATGCCGTAAGCGTCGCCTTCGACAGCCTGGAGAACGAACTGCTGATTCGCTTCAAAGACGGACGGGAACTGCCTTTTCGCATGTTAAGCGACGGCTATCGCAACATCATCTCTCTGAGCGCCGACATTGCTTACCGTGCTGCTGTTCTCAACCCCCAATTTGAACAAGAAGCGTCCCGGCGCACTACCGGTATCGTTCTCATTGATGAAATAGACCTTCATCTTCACCCCACATGGCAGCGTGTCGTTGTTGCCAATTTAATTAAAACGTTTCCCAAGATGCAGTTTATTGTCACCACTCACTCGGCCTTCATCATCCAATCCATGGAGGTCAGCCATCAGGCGCAGTTGATAAACCTTGATCCCAATCTGGCAACGGATTTTGAACGTAAAAGCATTGAAGACATTGCGGAAGAGAATCAAGGCGTCCAACACGTGCAGCGCAGCAAGCGTTATCAAGAAATGGTGGAAGCGGCAGAACAGTATTACCAGACTCTACAGCAAGCCCAATCCGCTTCGCCTGAAAAAGTGGAACACTTGAAGCGCCGATTAGATGAATTGATGATGCCTTTCAGCGATGATCCGGCGTATGTGGCGTTGCTGGAAGCAGAGCGGACAAGCGCCGGGATGGGCAAAGGACGCTGATGCGACCTGTTGAGCGCGGGCAACGTCCCGTTGTAAATGGCGTTGCGCGCGAGTACAAAGAATATGGCGATGCCCGTAACGACTTGATAGACCGCGTTGGTGATTACTGTTCCTACTGTGAAATCCCCGTGCCGTCCGGCCCTAATGTGGAGCATGTATAGCCTAAAAAGCATCATGCAGACTTGATCTGCTCCTGGGACAATTTTTTAATGGGGTGTCCTAATTGCAACTCCATCAAGGGAGCCACGGATGTTGATTTGAGTCGCTATTACTGGCCGGATCAGCACAATACGTTTTTAGCGCTTGCTTATCAGAAAGATTTGCCGCCTGCTCCTGCCGCCTTGCTGAGTACGCGCAAGAAAGCCCGCGCCCAACGCACTATTCGCCTGACGGGGTTAGACCGAGTGCCGGGTCATCCGCGCTTCAGCGCCAATGACCGGCGGTGGAAAAAGCGGCATGAGGTGTGGGAACTTGCAGAGCGCTATCAGGCCAAACTCCAACTTGCCGACCACGCCTCTCAAGACACGCAGGAGTTACGGCAAGCCATTGTACATATAGCCGAACCGCGCGGCTTCTGGTCAGTTTGGATGACCGTTTTCAAAAACGACGCCGACATGTTGAACCGCTTTATTAACGCTTTTCCCGGCACGTCAAAAGATTGTTTCGACGCGAACGGCGCTCCCATAGACCGTCCGGGGAATGCAATCGGAGGCGCGACTTTCACGATGTTTGACAATTGCTTCACACTGCTTTACGACTGCTTCAAAGGAGAGGTACATGCAAAAACGAGATGGACACAGCACGGAAATTACCGGCATGGACAGCAATACGCAGAACGCGCAGGCAACCCCGCAACGGCGGAGACAAAAACGGGCGTGGCGCGGCGGGCGTTCGTGGCGGGCGCGGCGGCGACCTTGATGGCGGGAATGGCGTCCGCGCAGGATCGGGACTTCGGGCACAACGCGCCCCCGATCCGCTACCCTGACCCGGACATCATTTCGCTGGACAAGAGTTTCGACAAGTACAAACTGGGCAACACGTCCATTCAGCGCCTGCATACGGGCATGTTGTGGGCGGAAGGCGTGACGTGGAACGGCGGCAGTCGCTACGTGCTGTGGAGCGACATTCCCAACAACCTTCAGCATCGCTGGCTGGCCGAGGATGGGCATGTCAGCGTGTTCCGCAACCCTTCCAACAGCAGCAACGGCAATACGTTCGATTGGGAAGGCCGGCAGGTTTCCTGCGAACATGGCCTGCGCCGCGTCGTCCGCTACGAACACAATGGCACGGTCACGGTTCTGGCCGAGGCGTGGAAGGGCAAGCCGCTGAACGCGCCCAACGACATTGTGGTACACCCCGACGGCGGCATCTGGTTCACCGATCCGGGCTACGGCAGCATGGGCAATTACGAGGGCGCGAAGGGCGACCTGCTGATCAAGGAAGCCGTGTACCGCATTGATCCCAAAGCGGGGCGCATGGAAGTGGTCATGGACGAGATGAACAAGCCCAACGGCCTGTGCTTTTCGCCCGATTACAAAAAAATCTATATTTGCGACACGGGTACGCCCCGCAACATCATGGTATTCGATGTGACGGACGGCAAAAAACTGAGCAAGGGCCGCGAGTTCAACTCGATGAAAATGAAGATGGCGGACGGGGAGAAATCCGGGCTTGCGGACGGCATCCGCGCCGACAAGGACGGCAATATCTGGGCCGGCAGCGGGTGGGTCGGCAAGGGTTACGACGGCGTTCAGGTCTTTTCGCCCGAAGGCCAGCGCATCGGCCAGATCCTCCTGCCCGAAATTTGCAGCAACCTGTGTTTCGGCGGCGTCCGCCGCAACCGCCTGTTTATGACGGCCAGCCAATCCCTGTACTCCGTGTACGTAGAAGCGCAGGGAGCGCACATTTGCTAAGAACAGGTTTTCTCCTGACTACTCACTACCGACTGCTTCTGTCGAACCTTCCCTCCCTGTTGCCCGTATAACCGTTATGTCCTGTCGCTGCGGCAGTACCGGAACCGAAAAGACCGTTTTCACCGCCATCACGCCTTTATAAAAGGAGACTGCCATGAACCCATCTCAGCTCAACCTGACCTTCGTGTACTACCCGGATACGGACGACGAACCCGTGATGATCGCCGAAGTGCAAAGCATCCATGTGCCCCGCATCGGCGAGTCTATCATGATGGACGTGGACGAAGCCGAAAAAAAGGGCATCACCAATGTCTGGGAAGTGATTGACGTGTACTACGAATTGCCCAAAGAAGGCGGCGACAAAACCCTCCAAAACGTCACCGTCTACATTGACCCGAGCGAGGACGAAGAGGACGACGAACTCTAATGATGAACGATGAATGATGAGTGATGAATAAGATGCCGTATCCCATTCATAATTCATCACTCATCATTCATCATTATCTTTTCCGGGTTTCTCCCTGCGCGCGTAGTGAGGCAAAGAGAGTGTGCGATTCTCTTTTTGCTTGACCGACACGCAGGGAGGAACCCGGAACCATGTTACCGACGTTTAATCTCGACAAAAGCGGCAATCCCGCGTTTCCCGCCAATTTTCGCGTTGTGAAGACGGCGGTGCTGAACCGCGCGGATTTGCAGGCGAACAACAACAAGTTCTATGTGCTGGAAGTGCATGAGGCGCAGGGCGCGTACCGATTATTCACCAATTACGGGCGCGTGGGAACGCCGGGAGTGCGCGAAGGCCGCTATACCGACAATCTGCAGGACGCGCTGGCCGAGTTCGAGCGCCTGTACCGCGAAAAGACCGGCAAACGCAAAGGTTACGTGCCGGTTGACGTGAAGCAGGCGACGGTCGGCAGCGCCCCGATGCGCGACCATGTTTCCCGTTTCGCCCCGGTTCTACCGGCTCCGCCGTTTTCTGCCGTTGCGCCCGCCCCCGCCCTGCATCCCGATATTGCCGCCTTTGTGGAGCGCATTTACGACGCGACCAAATCCGCGCTTGTCAGCCGCATTGAAACGCCCCTCGGCAGCCTGACCGGAACGCAGATCGAGCGCGGGCAGGACAAGTTGCGCGAACTCCGCTTTGCCATTGCCCGGCAGCGGCGCGACAGCCTGGCGCGCTTGACCGGCGAGTATTTCTCCCTCGTTCCGCACCGATTGGGATTGCGCTTCGACATCAAGGATGTGGTCATAGATACGGTGAAGAAAGCGGATGAGGAGGAGGAACTGCTGCAATTGATGCGCGACGTGTTCCATGTGCGGCACGATCTGGAAGCCGGCGTGGAGCGCAAATACCGCGCATTGGGAGCGGAGATGCGCGCGCTGGACAAAACTTCTGCGGAATATCAGCGCGTGGAGTGTAAAATACTGGCATCGCACTCGTGGCGGCACAATTTCACATTGCGCGTCCACCGCGTTTTCGCGCTGATACTGCCGGACGAGCGCGCCCGCTTTGCAAAGGAAGGCCAGCCGGTCGGCAACGTGCAGGAGTTGTTTCACGGAACGCTCAATTCTAACCTTGTCGGAGTCCTTTCGCGCGGTTTGTTAATTGCGCCCCGCAGCGCGCCCTGTAACGGCGCGATGTTCGGCAAAGGGATTTATTTCGCCGATCAAAGCAGCAAAAGCGCGCAGTATTGCGAACTGTGGAACCCGCAGGGCAAGCCGCAATCGGGGTACATGTTCCTGTCGGATGTGGCATTAGGCGCTATCAAGAAGGAGAAACTCGCCTGCTACCGCGAACAGGCTCCCGAAGGCTTTGACAGCGTACAGGGCTGCAAGGGCCTGCACCTGATGCACAACGAATTTATCGTGTACCGCCCGTCCCAATGCACCCTGCGCTACATCGCCGAAATCGAAACGGGAAATTAAATTAAGCCAACATGCCTGCAATTATGTTTGCAGGCATGTTGGCTTTTTCGAGTGTTGCCGCAGGACGGCGATTTATCAGGCGGCTGCCGGAGTGGCGCTGGACGCGCTGCTATCGGCAGTCGTGCCCAACGCGGTGTCCACTTCATCCGAAATACTCTTGAACGCCTGCTGAACCGCCGCGCTCGGCTGGTGATGATGATGCCCGCCCTTGTGATGCCCTACGCCCGACAATCCCTGCTGTGTCGAAGGATCGTTTTGGGAGTAGGCCGCCGCCGCACCCTTCTGACCGCCCGCGCCGTTTGCAGGCTGGCCGAGCGTCAGATCGCCACCGTTTACCGCAGACTGGAACTGGGCGGCCAGTTTGGTCAGGAATTCCTGATCCTTGCCGGTCGCGTTGCCCGCCGCCGTTTTCAATTTGTCGGCGAGGTCGGAAACCACTTGCTTGTACTTGTCGGGGTCCTGCGTTTTCAGTTTTTCCAGTTTGCTGAACAACTGGCCCGGTTGGGAAATGTCTACGGACGCCGCCTGCGCGGTGCCACTGCTCGCGGAAACCGCCGACGCCGCGCTTGCATCTCCGTCCGAGTCGGTTGCGCTGCTCACGCTTTGGGTGTTGGTTGTCGCGTAGGTGTTCAGAACCAGACGCGCGTTGCTGATGCTCAGATCGCTCATACTGCCCTCCTGTGCAAACCTGCTACACCGTGTAACAGTCTGAAAGCAGTCGCTCATCAACTGCCTCATTCCGCATTGTTGGCACATCAAGCGCAAAGATTTACGCTTTTTTCTGCCGCTCTTGACAATGAGTTTTTCCGACACTTGGCGGCGACCGGACAGCCTGTTTTCGGTTTCATTTCCGGCGTTGCTGCCCCTGCCGCTTTCAACAGTTACATTTGCCGTTACAAACCGTAATTTCCGGCGTCTGGTTTGTGTTCCCCCTGTTGACGACATGAAGCGAAGCAGAATGGACAAGAAGAAATATGGCGAAATCAAGCAAAATGTACGCGGACATACAGCGTCGGACTATTACCGGCCCCTGGTTTTCATTGCTTTTTGCGGGCGCGGCGCTGGTTTGCGCTGTGAACAGCCCCGTACTGGCCGACGTGAAAGTTGTCTCCGAACTCTCCGTTTCCCCGACGGGCAGCGCTTCGGACCCGACGCGCCCACCGTCCTCACCGGGGCAAACCGCTCCTTCTAACGCAGATACATCATCGCCCGAAGCGCAAAATGCCGCGCCGGGGCAAATCGTGACTATCTATTATAAGGGCAGCATGGCGCGACGGGAAACAGCAGGCGGATTGGTCATGCTGTACGACAGCGCGGCCAACAAAGCCTACGCGCTCAATCCCACGCAGAAAACCTACAGCGTTGTCGCCATGAAGGACGCTTACAAATGGCTGAACGCGCTGGACGCGCCCGCAAATACGCCTGCCCTGCTTCCCACTGCCGAAACACTGCCGGAAGGTATGCACAAAGACATCAAAGTGGAAGTAGATAAGACCGGCTTGCAGCATACCGTTGTGGACATCAACACGCAAAAGTATACGCTGTACGCTACGGAGCGTATCAGCATGGAAGCGCCCTCACGAGGTGGCGGCGGTGGTTACGGCGGTGGCGGCGGTGGACGCAGAGGCGGGAGAGGCGGCGGCGGAAGGTATCCGGGCGGGGGAGGTTCCGGGGGCGGGTATCCCGGCGGCGGTTCCCCTGATGGGAGTGGCGGACAGGGCAGTGGACGTTCGGGCGGCGGCAGGATGCTTCCCTCTTCCGAGATGCAGGGTGACTTATGGCTGGCGGATGCGGGAACCTGGCCGGGCGGCAGCAAGAGTCCGCTGCTCCCCCTGCTCCAGGGAACCATTGCCGACACGTCCGTTCTGAAGTCGGTTTGTGAGAAAATTGGCAAGCTGAAATGCCTGCCTCTGTCTACAATCGTGACCACGCGCCTGTCTTCCGGGGGAGGCTTTGGCGGGTCTTACGGCAATGGCGGGGGCAGAACGAGTGTCGTGACCATGCAGGTAAAATCTATCACGGAAGCGCCGCTCGACGATACGCTATTTCAGGTTCCCACCGATTACCAGAAAGCGAAGATGGAGTCTGTTGTGCGCCGTGACGCTGTGACGACGCCCACAGGAGCGCATTAACGCTGTTTTCCAAGGATGCTTGTTGGGCAGGGGGTTGTCTCCTGCCCGGAGACTTCCTATTTCCTGCGTTTGTAGTAATTATCAGCGCGTCACGCCCGCCTGCTTCATCAACACGGCAATGTCAGCGTGTTTTCGGGATTGCGCCAGTTGCAGCGCAGTCTGTCCCTTTGAGTTGCGAATTACGGCGCTGGCTTTGTGCGCCAGATAGAGCCGCGTCATGGAGGCATCGCCATTTTGCGCCGCTGCCATCAAGGGTGTGTCGCCGTCATTATCCTGTCGGTTTGGATCGGCGCCGTTTTCCAGCAACAGGGTTGCGATTTCCACCTCTTTTTCGCTCCCCTGACAACGATGCAGCGGCGTTTGTCCCTGATGATTGGGCAGGTTGATATCGGCGCCACGCTGCAGCAACAGGCGAATCATTGCCGGATTTTCATGGATAACGGCGATACACAGCGCGGTATCGCCGTAACTGTCCGGCACGAAATTTACATTCGCGCCCTTATCCAACATCTTTGTCACTACCGGTAGATTATCGCAGGCAACCGTTTGCAGGAAGGGGTTGGAATTGCTCATGCCGGTGATACCGGGGTTTGCGCCGTGATCCAGCAAATAAACCGTCGCCTCCCAGTTTTTCAGTTCTGTGGTCCAGTCCAAAGCGGTTTGATCCATGCCTTGAAAAGCGTGAGCATTGACGGTCGCCCCGTGATCCACAAGCGCTTTCAACACGCGCCAGTCTTTGAAGTTTGTCTGCGCGGCGTTGTCTAAAGCAACTCTGTAGGCTGTTTGTTCGGAATCAGCATTGGCATCGGAAGATGTATCGCCATGCCATTGCCGCAGCCACTGCTGCCACCATCCTATTCCCTGCGTATCCGGTTCCTCGTAATCCTCCCGCGCGCTGGTTTCCGCGCCCTGCGCTAACAACGCTTCCACCTGCGGAAGCGCATTCGCCTGAACCGCGTGGAACAAATCACGATTTAATTGATGCTGATGCCGACGCGCTTCCGCTTTATGCCGGGCCGTTTGCACCATCCCCGCTAATATGAGCGGCGGCAGGCAAGCCAGCGTTAATGCAATCCAGAATACAGGCTTGACACGTTTCAACGGCTCACAACCTCCCAACAAACCGACCGGGGCTGAACGTGCCGTTGGGGTCAATGGCCTGTTTCAGCGCGGCTTGCAAAGCGGTAGACTGCCGCGTTTCTCCCCACACATTCAATCCCGTTGCGCCGCTGCTATCCGAAGGCGCAGGGTCAACACGTATCCAGCGCAGATTGGCGGATGCGGGGGTTGCGTTCACAATCGTTTGGACAAAATCCGTGCCCGGTTCGCGCGCCGCGAAATGGATGATTCCCATGGCGATGTCGGCGGTAAGTTGTATACCGGGCAGCGTTTCCAGTATGCGCAGAATTGGTTCTACGTCCGTCAACAGGCAGGCAATACGTCCGGCAATTTGTCCGGCAAGAGGCGTGTCGGCTTCCCGTCTTCCGAGCGCGTCACGCAAGGGTTTCAGCGCGGCAACAGGGAGAACTTGCGGCGCGCTTAATCCCGACAATGCGCCCATGCGTCCCATTTCCTGCGTTTGCCAGTCCATGCGGGCTTCGGGACCTTGCAGCAGCGACAGCAGGCAGGGGCTTCCCCCTATTTCGTTGGTTGCCAGGAGGGCAACCGGGGCAAGCTGCGCGTGGTGCAGGGTAAACCCGGCTTTGGCCGCGTCTGCCACTGTGGGCGCGTCCAGTCGGATCACGCGCTCGGCTTCGGGCAGGGGCCGAACGCGAAACGTGATTTCCGTGACCACGCCCGCCGTGCCCCACGCGCCCGTAAACAATTTGCATACGTCGTAGCCTGCCACGTTTTTGACAACTTTGCCGCCACCCTTGACCCGCGCTCCGCCCGTCATTACCGCATGAAGCCCGATGACCAGATCGCGCGGCGCTCCATACGCCGCCCGCCAAAAACCGCTTTGATTGGCAGATACCAACCCGCCAACCGTTGCCCGCTCCGCAAGGGGCGCGTCCAGAGGCAACACCTGTCTGTGCCTGCTTAAATGCTCCTGCACGGCTGCCAACGTGACGCCGGGTTCGCAGGTAATGGTCATGTCGTCCGGCTGATGATCGAGTATGCGGTTCAGGCGGGTTGTGGAAAGCAGTACATACGGCTTGTCTTCGCGGGGTGGATAGCCCGTTTGTAACTGCGTTCCCCCGCCCACAACTACAATCGCTGCGCCCGACGCTTCGCAGGCCGTGACAATCCGCGCCACTTCGTCCGCGCTGCCGGGAAGTACGGTTCCGAGGGGCAAATGCTTCCAGCCTGCGGGCAAAGGCGCGTCAGGCGGCGCGGCCTGCGCGAGAACATTCCCCCCGCCGGCCACATCCGTCAATTCCGCTAACAAATGGGATACGTCCACGCGCTTCCTCTCCAATCACAAGATTCAGGCCCTCACCCCAACCCCTCTCCCAACTTTGGGAGAGGGGCTAATTTGAAATAACCCATAGATTACGCCGATGAACACAGATTATTTGCCGACCGATTTTACCGGGCGTATGTCCACAGCGCCCAAGCCGTTCAACTGCGGCTTTACTTTCGCGGCGGGGGCGACGAGGACGAGCGACATCGCTTGCGGCCCGAAGTATGCGCGGGCTACCCGGTTGGCTTCGGGCAGGGTGACGGCGCGCAGGCGCAGCAGATAGGTTTGCAGATAATCGGCGGGCAGGCCATAAAAGGCGATGTTCGCCAGTTGCGCGGTCAGGCTTTCGGGAGATTGCACCTCGATGGCGAATTGCCCGCTCAGGTAGTTCTTGGCTTTTTGCAGTTCGGCGGGCGTCAGCCCCTTGCTTGCGGCCTGCTCCAGAACTTTGGTCGTCGCGTCCAGCAGCGCTTTGGTGGTTTCAATTTTGGTGAACGTGGAAACCTCGAAATCACCGCCGAGCAGTTGGGGCGCGAAGAAGCTGCTGATGCCATAGGTGAGGGAGCGGTTGACGCGAATCTCGTTGATGAGCCGGGACGTAAACCCGCCGCCCAAAATGGCCTGCGCAAGCTGCGCGGCGAAGTAGTCCGGGCTGCTGCGGGCGAACCCCCCTCGTATCCAGCGCACCTGCGTTTGCGTGGCGTCGGGCTTGTCAATCAGCACGATTTTGCGCGGCGCGGCAGTGACGGCGGGAATGGCGGGCAGGGTTTGCGTGTCGGCTTTCCAGTCGCCAAAACGGGCCGTGAGTTTCGCCAGCATGTCCGGGGTTTTGAAATCGCCGACAGCCACCAGAATCAAGCGGTCAGGGCGGAAAATCTGCCCGTAAAAAGCGCGTAAATCTTCCCGCGTAATGTTTTTCAGCGAGGTGATGGTTGCTTCGCGTCCATAAGGGTGTCCGGCGTAGACCACTTCGGAAGCCACGCGGGTTGCGATTGCGCCGGGTTCTTCGCCAAGCGCCTGCAAGCCGGAGATTTCCAGTTGCCTCGCCCGCGTCAGTTCCTCGTCGGGCAGGGTGGGATGGCGGATCACGTCGGCAAACAAATCCATGCCCGTGTCCGTGTCCTTGCTCAGTACGTCGAGGGTGACGGAAATGCGGTCATCGCCCGCGCCCGCGCTCAGGCTGCCGCCTAATGTGTCAATCTGGTCGGCAAGCTGCTGCGCGGTCCGGGTTTCGGTTCCTTTGCGCAGCAGGGTGGCGGTCAGGTCGGCAACGCCGGTTTTGTCGGCGGGGTCGTACACGCTGCCGCCCCGAAATTGCGCCGTCAGCACCAAAGTCGGGGCGCGATGATACTCCATCAGCACAACCCGCGCCCCGTTCGGCAGCGTGGTTCGCGTGACGGGCGGCAGATTGATCTTCTGCGCCCGCGCCCCACTCGCCCACAAACTCAACACGGCTGCACACACAGCCCAAACCGTTTCACGCCTCACGCCGTTCTCCTTGCTTCTGCCCTCAACCCCCATCCCCTTCTCCCAAAAAAGCCTGGGAGAAGGGGAGTCCTTGTGTTCAGCCTTCGAGGTGAACGCAATTCATGGGGTCTTATTTATAGATGCCGCATAGCTTTTCCTGCCCGAAGGTGCAGGCTCGTTCCAATTACGAAGCGGCTTGAACTATTTTCGCTATAAGACGAACGCTGTTGCGGCAGTGGCGCAAGCAAGGGATGAAGGATAAGAGATAAGAGATAAGAGAGAAGAGTATGTAGAGGCATCGTCGAAATCTTGGCAATACAGCGCTTCCAGCCCGATGTCTCGTTGTGTCAGATTGTAGGGGTGAGGCATCGTGACCTCGTAAGCGTCAGGGCGGATGGGAGAAGGGGAACATAGGGCTGGCACCTCCCTTCCTGTGTCTAACATTTGAATTGTAGACTATATTCTACTGTTTAGACGGCTGTATGAGGCAAAGGGTTCATTGTTTTTGCGTTATTTTGCTCTTTTTTCTGGATTTTTTTGCGGGAGGCTTGCTGTTGGCACCGTGGGGAGAAGGGGGAGGGGCACTTGCCTGGAGCGTCTCGGAACAGGCCGGGCACTGAAAGTACCCGGCAGGAAAGTGCAAGCGTCTTTCAGACGCGCCATTGAACAGTAGAATCGCGTTCGCAGGATGTTTGTTTTGTGTTGCCGGAGATTGCAAAGCCCTGGTATTGGGGTGTTTTCAACCTTCTAACTGTATTTCACAGCAAGCGTTGAAAACACCCGGAACCGTCCTGTGGACGGCAAATGCTGCGCCTGTTGAGAGTGGCTCTTAGTATCACGAAGCGGCAGGGGCAGGAAACGGGGAAAAGCGCGTCGAAATACCGGGTGGCAGGGAGGACGAGCGGCGGCACGCGCGGGAAAAGCAGGAGGCGGCAGAATGGCGGCAGACGAGGACAAGCGGAAACAGCCGAAAGCGGACGCTTTGAAGAAGTTGAGCAAATTTAGCGAGAGACTGTTCAACTTACTTGTGGCGGGAGGGTCTCACAATATCGTTGGCGTGGCGACGGGCTTATACGGAATTGGGAGCGATGCGCTGCAAAAGCCACAGGATGCGCTTATCCTCGATACGCGCCTGCAAGAGAACCGACGGCAAATCCGAAAAGAAGTGGAACAGCAGGCGCGGCGTGACGGCTGCACCCTGGACTTTGACAGTCTTGATGAAGCGGCGCAGGATACGATGACAGCGAGTATTGACTTTAAAGAACTGCTGGACAATCGCAAGACGCTCACAGAGTTGGCCGTAAGTTGGCGCAGGAAACGCGCGAAAAACCTTTTGCCCGGTAATGAGGAGTTCTACAAGTACCACGATTTGCTGGTGGTGAAGAATCTGGAGGCGCTGCTGCCCCTGCTGCCGAGTAAGCCGGATTATCAGGAGAACTTGCTGGCGTATGTCACGGACGCCATCAACGCGCTGGGCGCGCAGTTGGCAAAGCCGAAGGAAGAGTGGGCGGCTTTCGAGCGCAAGTACCGTGGGGTTGTGGCGGAAACGCTTAACTACGTTGAGTTGTTTATCGAGGGGAAACCGCTGCACAAAGAATTGCGCAAGCAGACGCTTTCCGTAGCGTATGTGACGCTGACGCTGACGCAGGGGCGTTCGCTGGCGGAACTGCCCGGCGACGTGCAGGCGGACGCCCTGCTGGACGCGCTGCAATCGCCGACAAAGCGCGTCCTGGTTCTCGGCAAGGCCGGATGCGGCAAAACCACGATGATGCGCTGGTTGGCGCTGGAAGCGACGCAGCCGATGCGAGCAACGCGAGGTATAACAAACTATGATGTAGACTACAGCTGGCAAGCTGATTTGATGGGTCTGCAATCGTACTCATCAGGTATGACAAACTATGATGCAGACTACAGGGCTGAGGATAACCCGCGAATTCTAGGTTCCGGCTGGCGTGGGAAAGTGCCGTTTTACCTGCGGCTGCGGGATTGGGAAACAAGCACTTTGCCCACACCTGACGAGTTTCATAAGGGCGGCGCTCCCGATGAGGAACCGCCGCCCGGTTGGGCCAAGCAAATTCTGAAGGAGGGGCGCGGCCTGCTGCTGCTGGATGGATTGGATGAGTTGTCGCTGGCGCGGCGGCAGGACGCGCTGAAATGGATACGCGGCCTGACGCGCGATTATTCTGCGGACAACGTGATTGTGGTGACGAGCCGCCCGGCGGCGCTGGAGGAGGGCGCGCTGAAAGACGCGGATTTCGCCGAGTACGAGATACGCGACCTATCCCCGTATGGCCGGGCGGAGTGCGTTCGGCGCTGGCATGAGGCCGTGCGGCGGCAGTTGGGCGACGCAAGGGAAGACGTGAAAGAACTGGCGGAGCGTGAGCATCGCCTGCTGGCGGAGATGAAGACAAACTATGCGGTGGGACTGCTGGCAGCCAATCCCCTGCTGTGCGCCCTGTTGTGCGCGCTCAACCGGCTGTATCGGGAGTCGCTGCCGCAAAACGAGCATGATTTGTGCCAGAGCGCCTGCAGCATGCTGGCCTACGACCGGGACTGGCTCAACAAAGTGCCGCGCGAAGTGTTTTCGCCCGCCTACTATGCGCTGAACAAAACGATGCGGCTGGCCGTTGCGCAGCACCTTGCCTATCTCATTGCGCGGGAGGAGGGATCGCGTATCGGGCGTGGCAATGCGGCGCGGGAAGTGGCAACCGCCATTGGAGGCGCGCAAAACCACAACTATGAAGAAGCGGAACAGGTGTTGTCCGGTCTGGAACAGCGCAGCGGGCTGATACGCCCGTGCGGGCAGAATGATGTGGAGTTCGTTCACAATTCGCTGCGCGATTATCTGGCCGCGCTGGAGTTTGTGGAGCGGGATGAGATTGATTTCCTGATTAAGAAGGTGGATGCCGGGGATGTGGAGCGGTGGGAGCCAATTCTGCTGTTTGCAGCCGGGTCGGATCGCAGCCGGACGTATGTGCAAAGCCTGATGGAAGCCCTGCTGACCACGCAAGGGTTGAGCGCGAAATGCCGTAATCGCCGTGAGATTATTGTCCTTAAAGCGCATGGACGCCTGGCGTTTCGGCTCACCACAGCCCTGGAACAGCAGATAAGCGCCCTGCGCAATCGGATGCTGCCCATCAACACGTTTAAGAAAGCGGAAGCGCTGGCGGAAGCCGGAGAAACCGCCGTGGAGTTCCTGGCGCGGCACGAAGACATGTCGGAAAAGGAGGCGGCAGCCTGTGTGCGGGGTCTGGGCAAAATGAACAGCGAACGGGCGCGCGAACAACTACGCGACTACCTCCATTCGGATCATCGTCCCTCCGTGCTGACCGAACTCGCCGCCATTTTGCCACCCGAAGACATGCTTGCGGTGGTCTCCTACGCCGAGATACCCACTGTTCTGGCAGGGCTGCAAACGGAGGATACACCAGAAGCTTATCGCCCCTTCATTCGAGACCTGACGCCCCTGAGCAGAATGACACAACTGCAAGAACTCTTCCTCGACAACACGCAGGTAAGTGACCTGACACCATTGAGCGCATTGACACAACTGCAATTCCTCTCTCTCGACAACACTCAGGTAAGCGATCTGACGCCCCTGAGTGGAATGAGAGAATTGCATAGGCTCTTCCTCAGAAACACGCCAGTAAGCGATCTGACGCCCCTGAGCGGAATGAGAGAATTGCATAGGCTCTTCCTCACCAGCACACAGGTAAGCGACCTGACACCTCTGAACGAAATGACACAACTGCGAACGCTCTCCTGCGACAATACGCCGGTAAGCGATCTGACGCCCCTGAGCACCTTGACACAACTGCAATTCCTCTCCCTCAGTAACACGCAGGTATCGTCTGAGGAAGTCCAGCGATTTGAGCATTTGCGTCAGTCGAGAGGGCTGTCACGGGTGAAGATCATCGTGTTGGGATGACAGGAGTAGATATTTCGCCATGCGCCGAGGAACGGGAACGGGCGGCGGTGTTGCTTGCCGTTGCTTGCGCCGACGTGGAAGCCCTGCTTTCAGAAACGAAGCCGGTGGCGGGATTGGAAGATTGGACCCTCATCCGGCCTTCGGCCACCTTCTCCCTTGCAGGGCGAAGGCCAATGTGGTAGTTTGGCGCGTTGGTTATGAGTTTTGTTTATGTGTGTGGCTTGATAATGTGTTTTCTTCATGCTCCGTTTAACTGCCTGAATAGAGAGTGCCGTGAAGCAGTCAGTCTTAATCCTGAAAACCTCAACCCTTACACCTCAATCCTCAACCCCTGATAGCCTACCTTTATTTGCCTTTGCCAACCCGATGTTTCCTGCCCCAATGTGCAAACTCGCGCGTTTTATGTAACTGTAGAAAGCAAGCAGGGAAATTCGCGCTGAACGGAAACTAAGCCAACGCGCGAGACGTAAGCAACCCTGATGTGAATGAAAAGGTAGGAAACGTATGAAAAATCATACTTTTCGCCCACTCCGCACACGAAGATTCAAGAAGGAAGCGCAGCAATGGCGGAAAAGTCCCGAAACGATAAAGCGGACGAGTGTTTTTATGGCACGGCAACCGTTGGCGAACGCGGGCAGATTGTCATTCCCGCCGACCTGCGCAAGGATTTGGCGATACATCCCGGCGACAAGCTGATGATTATGACGCACCCGTCCGGCAAGGGCATTGTGCTGCTGCCGATTGCGTCCGTGCGCGAGTTTATGACTAAAATGCTCGCCACGCTGGAAGACGCGGAACGGGGTGAGGCGTCCCGAACAGTGGAAGCAACGCCACCGTCCGGGGATACCTCTTAACTTTGTGATTTAACGTATGTGATTCAATGGATAATGAGGAGAACGGAATGCCATCAGGTATCCCGCACAAGTGGCGGCGCAGGCCGGTTCCTGCCGCCGCTTCCCTGCTGATGCAATGGAGTTTACTGGCCGTCCCGGCAATGACGCCGATTCGGGCGCGGGCGCAGGCAACGCCTGCCGCGACACCCGGCGGACAGGCGCAGCCGAACAATGCGCCGGGCGGACAAATGCCCGCCGCGCCGACAATCCCAAATACGCCGCCGCCAACGGGTTTGCAAGCGCCCCTGCCCGCGCCCACAGGTCCCTTGCCCAAACCCGATAGGCCGCTGCTTGCTTCCCCCCGGCTCAATCAACTGACCGGGCGCGTCCCGCCACAGCCTCTCAGCATTGACGACGCTGTTGCCATCGCCCTTGCCAACAACCGCCAGCTTGCGCTTTCCACTGCCGCGCTGCTCCGCGCACAGGGCCGGCTTTCCGAAACCCGCGCCGCGTTCAACCCGGTTGTCAGCAGTGGATTTACCTATACGCGCCTGAGCCGCAGCCAGAGCGCCGCTATTGGAACGGGGGGAGCCACGACAACGACAGGTGGAACGACAACGACTACCGGCGGAACCACAACGGGCGGAACGACGGGCGAGGGCGGCAGTACAGGAACCGGAGGCACGACGACGGGAGGCACGACAGGGGGAACGACTACCGGAGGAACGACTACCGGAGGTACGACGGGAGGCACAACCACAGGTGGGACAACGACGGGCGGAACCACAACCGGCGGAACCACGACGGGAGGCACTACTACCGGAGGAACGACCACTACGGGCGGGACAACGACAACCACAGGTGGCGGCAGCAATGTGATTACGTTCGTCAATGCCGACCAGCCTGTTTTTAACGCTTCCGTGTCGCTGCCTATAGATATTGCGGGACTGCTGCGCGAAGCCGTGCGGCAGGCGCAGTTTCTGGAGGTGGCGGAGCGCATAGACATCAACCGCACCCGCAACCAGATCGTTTTGGACACCAAGACCGCTTTTTATGCCGTTTTGCGCCAGCAGGGACTGCTCACGGTGGCGCGGGAAACCCTGCGCAATGCAGAAGACCGGCTGCGGGACGCGCAGATTAAATTCACGGCGGGAACCGTCGCGCAATTCGATGTGATACGGGCGCAAACCGATGTGAACAATGCGCGCCAGCAGGTTATCGCGTCGCAGGCCGATGTGGACAACACGCTTGGCAACCTGAACAGCAACATGGGCCTGAACATTGACACGGCATTGTCCATTACCAGCGCCAATGCGGTTGTTGATCCGCCGGGAGTGCCGCCGCCCGCTCTGAATCTCAATCCCAACGGCCAGCCCGCAAGCACAAACCCGAACGCTGTGCTGCCCGCCAACCCAATTGCGCCGCCGGAAGTGCCCGTGAACCCCGCGCTGCCGCCCATGACCGATGCAATCGGCGCGGAACGGCAAACGGTCATTGTTTCCGCGTCGCAGGTGCTGGGGCCGGAGTATCAGGCGGTGGTGCGCGAAGCGCTTGTCAACCGCCCGGAGATTCTGGAAGCCGACGCGCAAATCGCCGCCGCGCGCAAGGGCATTCGGCTTGCGCGGCGCAGCCAACTGCCCGTGTTCAATCTCAGCGCAAACGTCCAATACGCGCCCAACACGGCAGGCTTTACGCCCCAAACCGATACCGAGTCCTTTGTGGCCGCGCTGACATTTCCTTTGTACGATGGCGGCGTTGCCGGCGCGCGGGTCACGCAGGCGCGCGCCGATGTTGCCACCGCGGAAACCAATCGCCGCACAGCCGTAGATGGGGTGAATCTGGAAGTCCGCAGTGCGTATCTAAACTTACTGCAGGCGCGGGATCGGGTCGCCGTCGCCAATGCGTCCCTCAGCGAGGCCGTTGAAAGCTACCGATTGGCGCGCGTCCGCTATACCAATGGCGTTTCTACCCTTGTGGAAGTCAGCGATGCGCAGAACGCGCTTACCCTTGCGGAAAACAATCAGGTGAACGCCCTGTACGATTATAATAATGCGCGGGCCACGCTCGACAAAGCGGCAGGCCGCTATGCTTATCTGAGCAACGGGCCGGGATTTGCCGCCCCGCCCCCGCCCCGCGTCACCGGCAGTACGCCCAATGGAGGCCGCCCCTAAATGAAATTACATACTATGCAATTACATACTATGCTTTTCCCCCATCAAGCCCGTTCGTTCCGAGCATTGCGCCGGTTTCGTTCCCGCCAACTTTCCGCGCTGCTGACCGCGCTTGCGCTTGTGGGCGCTGTCGGATTGACGGGATGCCGCAAGCCCGCCGGTGATGCGGCAAAAACCGACGCGAGCGGCGCGGCAGGCAAACCCGCCGCGCCAACGGCTACACAAATCAGCGTCACGCCGGCCCGAACGGGAGCAATCACGCAAACGCAACAGGTGACGGGCGCATTGAGCGCGCAAAATGATGTCACAGTCGGCTCGAAACTGGCCGGCAAAATCGCGTTTGTGTACTACCGCGAAGGGGATACGGTTCGACAGGGCGCAGTGGTCGTGCAGCAGGACGTGTCCGATTTGTCCGCGCTGCTGGATCAGCAGCGCGCCAACCTGCGCACCGCCCAAACCCGATTGGCGCAGGCGCGGGACACGCTGCTCAACGCGAAAACGACCCTGAAACTGACGGATGAGCAGACGGCCAGCGCGGTCAACCAAGCGAAAGCGGGTTTGGACGCCGCCCGGCAGTCCGCCGCTGTGGTGAAAACCGGGGCGCGTACCCAGGAGCGGCAGCAGGCGCAGCAGGCGGTTTCCCAGGCGCAGGCCGACCGCGAAAGCAACGTGGCTGACCTTGCCAGCGCGCAGGCCGATTATGACCGCGCGCAATCCGACTTGAAACGCTACCAATCTCTGTTTTCGCAAAACGCCATTCCCGCACAGCAGTTGGATCAGGCGCGCGCCGTTGCCGAAAGCGGGTTGGCGCACGTCAATGCCGCCAAAGCCAAAGTCGCTTCCGCCGATGCGCGCGTCCGTTCCGCGCAGGAAAACTTGAGCTTGATTCAGGAAGGTTCGCGCAGCGAGGATGTGGCGCGGGCGCAGGCCACTGTGGAGCAGTCCCGGCAATCCCTGATTACCGCGCAGTCCAACCGCAGCCAGGTCACCATGCGCCGCGCCGACATTACCACAGCCGAAGCGGGCGTACAGCAGGCGCAGGCGGGCGTACAGCAGGCGGAAGCGGCGGTACGACTGGCGCAGCAGGGCGTGGCCGACGCGGCCATTCGCGCCCCGATGGATGGCGTGGTCGCCGAGCGCAAAGTGGAACCGGGCCAGCAGGTGGGGGCGGGCATCAGCGTGATGCGGATTGTCGCGCTTGACTCTATCTATTTCGACGCGCAATTGCCTGAAAGCCTGTATGCCAGCGTGACGCCGGGCAAAACGGTCACGGTCACGGTCAGCGCGTTTCCGAATCGAACGTTTCAGGGCGTGGTGAAGAAAATCTTTCCCGTCGCTTCCTCTGCCGCCCGTAACTTTACGGTGCGGATCGGCCTGCGCAACGAGGGCAGTATTCTGCGCCCGCAGATGTTTGCGCGGGGCGAAATCACGCTGAACACGCACCAGCACGCCGTCCTCGTGCCTCGTGACGCCGTGCTTGACAACGAGGGCACAACCGGGCGCGTGTTCGTGGTGAACGGCAAAGTGGCTAAAGAGTGTACGGTGAAACTTGGCTTCGCCAACCTCAAAGACGTGGAAATCACGTCGGGCTTGAAACCGGGCGATCAAGTGGTCACGCTCGGCCAGGCGCAGCTGCAGGACAAATCCCCCGTAGAAATTATCAAGCCCACGCAAAGCGCGGATGCGAAGCCGTGAGTCAGGTTTCAGGTTTCAGGTGTCAGGTATCAGGGAAATGCTTCTCTAATCAAGATACGAGTGTTTCTTTCCTGACACCTGAAACCTGAAACCTGAAACCTGACTCAATTGTTAAGAACCATCCCGATTATTAAGCCAATGTTAAGGTATCATAGGGGGAACGCTGTTTGCCGTGAAGGAAATTCACCCCTCCATGCTGTTCTCCCACAAACAAGATGCCGTCTTCTTCGACCTGCTGGAAGCGCAGGCGGCGCTGGCGCATGAGGCCGCCGCCGTATTTCTGTCCCTCGTCAGCGATTTTGCCGCTATGCCCGGCTACCTCAAACGCCTGGAAGAACTGGAGCATCAGGCGGATACGCTGACGCATACGCTCGTGGCCCGCGCGAACAGCCAGTTTATTACGCCGCTCGATAAGGCTGACCTGCACATTCTTTCCGACCGTCTGGACGGTATCACGGATGCCATTGAAGCGGCAGCCATTCGCATCGGCGCGTTCCATTTGCCCGCCCCCCGTTCCGATCTTTCCTCTCTCGCTTCCCTTCTCGTCGGCATTACACAGGAAACGCAAACGCTGGTGGGAGAACTGCGGCACGGCTTCAAAAAGTCGCGGCTATCGGCAGTAATGGCGGGCATTCACGCGCTGGAAAAGCAATCCGACAAAACCTTCTGGCAGGCGCTTTCCCTGCTGCTCGACGACGCCAGCCTGGACGCCCGCGCGCTTATCAAGTGGAAGGAAGTGTACGAGCGCATCGAAAAAGCCATTAACAGTTGCGAAAAAGTCGCCAGCCTGATTGAAGCCCTGATGGTCAAGTATGCCTGATTGCCCCTATAGGTTTGTAGGAACACAACAGTTTCGTAGAGGCACAACAGTTTCGTAGACACAACATTGCCCATGTGGACACAACATTGCCCATGTGGACACAACATTGCCCATGTGGACACAACATTGCCCATGTGGACACAACATGTTGTGTCCCTACGAAGTTGTTTGAATGGTAGTGTGATTAGAATAAAGGAGATGTTACCGTGAAGACTACTTCCTTGATGAATTTGGAAACTTATGATGTGGAAACGGGAGACGTTCAACTTATTATCGAAACGCCGCAGGGCAGCCGCAGCAAGTTTGCTTATGAGCCGGACAAGGGCGCGTTCGTGCTGAAAAAAGTGATGCCTGTCGGCAGCGTGTTTCCTTACGATTTCGGCTTTTTGCCGTCCACGCAGGGCGAAGACGGCGATCCGCTGGATGTGCTGATTCTGCTGGACGCGCCGCTCTTTCAAGGCAATCTTGTCCTTTCGCGGCTGCTTGGCGTGATTGAAGCAGAACAAACGGAGCGGGACGGCAAAACGGAGCGCAATGACCGTCTGATTGCCGTCGCGTCCTGTTCGCAGGAGTATCACGATACGCATGAGTTGAGCGACCTGCCCGCCAACATTGTCACGGAAATCGAGCATTTCTTCGTTTCCTACAACCAATTGGCGGGCAAAACGTTCAAGCCTGTAAATCGGGGAGACTCCGAGCGGGCAAAGGCGTTGGTGGAAGACGGCAGAAAGCGGTTCGCGTCCGAAGCGAAAAACTGACTTTTGTTCTTTTCTCTTTTCGTTTCGTTCGCGCGTTTCGCGGTTCCTTCTCCTCCGCATTCATTTGCGTTCATTCGCGGCTTGTACCGCCTTTTTCCTTTCTCCTGTTCCCTTTTTCCTCACCTCGCGCAGACAGGCATAGCGGTGCTGTTCGCGCTCCACAGAGTTGCTCTGGTTGTCGAAGCTGTGCGGCTTGCGGTAAATGGTTCGTTGGGCGCACTCGTCGAAGAAGGCAGCCGCGCCCCACGTTTCCAGGTCATCCGTAAAATCGCGCAAACGCTCCGCTGCGGCTTGCAAGTGACAGCCGGCCATGCGCTGCGAGATGCCCATGCTTCTGCCGATTTGCTGCTGTGTTTGGCCGCGCAGGGCCAGTATCACGCACTCGTATTGGCGGGCGGTCAGGTCAACGGCGGCAAGACGGGCGCACAAGCGCCAATGCCATGCTGCCTGCCTGGTAGTTTTGGCCGCGCCGGTATCCACGCCGTCCAGGGTGCAGGTGTCAATGCCGTACAGGTTTTCCCGCCGGATACGTATCCGGCGGAAATGCCGACGCAGCAGGTTGTCCAGAATGCCCACAAGCCAGGCGAACAGGCTGCGTTCAGGGCGGTAAACTGCCAGCGCTTCCCGCGCCAGCAGATAACACCCGCTCACCAGGTCCTGGGCATCCTCGCGCCCCACGCTCCGACGCGCATACGCTTCCAGAGCGGAACGATGCCGCGCGAACTGAAAATCAAATTCTGCAACCGAAAGGCAGGGCATGTCGTATTCTCCTTCAACAGTGTAGACAGATTTAAGTATACATTTGTTTCAAATCGCAACGCCATTGTACCAAAATGGCGCAATCCTGTCAAGAGCAACGGCTTGCTTTTCGGCGAAATTTCTTTTATAATGTTCCAAATCTGAATCAGGACGGTAACGTAATGGAACAATCCTCACAAGAGGCAGAACATTCTCCCCAGGAAGCGGAACAGCCGCAAAAAGAGATAGGCCGGCGTATCAAAGCCCGCCGCGAGTATCTGCGTCTCAGTCAGGAAGCCCTGGCCGAGCGAACGGGCGTCAGCCGCGTCACCATTTCCAACTGGGAACGGGGCGAGCGCAGCATTAGCGCTGTGGAGTTGCCCGCGCTGGCAGCCGCCTTAACGGTTCCGTTAGCCTATTTTTACGGGGATGAAGAGACCGAGGGACCGCTCATCAATTCCTATTATAACGGCCTGTCGCCCGCCCGCAAAGCAACGGCGGACGAACTGATTCGCGCTTTGTGGCTGGAAGATCAGCGGGGGGAGACGACGCACGGGAAGAAGGCGGAGTAGAGAAAGGCATTAGGCATCAGGCATTAGGCATTAGAAGAGAAAGTTTGCAGAAGCGGCACATCTCAGTATTTGTGCCTGCTTGCTAATGTCTAATGCCTGATGCCTAATGCCTCAACACAGGAGCAAGACCATGGAAGAAGAACGCTGGGGGGATGCGCGCGATTGGGAGAACTGGCGGGAACGGGAGGCGGCGATCATTGCGCAGGATATTTGCGCGCGCAATTATGGACACTGGCCCGTCAGCATCGTGGAATGGCAGGAAGCGGCGGCGCGTTACGGCCTGACGCTGCACATTGTTACGGACGATATTTCCGAGCCGGCGGTCACAGTGGGAACTACTGTTGTGGTGCGGCATACGAACCGAATGGGCATCCTGCAAAAGCGCATCTGCCATGAGATCGCCGAAGCCGTTGCCCGTCGTGACGGCGCTCCCCGTCCCTTCAACTTCGACAGCCTTGCCGACGAGCATCACAACGTCGCCCGTCTGGTAGAAGGCGGCATTGCCTCCTATGCCCGCAGAAGAAACGCAGGCCATCCGCAAGCGCCAATAGTCGCTACAGGCGAAACAGGACAAACTGCGGCAACGTCTGCGGCATTGCAGGAAGAACTGCAAGCGGAGGACGAACGGTTGGAAGCCGCCGAAGCGCAATTGGATCAATGAGAGAGTAGCCGCGAATGAACGCGAATGAACGCGAATGGGCCTGTTGTAACCGTAGGAAAGCAACATACCCTTTTTATTTGAAACGGTAACGAGCCTGGGAGGAACGGAGTAACGTCCATGATCGCTGAACAAAATGCAGTTCCGCCAAACCAAGGGTCGCTGAAGCATGTTGCCTTCCACGAGGCGGCTATGACGTAATCGGGTGGAACTTTGGCTTTGCGGTACTCCGCGTGGTGGTGAACCGCGCGCAGCGTTCCGGGTATATGCTGCCGTTTGGGTGGCCTGTGAGCTGGGCCGGAGCCTGTTGGCAACATTCTATTGTCACTGGCAGGCGGGGTTGCACATCGCTGCTATGCAAGCGGCATAAGCAAGCAGGAGGTCCACTGCTCTGAGGAAGATTACCGGCTGGCGTTGCGGCAAATTGCGGGAACGTTTGAATTGCCATCCGGCGCAGAATTGCTTGTGATGAGCTATTTCATGAACCGAAAGCGCGTAGTTGATAGATACGCCTGAGATCAACTCGCAAATTCAGGCGATTGCGAAAGCGCTTTTGGCGGACGGGAGTCCTGACGAAGTGGCAGTACAAAAGATTGTGACGCAATTGCCTGCCAGCGTCCAAGCAAAAAAGCAGTGCAAAGCCATGAAACTGCAGTATTGAGGCCGAGTTGGAGAGGGTTGTAGAAAAGGCGATGGCGGACGCTGCCCGCATTGCCGCCATGCCCGGATACGAGGAAGTGGCTGCGCTGATGCTACTGTACAGCAACGTAATTGTCGGGAGGAGCCTATCCAACAATTCCCCTGCCCCAATGGTGCGCAGTTCTGCTGCGCTCTTTTATTTAATCTTTATACGCTTTGTGGGAGAATGCGGGCCAGGGGTTGAAGGCTACTTACGCTCTTTCTTTAAGGCGTTCTGGCGGACGAGGGCGATGCGCTCCTGATCTACGGCTTTCTCGAAGGAGCGGAAGCCGGCCAGTTTGAAGCCGTGCTTGACGGCCAGCCGGTTGATCTCGTCTACCTGCTCGACGCCCACTTCCTTACCCAATGTGAAGTTCTCGTAGCGGTTGTCCAGCGCGAGCATCATAGTTTCGGACATGCAGGCATACGCGGTTTTGGGCGGAAAGCCGAACGTGAACGGCTGATCGGGCTTGTCGCGCTTTTGCATCTTCACGTCGCCCGGAATCTGCACCACGCCGCCCTCAATCACCAGTACGTCGTCGCGTTCGCGGGCTACGCGCACGGATACGTCACGCGGACGCGCCACATCGCAAACTACCGCGCCCGGCTTGATGTGTTCGGGCAAAATCACCGCGTCTACCGCGCTTGTCACCGTGATGATAATGTCCGCGTCTCGTAATCCCGTCGCCACATCCGTAAACAGGCTGATGGGCGATTTGCTGCGGGGGCGCAAGCGGGCGGCAACCCCTTCCAGTTTGGACAAGTCGCGTCCGATAAGCGCGACATTGGCCGCGTCCCGCGCCAGAATCTCGGCGCACGTCGCGCCAATGGAACCCGCCGCGCCGACAACCGCGACATTGCTCTCGTTCAGCACATGCCCCATCATCTCGCCCGCCGTCCGCGCGCCCTCAATGGCGGTGGCGACCGTATACGAATTTCCCGTTGTAATCGCCAGTCCGGGCAGGCGTTTGGACAGCGTGATGCCGCCATCGCCGACGACACTGGTAAACGCGCCGAGTCCCAGAATGCCCGCGCCCGCTTCCTGCGCGATTTTGCCGCACATTTCCAGCTTGTCCCATACAAACTCAATCGGCAGGGTCAGCATCTGGCGCGGCGTGAGCGGGCAGGCGATATACCAGCCCCGCGCTTCTGCGCCCGTCGGCGATTGGATGCCCGTCACGTCGGCCACAATCAGCGGGTCGCGCTGCTTGATGTACCACTCGATCCAGTTTTCCGGCAGATGTCTGGCAATCGGGTACTTGCGCCCCACGTCCCGCCGCGCATCTATGGGATGAACAATAAAAGCGAATTGCTGCATCGAAACTCCAGAGGAGGTAGACGGTAGACGGAAGACGGTAGAGGATAAACCGCGAAATACCAAATTGCGCGGTTTGTTTCTCCTCGTATTTCTCTCCGTGTTCCCCGTGTTCTCCGTGGTTAAATTGTATTCAAATAGCCTGCAGTTGCTGCACCTGCGGCGTCCAGTTCAGTTCTTTGAGTTTGGCGAAATAATCGTCGGGCGTGAGTTCGGACGGCTTTTTTCCCATTACTGTTACGAGTACGGCTTCCATGACGTTCGTGCCGAAGGAGCGTCCATCAATCACGGGCGTTGTCGTAATCAGTTGGGCTACGCCCCGGCGTTTCAGTTCGGCAACATCGGCTTCCGTCGTGGTGTTGGTCAGGACGATTTTGCCTTTCATGTCTTCGGGCATGTAGCGCTTGATGTAATGAAAATCGCCCGCAATCACGTCCGCCTCGGCAAAGAAATTCGTAAACTTGGGTTTATTCTGCTCCTGCTTTTCGCCGGTCGGGTACATCATTTTGAACGGAATATGCACCGCAACGGGCAAAATCAGACGCGCCAGCGTTTGCAGCCGGCTAAGGGAGCGAATCGGAATGGGAATACCCAGTATAAACATCAGGTCGGCAAAGACAATGGACTTGGCATACTTCGCCAGCGCTTCGGCCATGCCGAAGCGGTCTACCGAACTGACAATCAGGACGCGCTTGCTGCTGAAATCCACCAGATTGTGTTCCTGCAAATATGTCACGGTGGCGCGTTCCAGCGTGTTTTTCAGGCCGCTGCCGTCCACATAGGGCGTATGCTGCACAACCGACCACCAGCCGACGCTTTCCGGCAGGGTATAGCGCTTATCTCCTACCCATACGTATAAATCGGTTCCGCCGACGCCGAAAGCGTCCACTTTGCCGTCGCGCTCGGCGATCATGCGCTTGTATTTTTCTACGTCGCCGTCCGCTCCAACGCGCTCGATTTCAAACTCTTCGCCAAAAAAAGTGGCATGGACTTTTTTGTCGCGCTTCGACGACCCCAGGCTGACACTGACAACACGCTTCACGAATTTACCCTCGCCTCGTCTCCTGTTTGCCAACGCGTCCAACACAGGAGAACAACGGCCTTCAGATGGGATGCAGAAAGGAGGTACAGAATAATTGTAGAAGGTATTGCCGCACTGTGTCAAGCCAGGCCGGGCCGTCAGTCCTGTTCCACGCAGAAGGATGGAACAACAGCAGTTCTGAAATTGAAGGATTAAAATTGTGAAAAATTTACAGGCAGCGGGTTAAAAAATCTTGTAGCGGCGGCGCGGCTTCTGCCGTATTCTGATGCAGCGGGCGTTACCATTGCCGGGAGGCAAGCTTTCCATGTTCTCCAACCGTTTGAGCGTACGTGAATTGTTTTCGTTTCGCGCTCTGTTTATTAGCCTTGTGTCGTTGGGCGCGCTGTATGGCGTTCCTATGCAAGCCTTTGCCAACGACGGCGGCCTTTCGATGGGCGGGTCGCCGCGTTTGTTGTCCCGGCATCCCTCTGTGACCATGACCAGCGAAGTCATCAACATCGTAGTGTACAAGGACAGGTGGTATAAGGTGGACTGCCAATTTGTGTTCACGAATTCGGGGCCTGCCTGCACCGTCCGCATGGGCTTTCCCGATGAGGGGGAGGGCGTAAACGATCCCGATGAAGAAGCAGATCCCAAAGAAGTTCTGAACACGCCGCCGCACACAACGTTTATGTCCTTCCGCTCGTATGTGGACGGCAAGCGGGTGGCAACGAAGCTGATTCGCGCCAACGAGGAGGGACACTACTGGCATACCAAGCTGGTACGGTTTCCCGCGCATAGCGTTCGGCGCATCCGCGACGTTTACACGCAGGGAAGTGGGGTCGGCGTATTCACGCTGGAGGGCGGAAAGAATGGTTATGCGGCGCAGGTGGCCTACATTCTGCATACCGGTTCCTCGTGGCACGACAGCATAGGCCGTTCCGAAGTGAACGTCACCTTTCGGGCAGACCGGATGCCGCAGTCTTCGCGAGTGCTGGCAGTGGACAAGGTTGCCAGGACCGATTCTCACGATTTGCGGGTGAAATCCATAGATACGAAAACCATTGTATGGCAAGGTCCCTGCACACCGCAAATACATGGCAAAACGCTGCATTTCGTCCGTACCAACTGGCGACCAACGGCCAAAGACGATCTGTTCCTGACCTACGATTATCAAGTCATGCAAGGCAAATGACGTTTCGGTGTGTTTACTGCCCCTGCTTACTCACGGTCTTGCCTGTTGGAAGCAGGGGATTTTTGCGCGTGTGGCGCAATGAAGAAGCGTTGAAAGCGCCCGTCACATCGGAGCCGGAGACAACGTTACCACAGGAAAATGGCGAATGTTGTCTTGAACCCTGATTTTTCATGATCTATGTGATTACCATGATTACACGGGCGCGTTCATCATGGCAATCATCCTAACCATGAAAAATCAGGGTTCAAGACAACATCCGCCGGTAAAGGAAATCGTTATGAAACTGCTGCCTGCTATCGTTCTTTTGCCGATTTGCTTGTTCGGCGCGTTGGCGGCAATTGCCGCGCCATGCCAGAAACCACCCGCATCCGAGGCCGCTCTCGTTCCCCGGCAAACCTACCGCGTGGAAGCGCAGGCTAACTTGGGTACGCGCAATCAAAGCGTTTCGGAACATAAAGCGCGAAATTGGAGCATCGCCGTTACGCCGCGCGTGATTGCCGTTGGCCTGCATGATTACGGCAATCAGCCTGTGGGCGTGGCGGCATTTGATAGGGGTACGGGGCGGGAACTGTGGCGGAAGGAAAGGACGGCAGACGCCGGCACGAACGGCTCTGCCTACCATAGCCCTGCGCTGAATGGGGGCAAGCTAAGCGGGACAGGGTTGTTTGGCAGTGACGTCCCCGGCGCGGACTTGACGCCGCGCCTCCCGCAGACGAATTACGCGCGCGCGGCATGGTGGCTTACAGGAGCCGTGTCGCGGCAGGATGGAAGCGCTGTTATTGTCGTGATAAGTTGGAATCCTGCCCCAAACCCGGCGGGCCGACAGCCCGATTCGGAGGCAGAACTGCACGGTATTGAGGCCGATACCGGGCGCGAACTGTGGCAAATACCATTGTCTGAATCGCGTTCGGAAGACAGGTCAAGGCCGATTGGCATCTATGGCAGTGTCATTGCGCTCGTCCCCGATGATCAAATTTATAATGCCAAAACGCAGCGGATGGAGCGTCGGGAAGGCGGCAATCAGGCGAATTTCCTGAACGCATTTACCGGGCAGCCGATACTCCCCTCCACGCCGGAAGGGAAAGCCGCTCTGAAGCAGGCGTGTGAACAGTATGGTTCATCCTTTGCCCTGTCTTTCGCCATGCCGGACAGGCCCCGCCTGTTGCGCCTTGATACGGGAACGGTACAACCCCTTGATACGCCGCGCGGTTACGCCAGTCTGGTTGGCGTGACGGCAAGCCGGGGCGTGATTCTGGTCAACATGGACGATGATTACGCCGGTCATTCCGTGTGGCCGCATTATGTGTACGGCGCGGATGCAGCGGGTAAACAGGTCTGGCAGTTTTCCACGCACATTCTGCTTCCCGGCATGGATTTCGACCTGGCGACCGGCAAGGGTTTCCCCACCGAGAAGGGGCAGGTCGGGCGCGACTTTGAGGATGTTGCCGAGGCGCAGGTGATTGCGGCTGCCAACACCGTGATTGTGAGCAGCAGTACGCCCTATCAGGCGCAGAAACGCAAAACAACCGGCCTGCGCGCCACAGATGGCCGCGTGTTGTGGCGCAATCCGGCGGGCGCGATACGTTTCCTGCGGCCTTATGAGTGGGGCTGTTTCGCGCTGATGGAATCGGGGCAACTGCTGTACATAGACGCGCAAACCGGGCAGCAGCAATCCTGCGGAAAATTACCCGATTGCGCCAACTTTCTCGTTGCAGGCAAGGAGATGTTTACTGTCCACAGCGACGGCACGATAGCGGCTTACGACCTGCCCCGCCTGATACCGCCCATTCCCGTACCTGTTCCACGCGCTCGCCCGGTTACGCCGCGCCGAAAGAAGAGATTATGAAAACGCTGCTGACTGTCTGCCTGCTGATGTTAAGTTGTGTCGCGCAGGCTATGCCGCCCAAAGCGCCTGCGCCATTGTGGACGGCAAAGATTTCGTCGCGGCGTGTTTCGGATTCTGAATACAGGCCGGACGCGCGGATTGCGGCGGCAGCGTCCGAAGTGGCGGTGATTGTTTCGGAACCCGGCACGGTCACGGCGCTGGACGCTCGAACCGGGAAAGAGCGGTGGGCGTTCCAGTCTTCTCCTTCCACTTTAAAAGACCGGGGCAGTCGGTGGGATGTGGTGGGAACTTCGGGCGACGCGCAGGGACATGCCGTTGTCGTGCTGGTTCGCGCCGATCCCGCGCCTTTGCAGATCGGAACACAAAAATCCCAACCGACAAAGGACACTTTCTTTGCGCTGCATGGCGTAGAAGCCGCAACCGGACAAAGGCTGTGGCGCAAAGATTACGCCGGCCCGCCTCCTCCCTATCTTCTTATGCGTCATGGCGTCGTCCTTGTACCCTCAACAAGCCGCAGTTCAAACGGAACCTATCGGGAAACCCATTGGGAGTATCTGGACGCGCAAACCGGTGAACCAATGGATTTGGATGCGCGACAAAGTCGCAACATGTTACGAAGCCGCGCATTACTGCGGCGTATTCTGCTTTCCGAAGGCGGCACGATTTTGGAAAACCATGTGTCGCCTGTGCGTCGGCTGCGCGCCGATACAGGAACGTCGGAAACAATCCCGATGCCGGATGTCGGACAAGGTTATATTTCCCCGCAATTCACGCAAAACGGCATTATCGTGTCGCAAGCCGAACCGTTTGGAGGCTTTACAGGCCATTCGTCATGGCCCAAGTATCTTGTGGGTTCGGACGCAAAGGGACGCGAGTTCTGGCGGTTTCCAACCAAAACGGCCTGGAGCAAGGAAGCTCCCGATACAATGGGCGCACCGGAAAGCCTGATGCGCAACGTAGTTGCGGTTCCGAATACGAGTGTGTTTCTGGCCGAAGACACAGCAAAAACCATTTACGGCCTGCGCCTGCGCGACGGCAAGACACTCTGGAAACTCTCTTCGGCTCCGTTCCGCCTGCCTCTCGCGCTTCCCTCTTTGACCTACTCTTACTATACGCCGGAAATGCCGTTCGCCATTTACGGAGCCGGGTGTTTTGCCTACGCCCCGTCCTCAGACCAACCTCGCCGCAAACCGAACACTCTCCCTCATGCGCCGACCATTGTTTACATTTCCGCGCTGACGGGCAAAACCATTCCGCTCTTGTTTAATCTGCCTGTGCAGCAGGTGACGGTCGGCGGCGACACGCTGTTTGTACAAACGGCTTCTGGTACGTTCCGCGCCTACTCCCTTGCCGCTTTTCCCGCTCTGCGAACCACG
Organism: uncultured Chthonomonadaceae bacterium; assembly: GCA_963835065.1. Taxonomy (GTDB): domain Bacteria; phylum Armatimonadota; class Chthonomonadetes; order Chthonomonadales; family Chthonomonadaceae; genus CAWFQB01. The sequence continues at coordinate 20,133 of CAWIEK010000056.1, read as the reverse complement.
CAAAAATTGCAGCATCAGGCCGCAATGCTTGCCCGCAAACCGGCGGCGATTGCGCGATTACTTCCGCTCGACAATGACCTGAATACATGGCAAACGTTCGGGCAGGCCGTCCAGAGTTACCGGATGGAAGACGGCGCGGCGCGAATCGAAATCGGCACGTCGGGAAGCACGTTTCAGGGGGGCATTGCCAGCCTGCCGTTTGCCGTCTTCAAAGGACAATCCTATCGCTTCGTCTTCGAGGCGCGAACCGACAACCCGAAAGCAGACTTCTTCGCGGGGCTGTTCCACGCGCAAACGGAGCCATTCAACTCCTCATCAGAAACGCTGAACGAGTACAGAGAGATACATCCTGCCGAAACGTGGCAGCGCGTTGCGGTTACGCTGTTCCCCGATAAGACCGACATTCGCGCCGTCCTGTGTCTCGGCGGCACGGCCATAGAAAGGAGTGAAAGCCAACACGCCACGCTCTGGATACGCAACGTTTCCCTGCAAGCGCCTGCGCCTATACGAAAGTCTTTGCTTTCCGGCAAGCCATAGCCAAAGCAGGCAATTTCTCCCGTGACACAATGTTTGCTGTTTTGGGACACGCTTTCGGACACGCCACGTCGCGCATACTATGGATTAAAAGGAGGGAAAGTAATGTTGTCAACGGCTGGAAGGTGGACGTGTATGCTGTTGAGTTACAGCGCGATGGCGTTTATGAGCGGTAAGGGTGTGCCTTGCCGGGCGGATGACTGGCCCATGATGAGTTATGACGCCCGCAATACAGCCGCAACGGATGAGACGGTAAAGCCGCCGCTGCGCCTGCTCTGGCATGTAAAAACAACGCCTGCCGCGTCTGTTCTGCTTTCTTCCGGGGGAGCCATTTGCGCCGCAAGTTACCCCGGTTCCACTAACCGGCACCGCCAAAACCTTCCTGTTTAACGCGGCGGGCAGGAGATTGTGGACGCTGCAAGACGCCCTGCCCCTGTATCTGCAAGGGTCGCGCCTGATTGTCCTGAGCGGGGCGACGCGGCGCGGCACCGAGGGCGGACGCCTGCAAAGTTATGACTGGCACACGCAAACCGCGCAGTGGTCGCAGCCGCTGGGCGGCACCTTGAAATCATGGGGCGCGCTATACGGCGCGATTGTGAGTGGCGAACGGCTGTACTTATCGTTCGTTTACACGCCGCTGCTCCCGAGAACAGGCGAGGCGGGTATGGCAGTGGGAGCCTTGAAAGCGTGGAACGCGCGGAATGGCAAGCCTGTTGCTCAAGCAATCAGTGGCGTAGAGGAGTGGGGATTTGGCCCGCCTGCCTGTGACGGCAAAATGGTGTATCAGGGTTTAAGTCATCATCTGGATGCGCGCGATGCCGATACCCTTACCGCGCATACCTGGTGGTCCGATGGCGGCAATGCGTACCCGATTGTTGCAGGGCGTCAGTTGATTATCAAGGGCTGGATGGGTTCTATGCAATCCTGGAACCTGGATACGCATAAGCAAAATTGGCTGTCAGGCGGGCCGCGCGAAATGAGGCATTGCCTTGTGAAAGATAGTCAAGGACGCGAGCGGCTGATCGAGTCGTCTTCCGCTCTGGACGCCGCAACCGGCAAAACGGTCTGGAAATGCGCGCCGAGCGTACAGGGCGTGTGCGTTATCGGCGCGGGGCGGCTGGTTTATATGGCGGGCGCGCGTCCGCGAGGAGCAGACGACAGGGTAACAGGCGGCTTCTACGCCTTCGACGTGGATACAGGCAAATTGCGGTGGAAGTATGAGCAGCCGGGGCTATGGGGAACCAACATCATCGTTGCGCAGGGCCGCGTTTATGCCAGCTCCGGCGATGGAAACATGTACTGCTTCGCGCCCCTTCACGCGCGTTCGGCGCGAAACACGGCTTCGGCGCAGAAAATGAAACGCGGAGTTCTGGCGCAGAAAATGGAACCTGTGGTTCTGACTCCCCGGCAAATCTACCACCCCGAACCACAGTACAAAACAGGAGGACGGAACAACAGCAGTTCCGAGCAGACAGGGTATCGTGATGTTGCGGTTACTCCCCGCGTTGTCATAATCGGCGCGTACCGTAGGGGAAGGGAAGGGGTTGTGGCGTTTGAGCGGGGCACGGGACGGGAACTCTGGCGCAGGGAAAGGACAGAGGAAGCGGGCGAGGGCGATACTTCCCGTATTCTCTCGAATGTTCCTGATGTTCGCCCGGATGGCGGCGTGAAAGGCGGTTTTGGCACGGCTCCGAGCGCGAACGCAGGACCACAGGCAGCGCTGAAAAGCGCGGCAGTCGCCGCATGGCAGTATTTCGGAACGGCAGCCCGGCAGGATGGAAGCGGCGTCGTTGTCTTGAAAGCGCTGCTTCCCATCCGCAATGCGGAGGAACGGTATGCCGGGCCGGAAGAAGAACTGCATGGCGTTGAAGCGGAAACAGGGCGCGAGTTGTGGCAGGCGTCCTTCGCCGGGGCACGGCGGGAGGATAAGCCGCAGATGGTGGGCGTCTACGGCAGTGTCATCGCGCTTGCCTATGCGGAAGCAGCCTACAACGCCAAAACGCAACGGTGGGAACCGCGAGAAAAAGGCAGCCATGCGGGTTTTTTGGACGCTTTCACCGGGCAGCCAATGGCGTCGGATACGCCACAAGCCAAAGCCGCTTTGAAACGCGCCTGCGTTCAGCATGGCTCCCCGCTTGTCCTGTTCGAAACGGGGCCGCAGTGGCCGCGCCTGCTGCATCTGGATACGGGCATCGTGCAAAGCCCTTCCAAACCAACCGGGGGATACGCCAACGTGTTGGGGGTAACAGTTGCGCGAGGCGTGGTTCTCGTTAATATGGACGACGATTTTGCCGGCCATTCCGTGTGGCCGCGCTATATTTATGGCGTGGATGGCAAGGGCGGAACGGCCTGGCAGTTTCCCAATCACCTTCTGCTTCCCGGCGTAGACTTCGACCTGGCGACCGGCAAGGGTTTCACCGCCGAGAAGGGGCAGATTGGGCACGATTTTGAGGACGTGGAGCAGGCGCAGGTGATTGCCGATTCAGGCACGGTGCTTGCAATCAGCCGAACGCCGTATCAGGCGCAGCAGCGCAATCTGACCGGTATGCAGGCGGCAGATGGCCGCGTGTTGTGGCGCAAACCGGCAGGGGAAATCACTATTCTGCGCCCCTGGAAACAGGGCTGTTTCGCGCTTATGAAATCAGGCCGATTGACATACATAGACGCCCGAACCGGACAGCAGCAGTCCTGCGGACGCTTGCCCGCCTGCGACAATTTTCTTATTGCAGGCGAAGACTTGTTTACCGTTCACAGCGACGGCACGGTAGCGGCTTACAACATGCCCCATTTGACACCGTCCGTACCTGCGCCACGCGCTTATCCGGTTACGCCGCGCCGAAAGAAGAAACGATGAAAACTCTGTCTACCATCTATATGCTGATGTTGACTTGTATCGCGCAGGCTCAAAAACATCAAGCGCCTGGGTCGCTGTGGACGCAAACCCTCCCGCTTCGAGGAGCGCACATATCGGAACACAGACCGACCGTATCCCTGGTTACGGTCACGCCCGACATTGTGCTTGTCGCAGACGGCGGGAGCGGCCTGCTGGCGCTGGACAGGCGCGCGGGCGCAATCCTGTGGCAGCGGGAAGGCCATTTGCAGATGCTGGATTCCGCCGGGTACGCCAAACCGGGCAAAGGCGATGGATGGATGGTAATCGGCACGGCGCGAAGCAGAAGTGGAGAATCCGCGTTTCTGCTCCAGCATACGGAGCAGGTGACGACGCTTAATCCTACACCCACCGGAGCAGGTTCCAGTACGCTTTCCACCCGGCGGTTTACGCTGGAAAGCGTTGCGGCGCGGACGGGGAAGACGCTGTGGCGAAATGACGCGCCGCAGGACAATATGAAAATAGAGATTGAGGTCGCCAACGGTGTCCTGATAACAAAACGGTACGACGCTAGAGGGGGGCGTCATCCGCAAAGTTTTACGGACGTGGTCACGGGCGCGACCATTGCGGAAAAGACGGAGGCGGGCCGCGCGCAACTGCGCCAAATCCTTGCTGCTAATGGCGGCACGGCGGAAGTCGAGTTTCCCCGAATGCGCCTGCGGGCAGATACGGGAGCTATCGAATTGCTGCCTGAATCCGCTATCTCCGCGAATTCTCTCAAAACGCTGACGCAGAGTGGCATCAGCGTCGTCCGCATAGATACCGATGATGATGGCGTGGGACATTCGCAGTGGCCGAAGTACCTCGTCGGGAGGGACGCGCAGGGCCGCGCGCAGTGGCAGTTCCCCGCTGTGCTTTCCACCGATCCAGATTCCGGTAATGCGACGCAGCCGTCCAGCAAAATTGAAACTGTAGTGAATGTGCCGGGAACGGGCTTATGCCTGGCAATGGGCTATCCCGATACCTTTTACGCCATTCGCTTTCGGGACGGCAAACCTTTATGGAGCAAAACTTCAAAAGCCCTGCTGACGGGGGAACACTCGTCCTTCCGGCTGTCTTTAGCAGAGCCTTATCGGGAAGGCTGTTTTGCGATAGTTTCGTCCTTAACGCCAAAACACGGCGATTTGCCTTCGCTCACGTATATCAAGGCGCGTACCGGCGTGGCGCGTCCTGTTTTATTCGATCTTCCGATCCAGGATACTGCTGTAGAGGGCGATACGCTGCTAATCCTGACCGATCCAAATACGATTTGCGCGTATGCCATCCCCGCCCTGCTCACTTCAGGCCAAAAACAGTCCCCGGCTAATACATCATCCCTGACGCCTGAAGAAAAGGAACAGGTTGCAAAGTGGAAGATGGAGGCGATCAAGGCGACATATCCCGATGGAAGCAAAGCAACAATCGTTTTTCATGGCAACGGGGAGCGCGTTCATCTGCCGGGTGTTGTACGGGGAGCGCAAATTTATGTAAACATGGTTGCGCCCCTGTCCTACATGGAAGCGTCACGGGAGCGCGTGATTGTGGTTCATCGAGATAGTAAGCGCAGGGTTACAAAGCAGATCGCATGGGAGTTGAACCAGTTGCGCGGGAATGTGAGGATTACCAACAAGGCGGCGGCCCTGCGCTACGTCCGGCTGCGCACCACGCCGCAGATGTATTACTTCTGGCCGAACCCTGAAGTGGAGATCGTTTCCCGCCGTGACGCAAGCCGCCTGCCCCGGTATGGCGTGGAAAGCAGTTGGCATTTCCACTCCGACCATTCGGGAGAATTCGGGATTGTGTCGCCCCGCGCCTGGCGCGTCGGCAAGTTCACGAAGCCGAATGTGCAGGAAACCGCCGGATGGTTTTATTATCACGCGCTGGACGTATGCAAGCGCGATTGTCACTGAACATGCGTCTAAAGAGGCAGGTGTTTATCGTATTCAAGAGTGGGTCGGCAGGGATGGCGCATACCGTCGCCGCACCCTGCAAATCGTTCATAAGACGCTGCCGAATACCTCCTGGTGGATGCTTGAAAATGAAGAATGAAAGCCAGCCAGCCGCTTTTGGAGATCAGCCTTGAACCGATTTATCCGCATTGTTGGCGTGTTTTGTCTTGCGTTGCTGTTCGCGCAGCACACGTTCGCCCTGCCGCCCCGAACGCCACGCCATGCGAATAAGCCAATCGCGCTTGCATTAAAACAGGAGCAGGGGCATTGGTTTCTTGTGGCAAACAAGGCGCGGCTTGCTCTGACCGCGCTTGACGCTCTGCCGTCTAAAAATGGCGAACTGCCAAACCAAGACGACGCCCTGCTGACCAGAAGCAACACGGAATTTCATCTGCCCAATGGCGATGTCGTTACCTTGCCAACAGAGGAAACCGGCCTGCGTGTTCGCTCTCAGGCCGGACAAACGCAGGAACTTTCCCTTGCCAACGTGCTGAAACAATGGTTGCCGGATGACTCGAAATGGAACGGGCATACATTCGGCAACTACATACGCTATACCAACAGCCATGACGGTTTGACTGTGGGACTGGACGATGCCATGTTGTTCAATGGCGCGCTGCTTGCCATTTTGACGACCCACTCTGCGGGCGGATCGGGGCAGGCGCTCAAATCGCAGCAACTCGTGCGCGTCGAAACGGCTCCTGTCCTGAAACTGACCATGCTGCAGTGCCTGGACGTGCCGGACGGTTCGCCCTACACTATACCTCGTCACCTTTCACGCCTGTTTGTCTGGAACAAGCGGCTATTGCTGCTGACACATCCCGGCGCTCCCGATGATCTGACTCCCCTGTCTGCCCCGGACGCGCGTTCCAACCCTGCCCGCGCAAGTGAACTGGTGGAAATCAACACAAACGGCAAAATGGGAGCAAGCGTCGCCCGTTTTCCGCAGCCGCTGTATCCCTTCGACATTGTTGCCAATCGCTGGCTTGTGCTGGGGACGGGGCCAAACACGCAGACGCGCTTTCCTGTTTGGGTTCATGATATGGAACGTCACATTTCCATGCCTGTTCCCGGCGACTGGCAGCGCTACAACGGCGAGTCCAGTCTTACGCTTCCCTCACCCGGCAATACCCTGCCGTACCTGGCAATGGAGGTTTTCGGAACGGATCAGGGAAATTCCCGAAGCGTGATCGTGGTTCACCTGCCGGATGGCAAACGTTCCTCGATTGCGCTTGGCCGCGCGGATTTACTCAGCGTTCTGCTGTGGAACGGCCTGATTGTCGCCGTAGATGTGTCGAACAACCGCGTTCATGTTTATGACGTGACAACAGGCAAGCGCGTGAAGACGCTTTCCACAACATCGGCGTCAACTGCCGGCGCATCCGCTAATATCAACACAATCGTCGCCCGCGCGCCGGCAAACTCCGATCCGGCAATGCAAAAGCCGCAAGATACAACGACTGTTGGCAAAACTGTAACCCTGAGCATCAACGGCACTAGGATTGCCGATGCGTACAAGGTCCAAGAGGAAGTTCTGGTTCCGCTGTATGCTGCCATTCCTATGGGGCTGGAACCCCGTATTAACGCGGCCACAGGCGTTATCACATTGCAAAAGCCGGGGCTTGTGTTTCGCCTGAAATTAGGCAGCCGGAGCGCGGCCTGCAACGGCAAGCCTTTTGCGCTTTTCATTGCGCCGCGACTGGATACGACAAGTCCCGATTCTCCCGACAGCGAAGCGGATACGGACGCGCGCCTGCCGCCCCTTCCGTTCGTGCCGATTCTCGCATTGGCGCACAGGCTGAAGTTCAACGTTTGCTTCAATCCCAATGCGGGCGATGTCGGGGCTTTGTACAATCTGAGCAACCAGGATTCGCATACGCGCTCTGCGCCTTCCACCGTTCCCACGTCCCTGCCCCGCATTGTTCCGCCGAACGCGCGCCACGCCAATAATCTGGCAATCTATGCCGACCTGCATTACGGCAATCCCGGCGCGTTTGACCCTGCAAAACCAAGTTCGCTTGACACTACGGGCATCACGCTTTCTCTGGTCAATTGGAGGAGTATGCCGATAGTAGTCAGCGACCGGTATGTTTTCATAGAACTGGCGAACGGCCACTTCAACACCGCCGACCAGACCGATACGTTTCATGGAAATCCCTACCGAACCCTGCGCGTCGTGCCTAACACGTTGCGCCTGCTCAACATCAGCCCTTTTTCGGGTCGCCTGCCCGTCAAGCGCATTGTGTACATGGATGGCTGGAATTTTTGCGAATGGAAAACGGAACCGGCGGCGACAAAGCCTGCCGCCACAAAGCCGAAACCAATTTCCCGGCAAATTATGGGGCGTTTCTGCAAGGCGATTGAAGAGGATGATGTTGCAGGTGTCCGTAAAGGGCTGCGGCGCGGCATCCCTATCAATGAATTGCTGCCCTTTTATAACCAGACGCCACTGATGATGGCGGCGGAATACGCTTCTCTCGACGTTTTCAATTTCCTGCTTGCCCAACACGCTGACACGAGCGTTCGCAATGTAAACAACTATTCAGGCGGCATAACCGCGCTGCGTTACGCCATCACGGGCAGCAACAACGGCACGGAAACGTCGCGCCGTAAAGCAGAAACGCGGCGTATTGCCATGCTGCGTATGCTGATGGCGCGAGGATTACGCCTTGACGAACGCGACCAAAATGGCGGCTCGAGCCTGATGTGGCTTGTGAACTCCCGTATTGAATCACAGGCTATATGGCGGTTTGCGCTTCACAATGGAGCCGACATCAACGCGCGTAATGATGAGGGAGAATCCGCTTTGCACCTCGCCGTTTCCGTGGAGATGGCTCGCCTGCTGCTGGATGCGGGAGCCGACCCGAATATCCGCAACAAGTCGGGCGCAACACCGTTAATTCTTGCCGCCAACATCTATACACTCAACTATTCTCTGATTCAATTGCTGCTCGACAGAGGCGCGGCAATCAATGCCCGTGACGATCAAGGCCGTACTCCACTGATACGTTTGTTGTGGGATGCCTGCATAAGTTACTTGCCCACGCACACAGATAATGAAAACGAAGATAAACCCCCTTCTTTCACTCCGCCCCGCGATGATTGCTTGCGCCTGCTGCTGCGTAAGGGAGCCGACCTCAACGCGCAGGACAAAGAGGGCAAAACCGCGCTGGATTGGGCAAAGGCGACGCTTGCCGAATGTGAAACCGACGAACACCGCAAGCAGGCGCAGCATATCATTGATATTCTGCTTGGGGCAGGCGCAACGCGCTGACTATCGTTCCACATGCCGCGCATTTGTGTTGTATAATTTTGGTGTAGTCTCATTCTTTGTGAAAACGCTGCCCTTCTATGGTGACGGGGCAGAGTTTTTGCTGTCACCTTCGCCTTCGCGCCGCTTCTAACAGCCTATGAACGCACTTATTCACCCATTCAATCTATGCCGCTCGTCTTGTACCCGGCTGTCCGTCTCCGCTTTGCTGCTGGCTTGTTTTGCCACGCTTCCTTTCGGCACAACTGCCAAAGCGCAAGGGCTACAAGGAAAAGGGAAAAAGGAAAAAGGAGAAAGCAGCGCGGCGCAATCCACAATCGGCAATCGGCAATCGGCAATCGGCAATTCTGTTGACTTTGACCATGACGTTCGGCCTATCCTGTCGGAAAACTGCTTCGCGTGTCATGGCTTTGACGCCAACAAGCGGGCGGCGGGGCTGCGCTTGGATCAGGAAGCGGGCGCGCTGAAAAAACTGGATTCGGGGCGGTTTGCCGTTGTGCCGGGAAATGTCAAGGACAGCGAACTCGTGGAGCGCATATACGCCACCGGGTCGGGGCAAATGCCGCCACTTGCCAGTGGCAAGAAATTGACGAACGCGCAAATGGCGACCCTGAAACGCTGGATCGCGCAGGGCGGCAAGTACGCGAAGCACTGGGCGTTTGTGCCGCCCGTTCGTCCCAATCTGCCGCCCGTGAAGAACGCCGCCTGGGTGCGCAATCCCGTTGACCGCTTCATCCTTGCCCGCCTGGAAAAGGAAGGGCTGGCTCCCTCGCCCGAAGCCGACAAGATTACCCTGCTGCGCCGCGTCACGCTGGATTTGACCGGATTGCCGCCCACGCCAGAGGAAGTGGCCGCGTTCGTTGCCGACAAATCGCCGGACGCTTATGAGAAGACCGTAGATCGCCTGCTTGCCAGTCCGCACTATGGCGAGCGCATGGGACTGGCGTGGCTTGACCTGGCGCGGTATGCGGATACGCATGGCTTTCATATTGACAGCCAGCGCGACATGTGGAAGTGGCGCGAGTGGGTGATTAACGCTTACAACACCAACCTGCCCTACGACCAGTTTGTTACGCAGCAGCTTGCGGGCGACATGCTGCCTAACGCCTCGCTGGACCAGAAAATCGCGTCCGGCTTCAACCGCAACCATCCCATCAACTTCGAGGGTGGCGCGATCCCGGAAGAATACGCAGCGGCGTACATTTTCGACCGCATTGACACAACCGCGACCACGTTCCTCGGCCTGACCATGCGCTGCGCCCAGTGCCACGACCACAAGTACGACCCGATCACGCAAAAAGACTATTACCGCTTTTACGCCCTGTTCCACAACGTGCCCGAAGCCGGTTTGGACGGACAGGTCGGCAACGCGATGCCGTACATGAAAGCGCCCACGCCCGAACAGGAAGCGCAAACCATCGAATACGCCAACAAAATCGCCGGATTGGAAAACGCGCGCAAAAACCGACAGGCGGAAGCGCAAGCGGCAATGGCGGAATGGATCAAAAGCGCGGCTGCCAACGCGGACAAAACGCCCGCAGCGGCGGGATTGGCCGCCAATTACGCGCTGGATGAAAACACGGGCGCTCAGGTTCAGGATGCGCTTGGCAAGCAGCCGAATGGAGTTATTAAAGGCGCGGCGGTCTGGAAACCCGGCAAAATCGGCAGCGCGCTTAACTTCGACGGCAGCAATTACGTGGAAATCGGCAGCGCGACGGACAAAACGCTGCAATGGGAGCGAACCGACAAGTTCTCTTATGGCGCGTGGATCAATCCTGTCGGCATGGACAGCATGACCGTGCTGTCGCGCATGAACGAGAGCGAAGGCTTCCGGGGCTACGATTTGTATCTGCAAGGGGGCCGCGCGTTTGTACATCTAATTCACAAGTGGGAAGACAATGCCATTCGCGTCAACACGAAAATGGTCATGGAAGCGGGCAAATGGCATCACCTGTTCGTCACCTACGATGGTTCGAGCAAGGCGCAGGGCGTTCACATTTACGTGGACGGCAAACCCGCCGATCTGGAATACACGCACGACAAACTGACGGAAACGATTCAAACCGGCACGGCTCCGTTCACTATTGGACGCCGAACGCCCGGTGCGCCGTTCAAGGGCTTGATTGACGATGTGCGCGCGTATGACCGGGAACTCAATGCCAACGAAGTCGCCGCGCTTGCCAACGCCGACGTTCTCCGGCAACTGCTGACGACACCCGAAGACAAGCGCACGGACGCGCAAAAAGCGCAATTGGCCGCCCATTACTTCGACAACATAGACGCGCCCTACAAAACACTGACAGCAGAACTCAACGCCTGGAAGCAAAAGCAGGCCGAACTGGACAAAGCCATCCCGACAACGATGGTCATGCAGGAAATGGCGAAACCCCGCGACTCGTTTATTTTAGTACGCGGTCAGTATGACCGTCCCGGCGAAAAGGTCACGGCGGGGATGCCGGAATTCCTGCCTGCCATGGGCGAGTTCGCGCCCAACCGCCTGGGACTGGCGCAATGGCTCGTCAACCCCAACCATCCGCTCACCAGCCGCGTGGCCGTCAACCGTTACTGGCAAATGCTGTTCGGAACCGGCCTTGTCAAAACGGCGGAAGACTTCGGCACACAGGGCGAACGCCCCTCCCACCCCGAACTGCTGGATTGGCTTGCGTGCCACTTCGTGGCAGAATGATGAACGCAGGAATCGATGAATGATGAACAAAATGCAAAATTCCCATTCATGCACTCAGCACTCAGCACCTCAGCACTTTCCTCCTGGAACGTCAAAGCCCTGCTGCGCCTGCTCGTCACGTCGGCGACGTACCGGCAATCGTCGCGGGTGACGCCGAAGCTGCTGGCGAAAGACCCGGAGAATCGATTGCTGGCGCGGGGAGCGCGGTTCCGGCTGCCGGCGGAGTTTATTCGGGATCAGGCGCTGGATGTGTCGGGACTGCTCGTGCCGAAAATCGGCGGGCCGAGCGTGAAGCCTTACCAGCCGGTGGGATTGTGGGAAGAACTGTCGTTTAAGGGCAACTTTTCGGCGCAGTATTACGAGCAGGATCACGGCGAAAATCTGTACCGGCGCAGCATGTACACGTTCTGGAAGCGCACGGTTCCGCCGCCCTCCCTGCAAACCTTCGACGCGCCCGAACGCGAGTTCTGCATGGTGCGCCGCTCCGTCACGAACACGCCCCTGCAAGCTCTTGTCCTGATGAACGATCCGACGTATGTGGAAGCCAGCCGCAAACTCGCGGAGCGGATGCTGACGGAAGGCGGCAGCACTATGAGTGACCGCATCAATTACGCTTACCGCCTGTGCGTGTCTCGCGCCGCCACGCCGTCCGAATTGAAAATCCTGACCGGCCTGCTCAACGCGCAGATCGCCGACTTCCGCAGCAACCCGAAATCGGCGGAAAAATTGTTGAGCGTGGGCGAATCCAAGCGCAATGAAAAACTGGACATGCCCGAACTCGCCGCCTGGACCATGCTCGCCAGCACCGTCCTCAACCTGGATGAAACCATCACGAAAAACTGAGCCAGTATCACGCTTACATACAACCTATTGGCAAACCACTCAAACATTGTACCGCCGCATAGAACCCGGCATATAAAATGCCGGTTGTTAGGCCTGCGGCCAATTGTCCTGTAGACACTAACTTGTGCCGTGTTTAAGTGGTTTGTCCATTACATAGAAGAGGACGCGGCCTGACTTTGAAGCGCTTTTTGGATGCAGCGAAAAAACCATGAACAACCGACCCATTCCCTGTTATATACTCCTCGCTTGCGGTCTGCTGTTCGCGCTGACTTCGAGAGGCCTGGCAGCAACGGCAAGGAAAGTTGGGGAAGAGCAGAAAATTATACGCCGCGACGCGCATCGCTCCCCGGATGGCTCTCTCATTGCAAGCGTGGTTTTTCTGAAACAACGCCACTCCTATGGCGACCCGCCAAGCTGCATCGAAATTCGCCGCGCCGACGGCCGTCTGTTGGCGCGTAAGGATTACTCTTCCTACCGAGGGCAGGGCTATACGGTTCGTAAAGCGGCTTGGACAGCGGATGGACGTTTCTTCGTTTATAGCATGGACAGTTCGGGCGGTCACGGTCCCTGGCATCGTCCCGTTTCTTTCTACAGTCGCAAAAAGCATCGGTTCTACAGTCTGGACAATACGATTGGCGAGCTGGGGCATGAGGATGGCTCCATCACGGGAGATATGCGGCTGCGAAGCCCCTGCACCGTTGTGACGAAGGGACGCTACTATGGTAAAAGCCGAAATGGAATTCGCGTCAGCACGGAGCCTGCCGATGGGAGCGGCGACCATGTACTTGCGATTGATCTGGGCCGCCTTGAGCCGCGCCGGGAAGCCTCCATGGAGGATATTAAGTTCTAAATTCTGCCGCATACTCGCGGATGAATTTTTGGAGGTTTGCCTTGGCGGAACTCACCTATCCACAACAACTGCACAATAGAGCAACACAGGGAGAGGTTTTAACAGCAGCAGAGGAAGCGTTGCTGAAGGACTGGTACGCGCAGCAAGATGCTTTGGAAGGCGCGTTGCTGACGGCAAATGTCCCTTCAAGTAGGCTTTCCGTCGAAACGCTGCAGGCACAAGTCAACACATCCTTAGCCGAACTGCAAACTGTTGCCGCACACATCCGAACGTTGACTGAAGAAAATCAGGCGATACGCAGCGATATAGATTTGCGTCTTCAAGAACTTACGGTTCTTTCTCGTGACAGGCAGCCCCTTGACTGCGTTAAGGCTTATTCCCGGTCAGAAATCGAATTTGAGGAGTTGACCCCGGAGGAAGAAGCGGACGTCATGGATGCTGTAAAGCAAGGAGAAGCCGACTATGCAGCAGGCAATTACCTTACATTGGATGACTTGAAGCAGAAGTATGCGGATCGCTTGCAGAGCATGTCTGAGTAACCAGAGTATTACCTCAATAAGCAGGTATGGACGTGGCGATATGGCGGCGGAAGAACACTTTGTCGGGAGGCAGGACGCGGTTACGCGATTGCAGGCGACCCTTGCGGGCGAACTCCGCGCTCATGGGCCGCTTACGGTGCAGAGCATCGAAGGGCCGGGCGGCATTGGTAAAAGCTGCCTGTTCGCGCATGTTTTGGCGCAAACCGACCTGACCGACCGGCATTTTCTGCGCCTTACCCTTGATGGCAACGATCCCGCTTCCGATACGCTGACTGCCGCCCTTGCCCGTGTGGTGGACAGCGCCGAGGCTCCCGCGCTCCACGACAAGCCTGCGGGCTACTACTTTCAGACCGTGAAGGGCGTCCTTCAGACCATTGCCGACATCAAGAACCAAGCCGGAAACGAGTTTCTCAAACAGCATCCTGGCGATAAAGAGGGGCAGGCCGCGCTGCTCCGGTTTCTGGATCAAGCCTTTAACGCCGGCAAGCGGCTCAACGAAGTGTCGCCCGTCACCAAGAAGCGCGTCAACTTCCGCGAACTGGAAAAGTGGCGGCCCGTATTGGAAGCCTCCCTGCCCCTGCTCCACAGCCTGCGCGAAGAAAACGCCCGCCTTATCGAACGCCTGGGATTACGAAAAGCGACTGCGCAGCGCAACGCGATCAAGGAAAACGCCTGCCGCGAACTCGCCGACGCCTTCATTTCCGATCTCGCCGCCATCCTCGCCGGTTACCGCCGCAAAGACATTCTGAAAGCAAGCCATGCCAAACTCCCGGACACGCATCAACTGCTGCTCGTGCTGGACGATTATGAAAAACTGCAGGAATCGCTGGAAGAGTTTCTCGTAGGCTATATGCTGCCTGCCTTGAAAACCGCTCCGTTCCCCTCCCTCGTCATCGTCGCTGGGACGCGACCAGTTGCAGGCGACGCATCCAGCGTGGGATCAGCACCTTGCCTCTTCCCTCCTCAAGCCCCTTGTTCTCGCGCCCCTGTCCCGCAGTGAAATGGACGCGCTTGTCGAATTGTATGGCGTGACAACAGTGGAGGATAAGGAACGCGCCTGGAGGGATACGCAGGGCTACCCGTTCTACACGCAGTTGTGGATCGAAGAAGCCGAATCGGGCAGCCGGGGCGTCCTGCGCTTGAAACGGTTTTATGACCGCACGACGCGCTGGATGACCGCGCAGGAAAAACAATGGCTGGAAATCGCGCTGTTCCTGGATGATGTGAACAAGCGGACACTGCGCTCTATGTTAAGCGATGGGGAAGAAGCGGATGCCGCGTTTGCATGGTTTGTACGCGACGGCTCAGTTCGGGATACGGAGGGCGATACGTTCCGCGTCCGGGAGTACCTACGCTCACGCCTGCGGGACTATCTGCGCAAAACCGACCCGGAACGCTACGAAGAGTTAGAAAGGAAGGCACAGCAGAAGCCGTAGGCAAGGCTACAGCCGTACAATTTGCCGCTATAGCCGTACAATCCGTTGCGAGAGGATGAGATAGGAAATGCTTGCCCGACAAAAACAGTGACAAATATTTTCAAAAATTTTGCGCACCGCCCTTGACAACGGAAAGAAAAGGGTGTATCTTAACATTGTAACAAGGACGAGGCTGGAAGTAACGATTCCAACATCCTTCTCATCGGGGCGATAAGCAAGCGTAGGAAATGACGCCGATGCGAACCGAAAGATTCGCGCATTTGTCGCAGCCTGTTACCAAAAACTTGCTGTGAGGCAACACAGCATCGGTGCAAGACCGTAGAAGCCCCCGGATTTATCCGAGGGGAGTTGTCACAAAATCCAAACACGGGGAGGTACGACCACGAAACCGAGAGGATGGCATCTACGGATGCTGTGGACGGCCCAATACCTGGAAGGATGAGATACGATGACGCCACCGGATTGTAGCAATTGAGGCAAGGCACAGACACGAGACACGCATAAAGCGCCGCCGCATAAATCGGCTTGGATATAAAACTCCTGCCCTGCATGTGGCAAGCGCGGATGTCAGCGCGACACCATAGCGCCCAACAAAGTCAAGTCTCGTCAATGCGCCGACGCATGACCGACGCGCTAACCTCACGCGCCGAAAGTTTGATTGAGATAATCACAACACATTAAAGCCCTGTGGACACGTCGAAACCATTACGAAGAACTAAGCCCATAAGGCAGTAAAGAATGTCGGCGGAAGAACACTTTGTGGGAGGCAGGACGCGGTTACACGGCTGCAAGCGACCCTTGCGGGCGAACTCCGCGCTCATGGGCCGCTTACGGTGCAGAGCATCGAAGGGCCGGGCGGCATTGGTAAAAGCTGCCTGTTCGCGCATGTCCTGACGCAAACCGACCTGACCGACCGGCATTTTTTGCGCCTGAATCTTGACGGCAACAATCCCGCTTCCGACACGCTGGCTGCCGCCCTTGCCCGTTGGTGGACAGCGCCGAGGCTCCCGCGCTCCACGACAAGCCGACGGCTACTACTTCCTCACCGTGAAGCGTGTCCTCCAGACCATTGCCGACATCAAGAACCAGGCCGGGAACGAGTTTCTCAAACAGCATCCCGGCGACAAAGAGGGGCAGGCCGCGCTGCTCCGGTTTCTGGATCAAGCCTTTACCGCCGGCAAGCGGCTGAACGAAGTGTCGCCCGTCACCAAAAAGCGCGTCAATTTCCGCGAACTGGAAAAATGGCGTCCCGTGCTGGAAGCCTCCCTGCCCCTGCTCCACAGCCTGCGCGAAGAAAACGCCCGCCTCATCGAACGCCTGGGACTGCGCAAAGCGACCGCGCAGCGCAACGCGATCAAGGAAAACGCCTGCCGCGAACTCGCCGACGCCCTCATTTCCGATCTCGCTGCCATCCTCGCCGGCTACCGCCGCAAAGACATTCTGAAAGCAAGCCACGCCAAATTCCCGGACACGCATCAACTGCTGCTCGTGCTGGACGATTATGAAAAACTGCAGGAATCGCTGGAAGAGTTTCTCGTGGCTATATGCTGCCTGCCTTGAAAACCGCGCCGTTCCCCTCCCTCGTCATCGTGCTGGGACGCGACCAGTTGCAGGCGACGCATCCAGCGTGGGATCAGCACCTTGCCTCTTCCCTCCTCAAGCCCCTGGTTCTCGCGCCCCTGTCCCGCAGTGAAATGGACGCGCTTGTCGAATCGTATGGCGTGACAACAGTGGAGGATCAGGAACGCGCCTGGCGGGACACGCAGGGCTACCCGTTCTACACGCAGTTGTGGATCGAAGAAGCCGAATCGGGCAGCCGGGGCGTCCTGCGCTTGAAACGGTTTTATGACCGCACGACGCGCTGGATGACCGCGCAGGAAAAACAATGGCTGGAAACCGCGCTGTTTCTGGATGATGTGAACAAGCGGACACTGCGCTCTATGTTAAGCGATGGGGAAGAAGCGGATGCCGCGTTTGCATGGTTTGTACGCGACGGCTCGGTTCGGGATACGGAGGGCGATACGTTCCGCGTCCGGGAGTACCTACGCTCACGCCTGCGGGACTATCTGCGCAAAACCGACCCGGAACGCTACGAAGAGTTAGAAAGGAAGGCACAGCAGAAGCCGTAAACAAGGCTACATGCGTACAATTTGCCGCTATAGCCGTACAATCCATTGCGAGAGGATGAGATAGGAAATGCTTGCCCGACAAAAACAGTGACAAATATTTTCAAAAATTTTGCGCATCGCCCTTGACAACGGAAAGAAAAGGGTGTATCTTAACATTGTAACAAGGACGAGGCTGGAAGTAACGATTCCAACATCCTTCTCATCGGCGCGATAAGCAAGCGTAGGAAATGACGCCGATGCGAACCGAAAGATTCGCGCATTTGTCGCAGCCTGTTACCAAAAACTTGCTGTGGGGCAACACAGCATCGGTGCAAGACCGTAGAAGCCCCCGGATTTATCCGAGGGGAGTTGTCACAAAATCCAAACACGGGGAGGTACGACCACGAAACCGAGAGGATGGCATCTACGGATGCTGTGGACGGCCCAATACCTGGAAGGATGAGATACGATGACGCCACCGGATTGTAGCAATTGAGGCAAGGCACAGACACGAGACACGCATAAAGCGCCGCCGCATAAATCGGCTTGGATATAAAACTCCTGCCCTGCATGTGGCAAGCGCGGATGTCAGCGCGACACCATAGCGCCCAACAAAGTCAAGTCTCGTCAATGCGCCGACGCATGACCGACGCGCTAACCTCACGCGCCGAAAGTTTGATTGAGATAATCACAACACATTAAAGCCCTGTGGACACGTACCCCCGTCTGCACACTTAAATGTGTTAGGGAACTAGGGAGCAGAGTTATCTCTGCTCCCTCCTCGTTTGGCTTCACGGTATCCACGACGCGGGAAAGCAGTTCGTTCTTTACCACGTCCGACACTTCCGGCGCGTTCAGCACAAGATGCACGTCCTGCAATATCTCCGCCGCTTTTTCTGCAATGGTTTTTGCGCTCCGTTCGGCAATGTTGCTTCCCTCTATCGGCAGAGCATCTATCTGCTTTTTCAATCGTGTACGTGTGGCAGCAATGTCGGCAAAGACGGCGTTGTATGCGTCTACGGCTGCGCCAGCGGCTATGCCTGCAATTTGCGCCTGAATGGTGGCCTGTTCTCGCTTGTTCAGGGCGTCCCATTCCGCTTGCAGACGCGCCCGTTCCCCGTTCGTATCTTTCCCAACGGCTTCGACTTTATCATAGGCTAGGGCAGCATTGTGCAGCAATTCGGGATGGGCGGCGACTTCCTCCACAAACTCTTTGACCAGCGGTTCCACGAAGTCGGCGCGATAGTACCGATCTACGCACTGGCCGCCATTCTTTGCCGTCTTGCACCGATAGTACAGGTGATGCTTATCGCTTTTCGCGCACATTTTGCCGCCGCATAGGATGCAACGCGCAATCCCTGACAGCATATAACGGCGGCTTGGATTGCCGCCCTGCCGTTCGCGGTTACGGGTACACTGCTGCTGGCACTGATTCCAGACTTCCTCTGTCACCAGCGCCGGGGCGGGGATATAGACTGTTTCCCCTTCGGGGGCAGGTATGCGATGCTTGACGCTATACCCCTTTTCGGCGCGGGTTTCATCAGTCAGGGTTTGCTCGTTCCGCCATCGGCCTGTGCCTTTGTAGACTGGATTTTGCAGAATGTAATGCAGGGAACCATGCGTCCAGTGCGCCCCTCCTTTGTTCGGCCTGACGCTTTCGGCGTCCAGCCATGCACAGATTTTACGCAGGGATATGCCCGACACAAACCGGGTGAATATCTCGCGCACGTACCGGGCTTGTTCCTCTACGATAATGTATGTGCCTACCTGCTCGGCGGTATAGGTTCCGCGTACCACATCGTCAAATTGCGGGAGGTAGTATCCGAACGGCGGACGGTTGCGGCAGGGCTGTTTTCCCTGTTCGGCGCGTTGTCGGGTTCCGCCGTGTAATCGTTCCTTAACTGTTTCTTTCTCGTATTCGGCAAAACTGCTGTTGATGTTGAACAGGAGGTTGCCCGTAGCATTTGCGGCGAACTGAACTCCATCGGCAAATACCAGTTCACCAACTTTGTTGACACGGCGGCGAATGTCGCGCAGGGCGTCCACGTCGCGCCCTGCTCTGTCCAGTTTCGCAACGATAAGAATAGAGGCCGCGCCCGATTCAAGGTAGTTCAGGGCTTTTTGAATACCCTCCCGCGTGTAGTACAATGCCCCGCTTACGCCCTCATCTCGTATCACGTCCAGAACGCGGACGCCCAACTCCTGCGCCTTACGGTAGCAGACAATCTCTTGTGATTCCAGAGAGGTTCCCTGCTGCGCCTGTATGTCGGTGCTGACGCGCAGGTACAGAACGGCGGTTTGCATGGTTGTCATTGGTTCGGTTCCTTCCTGTTAACGGGAAACACGCCGGGAAAATGACGGCTCCCGGCAGGCCGTAGGTTCGGCGTCTACTCTTTCGCGCCGAACTTGATAGAGAACGATTCGCGAGCGGGTAACACTTCCACGCCCGGAAGGATAGCGCCCTGCGTTTCTAAGGCACACTGCGCGGCCTGCTGATACCGTTCCGCGTCAAACGCTTCAACCGTTTTGAACACATCGGGCATAGCCGCCTGTTTTGCCCAATCCATAGCCTGCTGCATATCGGTTAGTTTCAGGCGGGCGGGAACGGTTCGCAGGGCGCACGTTCCATGCGGCAGGATAACGCTTTTACGGCCTCGCTTGTCTTCTGCTATCTTCTGCCCGATGTAGCTTTCCAGTTGTTCGCGGTACAGGTGCAGCAGGCTTTCCTTGTCACTGTGTACCCGCTTGACTGCGGCCTCATGTTGTTCTTTCAGCAGCTTCTCTTCGGCGTCATACGCGGCAACTTGTTTCAACAGCCAATCGGCGGCGCTGTCACTGTTGATGCAAAAGGTGGGCGCGGATTGTTCGGCAATAGCGGTCATGGTAGAAATCGATTCCCTTCTTGAGTAGTATACCATATTACTACGAACGTTCGTAGTAAAAAGGAAAGAGATTGAACCTATTTTTGTACTTTTTTTCAAAGCGCGGGTTGTTCCCCTATGGCCGGAAGGAGTGAACGCTTCCGGCCATAGGTGGCGATTGTGGCAA
>CAWIEK010000055.1:0-17828 GCA_963835065.1 uncultured Chthonomonadaceae bacterium | reverse complement strand
TGTGGCAGGGTTTTCACATCGGTATAAACCGTAATTTCATCCTTACTGTTCGGAGGATTGTTAAGGCCATTGGGAGTAGTATTCGGGCTGTTGGCATTGTTATCACTGCCCAAAGCGGAATTGACGCGCTGCGAAACGGCGAAACTCGGACTGCCCGGCGCGCTCGCCCGGATACGCCCTTCCACCGAATACAAAACCGTCTGCCATTCGGGATGCTTATACCCCGGCCCCTGCTTCTTGACCGTGTTGTTGTCGCCTCGGTGTCCCCCGCTCCACACATTCATGTTGACCACAATTTGCAGGCCGCTTTGATGGCATTTTGCCACCATATCCGGCAGGGGATCCAAATCGGCGGGAATGGTTCGATCTTTCCATGTCGTCAGTTTGGGCGCGTACTTGCTCGGATACAGCGTGAACCCGACAATCGGCTTGACATCCAGCACAACGGTATTGAACCCGGCCTTTTTGATCTGCTGCGCGAGCGAAACGATTTTGTCAGGCGTGTTGATGGCGTTCATGTTGGCCGTGCCGTCAATCCACAACACGCGCCCCTGCAAATGCCGCGCCCGCGCCGTCTGCTGCGCAATCCCGATGCCGTTGTTGGCTTCATCCAATGCAACGGCGGGCAGGTTGGGCAGCGGATTGTAAGCGGCGGCAAGCGCGGCGGGAGGGAGGTTGAGGTGAGCAGGAGTTGGGGGGGTAGATAATGCTGAGTGATGAGTGATGAGTGCTGAATGGGATTCTGATTCATCACTCAGCATTCCGCATTCCGCATTATCTTCTGTTCCCTGTTCCCTGTTCCCTGTTCCCTGAGTTGGGTGTTGAGGCATGGCGAAGTTTCCTTGCGCTTGCTGCGCATTGGCAGTCGTAGGGCAGCAAGCGGCGAGTGTAAGCAGGCAGGCAGACACGGCAGAACAATGGTGTTTTCTTTTCATTGGCGCGAATTTCTCCCATTACATTGTACCTGCTTCCTTGCCTTGTGTTGAAAATGGGTCAGTTTGCCTTCACTTGCTCTTCAGAAGCGCGTCCTTTCGCCGAAAATTAAAGCAACCTGCACAAATTGCCGTCAGAGTTGCCCACGATTTGCCGGCTGCTGACAACCGCATTCGACGAGAAATAGAAGCTAATGAACAACGCTATCGCAAACGCCTTTCCCTACAACCTTTTCCAGATGCCGCAGGAAGCCGCCCTGCATCTACAGCGGCAGGCAATGGAAGCCAGCATCAACGGCATCGTGATTGCCGATATGCGCCTGCCGGATCGTCCCTTGATCTACGTCAATCCCGCTTTCGAGACCATCAGCGGCTACAAAGCCGAAGACATTCTGGGCAAGAACTGCCGCTTCCTGCAAGGGACAGACCGCAACGCGCCAAGCAACCTGGCGGCGCGGCAAACCATGCGCGACGCCCTGGATCGCGCCGTTCCGTGCAGCGTGATTTTGCACAATTTTCGCAAGGACGGCAGAGCGTTCTGGAACGAATTGTTTATGGCTCCCATTTTCGATGCGGAGGGCGTGTTGACGCACTGCGTCGGCATCCAAAACGATGTCACAGCGCGGGTAGAAGCGGAAACAGCTTTGCAGCAGGCGCATGACGAACTGGAGCGGCGCGTGGCCGAGCGCACCGAAGCGCTGCGGCAGCAAGAGCAGTTCCTGCGCAAAGTGCTGGATACCGACCCGAACCTGATCTTTGTGAAAAATGCCGATGGCGTCTACACGCTTGCCAATCAAGCCCTTGCCGCTCTGTACGGCACGACGCCTGCGGAACTGGTCGGCAAAACCGATGCCGACTTCAACCACAATGCCAACGAGGTAGCCCAATTCTCCGAAGATGACCGCGATGTGATCCGCTTCCGGCGCGAAAAGTTCATTCCCGCCGAAGTGATAACGGACTGCGAAGGACGAGCGCACTGGCTGCAAACCGTGAAGCGTCCCCTCGCGTCGCCGGATGGGGCTGTCGAGCATTTGTTGGGCATCTGCACCGACATCACGGCGCGCAAAGAGGCGGAAAACCAAATTGCGCATCAGGCGTTCCATGATACGCTGACCGATCTTCCCAACCGCGCCCTGCTGCTCAACCGGATGGAGCAAGGCTTGGCCCGCGCCGCGCGCACCGGGGATGCTATCGGACTGTTGTTTGTAGACCTGGACAATTTCAAGGTGGTCAATGACAGCCTGGGACATGAAGCGGGCGATACCCTGCTGCAAACGATTGCCGGGCGGCTGCGCGGGTGTGTTCGTCCGGGCGATACCGTCGCGCGTCTGGGCGGAGATGAGTTCGTGATTTTGCTGGAAGAACTCAGTGGAGAAAAAGAAGCCGCAGCCATCGCGGAACGCGCTGTGGAAGCGCTTCATCTGCCCTTCCGTTTGGGGGAACGGGATGTGTTTCCGGGCGCCAGCATCGGGCTGACCCTCACTGTTTTGGACGATGTCCGCACCGCCGGTGATCTGCTGCGGGATGCGGATACCGCCATGTACCAGGCCAAGCTGCAGGGCAAAGGACGTTATACGCTGTTCGATATGAGCATGAATACGCGGGCGCAGGAACGACTGGAACTGGAAACCGATATGCGCCAGGCCATTGCTAACGGAGAGTTCGTCGTTTTTTATCAACCGATCATGGATTTGCAATCGGGTCGACTGGCCGGAGTGGAAGCCCTGGTACGCTGGCAGCACCCGACGCGGGGCATGATTTCGCCGGCGAAATTCATTCCCATCGCCGAAGAAACCGGGTTGATCGTGCCTCTGGGAAGATGGGTGCTGCGGCAGGCGTGTTTAGAAGCGCGGCGCTGGCAAACCCAATACCCGGATGCCCACAATTTTGTGATGAGCGTCAACCTTTCCATACGGCAGATGCTGGAAAAAGACATTATCGCGCAGGTAGCCGCCATCCTGGAAGAAACCGGATTGGCTCCCGAATACCTGAAATTGGAGATCACGGAAAGCATGATGCTGCAAGATACGAGCGCAACCATCGAAACCATGACGGCGCTGCGCGATTTGGGCATCCGGCTTGCTATTGACGACTTCGGGACAGGCTACAGTTCCATGTCCTACCTGTCGCAGTTACCCTTGAACACGCTCAAGATTGATCGCTCGTTTATCAACCGGATCGGCGTGTCCGGCGGGGATGAAGCGATTGTGCGCGCGATCATCAGCCTGGCCCGTACCCTGCGGCTTTCCGTAACGTGCGAAGGCATTGAAACACAGGAGCAGTTTACGTATCTGCAAGACCTGGGCTGCGACCTGGGGCAAGGCTTTCTCATGCACAAGCCGCTCCCCGCCGCGCAGATCGAGGCGCTGCTTGCCGGGGAAGCCCATCCGCTGATGAAAGCAAAAGCAGAACTACTGCTGCAATCGGCTTAAGAACCCATGCCAACTAGCGCAGCTGCTGCTCCCACTTCATCTGCCCGCTCAGGACATCCCACGCGCGCAGGTTGCCGCCGCCGCCCGCGCCGATGACGGTCTGGCTGTCGGGCGTGAAGTCTACGGCCTGAATGTTTTCGGGCGCGGAAAGGGTGTTGAGCAGCGCGCCCGTGTGCGCGTCCCACAGTTTTACGGTGCGGTCTGAGCTGCCGGTCGCCAGCAATTTGCCGTCAGCGGAAAAGCGGACGCCGAAGACAAAGTTGGTATGTCCCGTCAGAGTTTGCTGCGGGGTTCCGGTTTGCGGGTTCCACAGGATTACCGTGTTGTCCGCGCTGCCACTGGCAAGGGTTTTGCCGTCGGGGGAGTAGGCAACCGCGAAGGCCGCGTACTTGTGCGCTTTCAGGGTTTGAACCACACTGCCCGTTTGCGCGTTCCAGATGTACACCGTGCCATCCCCGACGGCTCCGGCAAGGGTCGCGCCGTCCGGGGAAAAGGCAATGGCAGTTGCGCCCAGGCTGCCGGTGGGAATGGATTGCAACTGTGTCCGCGCCTGCACGTCCCAGATGCGAACCGTATGGTCGTTGTAGCCGGCAGACGCCACGCGCTTGCCGTCGGGGGCAAACGCCACGCCGCTGATGCGGTCGCCATGCCCGCGCAGTTCGGCCAGAACCGCGCTGCTGCGCGAATTTATCAGCCGTAAAACGCGATCCTGACTGCCGCTTGCCAGCAGGGTTCCATCCGGCGAATAGGCCAGCGCGTACACGATCTGCCCAAGATTGACGCCACCGACGCGCTGCCCGTTGAGTGGGTTCGCGTACCAGATACGCCCCGACAAGTCTTCATAAACGTAGCGGTGTGTTTTGGAAGCGGCAGCCGTTTGCCCCTGCGCCCCGCCCGGCGTAACAGCAACCCGCGTCAGGGTTGGCCTACCTGCCGTCAGGTTTCGCTTTCCGGCGGCTTTGTGGGAAGCGGCAAGGGCGCTGAGAAGTCCACCCCGCGAAGCGCGGCGCAATAAGCGATCTACGTTGCCTTCCCCCGCATTGGACTCATCCGGCGGCGAATTGCTGTCGCCCCCGCTGTTTCCACTGGAATTATCGCCCGACCCGGACTGATTTCCATTGTCGGGCGGAATGTCTTCAACCGGGCCGGGCAGGGGATCGGATGGCGTAGGCGTGGCGGGATCGTTCGGAAGGGTTGTGCCGGAACTCGTCGTATCGTCTACGGCATATTCGCCATTGTACGTGGTGCGTACAAACGTGCCGCCACTGGCGACCTTGCTCCCGTCCGGCGACACGGCTAATGCGTACTGCTCCGTGCCTTCCGTCGTGGTTTCGTCCAGCCCATTCGTGCCACCCCTGCCGCCGCCACACGCCTGTATGCCGCCCAAACACGCGCCCAACAGCAGCCATTGCCCCCAGCGTTTCGCCCTTGTGCCTCGCATGTTCGCTTCTCCTGTGCAGCCATTAAAAAATAGCGTATTCCTGCCGCAATTCGCGCCAACTCCCAAGTTTACGAACGCGCCTCCACTTTGTGACGGCATTGCCTGCAGAATGTTGGCGATTGCGCCCGATGGATAGTTTGCGGCTTGACACAGCAAACCCGTGACGCTATAATGCCCGTATATCCCTGTGGACTAGATATTCCTCCACACAACCATTTGTAGCTTCCTTGCTTTGTTATTGGGTGAGAACAGAACGGCCAGAGGAAATAGACGGGAGAAAAATGATGAGCCTTGCGGACACGCCCGACGCGCAACAGAAAACTTCAAAGCCTGCGCGTAAACGATTCAGACGGATTTTGAGCGGCTTGCTTGTCTGTGTTGTTTTGCTGGGCGGCTTGACGGCAGCTATGAGGTCTGCGCGTCCCTCCTGGCATGTCGTTACAGGGAGCGGCAAGCCGGGAGAGTGGGTAGGCACAATGGAATGTCCCGACAACTGGCAACTGGTAACCCAATCGAGCCGCCCCAATTTCACCATCCTGACCCTGCGCCGCAAGCCGCTTACGGGGCCGATGGCCTGGTGGAACCGCGTTATTCTGCATCAGGCCGGGGAGGGCAGTATTACGCGGATTATCGTCTGTGTAGCGCCTGAAATTCGTGAGGGCATGCTTCCTGCGCCACCCATGAGCCATGCCGACAAACTACGCGAGGCGAATACCTCGCTGGATACCATTGCATCGGCAGATAAATCCGCGATGCAAAACACTCCGGGCAGGAAGATGACTATTCAGCGCCTGTCGCATCCGCTTGGCCCCGCGCTTGCGGAGGCAATGGACAAGGCAACGCCCATTCAGACGGGAACGGCGCTCCCCGGTTCCACTATCCACTCTGACTATGATTCGCTGATTATTGTGCCGACGGAAGCGGGGGATTTCCGGGGTATGGTGACGGTTGGCTCGCTGACAAGTCCGAGCGAAGCCGCCGCGCTAAAGCCGATTTTGGAGCGCATGACGCGCAGCATCCGCCTGGTGAAGAAGTAGCCTTTCTTCGCCACCAGGCGGATGTTTCGCGGCAGGACAATGTTTCGCTAATGTTCAGCGCTTCAGGAGAGCGAAAGCCATATTGGTTCCCGCGCCGTATTTGAGCGCCATTGTGATCCACAGCCAGGCCGCCGCTTCCAGCAGCGCGGATTGCGTCAGCGGGCCGGCGTCTACGGGATCAAAGCCAAGTTCTGAAGCCAGTTGCGCCCCGACTTTTTTGGATTCGGCATCGTCGCCGCAGTAAAACATCACCGGAATCTGCCCGTCAAAGTGAGAATCCGCCATGACGTTCGCGCCCGTCGTATTGAAAATCTTCACGACATTGGCTCCCGCCGCCCATTGCGCGACGATTTCCCCGGCAGACGTGGTATGCCCGATTTCCAGCCCGGAAAAGTCCGCTTTGATGGGGTTGGTGCAGTCGAGCAGGATTTTGCCGGACAGATTGCCCATGTTTTGAACCGCGTCCTGCGCCGCCTGCCAGGGAACCGCCAATGCCACCACTGCGCCGAACCCGGCGGCTTCCGCCACGCTGCTCGCCGTCGCCTGCGTTCCCAGTTCGACCAGCAGCGCGCCGATTTTGTTGGCAGCCGGGTCCGGTACGCCGAACTTCACCTCATGTCCTTTTGCAATCCAGCCCCGCGCCAATGCGCTTCCCACGTTTCCCGCGCCGATAATGCCGATTTTCATGTTGGTTGTCGTCTCCTGATTCCGTTTGCCCGAAGAGATAAGTTTCCGCGTTGCTATTGCGGAAGAAAGGCCGTCTGCCCCGTGCTGTCGTTGTTGCGCTCATAGTATACTAAAAACAATCTGGAATTGGAAGTACGTACATCAATGTGCCATACTTACATCTATGTGCGTATCTACGCACATGAGAGCGATCTAATTTTTCCAGCGCAGGAGACGGCAGCCATGTCAATCAGCCCAAAGAACAATTCACATGCGGAACTCTCCACATTGGGGGCGCGTTTGGCGCTTGACCTGGTTTCCGATAAGTGGACGATCCTTATTATCTACGCGCTCAAACACGGCACGAAGCGCTACAGCGAATTGCAGCGCGAGATTGACGGCATTTCGCAGCGCATGTTGATCTTCACCCTGCGCAACATGGAGCGCGACGGGCTTCTCACGCGCAAAGTTTACCCGGTTGTCCCGCCGAAAACGGAGTATACGCTGACGCCGCTTGGCGAAACCCTCTGGCAGCCGCTCCACAATCTCTGCCTGTGGGCGGAGGAGTATTTCGATCAGGTGCTGGAGTGCCGGCAGCAGAACGCGGCGCGGCAGGCGGAACAAACGCCGGAAGATAAGACGCGGCCATAAAACGTAGATAATAAGACGCGGGAAGATAAGATGCAGGAAAATAGTTAAGATGCTGAAGGACAAGAGGGATGTTGAAAGACAAGAGGCCGGGAGCTAAATCGTGAGACAATCTTATCGCGCCGGCGGCAGCGAACAATTGGATACGCCCACCCTGCCGCCCGGCAAGCCGGACATTCGCGTGTTTCGGCGCGTGTGGCCGTACCTGCGTCCGTATCGCGGCAAAATCGCGCTTGGCGTGGGCCTGCTGCTGATTTCCACGCCGCTCAGTTCCGCGCACCCATTAATTTGGCGCTACATCGTGGATGATGTTGTCGGGCAGCGCCATGTCGGGCATTTGTGGCCGGCTCTGCTGTTGATGTTTGCCATTCAGGGCACGGCGACGCTGCTGGAAGCCATCAAAAGCATTGTGCTGGAACGGGTAGGGCAGCGGTTCGTGTTCGATCTGCGCCAGTCCGTGTACCGGAAATTGCAGTCGCAATCGCTGGCTTATTTAAGCGAGAACCGCACCGGCGATTTGATTTCGCGGGCTATGTCGGATGTGGACGTACTTCAGGAAGTGGCGTTTCAGTCCATTGATTCGGTATTGGGCAACACGCTGAGTTTTCTGGTCGTGGCCGCCATACTCATTCATCTGAATTGGAAATTAGGCTGCGTGACGCTGCTGCCGATTGTCGCCGTTTTCTTCCTGACGCGCTTTTTCAACGCCCGCGTCAAGGCCATTTACCGGCAGTCGCGGGACAGACTGGGCGAAGTGAACGCGCGATTGCAGGAAAACCTGACCGGCCTGACCCTGATTAAAGCGTTTGCCAAAGAGCGTTACGAGGCGGGCCGGTTTCGCAACGTTGCCGAGAGCTATCTTCAAACCAACTTTCGCGCCATTTTCGCCCGCAACACGTTTTTCCCCGCCGTGCGCTTCATCGGCTTTTTCAGCAACATTCTCTCCGTTGGGTACGGGGCGTATCTCGCGCTGCAAGGGCAGTTTACGGTCGGCGGTTTGGTCGCTTATCGCGGGTACTGGTGGCAATTGTTTTCGCCCATTAACAGCCTTGCCACAATCAACGAACTCTTGCAGCGCGCAAACGCGGCGGGGGCGCGGGTCTTTGAACTGCTGGACGCGCCGGAAAGCGTGATGGATGCGCCGGATGCCGCAACCCTGACGCTGGGCAAGGGCGACAGTTCGGTTGCGTTTGAGCGGGTGTCGTTCGGATATGGCGCGAAGCCGACGTTGCAGGATGTGTCGTTTCGGGTCGAGCCGGGGCAGATGGTGGCGCTTGTCGGACCGAGCGGGGCGGGCAAAACAACCGTTCTCAACCTCATCCCCCGCTTTTGGGACGTGACCAGTGGCAGTGTACTTATCGGCGGGCAGGATGTGCGCCGGGTCACGCAGGAAAGCCTGCGCCGCCAGATGGCGATTGTGCTGCAAGAGACGTTTTTGTTCAACGGCACGGTGCTGGACAATGTGCGCTACGGCAGGCCGGAAGCGAGTTTGGAAGAGGTGGAAGCCGCCGCCCGCGCCGCCAACGCCTACGACTTCATTCAGGAGATGCCGCAGGCATGGGAAACGGAAATCGGCGAGCGGGGCGTCAAACTGTCGGGCGGACAACGGCAGCGCCTGAGCATCGCCCGCGCCTTCCTTGCCAACCCTGACATTCTGATTTTGGATGAGCCGACCTCCAGCGTAGAGCCGGAAAGTGAATCCATCATCACGCAGGCATTGGAGCGATTAATGCAGGGCCGCACGACCTTTGTAACCTCGCACCGCTTTTCCCTCGTGCGCGGAGCCGACAAAATCCTCGTATTCGAGGAAGGCCGTCTCATCGAAGAAGGCAACCACAGCGAACTGATGGCAAGAAATGGCCTGTACGCCGAAATGTACTCGTTACAAATGGGCCTGAACGCGGAGACTGCCCTCTATGAAGTCAGGTAAAATTCAGATGGGCAGGAGCGCGTTAGGGGAGGGGAGCAAAGGGGAGGAACCGCGCTTCGGGTCGCCGGGAAAGCCTTCGTGTCCGAACGTGATACGTAAATAGTTGACAAACGTTGTCTGGTGTGGCTCATTGTCGAAAAAAGCGTCCATCCCTGCATCCGGCAAATACAGGCAGTAGGCGGGACCACCGCTGACATCATCCTTATGATAAAAGTCCGGCGCGAGGTCACATTTATATCGCTCTCGATACCAGTTCTCCTCGTCGTAATCCAGCGTGTATACCGCCGGGAATATGGTTAAGGGGTCGGAATAACCAACATAGTCACCGAGGGCTTCTGTATCCACCATGAAGTTGACCGCGCCGACGAGTTCGTACCACGCGCACAGCGAAAGCGGCAGTGGCCCGACGCTCTGTTCCAGATCGGCAATGCGCTGCAAAATGTTGTCTTTAGGTGGCGTAAAAACCTCATCGGGGTTACGAAAATGGTACTCTTCTCTTCAGCCGGGCGTAGATTTGTTCCACATTGATCCGGCAACGCTGCATGGTTTCCCGCGCAACGGCAACGGCATGAGGCAGTATATCAGGCTTGCGCGCCGCATCGCCCAACGCCGTCAACTCATCCCAAACCTGCTTACATTCACCTGCGCGGTAACGCTGTAAGTAAGGGCTGTCGGCTCCCGCTTCCACGGAAAGAGCGTAAGCGTAAGTATGGGATACGGCGGCCTGCAAGTTTCCCTGCGGACGGTGAATACTCGGCTGTTCAGGGTCGTAGCTCACATAGCCGGGTTCGCCTTTGAGCGGCGTGGGTGTTTTTACTTCTTCCCGCGCTACAACAATGTCACCGGCGGCAAAGTCCATTTCCTGCCAGCGCGTTTTCAAGGATTGCGCTTCCTGCCCGCTCAGCGTAACATGCAGCGTCAGGCTGGAGTATCTTCCGGTTTCCGGTTGTTTTGTTCGCCCGATACCCGTTCCTGCTATAAAATGCGCCGGGATTTCAGGAACCATCAGGCCGCCGCCATTACTGGGATGCAGCAGCATGTTATACAGCAGTTCCCGGCATTGCCAGCCGATCTCCTGCCGCGTTTCACCACTTAACGGCTTACCGGCGAACGCTTCCAGCATGGCAGCCAGCGCGTTCGCCATCGCTGCGCTGTCCCATGCTTTGAACGCTTCCACAAACGCCTGCTGTAAAGGGTTCATTTCTGTTCTTTCAAAGCCTTCCCTGCACACTTTTGAATAAGTGTATCCAAAACCCGCAACACCAAAATAGTATCCATTTTACCCATTCACGAAACCAGACGCATTTTAAGCCGTATGGCAACCAGGGCCGGCGCACGATGTATTATTCCTATCTCATTGACGAAGTGCCTGTTCACTAGAATGAGATTAAGATGCGCTTGCCCTAGTATGGCAACAATAATCGTCGCTTCATCCTGCATTTTGGAACGCGAATATCGAAACGCTATTACGGAAGGAAAACACCCATGCTTCATTTTGCAAGTCCCGCTCGAACGCTTGTCACTGCCGCCATTGCAGGCGCAATCCTGGTTCCCTGCGGCCTGGCGACCCTGGCATTTCATGCGCGGGTACAAACCCGGTATCCCTTTGTGGCTGTGTCGGAAACGCCGCCCGCTGTAAACCTCAGTGAGGAGAACGGCAATGAAATGAACGAAGTCAGCCTGCAGGAAACGCTGGATCGGCTGGGGTATACCGTGAACGTTCCTGCGGTTTATGGCGGACATACCCTGCTGCGTTGGACGAATTACCGCCGGAGTACCGGGGATGATTCGCTGGCGGCGACAAGTTTCCATAGCCTGAAAATGCCGCGCTTCACCAAAGTGAGCGAGCAGGCGATGCTTGGCGGCAGCCTGGAATTTGGCGTGACCGACGAGCGCGGCGTAAAGGAGGCCATCCTCGCGCCGGACCACAACCGGAACACCTTTTGGATTTCGGCAACCGAGGGGGCTTCCTGCGCCTGGAGGGTGGCAGACTCCCTGCGCTTCTACCTCAACGATACCGAAAACATTTTGCATACCGGCGCGTTATCTTCCGTGCCGCAGGCCAATGCCGACCATGCGCCGCATCTGCTGGCCCTGCCCGCGCGCAAGGGCGGAACGTGGGTAACAGAGGGCGGCAATACCGGGCATTGGCAGGGCGGCGCGGACACGGGCGCAGTTCTGTTATGCTGGGAAGACTGGCGGGACTTCGACTATCAGGACATGGTGATTCTCGCCGAGAATGTCCAGCCGGACAAGAACTAAGCAGTTGATAGTTGATAGTTCGTAGTTGATAGAGATACAGGAACTACCAACTTTTAGCGCCCGCCGCTTAGCCGAATTCCTTACGATAATCGTCCTTCCGTAACGCAAGCGCTGTACTTTGCAGGGTTTATGATGAGGTGTTTCCCCTTCTCCCACAATTGGGAGAAGGGGCGGGTCTGAGGACTATTACAGTTTCGGGGGCTGGAACGCAGCCACGTCTTCTACTTTGGACGGCGGCACGATCTGACCGTCTGCAACCATCTTCGTCACCTTTTCCAGTTTTGCCAGCACATCGGCGGGAATGTCCTGTTTGGTGTGCTTCATCTCCGACAGGCCGATGCCGCCTTCTTTCAGGTCGTAAACGTGCGCGCCGGGCGCGAACTGCCCCGCCTGCACCTTCTTGATCGTATCATAGACGGCGGTATCCACATGCTTGACCATGCTCGTCAGGACGCGCCCCGGCGCTTCGCCGTCCTGATCCTGATCCACGCCAATCGCGTAAAACCCGGTTCCTTTTTCGCTTGCCGCCTGAATCACGCCCAACCCGGCTTTGCCCGCCGCCTGAAAGATGATGTCCGCGCCCGCTCCGAATTCTTGCATGGCCTGGCTTTTGCCCTTGCTCTGATCGTTCCAATCCCCCGTATACGCTACTTTGACCTGCGTATCCGGGTTTAAGCCCGCTGTTTTCGCGCCCGCTTTGTAGCCAGCCTCGAATTTGCCGATCAGCGCGCCCTGCTCGCCGCCCACAAAACCGATGGTATGCGTTTTGCTGACCAACGCCGCCAGATAGCCCGCCAGAAACGTGCCCTCCTGCTCCTTGAATTGGAGCGCGGAGCAGTTCTGCGCGCCTTCGGGCGCGCTGCCGTCCACAATGGCGAACTTCACATTGGGGAACTGCGCCGCCACTTCTTTCAGCGCGTCCTCCATTTTGTAGCCCACCGCGAACACAACATCGTACCCCTGACTGGCAAACGCGCTGAGTTTCTGCTTGTATTCGGACGGGTTTTTGGACTTCGACCCAGCGGGCGTCGTTGTCGCTCAGGTGAAACTCGGCTTTCGCCTGATTCAGTCCCGCCACCGCCGCCGCATTAAACGATTTGTCGTCAATGCCGCCCGTATCCAGCACAATCGCCGCCCGCACCGATTTGCCGCCACCTGTGGATGGCGTTGTCGCGCCCGGTTTTCCTGCCGAACTCGCGCCGCCCTCCGAAGCCGCCTTCTGATCGCCGCCGTTGTTATTGCAGCCCGCCAATCCGGCAAACGCCAACGCGCCCGTCGCCAGCCATTGCAGCGTCCTGCGCCGCGTCCAATCCGTTCCTGTTCGCATCCCGTCCACCCTTCCTCATACAGTAAGAACCGCGAAACACACGAAATAAACGGAAAAAGAACCAAAACAAAACTGTAAACCACGGAGAACACGGAGGACACGGAGAAACACGGATAAAACCATCAAAAGGCGATTCCCGCCTGTTGTGTAATCCTGTTTAATCCTTCTAATCCTGTTAATCCTGTCTATTCTCCTTTTGTTCTTTTTCGTGTAGTTCGTGTGTTTCGCGGTTTATCATCTCCTATTTCTTCATCTTATGCAGCGCTTCGCCGCGCACATCCAGCGCGGCTTCGCCCACCGCTTCGGAAAGCGTCGGGTGCGCGTGGATGGCGGTCATCATTTCCTCAATGGTGGCTTCCATTTTGATGGCGATTACGGCTTCGTGGATCATTTCGGTTGCGTAAGGGCCGACGATGTGAACGCCGAGCAGTTCGCCATATTTGCTTTCCGTGACCACTTTGACCATGCCTTCAGTTTCGCCCAATGCCATGGCGCGTCCAAGCGGGCGGAAGGGGAAGCGGCCCGTTTTCACGTCGTAACCCTGATCTCGCGCTTCTTCTTCGGACAGGCCGACAGACGCCACTTCGGGGCTGGTGTAAATGGGCGCGGGAACGGCCCGGTAGTCCATCTTCACGCAATGCCCCATCGCATTCTCCGCCGCGACAATGCCCATGTGCGAGGCTAAGTGCGCCAGCAGCATTTTGCCGGTCACGTCGCCAATCGCGTAGATGTTGGGCACGTTGGTTTGCAGGTACTCGTTGACGACCACCCCGCGCCGGGACAGCGGACCTTCCTTAATTACGTCCACGCCCGCGTTTTCCAGACCGACGCCCTCAAAAAATGGCTTGCGGCCCGCGCCCACGAGAACAATGTCCACTTCCAGCGTTTGCGTTTTGCCGTCTGCGCTTTCAATGGTGACGACCTTGCCGCTGGTTTCGTGCGCGACATTGGTGACTTTATGCCCGGTCAGAATGTTGATGCCCTGCTTTTTCAGGGATTTGCGCAGTTCCGCCGCGATTTCCCGATCCCCGGTAGGCAGAATTTCCGGCGCGATTTCTACCACTGTCACTTCCGCGCCCAATCCTCGAAACGTAAACCCGAACTCCAATCCCACCGCCCCCGCGCCCATAATCAACATGCGCTTCGGGCAGTCTACAGCCGACACCGCTTCGTCGGAAGTCCAGATGCCGTTGCTGCTTTGCCCGCGCGGGTTTTCCGCCTTGCGCTCCAAACCGGGAATGGGCGGCAGAATGGGAACCGAACCCGTTGCCAGAACCACGTTTTGCGTCGTGATACGCTCCGTTTTGCCGTCCTCGGTTGTCACTTCGACTGTATTGGCGTCAATCAATTTGCCCGTGCCTACGATGCTGCGAACGTGGTTGCTTTTCAGCAGACTTTGTACGCCGCCGCGCAGGGTCGTCACCACTTTGGTTTTGCGCGTCATCATCTTGTTAAAATCAAAACCGATTTCGCCGTTGATAACCACTCCGAAGTCGGCGGCATGCTGCGCGTGGTGCAGGCGCTCCACGCTGGCGATCATGGTTTTGGTGGGGATGCAGCCCCAATTGAGGCAGGTTCCGCCCCATTCCGTTGCGGCTTTTTCGATGCACACCGCGCGCGCGCCCAATTGCGCGGCGCGAATAGCGGACACGTACCCGCCCGGCCCCGACCCGATCACAATGACATCGGCGTCAAACTCTCCCACTGCGGCCATTTCAGGTTGCTCCTTCGGCTGCGCGGCAAACAATCGCCCCACAACCGCGTCAATTTCGGTATTGGTAAGCGGCGCGCTCGTCTCCGTCTTACTCACATCAATCTCGCCCACCCGACGGGGCGCGACAGGCGGCTCGGCAATTACAGAGGCAGGGTTGAGGGGGGCAGAAAAGGATGAAGGATGAAGGATGAAGGATGAATCCTCTGCTCCTGTTCCCTGTTCCCTGTTTCCTGTTCCCTCTTTTGCTGCTTCGCTCACATCCCGGCTCCTGAATAAATGGGCAGGGCAGTGAATGGCCCTGCCGCGCCTGAGAACACTGGTGACGATTGATGGTAATGGAGTGGATTGCGCCGCGCTTCTATCTATCTTTACGATTTGCAGACGGCACAAAGCGGCAAACGCGCCGACTCTGGCGCGTTCGCAAACGGGGAAGTATAGCATATCGCGCAATTCGGCGTCAACGCTCAGGCAAATGCGCAAACTTTCAGCTTGACAGAAAGCGGCGGTCTGTGCTATCATATTTCCATCCTTAGAAGGTTGTTTTAAGCAGTCAACTGCATCGGAATCAACTTTATGAGTGCGAATGAAACATGATCCCTGTTAGCTCAATGGCAGAGCATTCGGCTGTTAACCGAAGGGTTGATGGTTCGAGTCCATCACAGGGAGTACCAACTCCCCATCGGCATAGTGAAATTTCTACTTCATAGTAAGGGTAGGAAGAACGCTATGCCGATTTATTGTTTGGCAGACACTTTCCTAATTTTGCGTGAATTGTTGTTTATTACATCAAGATTGCGCTCTCATAACCGGAACGTTTCTGATGCTGTTTCACCTGTGTTCTAAAATTCGCTTGTATCCATCTGCGGCGCAGGAAACCATTTTGCGGCGGACGCTGAATATATGCCGCGAAGTATACAACTCGCTTCTTCATTGGCGTAAGTATGCCTGGGAAACGGAACATAAGTCTGTATCGCGCCACGAGCAGCAAGCGGCTTTACCAATATGGAAGAAGCAATTTACCTCCGACCTTTCTCCCGCGCACCCGGAGTTGAGCGCCGTTTTCAGTCAGACCCTGCAAGATGTAGTACGACGGGTTGAGTTGGCCTATTCCGCGTTTTTTCGCAGAATTGAAAAAGGCGACAGGCCCGGTTATCCGCGCAGCAAGAGCGAACAGCAGTATGATAGTTTCTGCTATCCGCAGAGGGGATTTACTGTTGAAAACAACACTGTCACGTTGTCCAAAATTGGCGTTATCAAAGCAGTCGTGCATCGGCGAGTGGAGGGAATACTGAAAACCTGTACGGTTCGGCGACAGGGTGATAAATGGTACGCCTGTTTATGCTACGAAGTACAAAAAGAAGAACTTACGGAAAGTCAGGAACAGGTTGGCATAGACGTTGGCTTGTCAAAGTTTGCCACGCTTTCAAATGGAGAGTTTGTAGACAATCCCCGCTTCTTCCGCAAGGAAGAAAAGGCTCTTGCGACCGCTCAACGCAAGCACAATAAGCAGAAAAAGGGCAGCAAGGCGAGAGCGAAGGCGCAAAAAGTGGTACGTCGCATCCATGAGCGCATCCGAAACCGCCGACACAACTTTGCGCATCAAACAGCCAGAAAGTTGGTCAACCGCTTTGGATTTATTGCGGTTGAAAATCTTCGTATCAAAACATGCAAGGCAACCATTGCCTTGCCAAGAGCATAGGGGATGCGGCATGGGCTTTGTTCCATCGCGTTTTGTCGGAGAAGGCTGCAAGAGCCGGTCGGCAGATGATGGCTGTAAATCCATGCGGCACCAGTCAGATGTGTTCCGGTTGTGGCTGCCATGTTCCCAAGAACCTATCGAAACGTTGGCATGATTGCCCACAATGCGGCTTGTCGCTAAATAGGGACATCAATGCCGCTACCAACATTCTCCATGCGGCATTACGGTCACTCAAGATGAGTGTGCCGGAAGGCTTCCAAGACTTTGTGGAGAATGGTATTGCCGCTGTGGGACTGCACAGCGTTCCCGTTGAGACGGGATAAAAGCCGCTTGCATTTGCAAGTGGAGCAGTCACCCGAAATGTTGATGGTTCGCTTTTGCGCCTGTTATGCCCTCTCACTTTACGAACCTCTCACCATGAACATTCTTGCCATTTCCGATGTGCATGACCGCTTTGACGAATTCCGCGTGGAGGATTTGCCCGACGCGGATGTGTGTGTGGTTGCGGGCGATTTGACCAACTACGGGATGCGGCGTCCGAGCGGCATTGCGGCTGCGCGGTGGTGGCTCACGGATTTAGGGCAGCGCTACGTGACCTTCTGGATTCCCGGCAATCATGATATCGGCGTCACGGCCTCCACCTTCGGCTCCCCCGACAACGTAACCTGCCTGCTGAACCACACAATCGCGCATGAGGGCTTCACATGGCGCGGCGTCAGCCTGTCCACCTGCTACACCCTCCCGGAACTGGCGGAACAATGGGATTACATGACGGCGGACGAAGCGGTGGAAACAGCGGCGTTCCAGTTTGAAGCCGTAGACATTCTCATTTCGCACAGCCCGCCGTATGGCACACTTGACACCGGCGGATGGGTAATTGGTCGTGGCAAGGAAAACTACGGTTCCCCCGCTCTTGCCGAATACATCGCCCGCCATGCGCCTCGCCTCGTCATTTGCGGACACGTTCACGAGAGTTGGGGACAGGCGCGTA
Organism: uncultured Chthonomonadaceae bacterium; assembly: GCA_963835065.1. Lineage (GTDB taxonomy): Bacteria > Armatimonadota > Chthonomonadetes > Chthonomonadales > Chthonomonadaceae > CAWFQB01. The sequence continues at coordinate 749 of CAWIEK010000055.1, read as the reverse complement.
TCGGCAGCACAGAGGTTTACAACGTCGCGGAGTCCGCGCGGTTGATAGAGGCTGGTGGTTGGTGATTGGTGGTTGGTGACTGATTCTTGAATAATTTAATTGCTGACTAAATCAGAGAAGCATTTTTCGGGAACAAGCAACCAACCACCAATCACCAGTCACCAATCACCCCGATTGATGCCGTACTTCACGGCGGGCAGGCGATTGTCGTACAGATAGCGTTCTTCCAGTGTCATGCCAAGTTTGGTCATCACGCGCTGCGACGCGAGGTTGGCTTCCAGCGTGACCGCTACAATGCGCGGCGAGTTTGCTTCCTCAAACCCCTTGCGCAAGAGGGCGCGTGACATTTCCGTTGCATACCCCCGGTTCCAATACGCTTGTTTCAGCCGGTAGCCGAGTTCGATTTCCTGAGGATTGGACCGAAACGGACGAAAATGGAACCACCCGATGAACGCGCCGCTTGCTTTCTCCTCCAACGCCCAATAGCCGTAAAGATCGCCTTTCGCATACCAGTTCATAAACCGGGCAAGCGTTTGCTGCGCCTCTTCCCACGTCGGCGCATTGGGCATGTCGAGAAAGCGGCGCACGTCCGGGTCGCTGTCCAGTTCCACCAGATTGTCAACATCCTCCGGTGTAAACAGCCGCAGCCGCAGCCGCTCGGTTTCCAAATAGGTTGTCATGATGGTATTAGTGGTGAGGCAGGCGCTGAGGCATGGCTCACGTATGTGAGCCATGCCTCTTGATGCTCT
>CAWIEK010000054.1:0-143061 GCA_963835065.1 uncultured Chthonomonadaceae bacterium | reverse complement strand
CAGGACGTGCAGTTCGACAACGCCCCCCGCTTTCAAGGGCCACATCAGTTTGCCTGAGTGATTGGCACGGTGATGCGTCTGTGCCTGAGTGATTGGCACGGTGATGCGTCTGTGCCTGAGCCTGCGTGTCACGCCCGTGTTTGCTCCACAACGCGAAACCGGCTTTCAGGCTGCTCTTGAAAGTTACAACAATCGTTGGCAGCAAAAGGTGTGGCCGCGTTTCCACCATGAAAGCCTGCTCGCGCTGCAAGCGCAGTCCGACAAGGTGCTGCGCGCGGCCCGCCAACGCAGGGTGCTGCGCGCGGCCCGCCAACGCAGGGTGCTGCGCGCGGCCCGCCAACGCAGGGTGCTGCGCCAAGAAAGTGCCCCGTCGCGCCGCGCCTTTCCCGAAGCCGCGCTGCTGGACCTCAAGCAGTTGCGCCAGCAACGTCCGCAGGGCAAGATTATCTATGTGCGGCGCACGGATGCGCAGGGACAAGCCAGCGTGTTCGGCCATACCTTCCTGGTCTCGCCGCCGTGGCTCCAACGCTTGGTGCGCTGTGATGTAGACTTGGATCAAGACGTGATCCGCTTTCATGCCCTGCGGCGCAGTACGCCCGACCAACAACCGCTCTTGCAAGAAGCGGTGTACCGCTTGCCGAGCAAACACCAAGCGGACTGACGTAAACGACTGACTTGTATTACCTGAGACACGGCTAAATCAAAGGAAAACTGACTTGCATCAGGTGATACCTGTCTCCTAATGCCTAAACAGGCCATTCTTGTACCAACAAGAATGGCCTGTTTTCTTGCGTGGCGGCTTGCGGGCCTCCTATTACAATCCCAATCTTTGCGCTAATCATCGCTAAATGTGGCAAATGCCACCTGCAAAGCGCCGCGCAAGCTGCAATTCTGTCTCCTTCGCAACATCTTCTATAACTTGTGCCCCTTTTGCGCGTCATATTTAGGCAACAATCCCGCCGCAGACAGAGTATAATAGTTTATACACCTAAACCTTTTTGATGTTCAGGAGATAGAATGACCACTGCATCAGCGGCTCCTCCCGCCGCTCTTAAACGCAAAACGCGGCGCAAATCCCGCGCCTTGCCTATGGTAATCACGGCTGCCCTTGTCGGCGGCCTGGGCTGGTTCGGTTGGACGAAAACGCATCCCGCCGAAGACCCGAACAGCAAACTGCTGACGGCTCCGGTCACGCGGGGCGACATTGTGGAAGCGATTTCCGCAACCGGCAGCATTACGGCGCAGACCGGCGCACAGGTCAAAATCGGTTCGCAGATTACCGGAACGATTCAGCGCCTGTATGCGGACGTAGGCAGCTATGTCAAAGCTAATCAGCCTATCGCCGTGCTGAACCTGCCCGATCTGGAAGCGCAGGTAAATCAGGCAAAAGCCAGCTACGCGCAGGCCATTGTCAACTTGCAGCAGGCGCAGACTCGATTGGCGCAGCAAAAAACCACATTGGGCATGACATCGGCGCAAAACAACAGTGCGGTTGCGGAAGCGCAGGCGGCTTTGCGCGCGGCGCAGGCGCGGCAAAACGCGGCGTCCGCCGCCGCCACGCAACAGGGCGAACAGACGCCGCAGGATGTGAAGCGGGCGCAAAACGCGCTCAGTGTTTCCCGTGCCGCGCTTTCCACCGCGCAGTCCAATTTGAAACAGGTGCAGGCCAGTATAAACTTGCAGATTGCAACCGCGCAGGAGGGGCTGACGCAGGCTGTCGCCACCTACAAAAACTCCGCCGCCAACCTGACGCGACAGCAGCAGCTGATGGGCAAAGGGTTTGTGGCGCAATCCGTTGTGGATCAGGCGCAGGCGCAGGCCAGCGTGGATCAATCCAAAATTGACGCGGCGCAGCAGAACATAGATCTGGTCAAGGCGAAAGTGGCCGCTGACCTGCAAACCGCGCAGAACCAGGTGGCGCAGGAACTGCAAAACGTCGAATCGGCGCAATCGTCGCTGACGCTGGCGCAAACCGGCAAATATACGGTCAATGCGCGTCAAGCCGATTTGCAAAACGCGATTGCGCAGGTGAATCAGGCGAGCGCGACCCTCGTCACCGCCCGCGCCAATCTGACTCAGATTGCCATCAAGCAGCAGGACATTCAGCAGGCGGAGCAGGCCGTGCAGGTGGCGCAGGACGCCGTGCGGGTGGCAAAGGCGCAAGTGGACTACCAGAACGCGCAGTTTGCCAAAACGATTATTCGCTCCCCAATTTCCGGCACGGTTTTGCAGCTCGCGTCGCAGCAGGGCGAAACCCTGGCGGCGGGATTGAGCGCGCCAACGCTGATTGTCGTGGCGGACCTGAACCGCTTGCAGGTGGACGCCTACGTGGACGAAACCGACATTGCCAAAGTCCATCTGGGGCAGGAAGCGGATATTACGGTTGATGCGTTTGCCAAGCGTCCGTTCAAGGGCAAAGTGACCAAAATCGCGTCCGGCTCCACGATACAAAACGGCGTTATCACGTATGATGTCACGCTGTCTATCGAGCGCGAAGGTATGGGCAAAGGCGGCAGGGGTGGTATGGGCGCGGGACGCCCGGAGAAAACGGGAATGGGCGCAATGCCGGGGGATGGCATGGGTACGCCGCCTGCGGGCGCTCCTGGAACTCCGCATGGTTCCGGCGCTCCCGGCGGGAGTCCGCAGGGCGGGGCTGACGGGCAGGCAGGCGGTCCAGGCGGACAAACGCCTGGCGGAGCCGACGATGGGGGCGCTGCGCCCGGCAGTGGCGGACGACGGCTGGATGTGACCAAATTGCTCAAGCCCGACATGACGGCCAGCGTTTCCATCCAGGTCGGCAAGCATGAAAACGTGCTGCTCGTGCCTGCGGAAGCCGTGAAACAGGGATCGCGCGGCGCAACCGTCAACGTCCTGACCAAAAAAGACGGCAAAAACGATATTGCCGTACGCCCCGTGAAAACCGGCAGCACCGACGGCGTGAATACGGAAATCCGCGACGGCGTGAAGGAAGGCGAAATTATCGTTCGCGCCGGGATGCAGGACCCGAACCGCCGACAATTCGGCCCCGGCTCGCCCTTCGGCCCAAGCAAAGGCGGCGGTGGCGGCAAAGGCGGCGGAAAGGGTGGGTAGTCGCTTGATCGGCACAAAGGCTTCAGGAGCGTTGAGCATAAAGTGGAAAGGGCGAGTATAATCGCATGATCGGTACAAGGCAGAGTTCGGGCAGTGGCGCTGTGCTGACAGCAAGCGGCACACAGCCAACCGACGCGCAGCAGCCCATGCTGTGCCTGCGCGACGTTCGCAAAACTTACGTGATGGGCGATCAGGTCGTGCCGGCGCTTGCCGGCCTGAACCTGGACATTTATCCCGGCGAGTTTGTGGCGATTATGGGGCCATCGGGGTCGGGCAAGTCCACGCTGATGCACATTATCGGCTGCCTGGACGCGCCCACGTCCGGCTCCTACCAACTGGATGGCATTGAGGTTGCGGACATGGACGATTACGAACTCGCCCATATCCGCAACCGCAAAATCGGGTTCGTGTTTCAGGGCTTCAACTTGCTGGCGCGCACAACCGCGCTGGAAAACGTCGAATTGCCCATGCTGTACGCCAAGCGCAAGGACCGAACCGAACGCGCCATTGCCGCTCTGGAGCGCGTTGGATTGGGCAACCGCATGGATCACAAGCCCAACGAACTTTCGGGCGGACAGCAGCAGCGCGTCGCTATTGCCCGCGCCCTTGCCAGCGACCCCCTGCTGATTTTAGCGGACGAACCGACCGGAAACCTTGCCAGCGTTCAGTCCGAAGAGATCATGCAGGTTTTTCAGGAACTAAATGACGAGGGTATCACCCTGGTCATGGTCACGCACGAACCCGAAATCGGACGCCACTGCCGTCGCACCGTTTACATCAAAGACGGGCGCGTCGTGGCCGATGAACCCGTTCAGGATCGCCTGATGGCAAAAGATGTGCTGGCCGAAATGGCCGCGGAGCGCGAGCGCCTGGCTTCGACGATGACGTAAGGAGGGAAGACGGAAGACAGTAGACGGTAGACGGTAGACCAAAAACGACAATTGAGCATGAGAAACATAGTTTTTTTAACCAAGCGTCCGATTGTGTGGCTACCGTCTACCGTCTACCGTCTACCGTCTTCCCCGGAGTGCCTAAATGAACCTGCTTGAAAGTTTGCGAGTTGCCATGCGCGGGCTTGCCAGTAACAAAATGCGGACGGCTTTGACGATGCTGGGTATCATCATCGGCGTCGCTGTCGTCATTTTGGTGGTGGCGATTGGACAGGGCGCAACACAGCGCGTTACGGAAACCATCAACCAACTGGGAACCAATCAGCTTTCCATCTGGCCGGGGCAGTCGCATATCCGTATCACGGCGGTCACGAAAAACGGTTCCAGCACCAGCGCGTCGAGTACGTCGAGCGGTGGCGGCATGGGCGGCGGCAGTTCGACGCTGACGCTTGACGACGCCAAATTGATCGCAAAGAACTTTCCGCAGGCGGTGGCGGCTGTGGCTCCGCAGGTGCGCGGCAACATACAGGTACGCCTGGAAAATAAGGACGCCAATTCCAACCTGACCGGCTCTACTGTCGAATACCTGCAAGTCAGCAATGCGGACGTGGACAGCGGGCGTTTTTTTACGGAAAACGAGCAGGAAGGCAGCCAGAAAGTCTGCGTGGTGGGCCACAGCGTTTCGGAAAAACTGCTTGGCGATGCCAGCATTGACCTGACCGGCAAAGACCTTCTCATCAACCGTATCGGTTTTCACGTTATCGGCATGTTGAAACCAAAAGGGTCGGGCGCGTGGGGGCAGGATCAGGATGACGTGATTATCATCCCGATCACGACGGCTATGAACCGCGTTTTGAACCGCCGCTTCCTTAACTTTGTGTCTATCAGCGCGACAAGCCAGCAGATGATGCCCCTCGCGCAGGAGCAGATTGCCGCGTTTTTGCGCAACCGCCACCATTTGCAGCCGCCGTTTCCCGACAACGACGACTTCAACATTCGCAGCCAGACGGAACTGCTCGAATCGCAGCAAAGCGTCACGGGAACCATGACCACGCTGCTGTCGGCGGTTGCCGTTATCTCGCTCGTCGTGGGCGGCATCGGCATTATGAACATCATGCTCGTATCGGTTACGGAGCGGACGCGGGAAATCGGTATCCGCAAAGCCATCGGAGCCACGCCCCGCGACATTTCCATGCAGTTTATCATTGAAGCCACGATTATTTCGCTGCTTGGCGGGCTGCTCGGTATCTGCCTGGGCGTGGGCGGTGCAGCTATTCTGTCGCAAATCGCGGGCTGGAACACGGTCGTCAATTCAACCGCTGTTGTCGCCGCTCTCGTGGTATCGGGCGGTATCGGCATCTTCTTCGGCATTTATCCGGCCAGTAAAGCCGCCGCTCTGCACCCGATTGAAGCCTTGCGCTATGAGTAGTTGGTGACTGGTGGTTGGTGATTGGTGATTGGCTGACGACAATCATTCTGTCACCTAACGTCTGTACGCAACAGGAATTCATGTGAAAGTATCCGATTACCAGTCACCAGCCACTGACCACCAACCACCAATCACCAACGTGAAGCCGGGAATGTTTCACGCGCTGACGTACCGCAATTTTCGGCTGTTTTTCTACGGGCAACTGATTTCCGTGGCGGGAACCTGGATGCAGGACGTAGCGCAAAAGTGGCTGGTTTGGGAGGTGACGCACTCTCCCAAATGGCTGGGCATCGTGTCGGGCGCGAATGCGATCCCGTTTGTTGTTTTCGCCGTGTGGGGCGGGCAGCTTGCGGATCGCTATTCGCGCCGGACTATTTTGGTGTGGACACAAGCCATTGCCATGCTGCTGGCGTTTGTCCTTGCTCTGCTGGCTTCGCGCTTTTCCCCGGTTCCGCTTCAAGCGTGGCATATCGCCGCGATTTCGGGTTTGTCCGGCGTCGTCAACTCGTTCAATATGCCCGCGCAGCAGGCGTTCGTTACCGACATGGTGGAAGACCGCAAGGTACTGGGCAACGCCATAGCGCTCAACTCCCTCCGCTTCAATCTGGCGCGTATCCTCGGCCCGATTCTGGCCGGAATTGTGCTGGTCAAGATCGGCACGTCCGCTTGCTTCCTCCTCAACGGCCTCAGTTTTATTGCCGTTATCATTTCCCTGCTGATGATGCGCCTGCCGCCGTTTACGGTGGCAAAAGCAACCGGCTCCGTTTTGGATGGCTTTCGCTACATTCGAGATAACCACAGCATTTTGCGCGTGATGCTGCTGATCGGCGCGGCCAGTATCTTCACCTGGCCGCTTTCCACCCTGTTTCCCGTGTTTGCGGATGCGTACAAAGTGGGTTCGCGCGGCTACAGCGCGATGATGGCGGCAAATGGCTTGGGCGCAGCATTTGCGGGATTGGCATTGGCTTGGGTGGGAACGCGGGTGTCGGGGAAGGTGAAAGTGTATGGCGGGGCGGTGTTGTTCTGTCTGTCGCTGCTGCTGCTGTCGTGGGCGGGATTGTACTGGTTCGCGCTCACGTGTCTCGTCCTGAGCGGGTTTGCCATGATCGTGTTCGGAATCAGTTCTCAAATTAAGGTGCAAGAGGAAGTGCCCGACGACCTGCGCGGACGCGTGATGGCGGTCTACTCCCTTGTCTTTAACGGCCTGTTTTCGGTTGGCGGGCTGGAAATCGGGTATCTGGCGGAACATCTCAATGCCTTCAACGCCGTGCGCCTGAACGCTTTCCTCGCGCTTGCCATCACCGCCGCGCTCTTCGTATGGAGCCGCGCGGACAGGCCAAAGACAGAATGAACCACCCGCTACGCTAGAGGCACAGAGACACAGAAAGGGAACACAGAGAAAAGAAGAAAAGAAGAAAAGGAGAAGAGGAGAGATAGAAACCGCGAAACACACGAAACAAACGAAAAAAGACCAAAAGAAAAACAAAAAGAACACGAGCAAATGCGCAGATGCCGCCCTGTGTTCAGAACAAGCAGGCTTCTCTTCCCAGTTCGTAATCTTGTTTAATCCTTCTAATCCCCTTAATCCTGTCTATTTCTTTTTCTCCTCTTTTCGTCTTGGTTCGTGTATTTCGCGGTTCCCTCTCTTTTTCTTCTCTTCTCCTTTTCTTCTTTTCTTCCTCTGTATTTCCCTCTGTGTCTCTGTGTCTCTAGCGCAGCGGGTGGTTCATTAACTGCTGATGGCCCCGGCGACGGCGTTGGCGAACAGGCGGCGCATTCGCAGCAGGGCCGTGCCGTCGTTTTCGTTTTCATAAACGACGCGGTTGGTCAGCATCAGAAGCGTCACGTCTACATCGGGGTCGAACATTAAGAGGGTTCCCGTAAAGCCTGTGTGCCCGAAGGTTTGGGCTGAAAACAGGTCGCCCTTCGGCAGATAGCCGTTAGGGTACGCGAACCAGCCGATGGTATGGGCGTTGATGTCGGGCTTGGTGGGGTCGGTTTGGCAGGTGGCGGCGAGTCGGCGGGCAAGTGGACCAAGCACGGGTGGCAGTCCTAAGTGGTCGGCGTTGGTTTCGTGCCGAAAGGACAGGATGAAGCGCAGCATGTCGGGCGCGCTGGAAAAAATGCCCGCGTGTCCCGCTACGCCCTTCATGCCGTGCGCGTTCGGGTCATGCACGTCGCCCACAAAGCGAGGCGAAGGTTCGCGCCTGCCGTCTTTAAGGTCGCTTCGGCCCGTTGCGGCAATGCGCGAATGGAAGGACGGCGCGGGATTATAGCCGCTCGAAGTCATGCCAAGTGGCTTGAAAATGCGCTCCTGTACCAGAACGTCGAGCGGCTTGCCCAACACGCGCTCCACAATGTAGCCCAATAGTGATATACCCTAAATCGCTGTAGGTGTAATTTGTGCCGGTCGGGTGCGCGAGGGGCGTGGCAAGGATTTGCGCCAGCGGTTCGCCGTTTTCGGTTTTGTACACGGCTTTCCACGCGGGCAGGCCACTGGTATGCGTGGCAAGATAATGGAGGGCAACCGGGCCGATGGGCGCTTTGTCGGCTTCGGGCAGAACCTGCCGCACTTCCTGATTGAGATGCAAGCGCCCCTCTTCCACGCATTGCAGCAGCAGGGTCGCCGTGAAGGTTTTGGTAATGGAGGCCATGTCGAAGATCGTATCCAGAGTGGCGGGAATGGGCGGCAGGGCGTCCGGCTGCGCGATCCCATACGCCCCATGCGCCGCAATCATCCCATGCCGCACAACGAGGTAGGACACGGCAGAGTACAAATGATCCGCAACGCCCTTTTGCAGCATTGCATCGGCAAGCTGCAGGTGATCTTCGCGGAACCCAAGCGCTTTCGGCGGCTTGACCAATTCATTCAAATTCACATTCGCCATAATGTCTTCCGCACTCCTCCAATATCACCCCAATGTCACCACAACACCCCAATATATCCAAAACCTGAACACCCGAACACCGCTGTTACTTCTTCATTTTGCGCTGAAATTCCTCAGCCGTGCCGAGAAACGTGATTGCGCCGTCGGTTTCCACGCGGTATACGAACTGCTTGGTGGCTATGTATTCCGGCACGGCGGGCTTACGCGACAGCACGAAAAACACGTCGCTGTCTTCCGGGCGGTTGTCTACAATCGCCGTATGGAACCCGGCAGCGGCTTTGTCTTCCGCTTTCGGGGCGGGCGTTTCGATCACGGAAACGTGCATCTGGCGCTTCGTAATGATTTTGGTTCCGTCCTTGCTGACCAGAAAACGCGCGTCCGCGCCGAGCGGATAAACATCGGCTTTGGTCTGCGCGGGCATCAGATAAACGTACCATTGCTCATTGGGTGCGGGCAGAACCGCGATGTTGTAGGGGCGATTGGTTTTGCCGAACGCGGCTAATGCGGTTTCCTGCGCGCGGGCGGCGTTGAGATAAAAATCCGTATTTTCTAAAACCGGGTCGCGTTTGGTCAGGGTAAACGTGTCTTTGGCTGCGCCCTGCACGGCTTCATAGGCCAGCAAAAACTTGTCACGTTCGGCGTTGAGTTTGCCGAACGCGACTACCCAACCCTCCGGCGTTTTGCGGGCGATATAGCGCCCAATCATTTGCGTGTCCGGTTTAGTTTCCGCAAGCGCATCGGAGCCGTGCCATGCGGCATAATCATACTCGGCAAGCAGCCGGCCTCGCGCCGTAATTGCGCTCAGTTCGGCTTTGGTGGGCGGCGCAGGTTTGGCAGTGGCTTTGGCGGCAGGAGCAGGGGTTTGCTGCGCTTCCGCAACGGACACAACGCCCGGCAGTACCGCTATCAGCGCACAAATGAGCATTTGCTTGTTATTCATTTCGATTTGTTTGAAGGCGTTCGGCAATGCGGCGTACCACAGCGGCGGTTTGTTCGCGCGCCCGGATGATGATGTCTATTTTTTCGCCTGCTAAGGAACCGGCTACGTAAATATTCGGCACGGTGGTTTCAAAGGTGTCGGGGTTGCGAGTCGGGCGTCCGTCCGGTTCCACGCACAGGCCGAGTTGGTCGAATAACCGGGTGTCGGCGCGCTGCCCGATGACCGCAAACACGAACTGCGCGGGAACGGGGTACGGCTGGCCGTCGGCCTTTCCTCGTTCCGGGTGTTCGGCGTCGTAAGTGAACGGCTGGAGCCATGCCTGCTGCGGTTCGATCCGCTCTATGCTGACACCCGTATGCAGCGCAATCTTCTTATCGTCTACGGCGAACTGCAAATCCCGAACCACGAACGGGCGTAGATGGCTCTGGTATTCGACCGGTGGGCGACGCATGGCATACGTGACGCGCGCCCCGGCTTCCGACAGGGCAAGCGCGGCGTGAACAGCGGAATTGCCCCCGCCCACGACAAGAACATCCGTGCCGAAATACTCCGTCGGCTCATGGAAGCGGGAATAAACGTGCGGCAAATCCGCGCCGGGGCAAGTCAGGCGGTTGGGTATGTCCCATACGCCCGATGTGAGCAGAAGGGTTCGCGCATGGTAAACGCGCGTCTCGTCGTGGTTAGGTTCCCGCGTGGTATGCAGGACAAACCCCTGCCCCTCGCGCCCGACCTGCGTAATGGTTTCCCACAGTGACAAGTTCAGCTGCTTATAGGCGGCGACGGCGCGGAAATAGGGCAGAATGTCTTCGCGGGTCGGCTTGTCGCCGCCGCGCATCGGCAAAGGCACATTGCCAACCGTCATTTCATCCGGCGGCGAAAAAAAGCGCAGGTTTTGCGGGTACTCCACAAACGAGTGCGCCAATCCGCGCCGATCCACAATCCGGTGCGTCAGCCCATGCTCCTGCGCGCTGCAAGCCGCCTGCAATCCGGCAGGCCCCGCCCCGATAATGAGAACGTCTGTAATCTCTTCGATGTTGTTCAAACTGTTTCCTGAGAGTTATTCGCCACTTTTCTCTTCAAACCCGCGCAGCGCCTGGTACATCAGGGGCAGCAGCATATCGCTGGTGACGGGCTTGATGACGTAGCCGCTGACGCCCAATTCCTGCGCCTGCGTTCGGTACTCCTCGTCGCTGAAGGCCGTGAGCATTACCACGCACATCGGAACTTCGGCTAAAATACGTCGGGTCGCTTCCATGCCGTCCATGATGGGCATACGCACGTCCATGAGAATGATGTCGGGGTGTTCGCGCAGCGCCAACTCCACGCCATCGCGTCCGTTAATGGCGGTTCCCACAATGACCAAACCGGCGTGGGAAAGGGTGCGGCGCAATTGCATCTGCGTAACGCCTTCGTCTTCCACGATAATCACGCGCCGCCCGTTGAGCAAACGGCGTGCCTCTTCGACGGTTATCTGTGGGCCGGTCATCAGCGTAAACGTGTCCTCAAGCGGCGTCAGGATACTCAGGGAAGGTGATGGTGACTCGTCCTCCCCCGACGGGGGTAGGTCGGCTTGATTCAAGGGATGGCGCCGGCTCTCCTGACGGGCCGGAACCGTTGGCAGCGGACGAGACAATTCGCTCCCCATCGCGTGATGCGGCGCTGTCGGCTGGCGAAGTTCCGTTTCCCGCGCCGAACTCGATTTGTCCCTGCAGGTCGCTTTCCGTAAGGGTGCGGACGAGTTCAAGGCCGAGATGGGCGTCGCGCAGGAAGTTGAATCCGGGCGCAAAGCCGGGTCCGGGATCGGTGACGTCGAGGACGGCTTTTCCGGCATGGTGGCGCAATTGGATGACGATGGCATGTTGTGGCTTTGGCTCCTGAGATCGTTCCGTAACGGCGGGTTTGGGTGATACAGGGAACGGCAAGGCGTTGCCGGACAGGGAACTTGCAGCCGGCTGTCCGTACTGCTGCGCGTTGCTGACCAGTTCCGTGACAATCAAGCCAAGCGAGATCGCCACTTTGGCCGGCACAATCAGCGAATCTGTTTCCAGTTCCAAAGGCAGCGCGCCCCTTACGCTCTGGTAATTGGCTTGCAGCAGGTCTACGAGCCGCCGCAGCGATTCCGCGACATCCACCTCGTTGAAGTCGGTATCCTGCGTGAGCAGGTCATGCACGATGGCGATGGCTTTGATCTGGTACAGGCGGGCGCGCACGGCTTCGGCAGGGAGGGCCACGCCGCAATCATCGAGTTCCATTTCGATGAGCGCCGACACCTTTTGCAGATTGTTTTTAATGCGATGGTGCGCTTCCTGAATGGCGATCAGCAATTGCCGGTTGCGCTGTTCCACAAGGCGCTCGTGACGCTGCGCTTCCTCGCGCGCGTTTTCCGCCGAGCGGCGCGCGAATTGCGCTTCCTGCAGCGCGGTTTGCAGCGCGCGCTTGCGGTCTACCACTTCCACCGCCAGCATTTCCAGGTTCTGCTGCTGCGTGGCGACTTCGGATTGCAGCATTTGCCGGGCGCGCTTCATCATCACCAGATTGCCGACGCGGGCGCGCAGTTCTTCCGGCGCGAACGGCTTCATCAGATAGTCCTGCGCGCCGTTGTGCAGCAGCCGGATGCGCAGTTCATCGTCGGCTTTAGCGGTCAGGAGCAGAACAGGCGTATCGTCCAATTGCGGGTGCGTCCGCAGTTCCGCTACCATCTGATCGCCGCTCTTGCCCGGCATCATAATGTCGCTCAAAATCAGGTCGGGGCGAAGTTCCAGCGCGCGCTCCAGCCCCTCATTGCCGTTATACGCGGCAACCGCGCGATACGAGGAGGACAGAGTTTGCGCGATAAAACGGCTCATTTCGCGGTTGTCTTCCACGATCAGCACCAGGGGTTGCCCCGTATCCTGCGCGATAACTTCCGCCTCTTCGCGCGCCCGCAGCTCTTCGAGCGTTTGTATCATCACATTGTCGAGCGCCGAAGTCAGGGGCGAAGTGTCAGGCATCGCCGGGGTGGGAGCAGAAGCCACGCCATTCCACGCCGATTTGCCGCCGGGAACATCCGCCGGTACGCCTTCCGCAACTTCCTCCGTAGCGCGCGCTGTTTCCGGGTCAAGGCCATCCAGGTTCGCCGCGCCCGCTCCGGTGGCGGAAGCCGCTTCCCCGGATTTGCCAGCAGCAGCCGGTTTCCCGGCAGTATCGGCAGACGCTCCCCCAACGTTATTGACGGGCGGCATTACGGTTACGCCCTCCGGCGCGAAAATGGGAAGCCGCAGATGGAACAACGCGCCGCCGCCGGGAGCCTCGCGCAGCGTCACGCTGCCGTCATGCAACTCAACAAAATCTTTGACGATGGCAAGCCCTAATCCGGTTCCCTCATGTTGGCGGGTGGCGGAAGCGTCCACCTGCCGGAACCGCTCGAAAATGGCTTTGTGCAGTTCTTCAGGAACGCCCGGCCCATTGTCCTGCACGTCAATGATTACATCGCGCTCTTCGTAGGCCAGGCGGCAGGAGATTTGCCCGCCCACAGGCACGAATTTAACGGCATTGGAAAACAGGTTCAGCAACACGCGCTGTATCTTGTCGCCGTCCACCTGCGCCACCAGCGTTTCGGGCGCATCCAGCGTAAATGCCAGGCCGCGCTCGGCGACAACCGCCTCGAAATGCGAAGCCAGGACGCGGGCGGTCTGCGCCAAGATCCACGTCCGCATAATGCATCTGCATCTTGCCGGCTTCCATGCGGGCGATGTCGAGCAGATCGTTGACGTGCTTGAGAACCGTGCGGGCATTACGCGCCACCACTTCCAGGTCGCGCCGTTGCGCGTCCGTCAGATTGTCGCCCGCAAGGACGTTGCTGACGGGACCCAAAATCAGGGCAAGCGGGGTGCGCAGTTCGTGGCTGACGTTGGCGAAAAATTCCGATTTGAGCCGATCCACTTCCTTGACCTGCTCGTACAGCGTGTTCAATTCGCCGTTTTTCTGTGACAACTCCTCGCGGGACTCGGCGATCATGTGCGGGCCTTCCACAATCAGGGAAAACTTGTTGTGGTGCGCCAGAAAAATCCAGGCCGGAATCGTGGTCAGCCAGTGCCACATGGTTTCAAAGCGGTAGCCGGGCCACAAAACAGTGGTAATGCCCGCCAGAAAGTGCCCGCCCGCGCAGGTGACGAAAATTCCCAGGAGCGCGTTGCCCATGAGGGTGCGGGGAATGTGGGAGGCGCGTTTCATGCGCTGCCAGATCAGCAGGGAAACCAGCGCATAGGCCAGGGCAATGACCCAGTTGGCCCCGACGTATGCCGCTACCCAAACATGGTCGCCCAGAAAGCAGCCGCTATGGGGCGCGTAGCCGTTGCCGGCCAACCATTGGACAAATTGCAGCCAGAATCCGCCCGCGCTGGACGGCAATGGCATGGAATCATGGTTCATAACTACCCTCGGAGTGGAACAAACAAGTAGCGCAAAGTATGGCGCAAAGAGCATTTGAGCAGGCGCGAAGAGCATTGAAAAGAGGCTGCCGCGCGGTTCACCGGCCTATTACACATTAAGAATGTAAATTCCTGCGTGGCGGCAATGGAGTTACGAAAAATGAAACAAATATGTATTCAGCAGGCGGGCAAACAGCGTAGGCAGATACAGACGTTACGGACGCGCCGTTAGCTGCCGAACGTAAGCGCGTAAAGCACGGAGTTCGGCAGGGGCAAGGCGGTTCTGAAAGGCAGGCATTTGTTTCCGCCCGGTCAGAACAAGCGCGTTCCAGTCCGCTTCGGAAAGGGAGTTCGCCACTGAAAGGCGCATGGCCGGGGTCGCGCCGCTGCGGTCATTGCGCCCATCCGCGCCGTGACAACTGACGCAGTAGGTTGTATACAGCGCCTTGCCGTCCGGCTGTCGGTCAGACGGTTGCTTCGTTGCGCAGCCTGCAGCCATGACTAAAGCAAAGTACGCTGCGCCAGCCGGTATGTAAAATACCGGCTGGAAAGGCCTGCGGCCAATCGTCCTGCGGACGAAAACCCTGCGCGTATTTACGCCGCAATGTAGTAGTCTTCTTCGGTCTCTCATCAGGGTTGTCATGGTTCCGCAAAAATGTCCGAGACCGCGCAGGAAAGGCCGGGGAACACTGTGGATTGCACTGTGTCTCCAACACCATACGTTGCCGTCACTTGTACGGAGGTTGGCGTCAACAGCAGCGCCTCAACGGTTTGCAGGACAGCCCGCGCAACCCATATCTCGCGCACATGTACCGATTGGTAGTCGGCGATTTTGTCTGCAAGGACAGCGGGCGTATCGGCTGGTGAAATAATCTCGATCACGAGTTCCGGCGCGGGGCTGAGAGGCGCAGGATCCTCTGGAGGCGGATTTTGCGCCAGGCGCTCATTACTGATGAACAATATGTCCGGCTGGCGTGTTCGCAAGGGATACCGCGAGATAAGCACATCACACGGCGCAATGATGGCCTGCCCTGTGGCGCTCGCCCTCTGATAGTCCTCAAATGACCGTAGTAAATTTTGCAGGATACGTTGATGCCGCCGCGTCGGATTGGTCACGAAACGTACTCCATCCAGGATATCGTACCTCTGGTTGATTTCACCCTCCGCCATGTACTGCTCGTAGGTCAGCCGCTTTAACGCAGGGGTTGGTTGTGCGATTACCATGCCGTTCACTCCCATTTCAGGGGATGGCGGCGACCGTCACCAGAGGCTACCAGCCGCCGCGCATCGCTTTTATATATTGAATTTTTGATCTGATATGTAAAATGCGCCGGAATTAATTCCTGCGCTGTAAAAACGATTGTCCTGCGGACAAGGTTCCTTATTACAGGTTTGTGCCCGCAAAAATGCGCCGAAAAACCAATTAAATTCTTTGCCTGCGCTGGAAAAAGCGAGTGGCTGCTGCGCAGGCACAATCTTCATGGTAAATTTGTCCGCAGGACAATCGTTTTTTATAGCGCAGGAATTCATCGGGCTGCGCAAGGTAAGCCCCGTAAACGGGGCTGTACACCTACGTACTCCGTCAAGGGTGAACGTAAGAATACACTGTAGGGGTTCTGCTTGCGGAACCCTCCGCAAACATGCGGAACCCTCCGCAAATGAGGGTGCAAATCCTCAAACGATGGCGCGGCAAGCAGCGCCCCTACCTAACTCTTCTACCTTGATGGTGTACCAGTACCCCTGCATAAAACCGCCTGCATTACCGAAACAAAACCACTTCTACAGCCGGATTTATCCGGCTTACCGTTCGCAGCCCGTGCCATTCATGGCCGGGTACTCAAAGTCCTGAGGCGCAGCGGAAACCCACGAAGTTGTCCCTGTAGTAGGGCTGTACCCGAGGCGGTTGGCGGCGCGGAAGTTGTCGGGATCGTCGTCGACCCACGAACCGCCGCGCAGGACGCGGCGATCCGAGCCGGAACTCGGCCCCGTTGGGTTCTGCTCCGGCGCGGTTTTGTAGGTAGTCTTTGTCATACCAGTCCGCGCACCACTGCCAGACGTTCCCCGCCATGTGCATGACGCGATAGGGGCTTTGCCCCGCCTCAAAACTATCTATGGGAGCCGTGCCGCCCGCGTCGTAAAGGTCTTCTTTGAACACTGCAAACGGCTGGCGTCCCAATTGTTACCCCAGGGGTATATCAGCCCGTTTGTACCGCGCGCCGCTTTTTCCCACTGCGCTTCCGTCGGCAGTCGCACACTGCCCGGATTGTTTCCACTTGTCCACTTGCAATAAGCGTCCGCGTCTTCCCAACTCACATTCACCATCGGATGATTCGCATTCCAGCCCCACGAGGGCGCAGCAGGCATTGTTCTTCCTGTGTCCTCGCAGAACTTGCGGTACTGCGTCACCGTCACCGGATATTTGTAGATGTAATAGCCATCCATATCCACGCTGCGCTGCGGCTTTTCGTCCTCATAATTCCCAGCCTTGCTGCCCATGAGGAACGCGCCGGCGGGTATCAAGATCATTTCCGCCCCATCTTTGGGGTTGATTTTTGTCGCCGGGGGATCCCTGCGCGGCGGCTCAAAGGGAAGCGGGCCTGATGAAATCGGCGTGGATGGATTGCGCGACTCTATCGGAGACGGGCCGGAGGACTGTCCAGGGGATGTTCCCGGCGTAGGCGCAGGCGGCTTGTTGGTAACGATGTTTGCTGACGACCCATTGGATCTGCCGGCAGCATAAATTCCCATTGTGCCTGAGATCAGGGCGGCGATTATCGCGGCAATCGCGGTAATCATTGCAGCAATCAATACGGGGTTCTGGTCTTTATTCGGCGCACTCATAATTTACTTCTCCTCCGCAGATGGCGGCAGGCAAGAACATTGATATAGCAACATAAATATTATAGAATAAAAGGCGGTATCCTGACAAATTCACCTGTCGCCTGAACAATAATACGGAGGCCGTACAGCCGGGTATTCGGAAATTTGGGATGCTGCCACTCTATTCGCCGCGCAAAACGGTAATCCCTGCCTCGCGTAATAAGTCAGGGCCGGCGCATCTAAAATGCTCAACACCCTCCCGTCGGGATACATTCGCCCCTGTGCTGCGCCTGCGTCCCTCCTCCTGGTTGCCCAATCCAAAAGGAACGCGCAAAAAGTAGAAAAATATCTACATAAACAGCAGAATCAAATGAACCTTCTCTGTCTTCACCTCGTCTAAATGTAAATGCACGTCTACATAGTAGAGACTGCTAACGAGCCAGGTGGCGGGACGTTGAAAGTTCATAGTGCCTATCAACTATCAACTCTCAACTATCAACTAACCCGGAAGGGAGGTGCAAGAAGATGCCTGTACACTCTCCCCGTTCGCCCTGACGCTTACGAGGTCACGACGCCTCTCTTCTTACAATCTGACACAACGAGACATCGGGCTGGAAGCGCTGCATTGCCAAGATTTCGACGCTGTCTCTACATACTCTTTTTCTTTTTCCGTTTAGAGGCGCCGACCCTGCGTAAGAAGTTCCGGCTGTGGACAGAACGAGGCAAAATGAGATAGAATGAAGGGGTATTGACAGTTTATTTGCGTTCATTCGCGTTCATTCGCGGCTATTTTCACGTTTTGTGGTTACGGAGCGCAACCTGCAGCGCGTCTGCGCTGTCTTAATGATACCCACTTTTTCCGCATTGATTTTTCAGGCAGGAGGTTGCTCTATGGCAGGCAACTGGCAGCGTACCGTGCATTGCGGCGCGCTTACGGCGGCACAGGTTGACACGGAGGTGACGCTCAACGGCTGGGTTCACCGGCAGCGCGATTTTGGCGATCTGGTCTTTATTGACCTGCGGGACCGCACGGGTCTGGTGCAGGTCGTGATAGATAAAAACGATGTGCCGGAACTGGTGGCGCTTGCCAACAGCGTCCGCAGCGAGTACGTTCTCAGCGTTCGCGGAACCGTGCGCAGGCGGGCGGCGGGGCGCGAAAACCCCAAACTGGCAACGGGCGAGATCGAAGTGGCGGCGAAGTCCATAGACGTGCTGAACGCTTCCAAAACGCTGCCGTTCCCGGTCAGCGACGAGGAGCAGATGGTCAATGTGGACGAGACCCTGCGCTTGAAGCATCGCTACATTGACCTGCGCCGTCCCAAGATGTACCAGATGCTGGAACTGCGGCATCGGGCGGTTAAAATCATCCGGGACGTGATGGACGAGCAGGGCTTTCTGGAAATCGAAACGCCGATTTTCACCAAAAGCACGCCCGAAGGCGCGCGGGACTACCTGGTTCCCTACCGCATCCAGCCGGGACAGTTTTACGCCCTGCCCCAATCGCCGCAGCAGTACAAGCAATTGCTGATGGTGGGCGGGTGCGAGCGGTATTTCCAGATCGCGCGCTGTTTCCGGGACGAAGCGCAGCGGGCGGACAGGCAGCCGGAGTTTACGCAACTGGACGTGGAAATGTCGTTTGTCACGCAGGAAGATGTCTTGCAGGTCATCGAGCGCGTGACGACGGAAGTGGTCAGCCGGGTCAGCGCGAAAACAATGGTCACGCCGTTTCCGCGCCTGACGTATGACGAGTCCATGCGCCTGTACGGCAACGACAAGCCCGACCTGCGCTTTGGCCTGACCCTTGTGGATTTGGGCGAACTCGTCCGCGAATCGAGTTTCAGCGTGTTTCAAACCGCGTTGGAAGCGGGCGGGCAGGTGAAGGCCGTTCGCTATCCGGGCGGAGCAAGCCTGTCGCGCAAGGACGTGGACACCTTGGGCGAGTTCTGCAAGGAGTTCGGCGCGAAGGGACTGGCGACGATTGCGGTCACGGACAGAACCGCGCAGCCGCTCTCCTCCGGCGTAAAGTCCGCGATTGCCAAGTTCCTGAGCGAAGAGCAGTTGGAACAGGTACTGAGCGCGTGTGAAGCTGAAACCGGTGACTTGATCGGCATCATTGCCGACCCGAAAAAAGCGGTTGTCGCCAATGTCCTTTCGCGGCTGCGGCTGGAAATCGGGCGGCGCTTGAACCTGCGCGACCCCGACAAGCTGACGTTCTGCCTTGTCACGGACTTTCCGCTCGTGCAGTGGAACGAGGACGAGAACCGTTGGGACGCGGAACACCATCCGTTTACCATGCCGTATGAGGAGCATCTGGCCTACTTCGACACCGATCCGGGCAAAATCCGGGCGCAGTGCTACGACCTCGTATGCAACGGGCAGGAGTCGGCGTCGGGCAGCATCCGTATCCACCGCTCCGACATACAGGCGCGCGTCTTCGACCTGTTGGGCATCAGCAAGGAAAAGCAGCAGGAGCGGTTCGGGCACATTCTGGAAGCGTTTTCCTATGGAGCGCCGCCGCACGGCGGGTTCGCGTCCGGCATAGACCGCCTGATTATGAACCTGCTGGACGAGCCGAACATCCGCGAAGTGATGGCGTTCCCCAAAATGGGCTTGGGCTACGACCCGCTCATGGACTCGCCTTCCGACGTGGATGAATCGCAATTGAAGGAACTCGGATTGCGTCCCATACCACATAAAAAGAGCGAGTAGAAACAGGCAGGAAGGTTCTGTCAAAACAAGACAGAACCTTCTTTTCTCCGGTTATGGTTCCAAAACACTCCACGATACCACTATATGCTTCCCTGAAAGACTGGCTTACGCGCCATTCGGCAGATATATTGCTCGGCGGCCTCGGCGCGCTGCTGTGGCTGCGCTTGTTGATGGTTCCTGTTGTCCCACACGGCACAACGGCGGCGATGCTGGACAGTTCGTGGATGTATTGCAACGCCTACTTTTTGAAACATGGCTTTCACGCGGGCGTGGATTACGTTTTCCCTACAACCCTGCTGGGCTATTTTTTTACCAGCGTGTATGACCCGGAACTTTTCTGGTGGTACCTCGCCTTCCGATGCGCGCTGTACGGCCTGCTCGCTTACAATCTGTTTCGTCTGGCGAAAGGCTACGGAAATTGGCGTCTGCAGGCCGGTTTTCTGCTGGCCTGCGGCGTGTTCATTCCGTTTGAACACAACCCGGATATTGCCTGCTACATGCTGCTGATCACCATCACGCAGCTGTTGCTTGGCTCCAAAGACTGCAAGCCGGGGTATCTGTTTGTCAATCTATTCGCGCTCAACATCCTCGGCTTTATGAAGTTTACGTTTTTCATCGCCGGAGCCTGCGTCGTGATTTGCGCTTCGCTTGCCAATAAGCGGCTGCAGCGGCCCTGGTACGCCAATCCTGCCGGCATTTTCACGCTCCTGTTTTTTGCGCTCTGGCTCCTGCTGAAACAGCCGATCAGTACGCTGCCGATGTACTTCAAAAACATGACGGCGGTAAGCGCGGGCTACAGCAGCGCGATGGGACTGCCTATCAGCGCGGATTTCATGGTTTTAAGCGTTCTCATCCTGTTTGCCGTGATCTTCATGGCCTGGAAAATTCAACGCGGCTACCCCGAACAAAACGCGCTTTCCTGGGCCATCCTTGCCCTGATACTTGTGGAAGTGTGGAAGCATAGCTTTGTTCGCGCAGACGGGCATGTACTGATATTCTTCGGGTGCATGACCCTTGTTCCCCTCCTGCTTCCCATCTATTTCGGAGCCTGCCGCGCAGTGCCAAAGTGGCAGGCAGCCGCGCTGATTGCCTGCGCACTGTTAAGCCTGTTCAGTTATTTCAAAGCGAGCGGCAGGGAAGGCAGCCGCGAGAAGATTCTCTGGATGCTGCATGATCCCCTGCCAATCGCAAAAATGGTGTTCGCGCCATTGCAGGGTAAAGCATAATCTGGATGCGCAGTATACGCAGGAGGCGCAGCGGTGGCATCTTCCCGCCGTTGACGCTTATGTTGGCGCTGCGTCCATTGATGTGATTTCGACCAGCCAGTTCGTGGCGTTCCTCAACAACTTGAACTATCGCCCGCGCCCCGTTTATCTGAGTTACTCCGCCTTTACGCCCGGCCTGCTCAAGATGAACGGTGACTTTTATCGCGGTTCCCAGGCGCCCGCCTTTATTCTGCTCAATTTATATCCCATTGATCAGCACTGGCCGATGCTGGAAGACAGCGAAGCGATGCAGGAATTGGCAAAGCAGTACCGCCCCGTTTTGTCCGAAAAGGGATTCGTGCTGTTTGAACGCCAGGCCGGGACTTCCGCCGTCCCGTCTCAGCCGCGTCAACCGGCAGGACTGCAAACCGGCTCTGCGCGTTCCCGCGTTGATTTCGGCACGGAGATACCCGTAACAGACCCGACGGCATGGCATCTGCTGTCGGTTCATACGCGGCCCACACTGGCAGGCAAACTGCGCGACATCGCGGTTCGTCAGGTTCCCATTTATATCATCGCTCGTCTTGAAGATGGAACGCAGGTACGCCGCCGCTTGATTCCCGCGATGGCGGAAACGAATTTCCTGCTCGACCCTTACGTGGACAATACGAGTGATTTTGTTCATTTATATCACGGCGCGGCCCGAAAAAGGGTGCGCAGTTTCAAACTTGAGGTAGACTCCTGGAAACCGAACCTCTGGATGCAGCCGCAAATCGAAGTTGACCTCACCTCCTGCCCCCCGATGATTGCGCATCCCGTGACAGAATCGGAACTCCAGTCGTTGCTTGATCCACGTCTTATGCAGGAACCACCGGAGTAATCTGAGTGATTGAACAATTTCTCCGGCGCGGCTGTCGGCTTTCCGCGGCAAGTCTGCTATAATAGTAACTATTCACCACCAAGACGCCAAGAACACCAAGTAATGCAGGTAATACCACCAGAGCAGAACGTGTTAAGCTTTCCATATCTTCTGCAATTTTACAATGTCCTTCTTTTCGTTCTTCTTGGTGTTCTTGGAGACTTGGTGGTGAATAGTTACCTATACTATAAGCAAGTGGTTGTTCTTCTCCCAATCCGGTTTGTTTCGGCGGCTTCCCCGGTATACGCGCAAAATTCACGTTTAATTCAGACATTTGCCTGATTCCGCGTTGGTTGGCACGAAACTTGCAATATACGAATGTGTCACACTGATTTTCCCATTGTAGATTCTTTGTAAATTCTTATGGCTAACTTATTGATTACGGGCGGGTGCGGCTTTATCGGCTCCAATCTGGCGGTTGCGCTGGCGGGGCAGGGCCATTCCGTCACCTGTCTGGACAATTTATCGCGGCGCGGTTCGGAAGTGCTGCTGGCGCGGGTTCTGGAGCATGGCGGCGCGTTCGCGCACGGCGATATTCGCAGCCCGGAAGACTTGCAGCGGCTCAAGGGCGACTTCGATGTGATGATCGAGTGCAGCGCGGAACCCTCCGTGCTTGTCGGGACGCAGGGCGCGGACGCCACGTACATGCTCAACAACAATCTCGTCGGCTCACTGCACTGCTTCGAGTTTGCCCGGCAGCGCAACATGGGCGTGTTGTTCTTGTCCACGTCCCGCGTGTATCCGTATACGCCGCTGAACGAACTGAATTTTACCGAGGGCGAAACCCGCTTCCAGTACGCCGACAACAAACCCGGCGTCAGCGAACGCGGCGTTGCTCTGGATTTTCCGCTTGACGGGGCGCGTTCGCTGTATGGCGCGACCAAACTGGCGTCCGAAATCATTTTGCAGGAATACAGCCGCCAGTACGACCTGCCGTGTATCATCAACCGGTGCGGCGTGGTTGCCGGGCCGTGGCAGTTGGGCAAAGTGGATCAGGGCGTGTTCACTTACTGGCTGGCGCAGCACATCTTTGGCAAAAACCTCAAGTACATCGGCTTCGGCGGCAAGGGCAAGCAGGTGCGCGATCTATTGCACATCGCCGACCTGACGGAATTGATTACAAAGCAGATTGCCGCCATTAAGGATTACCGGGGGCAGGTATTTCATGCGGGGGGTGGGGCGAACGGCAGCCTGTCGCTGCTGGAAACCACGCGCTTATGTCAGGCGATTACGGGTAAAATGGTAGACGTGACGCCCGACGCCGTAGACCGTCCCGCGGATGTGATCTGGTACGTGACGGACAACGGCGCGACAGAAGGCACGTTCGACTGGAAGCCGACGCGCAGCCCCGAAACCATTTTAACCGACATTTTTCACTGGCTGGACGCGCATCAGGCGCAGTTCCAGAAGTTCATGGGAGGAAAGTAGTGTCCGTAGCGATTGTGACCGGCTCCGCCGGATTGATCGGCAGCGAAGCCGTGCGGTATCTGAGCGGCAAGGGCTTTGCCATCGTCGGCATTGACAACGACATGCGCAAATACTTTTTCGGCGAGGAAGCCTCGACGCAGTGGCAGTTGAACCAACTTACCTCGTCCCTGCCCAACTTCACCAACGAGGCCGCCGATATTCGGGATTTCGGCGGGCTGTCGCGCATTTTTGAGAAGTACGGCAGCGACGTGAAACTCGTGGTGCATACCGCCGCGCAGCCGTCCCACGACTGGGCCGCCCGCGAGCCGTTTACCGATTTCACCGTGAACGCCAACGGCACGCTCAACATGCTGGAAGCCACGCGCCAATTCTGCCCCGAAGCCGTGTTTATCTTCACTTCCACCAACAAAGTGTACGGCGACACGCCCAACCGCCTGCCGCTTTTGGAACTCGAAACGCGCTGGGAGATAGACGAATCGCACCCCTATTATAAAGAGGGCATTGACGAACACATGTCCATTGACGCCAGCAAGCACTCGCTGTTCGGGGCGTCCAAAGTGGCTGCCGACGTGATGGTACAGGAGTACGGCAAATATTTCGGCATGAACACGGGCGTGTTTCGGGGCGGCTGCCTGACCGGGCCGGGACATTCGGGCGCGGAACTGCACGGCTTTCTCGCCTACCTGATGAAGTGCGCCGCGACGGGCAAGGAGTACCGCATCTTCGGCTACAAGGGCAAGCAGGTGCGCGACAACATCCACAGCCACGATCTTGTCAGCCTGTTCTACCATTTTTATGAGAACCCGCGTCAGGGCGAAGCCTACAACGTGGGCGGGGCGCGTTACAGCAATTGCTCCATGCTGGAAGCCATTCAGATGTGCGAAGAGATCACAGGCAACAAGATGAAAACGCAGTATGTGGAAGACAACCGCATCGGAGACCACATCTGGTACATCAGCGACATGACCAAGTTCAAGACGCACTATCCCGCCTGGACGCACACCAAAAACGTGTCCGACATTCTCAACGAGATTTATACGTACAATCGGGAGCGATGGGCAGAGTAGGCATTAGACATTAGGCATTAGGCATTAGGAAAGAGTCTCTCCCGGCGAGGAACGAGCGAATGGGAGAGGTTGCAACAATAGCCCCTTCCTAGCGAGGAACGAGCGTTCAGGAGAGGATTGCAACAGATTAGCCCCTCTCCTAGCGAGGAACGAGCGTCCAGGAGAGGGGTTGGGGTGAGGTATTTCAGGATACGCCGTGAAATTCACAAACAAGACGAGGGGCGGCAAGCCTACCCTGCTGCATTATCTGCGCGTGGGGATTTTGCTTTACTTTCTGGCTGTCGGCGCTTTGTTCGTGTTCCTGATTCCTGTCGGACAAGCCCCCGACGAGCCTTCGCATCTCGCGTTTATCAACTTTGTCGCCACGCATGGGCACTTGCCCAACCAGTACATGCCCTCGGAGTTCGTCCGCGATGAAGGGCATCAGCCGCCCCTCTACTATATTCTGGGAGCGCTGCTGGTTCGCGTGAGCAATGGCGGGCATGCCTATGCGGTGAACGTGACTTACGTGGAAACGCCCGGCCCGGCTCCCCTTCTATTCGGCACGTTCGCCGATGGCAAGGCGAAACTGGCGTTTATGCTGTTACGCTGCTTTTCGCTGCTTTCCGGCGCGGGCATGGTGGTTCTGATTTTTAAGATTTCGGAATTGTTGTTTCCCGATTCGCTCTGGCAGGCGGTTCCGGCTTTGTTCGCGGTCACGCTGCCGCAATTCCTGTTCAATTGCGCTTACATCAACAACGATGTTCTCAGCAACCTGCTGACGACAGCGGCGATATTTTACAGTTTCAAGATACTGGCGGGATCGCCGCGTCGCGCCGACTTTGTGCTGATGGGCGTTTGCACCGGGCTTTCGCTTTGCACCAAAAAGACAGGGCTGTTTCTGTTTCCCTGTATTTTCGCGTGTCTGTGCTGGGCGGGCGTTCGGGATCGGTGGGGACTGCGGGGTTTTGCCACACGGCTGGCCTATACGTTCGGCGCGGTTCTGCTGGTGAGCAGTCTGATGTTGATTCGCAACCGCCTCCTGTACGGGGATTGGCTGGCGACGCAAATGGAACAGCGCTCGCTGGAGCATCTGATTGCGCGTAAAACCCTCCGGTCACACTATTTCCGCGAGGAATTTCCCTTCCAGTTGTATACATCGTTCATTGGAAGGTTCGGCTGGATGATTGTGCCGCTGCCGGAGCGCATTTACACCTTTTATACGCTGCTGCTGCGCATCACCGGGGCAGGCGTTTTTCTCTATCTTGTGCAGCAAATCCGGCTTATGCAGCAAAACAAGCAGGCGGGCAGTAGTGCTGAAAACGGGGAAAGCCTGCCTGAACGTTATCAGGCTACCCTGGTTTGCGCCGCGCTCGGCTATGTGGCCTGCTGTTTCACCGGCATTGTTGTTTTTAACCTTACCTATACGCAGGCGCAGGGGCGTTACTGGTTCTGCGTCCTTGCCTGTATCGGAGTTTTGGTAGCGGTGGGCGCGAAAACCGTTTATAATGTACTGGCGCAAGGGCGCGCGTCCCGGTCGGTTCAGGCAGGGCTTGGAGTGGCAGCCGTTCTGGTTCTCGTCGGCGTGGATGTCTGCGCGCTGCTGACCCTCCACAACTATTACCGCTAACCGTCGCCGTTTTGGAACGCGCCGAGGCTTCGCGCCTGTGTAAAGCGCCCTGCGCCGTATCAGGACAGACGTATTTCTCGCCGCATAAAATGCAGGATTTGATTGCCACAGGAGTCGCTTCATGTCAACCACAAATGGTCTTCCCTACTTTTCTATTGTCATGCCGGCGCACAACGAAGAGGGGTGCATCGAGCGCACCTGCGTCAGCATCATTGAGGAATTCGAGCGTCGGGGCGTGTCCGACATCGAAGTTCTGGTTATCAATGACAACAGTTCCGACGGCACGGAGGCGATCTTACAGGATTTGTCGCGCCGCTATCCGGGGATTCTGCGCTACATCAACAACACGCCCCCGCATGGTTTCGGCTTTGCCGTGCGCAGGGGGCTGGAAAATTACCGGGGCGAGTGCGTGTGCGTGGTTATGGCCGATCTTTCCGACAGCCCGCAGGACATCGCCACGTACTACGCGAAAATGCGCGAGGGGTACGAGTGCGTGTTCGGCTCGCGCTTCATCAAGGGCAGCAAAATCAATGACTATCCGCAGTTCAAGCTGATCGTCAACCGGCTTGCCAACTGGTTCATCAAGCGCCTTTTCCGCCTGCCCTACAACGACATTACCAACGCTTTCAAGTGCTACCGGCGCGACGTAATGGACGGCTTGCAGCCCCTCATCTCCTACCACTTCAACTTAACGGTAGAATTGCCCCTGAAAGCCATTGTGCGCGGGTACAATTATACCATCGTGCCGATTTCCTGGACAAACCGCGACGTGGGCGTGTCCAAACTGAAGATCAAGGAGATGGGGAGCCGCTACCTGTTCATCGTTTTGTACGTGTATCTGGAGAAACTGCTGTCAAAGCGCGATTATCATCGAGACACGCAGGCCAAACATAAATCGCTGCAGACCAATCAGACGGCGCGGAGCGCGGAGGCGGAAGTCGCCTCCCCGTCACAGTCGTAATTCGTAACGCGCGGGGTATTGGAAGACGTCATGAGCGAGTTGGTTCCTCACCATAAGGTAATGCCGAAAGTGGAAGCGGAAGCGGAAGCGCCAAACGCGCTGCGGACTGGCGAACAGGCAGGAGCCGGCGAAAATCAATCCGGCTCGGCTCACGCTCTCGGCTGGAAACATCTTGCCAGTGAGCCGATGCAGTTATTGTTTGTAGCGATGATTGTGTTTTTGTGGCTTCAACTGATCCAGTCCCCGTTTGTGCCCGTATTTGCGAAACGCTATCTGGACGTTTCCTGGCACTACAGCAACGGCTATTTTCTCAAACATTCCTGGCGCGCGGGCGTTGATTATATATTCCCCACCGGCTTGCTCGCCTTTTTCTACAGAAATGTTTATGACGGCTCTCTGTTCCGGTTCCAGTGGGCATGGGAGATTATCCTCAGTGGCTTTATAACGGCTAAAATAGTCCAGATTTGCCTGCGCTATCCCGCTATTACAACGCGCATTGGCATCGTTGTGGCTTCCGCAATGTTTCTGTCGTTTCTCGATGATGCAGTCTATTATCTGCTGTTATTGATTATTGCCACATTTTTGCTGGACACCAAGCCGCGTAAGCCGCTTGCTGTGGGTATTGATGTTGCTCTGCTGGTCGCGCTGTCGTTTCTGAAGTTTTCGTTTTTAATCATGTCGGGGCAGATCATCGCTTTTGCGGTTATAGCGGGTGGCGCCAGGCGCAGCCGCTCCTCGCTGGCGCTGTTAGCGGCCTATCTCCTCGGCTGTTTATCCCTCTGGCTTCTGCTGGGCCAGCGCCTTTCCGACCTGCCTGCCTACTTCAAGAATACGACTTTGATGAGCGCCGCCTACATGCAGGCGATGGGCGTCTCGTTCGGCGAGTCCATGACTTTCCTGGGCGTGCTGGTTCTGGCGGCCCTGGCCTATCTTGTGTGGCAGATAAACAAAGACAGCGCCCGGCGCAACGTTCCCCTGGCAGCGTTGTTTGCCCTCTTTTTTTTGCAGATATACAAGCATGGCTTTGTGCGCAACGACACCCATCCGGCGGCTTTTTTCGGCAGCATCATAGCCGCCTTCTTCCTTGCCCCGGTCGCGTTTGGCGCCTACCGTCCGCTTTCCCGCAAATGCCGGACGCTTGTGGCGGCCAGCCTGATTGCCTGCTGGTTTGGCGTGAACATCACCCTGAAGTGGCCCACTGACATCAACCTCTACTTTTGGCGGCACACTATCGAGAGCGCGAAGTTTGTGTTTATGCCTAATGCGTATAAACAGGATATGGAAGCGCGCTATGCTGAGGAAGCGCGGATATGGAACCTGCCTCGCATCAACGCCATCGTCGGCAATTCCACAATTGACGTGCCCGGATATAGCCAATTTATTGCCTTCCTGAACGGCTGGAACTTTGCTTCTCGTCCCGTTTACCAGAGCTACTGCGCTTTCTCTCCCTATCTGCTAAAATTGAACGGCGATTTCTATCGGGGCGCGAACGCGCCGCGCTATGTCCTGTTGCGGCTTGAAACCATTGACGGACGCCCACCCATGCTGGATGATTCGGATGCGCTTTCCGTACTCTGGCAGCAGTACCATCCTGTCGCGGTGGAAAAAGGATTCCTGCTGCTCACCCGAAATACGCAGCAGCCCACGCGCCGGGCTATCGCTCCGTCTCTCCCGGCAAAAGCATTAACACAGACGCAGCGCGTGGCACAGTTTTGGGAACACATTCCTTTGGACGACGGCGCGCAATGGCATCTGGTCTCGCTGCAAATAAAACCGACCCTTGCAGGCAAGATACGCAGCGCGGTTCTGCGTCCCAATCCCACTTACCTGATAACGGAAATGACGGATGGGACTACAGATCGCTTCTTACTGCCGACGGAGATGGCGAAATGCTTCTTCCTGATAGACCCTGTCCTTAAAGATACCCACGATGCGCTTACCCTTTATGGCGGAGCGGCAAAAAGGCGCGTCCACAGCTTCCTTGTGCTGCAATACTCGAGAAACGGTTTATGGGCGGAGAATCGGGTAGAAATCAACATTCTTTCCGGCCCTTCACAGATTGGGCAGCCGTTGTCGTCTGCTGAGATGAGAGAGTTGTTGTTGCCGGAGCAGTGGCAGTCACCAGGCAGCCCCTCCGACAAGTGAGTCGCGCAATGGCCCGGTCAGAAACATAGTGTTGAGGATTATTTATACGGATATGACAAAACAAGCTTCCTACAAGTCACCCCCTTCCACTCCGATGGATACGAAGGCGGTTGTTGCAATCGCCGATTCGGAAAGCGCGTATTTTGACAGCCTGGTAAGCGGCGAAGGGGAATTCAATCCCTTTCAGGAGCGCGGCTGGCAGACGCTTGCCAATCGCTTCGCTGCCTGGGTTCCCACGCAAACGCCTCTTGACATTCTGGACGTGGGCTGCGGAACTGGGCAGTCGCGCCAGCTTTATATCGCTCATGCTCGTGCCTATACGGGCATTGACCTTTCCGAAGAAGCCCTTGTGGTCGCGCGCCGCAAGTACCCGGACAATACGTGGCTGCGCGCCAACGCCTGTGAACTGCCGTTTGAAGACAACCGTTTCGATGTGGTGGCTTTCAGCAGCGTCCTGCACCATATTCCTGATTACGGGCTGGCCGTGCGGGAAGCGCAGCGCGTTCTGAAACCCGGTGGCTTCGCGTTCGCCTTCGATCCCAATGTGCTGCATCCCGCAATGGCGCTGTTCCGGCACCCCAAAAGCCCGCTGTATCTGCCGCAGGGCGTCAGCCCCAACGAGCGGCCCCTCCTGCCGCGCAGCCTCCATCGCGCCTTTGAATCCGCCGGCTTGCAGCATATTCGGCAGCGCGGCCAATCCGATCTTCCCTACCGCGCCGTCGCGCCCAAACTAATCAACACGTTCCTGACAGCCTATAATGTGGGAGATTGGATTTGGGAGCGTATCGGCTTGGGACGCTGGTTCGGCACGTTCGTGATTACCTGCGGACAAAAATAACAATCTAGTAAAACACACCCGGCAATCAGCAAGGATTATCATAATAAATGGAGCGGCGTATCTCACTTCGTGACCGGGTTCTGATTTTCGGCATCCCCTGCGCCTGCTTCGCGCTGCTGGCGTTTCTGACGCTGCATTATGTGATTGCCGTCCCGATGATAGACCAATGGGACTTCGTGCCCGCGCTGCTAAAGTCGTATCAAGGGCAACTGACATTCGGCGACCTGTGGGCGCAGCATAACGAGCATCGCCTTGTGTTTCCGCGCCTGATTATGCTGGCCTTAGCCCACATGAGCGATTGGGATTTGCGCTGGGAACTGACCACGAGCCTGCTGTTTGCTGTTGCCATTTTGGGCGTGATCGGCTATCAGATTCGACAGACAAGGCAAGCCCTTCAAGACAATACGCTTATCTGGCTGTTCCCTGTCATCGGCATTATCGTGTTTTCCCTGCGCCAGAGTCAGAACTGGATGTGGGGCTGGCAGCTTCAAATCTTTTTGAATATTCTGGCGGTTGTGGCCGGTATTGCCCTGCTGACGCATCCCACGCGAACCTGGCCGCGCCTGATGGCCGCGATTCTTTGCGCCATTGTCGCCACCTATTCGTTTGCCAACGGCCTGCTGTTCTGGCTTGTCGGCGGTTTTTTACTTCTGATTTCCCCCCGCGATAAAGCGTTTCAACTCCGTTTCGCCGCCTGGAGCGTTTGCGCCGTCCTGACGATGGCTTCCTACTTTTACCACTATGCCAAGCCGTCCGACAGTCCGCCACTGCTGGCCGTGCTTCAGCATCCGGGCGCTGCCGTCGCGTACTTCCTGAGCTACATCGGCGCGTTTATCAGCCTCAAGGACACACCGCTTATCGGCGTTCCGATGGGCATAATCGGACTGGCGCTTTTCAGCCTCGCGTTACGTCGGCTGCGCGCGTCGGGGCAGATTCCGCTTGCTGTGGTGGCTCCTTATCTGGCGTATGCGCTGTATGCGCTTCTCAGCGCGCTTGTCAGCACGGTTGGCCGCGCGGGATTTGGGGCCAAACAGGCGATGTCGTCGCGCTACCTGACGATTTCCGAATTGTTCTGGATCGCCACGCTGACATTAGGGTATCTGGCGATACGGCAGGGGGAAGCGACGCTGAAAACGGCGCAATGGGGTAAAGGGAGCAAGCAGGTTCTTGTCGCCGCCGGTTTGGTACTGGCGATAAATTCCCTGAAAGGCATCGGCGTTTTCAGCCAGCAGTACCATGCTATCAAACCTGTAGAAGCGCAGATGCTGCTGCTGAACTACGGGGCGGGGTCGGGTTTATCCCTCGTTCCCAACCGGGTGCAGGAGCGCGCGCCATTTCTCAAAGAGCATCATCTCAACATTTATCGGGAACATTAACGCTACAGCAGACCTCCTGTAAAAAAGGTTATGTTTTATGAATCACGAACTTGACCGGCTGACAACGGAGTATGCTCACATCCTGTTTATGGATATTGTGGGCTATTCCCTGCTGCCTACCATTGACGATCAAACGCAGGCGGTCGCCACGCTGCAAAACGTGGTGCGCAATACGATGGAGTTTCAGCGGGCGCAGGCGCGGGGCAACCTGATTTCCCTCGACACGGGAGATGGCCTGGCGCTGGTGTTTTTCCGTGACCCGACTGCCCCGGTGCAATGCGCGGCGGAACTGGCCCGCGCGCTCAATGACCACCCGGAAGTGCGGCTGCGCATGGGCATCAACAGCGGGTTGGTGTCGCGCACCAAAGACATCAACGGCAACGAAAACGTGTACGGCGACGGCATCAACATGGCGCAGCGCGTGATGAATTGCGGGGAAGCCGGGCATATCCTGCTGTCGCAAACCTGCGCCGACGTGATGCGGCAGTTCAGCAGTTGGGCGGGGTCGCTGTACGACCTGGGCGAGTATGAAATCAAGCATGACCGGACGATGCGCCTGTTCAATCTGTGCATGGAACAGGTCGGCAACCCCGCGCCGCCCCGCGTTGCCCGCGTCAGCGCCCAACCTGCGAAACCGCAAGCCAACGTTCCCGCCGCTAGTACCGCCCCGGCCAACACATCCCCCGCGCTCGTGCCGACTTCCAAAACCGAAACGCCCGCGCCGGTTGTTCCTGCCGTTCCCACAATTCCTACCGCGTCCACACTCACATCCGCAGCCCATTCTGCGGCGTCAGCAACGCCTCCTGCCGCAACGCCCGCGCCCGGAAATGTGGCGGCGCAAGCGCTGAAGATAACGCTGATTTACAAGCGCAACGCGCCTGATGACGAGTACGTCCGCGCGCTGCTGGAAACGGCCCTGAAGCCGGAGCATGACCTGTTCATAGATCGGCAATTGAAAATCGGCGTTCAGTGGGCCGAAGAAATCGAACAGCGCATCCGCTCGTCGGACGTGGTGATCGCGCTGATTTCCGAAGCCTCGGCGCAAAGCGAAATGGTCGAGTTCGAACTGCAAACCGCGCAAAACGAGGCGCAAAAACAGGCTGTCAACGGCCTGCCCGCGCGTCCGCGCCTGCTGCCCGTGTATATCAAAATTTCCACGCCCCTGCCTGACGCGATTGCGTCGTTTGTGGAATCCCTGCACCATGCCTCGTGGAAAAGCCCGGCAGACGATGCCGCGCTTACCGACGCCATGCGGAATGCCCTGCGCGCTCCCGAACCGCCCGCGCCGCCCGCGCCCGTCAGCCAACTGGAAGCCGTTGGCGGCGCGGTTCCTCTCGACTCGGCCTTTTACCTGGTGCGCCGCACGGACGAGGAATTTACCACCGCCGTGCGTCGCCACGACAGCATTGTGCTGGTCAAGGGCGCGCGGCAGATGGGCAAGACCAGCCTGCTGGCGCGCGGCTTGCAGCAGGCGCGCGAAATGGGCGCGCTGTGCATCCGCACCGACTTTCAAAAACTCAATACCGCGCATCTGGTTTCCGCCGATACCCTGTTCCTGACGCTGGCCGAAATGATCGCCGACCAACTGGATTTGGACACCCTGCCCGAAGACGTGTGGAACGCCAAGCGCGGCCCCAACGTCAATTTCGAGCGCTATCTGCGGCGGGAAGTGCTGGCAAAAAGCGACAAGCCCGTCGTGTGGGCGATGGACGAGGTAGACCGATTGTTTACGTGCGACTTCGGCAGCGAAGTATTCGGCCTGTTTCGCTCGTGGCACAACGAGCGTTCGCTGGACCCGACCGGTCCCTGGGGCAAGCTGACATTGGCAATCGCGTATGCGACGGAAGCGCACTTGTTCATTACCGACCTCAACCAATCGCCGTTCAACGTGGGCACGCGCCTGACACTTCAGGATTTCACGCTGGAACAGGCCGAGGAACTCAACCGGCGCTACGGCCAGCCCCTGCGCAACGCGCAGGAAGTCCAAGCCTTATACGATCTGGTGGGCGGCCAGCCCTACCTGCTGCGCTGCGCCCTGGATCAGTTGGTGAGCAAGGAACTGGATATAGAGACCCTGCGAACGCAATCGGCGCAGGACGACGGGCCGTTCGGCGACCACCTGCGCCGCCTGCTCGTGTCGCTGTCGCAGGACGACATGCTCATGGACGTGGTGCGCAACCTGCTGCGCGGCAATCCCTGCACCAGCCACATCAGTTTTTACCGCTTGCGCGCCGCCGGTTTATTGGGTGGCACAACCCCGCAGGACGCGCACCTGCGCTGCCGCCTATATGCCACGTACTTGGAGCGGCATTTGATTTGAAGGCGGGAGATAAGAAATAAGAGATAAGAGATAAGAGGAAAAAGCTTACTCAGACTCTACATACAAGTTACATAAACCACTCTCTTATCTCTTATCAGACAAGTATCATCAGATACAAGTCAGTCGTGTCTCAGCGGATGCAAGTCAGGCACAATAGTAGGGAAACCCAGAAAGGTTGTGCCCTGAACAAAAACGCACCTCCCGCAACCGCCGCCAAGATAGGGTGGCTGCCGTACGCGCCGCCCAGTCTCAACGCGGGGTGGCGCGTACCTTCGGCGTGAGCCTGCTGCCGGTGCCGCGTTGGCTGGCACGGGCGGGCGACTTGCCCTTAGAACAAGTAGATTGGCGCGATACTTCGCACAGCCCGCACACGATTGCCAACAAAACGGCTCTGTCGGTCGAAGAGCAAGTGCTGATGCTGCGCACCGCGTTGGCGCAAAGCAGCGACCTGGGCGAGTACGGCGCGCAAGCCATTCGCCGCGAACGGCTCTTGGGTGTGGCTCCCACCGACCCCGCCGGGGTGAGTTCGGTGCCCTCGGTGCCGACCATCAACCGCCTCCTGGCGCGGCATGGCGTCTTTGACGTTGGCAAGCGCGTCCGCCGTGCGCGTCCTCCGCCGGGGTGGTACTTGCCCGACGTGGCGGCGCGGCATCAGGAGCTAGACCCAATACCGTTCAAATAAGGCACTTTTCCCCTCAAAAAGAACATGGTAGGGACACAACAAGTTGTGTCCGCGCTCTCATCTACCGCAAGAGGACACAACGACCGCAAGAGGACACAACGACCGCAAGAGGACACAACAAGTTGTGTCCCTACCACCGCTTATTTGAACGGTATTGGTTTTAGGTTGAGAGTTGATAAAAACTGCCAACGTTCAACCTTTTTGTCTGTATAGTAGACTTTATTCTATTTATTAGACGGCTGTGTAGGGCAAAGAGTTCATTCTTTTCGCGTTGTTTGGCTTTTTTTCTGTCTTTTTTAGAGATTGTTTTTGCGGGAGGGTTGCTGTTGGCACTGCGCGGGACACGGGGCAGGGCGCTTGCTTAGAACCTGTCCTAATTGGCCGGGTACTGAAAGTACCCGGCAGGAAAGTACAAGCGTCCTGCGGACGCGGATACCACGCCTAATGGGATAGATTCTTATTCCGGCGACCATAATATTAGGTTTAAGCCACGCACCGCCAAAACTCAAACGGTGTAGGTGCTGATGAGGCGCGACATGAAAGTTGTTGTCAGTAACGAGCGCGAAATTGTGTACTGCAAGCCCCTGACCTTCCGCGTGTGCAGCGGCGTAACGGCGTTGCTTTTCGTGGGCGCGCTTGCATTAGTGATGGCGTCGTTGTCGAATGTGCTTACCAGACAAGCATGGCAGGACATGGCTCCCGTCGAAATCGTTGGGCGTGGGGCGTTGATGTTGTACCTGTTGCTGACGCTGTTTGTTCCGCTGTTGCTTTGGTACACAGCCGGGCCTGAAGAACTGATTGTTGATTTGCTGACAGGCGCGTATCGTTTCCGGCGCGGCTTCCCCCTGCTGGCGAAGTGGCAAACCGGGCCGAGGGATGATATTCGCTGCCTGTATACACAAGCGTACAAGCGGCAAAACAACCGTCCGTCGTACCATGCGCTGCTTGCCTGGAAATCGGATGACAGCCGCAGCGTATTTCTAGTTGGCAACGGCGATGTTCGCAGGCGCAATGATGTTCTGCTCGGCCTTGCCAAAACCCCGGAAGCCGCTATGCAGCAAATTGCGCCCCTTGCTTCCGCCTTAAACATACCCTCCGAAGACGGCACACTGCCGGAAAACCGGGAGCGCAACAGCCGCTATCCGCGTCGGCAACAGCACGTTCTGCGTCGGCTGGCATTAGGCGGAATGATGCTCATGCTGCTGTTGCTGACGGCCCCGGACGCGATTATTGGGCAGATGCTGCAAGCGCAGGGTCTGCCTGCAACGGGAACGGTAATTGACAGGCGACGCGGCAAGCAGAACTACCTTAAAGTCGAATATCAGGTCAACGGCAAAACGTATCAAATCAAAGACAAAGTGACGGATGTTGTTTACGAGCAAACGCCAACAGGAAGCCGCATCCGTTTGCTGTATCTGCCGGATTATCCCCACACGGCGCGAACAACCCTTTCCAATGCAGCGTTCTACGGACGCGCAATGTTGGGACTGTACGGCGCGCTTACCCTGCTTGCTGTAATTGGACTGCCACTCACTGACCGCTACAAGCGCAAACCGAATTTTACATTGCCAGCAACTTAGAGCCGAGTACCTGCCTTCCTCGAACACCGATGCTCAACACTCTGCTTCCCTAAAACCCTAAAACCATAGAACCCTAAAACCCTGCTCCTGTGGTATTATACTGACTATGACCAAGCCAACCACTGAAAATATACAAATTACCACGCTGCCCAATGGCGTTCGCGTGGTTTCCGAAACCGTTACTTATGTGCAGTCCGCGTCCGTCGGGCTGTGGGTCGGGATCGGGTCGCGGGATGAAGACGATCCGCGCCGGGGCATCTCGCATTTCATCGAACACATGCTGTTCAAGGGAACCCGCAAGCGCACGGCGCGGGAAATCGCCGATGAAATCGAATCGCGGGGCGGGCATCTCAACGCCTTTACGGGCAAGGAGACGACGTGCTACGAAACCCGCGTTCTGGCCGAAGACACCGCCCTTGCGCTTGACATTCTGACCGATATGTTCCGCAACTCGCTGTTCGATGCCGAAGAAATGGAGCGGGAAAAGCGGGTCGTGCTGGAAGAAATCAAGATGTACGAGGACACGCCCGAAGAAATGGTGCATGACATCTTCGAGCAGACCCTGTTCGGCAAGCATCCGCTCGGACAGCCGATCATCGGCAGCGACAAAACCGTGTCCGGCCTGTCCCGTGACGATATTACCAACTATATCGCCACGCAGTATCGCCCTGACCGCATCGTGGTTTCCGGCGCGGGCAATCTGGAACACGAGGAACTGGTTCGCATTTCGCAGGACGCGCTTGGCGATTTGAGCGGCCTGGCTCCCGAACGCGGCGGCAAAAGCCCGAAAGCGTCCGGCAAAAGCAAGCAGGTGAAAAAGCGTGACGTGGAGCAGGTGCATTTTGTGATGGGCACGGACGGCTACAGCAAGGCCGATAAGAAACGCTACTCGCTGTCCATTCTCAACAACGTTTTGGGCGGCAACATGAGTTCGCGCTTGTTTCAGGAAATCCGCGAAAAGCGCGGACTGGCGTATGCCATCGGTTCCTATGGCCGCTCCTATCTCGACGGCGGCTACTTCTGCGTGTACGGCGGCACAAGCCCCGACACCTACGAGCAGGTTTTGGACCTGACGCGCAAAGAGTTCGCCAACGTGCGCAAAAACGGCCTGACCGACGACGAACTGACTAAAGCCAAAACGCAGGTGCGTGGCGCGGTTGTCTTAGGGCTGGAAAGCATGAACGCCCGCATGAACCGCTACGGCGATTCGCTCCTTTCCTATGACCGCGTGATTCCCATTAGCGAAGTGCTGGCCGAATACGAAGCCGTCACCCACGACAGCATCGCGGAAGTCGCCGACCACGTGCTGAATGAGGACAACCTGACCCTCACGGCGATTGGAGCCTTCCCGCGCAAGAAAGAGGAGAAGTAAACCACGGGGAACACGGGGAGGAGAAGGGGAAACGTGAACCACGGAGGACACGGATGAAACAGATGAACACGGATAATTTGAGTTCTGCTGTTAATCTGCGTTGATCCGCGTTATCCATGTCCTTCGTGGTAAATATATCATTTTGTTTTTCCCTTTTCCTCCCCGTGTCCTCCGTGTTCTCCGTGGTTTGTTTCTGGAGTGTATAGGCACATGGCAGAGGTTTCGGATGCGGGGCGCGTGGTGTTTACGGTGGGGCACTCCAATCATGCGCTGGATGTGTTTTTGGGGCTGCTGCATCAGCATGGGATTGACGTGCTGGTGGATACGCGGTCACGCCCGCACTCCCGCTTTGTGCCGCATTTCAACCATGACGCGCTTCGGCCTGCTGTAGAGGGGGCGGGAGCGCGTTTTGTGTTTTTGGGGCAGGAATTGGGCGGCAGACCGGACGGCGGGGAGTTTTACGACGCGCAGGGGCATGTGCGCTACGATCTGGTGGCGCAAACGCCGGAATTTCTGTCCGGCGTGGCAAAGGTGGAGAAGGGCGCGAGTCAGCACCGGATTGCGCTGATGTGCAGCGAGGAAAACCCGGCGATTTGTCACCGGCGGCTGCTGATCGGGCGCGTGTTGGGCGAACGCGGGGCGCAGGTTATGCACATTCGGGGGGATGGCAGGCTGCAAACCGAAGCGGAACTGACGGCGGAAGAAATGAAAGCAGAAGAAGATGACGGCGGGCAGCAATCGCTGTTCGGGGATGAGGAGGAATTGACGGCGTGGAGGTCTACACAATCGGTTTCACGCAAAAAACGGCCCGGCAGTTCTTCGAGTCGCTGAAGCAGGCGGGCGTAAAGCGCCTGCTGGATGTGCGCCTGAACAATGTCTCGCAACTGGCCGGGTTTGCCAAGCGCGACGACCTGGCGTACTTTTTGCGCGAGATCGGCGGCATCATGTATGAACACGACACGCGGCTGGCTCCCACGCAGGAAATGCTGGACGCTTACAAGAAACACAAAGGGGATTGGGCGGAATACGAGACGCGCTTTCTGGCCCTGATGCGCGAACGGCAGATTGAAACCACGCTGGACCGTACCCTTTTCATGGTTCCCACCGCGCTGTTGTGCAGCGAAGCCACGTCCGAGCATTGCCACCGGCGTCTTGTCGTTGAGTATTTGCAGGAAAAGTGGGGCGATTTGCAGATTGTGGATTTGTGATTTATTTTGTCTGAACCATGATCTTCCATGATTTATGTGATTACCATGATTGAGGAGGCGCGTTCCTCACGGGTATCATCCGAAGCATGGAAAATCATGGTTCAAGACAATGGCAGTGCAGGGAGTGAGGCAATGCCGACGTTCGAGATTGTGTGTCTTGCCAATTCGCGGAAACGGCACGGGCGGTGCGTGGCGGGGCTACGGACGGATGGCAAGGGCTGGCTGCGGCCTGTCGGCTCCAATGCCGAGGGCGTCCTGTTTTCGCACCATTACACGCTTCCCGATGATATGGAACCGCAGTTGCTGGACACGTTGCGGGTACACTGTTCGCGTCCCAATCCCCGTCCGCACCACCCGGAAGATTGGAATGTGATGGCGCTGCGTTGGGAGCGGGTAGCAAGCGCGTCGGAAAGTGACCGGCGCGAATGGCTGCGTTTGCAATTGTCGCCCGGCCCGCTGCTTGGCAATACGGAAGACAAGATCGCGTATGCTTTCCTGCAAGAGCATCCCGTCGCCCACTCGCTTGCGCTGGTCAGCGCCGGAAAACCTGCAATGGCTTATCGCAGCGAACAAGGAAGGCGAACGGCGAACGCGCGTTGTGTTCACATTGGACGGCGCGGAATACAATCTGCCCCTGACCGATCCGGTTTGGGAACAGCGCCTATTGCATTTGAAGGCCGGCACACATCCCTATCAGGCCGCCCGCCTTGCCGACAATGCGGAAGTGTGGCTCACCATCAGCCTGGGCGAACCGTTTGCCACTGTGGAAGGCGGCATAGAACACTGCTACAAATTGGTTGCCGGCGTTGTGGTTCCCTCAGAAGCGCTCAACGCAGAGCAAAGCAAAGTCACCGGCAGCAATGCCAGAGGAGTGGAACGCAAGACAGGCAAGTCCCGCAGGAGAAAAACGGATGTATCCATTCCCGCGTATACAAGTTCACCGGACTTAACGGCTTACCCTGATCCGTTTGCGGATGATATACCCACTCTTGTCCGCGATATGCAGGCTTTTGTCGGCAACATGCAGGCCGCAGCCGTCCAAAATCAGGTGGCTGCCGTCACCGAAGGGCGTACGTCTGTAACCGCAAGCGGCATTGTCGCCGGTATGCTGCCTTCGTTTGTTCCTGCGCAGCCACAAGCGGACGCTGCTCCAATCCCTTCGGAAAGTGTACTGCCGAGGGTGAGCAGGCCGCGTCGTAAACAAGCCGCCAAGCAGGACAGCAACCCGGACCATAATCCAAACGATAAAGTAAACGACAAAGCAAACGGCAAATGGGACAGTAAGCCGGACCAATTGTTGTGGCGGCAGCAGTTTGCGCGAACGCGCCAAACCGCTGCCGGTACGCCCATCCCCTGGTCGGAGGATGAGGACGCCCTGCTGTAGCGGCTTGCGACGGATGGCGAAGCGCCCGAAGACATCGCGGTTCAGATAGGGCGGTTTTTGGAAGCCGTTTACGCCCGTCTTGAAACAATCCGGTTGGCGGACTTTAATCAATCCGCATGAAAACAAAGAATAACGGCAGGCGACGCCGGAAATGTAAGCATGAGTGAGGAAATGACACAAATTACACAGGGCGGCATGGGAATGCAGGTGTTGGCACAACAGGAAACTGTAGATGAGGATACAAACGTGATCCGCGTCCTTGTCTGCGGCGCGGCAGGGCGCATGGGGCGCGAGGTTGTCAGGGCCGTCCGAGAAGCGCCGGGTTTGCAGTTGGTGGCGGCCGTAGATGTGGCGGCAATCGGTTCGGACGCAGGCGACCTTGCGGGTATCGGCAGGGCAGGTGTTTGGATTGAAAGCGATCTGCACACGGCCATTGTGCGGACGCATCCGAGCGTTATGGTTGATTTTACGCTGCCGGACAGCGTGAAACACAATGCGGTTGTAGCGCTGGATAACCGTGTTTCGCCGGTGATTGGAACAACCGGGCTTGCGCTTACCGAATTAGCCTTTCTGGATTCGCTGGCGCAGCAAAAGGGCGTTGGGGCATTTATCGCGCCCAACTTTGCCATTGGCGCGGTACTGGCAATGCAGTTTGCGGCGCAGGCCGCGCGCTATTTGCCGGACGTGGAAATCATCGAACTGCACCACGAAAAGAAACTGGACTCGCCTTCCGGCACGGCGCTGCTGACGGCGCAGAAGATCGCGCAGGCGCGGCAGGAAGCGGGACAAACGCCAACGCCGACGCCCGAAAATACCATTGAGAAAGCGCCGGGAGCGCGTGGGGCGCGGCACGTCAACACGGGCGATATTCCCATCCACAGCG
The DNA here is from genome assembly GCA_963835065.1 of uncultured Chthonomonadaceae bacterium. Taxonomy (GTDB): domain Bacteria; phylum Armatimonadota; class Chthonomonadetes; order Chthonomonadales; family Chthonomonadaceae; genus CAWFQB01. The sequence goes on along the minus strand of CAWIEK010000054.1, from coordinate 102,909 downwards.
TCCGCCTGCCCGGTTTCGTCGCGCATCAGGAAGTGATCTTCGGCGGCGTGGGCGAAATCCTCACCATCCGGCATGATTCCACCAACCGCACCTCGTTCATGCCGGGTGTTGTGTTAGCCGTCCGCAAAGTACGCGGCCTGAACGGGCTTGTCGTTGGTTTAGAGAATTTGCTTTGACACCGCTGCCATTCAGAAACAAGTTTCTGGCGCGTCAGCCACAAGTATCCGGCCCGAAAATCAACGACATGATTTTGATGATGCAAGCCGGAACCTGGAGTTGGATTGGCAGGGAAATTAAATACAACGGCAATGTCATTATTGACGGGCATCATCGCTATATTGCCGCTCGATTAGCGCACATCGAACCGGTTTTGGTTCTAAGTTCGGAGCCGTTTGCAAGGACATTTACGTGGGGACAATTGGTTGTTGACCCGGTTCGCTGGCCGGGCGGCTACTGCTTCTTGAATGGAAAACCATGATTGAAATTAAAAGTCGCGTTACCGGGAAGGTTATTTATGTAGAGGCGGACACGCTGGAAAATGTCAATCTGGACGGCCAGGACTTGCATCGCGTCAACTTGCAAGGCGCAAAGATGAGCGGGGCGTCTTTTAAAGCAGCCGACGTCCGCAATGCCGAACTGGAACAGGCTGATTTGCAGGAAGCGAACTTTACTTCCGCGTGTCTTGCGAACGCTTTTCTTGACGGAGCCTGGCTGCATGGGGCTTCGCTGCGCAAGGCCACGCTTTCAGGAACTTCTTTTGTCGGCGCTTGTCTTGACAGAGCGGATTTGCGGGAGGCTTACATTCTTGCGGCAGACTTCACCAATGCCAGCCTGGCAGGAACCCGCATGAACGGCGCAACCTATGACGAAGACACGCTCTGGCCTGTCGGTTTCGAGCCGCAAAAGCATGGAGCCGTCTTGAGGAAAGATGCCGCCACATTCTAAATTTCTACCGGCCTTGATATAGATGTAGAAAAGCGGCATACGTTCGATATATCTTTGTACAAAAGCGTCCGGGGTGAGAAAAATCGGGTATACTGTTGAAATAGTTCGGTACAAAACTATTTCAGAAGCCGGACGTTTGTTTTTGTCCTCGCCCTGTCGAGAAAGCAGATTGCCGTGAACCGTGACCCCAAAACAAGCACGGAACCCCTCGGTTTTACCCGCTTCGCCCTGCTGCTGCACAGCATCCCGAACGTTGGTGAAAAAACGCTGACTCGCCTGCTTCATCACCTCACGTCGCGCCGCCTTGACCCCGAAACCTGCCTGCAATGGTCGGCAGACGAATGGCAAACCCGCTGCGAACTCGATGCCCGCGCCGCCGCTATGCTGTGCGAACAACAGGAACGATTGCGCGCGCAGGCCGAAGAACTGGCGCGAACCGTCCGGCAGCACAATCTGCACGTTCTCACGCCTCAAAGCCCCGCGTACCCTGACCGTTTGGAGCGTTTCGACGACGCGCCCCCGCCCATCGTGTACGCATTGGGCAATCTCGGCCTGCTTTCGCCTGCGCCTATTCGCCCCGAAGTGACTGCGCCCGCCGTGCCGAAAGCAACGGCACAGCCTGCTTCACAGCCAATACAGCCGTCTGCGTCCGCTTCTCGCAAACCTGTAAAAACATCGGCTCAACTTTACCGAACAAACACCGATAATACAGATACCAATGGTAATGCCGAACATCAGGAACAAGTTCCGGCGGTTGTCGCGCCCCGCCAAGCCGCCCGCGCGCCGTTCCTGTTCAGCATTGCGGTTTCCAATGGCGCGGATAATGCCACGATGAAGCGCATGGATGAGATGGCGGCGATTCTCATCGGGCGCGGGTGCGTTCCCGTGACAGGGCATGACCGGACGCCGTACAAGCGGGTGGCACTGGCGGCTCAGCGCCAGAATCGCCCGACGCTTTACGTGCTGGATCGCGGCCTGCGCGACGCGCTTGGCCCCGCCTTTGATCGCCCGCCGTTCGCCGCCGCCCGCATCCGCGAAACCGTCTTCGACACGACCCGCGATCTGGCGCTTTCCCCGTTTCGGCTGGACGATCACGCATTGGGCGCGAACCTGCGCCGCCGGGACCGGATGCTGTACGCGCTGGCCGATCTGATTATTGCCCTCGATGTGCGCGCGGGGGGCGGCATGGCGGCGGAATGTCTGCGGGCGCATCAACAGGGGCGCATGGTTTGGGTAGCGGCAGGCGGGCGTGACGGCAACGCCGAACTGCGCGAAGCGGGATGCGCGAGTATGCCGGAAGGGGAGTGGTGAGAAAGATGCAGCCACGAATAGCGACAACTGCGGAATGTGACGCCAATGCGCCGACACAATTTTATGGACGGGAAGTAGCCGCCGCCATTCTGGAAGGCAAGCCCCTGGCGGAAGTGGCGCGTTTGATCAGCGAGGTGATCGCCCGACATTTGCATGTGGAGCGCATCGGCCTGTTTTTGCGGGACGAGCAGGGCCGTATCGCGCCGATTGCTCTGCGCAATGTGTCGCTGGAATACGCCAACGCGGTCACGCAGGTCGTGCCCATGTCTCCCATTCTCCGCCGCGCGCAGGCATCCGGGCAGCCCATCTTCGCACCTAACGTGCAGGAAGATAACGAACTCAGCCCCGAACTGCGCCAACTGTACCGGGACGAAAATATTTCCAGCCTGCTGATGATTACGCTGCAATATGAGCAGCGCTTTGCCGGCGCGCTTGTAGTCTACCCGGAGGCCGGTCGAGAGTTCGCGCCGGAGGAAATGGAAGGTTTTCAAAGCCTGGCGGATATGGGAACGCTGGCAATCGCCCTGTCGCAGCGCATTGAACAGCAGCGCGAAATCGCCATGCTGGAAGAGCGCAACCGCTTGGCGCGCGAAATCCACGATACCGTTGCGCAGGCTCTTGTTGTCGTGATTCTGCAAATCGAAACCACGCGCATCGCGCTGCGACGCTCCGACATTGCCGGGGCTGAAGAGATGCTGACACAGGCGCACGGGCTGGCGAAAACCGCGCTGGAAGATACGCGCCGCGCGGTGCGCGGCCTGGCCGCTTCCGCCGCCGAAGCGCTGTCGCCCGCGCAGGCGATTGCGCAGGAAGCCGAGCAACTGGAAACCGAGTTGGGTATTGCCACGCAGTTTATCCTTTCGGGTGAGGAACAGCCGCTGACGCCCGATCAGCGCGCGTCCCTGCTCCGCATCGCGCAGGAAGCCCTGACCAACGCCCGTAAACACGCGCAGCCGCAGCGTATCCGCGTCGGTCTGCAATATGGCGCAAAGGAAGTCACCCTGCTCATTGAAGATGACGGCGTTGGATTTGACCCTGAAGCCGAGCGTACTCCCGGTCCCGAAAGCGGCTATGGCCTGTTCGGTATCCGCGAACGCGCCCAACTCGTCGGCGCGATGCTGCACATAGACAGCACCCCCGGCTGGGGAACCCGACTGCGCGTGTCCCTGCCCTACCGCCCGGCCACGCCCATTCATCAGGGAACAGGGAACAGGGAACAGGGAACAGAAGGGAAGACAGAAGACAGAAGACAGAAGACAGAAGCAGAGGATGCGCCATCAACTATCAACTATCAACTATCAACTCCTGCCCCCCTCAACCCGATTAAAGTGTTGATTGTGGATGACCATGCGCTGGCGCGGCAGGGAATACGGGTGATGCTGCAAACCAGCCCCGAAGTCGTTGTGGTCGGGGAAGCGGCGAATGGGGCGCAGGCGGTGGAGCAAACCCTGCTCATCGAGCCGGATGTCGTGCTGATGGACTTGCAGATGCCGGATGTGGACGGACTGGAAGGCTTGCGGCGGCTGCATATCCGCAAGCCCAAAGTTCCTGTCGTGATTTTGACGACGCTGCACACGGAACATGCGATTTCGGAAGCGTTGGGATTGGGCGCGCGGGGGTTTCTGCTGAAAGATACCAACGCGACGGAATTGGTGGCGGCGATACAGGCGGCGCACCGGGGCAAATCCCTGCTGGCTCCGGTTGTCACGGATCATCTTGCGGCGCTGGCGTCAGGACACGGGCGTTTCGACCTGAACGAGCGCGAACGCGAGATTTTGCAGCTTCTGGCGCAGGGGGCGCGCAATAAAGAGATCGCCACCGCCTTGTTCATCGCTCCCAAAACCGTCGAGTACCACCTGTCCAACCTGTTCACCAAATTGGACGTCACCAACCGCACGGAAGCCACCCGTCTCGCCGTCGAACAGGGCCTGGTTCCTCCCTTCGGCCGCTCCCTGAAATAGCGGAGTCATTCACCACAGAGGCACAGAGACACAGAGGTTTCACAGAGAGAAGAAGAAAAGAAGAAAAGGAGAAAAGGAGAAGAAATAGACAGGATTAACGGGATTAGGATTAAACAGGATTAAGACAGAGCACGTCCCGCTAATATCTTATATCTTCTATCTTCTTCTCTCCCTCGTATTTCTCTGTGAAACCTCTGTGTCTCTGTGCCTCTGTGGTGAACTACTTATGTTTTGTTTTTAATGGACGGACGGTTGTAGGGCGTTTTGTGCCGTAGGGCTTTTTGAGCGGTTCTTCATAGGTGTCGCCGACGACTAGGCGCAGTAAGTTGGGTATCCACGAGTCGCGCTTGCCCGCGCCGTAGCCGATGACGCGGGGCACGAAAGCGGGAAGCGGAGCAATGTCGCCGTCGGGCGTCCGTTCGGCCCATTCCGATAAGAGACATGCGCCGGTTGGCGTAATCAGTTCTTTCGGGCGGTCATCGGGACGCAGGGGGAAACCGACCAGCAGTTCCATTGTGGCGGGCGCGGGAACCGGCATTGTGCCGTGCGCGCACTCCACCCAGCCCGCGATTGAACGGCAGGGGCGAAGCGTACACTTTCTCCACGCCCAGCATTTCCAGCCCGATACACGCGCCCACAATGTCTACGATAGCGTCCACCGCGCCCACTTCGTGAAAGTGGATGGTATCGGGCGTCATGGCGTGGATTTTGGCTTCGGCGTGGGCCAGCCGGGTGAACGCGCCCAAAGCGCGGCAGCGAATGTTTTCCGACACGCCGCTTTTGTGCAGGATTTCTTCGATGTCAGCCATGTGCCGCCCGTGTCCCTGATCCTGCTCATGCAGAACCACGTCCACGTCCATGCCCGAAATGCCTTCTTTCACGACCATGCCGATTTGCAGTTCATACCCCGGCACGTTGAGCTTGGCAAGTTCACCCCGCCAAGCCTCCTCGTCCACGCCCGCATGAAGCAGCGCGCCCAAAATCATATCTCCACTCACGCCGCTAAAACAATCAAAATAAGCGATACGCATACCAGCCTCCAGCATAGTTTAGGTGTCAGGTGTCAGGTGTCAGGTATTAGGGCAGAAGACAGAAGCCAATACCTGACACCTGACACCTGACACCTGACACCTACTGCCTGACGCCTTGTTGTTCGAGGAAGAAGCGGACGGCGGCTTCTCCGTCCGCGCCCAGGTTTTCGGAATACGAATTGACGTACAGCCGGATATGGGATTCGACCACGCCCGCGCTTAAATCCTGCGCGTATTGTTTGCAAAGTTCAAAGGCTTGCTCGTAATGCGCGTAAGCCCAGGCGAGGCTGCGCTGAATTATATCGGTAAGTTGAGCAGCCAGGTCGAGTGACTTGCGGACGCAGATTGCCCCAAGCGGAATGGCATACCCGGTCTGCTGTTCCCAATACGCGCCCAAGTCCTGAATGAGCGTCAGGCCGTCCTGTTCATACGTAAACCGCTTCTCGTGAATCACCACGCCCCGCGCCCCCGGCGTCCGGCACAGTTCGTCATAGAGCGCATCGAACGGCAGAAACCGCTTTTGCAGCGGCGTAGTTCCGTTCGGATTGGCATAAAAATCCAGCAGAAAATTGGCGGTAGTATTTACGCCGGGAACGAGGAGGGGAAAGGATGAAGGATGAAGGATGAAGGATGAAGCAGGAGTTGATAGTTGATAGTTGATAGTTGATAGGGCATTCTCTTCTGTTCCCTGTTCCCTGTTCCCTGTTCCCTGCTCTTCCGTTTCCTTTTCTCCTTTTCTCCTTTTCTCCTTTTCTTCTGCATTAACGAGCAGCAGCGGCCCGACGCCCCGGCCTAACGCGCCGCCGCAGGGCAGCAGGTCATACTCGTTGCGGCAGTGAATGTAGTTGGCGTAGCTGATTTTTACCACATCCAGACGGCCCGCCTGCGCCTGCTGATTTAAGTTTTCCACGTCCTGAAAATCTACGTCGAAGCGCAGGTTGTTCATGGGAATTTGGTTCAGCAGGATGCCGCTGAAGATGAAAACGTCGTTGGGGCAGGGAGAAATACCTAAAGAAAGGGTTGTCATGAGTGTTGGATTTTGGGTATTCGTTCCAGATAATCGCGCAGATTGGCGATGGCAAGGCGTATGTTGTCGGGCTGCATGTCGCGGGTGGAGGCGATGTTGCTGATGGCGCGGATTTCGCTGACCGGGATGTGGAACATCTGCCCGGCCTGCGCTATCGCCGCGCCTTCCATGCTTTCAAACGCGACATTGAACATTTGTTCGCGCAGGTTGCCGGTTTCGGGCGTACCTGTACATTGGTTGACTGTGCATCCCCTGCCCCCGTGCACCTGATACGAGCGCGCGTTGCTGTTGGTTAGGGGGGCGACCCATTCCGGTTCTACTTGCAGGAGCAGGGGTTCCGCGTACAGCTTGCCGGCAAAAGGTGAGGTTTGGATGGATTGAAAGCCGGGTTCAGCGGGCAGTTCAAAGCCGATGTCGCCATACACTTCCGATGTGCCTACTACAATATCGCCAATGTTAATACCGGCGTTCGGGTACGCGCCCGCGATGCCGATATTCCATATACGCGCAGGACGCGCTTCTTGCAGCAAGCGAATGAGAAACGCCAGCGACGCGGGGATGCCGACACCCGTTACGGCAAAGGTCAGCGCGGCGCTGTACGCCATTTCACCCTCAGCCAACCGCGCCCGATTGTCTTCACGCGGCCACCATGACCGCAGTTCCATCCACGTCGCCGCGCATACCAGTAATTCCGTGCGCCAGGGCCGTTCCATTTGTTCGTTTCCTGTTTGTGTGGTCATGCCACCTGCCTTCCTTATGGCTGTATACGCTGCACACGGCGTAAGCATTTGACTTGTCTTTTCATTGTGCCGTACAATACAGGTTCAATGCTCATCTTGCCAAAGGACATTCTATTATGAAATACTCTCGCCCGCCGGATACGTATGACGTGCTGCCCGTTGCGCCACCGAAAGAAACGTGGCTGCAAACCGCCAAGTGGCGCTATGTGGAAGGCGTTTTCCGCGATACATGCCGACAGTTCGGCTACCGCGAAATCCGCACCCCGATTCTGGAACTTACCGACCTGTTCAAGCGCGCGGTTGGCGAAGCGACGGACATTGTCAGCAAGGAGATGTTTACGTTCGTACGCGAAGGCAGCGACCGCAGCCTGACCATGAAACCTGAAGGCACGGCTCCCGTCGCCCGCGCCTGCATCCAGGAAAATCTGCTTGTGGACAACCCCGTCCTCAAAATGTACTACATCGGGCAGAATTTTCGCTACGAGCGAGGGCAAAAAGGGCGGTATCGGCAGCACCAGCAATTAGGCGTGGAAGCGTTCGGGGCGGAAGACCCGGCCATAGACGCGGAAGTAATTGCGCTTGCCATGCGTTTCTATCGCGCATTGGGCATAACGGAAATGGAACTGCGCGTCAATTCCGTGGGTACGCCCGATTCCCGCGCCGGTTACAAACAAGCCCTTCGCGAGTTCGTCGGCCCGTTTTTGTCGGAAATGAGCGGGGAAGGCCAGCACCGTTTTGAAGTGAATCCCCTGCGGATGCTGGATACCAAAAACGCCAACGACCTGCGCCTGCTGCAAAACGCGCCCAAACTGACCGATTATCTGGACGCCGACTCGCAGGCGCACTTCGACAAGCTGCAAACCTATCTGACCGCGCTGGACGTGCCGTTCGTGATTGACCCGACATTGGTACGCGGCTTCGACTATTATACCAAAACGGCGTTCGAGATCAAGGGCAAAAATCTCGGCGCGCAGGACGCATTGGGCGGCGGCGGGCGTTACGATGGACTGGTGGAAGAGTGCGGCGGCCCGCCAACCCCCGGTATCGGCTTCGGGCTTGGCATGGAGCGGTGCTTAATCACTTTGGAAGCGCTTGGCATTGAATTGCCGGTTGAGGACGAGCGGCCCCTTGCCTTCCTGATTACGCTTGGGGATGAAAGCATCACGCGCCCCGCAGCCGTCAAACTGTTGGGACAATTGCGGCAGGCGGGCATCGCGTCCGATATGGACTACAAGGGCGGCAACTTCAAAAAACAAATCAAGCGCGCCGATGATTTAGGCGCGCGCTACGCTGTTCTGGTCGGCGATCAGGAAGTGCCGCGCGGCGTCGTATCCATCCGAAATCAGGCTACCAAAGCGCAGCGCGAAGTCCGCCTGGAACACGTCGCGCAGGAACTCGGCACAGTCGGGGAGATTTGAGACCTCACCACAGAGGCACAGAGACACAGAGGTTTCACAGAGAGAAGAAGAAAAGAAAAAAGGAGAAAAGGAGAAGAAATAGACAGGATTAACGGGATTAGAAGGATTAAACAGGATTATTCAAGGAGACAACACGCTTGCAGGCAGTCCCGCTAATATCTTATATCTTCTATCTTCTTCTCTCCCTCGTATTTCTCTGTGAAACCTCTGTGTCTCTGTGCCTCTGTGGTGAAAAATTTACCCCGCTTTTTTCTGTTGGGTTCGCGCCTGTTCCTGCTGGAGTTGGAGGGCGCGATCCATTAAAAAGTGGTGCGCGCCGAGGGGAACGGCCTGGAGCAGCAGTTGTGTTCCGCGCTGATTGGGGCGGGCGACAAAACAGGTGGGCTGCGGCAGGGGCAAGCCGAGCAGGTTGTCGGCGGTCCAGATAAGCGGCTGCCGGAACTTGATGGCGCGGTAGGGGTAGCTTTTCACTTCCACGATGCTGTTCTGGCGCGGAAAGCGGGCCAGCGGGTCAAGCGTAGTGGGCTGATCGTCCGGCGTATTTTCCGGGCGAGCGAGGAACTTGGCCCACACTTTGGCGCGCACGGCGCGGGGATCGAAAAAGAACTGCTGCTGATCCAGTTCGGGCGTGAAATCAAGGCGGGCGAGGAAGTACGGGAACGGGAAACGCGCATAGCGGCGCAGGCCGTAAAACGCGCCGGAGGGAGTGACGCCCAAAGCGTCGGCCATTTCCCAAATGTTCAACCCGAACTCACGGGCGCGCTGGCGCAAAATGTCGGGCGGCATGGCGACGGCATACGCGAACGCATCCGCCATGCGCCGGGGATTCTCCACGCCATGCAGTTCCCGCCAATCGTTCCACCACGACACGCGGTACGCGCACCGCCAGAAGACGAGCGTAAACAAGCCCTGCAAAATTCGGATGTTTTGGCGGGCGTCGGGCTGCGCGGACAGGTGAAGCTGCCATTGCCCTGTTTGCGGGTCGCAGTCCAGCGTGACCGGTTCCACAACAGCCTCGTGGCGGATGAGCGCAATGTCCAGAATTTGCAGCAGGTCGAGCAGGGAAGAATGGAGGGGAGTGGGCAGGGCAAATCGCTGCCGAAACTCCTGCGCGATCCGCTCGGCCATTGCGGACGGCGACAGAATATGCCAGCCCCGCCCTTCCATCTGCCTGCCAACCTGCTGACAAAACCCTTCCAGCGGCTGCCCTGCCGAAACATTCGGCATGATGTTTCGGGGTTCAATCCTTGCAATTTCAACCCCGGCAAGACTGACTTCCTGCATAATACTTCGACTTCCTGTGTACGCGCGAATACTGTACTGAATTTCTACATTTATAGGACGATAAACTTGAAATTCAAGTTGTAAAGGTATACGAATCCACACGTATTTCCTCTTTATCGTACCACATTCGCGCTTCTGCCGCTTACCTGAATCTGTCTTTCCTCTGTCTTTGCGGGCTGTTTCCGCGTCTTTCAAAATAGGCTTGAATTGTGCGCGAAATCACATTGCGCCGTGTGTTTCCTCACGTGTTCTCCGCTCGAATTCGCTTATACTGGACACAACACAAACCTGCGCAACGCTTCTATCCAACAGCGTTGTTTTACGCGGCGGCTGTGTTCTTCGCCCCGGCGCTTCGACGACAAGAGAAAAGAGAGGACACGTTATGAACACCCGATTCGCTTCCCTTCTGACCCACATGGCTTCCCTTCGCAGCCATGCCCTGCAAACCCGCGCGCTGGCCGCAATGCTGACATTGTTGGCCCTGTGCAGCGCCGCCTGCGCACAGGCGCAGCAGACGCATACGCGCTATGTCATCAACATCACCACCAGTGGCTATTATCAGCGCTACGACGGCAACTACAAACTGATTGAAACCAAAACGCTGCCCGCTCGCACCGGCAAACTGTATCTGGCTGCGCGCTTGAACGCGCGGGGCACGAACGCTACGGACCTCGCGCTCAACATTGGCGGCGGCCTGGATAATTACGGAGCGCAGGCGGGGCAGGCGACTTCGGGAACCGCGTCCTTTGCCAGCAACACAGCCTTTTATGGCTATTACACCAGCGATCTGGCTTCGGTCTGGACGAAGAATACCACGCAGGGAACGGTCATTTACGCGAAAGCCAATCCAAACGTTGACGCGGTGCTGAACTCGAATTTCTTCACCGGCATCACCAGTTCCACGGCAATCACCGGCTTCAATCCGTTTTACCGCATGGTAGGGCTGTCCGGTAACAACAATGCCGACCTGACGATGACCCTTGCCAAGAATGGCGTGAGCATCAGTGGGACACTGGTTATCTGGTGCAAAAGCGACGGCGCGCAGGGTGGCGCCAACACCGACCTGGATTGGCTGTCCAACAAGGCCACGATCCTGTACTCCGTGAAGTTCTCCGGGACCTTTACCGGCAGCCATGAGTTGTTCTAAGAGCCTGCCCCGGCACGCTCCCCTTTGCTCATGTTTTTGGAGAGAAGGGGGCAGGGGTTGAGGGCCAATTGGAACTTGCCGCAAAACAGCCCGCGTCGTTCCCTTGCTGGTGGGAAGGACGCGGGCTGCTGTTGTGTCGCATAAATTGCAAAGCAGAAGGAGGACGGCGGTTCAGAAACGCCCGAAGGGGTTGAAGGGGTCGTGAAGGTCGCGGACGCTTTGCGTTTGCTGGCGCGCATCCTGCATCCGGTCTCGCATACGCTGCATGTCGGCGTTCATGCGCTCCACATTGGCCGCGTGAAGGCGCATCATGTCCTCGTTTTGCTGCCGGAACATCTGCTGCTGTTGGTACAGCAATTCATTGTGCAGGCGTCTATGTTCAGCGAAGGGATCGTACACCGGGTACACAGGCGTTGGAACGTAAACCGGGTAGGCGGGAGAATTTACCTCAACATGGATGATTTGCGGCTGTGGCGTCAGAACCTGAGCGGGCGCGTTGAATTGCGCTTCCGGCGCTACGACATATTGCCGGCGCAGGGCGGCGATTTCCGCTTCCTGCCGGGCAGCGATTTGCGCTTCCTGCCGAACCATGCGCCGTTCACGCAGCATCAGGCCGAACATCGCCAGACTCGCGAACGCCACCATGCTCATCAAACACGCCACAACCGTCAGGGTATGCAGGGAGGGCTGCGTGGTTGGGTATTGGGGATTAGGTGTTTGGGCATAAGCGGGTGTTGGGTGTTGGGCGTTGGGGATTGGGGCGGAAGGCGGAGGAGGCGGCACATAGCCGCGATGACGGCAACGGGCGCAGTCACTATCGAGCGGCGACATCAGAAAACCACAATGGGGGCACGTCATGGGTACACGTCCTTTCGCGAAAACAAAAGCACACCGACCACAACTGAATCAATCGAAAACCAAATCTACGCCGAAGCGAATACAATTCGCTGTAGGGTAGGAGTATTCTAACATAATGCACAGGTTCTGACAAGAGGCTGTAAGTATTATTTCCAATCACCAGCCACCAACTACCAGCCATCAGTCACCAAGCATGCTGTCGTTGACACGCTGAAACCCGATAGGCTATACTTTTAGGCTATACTTTAGTGTAGAGAAAATTACAAAGGAACAAACTGTTGCCGTCCACGCTGACGCGCGTGTTCCTGCAAGCATGGAGAAGAAGGGACGCGCGTTGAACCAGAACCAACCGGGCGGAAACAGTGAAGTGAAGATTTTTGCCGGGCCGGGCAACCCCGCCCTGGCGCAGTCCGTAGCGGAGTGGCTTGGCCTGCCGCTTGGGAAGATGCACTACAGCCAGTTTGCCGACGGCGAAAACTATGTGCGCTTCGATGAAAGCGTGAGAGGCACCGACGCCTATATCATTCAGCCGACCTGCCCGCCCGTAGACACCAACTTGATCGTGCTGCTGTCCGCCATTGACGCCCTGCGCCGCGCCAGCACCTGGCGCATTACCCCGGTCATCCCCTACTACGGCTACGCGCGGCAGGAAAAAAAGGCACTGCCCCGCGAACCCATTACCGCCAAACTGGTTGCCGACCTGATTGAAGCCGCAGGCGCGCACCGCGTAATGTGCCTGGATTTACACGCCGATACCATCGAAGGCTTTTTCAACATTCCCGTAGACCATCTGGAAGCCGTCGGGCTGTTTATAGATTATTTCGGCTCCAAATGGGATACCGGCATGGACAACATCGTGGTTGTTTCCCCGGACGAGGGGCGCGTGAAGAAGGTGCGCAAAGTGGTGCAGACGCTGAAAGCGCCGCTTGCCGTCGGCTACAAGCACCATCCCGGCCACATGGTTTCGGAAGTGACGCACCTGGCCGGCGACGTGCGGGGCAAAATTCCCATTATCATCGAGGACATGATTACGACGGGCGGCAGCATCATTCAGGCGGTAGACGCCCTCCTCGCGCACGGCTGCCGCCCCGAAATCTACATTGCCGCCACGCACGGCATTTTAGCCCGCAACGCGGTGGAGCGCATCTGTTCCCGCCCCGAAGTGGCCGAAGTGGTCATTACGGACAGCGTTCCCCTGCCGCCCGAAAAGTACCACCCCAAAATAAAGGTTCTTTCCGTCGCGTCCCTCTTCGGCGAAGCCATCCACCGCGCCAGCAATGATTTGTCTATTACGAGTTTGTTTGATTAGGAGGAGGTAGACGGTAGACGGTAGATAGTAGACGGTAGAAATACTCGTCTACCGTTCACAGTTCTCAACTTCAGTAGTAGCTTACAAGAAGGAGTTCTCCTACCGTCTACCGTCTACCGTCTACCGTCTACCTCCTCCAAACACACCGTCAGCTCGATCTCGCCTAATTCCAGGCACAGCGGCACGACGAGCGCGGGAATTGCCAGCGTGGTCATTTTCAGGTTGGCGCCGCGCACGACAGTGGGCGGGGTAATATCACAGACGATTCCGGCTTCGGCCAGCAGCGCGGAAGCATTGCCCGTAATCATGTTGCCTAATTCGGCAATCGCGCTTGCCGCCAGTTGATTAAATGTGCGTACCTGCTGTCCCAGCATAAGGGAAGCGATTTTGTCCGCAGTGGTCAGGCTCATGCCATAGATGATCTGTCCATGCACGTTGCCGGTCAGGCCGATGAGAATGTTGCATTGCTGCGTGGTGAACAGTTCCGGCCGCATGGCAAGCGGCCCCTTCTGCGCCTTCATGCCCAGTGCCTGCTCGATGACCGTAAACGAGGCGGTTACAAACGGATTGATGTACTGAATTTTCATTGCGCCACGTTATGCTCCAATCAGCTTCTGCACCGCTTCAATCACTTTGTCCGGCTGAAACGGTTTCACAATGAAGTCTCTGGCCCCGGCAGACATCGCTTCCATCACCATAGATTTTTGCCCCATCGCGGTACAGATAACAACGTTGGCGTGGGGATCGCGCGCCCGAATCTCCTTCAGCGCGGTGATTCCGTCCATTTCCGGCATCGTGATGTCCATTGTCACCAGATCGGGCCGAAACTCCTGATACCGCGCCACCGCTTCCAGTCCATTCGCGGCTTCGGCAACCACCTCATAGCCGCCTTTTGTCAGAATGTTGCGCAGCGTGACCCGCATAAACAGCGCGTCGTCCGTAATCAAAACTCGTTTTGCCATATCCATTTTCCTTTTCTTAGGGTTTCAGGGTTTTAGGGTTCTATGGTTTTACGGTAGTGCCATTTTTATAGACGCGCGATCCGTAAGCGATTCATCCGGCGGGTTGTGTCCCAGTGGCGCTGTTGTCATAGTCAATAAATACTCCGGTGGAATTGTCGGCAGAATTCAAACGCGCTTCAGACAGGCTGGAAACATCACAAGACAACCGCCTGCAAACCGGTAAGTCTTACAGGCCGTTGCAAACCGCTAAATTTCCACGCCGCGCTTTCCGATACATAGGAAAGAAGGGCAGAAGACAGAAGACAGAAGAAATGCGCTCAACTATCAACCATCAACTATCAGCTACAGACTCTTCATCCTTCATCCTTCATCCTTCATCCTTTCCCCTGACCTGGCGCGCTCCCCTGCGCGATCCAAGCGGGTATGCGGACGAGGCGCGGCATTTTCTGTTTGCCTTGCATCAGGCGGGGGTGAAGGTGGCGGCGCGGGCGATTCGCTGGAGCGATAAGGCCGTTGTCCTGCCCGCCGAACGGGAGCGGATTTTGCAGCAGTTGATGCGGCAGCCCGCGCTTCGGGGAGGAATTTCCGTCTGCCATATTCTTGCGCCCCTATTTGAGCGCGACCCTAACGCCCGCGCCAACATAGGCCGCACGATGTTTGAAACGGATCGCCTGCCTGAAGGCTGGGCGCAGGCGTGTAACCGGATGGATGCCGTGTGGGTTCCGAGCGCGTTCAACGTGGAAACGTTTGCGGGCGCGGGCGTGGAGCGGGACAAGCTGCGCGTGGTTCCGGGCGCAATTGATTTAGCGCCGTACAATCCCGGTTGCGTTCCCCTCCAAATCAATGGCGCGCGCGGTTTCAATTTTCTGGCCGTCTTCGATTGGACATTGCGCAAGGGGTGGGACGTTCTGCTGCGGGCGTTTGTGGAGGAGTTTCAGGTTGGGGAAGAGGTCGCGCTGATTGTCAAAACGCACAGTTCGCTCGGCTATACGGGGGCGCAGATGCTGGACTGCATGGCGTCCTACATCTCCGAAGTTTTGAAAGGCGACCTGAATCACATTCCCGATATTGTCCTGCAGGACGCGAATGTACCGGATGCGCGTATGCCCCATCTGTACCGCGCCGCCGATTGCTACGTGATGCCGTCGCGGGGCGAGGGTTGGGGCCGCCCGTACATGGAAGCGATGGCGATGGGACTGCCCGTGATCGCAACCGGCTGGAGCGGCCAAACGGAATTTATGAACGCGGCCAACAGCTACGTTCTGGAGTACGAAGTCGTGGATGTGCCCGAAGCCGCCTGGCGCGAAACCCCCACGTATCGCGGCCACCGTTGGGCGGAGCCGTCCTGCGCCCACCTGCGGCAATTGATGCGCCGCGCCTTTGAAGACCGCGCGGAAGGCCGAAGTTTAGGCGAAGCCGCCCGCGCCCATCTGGAAACCCATTTCACGTATGCGCCTGTCGCGGCAAGGATTGAAGAAGAAGTAAGGAGAGTAGTCAGAAGTGAGTAGTCAGTAGTCAGTAGAGGAACCTCTTCTTGTAAGCCATGACTATGCCGCACAACTTAAGTAGACAGGCATTTCTACTGACTACTGACTACTCACTTCTGACTACTTCGGAGACTGCTATGCGCCTCCTCGTCGGATATACCAATCAGATGCCGCAAGTGGCGGAAAAGCGTTCGCTGCCGGGCCGGGAAAAGGCCGGGGATGACATTCTGGCGTTTGGGGCCGGGTACGCCCATCTGAATGTCACGCCGGATAGGGAGTGGACGGACGTACTGGCGCAATGCCCTGTCGGCTGGATGCCGGAAGTATACATCCACTGGAGTCCTGAGTACAACCCGATTCCCGCCGGACTGGAAGACGCCGATTGTTTGACAGTGGGCGTGTTCGGGGATTGGAATCTGGGTGGGCAGGCAATGCGGGCGGTAGGCAGCCTCTTCGACGTTCTGGTGGCGGATCGTGTGGGCTGTGAGCGTTTGCGCGACATGGGATTTACCAGCGTCCTGCACAGCCTGCTCTGGGCGCACGAACCAGACAAGCACCGCGTTCTGCGCAATCCTGCGTCCCGCCTTCCTGCACCCGAACACCCAACACCAAACACCAAACACCAAATACCCAATACCAAACACCCAATACCAAACATCGAATACCGAACACCTTGAACACCGAACACCCGAATACCTGAACACCGACTTCATCGAGCGCGACATAGACATTCTGATGATCGGCAACTTCAATCACGCCATACAATGGGAGCGGGCGCGGTGGCTGGCGCGGGTGGCGGCTTTATCCACGCGCTATAAAGTTGTGCTGACCAGTGGCGTTTACGGGGATGAGTACGTTCGGCTGATGAACCGCGCCAAAATCGTGTTCAACCGCAGCATCCGGGGCGAAGCCAACATGCGGGCGTATGAGGCCCCGGCCTGCGGCGCATTGATGTTCTACGAAGCCGAAAACCGCGAAATCCGCGATGTGTACGCGGATCTCCAGCATTGCGTTTTGTACAACGACAGCAATCTGGAAGACCTGCTCGCTCATTACCTCGCGCCCGAAAACAGATTTGAGCGCGAACAAACCGCCCGCAATGGCCGCGAACGAGTCACACAGCACAGTTACGCGCATCATTTTGCCGACCTGCTCAACCGGTTGGAGCCATTCGTCGCTTCTCGCCGGGCCGGTTCGCTTCCTCCGCGCGCCTTCTGCCGCCTGCCCGCCGCGCAGCAATCCCTTCAGCTCGCCACGCATTGGCTGCTGACCTGTAACGTCGCCGTGTACAGTAAGGCGGAAGAAGGGGTAAGGGAAAAGGGAAAAGGGAAAAGGGAAGAGATACAAGATACAAGATACAAGATACATGCAGGAGAGGATACCCTATCAACTATCAACTATCAACTATCAACTCTTGTTCCCCTCAACCCTCAACCCTCAACTCTCAACCTCTTCAAATCGGTACTTGCCGGGGAGATGGCGCGGTGCGCGGTATCGCCGCAGTATGGGCGGCAAAAATTGCAGGCGGCGATTGGGCTGGCGCGGCAACTGGCGCAAGAAGAGCCGGAGTACGTACTGGCCCGGCTCAATCTGGCATACTTGTATTTTGCGGGAGGCAGAACGGAGGAAGGCGAGAACACTCTGCGGGAAGTTCAGGAGCAGTTGCAGGCCGAATCACAAAGCGGTGGGACGCAGAAAGTTCATAGTTCCCTCCTCCCTATCAACTATCAACTATCAACTATCAACTATTTAGCAACCTGGCAGCTGCAGGGCGTCGTGTTTCCGCGCTGTTTTCAATGGTTCGATGTGGCGTTGGAACGCATTTATGGCGAACACGCGCCCGAAAGCGAGGCTTGGCGCTCTGAGATGCAAGCGTTGCTGACGTGCCGAGTCCATCTGACCCTGGCGGAAATCACGTTTGCGCGGGGGCAGTTCGCGGACAGCGCGCGTCATGCCGAAATCGCTGTTGCGGAAATGCCTGCATTGGGCGAAGCGCATAACGCCCTTGCCTGCGCCTTGCGCGCCCTGGGCCGGGTGGAAGAAGCGCTTGCCGCCTACCGGTCAACCCTGACGGCTTCGCCGTTTCATGTGCAGGCGCGAGAAGAATCGGCGCGTCTGTGCCTGGACGTGGAGCGCGCGAATGATGCCCTCACCGGACTGGACGAATGGCTGGCAATTTTGAATGGCTGTCCGGTATACGCGCCTCTCATTCCCGCCACGCAGACATTACGGCGTCAGGCGCAGGCATTGCAGCGACAGCAAGGCGATGTAACTTCTCCGAGGCAGGCTATGCCGCAAGCGGAAGAAGGGCCACAAGCGGAAGAAGCGCCGCAACAGCAGGCCGGTGTAAGTTCGCCCGTCGCCATCAAGCGTCTGCTGGCCCTGCCGGACTGGAATCGCGCCGAGGAGTGGCAGACGCTGGTACGCGCCTTCACACTGGCCTACGCGCCCACAGACCCGGTTCTGCTGATGCTGCGGGCCGACCCCGCCACGCATCCGAACGCGCAAGCCTTGCTGTGGGAAATGGAGCAATTCCTGCGGCAAACTCTGGCAATCACAGCCGACCGCCTGCCCAACATCACCCTGCTGCATCAGCCGCTTCCGCAAACCGATTGCTGGAAACTGCTGCACGTCGCCGACGCGCTCATCGCCGACCAATTGCCCCCCTTCTGGCGCGAACTGGCGCAGGCGCGCTGTGTGCCGATTTTGACGATAGAAGAGTTAGGCATCAGGCATTAGGTATTAGGCATTAGAGGAGGATGAATTCACTTCTGTCTTCTATCTTCTTCTCTAATGCCTAATGCCTAATGCCTGATGTCTTCCCGTGAGGAGTTTCCCATGCCCCTGCATTTTGGTTCGGAACCGTTGTTTCCGGCAATCCATTCCCATAGCCATTCTTATTCGGAGCGGCAAACCGTTGCGTGGAACGGCGCGTTTTTCGTGCAGCATAGCCTGGCGCTTGTGAATCGCGAACTCACGCTGGCGCTGCTCGATACGCCGGCCTTTGCCGAACGCTTCGACCTGCGCCTGGAACACTACGACGCGCCCCTGCCTGCCCTGCGCGGCGAAGCGCGTTTTGCGTCCCTCGCGGCCCGCATGGGCGAGGCCGCGTCCGCGCCCGCCGTGACGGTTCGGCATCGCTGGCCCCCGGAGTTTGCGCCCACAGCAAGCGGCAAGCTGGTTCTCATTCAGCCTTGGGAATTCGGTTCTCTGCCGCGCCATTGGGTCAGCGCGATTGAGCGCGGCGTAGACGAAATCTGGGTTCCCTCCCAATTTGTGCGCGACACCTATATCACCAGCGGCGTTCCGGGCGAAAAAGTCATCGTCGTGCCCAATGGCGTCAATACCGGTGTGTTTCATCCGGGCATTAGTGAGGGAATAGGGAACAGGAAACAGGGAACAGACAATCACCCTCAACTCTCAACTCTCAACCCTCAACTTTATAAGTTCCTGTTCGTTGGCGGCACGATTGCGCGAAAGGGGATTGATATACTGCTGGACGCTTATGACCGGGCGTTTACGGCGCAGGACCCGGTTGTACTGATTGTCAAGGACTTCGGCGCGGACAGCTTTTATGCCAATCAGGGCGCGGGAGCCTTGATTCGGGCATTGCAGGCCAAGCCCAATGGCGCGCACATTGTATATATCAATGAGGACATGAGCGAAGCGGAACTGGCTGGTTTGTACGCCGCGTGTGACTGCCTGGCACATCCGTACCGGGGCGAGGGATACGGCCTGCCGATTGCGGAAGCGATGGCCTGCGGCAAGCCAACTATCGTTACTGATTTCGGCGCGGCTCTCGATTTCGCTAACTCCGGGAATAGTTATCTCATCCCCGCCGAAGCGCAGCGCATGGCGGAAAAGAACGTCGGCAACATGCCGACGGTAGATTATCCGTTCTGGGCCGAACCTGACCGCGCCGCCCTGAGCGAACTGCTCCGCCACGTCGCCGCCCACCCGGAAGAAGCGCAGGCCAAAGGCGCGCAAGCCGCCCGCGACATCGCGGCCAAACATACCTGGCATCACGCCGCGCAGATTGCCGGTGAGCGCCTGTCCGCGCTGGGTGAGGGAACAGGGAACAGGGAACAGGGAACAGGGAAAATCAGTGCTGAACGCGGAATGATGAATGATGAATCAGAATCCCATTCATCACTCATCACTCAGCATTCAGCATTGTCTTCCCCTCTCAACCCTCAACCCTCAACCCTCAACCTCCCTATGGGTCTGGGCGGTTTGAGCCTGGGCGGGGGGTGGCAAAATACCGGGTTGGGCGGGCTGAACCTGCCGGGAAGTTTTGCCACGCCCGGACTGCGAGCTGCCGGGGATATGTACGAGGACCGCAAACAGGCCGCGCTGGAAACCGCGCGTAACGGCGATTGGAAAAACGCCGTCGAAGAACTGGATGCCTGCCTGATCGAGCGGGCGGACGATTGGGACGTGGTGAACGCGCTTGCCGCCGCGTGTTACCGAACGGGGATAAAACGCGCGCTCTGGAACTGCTGCATCAGGGCATTGCCGCGTCGCCTAATACCCGTGACTTTCATCACAACCTGGGCTTTATTCTGCTGGCGGAAGGCCAGCCGGAAGAAGCGCTGGAAAACGTGCTTCTCGCCTTTGCGGCCACGCCCGACGACCCCAACCTGCGCCGCACGGTGGAGCGCGCCCAAACCGCCGTGCTGCAAAAAGCCCGCAAACTGCTGCGCGGCGTTCCCGACAGGCAGCGCGCCGCCGTCAAGCGCGCCCCCGCCTATCGCAGCCTGATGGAGCGGTATGAGCGGGCGGAAGAAGCGATAAAGGGAACAGGGAACAGGGAACAGGGAACAGAAGAACAGGACCATTCATCACTCATCACTCATCACTCATCACTTTCCCTGTGTATGATCGTCAAAAACGAGGAGCGGTTCCTGCGTAACTGTCTGGAATCGGTGAAAGACGTTGTGGACGAGGTTGTGATTGTGGACACCGGCTCGACGGATGGGACGCTGGACATTGCCCGCGAATATGGCGCGAAGATCGTGCCCTATGAATGGAACGACGATTTTGCCGAAGCGCGCAATCTGTCGCTGGAACACGCGACAGGCAATTGGGTGTTGTGGCTGGATGCGGACGAAGAGATTGCGCCGGGGAGCGGGCCTCTGTTCCGCGAGGCCATGCGGAACGCGCCTGCCGAAGTGGGCGGCTACATGGTCAAGTTTCACAACTGGCTTACGTCCGCGGCGCGGCCCAAACCCGGGCAGGAGATGGGCGGCGAAATGGCGGTTCACCATGCCTGCCGCCTGTTTCGGCGCGTGGATGGCGTAAAGTTCGAGGGGCGTATCCACGAGCAGAACCTGCGCTCCTTGCAGGCGTTGGGCTACACGTATGCGCGGTTCGACGGCCTGCTGATTGACCACTTCGGGTATGCGGGCGAGATCATGACGCTGCGCAACAAGCACGAGCGGTTTATCCGTATGCTGACGCGGGAAGTGGAGGAGTGCCCGGACGAAGGTTTCCGGGATTTCCATTTGTTCAATCTTGGCAACGCCTACTTTACCTTCGGTGATATGGACAACGCCGCGCGCAATTTCAGCCTGGCCGCGCCGGGCGTGGGCAAGGAGGAAGAGTTCGGCGTCACCCTGTTTGTCGAATGGTCCACCGCCCTGCACCGGATGCAGCAGCCCTGGGAAGGTTTGGACGTGTGCGCGATGGCGGACGCCAAAGGGTTCCGGCAGGCGGGCATTGAATTTTCGCGCGGCTACTGCCTGCTGCACACGGAACAGTACGAGGCGGCGGAAATGGCGTTCCGGGCGGCGATTGACATAGGGCGCGAAGAAACAAGCGATACGCACTTTACGCAGACCGGGGATGCGGGCGCGTCCACGTACAAGGCGCGGTACGGGCTTGCGCTGGCGCTTGTCGGGCAGGATCGGCATGTGGAAGCCATTCCGTGCTGTCAAGAAGTCCTGGAAGAGCAGCCGAATATGGTGGAAGCGCGGTATCTGCTTGCCATCATCCTGACGCAGCAGGATCGGACGTGGGAAGCAAGTGAAGAATTGGAAATGGTTCTGGCGCAAAGCCCGGCCCACGACGACGCGATCCGCGATTTGGGCATGATCTATTACGCGGGCAAGGAGTACGAACGCGCCCTGCCGCACCTGCGCCACACCGCATGGCAGAAACCCGACGATGACGAGGCGCAGGCGCGACTGGCGGCCTGCTGCGAACAGCTCGATCTGCTGGACGAAGCGCGCGCCGCGTTCGAAAACCTGCTGCGCCTGCGTCCCGAGTCGGTGGAAGCGCGCGTCAATTTGGGGCGCGTACTGGCAGGATTGAACGCGCCGGGCGAAGCGCTGGAATACTACGCCGAGGCCATTCAGCGCGACCCGACGTATGGCAACGCCTACTTCAACGCGGGCGACCTGATGTACCAATTGGGCGTGTACGACAAGGCGGCGGAAACCTATCTTGCCGGATTGGAAGTCAGCCCCGAACAGGAGGGCGGCTTCTTCGTGCTGGGCAACTGCTACTTCCGCACGGAAGCCTATGCCGCCGCCGTCGTATCCTACCGGCAGGCGCTCGCCCAATACCCAACTCATCAGGAAGCCCGCAACAATCTGGAGTTAGCCGAGCAGTTGGCGCTCCAAGTCGGGCAGGAAGTTCCCGCCGCGTAAGAGCCTATCCCAATTGGCCGGGTATTGAAAATACCCGGCAGGAAAGTGCAAGCGTCTTTCAGACGCAAGGACAAGCCCTATCGGTATAGGCTCTAAGCCAACAAAACTATAGCGTGACGTGACAATAGCCTTGCGGTTTAGGCCGCAAGGCTGTCTTGCGTTACAGAGCGGCAGCAATTCGGCACGAGAAAGTTGCGTTTCTGCCGACCAGTGTGCAGACGGCAAAAGGCGGCTGTGCCACTGAGCGCCCGCGTCAAGCCATTTCAGCCGCAGTTCGATATACGAGAAGGAGAAATCGTGATAGCCGAACTCCGTCCCGCAACACGGATAAATCATGTTATCTGCCGGAGGTTCTGCAAGCTGATCGTATCCACAAACAGGACAGGTATGCTGCATCTTCGCCGAAATGCTCCTATGCGAGACAGAAATCTTTGAGAACCGTTGGAATGTCAGCGTCCGCCCAATCGGTTTCCAGATGGACGCGGATGTGGTCGCCGGGTCTGACTTCGCGGCGCAAACGTTCCTGCAAAATGGCATCCGTTACCCACACCGCTTTGGAAAAGTGCCTGATTGCGCCATTGTCCAATGTCAGAGCAATAACAAAGGTCAGGTGGAGAGGGTTGCCGTACTCTATATGCGAAACGGTCACGCCCCGCCATCGCGTATACAGGCGCGACGGTTCCTCTGTGGCAGCGTCCGGCGATAGAATTGTTTCACTCATTGTCTGCTCCTAAATCTAGCGTTATGCGGTCTTCCTGTTCCAAACGGCGCAAGCGCGCTGCGGTGGATTCGCCGGTTCCTTCTGTTGGAATTTCGCGGCCTTCTTGCAGGGAGAAAATGGCAATCTGGTTGCTATCTCTGCCGAAGCGACGCGCTACCTCTTCATTGTAGACGAGTACGGAAACGTCCAGGATAGCCACAAAATCGCCTTCTGCACCACCGCGCCACACGCCGATACAGCAACGCGGATTACTGAGCCATCCCTGATGCTTATGCAAAAACTCACGGAGCGCATAACTCAGTTGCGCTGCATCCGCCTCCTCAGTCCAATCATTGTTCAAGCCAACAGCGTATAAGGGCTGTCCCCACTGATCGCCAAAGTACAGGTTATAGGTAACGCCACCGCTACGCGCCGGATTGTACAGGCAGGAAAGAATTTCCTGAACCACTTCTTCGGCTTCTCTGGCAGGTGGCAACGGGAGCGCAGAAGCGGATAAAAGATAATCGAGAAGACTGTCGGCGTTGTTTTCGGACATGCACCTTCCTTCGCAGTGATTATTGCAGTATCACCATGCAATCCTGCTTTGATTATACCATAGGCTGCCGAAACGAAACAGATTAAGCGGCAGGCACAATCTGGAATTAGCCGAACAGCTGGCTCTCCAAGTCGGGCAGGAAGTTCCCGCCGCGTAAGCCGACAAACCCATAGCGTGACGTAAAAACAGCCTTGCGTTTATGCCGCAAGGCTGTGTTGCGTTACAGAGCGGAATATCCCAATGTACCGGCAACTGTGACCTTGAAAAAAATATGTTCAAACCTATTTACAAATCATCAGCATAAAAATACCATTCTCATCGAAAGGGGTTTCCTCTCTTTATCAGACTTGCCAAGCGCATTACGAGGCAGACGCTAAAAAGATACTCACAACCCTGAACTGTTACATCGGGGTGGAATGAAGCAGGATTCCTGTGTTGCTTTGACGAATTCTAAACCATTCCATTTTGTTCGCGTTTTCAGGAGACAAATCATGTCGGGCAAATCTATGAAGCTGATAATCGGCCTTGTCGTGGCGATTGCGGCTATCGTCGCCGGTTTGTGGGGTATCAATGCCTACACCAATTCGCTGCATAAAGCCGAATCCGATCTGGACGCGCCCGCCGCTTCTGCCCCGCATGGAACCGCAAAAAAGAAGTGAGGTAATTCTTCACCACCAAGCCTCCAAGAACACCAAGAAGAAGGACGTTGTAGAATTGCGGAAGATGTTAAAAGCTTGACGCATTCTGATCTGTTGGCAGCGCCTGCTTTATTTGGTGTTCTTGGCGTCTTGGTGGTGAAGAATTACGAAGTGAGGAAAGCAACGCATGGACGAGCGCGGGGTTGTTGTCGGATTGGACGGGGGCGGAACCGTGACCCGCGCCTTGTGCTGCGGGCTTGACGGACAAACGCTTGGATATGCCGAGTCAGGCGGCGCGAGCTTATCGCACAATCGGGAAGCAGACGCGCGGGAGCATCTGCAAACGGCGATTGCAGCCGCGCTTGCGCAAATCGGGCGGGGCATGGCGGATGTTCGCGCTCTGGTTGCGGGACTGGCAGGGCTGGACAAGCCCGAAGATCAGGAATGGGCGCGCCGTCTGACCGACAATGCGGAACTTGGCGGGCCGCGCCTGCACGTCAACGACGCGGTTGTGGCTCACGCGGGCGCGCTGCTGTCCCAACCCGGCATTATTGTTATCGCGGGCACGGGCGCAATCACGTTCGGCGTCAACGAGGCCGGGCGAGAACTGCGCAATTATGATTTCAACCAGTATGCGGATACGGCGGCGCGCGCCCTGACGCTGCGCTGCCTGCATCGGCTTTTGGTGGGCGAGGCCGTTGCCGAAGACGGCGCGTTTGTGCAGGCCGTTCTTGATTTTTGGGAAGTGGAGAACACGGCAGCCCTGTGGCAAATGGCCTCCGAGTGGGGCGCGCAGACGTGGACGGACAAAATTCACAAATGGGGGCGCATGGCTCCCCTCGTCACGCGGTTTGCGCTGGAAGGAGCGCCCCTGCCCCGCCGGACGTGCCGGGAGGCGGCGGAACTGATAGGCATCAGCGTCCATTTGCTCGGACAGGCGTTTGTTTCGCTTCCAATCTCGGTGGCGCTGATCGGCAGCGCGGCCCGCAGTCCGTATATGCAGCAGGCGGTTGCCGAAACGCTTGATTCCCGCGCGCCGAACACGTACCGACTGGCAACGCCCCTCCTGTCCTCGGCTGCCGGCGCGGTCTTACTGGCGCTGCGCCACCTCGATATCACTCCCGATGAAGCCCTGATGAATCGCCTGCTTACCCACCCCCACTCCGCCTTTAAGGAAACAATTTAACCTTCAATAGATTGGCAAGAACAAGCCTGCGTTTTTTAGCCGCGATAAGTGAAAACGGCAAGGGTGAACAGCAGGGCGGCCAGGCACAGGCAGGCGGTAATCCACAACAAAAAGCGATGATGGTTCACCGGAAGCGCGTCAACCGGGTGTTGACGGGAGGCCGGGGGAAGGCAAGCAGGCTGTTGGGAAGAAGGTTCGGAACGCGCCGCGTCCCGGCTGTGCGGCTTGGCTGCCGAAACCTGCAATTCGGGCGCGGCATCTTCCGCAGGTCTGGAAGGCGCTGCGGAACCGCGCGACGACAGGGCGGGGAGGGCGCGGTGGCGCTTGCGGGCGTCCGGGGTATTCCATGCGGCGCGGATAGGGCCGCCTGTCGGGGCATAATGCGGGCGTGGCATGGCGCGTTAAAACCCCCGCAGGTATTTCAATCGCTGCAAAAAGGCGACGGCGGATTCCTGTACGTCCGGGTGCAGCGCGTATAGAATCGTGGTGGCGGGAAAGCTGTGGAACAGGCAGGCGCGAAACACGAACGGCTGATCGGGCGCGGGTTCCAGCCACAATTCTTCCACGTTCATAATCGTTTGCAGGGGCGTGGAGTGCATCCGCAGGCCGTTGGAAAAGGCCAGAAACTCGAACAGGTTTTCGCCCTCAATGGCAATGCCCTGCAATTTGGGCCGCGCGTTCGCTTCCCAGCCGCAGCTTCCGTCGCTGAAGTACGATTCGTCCACGTCCCGCGACAGATAAGAGGCGCGCAGATGGGGATGCGCTTCGGCAAATTCCGTCAGCAGGGTTTCCGCCCGCTGATGTATCCCCGGCTGCATCCGCAGTTCGCACAGCAGATTACGGAACCGCCGCGTGAACTCGCGCCCCGCCGCGTATTCGCGCACCCGTTCACTGCTTGAGGGCAGCGCGTTCTTCCTGCCCGTATTCCGTTCCAAACCTATCTCCGCGCTCACGATGGTTTTTCCTCCCGCTTCGTCCTTGCCGACTGGAATTATCGGCAGAAACGAGCGGAGGAAGAGGGACGAGACAGGGAACGGGTTAAAAGTCAGGCTGTTCTATCTGTAAGAAGCATGTCAATCTCTCGATTCCCTCGCCAACCCTCACTGTCACCCCTGCCCCTGAATGACACGAAAATAAACCCGTGACGAAACTGTGACCAAGACGAAAACAGCCTCAAATCCGCTTATACTGATGTAGCGAACGATCTTGATTAGCCTCCATGCGCTGCGCGCGCCTTAGAGCATGAAGATGCCGGATTGTTCGAACACCCAATACCCAACACCGAATACCGAACACCGAATACCGAACACCGGCATTATCAGGAGTAAGGATGTTTTCGCCACCTGCGATATCCAAGAGCGAAATAAACGATGTCCCACTGACCATTCGGTTATTCGGGGCGTTTGAGGCGCTGCGCAACGGCCAATTGTTGCCGGAACTGCGCCTGCGGTCTGGAGCCTCGCTGCTCGCCTTTCTCGCCCTGCATCCTGACCAGGCGCTCCGCGCCACAGCGCTGGCGCAAACCTTCTGGACGGAACAGGATTCGATGCCTGTAGAGATCGAAAAGGCGCTCGCCAGTCTGCGCCAGAGTGTCCGCAAATTGCGGCAGACGCTTGCAAACGAGGGGCGGCGCATCGAAGCGACAAATGGAACCGTCGTCTTTCGCGCTGACGGCGTGTTCGTGGACACTATCGCCTTCGAGCAGGCGCTGGCGCAGGGCGACCGGGCCGCGATGGAGCAAGCCGTGTCGCTCTACAGGGGGCCGCTGCTGGAAGGCTGGGAGGAAGGCTGGGTCGTCAAAGCGCGGGAAAGATACCGGAATCTCTACGTAAACGCGCTGCGGCAACTGGCGGAACAGGCGGCTGCGGAACACGAATACACGGCTGCCGCGCGCTATCTGCGCCGGCTGGTAATCGAAATGCCCCTACTTGAAACGGCGTGGCGTCAGCTTATGGAGGCGCTTGCGGAGGCCGGAGAACGACTGGAAGCGATGACCGTCTACGCGCATTATCGCGACTACCTCTACCGGCGCGGCAGGCTGGAACCCCCTGCCGACATGACCGCGCTGTACAACCGATTGCAGGAGAAGCCGACACATGTTGCGGTGGAACTGCTGCCGGATTTTACGGGCTACGAGCCGGTTGGGGGCGCGGTTCCGCTCAAGTCGCCCTTCTACATCCCGCGACTGGCAGACGGGGAGTTCCGCGCCGCCATTGCCCGGCGCGACAGCATCGTTCTGGTGAAAGGCCCCCGGCAAATCGGTAAAACCAGTCTGCTGGTTCGCGGGCTTGATCAGGCAAGGCAGGCAGGCGCGCACCTGATTCTCACAGACTTGCAGAAGCTGGCGGCGGCGGACTTTGAGACGGTCGAAACCTTCTTCCTGGCGCTGGCGCAATTGATAGCCGATCAACTGGAACTGGACGCTTCTCCCCGGCAGGCATGGAACCCGGATCGCGCGCCCGGGGCCAACTTCGAGCGGTTTCTGCGCAATGCGGTGTTAAACAAAGCGGACACGCCGGTTGTCTGGGGGCTGGATGAGGTGGATCGCCTCTTACCCTGCGAGTATCGCAGCGACGTATTCGGACTATTTCGCGCCTGGTATAACGAGCGCTCCTTCGCCCCGGAAGGTCTGATCAGCCGCCTGACGCTGGTAATGGCGTATGCGACTGAAGCGCGGCTTTTCATCACCGACCTGAACCAATCGCCCTTCAACGTCGGTACGCGCGTCGCGCTCGACGACCTGACAGGGGAGCAGGCAGCCGACCTCAACCGGCGTTACGGGACGCCGCTTGCGGGCAGGGAGGAAGTCGCCCGTCTTTTCGATCTCGTGGGAGGCCATCCCTACCTTGTTCGGCGCGCGCTGCACGAGATGAAGGCGCGCGGGCTGGACATGGCCGCTATCGAAGCGCAGGCGGAGCGCGACGACGGCATTTTCGGCGACCATCTGGAGCGGATGCTGCTTGCGCTCCGGCAGGATACCGACCTGATGGAAGTGGTTCGGGACCTGCTGCGCGGGCAGGGTTGTCCGTCCGCCGAAAGTTTTTACCGTCTTCGCAGCGCGGGTGTCATGGTCGGGGAAACACCGGCAGACATCCACCCCCGCTGTCAACTCTATACTCTCTATCTTACCAGGAGTCTGTTATGAAACCAAACGATTTATCTGCTGCCGGCAATCGGCCCTTCTTTATTCCCGGCGGAACGCTGCCCGGCGATGCGCCCTCTTATGTCACCCGGCAGGCCGATCACAACCTTCTGGAAGGGCTGCGCGGCGGGCAGTTCTGCTATGTGCTTACGTCGCGGCAGATGGGCAAATCTTCGCTCATGGTTCGGACCGCTAACCGGCTGCGGGAGGAGGGCGTTGCGGTCGCGGTTCTTGATCTCACCGCGCTGGGGCAGAACCTCTCTGTCGAGCAGTGGTACTACGGACTGTTGGAACAATTGGGCCGGCATTTGCGGATTGAAGACGAGTTGGACGACTACTGGCAGTCCCACAAGGCGCTGGGGCCGATGCAGCGCTGGATGGCGGCAATCCGCGATGTCGTACTTTAGCAGTCAGTTCCAATCCTATTGTGGTGTTCGTGGATGAGATAGACATTGTGCGCTCGCTGCCGTTCTCAACGGACGAATTCTTTGCGGCGATTCGGGAGTGCTACAACCGGCGGGCGCAGGAACCAGAGTACGAGAAGTTGACATTTTGCCTGTTAGGGGTGGCGACGCCAAACGACCTGATTCAGAACACCCTGATGACACCCTTCAACATCGGGCGTCGCATCGAATTGACCGACTTCACTCCCGAAGAGGCCGCTACGCTATCCGTAGGGATCAGCATGACGGATCGCGACGGGTACGCCCTCCTGAACCGGGTTCTCTACTGGACGGGCGGGCATCCCTACCTGACGCAGCGCCTGTGCAAATTGGTGGCGGAGGACACGGCGGCGTTGCGGGATGAGGATGTAGACCGACTGTGCGCAAATCTGTTTCTGGCGCACAAAGCCATGGAAAGCGACGACAACCTTCAGTTTGTGCGCAACCGTCTACTGCAAAGCGAGGTAGACCTGACGGCGCTGCTGGATTTGTACGCCAGAGTGCGGCAAAACGCGCGGGTTGCAGACGATGAAACCAACGCGCTGACGAGCATACTGAAACTATCGGGAATCGTCCGCGTGGAGCGTGGGGAACTGAAAGTCCGCAACCGTATCTATGCGCATGTGTTCGACCGTGAATGGGTACGAGCGCATATACCGGGCGCGGAATTGCGGCGGCAGCGTATCGCCTACCGACAGGGGCTTATACGCGCTTTGACCCTGAGCAGTGCGGTTCTCGCGGTCGTCATCAGGCTGGCTGTCTATGGCTTTTCACAGGCACGTCTCGCCAACCACAACGCAGACCTCGCCCGTAAGGCTACCACGGAAGCCCAAATACAGGCCGATACCGCAGAACGTACCTCCTACATTGCCCGCATGAATCTCATTCAGCGCGATTGGGAAACAAATGACCTCAGCGATGTCACGGATCTGCTGGCAGACACGCGACAGAGTCGATTTCATGGTTACGAGTGGGGCTACTGGAATCGTCTCAGCCACCTTGCGCTGTTATCTCTTGCGGGGCATAGAAGCGATGTCCTCTCTGTAGCCTACTTTCCCGATGGTAAACGCATTGTCACAGGCAGTGCCGACACCACAGCCAAAGTGTGGGATGCAGCCACCGGTCGGGAGATTCTCACTCTCAAAGGGCATCATATAGCGGTCAACTCCGTAGCAGTCTCACCCGACTGCACACGCATCGCTACAAGCAGCTTTGAAAGTTCAGGCGGTTTTAATAACCCAGTGAGGATATGGGATGCTGATACTGGACGAGAGATGCTCCACCTTAATATGCTCACTCTGAAGGGGAGTACACAGATGGTTGAAACTTTAGCATTCTCTCGCGATGGCAAGCGCCTTGCCACTGGAAGTGGCGACGGCACAGCGAGAGTGTGGGATGCAGCTACAGGACGAGAGCTGCTCACTCTCAAAGGACATACTAGGGACGTCAGTTCTGTGATGTACTCTCCTGACGGCAAATATCTCCTAACTGGAAGTCATGCTGGCACAGCGAAAGTATGGGATGCTGCGACAGGGCAAGTGAAACTCACCCTCAAGGGTCCTGAAGGATTCAGTTCTGTAGCGTTCTCTCCCGATGGCAAACGCATCATCACGGACGGTTACGGTATCACCGCCAAGGTCTGGGACGTCGCGACCGGACGTGTGATGCTCACCCTCAAAGGACATACCAGAGATGTTAGATGTGTGGCGTTCTCTCCTGATGGCAAACGTATCGTCACCGGAAGTTACGACAAAACAGCGAAGATGTGGGATGCCACAACCGGGCAGGAAATTCTCACATTAAAGGGACATGCAAGTTGTATCTATTCCGTAGCATTCTCTCCCGATAGCAAGCATATTCTCACCGGAAGTGGTGACAAAACGGCAAAGGTTTGGGATGCCACAACCGAGTTCCCGCGCCTCACAACGCGTCACATTCGGCACGGGCAAACCCTACGTTTATCATCGGATTGCCCGCCGCATCCTGGCGCCTCTAACCATTTGACATTGGTTTTGCCACGCGGGACAGGTGACTTTGTGGTTCTCCCAATCCACCGCAAAGTCGTAGGCGGCAAAGCCCTCTGCCGCCACGGCCTGCCAACTGTTCTCCCGCGGCACAGGACCATAGAGATCAACGGCATAGTCCTGCGGACTTTCTACGAGGAGTTGGGCATCCAGATACCCACTGTCCACAAAATGCCGCGACGGTAAGCGGTCCGCGGCTTCGAGGTCGGCATGGATTCTGGGCGGTCATGTCGCTGTCTTGCGTGGTGCCGACCGTTGTCTGTACCTGCGTAATCAGGCGCGGAGCGTCTTCATCGCAGGTTTCACTCAGATGCGCCTTGTAACCGCACCAAGTGGTCTCGCGTTTGATGCTGTAGCGCGCTTGGGGATCATGAGGCGAGTTGATGGACTGGGCGGCAGAAGGCATATCCTTGGTGTCGCGCCAGGTGAGTTTGCCCTCCACAAAGGCAAAATTCTGGATCCATACCTGCCGCAACACCGTGATTTCGGGCAGGAGGTTGAGCGCTGTGGGGGTACTCGGTTGTTGGAGCCAGGCGAGCAAGAGGAAAGCCATCTTCGCCAATGGATAGAGCCAGCGCTTCGCGCGCCTCTTTGCCCTGAGGCAGACGCACACTGGCGAAGCGCTTGGCGTAGCGGTCGATCCACTCGGAAGGAAGATGCGCTCCTAACCACTGCGGATCCGCTTCGGCCAGGGTGTTAAGTGCATGACGCAGGGTCTCGCCGACACCTTCCAGTCGGTTGAGGGCGCGTACCGCCGCCACGACGTGTGTGCTGTCGGTACGCTGCTTGCCCCGTACCTTGAGCCAGCCGCGTTCGCGTCCCAAGCTCAACAGCCTCTCGAAGAGGCGCTGCTCGGCTCCATTGTGCAGCAGACGTGCGCGGAACTCACATAAAAGAGACGAGAGACACTCACCCTCAAAAGACATAAAGGTAAGGTACTCTCCGTCGCGTTCTCTCCCAAGGGTAAAAATATCGTCACCGGAAGTGATGATGGCACGGCGAAGGTATGGGATACCGCAACGGGACAAGAGCACCTTACCCTCAAGGGACATACCAGTGGCGTCAGTTCAGTGGCATATTCTCCCGATGACAAATATATTGTAACTGGCAGCTGGGACAACACGGCGAAGATATGGGATGCGGCAATAGGACGTGAGATGCTCACCCTCAAAGGACATGCAGGCGCTGTCTATTCTGTGGCGTTCTCGCCTGATGGCAAGCATATTGCCACAAAAAGTGAGGACAGCACAGCAAAGGTATGGGAGACTGCCACCGGGCGAGCAATACTTACTATTAAGTCTTGGAGCGACTGCATAACGTTCTCACCCAACGGCAAATATATCGTCACCGCCAGTTCCGACGGCACGAAAGTGTGGGATGCCGCTACCGGGCGAGAGGTACTCACTCTTAAAGGAAGTTCCAGCGCAATCAGCTCTGTGGCGTACTCACCCGATGGCAAGTGTATCGTCACAGGCAGTACAGGCTGGCGAGCCATGGACAGCGATGATACCACCGCGAAAGTTTGGGATGCGGTAACAGGACGTGAACTCCTCACTCTCAAAGGAAGTTCCGGCGCAATTAGTTGCGTTGCGTACTCACCCGATGGCAAGCGTATCGTTACCGGGAGTGGAGACAGCAAGGTATGGGACGCTGAAACAGGGCAGGAGACGCTCACTCTTAAAGGGCATAATGGCGAGGTCAGGGCGGTGGCGTTCTCCCCCGATGGCAAACGTATCGTCACCGGGAGTAGTGACGGAACAGCGAAGGTCTGGTATTCGGATGAGGCCGATTTTCCGAAGACGAGGCGGCCATAGGAGGCGAACGGATGTCCGAACCATGATTTTACATGATTTAGATGATTACCATGATTGAGGAAGCCCATCGCCAAAACATGCCGCTAATGAGAGAGGCCCTCGCACAGAATAGCGCCTCATGCTCATCCTCTAAATCATGTAAAATCATGGTTCAGACGATGCAACGAGTGTGCATTTTGGCGGTTAGACAACAAGAATACTTCCTGCGGTTGCTCTGAGAGTTATGTTGACAAGAACACGACGCGCAACGTATAATCCTGCTATGAACAACATACCACGTCCCAAAAGCAAATTCCCTCGTAGAAGGCCTAAGTTCCTACCATACACCGTTGCCTCTGCAACGGACGCGAAGGAACGCGCAGGTGTGCCGTTCGCCGCCCCGGTCGAGATTGCCGAAGCTGTCGAGATTATCAATTCCCGGACGAAAGGCCAATGGCATACGTCAGAAGGGGTTGCCGAAGCGACAGGTTTGCCTGTGAATATGGTTGCTGCCGTCCTAAAGGCGCGTCCTGATGGCTTTGAAAAGGCGGCTATTGGAGGCTTTCCCGTTTATCGCGTCAGGTCGTAGTCTGGCAGTATGAAAAGTATGGAGTCGTGAAAAGGTGGGCGGGACTCTATGAGCGATACGGACAGCGACATTCCGAATCTGATAGATCGTTGCGTCAAGCGGCTGTTTCGCGACCAGCCTCATGCGGCGCTGCGATTGGCCGGTATCGAATCCGCTAATGTGCGCTTCGAGGACAGCAGCCTCAACATCCCGGAACTGTGCGCCGACCATGTGTTCATTGTCGAGGAGGAAGGTGAGCTTTCGAGAGGAAATAATGATGATTGACGCAATGGAGAACTTGAAGGAACTGTTTCTGGAAACCGGTAAGCTGCAAATGTGGGCAAGAGACCCGCGCGTAATCGCGGTATTACAAGACGAAAGCAGAGCGGAAAGGAAGCGCGGAAGTCAAAGCCAATACCGAACTTGCGCGTGTCTTCCAGCCTGCTGCCCGCAAACATCGCAAGGGTTGGAAACTGCTGCATGAAGAAGGTTTCGGCAGTCTCGCCGGTTCGCAGTCGCGCGGCAAAGGCGTTTTCATCGTCAAGCGACAGTTCCGCATTGGCCTCAACCCCCACTTACCGGAGCTATGTACGATTCAACGGCTTCTCCACTTCTGTTCAGCAACTCGCGGACGATTTCTGCTAAGGCCGCTTCGCTTGTCTCGTCGTAGGCTTGAATGACATTGGCGCGTGAGCGCAGAATGGGACGCTGATACCAACCGACGCACACCTGTGAACAGTAGGGATCGAACGAGTTCGCGCATGTGCTTGATGGTGGCTGTTTTCACGCCTAATGCTCTGCCTATCTCAACAAAGGCTTCTTTTGAAGTTGCGTACCCAAGCGCGCGAACCCCTTTGCGGTCAAAGCGAGACAGGTAATACGCCACGATCAAGGCGCGTTTGTGCGCCTCTGTCATCGGAGAATCCGCCATTCTCTAAACTTCTCCTTCCCTCGGCTACGTACGTTGGAAAGCCATTATGCGACGAAGACGCGGCCTGACAGCCATACCCCCGAACAGCGCCGCTACAATATGTCTCGCATCCGCAGTTCAGGTACAACGCCTGAACTGCGATTAGGAAACCTTCTTCGTACCATGTTCCCGGAGCAAACGATAGAAGAGCGAGTTGCCGCTTTGCCCGGAAAACCTGACTTCTACCTGCCTGAACTGCATTTAGCCGTCTTTGCGGACGGCTGTTTCTTCCATCGCTGCCCTCGTCACTTCATCATGCCCATCAACAACAAAGAGTATTGGGCGGCAAAAACGGCCCGCAACAAGAAGCGGGATCGTGAAATCAACGCCAAACTTAAAGGCATGAGCATACGCCCCGCGCGTGTTTGGGAACACAATCTGCGGAAAAACCTGACGCTCGCCCGCCGACAAATTCGACGTGCCCTGGCTGCTGTTCGAGATCAGTAACATTGATGGGCAAAGTCGCGCGTTGCCGTTATCTATAATGGCAAGGGCATGTCCGAAGCGGAACTCAAGTCCCCTGCCTGTAGCGACAATCCGAACTTAACAGGCGTATGGATTGCTGAAATAACGAGAGCATCCTCCCTGCTAAGAGTGGGGAGTTCCCCTTAAACTCCGACAGTACCTGTCTTGACTTCTCCGACTCGCTTGTAGTTGGCGAAGATCACACCGCCTGGTGTTACCAGGCTCTCCGTTAACGTAAAGGCTGCTGCCATCGTGCCCTCACCGAACAAGCGCTTGCCCGTACCGAGCGTGACCGGGAAGGTTTTAAGCCATAGCTCATCGACCAGATCATGCCTGAACAATGTCTGGGCCAGGTTGCTGCTGCCGTGGACCTGGATGTCAGAACCTTCTGAATTCTTGAGGTTTTTGATATCGTCCACGCTTTTGAGGAAAACCGAGTTCTTCCAATCGGACTTTTCCATAGTGCTGCTCATGACATATTTCGTGACGTCATTGATGCCCGGCCAATAGTCTGCGTGTTCAGGCCAGTAGGAAGCGAAAATCTCGAATGTTTTCCTGCCTAAAAGAAGGTCGGCGGACTTCATCTGTTTTGCCATGAGCTCACCGGCCGCTTCGTCCGCTTCGGCAAAATACGGCGCAACCCACCCACCGTACTTGAAGCCACTTGACGTATCTTCTTCAGGTCCGCCCGGCGCTTGCATGACTCCGTCTAAGGTAATGAATGATAGGACGATTATTTTTCTCATAGTTCTTTTCTCATAGTTCTATGGTAGGGTTTCTGGAAGAGGAACATCGGTTCAACGGAGCAGCTTGCTCCCTTTGAACCGATGTTCAGAATTGCCCGTAGGCTCAGGTCCGAGTGTATGCGCGGTCACCTACCCTGTTCCCCTTGCGCTTATGGGAGGCACGCTCAACCGCGACGAGCCGCCTCGATGGTAGCGATGTCTATCTTTTGCATCTGCATCATCGCCTCGAAGGCGCGTTTGGCGGCAGCAGGATCGGGATCGGTTATCGCTTGGATCAGAGCGACCGGTGTGATCTGCCAGGACAATCCCCACTTATCCTTGCACCAACCGCACGCGCTCTCTTCGCCACCATTGCTGACGATGGCGTTCCAGTAACGATCCGTTTCCGCCTGATCCGCGGTGGCGACCTGAAACGAGAAGGCTTCGCTGTGTTTGAACGCAGGTCCGCCATTGAGTCCGAGGCAAGGAATCCCTATCACGGTGAACTCGACCGTCAACACATCCCCTTGCTTCCCCGAAGGAAAGTCCCCCGGGGCGCGGTGCACCGCGCGGACGGCTGAGTCGGGAAAGGTCTCGGCGTAAAATCGCGCCGCGTCCTCGGCGTCTCCATCGTACCACAGACAGATCGTGTTCTTTGCTGGCTTTACCATGTCATCTCTCCTTCTTGATGAGCTACCCGAAGCCGGAGCCGTCGGTGCGCCCGAAGTCAAAAGTCACCCGTTCAGCAAACGTTTTTCGTGTGCTAAAGCGCCGCCAAACTCAGGATGACTTCTCCTTCACTATCGAATCCAACGTCGGAACCGGAAACCGCCGAACCGGAATTCGACAAATCGTGCAAGAGAGTTTTCAGCGGCTGTCTGACGGTATTCAGTAAGGCGGAAGATGACGACCACCTCCAAACATATTGGAGCGCGTTTTAGCATATAAAGCATATTCTCATACTTTGGCGTTCCAGCAGACGGAAACGGATTCGATGGTTAGCATTTTGACGGAGAGGTGTTGGCAGGGATTGGGAACCAACTCCAACAGGGGCTTTGTGTCTAAGGCGCGTACCAGAGGCGCTTTTTGGCGGGAGTAGCCCAGACGCCGCAGCAAGGCGCGCATCCTCCGTTCGCAGTAGAGAACATCAAACGGCGCGTGTACCCACGAAACGGCGCGTGAGCGCTGCGCGTTCTTCGTCGGGAACGGTGAGTAGGCGATTCATACCTTCATTTTACCCCATTACCGCTTTCTCAGACGCCGGTAGTATAGTTCGCGGCAGCCAAGACTTTGCCCGCGTCCCTGACCTTACATTCGCGGCTCGGTGGGCAGTCAAGGGCCGACCGGCTAAAGAATACACAGGAGTTTTGAACCCCATGGCGGGATTGCGTCGTAGTACGTTCGAATCGTTTCAATTTTCAAACACAGAGGACGCGAACCCATGGACGATAACGTAATGCGAGTGCTGCAACTGCTGCAAGACGGCAAAATCTCGGCGCAGGAAGCCGAGTCGCTGATTTCCGCCCTGACACGGCCCGTTGCGGCAAAGGAAGAAGACAGAAGACAGAAGACAGAAGACAGCCAATCGGCAATCGGCAATCGGCAATCGGCAATCCCGACACCCAACCCCCAACACCCAACACCCTCTATTCCAACCGGCGACCTGCTGCAGCAGATTGCCGACGACCCTTCCATACCGGAAAGCGACAAGCTGACCATTATCATCAACGCCACGAGCCTGCTGTGCGCGGTGCTGATTATACAGCCGATACCCCTTGCCGATCTGGTGATTTTAACGCCCGTGCAGGTGGCAGGCGTCCTGGCGATGAGTCAGGTGATGGGACAGCCGTTGGGCAAGAACGACGCCAACGACCTGTACAAGTCTATTCTGGCGGTTTTGGGCGGCAGTTTTCTCGCGCTGCAATTGATGTCGGCGGGCGTGAAATTGTTCGTGCCGGTGTTCGGCGGCATTGCCATAATTCCCGTCGTGTACGGCGCGACGTATGGCCTGATGAACGCCGCCCGCGCCATTCTGGAAGCCAAACGCAGCAACCAGCACCTTTCCGATGACGAGATTCGCCGCATCAAGACGGAAGCCGAGCAGCGCGCCAAAAGCGAAAAGCGCGATTGGTCGCCCGCCGCTCTGAAGCGCGACCTGGATACGTGGATGGTCAAGGGCGAGGCGTTCAAGCAGTACGAGACGCTGTTTCAGGACGAACAGCGCCGCGCCCGCATGATGCAGGAGGAAATCAACAGCCTGACGGCGCAAATATCCAACCTGACGCAGCAGAAAATGGCGGCGGAACAAAAGGCTCAATCGGCAGCCGAACGCTTGAACGGCGAACTCTCGGAAGAGGAGCGGCAAAAAGCGCTATTTGACAAAGAATTGGCCGAGCGCGAGTTGGAGCGCATTGGCCCCTTGTGGCAGGGCAAGGGCAGCGACCTGGAAGCAAAGCAAAGCGATATTACGCGCTTGTACGAAAATCTGGAAAATTTGCTCCGGGACCGCTTCGGGCGCAGCTATCCCAACATCGGGTATGCGTCCGGCGTGTTTGCCGAACTGGCGCGAACGCCGTATGAAAAGCTGAAAGGCATCGAGCGGCAGATTTCCCTGCTGCAATACGATCCCGTCCGCGTCAACTTCCAGAACGAGCCGTTTTTGGATGCGTCCGGTGAAGAAGTGCGTATCATTGCCGTAGAAGAGGATACCCGCCTGTACACGACAACGCAGGGCAGCATGGTCTTAGTGCGGGGCATCGGGACGCGCAGTTCCGAAGAGCGCGATGTGGCGAAAATGCAAACAAATTAGGAGGGGTCAGGATTTCAGGGGTCAGGGAAATACGCCCGTGTATTGGCACTTCACTTGTGAAAATTGAGAGCAATTGGGCACAACGTCCCTGACCCCTGACCCCTGAATCCTGACCCCTGACAAGGAGCCTGTTTTGAGACGTTATCCGAAGCCGAACATTTCGGCGGCTGATTTAGAAGCGGCAGATCAAATGCGGGATGCCCTGCTGCAGGTGC
This sequence comes from uncultured Chthonomonadaceae bacterium, assembly GCA_963835065.1. Taxonomy (GTDB): domain Bacteria; phylum Armatimonadota; class Chthonomonadetes; order Chthonomonadales; family Chthonomonadaceae; genus CAWFQB01. The sequence goes on along the minus strand of CAWIEK010000054.1, from coordinate 64,545 downwards.
AGGAACTGCCGGAAGATTCGCAGTGGGAAATGGCGCTGGAATTGCTGCCGGATTCGGTGCTGCTGAATGTGGTGCGTACCAATGAGCGCAAGGGTGAGGAGGCGCTGAACCTGGTGGGCGTACTTGCCGCCATCTCGGTGGAGACGCTGACGGGTGAGCGCGCCAATCAGGAAACGCTGACGGCTGCCATTTACGCCGTTATTTTTTCCGCCCTGGGCGAACTGGAAAAGCGGTACAAAGTGTTCAGCGAAAACGTGGTCATGATGGAAGGCCCGCTTGACTACGACCCGCTGGAACCCGTCCTGTTTATTCCCAAAGACCCGGACACGTTCAGCGTAGATCAGGTGTTTCAGTATTACCGCGCCCACGAACCAGCGCTTCACGCGAACGCGGCGGCACAAGACGACTGAGATGAAACGGCTTTTTGTGGCGATACTGCTGCCGGACGAGATACGCGACGCGATGAAGCAGGTTCAAACGCGGCTGCGCGACGTGATTGGCACGGAAGGCGTTCGCTGGACTGCGCCCGAACAGTTTCATTTCACATTGAAGTTTTTGGGCGATGTGGAAGATAGCGAATTGGCGGCTGTCATTGCGGGCGTGGAGCGGGCATCGGCGCGTTCGGTGGAATGGACACTCGACGTTGGGCACATCGGCGCGTTTCCCAAACAGCGCAATCCGCAAGTTTTATGGGTCGGCGCGACGGCGGGCGTTCCGGTTATGCAGCAGACCGCGCAGTATATCAATGTAGAACTCGCCAAACAGGGATTTGCGGCGGAAACCAAGCCTTACATCCCGCATATCACCCTTGCGCGCATGAAAACGCGGGAAGGCAGCGAAATGGTCGCCAAAAACCTGCCCATGCTGCAAAGCGAACCGGAATTTCGCAGCGCATTGGGCGCGTTTTCGGCGCAGGAGTGCGCGCTGATGCAGTCGGAACTCCGTCCTGACGGCGCGGTACACACCCTTGTAAAATCATTTGCGTTTGGAACGCGCAGCGAGTATAATAGGTAGACAGATTTTCTATGTTTGACCCTGTGCGCTAAACCGGAGGCCACCCGTGTTCCCGGGCGCAGGTGTCAGGTGTCAGGTGTCAGGTGTCAGGTTGTGCTACTCCTTTACTTTACAGGGACAATAATTCCATGTAAGAAGAAGCATTTCCTGAAACCTGATACCTGATACCTGATACCTCTGCCGCAGGCAGCTTGTGCGTCGTTCCCTCGCTGTAGTCATGTACGGGCAGCGCGGGGGCGGCGGCAGGTGGAACGCCGCTGCGTCCTCACGTGACCCGCTTCGTCAGAACTTCGGCGAAGCCAGAAAGGACCACTCCACGTGGCAATCGAAGAAATCGGCAAGTTAGACGCCAAAAAAACCAAAGCGCTCGACATGGCGCTCTCCGGCATTGAGAAGCAGTTCGGCAAAGGCAGCGTGGTGCGCCTGGGACAGTCCATGCGCCTGCAGGTGGACTCCATTTCCACCGGCTCCATCGCCCTCGACATGGCATTGGGCGTGGGCGGCATTCCGCGCGGACGCATCACGGAAATTTACGGCACGGAGTCGTCGGGTAAAACCACGATTGCGCTCCAGACCATCGCGCAGGCGCAGAAAAAGGGCGGCGTGTGCGCGTATGTGGACGTGGAACACGCCATTGACCCGGAATACGCCAAGAACCTGGGCGTGGACATTGACAACCTGTTCATCTCGCAGCCGACAACGGGCGAGGAAGCGCTGGACATCATGGACGCGCTGATCCGGTCAAGCGCCATTGACATCGTGGTGCTGGACTCCGTTGCCGCCCTCGTTCCCGAAATCGGAACTGGAAGGCGACATGGGCGACTCGCACATGGGCGTTCACGCGCGCCTGATGTCGCAAGCCCTGCGCAAAGTGGCGGGCAGCATCAACCGCACGAACACGGCGGCCATTTTCATCAACCAGTTGCGCCAGAAGATCGGCGTGATGTTCGGCAACCCGGAAACCACGAGCGGCGGCATGGCCTTGAAGTATTACGCCAGCGTCCGCATGGAAGTGCGCCGCACGGAAACCGTCAAGAACGGAACCGATGCGGTCGGAGCGCGGGTCAAGGTGAAGATCGTCAAGAACAAGGTCGCGCCCCCCTTCCGGCAGGCCGAGTTCGACATCATGTTCGGCAAGGGCATCAGCCGTTCGGGCAGTATGCTGGACATGGGCGTGGACATGGGCATCATCCACAAAGCGGGCGCGTACTTCTCGTTCAACGACATTCGGCTTGGGCAGGGACGGGAAAACGCGCGCACCTTCCTGGAAGACAATGAGCCGCTGATGGACGAGATCGAAGGCCGCATCCGCAACAAGGGCGCGGAAATCCCCATCGTCAATCTGGCCGAAGTCGAGGAAGAGGACGAAGACGAGATTTAAGGTTTTCTAAATCCCCTCACCGGGCGTCCACTCGTAGACATACCCCTTCTTCCAACATTAGGAGAAGGGGTGTTTTTGTTTTGGCGGCGCATTGCTCACTTGTTGAAACTTTGCCATGTGCCGTGTTATACTGTGCAGAGGAGGCGAAACACAATGGCAGCGACTATTAAGCGCGAATTGGAAGAAACATCGGCAGAAGAAGAGTGCGAGGGCGGCGCGTATACCGATCCCGAAGCAATGGCGCAAAGCCGGCGCATCCTGACGCAGGAAGAAGGCGAAGTGTTTCTCCGTACCTTGTCCCAGCCGCCGGGTGAACTCACGCCCGAAGTACGCCGCGCCCTGCTCCACTACAAACGTCTGGTAGCAGAGTGCAACTGTCCACAATATCGTCATGTGATGTGTTAATCTTCTCCTACATCTTCTCCTTCCATGCAAGCCCGCCAGCCATCATCAAACATAAATTCATTGACACGTTGCGCGGGATTTTGGATGCGTGTAATACAAAAATCATCCTGATCTGCCCGTTCAACAACGTATAGCCAGAACTTTTGCCCCAAACGTTGCGCCATCGTGAACTGCGTTGCGGAAACCAGAACTCCCTTTACCTGCCAATTGCTGGAAAGCGACTTCACTTCGATATAACGCTCGTTTTCACCTGTTGCGTCAAGCGAGTAAATGTCGTAGCCAGGGTTATTGTGCGGCATGGCTTCGGGTATACGCCCTGCCTGTTGCTCGGCGGCAAGAACACGCCCCATCCCTGCTTTGTCAATCGGCTCCGTATTGCGTCGGCGCGTCTCTTCATCCGCCTTAGTTGTTGATGTCGAAAAGACGTAAGAACGCATTCGTCCCGCGTAATCGGCGCGACTTTCCGAGTTGTGATCTGGCGCAGAGCGTGAAGGGGTATGCTGTGCCTTATTGTGCTGTGATTCGGCTTCTGAAATTGAGCGTTTTGCTGTGTTCTCAGGCGAACGTGGTTCATGTTGTATGTTATGCGGTGTGTCCGCCTGCACATTTTTGGAAGTGTTGGCAGGCATATTTGGAACGTCCGTTGTTCCTTGCTATTCATGCCCTTGTCATTCGCCTTGCTGGTGTTAGCAGGCTTATCAGACGCCTCTGTAGGTAAAGGTCTGTCGCTCATCGAATCATTAGCTTCTGTAGAAGATGAGTGAGTTGAATCTGCCACTTCCCTTATGGGGTGTTGTGCCTGTTGATGTTTACTTTCACTATTGAAGGCGACACGCACTTCATCAGATTTGTTGGTTTGTTGCTCTTGCTTTTCCTCATCAACGGCGTCATCTATCGGCCCATCTTCAATATCGGTGTTGACTTCAAAGCCGTCTGTTTCCGAAGTATCAATACCGCCCATACTGGCAGGAATAGACAAAGCGGCTTCATATTCTTCATCTGCTTGAAGCGGCGGTACTTTTAACTTATCAAGTGCCTGACTGCCTTTTTGGAACGACTGCGCACTTAATGCATAGGCAAGAGTTGCTGCAACCGTGCCTTCTTTGGCGTCTCGGTTCATCACATAAGCCAGCCCACTGGAAATCTCAAGCCACGGTACCTCGCTGCTGCGTTGGATATACAAGGTATTGTCAGCAAAATCATAAAAAGTATCAACCGCTTCTGTGTCTCCCGGAGTTGCTCGGTTGAACGCTTTCAGGGTATAGCCAACTTCAAGCCATGAACACCATTGGAGTTTCAACAGATCCAGCGCGTCAGTGTTCCAACGTCGATCTTCAGTTCGTTCCGGGTAGATTACGCGCTCAATCAGGTGTTGACGTTCCTGTAAAACCTGCTGTAAATCCTCTGCAGGTATGGGGTCGGTACATTCTACCAAATTGATTTCAACGGCTCAACTTCAGGGGAGTACCCCTGCAAGTTCCATTCCCAGCCCCGTGGATGGCGTTCGAGATATGACGTTATCCTTCAAAAAATCGCCAAAACGCTCTGCAAGGTTAGGCTTATCTTCAAAGAACATCCATCGTGGTAGTTGAAGGTATCCCTCCTGATTCGGAACTACCTTACATGCGCGTAACGGCTCTAATGCCCCGGAGGTTATCAATCCTTGTTGCAGCGCGTCACTAATCAGCGCCCAACTCTCCATAATAGTGGCATGCTTGGCGTCATCGAGACGCTTATTGTCGTTGGTATCCGCTATCGTACGAAGCAAGTCAATAGCGTCTGCCGCCTGTGGTTCTTCACGTACTTGAAGAACTTTCAGCAAGTCACGATAGGCTTCAAAGTCACTGCTCAGTGAGAGCAGATAGGGATGGAATTTGTGTTGCTTCCAAAAAACTTGATCAGGCTGAACGTATCCCTTGCCTCCTAATGAAAGGCAGCGTTGCCCTTTAAGACGTTGTACTGCCGGGTTGCCATTCTGAGCAGCTTCATTTAAGAAGGCATAAACGGCTCTATGAACCTCTTTGTCTTCATTCGCAAAATTCTGAAGATGCCTGACAACAAGTTCGCAGGACGGTCTTGTTTCGATTGGCAAGAACTGCCTTAATGCTGAAACTTCATTCTGCTCATTGTAAGGAACATCCAAAAACAGTCCGGTTGTCGCGAAAAGATGCTTTTGGATTAGTGTATGCACTTCGGAAGGCGCAAACCAGCGATCATATCTGTCTTCAACAGGCAGCCATTTATGTGTACGTAGCGCTTCAAACTCTTTATGCTGCTCAGGGCTATACTTATCCCAGTATTTGCCCAATCTGTAGAAAATCTTCTGCATCGATTCGCGGTTTGCAGCCACTGCCGAGGGCTGTTGGCTTATCGTACTGATTCGCGCCATAACATCGGCAGGACGTGGAAGTGTGGCAACACCGAGCCATTTTAGAAAAGGTTCAACACTGAGTTTGCTTTCATCGGGAATCACTGCAACAGGCGCGTTCTGACCTAAAAGCTTTGATACTTCTTCCGAGGCGAAATAGACAGCTTTCGCGGCACGAAGAGTGTTGTCTTGACAGGGAATCAGCGCACAGGTTGCTAGGGCGCTTTTTACTTGCGTCTCATTTTGCAGGGTGTTTATGTGTTTTGCAAGTTCAGTGAGCAGGCGCTGGCAATCGGCCGCGTTGATCTGAGTGCCTGAGTTACACCACTCTGGAATCTTTTTGCCCGCATAGTGTTGAATAGTAAGCTCTTGCGCCTTCAAATCCTCTGTCAAGAATTTGTGGTACTCCGAGACAACTCGCTCATCAACGAGTGTGGCAAGCCCGAACGGATCAACAAAGTTGCCGGGAACATCAAGTAGGTGCAGCGAATGTAATCTGTCGCCCGCGGGCCATATTTTTAGTTTGCGTAGTCTTTCCCGTGCCTGTGTATCCTGACGAAAGGTAGCTTTGTAGGCGGCGCATAGGCCAATTAAGTCTAATATCTGTGTTGCGTCTTGTGTCCACAGATGCGCGAAGGTGTCTGGAGATACCTGTTCCAAAAGCGTTAAGAGGGCTGCAACATCAAAGTCCCTGACTAACTTCTTAATTCCCACTGGATTGTCAAACGCGGCAAATTTCGCAGTCATTCCTAAAGGTTCAAACGCGCTCACAACTTCCAACGAAGCGTTCCACAGAACAGAGGGAGGACAGAACCTGCCGTTTGTGGATTTGGCAATGGCGCAGTCGCTCATTTTCTGCTTGGCAAGCGAGGAACTTTGGTTGACCCGCCCCAACAAAATAGCAACTTCCGCAGCAAGCAACTCATGCTGCTCCGGGTCACGCAGCCAATGCGGAGCCTCATCAGCACTAACAGGTTCATCAAGCCCGTAGTTCGTAAGAGCCTCGCTAAGATCAAAGGCATTAAGAACGTTAACTTCAACCGACGTCAAAATAGAGTGGTAGGTATTCAGTTCCGGGTGAACAATTGGTAAATTCAGTTGTTCCAATATTGGCAAGCATGGTTGCTCTATTTCCCGTTTGTCAAGCAAATGCGCTTTATCGGGTGTGCGCCACTCTCCTGTTGATGTATAGACAATGGCCGAGCGACTCACAACAGGTTTCAAAACCTCCCAATACTTCGTTGCAGTCTGCTTGATTTGCCCTTGAGCGTTACGATGCGCTTGCTCCACCTGCTTAATCAACCGCCAAACGCTCTGATAGCCAAGAAGGTTGCAAAGTTCGGGTAAGGCGTTGGCAAGCGCTTCGGCAGCGGCAGCAATAGCAGCCATGTTCCAATCACCTTCGTACCCTACGCCAAACGCAAGGTTCTTCCGGCTAGATTCGGGGTAGAAGTCGGCATTTACATGAACTGGCAGGTTAGTTTGATGCTGTGTCGGCAATGTAGCATAGTACAATCCTTGCACATTTGCAGCATCATGACAAATAGCAATCAAGACCTTCGATTGTCTTTTATCCTCAATGTAGCCGTTATGTAAGTTTCTTAAAAAAGCGGCTTGAGAATCGAAGTTCCCCTCAAAAACATGCCAGATAGTCGCTTGTTTTCCATCAAAGATTGTTGTAGTATTACCTTCTCGCGTCCGCTCAACAACTTTGATAAGTACGCCGTTTCTTCTGATCTCAACACGCTTGATATGATGCAGAAAAAGGATAGATTGCGGAATACTTACAGACACTTTTGCAGCAAAATCTTCAATTTGTTCCGGGCGGATAGCAGGAGAACCCAAGCGTCTGCGTAATGTACATTCTGGATCGGTTGCCCATGGGAAAATGAACCGCGTTCCATTGAAGGGTTCTGACATCTCCTGTATATGGATGCGTTTGTCTTCTGTATCCTCCGGGTGCATCTGCCAATGGCGAGTTCCCGAAATCAGTTCAGGATGGTTCGTAAGCTGATAAACAGATACAAAGCCAAAACCGAAGGCTCCGGTTGTTCCCTCTTGGTTTCGTTTGTCTCCGCCTGCCATATTTATGAAACGATGGAAGTCACACCGATGCTTGATAGCAGGATCAAACACCCATGAACATTCATCCTGAGTTATGTCGCCACAATCCTGAAAAACAGAATTGTTTTCAACCATAAGAAAGTTGTCACGAACATCGAATACAACTTGCGTAGCCTTGGCATCATCAGCATTTTGAAGAAGTTCATTTGCGAGAGTATCAAAACCCCGGAGATCACGCAATTTAGCGTTTAGTTCACCAAGATGGTCAAAGCCTTGTCGTATAAAAGATGCCTCTTTACTAATCATTGTTGTATCAACCTCCGCGACAGTGTTGTGGCAAGAACCTCAGAGTAGATATGGCTTAATTCTCTGACACATGCCTATTTACCTGCTTACTTTCCGACTTTTAACAACTACTTTGTAGGTTCATCAAGATGCGCTTCCAAGGTTGTTATTTCGGCTTGCATGGCTTCGTATTGCCGTTGTAACTGATGGTACTCTGCTTGCGCCGCTAACATTTGTTGCCGCGCCTGCCGCAATTCATCAATGCTACTTTGGATGGGCGGTTCTTCCGCTTCTAATTGGCACAATCCTGCCTCATAACGCGCCTGTTCTTCCGCGCTCAGTGGCTCGCCCACTGCCGTTCGCCGATGCAACGGCCACCATTGTTTATATGCTGACTCCTCCATTATGCCTGCCTCCTTTGTGACATTCTTACGCTGTTACATTCGCTACGCCGCTCAGGTTACTCTTCACTGTCTGGCCTGTTCGAGTCCGCAGCAATGTTTACACCTGTCTCGATGAGAAGCAAACGCGCTTCAGCATCGGCAAGCAGACTGCGCAGCCTTTGAACATCTTCCACATTCATTCGCAGCACGTCATCGGACAGGGAACGCAGCCAGTAGCGTTGACGGTGGATTATCAAGGCCGGACGGTTCAGGTGTAGCGTGAGAATGTGAAAATGCCCTGTTTCCGTGCGGGGTTCCAGATAGCCGGTGATTTCGTTCGCCAGTATGTGGGCGCTGACATCATCCAATAGCGGATGCAGCAGACGGTGTCCAATGGCAATACCGGCAGCAGAAGGAAAATTGTCGCTTTTGTAGAGGTTGCAGCGCCAGCAGGCGTACACCAGATTGTCGTCGCTGTTATCGCCACCGGCAGAAACCGGCTGATAATGGTCAATCGTTAGTTCGCCGCCCGCGCTTTCCTCCGACACGCCACAATAGCCGCAGCAAAAGGCGTAACGTCGGCGCACCTGTTCATGTTTCGGGTGCGCCACGCCTAACGTCCAATTCCGAGAGCCTGCTTGTCGCGCTCACTCATCGCGGCTTCCAGTCGCGCGATACGGGCTTCCAACTCCTGACGCCGTGCTTCCAACTGCTGCCGTTCCGCCTCCGTTTGCCGGATTTGCTCACGAACTTGTTGTAACCCCGCCATGTCGAATCCGATATTTTCCTCCGCTTCCAACTGCCGCAATCCCGCCTCATAACGCGCCTGTTCTTCCGCGCTTAACGGTTCCCCTAACGCGCTTCGCCAGTGCAACGGACACCACTGTTTATAGGTCGCCTCATCCATGCTAATCTCCTCTGGCTAATCTTCTTCGGTTTTGTTTTTGTTGTGTCCTATTATACGCCACTTCGGTTTGTTCCTGCAATGTGGAACGTTCTCATGCCGGCAGGCCGAGTTCGACATCATGTTCGGCAAGGGCATCAGCCGTTCGGGCAGTATGCTGGACATGGGCGTGGACATGGGCATCATCCACAAGGCGGGCGCTTACTTCTCGTTCAACGACATTCGGCTTGGGCAGGGACGGGAAAACGCGCGTACCTTCTTGGAAGACAATGAGCCGCTGATGGACGAGATCGAAGGCCGCATCCGCAACAAGGGCGCGGAAATCCCCATCGTCAATCTGGCCGAAGTTGAGGAAGAGGACGAAGACGAGGGTTAAGGTTTTCGTTAGTAACTATCACTCTGTTCCTCCATTCCTGAAGTTTAGGAGTGGAGGAATTTTTGTTTCTATCCATACAGGCAACGAGTATAGTGTCCCCCTTTGTCAAGACAAATTTTCGCGTTGTTTAAGGTGGCCGTTGTGTCGGTTGTCGGTACTCTAACAACCGAGCGATTGGTGATACACTTGGGCCGGCGTTTTGTAGCCCAATGCCTGATGCGGCCGCGCTTCATTATAGAACTGAAAGTAGTCGCACAATCCGCTGTACACTTCTTTGGGCGTTTCGTAGCCTTTCAGATAGACGTCTTCATACTTGACCGTTCGCCATAAGCGTTCCACGAAGATGTTGTCCAGCGCCCGGCCCCGCCCATCCATGCTGATCGTAATGTCAGCGGATAGCAAGCGACCGGTGAACTCTTTGCTGGTAAATTGGACGCCTTGATCACTATTGAAGATCGTGGGCTTGCCGCTTCCCAGTGCCTGATCCAGTCCTTCGAGACAGAAGGTGGGGTCGAGTGTGTTGGAAAGTTGCCAGTTCAGGACGAAGCGGCTATACCAATCGAGAATGGCGAACAGGTACACAAATCCTTTCGGTAAGGGAATAGAGGGGAGGTCACAACTCCACACCTGATTGACCGCTGTGATCTTGACACCGCGCAGCCGGTACGGGTACACCGGGTTCTCAGGACAGGAACGACTCGTATTCGGACCCGGAACCATCGCCTGCAAGCCCATGACCGCCATCAAGCGGGCAATCCGCTTCTTGTTGACGACATACCCGTCTGTGCGCAGCACATGTACCATTTTGCGACAGCCGAAGAACGGATGGGCGGTGTACTCCTTATCTATCAGGCGCATGAGAAGCATATTGAGTTCGCTTTCGCCTGTCGGCTGGTAGTAGTAGCCCGAACGCGACAAGCCCAACAGGTCACATTGACGGGCAATACTGATCTGCGCATGGTCGGTTTCGACCCGCTGCCGCAATGTCTCAACCGAGGCGGCCTGATTTTTTTTGAGCCGGAAAGGGAAGGACGTCGAGTTCGACTTTGAGTTGGCCGATCTGCTGGTAGAGTTGGGCTTCTTTCTCTTCCTGGTCTTTGTTGTCCTTGACCCGCTTGTCGGCAAAGACGGTGGGCAGGCTGTCGAGCAGTTGTTTCTTCCACTGCATCAGCAGATTGGGATGTACTTGCGCGTCACTGGCAATCTCGGCGAGAGTGTGGTTGCCTTTGACCATTTCCAGAGCCAACTTGGCCTTGAATTCGGCAGAATAGCGTTTACGGATTGTAGACATGATGGGTTCTCCTATGTTCATTGTGACACAGCCACCACCTTAAACCATTGTCCGAATTCTTGGGTACATTATAATCCCAGAGCATCTGTCGAAAGGAGCGTGTATCAGGAGTGGCAGCGTGGGTTTTCGCATCCACTCCTTGCTCCAGCAATGCCATAGCCTCCTGAGCCTTATTACGTTGAAGCGCCGTGATTAGAGCGCGATTAAGATGCTCCTGTCGCCATTCTCGCCACGTCAGTACACAAGGCACAGCCACCACCAACAACAGCAGGCTGCAAGCAAGGAGGGCCGAACGTTGAAGCCGGCCTTTGTTCATAGGTTTCTTTGCGCCCTTTCACAGCAGCGTCACACTGTCTGCATGATTCTGATGCCTCAAAAGTAATTCCTGCTGCGAGCGCGTACCCTCAACCCCAGCCCTTCTCCCTGACCGTTCCCGCGTTACCAAGAAGAGTGTAAGTACGCTGACATTGTGCGTTGCTGTATATAGGCCGGATGAGGGTAGAACCTACCGTTTCCCCGCAGCAGCGCTACAAGGTCGGGACGCCCCGCCTGTTGGGCAAGCATGATTGGAGTAACGCCCTTCTTGTTACGATAATTCGGATCGCCTCCATGTGCCATTAGAAGATGGAGGCGATCTTCACCATAGTCGCTACTTACAGCGAAATGCAAAGCAGTATCGCCCTATTTATCTGCCATAGAAACGTTCGCGCCATGCTCTAGCAGAAGGCGCGTCATGCCCGTGTCGCGTACCTCAACAGCTAACATCAGCGGTGTCTTGCCTTCTCTATCTTGATCGTTGACGTTCGCGCCATATTCCAGAAGAAGTTGAACCGTCTCCGAATAGTCACGCCAAATAGCCCAATGCAGAGCGGATACATCTTGTGAGTCTCTGGCGTTGCAATCCCCGCCATTCGCCAGCATAGTACGAACTAAAAGCCCCTCTTCCGATTTTTTTTCACGCACAATGATGAAACGATCTGAAAAATGCCAGTGCGCTCCACAAACAAACAGGAACGCCGTAGAACTGTCATCTACAAGCGGCGGTGAACGATGAAGTAGCTGCCGCGCCAGTTGCGGCAGGGAAGGCGCAGGCGAAGCGTTGTAGCGCGTGTTCGAGTCGGCTCCGGCATTAACGAGGGAAAGCGCCTGCTTATTATCGTAGCGTTCAAGAGCGGCAATCAGTTGGCGGTTGAGGGCGTACTGTCGCTTTGCTTTCCACAGCAACAAACCCGGCATATTCACCAGTACGAGCAACAGGCCGCAAGCAAGGAGGATAGAGCGTTTGAAGCGGCGTTTGTTCATGGTGTTGCTCGTTGGATCACAATTTATCTACTGCAACACGCCGATGATTGTCTCCACTACTTGCGTGAACTTGCCACTTTCCAATGTTCCCACTTTGTAAACAATCATCCCTTCATCGGCAGCAAATAGATAAGATGGGCGCACATAACTCTGGCGGCTGAGTGTACCGCCCTGAATGTCGCTCGCTTCCAGTCGCATGATATACGGGGCGTTTACGGCCTGGCTGGAGATAAGACACAGCAGGTAATCCGTGCTGCCCGCAAACGGCCACGACGCCACGACGAGCGCTGGCCGACGCTTGGAACCGGGGCCGACAGAAAACGGGAAGGGAACTACGACAATATCCCCTTTTACAAATGCTGCCACGCTTCATCCTCTTCCGGCGTGTCCCATATCTTGCGCAATGCCTGCTCACTCGCCAGAGCGGTCACGCGCCCGTTTTCCGGTTGTACTAACATCTCTATTGCTCTGGTAAATCCCACTGTCAGCGGAATACGATGTTCTTCACAATACGAGGCGAGCTTGTCAATAGTAGACTTTTCCAACTGCGTAGACAACCTCACCGGTTCTATAAGTCGCTTCTTCGGCCCTCTGCGACGCGCTTCGGTTGGCATGATCGTTCCTCCCTTCTCTCAATGCAGCGACAGGAAAATAGCTTGTTGAATTATACCTGAATAGTTCAAGATATAACATAGGCGCGAAGCGCCTACAAGCCGGTATTTCCACGTCGATTGCTTTCAACCTTCTCCGTGTTCTCCCTGCCCTCTGTGGTTTTTCTCCCCTCTCCTTTTCTCCTTTTCTTCTTTTCTTCCTTCACTCCCCGCTTTGTTGAATCAGTTTTGCCACGAGCGCCGTCCAGCCGGTTTGGTGGCTGGCTCCCAGCCCTTTGCCGGTGTCGCCGTGGAAATACTCGTGGAAGGGGATGTAGTCGCGCCAGTGGGGGTCGTTTTGGAACAGGGCAACGTCGCCGAAGACCGGGCGCGTACCGTCCTCGCGGCGCAGGAACAGGTGTGTCATGCGGCGCGAGAGTTCCTCGGCGGTTTGCCACAGCGTCAGCATCGTGCCGGAACCCGTGGGACACTCCACCTGAAAACCGTCGCCGTAATAGTAATGGAAACGCTGCAAAGCCTCCACCAGCAGGAAGTTGATGGGGAACCAGATGGGACCGCGCCAGTTGCTGTTGCCGCCGAACACGCCCGATGTGGATTCCGCCGGCTCGTAATCGGCCACGCGGGTCTCGCCGTCTATGTTCAGCACATACGGGTGGTCATGATGGTACTTGCTGAGGCCGCGCAGCCCGAATTCGCTCAAGAACTCATTGGGGTCCAGCGCCTTGTTGAGCAATGCCTTCATGCGGAACGCGCGCACCAGCGACAGCAAGCGCCGATCCGCCTGCCCCGGAACCGTCATGCGCGATACCAGGTCGGACAGGTCTTTACGCTCTTCGAGGAACCACCTCATGCGCTCGGCGAAACCGGGGAAGCGGTCCAGGTCGGACTGCTCGATGGTTTCTACCGCCAACAGGGGAATCAGGCCGACAAGCGAGCGCACTTTGAGCGGGATGGCGTGTCCATTCGGCAGGCGCAGCACGTCGTAAAAGAACTGGTCGGTGTCATCCCACAGCGACACGCCCTCTTCCGCGAGGCTGTTCAACGCGCCCGCGATGTACATGTAATGTTCAAAAAATTTGGTCGCTACATCCTCGTAAACGGCGTCGTTGCGGGCGAGTTCCAGGGCAATGGCGAGCATATTGAGGCAGAACATGCCCATCCACGCCGTGCCGTCGGACTGCTCCAGGCGCTGGCCGTTGGGCAGGGGGGCGCTGCGGTCGAATACGCCGATGTTGTCCAATCCCAGAAAGCCGCCCTGAAAGACGTTGCGCCCGTCCGGGTCTTTGCGGTTGATCCACCACGTAAAGTTGATAATCAGCTTGTGGAAAATGCGCTCCAAAAACGCGGTGTCGGCCTTGCCGGTCACGCGCTTATCTATTTTGTACACGCGCAAAGCCGCCCACGCATGAACGGGTGGGTTCACGTCGCCGAACGCCCACTCATACGCGGGCAACTGTCCGTTGGGGTGCATGTACCATTCGCGGCACAGCAGGAGCAATTGGCGCTTGGCGAACGCGGGGTCTATCATGGCAAGCGGGATGCAATGAAACGCCAAATCCCATGCGGCGTACCAGGGATATTCCCACGCATCCGGCATGGAAAACACGTCGAAGTTGTCCAGATGCCGCCAATCGGCGTTGCGTCCGTGCTTGCGCTGCGGGGGCGGGGGCGGCTGGCCGGGGTCGCCGTCAAGCCATTTGCGCACGTCGTAGTGGTAGTACTGCTTGCTCCACATCAGCCCGGCAAGCGCCTGCCGCTGCACCATCTTGGCGTCATCGGATAAATCGGGCGGCGTCACGGTGGCGTAAAACTCGTCGGCTTCCCGCTTGCGCGTCTCCATAATGTAATCAAAGGAGCCGCTCAGGGGCATGGATTCTCCCAATTCGGGCATCAGGCGCAGGCGCAGGATTTGGGTTTCTCCCGACTGAAGGGTAAGATGGTAGCGGACGCCGGCTTTGGTTCCCGTTTGCGCGGGGTTGACGGCTTCCTTTTTGCCATTGACAACATAATCATTGATGCCGTCCTTGACGTATGGCGTCGCATTGGCGGACTGGTACAGCCGAACGTTGTTGGTATCGTTTTCGGTAAACAGCAGTTCGGGCGCGGGATGCAGGGATTGGCAGGCCAGGTAGGAGGTCGGCACATACACATGCTCGGCTTTGATAACCCGCATGTCGTTGGCATGGGCCACTTCATCCACGGGCAGCAGCTTTAAGGAGGGGCGCGGCGTGTTTTCGCCCCAGTTCCAGCTGTTGCGGAACCAGAGCGTGGGCAGCACGTCCAATTCCGCCGCATCGGGGCCGCGATTGACAACGGTTATCTCGATGAGAATGTCGTGGGCTTCGGCTTTGGCGTATTCCACGAACACGTCAAAATAGCGGTTCTCGTTGAAAATGCCCGTATCTACGAGTTCATACTCCGGCTGCATCCGTCCGCGCCGCGCATTTTCTTCTACCAGTTGACTGTACGGATACGCGGCCTGCGGGTACTTGTACAGCGCCTTCATATACGAGTGCGTGGGCGTGGAGTCGAGATAGAAATAATACTCCTTGACATCCTCGCCGTGATTGCCCTGCGGCCCGGTCAGCCCGAACAAGCGCTCCTTGAGAATGGCGTCCTTGCCGTTCCACAGCGCGAGGGCAAAGCACAGGTGCTGGCGGCGCTCCGAAATGCCCATCAGCCCGTCTTCGCTCCAGCGGTACGCTTTGGAACGGGCATGGTCGTGCGGGAAATAGTCCCACGCGCTGCCGTCCGCGCTGTAATCCTCGCGCACGGTTCCCCATGCCCGATCCGACAGGTACGGCCCCCACTCTTTCCAGTCCACGCGATGCGTCGCGGCGTCCTGCAATCGCTTTTCTTCTTCCGTCACGGCTTTGCTCCTTCGGTTTGCCTCACCCCCGGCCCCTCTCCTGACCGCGCTGCGCGCCAGGAGAGGGGAGCAACTTATTTATGCGATTGGAGACGCAATGAGGGCGGCTTGAAATTAGAAATTTTTTACAAAATTATACAGGCCGGCAAATGCCGGCCTGTGCAGTGCGTGTTCCTATTCGCTTTTGCGAAGCCTTATCCCTTTGTTGACAAGGCTGTTTTATGAGAAATAGATGAGAAACAGGATTTTTGGTTGGGAATATCAAGGGGAAGAGGCAAGGGTTGCCTGAGCCGCATGGAGCGTGTTGCGCAGGAGCATGGCAATGGTCATGGGGCCGACGCCGCCGGGAACGGGCGTGATGTAAGCCGCTACGCGGGAAGCGGACTCGAAATGCACGTCGCCCACATCGCCGCCCCTGCCCTCAACGCGATTGTAGCCCGCGTCCATGACGGCTGCGCCCGGCTTGATCATGTCGCCGGTAATCAGTTCCGCGCGCCCCACTGCCGCCACGAGAATGTCCGCCTGCCGCGTCACTTCGGCCAGATTGGGCGTCCGCGAATGGCAGATCGTGACGGTAGCGTTGCGGTTGAGCAGCATCATGGCGACGGGCTTGCCCAAAATGATACTGCGTCCCACGACAACCGCCGTTTTGCCCTCAATGGGAATGTGGTATCTGTCCAGCAGTTCGATGATGCCTGCCGGGGTGCAGGACGGAAACGCGGGTTCGTTGTTGATAAGTCCGCCCAGACTCATGCGACTGATGCCGTCAATGTCTTTGCCGGGGGATACGCGATCCAGAACCGCCGGCTCATGCAGATGTTTGGGCAGGGGATGCTGCACCAAAATGCCGCTTATGGCAGGATCGGCGTTTAAGCGTTCTACGAGGGCTTCCGCTTCGGCCTGCGTGGTATCGGTGGGCAGGCGGTGAACGCTGCTGTCCATGCCCACCCATTTACACGCCTTCTGCTTCATGGCGACATACGTTTCTGAGGCGGGGTCCGCCCCGATCAGCACGGCAGCCAGATGCGGAATGACGCCCTTCGCCTTTACGTCCCGCACCTGTTCGGCGATTTCCGCCCGCAGGGTTCGCGCGGTTGCCATGCCGTCGAGGAGGGTTGAGGGGGAAGGAAGTGATGAGTGCTGAGTGCTGAGTGATGAATGGGAATTCAATTCATCACTCATCATTCCGCGTTCAGCATTTCCTTCTGTTGCCTGCTCTTCTGCCATTATCCGTTTTCCTCATCCATACTGCGGTCGCTGTCGGAAGAGTTTTCGTCTATATCAACCTCTTCGTCTTCGGAGATGTCAATTAAGTCGTCATTGTCATTTGCGGCGTTGTCGGTGGCGGATGTTTGCGGTTCGGCGGGCGCGGCGGCTTTGCTGCCGACCTGGACAGCGAGCGCGCCCAAAACGCCATTGACGAAACGCCCGGACTTAGTTGTGCTGTACTTTTTGGCGAGTTCGACGGCTTCATTGATGGACGCGGCAGTGGGAATGTTGTCCATGAATAGCATCTCGTAGCCGCCGATGCGCAGGATGCTGCGGTCTACAGCCACTTGCCGCTCCAGATTCCAGCCGGCAGACAGGGCGACAATGGCGGCGTCAATTTCGCTTTGTCTGGCAGACACGCCCTGCACCAGACGGAGCGCGAAACCGGATGTTCGCAGCCAATCCCCAATCTGCTTTTCTACAATCGCGCCGACCTTTTTCCAACGCTCCGCCTGCGCCCGGTTGAATGTTTCGCGCTGAGTTCGCAAATACGCCTGCATGTCCGCATGGGACACGCCGGACGGACGGTTGGCAACCACTGCCTGCACGAACGCGATGCCTTCCTTACGGAACTCCGCTTCCAGGCGTTCGGGCAGGTTTTGCCGCGCCTGCCGCGCAAACGCCTGCAGGCGGGCAGTGTCTTCGGCAGACAATTGCGCGATGAGGGCGTTCAGAGGATCGGAACCCTGTCCTGCTTCCGGCGCGACAAGCCCGCCCGATGCCGCCGACAGCAGGCGCGGCGGCTGCAAGGCGGGCAGGCCGGCGATTTCCCCTTCCGACAGCCCGAACGTCTGGGCAACGGCGCTGATGCGGATGCGCCGTGCCGTATTCGGCAGGGCGGACGACGGTTCGCGGAACAGACGGTCAATGCGCTGCTCCTGCCAGTACGGGACCTCGCTCAACAGGCGCGAAGCGGCAAGGGCAAGCGCGCGCTCCAAGGGCGGGCTTGCTTCGGGCAGTAGGTCGCGCAGGCCGGACGTGAACACATCCAGACAGATTTGCTCCACAAGGGAACCACTCGCCGCATGAGAACCGCGCTGCACGAATTCCAGCCGCAGGCGTTCCTGCGCGTCGTTCACCATTTCCTGCTCAAGCCGTTCGCGCACAACGCGGGCATGGTCTTGCAGCCGTTCGCGCGCTTCCGACAGAAAGCCGCTTACGGTTTCGGCGCGCAGCGGAGGCGTAAGCCGCTCGCCCTGCATCCGCAGTTCGTCGAGCAGGGCAAACGCCTGCGCCATCTCCCGAACCACGAGGGGTATGGGGCGCTTGTTGCGCACGGCATTGGCATTATTGCGCAGGTCGTGCAGCAGTTCGCGGGTTTCCGTAAAACTGTAGCCGGCCTGCGTCACTTCGCGCTCCAACTGCTCCTGCCCGCTCCGCAATGCGCCCACCGCGATCTCTACGGCTTCGCGCATGATTTGCTGGCGCAAGCGCTCCCCCGCCCGCTCGATTTCGCGGCGCGCGGTTTCCAGCGCCGCTTGCGCGGCAGGCGTGACATGCTCCCTCTGATATAATATTTTTAAGGCCCATTCGCGGGCCAGCCGTCTTGAACTTATCACGGGATAACCTTTTTCGCAAAGGATTCAGGATTCAGGATTCAGGGTATTGCTTCGTAAGCCCGTTCTACAGTATACGATAGAACAAGTAAGGCATGTATTTGCCTGACCCCTGAATCCTGAATCCTGACCCCTTTCTGTCGGGTATACTAGCTACAGGCCCATGGCCTGCAAATTTGCCAATGCGCCGCGCTAAAGCGTACTGATAGTGTAGGCTGTCGCTGCGCTTTTCAATTCCATTTTCAACGTCGCTTGTCTCACCTTCTATTGTACTCTATCGCAGCGCGGCGTGGAAACAAGAAGCACCCTAATGACAACCTTATCTGCGACTTCGGTAACGTCTGCCCCATTCGCTATGCCTGCCACTCTGCCCACCATCCATATTTTAGACATGCCCGTTCACCGCGTCACCATGCGAGACGCGCTGGACACCATTGACGGTTTCATTCGCGCCGGAACGCCGCATCATGTCGTGACGGCGGATGCGTCCATGCTGGTCATGGCGCAGCAGGATGAGGAACTTCGCGCTATTGTCGCCAACGCTGACTTGATTACGCCCGACAGCGAAGGCATTCTGTGGGCGTCGCGGCAGCAGGAAAATGCTCTTTCCGAGCGGGTTTCCGGCGTGGAAATTGTCGAGCGCTTGTGCGAACGTTCCGCGCAGCATGGGCAGAAACTCTATTTTTTGGGAGCCGCGCCCGGAATTGCGGACGCCGCTAAAGCCCGCATGGAAGCAAAATACCCCGGCGCGCAGATCGTCGGCGCGCGCAACGGCTTTTTTACGGACGCGGATTTGCCAACGGTTCTGAATGATATTCGCGCCTGCCGCCCGGACGTGCTGTGCGTGGCGATGGGCATTCCTAAACAGGAAAAATGGATCGCCAAGCACCGCGCCACGCTGGGCGTTCCCGTCTTAATCGGCGTGGGCGGTACTCTGGACGTGCTTTCCGATACGGTAAAACGCGCCCCAAAATTCATGCGCCAATTAAAATTGGAATGGCTGTGGCGCGTCCTCAAAAATCCCCGCAAAATCGGCAAAGTCATGCTGCTCCCCCGCTTCGTACTGATGGTACGCGGGCATAAGGGAAAAGGGAAAAGGGAAGAGGGATAAGTGGAAGAACAGGGAACAGGGAACAGGGAACAGGGAACAGAACAATCCCTATCAACTATCAACTATCAACTATCAACTCAAAATCCTCACCCTGGCACGGTTTACCTTATCGGCGCGGGTCCGGGGGATCCGGGATTGATTACGGTGCGGGGGCGGCATTTGCTGCAAACGGCGGATGTGGTGGTGTATGACCGTTTGGCGCATCCCTCGCTGCTGGATTATGCGCGGGCAGACGCGGAAAAAGTGTATGTCGGCAAGGTGAGCGCCCATCACGCTATGAAGCAGCCGGATATTAACGCGCTGCTGCTGGATCGGGCAAAGCAGGGCAAGAACGTGGCGCGACTGAAGGGCGGCGACCCGTTTGTGTTCGGCAGGGGCGGTGAGGAGGCCGAGGAGTGCCGGGACGCGGGCGTTCCCTTTGAGATTGTGCCGGGGGTTACGTCGGCGATTGCCGCGCCCGCGTATGCCGGGATTCCCGTCACGCACCGGGATATGGCGTCTTCGTTTGCCATTGTCACGGGGCATGAGCGCGACGACAGCCGCGAATCGGGAACCCGCGCGCCGGGAGAAGCCGAGCAGCGCCGCAACTGGGCCAACATTGCCCACGCAGGGGATACGCTGATTTTTCTGATGGGCGTGGAAGCCCTGCCTGACATCGCTTCCCGTTTGCAGGAAAATGGACGCGACCCGCAAACGCCCGTTGCTCTTGTGCAGTGGGGCACGTGGACGCGGCAGCAGGTAGTAACGGGAACCTTAGCAACCATCGTGGAGGACGTGAAACGCGCCGGGTTGACGCCGCCCGCCGTGTGCGTGGTTGGCGACGTGGTGAAACTGCGCGAACGCCTGCGCTGGTTCGATGACCCGGCTTCGCGCCCCCTGTTCGGCAAGAAGATTGTGGTCACACGGGCGCGGGAACAGGCCAGCGCCCTATCGGATTTGCTGCGAATCCGGGGCGCGGAACCGCTGGAATTTCCCGCCATCGAAATCGCCCGATTAGACGACATGAGCGAATTGGACGAGGCGCTTTCCAACCTTGAACGCTACCAATGGATGATTGTCACCAGCGCGAACACGGTTCCTGTCTTAGCCGAACGCCTGAAGGTTCTTAACCGTGACGCCCGCGCCTTCCACGCGACCCGCATTGCCGCCATTGGCCCTGCCACTGCCGACGCCCTCCGCCAGCATTTGGGACTTCGCGCCGATTTCATGCCGACTGAAGCGGTTGCCGAAGCCATCCTTGCCGAGTGGCCGGATTCTGACTTGACCGGGCAGCGCATTTTATTGCCCCGCGCCCGCGAAGCCCGCGAAATCCTGCCCGACCAACTGCGCGAACGGGGCGCAACCGTAGACGTAATCGCCGCCTACGAAACCCGCATGGACGGCGAGGCCTCCGACCGCTTGAAGCAGCAGTTACAAAACGGCGAGATAAACGTCTTAACCTTCACAGCGTCGTCAACGGTACGCAATTTCGCGCAAGCGTTGGAGCAGGGTTCAGGGTTCAGGGTTCAGGGGTCAGGGGAACCCAACACCCAACACCCAACACCCAACACCCTATCTGAACTCGTTGGCAGCACGACCATTGCCGCCATCGGGCCGGTTACGGCGCAAACCCTGCGCGAGTTCGGCCTGAACGTGGATATTGAAGCCGAAGAGCATACCATTCCCGGCCTCGTTGCGGCGATTGAGAAGCATTTCGACACGATACGAAAGTAGCGGATATAGCAACACAAGATATAAAGCACAATGGGCAGACAGAAATGACGCGGCTTTCGGCTGATGACCTGAGCGTGTGGCTGGAAAAGCACCGGTTGGGTGAACTCTGGACACGCGGCCAATTGGGAGGAACGCGCTGGTGAGCCAGATTGAAATTTCATAACGAAACCGTCAACAAATCTCGATGGCGTATCTTACGTATGGTGGGAGTGTGGCTGACACTCATCTTTGTTACCTCTTCCTTTGTAATTCCATTCAGCACATTTGTCCATTTTGTACAGGGATTGAGTAAAGATAATGCCTTCCAGCAGTGGTTTGCACAATTTTGGCTGGTCAGTTGGTTTTTCATCGTGAAGGGATGGCATGCGACTGAATACGCTATCTTGGTTACATTGTGTACGGCAGCATTACAGGTTCTGACTAATTGGCAATATCGAAAAAGCATCGGCGTAGCGTTTGTTTTTGCCGTTCTGTTTGCCGCTTCGGATGAATGGCATCAAACCTTTGTACTCGGTCGTGATGGTTCTGTAAAGCAGACGCTACTATGATCGGTATAGTTGGCAGAAGCGTGATCAGCAGCGATCGGCATAGCGCTTGATTTTGCCGTTCTGTCTGCCGCTTCGATGAATGGCATCAAACCTTTGTACCCGGTCGTGATGGTTGTGTAAGAGACGTCATGATTGATAGTGCAGGAGCGTCATTAGCAGCGATGATCCTGTTGTTGCGGCGGTCACGGCGCATACCGTAGAAAGCGAACAAGACCCATGATGAAACGCGGGCGACGATTGCGCAGCAGTGAGGCGATGCGGCGATTGGTGCGCGAACATGGCGTGACAACGGATGATTTGCTGTACCCGATGTTCGTGACCGAAGAAAAGCAGAGCCGCGAAATTGCCTCCATGCCGGGTATTTTCCGCTATACGGTGGATGATTTATGCCGCGCTGTGGAAGAAGTGGCAAGCCTGGACATTCCGGCAATCATGCTGTTCGGCATCCCGGCAGAAAAGGACGAGGTTGGCAGCAGTGGCTACCATGCGCAGGGCATTGTGCCGCAGGCGATTCGCGCCGTCCGTCGCGCGGTTGGCGACAAATTGCTGATCGTGCCGGACGTGTGTTTGTGCGAGTACACCAGTCACGGGCATTGCGGCGTACTGGAAATGCGCAACGGCGTTCACACGGTTGCCAACGATCCGACGCTTGAACTTTTGGCGCGGGCCGCCGTCACTTATGCCGAAGCGGGCGCGGATATTATCGCGCCATCCGATATGATGGACGGGCGGGTGTCCGCCATACGCCAGGCGCTTGACCTGAACGGCTTTGAACACCTGCCGATTATGGCCTACAGCGCGAAATACGCCAGCGGCTTTTATGGCCCGTTCCGCGAAGCGGCGGACAGCGCCCCGCAAATGGGAGATCGGCGCTCGTACCAGATGGACCCGCCTAATCGCCGCGAAGCCTTGCGGGAAATCGCGCAGGACATTGATGAGGGCGCGGACATGGTGATGGTCAAGCCGGGACTGGCGTATCTGGACATTCTGCGAGATGCCCGCGAAACGTTTGATGTGCCGCTCGCCGTTTATAATGTATCGGGCGAGTACAGCATGGTCAAAGCCGCCGCCCGCAACGGCTGGATTGACGAGGCCCGCGTGATTGCTGAAACCCTCACCGCCTTCAAGCGCGCGGGCGCGGATATTATTTTGACGTATCATGCGGTGGAGTATGCGAGGAAAGTAGTCAGTAGTCAGTAGTCAGTAGAAATCATCCTTGACTGGCAGCCTGGCATAGTGCGTAAAGTTGGTATGCACAAACATTTCTACTGACTACTGACTACTGACTACTGACTACTTCGAGGTCTTTCTATGCTTGGAACAACCGTCGCAGGCCGGTATGAAATTGAAGCGCAAATCGGCGTCGGCGGTATGGGCATCGTGTATCGCGCCCATGATACCCGCCTGCGCCGGGATGTGGCGCTGAAAATGATCGCGCCGCACCTGATGCAGATGGAGTCGGCGCGCGTCCGGTTTTTGCGGGAAGCGCAGGCGTTGGCCGGCCTGATGCACCCCAATATTGTCACGATTTTCGATATGGCCGAGGACGCGGACGCCAATACCGTGTTTCTGGTCATGGAACTGCTGTCGGGACATTCCCTGCGGCAATTTTTGCAGGACGGAACCTGCCCGCGCACTCCCCATTGCCCCCGGTTTTCTCAGATCGCCCTGCCGCTCTGCCGCGCTCTGGAAGCCGCGCACAAGCGGGGCGTACTGCACCGCGACATCAAACCCGAAAACATTTTCATCTGCGACGACGGTACCTTAAAACTGATGGACTTCGGGCTTGCGCGGCTGCTGGGCGATATGTCGAAGAACCAGTCGAGTACGGTGGCGGGAACCCTTGCGTACATGGCTCCCGAACAATTGCGCGGCGACAAACTGGACGCCCGGGCGGATGTGTACGCGCTCGGCGTCGTGTTCTTCGAGTTCGTCACGGGCGCGCAGCCGTTTACGGGCGACAATCCGGGTACGGTACTGCTGAAACATCTGACGGAGCCGCCGCCCTCCCTGCGGGATCGCCTGTCCGTTCCCGCTGACGCCGCGACGCAGGAAGCCTTGAACGCGCTGGATGGACTGCTGACGCGCATGATGGCAAAGGAGACGGGGGAGCGACCCCAAAGCGCGGAAGAGGTTCGAAACGCGCTGGAACAAACGCCGTCGCAGGGCGATACGCTTGCCGTTAGGATAGATCGCCTGCTTGCGGGTGGGGAAGGGGTTGGCGGAATCGCTGCGTCGGCTCTTACGCAAGTCGTGCCATTCGCTCCCGTTATCGCGCCCACTGCCGACCTTGCCGCCCTGCTGACGGCCCGGCAAACAGCGGAAGCGTCACAGACCGCCGAAATATCCCCATCCCTCGTTCAACAGACTGCTGTAACGGGGATGAATACTGCCGATTTCAGCGCGGCGACTGCGGCGCAGGCGGCGCAGCCAACAGTCCTTGTAAAAGATTCGCAAGCGCAGTCCGACAAGCCAACGTCTGCAAACCCTGCCTTAGTCTGGAAGCGGCGCGGCGCGGCAGTGGCAGGAATTGGCGCGTTGGGCGCAGTGTCGGCGCTGGCAATGGGACACTGGCGGCCTTCTGCCGTTGCCGTGACGAAGCCGTCTGTATCTTCCCCGGTTCCTGTCAAGCAGCGTGATACGGCTGTCGGCAACTCTATTGCCAGCGCTTCCACACCGTCTGCGACAAAGCCGGAAGGTTCCACGCCGCAAGGCAAGGCAAGCGCATCCGCAAACGTCATGAGTACGCCGTCCGGCAAAAGCGTTGCCGCGCCGCCAAAACAAGGTTCCAGCGAAAGCGTAAAATCCACAGCCGGCACAACTGCCAAAACCGGGGAACAGGCAAAGGTTAAGGAACACGCCGTTGATGCGGAGCGCGAAGCGTGGCGCAAGCAGCAGCAGCAGGAAATGGCGCTTATTAAAACGCTGCAGCGGGAACTGGAAGCCGCCCGCGCGCTGAAATCCATGCCGAGCGCGAGTGGAAAGGCAAATAGTCCTGCGAATAGCCTGACCGGGAGTGGCGTGAAAACTACGGATGACGCGAAAACCACCGCCGCCGCAAAAAGCGGAACCGGCGCGAAAAGCAGCGCCAAGCCTGTTAAATTGCCCGCATTGCCCAGTGTCGCGGAAGAATCAAAGCCGCCGCTTGTGATTGGCATGAAAGTGGCGCGTATCAACAGGAACGACGCCAGCGCTATTCACATCAGTCTGCAAAACGACGTAGACTGCTACGCCTATTTTTACCTGCTTCCACCCCGGCAGCGTAACGCCACGCGGCTGTTCGCCGGGTATGAATACTTTGCCGCCGCGCCCAAAACCGCCTATTCCATTCCCTTGCTCCTGCCGAAAACCCTTGCCAACAGCCGGGGAGCCGTGCTGATTGTCGCGTCCAAGAAGGAACTCAAAAACCTGCCTCCGACGTTTGAACTGCCTCCGCCGCAGCCGCTTGCCATTGCGCCCGACCTGACCGGGGAACAAAGACAACAGGTTGTTCGCCAGAATATACATCTGTTCAGCGATCAAGTGGCGCAGCAATTGGCGTCGAACCGCGCCCTGATCGGCGGGCAATTGATGCAGCCGCATGATGTGGTGATCCGGCTCATCGGCAGCAATCCCATCGTGTTTGGTCGCAACCCCGACGGCAGCCGACGCGGGCCGGGACAGCCACCCCGACGCGGACGCAGGAATCCGCCGCCGCCCGCCGAATTCGGGGATGTAGGCGCGACCCATTAAACGTAAAAGACATGTAGCCCATTCAGCCGCAAATACACGCGAATACACGCAAATAGCCTGCATGTCTATCGCATCATTCGTTTCCATGAAATTTAGAGTGTTCAGGCATTGGCTTGTGCCTAATATCTAATGCCTAATATCTAATATCTTCCTCACTTTAAGGAGATTGCGCTGTCATGCCGGACACTTTGCCCGCCGAAATTGAACCGACCGATTACCTTGCGACCCTGCTGCAATTGGGACAACTGCTCAATTCCAGTTTGGACTTGAAACAAGTGCTGGAAACCGCCATTGAGCAGGTCATCAGCTTTGTGGGCGCGGAGCGCGGCTTTATTCTGCTGGTGGATATAGAAACGGGCCGCGTGTGGGGCGAGGCTCTGCGCCACATCGAGAAAAGGGCGCTGGAAGCCACGCTCGGCAATATCGGCGGCGCGAATGAAGCCGAAATTAGCCGTTACATCGTGGAAAGCGCGCTGGATACGCGGCAGCCTATTCTTTCCGTCAACGCGATGGAGGATCCTCGCTTCGCCAACCGGCAAAGCGTCCAATTGACCCATTTGCGCTCCGTCTGCTGCGTTCCCCTGATTGCGCAGGGGCGCTTGTTGGGCATCATTTACATTGACAACCGCTTGAAGTCGGGCGTGTTTACGGAGCGGCATCTGGATATGCTGTCGGCTTTCGCCAATCAAGCGGCTGTCGCCATACAAAACGCCCGCTTGTACGACAACCTGCGCGGCAGCCTTGAGGAGCGCCTGCGGCTTCAGGACGAACTGCACAGTCAGGAAACGCAGCGCCTGGCGTTGGAAGAAGCGAGCCGCTTGAAGTCGGATTTCATCGGGTTTGTCGCCCACGAACTGCGCAATCCCCTGACCACGATTCGGGGCTACGTGCAGACCATGCTCGCCGATGAAGAACACACGCTGGACGAGGAAACCAAGCAGGAGTTTTTTGAGGCGATAGAAGCCGATTCGGACCGCCTGCTGGATATGATTAACGAACTGCTGGACGTGTCCCGACTGGAAGCGGGGCGGCCCCTGTCCCTGTCGCTGAAAGAAATAGAACTGCCCGGCCTGCTGGAAAAGCTGGCGCGGCGGCACAAGTTCTACAAGTTTTTCACGCCCCGGCATAGCATCGTCACCGACCTGGCCGACGACCTTCCCTCCACGATTACGGCGGACGAGGACAAACTGAACCAGATATTCTCCAACCTCCTCAGCAACGCCATCAAATACTCCCCGGACGGCGGCGAAATCCGCCTGACGGCGCGTTGGGAAGGGGATGGGCAAATTGTTATCAGCGTGAAGGATGCGGGGGTGGGCATGTCGCAGGAGCAGTGCGGGCGCTTGTTCCGGCAGTACGAGCGCATAGACCGGGATGCGATAAAGAACATTCCCGGCACAGGTTTGGGCCTGTATCTGGTGAAAAGCCTCGTGGAACTGCACGGCGGCACAATCACCTGCGAAAGCGAACCGGGACAGGGCAGCACCTTCCTCGTCCGCCTACCCGTCGAGGCTCACGTGGCGTAGCGTTAAGCAGGCTGTTCCCCACTTTTGACGCTATTGACGCGGCGCGGGAAGCGGAGTAAACACCTATTCTGCCAACACAGAGGAGAGGACGAATACCATGACCATTACACTCACTCCCGATCAGGAAGCAATTATCAACCGGAAAGTGGCAGAAGGTGATTTTGCCGATGCCAGCGAAGTTCTGGATGTGGCCCTGCACCTGCTGTCCCTGCCGGAGCAGCATGACGACCCGTTACCACTAGAGGAACTGCGTTGCGAACTCGCTGTTGCCGATGACCAATTTGCGCGCGGCGAATACCGCAGTTTCAATGACGCAGAACTGGATGCCTTGTTCGCAGACATTGAAGCAGGAAAAATCCAACGCCCTCAGCCGCAAGAAGCGAGTTTCTAAATGAGCAAGTACGAGCTTGCAGAGCAAGCGATTGATGATTTGGCGAACATCAGGGAATATATCGCCCAAGATAGCGCCACCGCCGCAAGCCGGCACATTAAGCGCTTACGGAGTAATATGAAGGCGATTGCGGACGCTCCCGGTATCGGGCGCAGTCGTGAAGAACTATCTGTGGGCCTGCGCAGTTTTCCGGTTGGCAGTTATGTCATCTATTATCGCAAAATCCCAAATGGAATTCGCGTGTTGCGCGTCCTGCATGGAGCGCGTAGAGTGGAAGACTTATTTCCTACAAGCGAAGAGCCGGACAAGTGAGCGTGAAGTAAGCTTGGAATGTATACGACGCGCCACTATCTTCTTACGTGATCTGGAGAGAACCAATGCCAGAGCAAAATGAACATTCCGTCGCTGAAACCGTTCGCCAGTACCTGAAAGATTGTCACCCGGACGGTATTACGTTCACCGTGATTGAGGAAGAAGTACAGCAGGATGAATTTGGCTGGAAAGTTCCGGTGCTTCTGGACAAAGAACCGCGCAAGCTGTTTCCTTACTACGAAGCGTTGGCAGATGTAGAGATCATGCTGGCGGATGAAGCGCACCTGAAAGTGCTGCTGATTCCCGCTTTTGACGCCATTGACGCGGCGCAGGAAGCCGCGTAAACACCTATTCTGCCGACATATTAGGAAGCAGTAAGGGCAATAGAACAAAATTATGGAAGAACACATTACGGTTGTGGGCGGCGGGTTTGCGGGCGTGGAAGCGGCGTGGGCGGCGGCGCAGGAAGGCAGCAAAGTAACGCTGTACGAAATGCGCCCGCTAAAGAAAACGCCGGTGCATCAGACGGGCGATTTGGCCGAACTGGTCTGCTCCAACTCCTTCAAGTCCAACCTGCTGACCAATGCGAGCGGCGTCCTCAAAGAAGAGATGCGGCGGCTTGGCTCCCTGATTTTACCCATCGCCGAGCGTCACCGCGTTCCCGCCGGGGAAGCCCTGGCCGTAGACCGCGAACCGTTCGCCCGCGAAGTGACCTGCGCCCTCGAAGCCCATCCCAACATTACCCTGATACGCGAGGAAGTCACGTCCCTCCCGGCCACGCGCCCCCTGATTTTAGCCACCGGCCCGCTCACATCCGACGCCCTTGCCGCTGAAATCGCCCGCCTGACCGGAGGCGACTCGCTCGCCTTCTACGACGCCGTCGCCCCCACCGTCACCTACGACAGCCTGGACTTGAGCAAAGTGTTTCGCGCCTCACGCCGGGGCAAGGGGTCAGGATTAAGGGAGCAGGGAGAAGAAGAGAAGAAAAGAAGAAAAGAAGAAGAGAAGACAGAAGAACAGGGCACAGGGCACAGGGCACAGGGAACAGAAGAGGATGCCCTATCAACTATCAACTATCAACTATCAACTGAAAACCCTCAACCCGCCGAAGGCATCGGCTGTGGCGGCGCTCCCGAAGCTAGCGCGGATTATCTGAATTGCCCGTTTGAAAAGGATGAATATCTGGCGTTTTGGGAAGCCCTGAACGGGGCGGAAAAAGCGCCCGTTCACGACTTTGAAGCCGGGGATGCGGATACAAACGCGGCCAAAATGGTGTTCTTCGAGATGTGCGTCCCGATTGAGGAACTGGCGCGGCGCGGGCCGCGCACCCTTGCCTTTGGGCCAATGAAACCTATCGGCCTGTCCGATCCGCGCACAGGCCGCCGCCCGTATGCCGTCGTACAATTACGTCAGGAAAATAAAGAAGGCACGTTGTGGGGATTGGTGGGCTTTCAAACGCGCTTGAAATGGGGCGAACAGAAGCGCATTTTGCAGATGATTCCCGGTTTGGAACACGCCGAATTTGTCCGTTTCGGCGTGATGCACCGCAACACGTATGTCAATGCGCCGCGCCTGCTCGACCTGACGTGCCAGTTGCGCCAGCATCCGGGGATTTTCCTGGCCGGGCAAATGACGGGCGTGGAAGGCTATCTTGAGTCCGCCGCCATCGGCATCCTCGCCGGTTTGAACGCGCATCGGCAATGCGTTGGACTATCGCCCGCTATCCCGCCCCGCGAGTCCGTGCTGGGCTCCCTGTGCTATTACCTGGTCGAAACCGACCCGAAGCACTTTTCGCCTATGAACAGCAATTGGGGCATCGTGCCGGAACTTCCCGGCCCCGTCATACGCGACAAGCGGGAAAAGGCGCGGCTAAAAGGCGAACGCGCTCTGACCGCCTTCGACGCTTTTCTGGCAACGCTAACATAACTACATTGGCGTTTGGTGTTCGGTAGTGAGCATTGCTTATCCCTTCTCCCTTACACCTTATCTCTTGTATCGGTGTAAACTTCCGAAACAAAGTGAAAGCCCCGGCTGTCTTTCGCATAACGAAGCAGACAGAAACAATCCTGTGAATGTTCCTGCCTGTGAATTTTGGAGAACCAGACTGCCGTGAGTTTAGACCGTCAGATATTCGTCCTGTTTAATGAGCGGCTGCACAACGGCTTGTTCGACGCGGTTCTGCCCAATGTTACCAACGCGCACCATTATGTGTGGTTTTGGGTTATTATGCTGCCCCTGTTGTGGCTGCTGTGGGCGCGCGATGGCAAGCGCGGGCGAACTGTTCTCGCGCTGCTTGTCGTGATGCTTCCCCTTATCAATACCGTCAGCAGCAACGTTATCAAGCCCCTGTTTCACCGCCCACGCCCCAGCGCTGTTCTGATTGTGAACGGCGAAAAAGAGTCGGTTGTGCCGGGCGCTCGGTTGCCTGAGCATTGGGCTCCGCTTGGCACATCATCTTTTCCGTCTTCGCACTCCGCTGTGACTGCCTGCGCCGCCACCATTCTAATCTGGGCGTTTCGCAGACGGACGCGATGGGCGTGGCTTGCGCTCCTGCTGCCCCTGATTATCGGCTATTCACGGGTCTATGTCGGCGTCCACTACCCTTCCGATGTCCTCGCCGGCTGGACGCTCGGCTTCAGCCTGACAGCGCTTGTCTGCCGGGTCATACTTTCACCACAGAGACACAGAGACACAGAGGTTTCACAGAGGGGGGAAGAGGAGAAATCAGAAGAGAGATCAGGAAACGCGCAAGAAGCGTAGCTACGCCGACTTCCCTCTCCTCTTCTCCTCTTCTCCTTGTCTCCCCTTCTCCTTGTCTTCTCTGTGAAACCTCTGTGTCTCTGTGTCTCTGTGGTGAAGACTAATTAAGTAGGCCGTTGTTGTAAGTTCGTAGTTTTCTCTTGCGCTTGGCGCAGATGCTCGGCCTTTTCTTGCAGTGACTTGTCTACGGCGGCTTTGCGGTCGGCTATTTCCTTATAACTGCGCGTGGGCATCTGATGATGCTTGACCGCGTTGCAGATCGGCTCGATCTCAGAGAGTTGCGGCGAGTAGGACGGCAGCGACACGAGCCACACATCCGCGGCTTCGCGTTGCGGCAAGGCGTCTTGGACGGTCTGGCTCTTATGAACCGAGTAAGTAGACCGAAGGCCAAACTTCGTAGAAACTCAATCTCGAAACCTACGAACTTACACCAACGGGTTACTTATAACACACGGGCAAGGTGGGCGCAAACCCGGCTTCATCGGCATCTACCACGTTGATCAACCCGGCATCGCCCCTTTTTCAAGGTCTCGCTGGCGGCTTGCTTGTGAGCCACCTCCTCGGCCTTTTGCTTATGTTTGAGACTGCGGCTGGTACGCTTGTAGCGCAAATCCGCGCGTTTGAGATGAACCCGTAGCCAATCGGCGCTCAGATGCACCTGATGGTGTTCCGCCAGCCAGTCGGCGAGTTGCCGCGCTGTCCAGGTGCGCTCCCCTTTGCTGACTTCGGCAACCAGGGCATCGCGCACCTCCGGCGTCAACACCGACGTTTTGCCGCCGCGCGGTTTGTTGCGCAGGGCGTCAAAGCCGCCGTCGCGGTAGGCTTTGATCCAAAAGCGCACCGTTTGTTCATGCTGGCGCAGATGGCGGGCAATCTTGGGGAGGCTCCCGCCCGCATCCGACAGGCGCAGCCTCTCCAGGCGGTCGCGCGTACACGGCGCAACAGCGGCTTGGTGGGCGCGGCGGTCGAGTTCGATACGTTGTTCAGCAGTCAAAGTGACGCGGTACATAGGTGGCACAAATCCTCCACCTCTTTCTACGAACTTTGACCCACGATTTACTTAATATCTAATATCTCAAGCCTGTTTCAAACGCTCAGGTTCACCGCAGAGCCGTTGACTGAAGGCGCAGGAGCATTGTGGCGCGGGTCGGGATTGGCTCCGCGCTGAAACTCGACCCACTGCGCTTGCGCAAACCCTACGAGCGTTCCTTTATGCGCGGCGCGGATAGTTGCCGCGCTGATCTCCTGCGTTGTGTCGCCCGAAGTTCCCGCATTGCCTGCCCGTGAGCCGACATGGCGGAAATCCGATCTTTGCGTGTTGGGTACACCGGTAATTACCATTGTTTTGTTCTCCCGTATGACTCTTGCCCCCGAATATCGGATTAAGGCGATTGCCTGCGTCTGACACCGGTGACAAACCAGTATAAAAAGCCTGACGGCTTCTTGTCATAGAAATACGACCGTGCTAGTCTGGCCCGGCAACGCCCTAAACGCGGGGAAATCCCGGTTTGTGACGTTGCGCAAAACCCCTCCGGCTGAAACAGAATAGCCCGTCGTCGCGCTTCTGGAACACATCAGTAAGCGCATAATTATTGTCGGGAGAATGATAGGATTGTCTACTGTAATGCTTGCCGGTTATACTTACTTGTTGAACTTCCTTATTGGAATCAATGAACGCCTTGACGAGGCAGGGAGGTGTTGAAGAATCCAGTGATGCGGCGGGCGTATTCGCCGGGGGCAACGTTTTGCGAACTGATGTGGCCGGCATTGGGAACATGCCATAACTGTTTGGGTGAACCGGAAGCGGTAAGCAACGCCTGCGTTTCTTCGGGCGGGCAAAGTTTGTCGGAACCGTCCTCAATGAGAAGCAAAGGACGTGGCGAGATACGGCTGATTTCTTCAACGGGCGCAATGTCGGCGCAGCTTTTGCCAATCAACATCTGGCCTAGTATCCGCGTGGGAAAGGCAAAGATGGGCGCGGCAAACCCGAACACGCTCCGAAAATGGTTGCTTACCGCATGGTCAAGACGGGCAAACGGGCTTTCCGCAATCACGGCCTTCACATCCGGGCAGCGCGCCGCGCCCATCAAGGCCACCGCCGCGCCCATAAACTCGCCAAGCAACCCGATGGGAACCTGCCGTAAATCGGGACGCGCCTGCGCATAGCGAATCGCGGCCAATAAATCGTCCACTTCGCGATAGCCCAATGTACAAAGCCTGCCCCCGCTTTCGCCCCGCGCCCGAAAATCGAACAGCAGCGCGGCGTAACCCGCCTTATGCAAAATCACGGCGGTTTCCAGCAGGTCACTTCGGTCGCTATCCACGCCATGACAGCAGATAATCAGGCCGCGCGGTTTTTGTGCGGCAGGCAGGAACCAGCCGCGCAGCATAGTGTTATCCTGCGAACGAAAAGCGATGTTTTCAAAAGCCAGAGGGTAGGAAGCGGGTGTAGGCGTGACTCGATTCCGCTTGGGCCGAACGGTTTCCCACGCCAGCATCCCGCACAAGCAAAAATGAAAAGCCGCAAGCAGCAAAAGCAGCAGGATTACCCGTCGGCGGACGCGCTGTTTTGGCGACGGCTTGCGGCGGGTTGTCGCGTGAGCAGGCGGCACAATCTCTTGAGGTTTGGCTGTGTCGGTCATGCTTATAGTACGTCACTTGTCATATGCCAACAACGCTTACGGCTCTACCGTCTACCGTCTGCCATCTACCTCTTGCGGCGATTGCGGCGGGAACGAGGGCTGGGTTCAAAGCGGGGAATGTACAGCCCGTTGCCGCGTAAGTTCGGTATCCAGGTGGGAACATCCTCCTGCAGCGGCAAATCGGTGACGCCCTGTTCGGCCAGCCAGAGCAGCAGTTCCTGAGAGCGCGGATCGTTGCGGGCGCGTTCGCGCAGGGTGCCAATCGCGTGTTCGGCGGCATCCCGGACGGTGGGCGTTGCGGTTTCGGCGCGGGTTTGAAAAATGGCAAGCCAGAGTTCTTTGTCGTAGCGGCGGTTGCGGCAGGGACAGGCGGCGCGCAGGGCAGAGTTTTGCTTCGCCGGGTCGTCGCAGGCCAATTCTTGCAGCAGGCGCGGCACATCACGAAAAGAGATACGTTTGTCGAGTTCTTTGTTTTCGGGCATGATGGGAAGGAAGCCTTTCCAGATATTTGCAGCTATATCGCTGTATTTGCAGCTATATCGCTCCGCATGTCCGCAATGTTCAAGACGTTACGCGCCCATAGGCAAAATTGCAGAAATCATAAAACCAGTAGGAAACCGGCAGCCATGCCGCCGAATACGTAGCCTTTATGACGCGCAAAGTACGCTAAAGTGATTGGTTTTTGCAAAGCAGTCATCGGATTTTCTCTGCGGCCTCAGGTGTGACTTCGATTTGCGTTTTGTCGCTCCGGTCATCAGGGATTTGCGCGGGAAGCCAGAGCAGCCGGTGTCGGTCGAAGTAGGGAATAGGCCTGGCGCTGCCTTCCAGTTCCCATGCAAGAACGACCTGAACGTTTTGGGGCGGCGGGGATTGCGCGGCCTTGAGCAGAGTGGGCGGCAGGCGGTACGCTTGAATGGCAAAGCCGCGCAGGTTGGCGGGCGTGGCGGTTTGTCGCGCAACATTGAGGAACGCGCCGATAAGCGCGGCCTGCTGCGGCGTGGGCGTGGGAAGACGGGATTGCGCCTCTTCCTTTGCCGTTGGTTTGCCTGTGGGCGGGGGCGCAAACGCTTCTGCCGTAAGTTCTCCTGTGGGCAGGGGCGCAAACGAGTCGCTGCCTGCCTGTAGGATTGTCAGCAGTTCCGCCAATCCCTCCTGAGTGTCCAGATTTGCCAGCCCTTCCGGGTTCCCATTACCGCTTTCCAGCATCGCGTTCATGCCGGCAATTTGCAGCGGCGTTAGTTCCAGCAGTCGGCAAAGATCGCCGTAGGTCGGTATATTCTTCTGGCGGCGCAAGCGAGTCTGCATATCGCGCAGCCACGAATCAGGCGCTTCGTAACGGCGCTGCGCGTACCAATCGCGCTTGCGCAGAAGCAGGGTTTTGCCCGGCGTCGCCCACCACAAATAGCCGGATTGCTTGCACAACGCATCCAGTAAAGCAACGGACGTGTCGGCATTTGGAACATCGGGGCTGAGGTCGTGGATGATGGCGGGACTGCGGTAATAATCGGCCAGAACCGGAACCTGAGCAGCGTCGGCAAGCGTTTTCAGGCGGTCAATCCACTGTCCCTCCTTGCCCACTTTGCGCAATGTCTCCACTGCGGGCAAATCGGCTGCCGCGATTTGTGCCGAGACGTTTACTCTTCCTGCTCTCCCCACGTTTCCCGTTACGCCCGCTTGCGCGGAAACGGATGCGCTTTGCCTGCCCGCAACCTGTCGCCTGTAAGGGTTGCCATGTGGAGGCAGCAGCCACTCGTCCGCGCTTTCAAAATCGCCCATCGTCATATAGGTGTTTTGCCCCAAAATCACCTGAACCACAAGGGCGCTCAATCCCGCATTGTTGGTACGGGTCAGGCGGAACCGCGCGCCATGCTGTTCCAGTTCTTCGGGCGCGTCAATGACGATGTGAACATTGGGGAATTCCGCGCGCTGCTTTTCATCCAGCGCTTTCAGGGTTGTGACCACTTCCGCAAACCCTTCGCGGGCAATGGCTTGCTGCGCGGGCGTGGAAGCGGCAAAGGACACATTGACAAACCCTCTGGCAAACAAGGTATCGCGCTGTTCGCGGCTCAATTGCGCGTAAAGCCGGGTCGCCTGCCGCCCGTGCGTACTCGGATTTTCCAGATTTTTGCGGATACGGTCACTCGCAGGGCGTTTGGCGAATTGCGCGGGCGTTTCGTCCAGCGCCTGTACCTGCTCGTCCAACTGCGCTCGCTGGCGGTTGCTGACGGTTTGCTCCAGCGCGTCCTCGTAATGCCGCGCGCTCAACCTGCGTATCAGCAGCCAGCGCATTTGTCCGTTCGGCAGGGGAGAAGGCTGCCACTCATCATTGAACAGCGCAGCCACATCCTGAAGCGTGTCGGCAAGCGGACGGGCGGGGCAAAAGGCGATTATTTTATCGTCGCCCACATCTCCGTCCGCCCGCAATGCCACGCCGGTCTTTGCCGCGATACGCGCCAGCAGGTCACGCACGGGAATCCCTTCCGCCCGCACAGACAGGCTCTGCTTGAAACGCGCTTCCGCCCCGAAAACATCATTCGGCGTCGTTTGTGCCCGCAACGCGCAAGGCAAAAACCATAATCCACAGCAACCCGCAATCCAGTAAGAGCGCATCCCCGTCTCCTCCCAACAATCACAACTGTTTTTTCACCACCAAGACGCCAGGAACACCAAGAAGAGCAGAAAGACGTTGTGAAATTGCAGGAGAAAGCGCAACTGTCTTCGCTTCTGTGCCTTTTTCGGTGCTTGTTTTCTCTTGGTGTTCCTGGCGTCTTAGTGGTGAAAAATTATATTTTGGCGTTATTGCTATTGGACGGGAAGGCGCGGGAATACGTTACAGCAGGCCATACTCGGC
This sequence comes from uncultured Chthonomonadaceae bacterium, assembly GCA_963835065.1. Taxonomy (GTDB): domain Bacteria; phylum Armatimonadota; class Chthonomonadetes; order Chthonomonadales; family Chthonomonadaceae; genus CAWFQB01. Next base: position 28,881 of record CAWIEK010000054.1, on the reverse strand, counting down.
TAAGGCCGCGCGCACAAGGCTTTTTTCTTTCTCGTTGGCTTCCACGAGGGGCAGGCGAAGCGGGCCGGAAGGCAGGCCGAGCATTTGCAGTCCCGCTTTGAGCGGGGCGGGCGAGGGCGTCGTGGGCTGGAAGCAGGCGCGGACAATCGGCAGCATTTTGATGTTCAAGCGCGCGGCCTCGTCCAACTGCCCGGCGAAAAACGCGCGGCACATCGCCTGCATATCCCTGCCGACAAGATGGGCGGTGACGCTGACAACTCCCTGCCCGCCAACTGCCAGCAGGGGCAGGGTCATGGCATCGTCGCCGCTGTATACGCTGAAATTTTCGTCCGTGCCGCCCACGATTTCCGCCACCTGCACAAGATTGTTGGCGGCTTCTTTTGTGGCGGTGATGTTGGACACGTCGTTTGCCAGCCGAATGGTTGTGGCCGCGTCCATGTTCTGCGCGGTTCGGGGCGGCACGTTGTACAACATGCAGGGCAGTTCAGGCACGGCATTGGCAATCGCCTTGAAATGCTGGTACAAGCCTTCCTGCGAGGGCCGGCTGTACGGTGGCACGACCAATAACGCGCCATCCACGCCCAACTCCGCCGCTTCCCGCGTCAGGCGGATACTCGCCGCCGTGTCGTTGCCGCCCGTACCCGCGATCACCTTGCCCCGGCTGCCAACCGCCTGCTTCACCAGTGTAAACAGCCGCAGTTTTTCATCATGCGACAACGTGGGCGACTCGCCCGTCGTGCCCGCCGCCACAATGCCATCGGAGCCGTTGTCCAGCAAATGCGCCGCCATCCGCGCAATGCCGTCTTCATCCATCCGCCCCCGGGCGTCAAACGGCGTCACCATCGCCGTCAGCACCCGCCCAAACACCGCCGTTCGCATCCTTGCCACCTTTCAAAATCGGAATGAACCACCCGCCTACGGCTAGAGACACAGAGACACAGAGGAAAAACCAATGCGAGATGAGAAGAGAACGAGGAGAGGAAACGGAACCGCAAAGAGGCAAAGGAAGCAAAGTGGTTTCTTCTCTTCTTTTCTTTTCTTCTTCTTTTCTTCCTCTGTGTTCCCTCTCTGTGCCTCTGTGTCTCTAGCGTAGCGGGTGGTTAATTACTCATGTGCATCCATTTTTCTGCGATTTGGATACCGTTGAGCGCCGCGCCTTTGAGTATCTGGTCGCCCGACAGGAACAGGTCCAGCGCGTCGTCGTTGGACAGGTCGTAGCGCAGGCGTCCCACGAGTACCTCGTCGCGGCCACTGGCCTCGATAGGCATAGGGAAATGGTTTGTTTCACGGTCGTCTACGAGCTGGACGCCGGGGAAGCGTGACAGAGCGGCGCGGGCGGCTTCCAGCGTGGGGCGCTGCCCGGCCTCGAATTCGATGTTGACGCTTTCGGAATGGGCGCGCACAACGGGAACGCGAATACAGGTTGCCGAGATTTTCAAGTTCGGGTCGTGCAGGATTTTGCGCGAACTCGTAGATCATTTTGCGCTCTTCCTCGTTGTAGCCCGTGTCGTCAATTTTGGTGTTGTGCGAAAACAGGTTGAACGCAATGGGGTGCGGGAACACGCGGGGCAGAATCGCCCGATCCCGCAATACATCATTGGTCTGTTCCAAAAGTTCCTGCATGGCCTGCGCCCCTGCCCCGCTTGCCGCCTGATAGGTGGACGCGACAATGCGCCGTATCGGGGCAAGCCGGCGCAGGGGCGCAACGGCCATCAGCATCACAATGGTGGAGCAGTTGGGATTGGCGATAATGCCTTTGTGCTCGGCAATGTCGTCGGGGTTGATTTCCGGGATGACGAGCGGCACGTCCGGGTCCATGCGGTACGCGCTGCTGTTGTCAATGACAAGTGCGCCCGCATGGACGGCGGAAGGAGCAAATTCTTTGCTGCGCGAACCTCCGGCGGAGAAAAAGGCGATGTCAATGCCCTTGAAACTGTTTTCCGACAGCAGTTCTACGGTGTGCGGTCTGCCGCGAAAGGTAAGGGTACGCCCAACGGAGCGCTCCGAGGCCAGCAGGCGCAGGGATTGCAGGGGAAACTCGCGCGATTCCAGCAGTTGCAGAAACTCCGTGCCGACGGCTCCGGTTGCGCCCGCAATGGCGACGTGATAGGTTCTCATGGAAACATCTTTCTGTCGTGCGTTGATATTAGTCTGGCGGTCAGGCCATGTAGAATGTTTTAGTGTACTCTACGCGCTTTGCCAGCGTCAACACCGAGCGCGGCGATTGCAACTTTCGCAGGACAAAAGGCGCGATACGCTGTATACTGAAACAGCAGAACACTCAGCATTAGAATAACGACTCAGGCCGTAACATTGACGGGGTTTTACGCTCCAACATTTCGATACTGCCATTTTTTCTATCGCACAGGACATCCACACAAAACGCGCAATTTCATTCTGGCACTGGCAAGTACCCAAAAAGAGGAACACATGACTGCTTTAGCCGCTGAGTTGACCCACATAAACGCCGATGCGTTAGCGCGAGATTACACGTTGCGCTGTCCCGACGCGATTGTTGATTTTGTCAACGCGCATCCGTTTCTGCTGCCTCTGTTGCTGGAAGCGCCTGCTCATGTTCAGTGTTGCTTTGGGACGGAAACACGGCTGGCGCTGGAAATTTTTTACGACGAGGAAAGCCATTCCTCTCCTGAACTCTTCGTGCTGATACAAACCTCGGAAGAAGCGGAACAAGCGATGCAGCAGCAAGCATGTTTACGTCAGGAATGGTGGCGTGATGCTTCACGCCAAGCGCAGCAGCAATTGAACATCAGCCTGGAGTTTGTGTAGATGCTTTTCGATTGGGCAAATTACCTGATGCTTGCAAAGCGGCTTGCCCGTGAAGGCGATGACGCTGCCTTGCGCACCGCTATCAGCCGCGCGTATTATGCCGCTTACAATCAGGCGCGGCGTCAACTTGCCCGCGAGGGTGTAGCCATTCCAAGAGAGCAGGATTCGCACAAGGCGCTTTGGGACAAGTACCGCAATGCTGACGACGATGAACGTCGCAGCATTGGTGAAAAGGGCGATGAACTTCGCAGATTTCGCCGTCAAGCCGATTATGACGACTATCTGCCTAATCTGGAAAACTATGCAAAAGTAGCCGTGACAACCGCGGAAAACATTCTCAAAGCGTTGAAAAGACTTTGAGAATGTACATCGAACCTTTTTTAGAGATGAGCAATATGAAGCAACAGACGCATCAGCATGATGTCGGCGTATTTCGGCGCGAATTACTTCAGATCGGGTTTTTGGGCGCGTTCGGCATGATGCTGCCGGAGGCGTTTGCGCCTGCCCGCGCCGCGCTTGCCCCACGCGGGCCGAAGGCGAAGAACATTCTTCTGGTGTGGATGCCCGGTGGCCCGCCGCAGATGCACCTTTGGGATGTCAAGCCCGACTCGCCCGCGCAGTGCCGGGGAACCGCGCAGCCCATCCGCACCAGCGCGCCGGGAATACAACTGGGTTCCGGGCTGCCTCTGACGGCGAAGATCGCGCATCATCTCGCCCTTGTCCGCACCATGACGCTCAACAAGGAGGACGAGAACCACATTCCCGGCCACCAACTGCTGCTGTCCGGTATTGACGAGCGCCCCGCCACGTTCAAGTTTTACGCCACGCGCAACGATTGGCCCAGCATCGGCTCGGTGATCTCCGCGCTGAAACCGGCGCAAAACGGCCTGCCCACTGCCGTGCATCTGCCGGTTCGCATTAAATTTGAGGGCAACCCCTGCCCCGGCGAAACGGCGGGCTGGCTCGGCAGCCGCTACGATCCCTGGCTGATCGAGCGCGACCCGAACGATCCGAAATTCGCCGTACCCGACCTGTCGCCTGTCGCCGGCATGACGGTTGACCGCCTGCGCAATCGGCAACAATTGCTGACGGACGTGGACGCTTACCGCAAGGATTTGGACACGAATTTAGAAGCGCGGCAGTTGACGGATGCGCAGCAAAAAGCGTTTACGCTTACCACGTCGCCGGACGTGCGTAAAGCCTTTGATCTGGCGCAGGAACCCACTTCCCTCCGTGACCGGTACGGACGCCACACGTGGGGGCAATCCCTGCTGCTGGCGCGGCGGCTGGTACAATCGGGCGTGACGTTCGTGCAGGCCAATATGGGGGGCTTAAACCATTGGGATTACCACGACAAGGAAAATGACGGCCTGAAGCGCGACCTGCCCAACTTCGATCAGGCGTTCAGCGCCCTCATTGAAGACCTGCACCGAACGGGGATGCTGGACGAAACCCTTGTTGTCGTAATGAGCGAAATGGGGCGCAACCCGGTTTTGGGCAAGCCTGTTACCGGCTCCACCGACAACGGCGCGCGGGCGGATGGGCGCAACCACTGGCAATGGTGCTGGACAGGCGTTTTGGCGGGTGGCGGGGTGCGCGGCGGCAACGTCATCGGCCAAAGCGACGAGTGGGCCGGCTTCCCCAACAGCAAGGCGTTTTACCCGTCCGACCTGAGCGCGACAATTTTTTCCGCCCTGGGCATCCCGCCCCAATCGGAAGTCCACGACATGCAAAACCGCCCCATCGCCATCAGCAAGGGCAATGTCATGGCAGAGTTGTTTTAGGCAAGGGTGTTCGGTATTCGGTGTTCGGTGTTGGATATCAGTTCGGGTACTTGCCGCATAGGGGTAACAATGCAACTGCTGTTTAGAGCAACAATGAAAATCAAACCGGGGTCTGCTTTCATGGGCGCGTGCCTGACATTCTTGATTGCCGGAGCGGTCAGCCTAACATTAGCGCAGTCACGCCCCATTCCTCGTCTACCCAATACCCAATACCCAACACCCAACACCTCGCCCGCTATCCTGCCGTCCAAGCCCAAGCTGGAAGTCACACCCAACACCCAACACCCGACACCCAACACCCTGCCTCTCTTTGGTCGGGATGTGATGCCGATTGTCACCCGCGCGGGCTGCAACATGGGCGCGTGTCATGGCGCAAACGCCGGTAAAGGCGGCTTTCATTTATCCCTGCTCGGCTATGACCCTGAAAGCGATTATCTGGCCCTGACGCGGTTTGTCGGGGCGCGGCGCATCAGCCCCTCGCAGCCCGAAAACAGTCTGATGCTGCGCAAAGCAACGGGACAAATGCCGCATGGCGGCGGCAAGCGGTTTGAAGTCGGTTCGCCGGAATACCGTACCCTGCGCGATTGGATTGCGGGCGGGGCGCGGCCTCCCGTTTTGGAAGGCGCGAACGCGGAACCCCGCGTTGCCCGCCTTGTCGTGACGCCCGCGCAGCGCATTTTAACGCAGGGCAGAACGCAGCAATGCCGCGTGGAAGCCGTGTTTACGGACGGCGCAAGGCGCGAGGTCACCCGTCAAACCCTGTTTTCCAGCAGCGACGGCGCGGTTTTGAGCGTGACGCGGGACGGCCTGGCAACGGTTGTCGGTCCGGGCGAGGGCGCGGTGGTGATTCGCTATGGCGGCGTGTTTACAATTGCCCGTATTGTTGCGCCCTTTGACCGCCCCCGAATGTCCGCACCCGCCACAAACGAAATTGACCGGCTTGTAAACGCCAAACTGGCTGCGCTTGGCCTTGCGCCCTCGCCCCGCTGCAATGACAGCGATTTTCTGCGCCGCGCTTACCTGGATGTGACCGGGCGCTTGCCCCGCGCCGAGGTAACGCGCGTGTTTCTGGCGGACGCCGACCCGCGCAAGCGCGAAAAACTTGTTGATCGCCTGCTGGCTTCGCCCGACTACGTGGATTTCTGGACGCTGAAATGGAGCGACTTGCTGCGCAATTCCAAGCGCTCGCTCGGCCAGAAAGGAATGACCGCCTTTCATAAGTGGATTCGGCAAAACGTTGCCGACAACAAGCCCTGGGATGTGATTACCCGCGAAGTGCTGACGGCGCAGGGCAGCGCGTATGAAAATGGCGCGGCCAACTTCTTCCGGGCGGGGAGCGAACCAGAATCGCAGGCTATGCTGCCGCCTACCGATCTGGGCGAAACCGTTGCGCAAGTATATTTGGGCGTTCGGCTGCAATGCGCGCGCTGCCACAATCACCCGTTTGAAAAATGGACGCAAAACCAGTTTTATCAATTGGCCGGGTACTTCGGACGCCTGCAAGCCACGCCGGGGAAAGCAGAAGGAGAAAAACTGATCAGCTTCAATCAAGCGGGTGAAGTGGTTCATCCGCGCACCGAAGCCGTCATGCGCCCCGCCGCGCTGGACGGCCCCGTGCTGCCTTCCGACTACAAGGGAGACAGGCGGCAGGCGCTTGTGGATTGGATGACCGCGCCCGACAACCCGTTTTTCGCGTCCGTAATCGTCAACCGCGTGTGGAAGCACTACATGGGGCGCGGCCTGGTGGAACCTGTAGACGATTTTCGCGTCACCAATCCACCCGTCAATGAGCCGCTTCTTAACTATCTCGCGTCCGACCTGCGCTCCCACCACTATGATTTGAAAGGCCTGATGCGCGAAATTTTGTGTTCGGAAGCGTATGGGCGCGAGTCGCAAACGCAGCCGGGAAACCGGCGCGACGCACGTTATTTCAGCCACTTTTTGGTGAAGCGGATGAGCGCCGAACAGATGCTGGATGCCTTGAGCGATGTGACGGGCGAGGCCGAAACATTCGAGGGGTATCCGCAGGGAACCCGCGCCGCGCAATTGATGGACACAAGTGTCGGCTCGTTCTTTCTGGATGCGTTTGGCCGCCCGCCGCGCCAGACAACGTGCGAATGTGAGCGCAGCAGCGAAATCGGCGTCACGCAAACCCTGCACCTGCTCAATAACCCGATGGTTCAGGCGAAACTAACTTCCCAAACCGGGCGCGTCGCCGCACTGGTCAAGGCCAACGTGGAACCCGGCGCAATCGTGGACGAGTTGTTCCTATCCGCCCTGTCGCGCCCACCCACGCAACAGGAACGCGCCCGCAGCGTAAATTGGATTACCCAATCCGCCAGCCGCGAACAGGCCGTGCAGGACTTACTCTGGGCCATTCTCAACACCAAAGAGTTCGTGTTTAATCACTGAGGAAGCGTTCTGGTCTGGGGCGCGACGGGCTGAACCCCTTCGCTGTATAGCCTGCGGCTCAGTGTCCTTCGGACACGACATTCAGCAACGAAAATCTCTGTCCGAAGGACAGTGGGCGGAACGCCCTACAGCGAAGGGGTTCAGCCCGTCGCGCCTCTTGCGCCTCTGCCATTTCCGCGCATAAAATCGGATGCTAAAATGTTCTTCTTGTTTAGCGCGGCACTGCTAATTGCGCCCTTGACTAGGGCTGCGACTGTCAAACAAAGCAGGAGCGTTGCCGAGCCACAATCTAAATCCAATCATCGCGCCGTTACAAAAGCGTCGTCTGAATCCGCTTCCAAAACAATGGTTGCGGAGGCAGGCGCGGTGCTGCCTGCGGTTGCGCCGCCTGTGACCGCGCTTGCCTGTACGCCCAACAGTCAAATCATGGCTGTCGGCACGTACCGGCAGGTGCAGTTGTGGAATGTGGCAGTGGGGCGCAGAATTGGCGTTCTGTCGGGGATGCCGGAAAATGTGAATTGCCTCGCGTTTTCGCCCGATGGCCGAATTCTGGCGGCGGGTGGAGGCGTGGCAACCGTTCGCGGTGAAACGCGCTTGTTTGACCTGGCTTCGGGGCGGCAGATTGCATTGCTGACCGGGCATACCGATCTGGTATACGCACTGGCCTTTACGCCGGACGGGAATCGGCTCGTCACAGCGAGCGGCGACAAGACCCTGCGGCTGTGGAACTGGCGTTCGGGCGTGTCGCTGCATGTTTTGAAAGACCATGCCGACAGCGTGTACGGCGTGGCTTGCAGTCCCGATGGCAGGCAGATCGCTTCGACGGGCGTGGACAGAAGCATCAAAATTTGGGACGCAGCGAACGGGAAAGCCTCTGTTCACGTTTACGGGACGCGCGCACAACGATACGGCGTATTCCCTCGCTTTCAGCCCGGACGGCAAATTGCTGCTGTCGGCGGGCGGCGACCACCTTGCCAAATTGTGGACAGTGGGCAGATAACGCCGAGAATACGCGGGAATTTCGACGCTTGACGGGACACGCCAAAGCCGTTCATGCCGCCGTGTTCAGCGCGGACGGCCTGATGATTGCGACAGGCGGGGCGGAAGGCGTGGTCAATTTGTGGAGCGGCGCGGGTGGCGGCTGGCTGCGCGAACTGCGCGGCGCAAAGGACTGGATTTACGCCGTGTGCTTTACATCCGATAATCAGCATGTAATTGTGGGTACTTATGACGGGCAGATTTTAGTATGGCGGGCCTCGGATGGTACGCTGGAACACACCTTCTCAACGCGCCCTGATGCCGCGCGTCCCGATTCTACACGTACCGGCTCTGTACGTACTGCCGATTCTCTACGCACCGCCTCTCCACACTCTCAGGCCGCGCCTGTGCACTCCGCGCGCTCTGTTGTACGCCCCTCTGCCCTGAATACGATTGCCGCAGTCAATCCCCATGCCGCTGCGCCCGAACCGCAGAAATCCGCCGACAACTTGTATATTCCCGTCGTTGCGGCGGAAGGGTTCGCGTTCCCGGAAGGCCCGGCGTATGACGGCAAAGGCAATCTTGCCGTCTCCAACTGCAATTCCGACCATATTGACAAGGTAAGCGCCGAAGGCCGCGCCATTCAGTTCAAAGCCGACCCGAACAAATTTACGTTTGAGAAAACCAACGGCCTGACGTTCCACGAGGACGGCTGTTTGTACGCCTGCGACTTCGGGCGCAAAGCCATTTTGCAGATTTTCCCGGATGGGCGAACCGAAATTGTCGCTGACAAATGCGACGATATGGGTTTCAAAGGCCCCAACGATCTGGCTTTTGACCCGGAAGGCAATCTGTACTTCACCGACCCCGCTGGTTCCGACGCGGAACACCCTATTGGCTGCGTGTACCGCATTGCGCGGGGTACGCGCAAAGTGACTCGTGTGGTCGAGCATCTGGCTTTTCCCAACGGGCTGGCCTTTTCCGCGGACGGCAAAACTCTGTACCTTGCTGAATCCTCCCATTGCCGCATCCTGAAAGCAACGGTAAAGCCCGATGGCTCCCTTGACACGCCTATGCTGTTCTGCCAACTGCCGGACAAGCATATCCCGGACGGCATCAACTTCGATCAGGCGGGAAATCTGTATGTGGCAACCGTGGGGCCGGGACTGGTGACGATTATAGACAAAACAGGCAAAATCGCGCGAACCGTAAAACTCCCCGGCACGGACGTGACCAACCTCGAATTCGGCGGCAAAGACCTGAAAACCCTGTACGTCACGGAAGCCCAAAAAGGCATCGTTTACAAAATGCAGGTAGAAAGCAGTGGCCTGCCCTCTGTTCCGCGCGCCGAACAATACCATAAAGTAGCGCACAGATTCTGATTTAGCCGCAAATACACGCGAATACACGCAAATGAAGGGCCGATGCATTCGTTAACGGTATGGCTTACATTTAGCCATTTTTGTCGCGTGTGCTGGCGAACGGACAAAACAGTATTATTTGCGTGTATTCGCGTGTATTTGCGGCTGATTTTATTCGCGCTCTTTCCCTGTCATCAAGTCTCTACCGCCTGCGTGTGAACGCCCGCGTAGTCGCCGGAAGCGGTTTTACCGACAATGTACACTTCCTTCTTCGCGTCGCCGAATTGGAAAACTTTTAGATCGGTCAGATTGGATTGCAGAGTGTTGACCAGTGTTTGAAACGCCTGCATGGTGGCTTTTTCTTCCGGGCCGTACCAGGATTGCGATTCAGTCAGGGGCTGGAAGAAGTCGGCGAATTTCACTTCCTGCGCCTTCTGGCCGGACGGCAGATGTTTGTACTTTTGTACTGTGTCGGGCGTCAGTTCCGCCGCGCCGACATCCGCTTTCGGCCAGACGAACGGCTGAATGGGCGCGTCGGACTCGCTGGTGTAACGCAGTCCTTTGGTTTCCTGCTGAAGCTGCTTTAACAGCGCATCGTTTTGCATTTCTATTCCTTATCATCTTTCTTATGGGGCAGTTTTTCATCGGGCAGGCGCGGCAGGTAAAACCCGGTTCCACTGCGCTCGTAATCCTGATACGCGCGTCCGTAGCGGGTTCGCATACGGGCGGCTGTTCGGTACGACCCGAGGTAGAAATACAGGCTCGCCACAAGGCTGAACCCCAGCCAGCGCGCGGTCATGCGCGGCTGCAGCCACAGCAGAGGCAAAGGCAGCATATTCGGGGCGTTGCGGCTGATCTGAAACAAACCGCTCGCCTGCATGTCGCCATTTTCGTTCTGTGTGGGTCCCTGCCCTTCGGGTTCAGGTTCTATCGCGCGTTTGCCGCGCAGCCACGCCCATAAATTTGTCAGCCCTGAAAATCGTCCGAAGCCGACTTGATAGGTCGTGTGCGCCTGCGCCAACAGGCTGAGCAATTGTCCCGCCCGCATCAGCCATGCCGCGCGTCCGCGCACTTCGTATAGTGTCGTGTTGGGCTGCCTGCGTCCGTAAGCAATCAAGGCGGCGAGCGACAACATAGACTGCCCCGAATAAAACGCGCGGTACAAACCGTTGCGATTGCGCGTTCCCGTCCGGCGCTGCACGACGTTCTTCACTCTCGCATCCGCAAACAGCGAATGGACCACGCAAAACGCCAGCGTAGCCCCGGCAACTTTGACAACCGTGCGCAGCATCCTTGTTTTCTTTTCCTTCTCACAAGTTTCAGGCAAAGGACGAATGGGAAGGCCGCCTTGTTCTGGCAAAGCGCGGGGCGGTAACGGTTTGTACAAGGTATAATATTCGCGTAGAGAACTGCGGGCATGAGGCGACTCTATGTATATGCTTAACAAGGCTTGGAAAACAAAATGACACTGCTGCTCGATGATGAGATTACACGAGAATTGAATGAGGAGGCGCAACGACGCGGCCAGAATGTCAGCGTACTTGCGGCAGAACTTTTGCGGCAGAGCCTGAAGGCGTCTGTAAAATCCACTGAAAACCGCCATACGGTCATGGAATTTGCAGGGGCAGGCGCAAGACGGCCGGGCGCGTTGGGAGAAAAAGACGCGCAGGCGTATGTCAATGAATTACGCGATGAGTGGAGTGAGCGCGAACAAACATGGCAGAAGTAACGCCGCCGCAAATCCCTGTTGTCAATGCGTTGAGCAATGTAACCCGATTGGGTATTGACACTGCGCCGTTTATCTACTTTGTGGAAGCAAACGCCGCTTACTTTGCGACTTGCAAAGTTGTCTTTGAGAAGATTCAAGCGGGTCAAGTAACCGGATGGACATCCCTGCTCACCCTCACGGAAACCCTGCCGCTTCCCTTGCGTAACGGGGACGTTGTGCTGGAGAGTACCTATCGCTCTCTCCTGCTGTCCACAACAGGCATCGTCGCTTTGCCTGTTGACAGCAGCATTGCATCGGATGCTGCTGATTTACGCGCCCGCTATGGCTTACGAACTCCCGATGCTCTGCAAATTGCCATCGCGCTTGCTGCCGGATGTGAAACGTTTCTCACAGGAGACAAAGGATTGCGCCACGTTACAGAGTTGCGCGTTCTTGTATTGGATGATTTGAAACCGTGAGGAACATTTTGAGTTCAGCCCTGATCGTTTATATGCTTGCCCTGCTTTCGGTTCTGGCAACCGCGCAAACTTCCGGGGAACGAACGGATGCCGCGCTGCAGTGGCCCCCGGTAACGCGGCAGACAAAGCCGTGGACGCGCTGGTGGTGGCTTGGCAGCGCGGTGGACAAGCCCAATCTTACGCGCCTGCTGGAAACGTACCATCAGGCCGGGTTGGGCGGCGTGGAAATCACGCCCATTTACGGCGTCACGGGGCAGGAGGCGCGGGAACTGCCCTACCTGTCACCCGCATGGCTGGACGCGCTCAACCACACCCTTTCCGAAGCGAACCGGCTGGATATGGGCGTGGATATGCCGACAGGAACCGGCTGGCCGTTCGGCGGGCCGCAGGTGACGGCGAGTGACGCGCTGGACAAGCTGGTTACGCAAACCGAAGTTGTCGCAAGTGGCAAAACCGCAACGTTACGTATCGGAGGCGTACAGCCGCAGGCGCTTGTGGCGGTTTCCAAAGCGGGGCAGTCCGTTTCCCTGCTGGACAAACTGGACGCGGGCGGCAATGTAAACTGGATGGCTCCTGCGGGCGGCGAGTGGACGCTGTATTTTGTCGGCGCGCGGGGTTCGGGGATGAAGGTGAAGCGGGCGGCTCCGGGCGGCGCGGGACTGTGCATTGATCCGTTTTCCGCCACGTCCCTGACGCGCTATCTGGCGCGTTTCGATACGGCATTAACAGCCCTGCCCAAAGGCGCATTGCGCTGCCACTTCCACGACTCCTTTGAGTATCAGGCCAATTGGACGCCCGCGCTTTTGGACGAGTTCGCCAAGCGTCGGGGCTACGACCTGCGCGATTATCTGCCCGCGTTTATGGGACACGATACGCCCGATGCCAACGCCCGCGTCCTGACCGATTACCGCGAAACCGTTTCCGATTTGCTCCTGCAAAACTTCACGCACACGTGGTCGGATTGGGCGCACAGGCAGGGCAGTTTGAGCCGCAATCAGGCGCACGGCTCTCCCGGCAACCTGCTCGATTTGTACGGCGCGGTAGATATTCCCGAAACCGAAGTGTTCCGCAGCAAGGGCGATATTCGCGTCAGCAAATTCGCCAGTTCCGCCGCGCATGTCATGGGCAGGCCGCTCGCCTCCTCGGAAAGCTGCACGTGGCAAAGCGAGCATTTTACCGAAACCCTATCCGATTCCAAACACATTCTGGATCGCCTGCTTGTGGCGGGCATCAACCACGTTTTTTATCACGGCACGGCGTACTCGCCCGCATGACGCGGCCTGGCCCGGCTGGCTGTTTTATGCGTCCACGCACTTCGAGCCGAACAACCCGACGTGGCGCGATTTCCCCGCTCTCAACGCCTACATCACGCGCTGCCAATCCGTCCTGCAAGCCGGCAAGCCGGACAACGACGTGCTGCTGTACTGGCCCCTGCACGATTTATGGCAACGGCATCCGCAGGTTTTCGGCCTGACCATCGAAGGCAAATGGCTGGAAAGCGAACCCGTTGGCGACACGGCGCAGCAATTATGGGATGCGGGCTATACTTACGATTACGTTTCGGATCGGCAACTGGGGCAGGCGACGGCAGACGCAAGCGCCATTCATCTGCCCGGAGGAACGTACAAAACTGTTCTCGTGCCGCCGTGCAAGTTCATGCCCCTGCCGACATTGCAAACCCTTTTCGCGCTTGCCCGCAATGGCGCAACAATCCTATTCCAGAATGAATTGCCGCAGGACGTGCCGGGAATGGGCGATCTGGAACATCGCCGCGCCCTATTTCACGCGCTGCTGTCCACGCTCATATTTCAGCAAGCAGGGCAATCCCAACAAACAGCGCAGTCTCAGGGAGCGGGGAACTCGCAAGTGGCAGGCGCAAACAGTTTTCGTTTGGCGCGACTTGGCAAGGGGCGTATTCTGGTCGGGCAGGATGTAAAAACACTGCTGGCGCAGGCGCAGGTTCGCCGCGAGTCAATGGCGGACAATGCGGGGCTGATGTTTGTCCGGCGCAGTTACGAGTTGGGGCATCATTACTTTGTGGTCAATCAAGGGGAGAAAGCGCTGGATGGATGGGTGACGCTTGCCGTTCCCGCCCGCTCCATTGTGCTGATGGACCCCATGACCGGGCAAACGGGAACGGCGAAAACGCGGCAGGGACAAGGAGGGCAAACGCAAGTCTATCTTCAAATTGCGCCGGGAGCGTCGCTGATCGTTCGCGCCCTGACGAATTACGCCTTAACGAATCGCGCCCCAACAAACCCGGCATGGCCGTACCTGCAAGCGGCAGGCGAACCGATTGCGCTGGCCGGAACATGGCAGGTACGGTTTCTTACCGGCGGGCCGATTTTGCCGTCTGCGTTCACCACACCCGCGCTCGGCTCATGGACAGCAAACGGCGACCCGGAAACGCAGCGATTTGGCGGCACGGCTCGTTACACCCTCACCTTTAACGCGCCTCATACGCAAACCCGCGCGGGCGAATCATGGACGCTCGATCTGGGCGATGTACGCGAATCAGCGCATGTCCGCCTGAACGGACAGGAACTCGGAACCCTGTTCGCGCCTCCATTTCAGGTGACGGTTTCCGCGCTGAAGCCGACGGGAAATGTTCTGGAAATTGACGTCACCAACGTTGCGGCCAACCGTGTCCGCGATTTGGATCGGCGCAAAGTGGCGTGGAAGATTTTCCACGAAATCAACTTCGTCAACATCAATTACAAGCCCTTCGACGCTTCCGACTGGCCCATTCGTCCCTCCGGCCTGCTCGGTCCCGTCCGCATAACGCTTATGCGCCCTGTGAAATGAGCTTTTTCTACTGAGGCTGGCTGTCGGTTTGCTGTCATCAGAACAGCTTTGGATTACGGTTTTTGAGCCGACACGACAAATTCAAACAATTCCTTCTTTGATGTTCGCTTGCGGATGGTACGAATGGTAACGTTGTCAAAACCGACAGAAGCAAACAACGCGGCAAAAATACTTTCTACGGGAAGCATCACATCGTAAAACTTGGAGTTCCCCACAATGTAGTGAATATGGCCGCCCGGTTTTACGACGGCAAATAGCTCCTTCACGTGTTCAGCCATATCAAAAAAGTATTTATGAACATAGCGGGACAAAAGTAAGCTCTTCTCCGCGATACGCTGAAGTATCTCGTTGAAATCCGCGTAAGGTATCTCCCTGCTTTCTTTGGGTTCCCACTTTCCGACGTTGCTTGTTGCGCAGCCCCACGTTCCTCCTATCGCCTGCCAATCCAGTTTGCCTGCGTCACGTCCGTTCGTCAGATAGCCGAGCCAGTACATATAAGGACGCAGTTCGCGGATGTAACTCATCCGGTTAGGATAAGGAGGCGAGGTAATTACGCAGGAAAAGCAGTCACGCGGAAGCGCTGTGGTCAGATTTCTCGCGTCGCACAAAAGAACATTCGGCTGTGTTCGTATTTCTAAACAAGCGGCTCCAGCAATTCCGGGGATAGCCTGCTCCCAATTGAGGATCGTTCCATGTTCCAGCGAACAATAAGGAAGAGCCATTTGCGTCTGCTTCTTGAAGGACATAGACTGATGCCCGAAACTAACATTAGCTTGCTCGATCATGGCGCGGCAGAATGTAATTTTGAGCAAGTCCGTCACTGCCGGAGGCAGGATTTTTTCCATGCCGGTAATCGCGCATAGGATACGACTTAAAGCTTGGAGCGTTGGCTCCTCCCACCACTTTTCGATCTGGTGCAGGGGCGGTTGCCAGTCGGTTTTCGTTTCCTCTCGGGCGATGATGACACTAATGTGAGCAGCGGCCTTCTGAAAGGTGGCTACGTCGTCACTCGTGTAAGCGTGTGTTTTTGCGCGGGTTAGCCAGATGAGAAAAGGGTTGATGTCCGTTGTCGCGCTTTCAATGCCTTTCTGAGCGCAGGCTAGAGCCGTTGTACCCGTCCCGCAAAATGGATCAAGTACCCTGAGATTGGGTTCTTGATGCGCTTCAAGTAATTCTGAAACCAGATGAACAGAATGCGCAGGCGTAAGGCGCAGCCACCCGTAGCGCGTTTGTTTCAGGTTGCCTTTGTGCGTCAAATGCTCAAATAGACCAAGTTGCGGCGTGTTTTTCATAGGTTATTCTAGGGATTGAGCAAGGCTTTGAGAATCTTTTCCATACTTGTTTGAATTTGGTTGGAGTGTTTCTGGAAAAATTCGGCCAGGTCATAACCAACTACATCTCTGCAGAAGACGTAGGTGCTGTTTAGCGTTGATCCGTCAAGCGTACCTCGCAAAATGAGCCATTGCGCTCCTGCATAGCGTTCGGCAAGAACATTAGGCAGTTGATTCGAGAAGACCAGCAAAACGGGTATATAAGAATGTACATAAGCGTTTGACGCATTGGCAATATCCCCGTTTTGACGTTTTGAGTCTTGGCTTTTATAACCTTGACGCGCTTCAAAGACAGCGCCTGTTATTGTTTGACGAGACTTTTTCGGCAATAGCAACTGGTCTAATGCCCGGTTCATCCACACCTCAAAACGCCGTTTGGCTTGCTCATTCTGAATTTTGTTTACTTCAATTCGCGCATCAAGCGACAGGCTTCGCGCTATTCCAGGGCGGGAGGATGGCACTTGATATGTCCAGTTCGCGTCTTCTTTCGTCAAACCCATATAGTCCTGAATGACCTCGTTGAGAATCCATTGTACGCCAATTCCCAATTGCCTGTAAATAGAAGTCATACCGCCTGCGGCTTTATGCGCCGCATACATAAGTGGCGAATCAACTCCCATCCACTTGTAAAAAGGGTCTGCTCCATAGAGCCGTTGAAATTCATCCACTTCCAAACCTGCGCGGCCTTTACCGAACTTAGGTTTGTACTGTTCGCAAACAGCCAGAGCGTTGGTAAGCAACAGCAAATAGCGTTCGTCTTGAGGAATGTTTTTCGGCACGTCGGGAAGTGGAACAAACGCGCTTTCCTCATCTTCTGGAACGGCAACATCGTCGGGTTCTTCTATCATGGCTCTGCGTCCTTATCTCGGCGTAACGCATATTAGGGTAGGCTCTTATTTTAAGTCCTCGGATGCGGCGAAGTCGCGTCCGCCGATGTCGTGGACGATCTGCGCCCACGATTCGCGGTACGTCGGGTATTGAGGCGCGAAGCCGAGCGTCTGGCGGATCTTGGCGCTGCTCATGCGGTGGGATTGGGTCAGCACGTCAATGGTCAATGCGCCGACTACCATTTTTGCCATCAGGGGCGGCACGGTACGGGGCGGGGAAGCGTGGAGGAGTTGAGCGGCATAAGGGAGAATGTCGCGCATCCGGGCGGGTTCGCTATCCACGACGTTGAAGGTTTGCCCTACAGCCAGTTCGGGTTTTTGCAGGGAAAGAAGAATGGCCTGAACCGCGTCCGCAACGTGAACCATGCTGACAAACGCGCTTCCATCTCCAATCACGGGCAGCATGCCGCGCTTTAGGGCGGTAATGCTTTGCTGCGTGTGCCACGAGTCGGCAGCCATCAGCACGGAAAAGCGCAGGAGGGTGGCGGGCAGGCCGGAAGCGCGTACCCGGTCTTCCATATCCTGCGTGGCGTGGAGAAAAGCGTGGGAACTGCGCGGCGACTCTTCCGTGATCCAGCCATCCCCCTGCGTTTCGCAAACCTGGTCTACACTTTCCTGTACAAACAAGCGCAGATTGCTGTTCTTCGCGGCTGCAAGCAGATTTCGGGTTCCTTCAACGCGAACGCGGTCATTTTCCTTCCAATGCTCCAGGCTGACGCGCAATTTGAGCGGTATGGAGGTGGCAAGATTGACAATCGCTTCGGGCTGAACTTCGCCGAGGGCGCGGGCAATACGGTCGGCATCCAGCACATCAGCGCGGACGGGTTTCGCGCCCATCTGCGCTACCGCCAGCACCTTTTCGGGCGTCCGTCCCGTGCCGTAAACCTCATGCCCCAAAGCCGCCAAAGCAGGCAGCAACGCCCGTCCCAATACGCCCGTCGCGCCCGCCACAAAAACCCTCATTGTTACGCTCCCACTTTCCTACCGACATATCACTGCCGACTATTGCATACTCCTCTATGAGTATGCGGGAGAAGCGGGCAAAGTTCCCTTACGCCGTGCTTCCTAATGCCTGCCGGTTCGTCGCATGGGGGGATCGTATTGCAGCAGAAATTCAAGGCTGGCGGGCAGTTTGCCTGCGCTGAACTGCTGTGCCTTGTAGCTGAGTTGGATGCGTCCCGACTTCTGGAGTTTGCCGACCGCGAATTCAACCTCCGTTCCTGTCGCCAAGCCAGGCTGGTCCTTATGATTCATTGTGTCCAGTTTCCACATTGCCCCGTTCCAGGGTTCACCTGCCAACTGGCCGGCGTTGGCGGTTACAGGCGTCATTTTATTCAGAACGCCATACGGCGTCCGCACCGTTCGTTTTAGCACGTCAATCTCCAGCGTCCCAAGACCGCGCAGCGTTTTTTCGCCTGTCAACAGCCGCTTCGTTCCCACCGCTTTTACAAAGATGCTGCCGCTGCCCCGCTTGCGCAACTGCATCAAGGGGATCGGGTGATTCAGTTGGTTGTATTCCTCCTGAGTCAAATTCAGTTTCGGATCGTAGGGAATGTTCTGGCCGGGTTTGATCTTGCGCATTTCTCCCATGAACCATTGGGCGTTTTTGCGTATCCCCTGCTGCATTTTACGGCTCAGTTCGGCCAGGCGCGGCGAGGGAACCGCCTGCATCAAATCTATGCGGATACGGCCAACCGGGAAAAACTCGGCAAGATTGAGCGTCAGAACTTACAGGCGTGGTTACGTGAGGTGTAGAGTGGGCAGGATTTTGGCCGCGAGGCGCAGTGTGGGCAATAACGGGAAATGTGCAAAGCAAGGCACAAGTAAGCCAACCTGACATTACAGCACGCATTGAACTGTCTCCCTTAATTGAGCCTTGTTTGCAGCGCCACAATCTATTAATTCAATGGACTGCAATTATGTCTTCAACGCCTGCGATATGCCGCCAACTTCAGCGCGCTATTCAACGCCGCCTCCCGCATGAGCATCGTAGCGGAGAATGTACTCAAAATTAGCTTTGGGCTTACCGGCTTCTACTTGTTGCGCTTTGTACCGCAATTGAGCTTTCCCGGACGCTTTTACTTTGCCGAGCGAGAATTCCACAATGCTTCCTGTCAGTAAAGCGGGATTGTCTACGTGGATGACGTTCTCCAGCTTCCACTCGGTTCCATCCCACTGCCCAATTGCCGCCTGTCCTGCATTTGCTTTGATTGGCGTTGTTTTGCGGAGCAGGCCGCGCGGGGTTTTGACTGTGCGCTGTGCCAGGTCAACTTCAATACCCGTAAAATCGGTAAGGTCTGTGCCGCCGTCAAATATCCTTTTGGTTCCGTCTGCTTTGATCGTCAAATCGCCTTCGCCTACTTTATGAAGCTGCATCTTTGTCGGAAAGGAAGACATAAACTCTTTGTACTCGGCTTTTGTTAAGCCCAGTTTGGTGTTATAAGGAATGGGCTGACCGGGTTTAGCTTTCTGTACCTGCGCCATGAACCATTGTGGACGCTTCTGCATAGCCGCTTGAAGCTTTCGCCCCAGTTCTGTTAAGCGTGGGGAGGGTTCCAGTCGCATAGCCTCCACATGAACGTTCCCAATGGGAAGAAGGTTCGCAATCTCAAGGCTTTGTGACGTTTTCGGGGATGCAATCGGCGCAGGGGCAATTTGCGGGTTTTGCGGCAGGGAACCGGCCGGGGAAACCTGCGAATAGAGAACCGCACATGCAAGCAGACTTTGCCTCATAAAACGCATTTCAATTTCCCCGTAGGTACAGTAGTTTTTGCAATGTTCAGGCGCTGAAATTTCATGAGGCACTCAAGTAAACATCCTCCGAATACCCGGAACCGAACACCTGAATACCTGAACACCTGAATACTGATTTCTAATCTTTGCCGCGCAAGCCCATCCGTTCGCTTTCGGGGCTGGTGAACTCGCCCATTTCGTCGGGCTTTTGGACGCGGCGCAGGTGCTTGCGCAGTTCCTCCACCTGATCTATGACCGCATTATGGAAATCGGCGTCCAGCGTGGTTGCGCCCGCCTGCGCGCGGCGCAGGGCTGCGGAAATAAACACTTCCTTCAAATATGCGGGCGTGAAGCCATCCGTCCACTCGGCAACGGTTTGCGCCAGGTTCGCCACGTCCAGATCGGGCGCAAGGCGTTCGGCAAGCGTGGAGCGCGACAATAAACGCTCACAATACGCGCGGCGTTCGGCGATGGCTGGCATCCCGATATGGAACACGCGGTCAAAGCGCGACGGACGCTTGAGCAGCGCCTCGTCAATCTTGCCGGGATGGTTGGAACTGGCGATAATCAGCAGCCCGTTGTTGTTCTGGAACCCGTCTAATTCGTTCAAAAACACCGTGCGGTTGCCCTGCGTGACCAGCCCGTCAATGTCTTCAAAAGCCAGCAGGCACGGCGACAATTTGCGGGCGCGTTCGAAAATCACTTCTACGGCATCCGCATGGTTGCCGGAACTGAAATCGCGCACATACAAAAACGGCAGTTTGTCGAGCGCGCTTGCCGCCGCTTTGCAGATCATGGTTTTGCCGGTTCCGGGCGGGCCGACGAGCAGCAGGCCGCGCCGCCAGGGAAAGCCCAGGGCTTCAAAGGCATCCTGATGCTGGAAAAAGCCTTCTACAGCCTCGCGGACGCCGGACATAATTTTCGGAGCCAGAATCACATCATCCCACGTCACCTTGCCCATTTCGGCGTCTAAATCGGGCGCGCTTTCCCAGCCCTGCGAATAGCGCAGGCTTCGCCCCGAAGGACGCAGGGCAAACGCTTCCAGCGCATCGGCAAAACGGCGCAATAAACGCGCATCATCGCCCATGAGGACCGAACCCGTGCTGATGTAAGTTCCGGGCGGCAGCGCGATTTCAATACGTTCGCCCTCCCACATCACCCCGTACCACGCCACATAAGGACACGTTTCCGCGCGCTCAATGTGCCCGTCCTCGCCCGGAAGCAGCGACTCGAACTGCTGCGTGGCGGTTTCGAGAAACTGCTTGAGGCGCAGGCGGTCATGCCACAGCAGCAGGGTCGCGCCGCCCGGACGCCGCATACGAATGGCGTACAGCAGGGCGTCCATGCCTTCGCCGTCATTGGCTTCGATCTGGATAGCGGCATTGATGGCGGCATTGCGCCAATCTTCGCTGTTAAGGGGTTGGGTTAAAAAGTCGTGATTAGTCATAGGATTTTACAGGTAGGTCGCTGCGTTATTATGGCAGACGCGCCCCACAGTGTCAAGGAGGAGGAGTGATAGGACGATTGCTGATTGCCGATTGCCGATTTTCGATTGAAGTACGACTGTCTTCTGTCTCCTTTTCTTCTTTTCCCCTCTTCTTCTTTTCTTCTTTTCGCTCTTAACATTGCCTTAACAATGCGCTGGTACACTATTTTACAATTGGGGTGTGAGGTATCAGGCACAAGTACCTTCTATCTGTCTTCTGTCTCCTCCTAATACCTAATATCTAATGCCTAATGCCTTCCATCGGAGGTTCGCATGGTTTCCTTGTTTGGAAAAGATTTGACGTTTTACACGCTGCTGGAAGAGCAGGCCGATGCCGCCGTCGCCATTGCCAAAGTGTTTCAAGCCTTGTGCGCGGATTTGGGACAGGCGGCGCAGTACGCGGCGCAGGCCGAAAAGATCGAAAACGACGCGGACGGCGTAGGGCGGCAACTCATGAGCAAAGTAGACTCTACGTTCGTCACGCCGATGGACAAGGAAGACCTGCACGCGCTTTCCACCGCCATTGAAGATATTACCGACAACATCGAAGCGGCCATTGCCCGCGTTCATTTGTACAAACTGTCGCCCATCAATGCCGGTCTGCCGACACTGGTAGAGTTGCTGGTAAACGCGACGGAAGCCATTCGGGATGCGGTTGGCAACCTGCGCGCCCTCCATAGCCGCGACACCATTCAGGCCACGCTGGACCGCATTCACCATATCATCAACGACAGCGACAAGCAGTTTCGGCAGGCGCTCGCCAATCTATTCAACATGCCCAACCCCGATCCCATTCTGGTGCAAAAGTGGAGCCAGGTGTATGACCGGGTGGAAGGCGCGGTGGACAAGTGCGAAATCGCCGCCGACCTGATAGGAAGCGTGGTGATCAAGTATGCATAACATTACGATGCTGCTGGTTCTGATCGTTGTTTTTGCCCTCGCCTTCGACTTCATCAACGGTTTTCACGACACGGCAAACGCCATCGCTACCGTTGTCGCCACCCGCGTCATGACCCCCCGCGTCGCCATCATCATGGCGGCCACATTGAACTTTGCCGGCGCGATTCATTCGACGGGAGTTGCCAAAACCATTTCCAGTGGCCTGGTCACGGACGCGACCCAAACAATGGTGCTGGCCGCCCTGATCGGCGCGATTATCTGGAACCTGCTGACGTGGTATTTCGGCATTCCCAGCAGTTCCTCCCATGCGCTATTCGGCGGGCTGGTCGGCGCGGCGCTGGCGCACAAAGGAATGGCCTCCATCATCTGGAATGGGATGAATGCCAAGCATGAACCTATCGGGCTGCTGCCCAAGGTGATTATTCCCCTGTTCACGTCACCCCTGTTGGGATTTGCCCTCGCCTTTGTGGTGATGAAGGCGATTTACCTTTTGTTCGCCAAGATGCATCCGCGCAAGGTGGGGCGGGTGTTTCGCGTCCTGCAAATGTGTTCTGCAGCCGCCATGTCGTTCATGCACGGCAGCAACGACGCGCAGAAAAGCATGGGCATTATCACGCTGGCGCTGGTCACGCAGCACGTCATTGCCGACAAGCCTGGTGGCGCTGAAATCCCGCGCGCCGTGATTTTAATGTGCGCGATTGCAATGGCTTTGGGAACCTCGGCGGGCGGGTGGCGCATCATGGGAACGCTGGGCCACAAAATCATTCGTCTGGAACCCGTACATGGCTTCGTGGCGGAAACCGCGTCTGCAATCACTATTTGGATCGCCGACCAATTTCACTCGCCCGTCAGCACCACGCACGTCATTTCCGGCAGCATCTTCGGCGTGGGCGCGGCAACCCGCCTGCGGGCGGTCAAATGGGGAGTGGCGCAGCGTATGCTAATGGCGTGGGTGCTGACCATCCCCTCGGCAGGAATCGTCGCCGCGCTGTCGTATTATATCCTCAACGCGGTGGGCGTTCGCTAAACAGCCTATCCCAATTAGCCCTCAACCCCTAACCCCTTCTCCCAAATTTGGGAGAAGGGAAACCCATCAGGATAGGCGCTAAACAAAGGTGAGTAAGGAAGCAGTATTATGGCGGCAGTGGCAGCCCCGTTCAAGGGCGAAATGGGACAACTCCAGGACCGCATCCTGGAAATGGCGACGTGCGCGGATCACATGGTGGCCCGCGCTATCGAAGCGTTGATTACCGGCAATTTAACGCTGGTAAAAGAGGTTCTCAAGCGCGACGATACGGTAGACCGCCTTGACCTGGACATTGAGCGGCAATGCCTGTACTTTATCGCCACGCGCCCGCTCATTGACCGCGACCTGCGCATCATCGGAACCGCGCTGAAAATCAGTACGGACATCGAGCGCATCGGCGATTACGCGGTTGACATCGCCAAAATCGGGCGGCGTATCGTCAAGGCGCAGGACATGTATCGCCCGCTCGTAGACCTGCCCCGCCTGGCGCAGTTAAGCCGCAACATGCTCCACGACGCCCTGCGCGCCTTCATTGACCACGACCTTGTTCTGGTGGAACAGGTGATTGCCGCCGACGACGAGGTAGACAAACTGTACCATCAGATACGCAACTCCCTGACCCTCACCTTGACCCAGGAGCCGTCGCGCAGCTTGGTTGCGCTGAACGTGATGTTTGCCGCCAAGTATCTGGAGCGCATCAGCGATCACGTCGTCAACATCGCCGAGCGCGTCAACTTCATCGAAACCGGCTGCCTGCCCCACATGGACATGACCGACCTGCTGCAAAAAGACGAGGATGTTTAGCAAAATTTGTTTGCACGGTATTGAATGACCGGGGTGACATTGCCGGATGGTCTTTGTATTTCATGCACCGGCCAGCAAACCTATAAGCGAGTAACGGACACCCTTATCACGCATCCCAGCCGTTTGTGCCACGTTACGTATAAAAGCAAGGCTATGCGTGGCGCGAATTTGCGCCTCTCGTCTGCCGCGCGGCTGCGAAATGTCCCCGCCGGTTCGCCGCGCATGGCTCAGGCGCGTTCCTCCCTCCCTTGCAAAAGCAGCGACAGAAGTTGTGACGATGGCAGCAAAGCGGTTCAGCCCGTCGCGCAAACTTGTGGTAACGAAAAGACCAAGTAACGTCACCTTTCAAACCACTGCTATGAGACGGAGCTTCCCGTTTTGCTGGAAGCGGGAATGTCGGCTACAACCGCTTGCGCGGCAGGCAACGCGCTGGTCAGGTTTGAGGCTTCCAGGTTTGCTTCTCCCTGCTTTGGTTCCTTCTGTTTTGCTTCTGCCTGCGCCAGCGTTTTTGTTTCTTCATGCGTCAGCGCTTCGGAACGGAAGGTCTGGAACTGCACGATGTCTTTGGAAAACACCAAATCAAGAGTCCAGTCTACGGCTACGCGCACCTTCTTTTCCAGGCGCGGCAGCTTGCTCAGATAGATGGAGCGCCACATCACCCACGCGAAGAACCCGGAGAAATTCAGGCCCATGATGTTGGCGACGCCGGTACGCTTGCCAATGGCCGCCAGCAGGCCAATGGTGCGGAACGAAAATTTGCGCTTTTTTCCGCCGCGTATTTCCGCCACGATGTTCTGCGCGAGAATCTTCCCCTGCCGTATGGCGTGCTGCGCGGTGGGCGGGTAGGGCTTACCGGTTTGCGCGTCGGGAACACAGGCGCAATCCCCAAGCGCCCACACGCCGGGCCAAGCCGGGACTTCCAGATACTCATTAACCAGAGTGCGGCCTTTTTCGGTTTGGCAGGGCAGGCAGCCTAACAGCGGATGCGGAGATGTGCCGGCTGTCCAGACAAGCGTATTGGCGGCAAGGATGTCGCCGTCACTCAGCGTCACGCTGTTGGCGGTGGCATTCGTGACTTTGGTGTTCACGCGAATGTCCACTTTGCGCTCCGTCAGTTTCTGCTGCGCATACGCGCCCAACTTCTCGCCCAATTCGGGCAAAATCAGGGGGCCGGGATGCACCAGCACCATCTTCAATTGCTCTTCGCGCAGGTTGGAATAAAAGCGCACCGCTTCGCGGGCAAAATCATTGATTGCCGCCATCGTTTCCACGCCCGCAAACCCGCCCCCGGCGACAACAAACGTCAGCAGTTCGTCCCGGTTGCCTGCCGCGCACTCGCCATCCGCTTCCTCCATGATCTGAATGATCCGGTTGCGCAGATGAATGGCGTCGCCCAAAGATTTCATCGTGAGCGCGTGTTCCTCAAGGCCGGCGAGATTGTAGAAGTTGGTGACGGAACCCATCGCCAGCACGAGATAGTCGTAGGGCAGGTCATGGCAGTGGGCATCGGAGCCGTGCGACACCGTAACGCGCCGATTCTCCAGGTCAACCCGCTCCACATGCCCCGCGAACACCTGCACATGGCGCAGCAGTTTGCGGATCGGACTCACGATATGCGTAATGTCCAGATCACAGGAGGCCACCTCGTGCAGCATGGGCGTGAACAGGAAAAAGTTGTCCTGATTGACGAGCGTGATTTCAACGCCGGGATCGCTTCCTATCAGGTGGTCAAGGTGCATCGCGGCGTACATTCCGCCAAACCCGCCGCCCAAAATCAAGATGTGTTTGCGTGTTTCGGTTGCCATATTTTTCCTTTTTCCTTCATCTGCTGTGCTACTATACTTGTTTCAAGGAATAAAGGCAGCAATAGGTTCCAATCAGCGCTCATGTTTCGAGTGCAACGTCAACAAAGGCTGGATTCTGGCCGACAGCCTGGCTGCGCAGGGCGCGTATGCCGTTGGGGATGCGAAGTATTGGGAACGTCCGCTTGATATTACCCTCAACGATCTGCTCCCCGCCCGCATAGAATTCGCCCGCGACATCGGAGAACCCCTCAAAGCACAGGTTTACGACGCGCTCCTTGCCCGACAATTTTTGCAGATTTCGCGGCAGGGGGCAGGATTTGTATTCGAGAACAATGAATAATAAACTTGGAATGAGTGTTGTCTCGTGCCTGTACACGCAAAACATCAATGAGGAGGAAAAGCCGTGGGAGCAACAGTCGTGCGAGGAAATGTCGTGGGAGGAACCTTCATTCGGCAACAGGTGGAACGCGCAAACTGCAACCTTCTGGTCACCAACGCCTTTCTGCTAATACTCATTTTTGCCGGCGCGATCATCGGCTCCGCGCTGACAGGGCAGAATATGTTTTTCCCGGCATTTAGCGATCCGTCCCCTGCGTCCGGCAGCGACAAGAACGCCCTCAGCAGCAACAAGCCCGTGGATATGCGCCACCCTGTCAAAATCAGCGTCAAGGATTTGGCCTCTGTCGAGCGGCTTGCCGCGCTCAAAGACCACGCTGTAACCCTGACGGACAACAAGGCGACAGACCTTGCGTTCCCCGTCTGGAACTGGTCGGAGCGTACCGACAGCAATCCGCCTGCCGGGCAGCCTAACTATCATCTCTCGATGGCGCAAGGACAACTATTTGTGATCCTGCCGCCAGACGCGCAGACATCGAAAACCTATACGGGTGTCATTCGCCGACTGTCAGACGTGGATGAAAACACCGTGACTACGGTTCTGCATTCGCGGGGCATAAAGCAGGTAGCGCTTATGCCTTATACGCTCGATGCTATCCCGGCGCGTTCGCCTGGCGCAGGCTTCGCGGGCCGCCCCAATGTGCCGCGCCTCCCCGTGCCGAATATGTTGCTGATTTTGCTGTGTGCAGTTCCTGTGTGGAACGTTGTCAAAGCCCTTCAGCGCAGGAGCAATCCCCACCTGCATCCGATAGTGAAGGCGCTGGAAATGTACGGTCCGCTGGCGGATGTAACACGGGACATTGACCGGGAATACGCGCAGGGGGTGAAGAAGATCGCTCCCGCGCAGTTCACAGCCTCCTGGATGCTGGTTCCCACCATGTTTGGCCTGATTGTGGTACACCTGGATCATCTGGTCTGGATATGGAGGCATGTCTACATTACCCAGCATTACAACTACGCGATTCGGATGCGGGATCGGCAGGGCGGTTTCCATGAGTTCGCGTGCGGGATATTTCAGATAAAGAAGATTCTGGATTACGTCGGGCAGACACGCCCCTGGGTGTTCGTTGGGTACGATGCCCAACTGAATGTGGATTTTGCGACCAATCGCGCGCAGGTCGTTGCTCAGGTGGATGCGCGCCGACAGCAGTATCTGTCAGCGCAAGCAGCGCCCCCGGCTGCTTCCGCCCCCATCTTCCCTGCGCCATTGGTCTAACGGGCAAGGATAAATTTGCCAAGATGCAACCCTTTGTTCGCTTGGTTGAAGCTTACAAGAAACATCATACCCTAAACAGGGTAATGGTATTGACGCACAGAGTTGGTCACGCAGAGGAGGCAAGAATGGCAGCAGCAATATCCGCAGACGAGGTTTGTATGCAGGGCGAAAGAATATACGAATGTGAGTTGCGCGAACAATTCAGCGCGGCGGATGAGGGCAAGTACGTGGTGATTGGTGTGGAAAGCGGCGATTATGAACTGGACGCAAACCGTACCTTCGCTCTGGATCGCGCCAACGCCAAACATCCCGACGCCCTGCTCTACATCAAGCGCATCGGTTACGCCGCCGCTGTAAAGTTAGGCGGACGTTTTCAGGTAAGCCGCCCATGATGACCGGCTTCCTGTCTGCTGTTCACGGCGAAGTAGAATTGTGGAGGAGATTGCCATGACATTGACACTGGAACTTACGCGGGAAGAAGAAACCGTTTTGCAGCGACAGGCGCAGATGCAGGGCGTGGATGTAGATACACTGGTACGCGCCTGTTTAGTTGGAAACAGTACCAGTCCCTCTCAACCTTCTCAGCATCCCGGCCTCGCCGCTTTGCTGAACTCTTGGTTTGTCGAAGGCGCAAATACTGCCCCGGAAGAAGCCAGGCGGGCAGAAGCAGAAGCTGAAGAGCTATTACAGGCGCTGCAACACAATCGCGTTGATTTTTGCGAAGGGCTTATTCCTGATAATTACGAAGTCTAATACAGATTACCTCAGACTTCTAAACTTGCAGTGCCTGCCACTGATCTCTAAACAAAGCATACTTCGGCCATTCACGCTGTTTACCCTTAACATTCCGCGAAAGAACAGCATCCTGCTTCATGCCTATATGTGTAAGCACATGTTGCGAGGCTAAATTCTCAATGTCGCACATAGCGTATATGCGATTGAGTCCAAGTTCCTCAAAGCCAAACCGGAGCATTTCGCGAGCCGCTTCTGTACCATACCCCTGCTTCCAGTAGCCAGAATGAAGACTATACGATAATTGACCTCGCATCTCCACTTCATCCTCAATCCATAAACAACACACTCCAATGACTCGGTTGGTTGCCTGCAACTCAATCGCGCATTCGTACATTCTGCGAGGCTGCCAAGAGCTATTTAATAAAATGGCAGGAATACGAGAATACCTAATTGTGTTCTTATCACGAGCATCGAATTCCAAGAATCGGACTACATCAGGGTTGGATTCTATCGCCAGAAGAGCATCTTCATCTGTAGCGCTGTTCGTCCATTCCCTGATGAGTAAACGCTGAGTTGTCAGATTAATAGTTCTCGGAGAGATCATGTCAGCAAAAAGCCTTTCTTTATGCAGGCCGCGTAGGAGAGGCAGAGACAAGGGACATTATCAGCGCGGTAACATCCCTTGTTATATATCCCCTGCTACAACTTTGATAGCGTAAACAATAAAGCCCTCATAAAACTCGAACTTGTAAGCTCTAAACACGGGCTTACCTTGATTATGAGAGTACCCAACTCCATACATGAATATTTCTGGGTTTGAGGTTTTACCTTCAGTAAATGGAAGTTGGTTCAGTGCTGGACGGATTAAATCGTAGGCGTCTGGAACTCCCTCAAGCAAAGATTTCACATTAACAAGATCAGGGCAGAGAATGAGCCATTTATCTTCAAATGTTTCTCCAAAATCTTTGTAGTACCTCGCGTAAGCAATTGCTTCCATAACAGCCACAAGGCGAGGATAGTCGCCTCGTATAATCCTTGTTTCCGCCCCCTGCACAGATACCGGAACTGCTCCCCGAAATGTTTGTTCTGCAAGTAATGGACTGTGTTGATAAGAGCCTATCACCTTGTCCGCAAAAAAACTGATTGCATGAGAATTCCCCTTGATATGGGCAACGATTATATTGCGCACATCTTCTACATCTTCTGAATTGTCGTTATTATGGGTAGAGCAGGAGCGAACGGTAACT
>CAWIEK010000053.1:0-572594 GCA_963835065.1 uncultured Chthonomonadaceae bacterium | reverse complement strand
AGTTCGTTCTATACCGGATACGCCGTCCTGATCTAACCTGCGGCTGTTCTGTTCATGATACGCGGGCATTCCTGCGCCCCTTCACCAGCAGGTTGTCCCCTCTGAGTATTCTGTCAGTGAACCGGGCAGCGGACGCGCCTCGCGTGATGTTGTGATCATGTACAGGCAAAAAGGGCAGGGTACAGCGCATTGTTGGCAAAGTGTTCTTTACTCTGAAAAACGTCAACGCTGTAAAAACGCCGACCCCTAGATAGACAATAACACGCAACAGTCTCACGAATGAAGCTGCTGCGCAAAGCAGGCTATTCAAGTTACAAAAAAGGTTCAGTGGAGGGAGTTTTGCAGCGCCTGCAAATCGGCTTCGGGCAAATGGCCGGTGTAAAGCAGGGTCAACTCGCCTTCGGGAACCGGTTCGCGCCAGGCCCAGCCGCCGGCAACGCGGCGCGGGCGCATTTGGCCGGACGTAGCGGTTTCGCGGCGTTAGTGGGAGCCAGCGTCTCGAAGAGGCTGAAATGGTTGACGCCGCTGAATATCGCAGCAGCACCGATGCGCGATTGGCGCGGGCGTTTTCCCCGAACACCCACACGCCGTCCAGCGCATACCCCATCGGCAATTGCTTCGGCTCCCGGATGGCAAACGGAACCTGACTCCGCGCCTGTTCCACGTTCCCGAACATGGGCTGTCCTTCCGGGAAAATCGGGAACGTGTCCGCTTGCGGCAGGAAGCGCGGGTCAAACTTCGTCGCGTCGAGTGGCGTACCGACCGTAATGCTCTTCATGTACGTGGACGAAATTTGCCGTCCCACGCTGTTGTACAGGTCAATGCGCAGGCGAATGCCCGTTTCCTTGTCCAGGTACAGAACGCGCCGCGCTTCCCCCGTTGTGCCGCTGTTCAGCGCGGAAATCGTGACAATCGTGGCGCTTCGGCCCGCCACCATCTCTTCGCCCGTGATTTGAATACGGATACGCCCCGTTTTTACCAGACTGCGCAGCCGCCCGATTTTGTCGCCCTGATCTACAGGCCAATGCGCGGCAAACAACTGCCGGTCACGATTGTGAAATTGATAGGATTGGGTGGCGGCGGTCAGCAGAATATCGCCCTGCAGTGCGCCGGGGGAAATGTACTCGCGCCGGGTTCGCCCGTTCGTGTCGCCCCAGATATTTTCTTCCGACGCCATGCCGCTCATGCTGACGTTGGACACTTCCACGCCCTCATAATTCATGCTCGGTCGCAGCATCTTTGCCAGCAAAGGCAGGGCATTGGCCTCCCCGTTCACGCCGCTCGCCCTGACACGAACGGGGATATTTACATTCGGGTTCGGGAGGCGTAGCGGGCGTAGCGGGGCAGTACGCGGCAGGCGCTGCTGGAACACGCCCCGCCGTTTCGCCAGGCGTTTTTGCTGCCACGCATGAGCAGACAAAGCGGGCAGGCTTACCAGCAAGCCGCCCGCGCAAACCGCCATCAGGCCCAAACCTATTCGCGCTGATTGTACGCGAGAACCAATCACAGCTTTAACTTCCATTCGTTTCTTTGCCGTTGTCGGCGCTTTCCAGATATTCCGCCGCCACATCGCCAAGTGGGTCATTGGCGGTCAGGGCGACGTTACGCTGCAAACTTCCGTGGACCCCGGCGCTGGCATCCGCCGCGACAGGCACGGGAGTAACGGCTATGGATTGCGTGGCAGGCGCGGTTGTTGATGCGGGCAGATGCGTGAAAACCGCAATCGCTGCCACGCCTGCTGCGGCCATACCCAGGCTGAAACCGGGCGCGCGCCGGGGACTCAAACTCCCGCGCAGGTTTGCAGCCATTTCCTGCATCTGCTCCGCAAGCGAACGCCGACGCGCCGGTTCCGGCTCCAGACCGTCCAAACGCGCATGGAGTTTCGCCATGAAGTCGTCGCCCGTATCCTGACGCTCCACGCTGCGCAATAACTGTACGGTCGCCTGCATTTGCCGCGAAACTTCCGCGCAATCCGCGCAGCCGCGCAGATGTTTTTCCACTTCCCACACGTCACGGGCGGCAAGCGTGTTGTCCACATACGCCGAAAGCTGTTCGCGCATCCGCGAACAAACCCCATCGTCGGCAGCCTTGTTTGTAAAGAGGTTGGTTAAAAAGTTCATGATCGTCTTACTTTGTCTAGATATTAGGCATTAGGCATTAGGCATTATGGATACATGTTCTTCTCTAATGCCTAATGCCTGATGCCTTCCTACGCCGCCCCCTTCAAATAGGGCGATAACTTTGTTCGCAGGGCGTTGCGGGCGTTGAACAGGCGGGACTTCACGGTTCCCAACGGACAGGCCGTAATAGTGGCGATTTCATCATACGCCAAACCTTCGACATCATATAACAGGACGACGGCGCGCAGTTTTTCCGGTAACTCGCTCAGGGCGGCGTCCAACTGCGATCCCAGTTCTTTGTTTAAGAGCAGACGCTGCGGATCGAAGGCGGTATCGGGAATATCGCGCTGCGTTTCGTCTTCTTCGTCATTTTCCTGTGACAGCGAGGTGGTCATGCCCTGCTTGTTCTTGTTTTTGCGGCTGTAGTCAATGCACAGGTTGGTGGCGATGCGAAACAGCCACGTATTCAGGCTGGCGCGCGACTGAAACGAGTGTATGCTTAGATACGCGCGCACGAACGTTTCCTGCGTCAAGTCTTCGGCATCCGGGGCGCTCGGAACCATACGGCGCACGTAATTATACACCTTGCTTTTGTAGCGCAGGACGATTTCATTGAAAGCCGCCCGGTCATTGGCCTGAGCGCGCTGTACCAGCGCAAAGTCCGCCTGCATAATGTTCCCCACAGCAAACATTCTATTCTCCGCTTACCGCAAGTATGATCTTGAATTGTTCGCCCGCTTATCAGTTCAGCGAAACAACGCTTCTACACTTGCAGACGCAGGACGCTTCCGAATGTTCATTTTTCGCGGCGAGTTCGGAGAACTTTGTATCCTTCCCTAACTTATTGCGCGTTCTATGCGCGGACGCAAGCGATTACAAATTCAATCGTTTTCCATTCGCGTTTATTCGCGTTCATTCGCGGCTATTTCCATCTTCATTCGCTTCGCAACAGTATTATGCTGCGCGTTTGCCGCTTCGATTTGCGCATACGTGCCGATTTGCAGTTCCAGGCTTTCGATGCGGGCGCGAACGGCGGACGATAATAGCGTATGGAGTTCCACATCGCGTACCCCTTCCCGTTGTAATGCGGCAGGCAGTGGGCGGGCGTGAGGGCTGCCGGGATGAAAATAAATTTCGTTCGTGTAGGCATGAAGGCGGTCCAGCAACGCCAGCATATAGGATTCGTGCATGTTGCCGGTCTGCAATTGCCCGTACACGCGCTCACAAAAAAACGCGGGCTTGCCGCCCAACGTTTTCCGCTCCCGCAGGACGCGCAAATTCCGCCGCCGCAGCAGCCGCAAAAACAGGGACGATATGGTATTCAGGCTAAAACCTTCAATGCGATTTTCGATTTTCGATTTTCGATTTTCGATTGAGCCTCTTCCGTCTTCCGTCTTCCGTCTTCCGTCTTCTCCTCTGTTCCCTGTTCCCTGTTCCCTGTTCCCTGTCTCCTTGTCTTCCCTCCCCTGCCTGAAGTGCGCCCTTGTGTCTTCGCGGGGAACGCGCAGGCAAAGGACGTTGTGAGCGTCGCATAAATCGAGCAGCGTGTCCCACACGGTCGGGTGCAGGTGAAAATGCTGGTGGCCGTCTACGTGTGACCAGGGGAGGCCGAAGTGGGCAAAGCGGGTGAATTGCGCTTCCATTTCCCGCCGAAGCTGCGCCTGCGCACCGCGATTCCAAAAATAGCGCCATGCGACGGGAAACGGGTCTGCGCCGAACCGCCCCTGCGCGTTCACTAATAGAGGTATCTCGCGGGGGGGAAGTAGGGCGCGGTCATACGTGACGGTCAGGTGCAAGCCGACGCCGAGCGTAGGCGTTTGCCGCGCGATTTCAACCGCCTGTTCACAGGCCGGTTCCCCAACCATCAGGCTGGCGCTGGTCAGTACGCCTTCCAGGTGCGACCGTAAAATAGCGGCGTTCACTTCTTCCGAGTAACCGAAATCGTCCGCATTGAGGATAAGGTAGCGCATAAGCATACAAGTTATTCGCGTTTATTCGCGTTCATTCGCGGCTATTCCCAAATTCGCTATAGGAACCGCCGCGCCTTCGCCCACAACGGTTGTCCACTCTCGCACCCGCCATTGCGTGACGAGGCCATTGAGGACATAAGGATCGGCGCGGGCAAAGTTTTCAGCCCCATCCGGCGAGGAACCCTGAAACACCAACAATGCGCCGTCAACAGGATTGGCAAACGCGCCGGCCAGCAGCAATTCCCCCCGCGCTACGGCTGCCTGCGCGTGGGCAAGATGCGCGGCGCGAAACGCCTGCCGCCGCTCCGCATAATCTTCTACAACTTCATAAAACAACAGGTAGTGCATCAAACCCCTCACTTACTCGCCTGCCCGAACTGCTGGCGCGCCGCGTTTTGGAAGGCTCCACCACTCTGGTCGCCATTCTTGGGAAAGCCTGCGTGCTGAACCAGATAAATCAGAACCAGTCCGCGCTGCGTGTCAACCGTCATGTTGGTCGCGTATGCGCCGCCGTGTCCGAACCAATCCCCGCCAACCGCCCATCCCAATCCGTAGCCGTCCGGCAGGTTTCCGGTTTGCTTGCGAGTCATTTCCTGCACGGACGCTTCCGACAGATAGCGCCTGCCGTCCAGTTCCCCTTTGTTGAGAACCATGCGGCAGAAGCGCGACAGATCGGCGGCGGTGGAAAACAGGCCGCCCGCGGGCATGGGATAGCGCGAAGCATGGTCACTGAGCGGGTACTTCAATTGCGTGACGGTAGTTTCTTCCAGATCGGTTTTGTCACCATTGGGCCGGTAGGATTTTGCCAGTCGTGCCACCTGCGCTTTGCTGGGCCAGAACGTCGTATCCTTCATGCCCAACGGATCGAACAAGCGCGTTTGCAGGAATTGCTCGTAGGGCATGCCGCTCAACACTTCGATCAATCTTCCCGCCGTGTTGATGCCCGCATTAGCGTACTGGTACTTCGCGCCCGGTTCGTATTGCAGCGGCGTCATGGCGTAACTGCGAACGGCAATGGAAAGCGGCAACCCGTCGAGCGTAGGATTTTCCATTGCGGACGAAAACGGCAGGCCGCTGGTATGGCTGAGAATTTCCCGGACAGTAATCGGGTGTGGAGGATGCTGAAGCCGCTGATGCGCTCCGTCCTGCTCCACGATCAGCCATTGCCCCCGAAACTCCGGCAGGTACTTTTCTACCGGGTCGTCCAGCTTCAGCTTGCCCTCATCCACAAGCATCATCAGGCACGTGGCCGTAATCGGTTTGGACTGCGACGCGATCCAGAACAGCGCGTTGGGCTTCATCGGCTTACCCGCCGCAACATCCGCGTACCCGACCGCTTCCACATCCAACACTTTGTCCTTGTCCGCCACCAGCGTCACCACCCCGGCAAGCGCGTGGCTGTCCACAAACGGCTGAAGCGCGGCTTGAAATCGAGCGCGTTCCGGCTGTGGAAGAATTCTGAGCCGATTGCGCGGACGCGGACAGCGCTATCGAAAATAGCGGCAGCGCCAAAAGAAAACAGAAGAAATTGTTTATCATGGTGTTCTTGAAACTCATTCCCGATAAATACTTTAGGAGCGCAAGCCGCGTTCCTTCAGCAAAGCGTTTGCCCATAAGGCTTCTTCCGGCGTTAGCGGCGGAACGGGGTCTTGCGTATAGTTTACCTGACGCGCATACGCGCCTTCCTCGTAGTTGCGGTCAAAAACGGCCTGCATATCCAAAATAATGTCCGGTACGCCCTCGTCAAGCGGTACGGCGATACGAGGCAGGCGCTGCGACAGCAGTATAGGCCACACGTCACCATCCTGTTCCGCGAGTGATTGTCCCGCGCGATACAGGCAAATCAGATAATGCCATCGCGTGTCTCTTCCCAACACGCCGGGTGAAACGGCAACGGTAGGTTCGCCCGCACGCAGCAAGTCTATTTCGATGAAATGGGTGCGGCTCGCCAGCAGTTCCCGCTGCTTTCGGCGGTACAGGCGGTTGCCTTTGCTGTTGGGCGCTTTGTTGGAGGGGCTGAGGACTTCAATGGCTGTCACCACGCGACGCCCCTCGCGCGCATGGATGATTTCCAGCGCCGGTTCCCGTATTTCCAGTGGAGACAAGCGCGCTTTCAGGGCAGGATCGCTTTGCTGCATAACCACCACACTGCGCCGTTCGGGTGTGGTAGACGCCGGGGTTGGCTGCCGACGAACCATCAGGTCAGGAATCACATCCCGGCGCGGATTCACAATGTAGCACCGCTCCTGAATACGCGCGGCATATTCGGGCGGCAGCAGATGGTTCAACTCGGCGCGCAGGCAGCCGATAAGACCGTCGTGAACATCCGGCCAGCCTATCGGGTCTTCCAAATACGGGTCCATTCCGAGAAACGGGCCGGGCATAAAAGCGCCTCCAGACATAGAGATTAGGAACAGTGTCAATTTACAATGCAACGCGCTTGATGAAACCTATGATACCTGCCAATCGTCTCGTCTGACAGCATACCCGCTTTGCACCCTTCCGAATCGCGACATTCCTGCAGCCTTCTTGCAGATTTAGTAATGGCGCGGACGGAGAAAGGCACGTTTCCATGATTCACAGAAATAATACGAACACCGCGCGCTGCGCCGTTGCGCAAATTCTTGAAGCCGCTCGTTTCGCTTACGCTCCGCGTTTCCGGCGCTCTTCCCTGTCGGCGGGGGTGTCCGCGCTGGCGCTTGCCGCCGTTCTCACCATTGCGCCCCGGTCGGCGCGTGCCGATGACAGCATTTTCACGGATACGTTTGAAACGGATGCCAATACGTGGATGGGGTACGGACCTCATGCGCGCGTAGGCACGACCAACGAAGCGGGCAAAGTGAAAAACGGTAAAAGCGCCCTGTCGTTCAATTACCGCCTTGAGAACGGCGGCGCGGCGGTGGAAGCCGGCCAACTCCCGCTCGACGCGCTGGTACGCCCCATCCCGGACGGCCAACTGGCAAAAGCCCGCGCCCTGAGTTTTTGGGCGCGGACGGACGCCAACACGCCGCTTGCCGTGACACTGACCGAAAAGAACGGCGGCGGGCGCTACGTGGCCGTGATCTGGCTGCCCAAAAACCAGTGGCATCAGGTGGTTTTAGCCACCACGGATTTTGCGCTCACGGACGGCAAGGACGATCCCAAAGACCCTGACGGCAAACTGGACATGGATCAAATCGAAAGCGTCACCCTGCTTAATCTGTATGCGTATGCCGCTTTGAGCGTGAAAGACACGCCCGGTAACGCCGCGCTGTTCCCCTTCGTCACCGGCGAACATTCGCTGTGGATTGACGATTTCGCCGCCCTGACCACACTTCCCGCCCCCGATAAGCCGGAACCCACACTGCCCGACGAGAAAAGCGGGCTATGGCTCGAATCGCTGCGGCGCGACACGCTAACGTGGCTTCCGCTCGGCAATGTGGAAATGCAGGTGGATGCCAAAGCGCCTACCAAAGGCCGCGCCCTGCGCTTAGACTACACGCAGGAAAAGGGCAAGTTCGCCGCCCTCATCCACGATATGCACAACGTCAATTTAACCCCTTATAATCAACTTCAGTTCGACGTGGCTTCCACCAAAGCCACTAAACTGATCTTCGTGCTGGAAGAAAAAAACGGTGTGAAATACAGCGCCTTTGTAGATGTGCCCGCGGACAGCGCCGTCGCGCGCAAAGCCCTGTTTTTCGCTAACTTCACGCTGACCGACGACTCGCCCCCCGACCCAAAAGGCAAACTGGACTTCTCGCAACTGAAAAACCTGACCATTGCCGACACCGCCGCCTTCACCGCCGAGCAGTCTCAGCAAAACACGCTCTGGATCGGCCCAATCCGCGCCTCGCAAAGCAAGTGAGCAGGGAGTAGGGTTCTAAGGTTTCAGGGTTTTAGGAACAATACCGTTCAAATAAGAGTTCGTAGGGGCGCAATTTATTGCGCCCTCTCTCGGAATAGACATTTTGCGGGCGTGATGCGGTAGATTGGAGGACGTTGATGAATCACGCCCCTACGAACTCTTATTTGAATGGCACTGGTTTTGGGACAGGGTCAATTCTCCGGGCGCAGCAGTTCCTCCGGGCGCGTCAGGTTTGCGTTCGCTTCTACAGGCCGCAGCAGCGTCGCGCCTGCGTTTGCGTTGCCCTGCGCATCCGCCGCGCGCAGCAGTTGCGCCGCATCGCCTTTATTGTGGCGCAGGATAGACTTGACGGCTTTCGCCGCAAGGGGCGATACGCGGGAGGTTTTCTCCTGCGCCAACTGCTGCAAGGCCGGCAAAGCGGATGGGTCGCCAATGTCATGTAAGGCGGCAATCACACGCGCCTTGCCGTCGTCCGACAGAAACGGCAGCGCGTCCAGCAATGGGGGTACAAAGGGGCTACACCAGTGGCTGCGCATCATGTCCACAACCGGCCAGAACACTTCGGAAGTTGCCGGGTCTTTGAGCATCTGCCATAGAATAGGGTGTGTATGCGAAGCCCGAAACAGAAACGTGTGCAGCTCACGCCGCAGCGTTTCCAGACGCGATATAAGCGGGCCGTCCCGCTCTAAAGCGATAATTTGCCTGATGGTTATTAGCATTTCGCAGAAAACTTCCCGCAGGTAATCGTCTGCGGCCAGTTTGGAACCTATTTTCAGGCAGTCGAACACGTAATCCAGCGGAACTATTTCGTCCGTCTGGTGTAGTTCCTGCATGTTATGGCGCAGGCAGGCGCGCAGACCGGCAACAACGGCATCATAACGCACTTCACAATCCTCAGGACAACAGGGAGTCTGCCGCCGCGTAAACGCCTGCAATTCTCGCATGAAGTAGGAGGCAGGCAGAGCGGCGGCAGCCACGCCCGGCATAGAAGCAATTTGCAGCAATTCCCTGTCAAGGGCAGTGTTCCCGGCCATACCGCGCATGATTGGATCGTACTGTGGACGCCTCGTAAGCGCGTCATGTACAAGGAGCAGGATAATGGGGTCATCTTGCCATAGACCGGCTAACAACTTGCCAACTAGCACATTCGTTCTCGGTTTCAGAGGGGTGGCTTCAGATAAGATTTGATCGCCGTGAGCGTTTACAGCGTTACTTCTTATCGAGGGAGGCGACAACTCGGCGCGCGCATGAGCCACGAGACCAAGCGTGTCGGCGTAGGCGTTGCAGCCTGAAGCGTCCATTGTTGGTTTACGAAACAGGTTCCAGTTCCAGAACGGCATGGGCTACGCCTCGCTTGCTTTCGACTCGCGATTGGCGTCGGCTTTCTCTTGGGAAGGCGGGGCAGGAGTTTCCGCTTTGCTTTCCAGTGTGGTGGCGCGTAAAAGCTGTTCGGGGCGCAGGTTCGCGGCATTTTCCGAGGACGCGCGCAGCAGCGTATCTTCCGCAATGGACGATGCGCCGGACGCGCGCACGAGCGTTACTTCCTCATGGCCTTCCGCTTCCTTCATTAAAATTTTGATGGCTTTGCGGGCAGTCGGCTGCAAGGGATGGCGCTCGCTGCGGGCAAGAATGTTCAGGTCGGGCAGGGCGCGCGGGTCGCCGATGCGTCCGAGAGCAAGCAGAAGGGGTCTGCCGACAGGTTCCTGTATGGCCGGGTCACCGGCAATAACGGGCAGGGATTGCAGCAGGTACGGCACGGCTTCGGGCAGGGTCATGTAGGCAAGCGCGTCACCGATCATGCGGCGTTCGCGCTGCGCGCCATTGTGCAGCCATTCCCACGTTTGGGTGAGTTGGTCGGGCGGCAGGGCAGCAAGGGCGAGCAGGGCCGCGCTGCGCACCTGATTACTCGTTGCGGCAAAACGGGAAATCACGTCTAAGCAGGTCTTTTTCCGCTTCCACAATGCCCAATCGCCCGATTGCCTCGCACACATCGGCGGCAATGTCGAAATTGATGTTAGGTTCGCCCCGCTTGCCGGTTGACATGCGAATGTAGCGGTCATACCAATTCTTGAGCATCGCGCCGAGAGTCAATGTCAGGGCGTCGCGCCGCGCCCCGGTTGTGGGCGGCAGCGTCCCCACTTTGTTACGCCGCAGTTCGCGCGTCAGCACATTGGGAAACGAACCCCATTCCAGCCACAGCATTGTAGACGGCAGGTACACGCGGGTTGTCAGCGCGCAGCCTGCCGCATAGCGGTTCCAGGGCATCCGATCCCACAGGCGCGGCAGCAATTCCTGCGCGGCGCGGCGGCGTTCCTCGCTGTCGCGGCTGTCGTTGAGGATGCGCCGTATCTGCCGCAGGGACAGAGTTTGCCCCGTCTCCTCATCGGCTTCATGGGCTTGCATTATCGGCGTTTCCACTGGCTGTTGTTCGATTGGTTCGGCGTTTGGCATGTGTATTTTGCCCTCAAACCCTAACCCCTTCTCACAAAGTTGAGAGAAGGGGAACCTATCTCCATAGGTTCTAAGCGGAGAGGCGCTGAAAATTCGCAGTTCCTGCACTGCTATCAACTATCAACTATCAACTATCAACTTGCTCATGGCAGATACGCGGCGGTGAGAAAGGCGCGGGCGGCGCTTGCCTGATTGAGCATACTGGCCTTGTCCAAAGGCTTGGTAAGGGGCTGATCCCAATGGTCGCCGTAATGCCCGTCTGTGTCGCGCACTTTGTCATGTACGAAGGTCAGGGCGCGGCGGACGAGGGTTGTCCAATGGCTGCTGCTGTCCTGCGCGGCGAGGTACAGGAACGCTTCGCACAACAGGTGCGCGAACGCGCCGCCGTCCGCCATCGCGCCCGTGTCGGATTTTACCCAATGCGCTTCGGCAGCGCGGGCTACCCGTTCCGCTTCGTCAATGTACTTCGCGTCTTTGGTGATTTCGTACAGCAGGCAATTGGCGCGCAGCATTAGGGCGGTGT
Organism: uncultured Chthonomonadaceae bacterium; assembly: GCA_963835065.1. GTDB lineage: Bacteria > Armatimonadota > Chthonomonadetes > Chthonomonadales > Chthonomonadaceae > CAWFQB01. The sequence continues at coordinate 561,683 of CAWIEK010000053.1, read as the reverse complement.
TGTACGACCACTTCATCTTTTCTATTACGCCGTCCAAGCGCATATTATCCCAATACAGGCCGTCCGTATCCTGCAAATGCGCGTTCGTCCAGGCATATAAGCGTTTCCCGGCGTCAAGATAGGTTTTCTTACCCGTGATCTGGTACAGGCGCAGGGCGGCGGCGGCAGCCGACCCGTTGGAGCAGGCGTTTTTACTGCGCTTATCCTGCTCGTGCCAGTAGATGCCGCCATCCAGTTTCGTATCTTCGCCACTCAGCACGAACGCGAAAACCATTTCCGCGCGGTCACGGTACGCTGGTTCCTTTGTAACTTCGTACACCTCGCACAGCGCCAGGCATATCCAGATGTTATCATCGTAATAGCGGTCGGCGGACTTGGGACCGGGCTGCACGTCGTAGGCATAGATTTTGTTGGCGTTGTTCTGCCAGTACACGTCCATGCCTTTGGCGAAACGGCGCAGGCGGGCGTCGTAGTGGGTCGGGTCCAGTTTTGCCGCCGCCGCCAGCGCCGTCAGTTGGACGCCGCATCCCCACATAAACGCTGGCCCGCCCGGTTTCGCTTGATCGCGCTTCCACTCATCCGCATACAAGCCGCGTCCGGGAAGGGCGTAATCGGCCTCAATACGGTTGAGCGTTTCCAATCCCCACGTTTTGAACGTGTCCGGGCTGGTATCGGTTTGCGCGTTTGCGCTTTGACGGCACAACATAACGGCACACAAGCAGAAAAAGAAGGTTGAAGGTTGAAAAACGTTTCATAGCGTGTTCTTTCTATGAGAAACTTTCTAAATGCCGTGATTGAGCGCTTCGCGGGCTAACTCGCGCATTTCGGGATCGTTGAGCGTGAGGACGCGCTGCCATTCCCAGCGGGCGTCGGCGCGGCGTCCGGCGTTGTCGAGGGCGACGCCCAGATAGTAGCGGGTTTGCGCGTCGTCCGGGTCAATGACAATGGCTGCTTGAAGGCGGCGATGGCTTCCGGGTAGCGTCCCATATCATCAAGCAGGTCGCCCAGGCAGAAGCGCACATCGGCGTTGTTGGGATCGAGTTTTGCGCCCTGTTGGAGGGCTTCTACGGCTTCGTCTTCCTCGCCCATTTCGCGCAGCATGTCGCCCAAACTGCTCCAATACCGCGCACGGTCAGGCTGCAAGCGCACGGCAGTCCGAAACGCTTCCAAAGCCTCTTCTTTCTGATTGACATTGCTCAGGGAGATGGCAATGTTGTGGTGCAGGCTGGCGCGATAGGGGTTTACGTCCAGGGCGTGTTCGTAAACCACAATGGCCTCGTCATGCCTGCCGGACAGATCAAGCGCAATGCCAAGATTGTCCAGATAATCCGGCTCGTCGGGAACCAGGTTGAGGGCGCGTTCGTGGGCGGCAATGGCTTCCGTATAGCGTTCCAAGCGCGTCAGGCACAGTCCAAGATTAAACCACGTATCGTGCAGCGTGTCGTTCAGGCGTAGCGCTTCGTGATACGCGGCCAGGGCGTCTTCGTCGCGGTCCCAATCGCTGTACGCCGTGCCGATGTTGTTCCATGCCTCATCGGGGGCGTAGTCGCAGCGAATGGCATGGCGATACGCTTCAATCGCGTCTTCCCACTCCTCCCACTCGCTGAGAATGTTGCCCAGGCGAAAATACGCGCGTCCATAATCCGGTTTGGCGAGAACCGCGTCCCGAAAAGCGTTGAAGGCTTCCTTTAACTGCCCCTGCTCCTGCAAAATCGCGCCGATATTGAAATGCGCTTTGGCGTACTTCGGGTTCAGGCGTATTGTTTCTCGATACGCTTGCAGCGCCGCGTCCGTTCGTTCCATGTGACTGAGCGCGATGCCCATGTTATAGCACAGGCGGGCATCAGCGGGCAAGCGTTCCCGCAAGCCTTCATAAAGCGCGACGGCTTCTTCCGATTGCCCGGCTTCATCCAGAATAAATGCCATGTCCTGCAAAGCGTCGTCATCGTCCGCGTCGAGCCGCATTGCCTGACGGTAGGCGGAAATTGCTTCCGCCCGCTGTTCCAGTTCCGCGTGGACATAGGCCAGGCATTTCCAATTGTGGGCATCGTCGGGAGCAATCCGCGCGGCAGCCTGAAACGCCTGTACCGCCGCTTCCATCCGCCCCAACGCCAGCAACGCGCTACCCCAGGCGTTCTGATACTCGTCGTTTTCCGGTTCCAGTCGCGCGGCTTCCCGATACGCTTCTTCCGCTTCTTCCGCCCGTTCCAACTCGGTCAGCGCATCCCCCAACTGTGAGCGGCACAGCGCATCGCCGGGTCGCTGCCGCGCCACTTCCGCCAGCATCGCAGCCGCGTCCGCAAACTGCTCCGCGTCCAGCGCTTCCACACCCCGCTTATACAGTTCAGCAGTGTCCAATGCAGGCTCCCGAGCGACGAATGAAAAAGACTTGCGATAAAGCATCAGGGAACCGGGGGCAAATCCAGCAAAGCGACTGCCTGCGCGCGAAACTCCTCCCGCGTCGGTTTCCGATGACGACTTTTTTGAAAATCCGCGACATACTGATTCGCTTGCCGGTAAAATCGCTGGTGTGTGTCATAGATAGGCTGCTTTTCATTATGATCGTCTATCAGCCAGAAGCCTTTTTGTTTGCCGTCTGCTGTGACTTCATTATTGAACAACTCCCAATAGAGTATGAACGGACATCCCCATTTCAGCCCTGCGCGCATCACCTGACGCGAGCGCTCTGCCTGCTCCCCAGGCGAACTTCCCAGAGCAGCAAAGCCGTATTCCCCGATAAAGACCCGCTTGCCCGAAATGCCGGATTTGCGCGGCAGATGCGCCTCGATATAAACCAGTGACTTGGGCAGATTAATAGCGATGTCGCCGTTGAGCGCGTCATAGGAGGAGTAGGAAACATAATCCACGTTTGTTTTCGGCAGCACGGCATTTGTCAGGCGAGTTTTCCCCTGCATTGCATCTACGACGCGGTTCACTTCCAGATAATAGTACACCTCTACGGCCCTGTGTGGGGTGGCCCGTTTCGCATCGTCTACGGCCTTCTGCCGACTATTGACCCATGCGATCATATTCTGAACCTCCGCGTCCGTCGGAACGTAATTCGGGTCCGTATGTGTCAGGTGCCAGTCTCCCTCCCAATTGCCCAGATAAAAACGCTTTCCCGTTCCGGCATAGGTTTTCAGCAGATAACAGGTCAGGTCATACATCTCCGCATATTCGCTGTTGAGCGAGGCCGGGAGGAAACGATTGGCTTCGGTGGAGATCGGATACACCCACAGCAGATAGTAGGAAAAGGGCATCTCCAGAGTAGTTTTCACCGAGCCAACGTTCTGAGCGGTTTCCGTCAGGCTTTTGGGCTTAATGTTGTCGCTTTTATCGGGCGCAAGCGCAAACTTAATGGTATTCGACCCCATTTCGAGAATAGCGCGCGCCGCTTCCACCAGGGGCGGGGAGGCTGTGAACTGATAGCTTCCTCCTATGGCCTGCGTACCCAGAACATAGTTATAGGCATCCGCGCTCATTGCCGTCCGCTGTGCTTTTCGGTCATTTTGTGCCGGAGCCGAGGTCTGTAACAGCGCCAACAGAAACGCACAGCATATCGGCGCTATCAGACGAAAAACAGGATTGGATCGGAACATTGAGAGGACTCCATGTCATGGGTAACGAATTTCACTTCGCGAACTGACACGATTATTTTCATGAGAGTCCCTATCCATTATGAACGAAGAATGCTTAAAAATAATCTTCGACGCGATACGACTTTATTCCTGTTGATTCTCGCTGCTACCCTGTGAACAACATCGTGCTGCCTATGGGTCGCGTCCGGGCGCTTTATCTGATCTCTGACGGTGCAGGAGTAGCCTGCGGGGTAATATACCTTATATGGAAAATCAAGAGAGTGTGATAGTGCGTACTGCTTCGCACAAAGATAGTTCGCTTTTAGCAGAGTTGGGTGCAACGACCTTTCAGGTCACTTTTGCACAAGACAACACGCCCGAAGATATGGAGGCGTATCTGACGGAAAATTTTTCCGAGGGGAAATTAGCGCAGGAAATCGCTGATCCGCTCGCTGTATTCTTGATTGCTGAACTATCTGGCAAGCCCCTTGGATATGCAAAATTGAAAAGCGGTGCCCCGGACGCCAGCGTGACCGGTACAAAACCGATGGAACTGATGCGCTTGTATGTTCTTCCCGAAAGTATCGGGCATGGGATCGGTGCGCGGTTAATGAAAGAATCCATCTAATCAGAGTTATTGATATTTGCGGCACTGCTCGAAATGAGCGAAAAATCGTAATTTCCAAGTCTCGCAATTTTGGCGAAGGTATTGAAATACTATGGCTAATATTTTTATAATTTTCTGCTGCTCACGCAACTTTCGGCTCGCTAATTTTGTCATACCACGACCTTGCAGATGTTGACGCAAGTGCCGCTTTCCCCGGCCAGCGTGGAACGGCTGAGTGTCACCATCGGCACGGCCTTGCGCGCTTCCGAGCAGCAGCAAGCGCAGCAGCAGCAGGCCAATACGTTGCCCGCTCCTGCCAACAAGCGTCCCAAGCGGCTGTATGTGGGCATGGATGGTGTCTTTGTTCCTCTGCGCGAGGCGTACAAGCACGACAAAAGCTTAGGCGACCTCACCTGTCGCTATGGCGAATGCAAGAGCGGCGTGGTGTATGAAGCCTGTCAAGACAACGCGGGCAAGGATAGCCGCGTCCGCCCCCACGCCTACATCGCCACACTGGACAAAGTAGACGCTTTTGGCTCCTTGCTCGGCGCCCTGGCCCACCAGCACGGCCACCACACCGCCCAGGAAGTGGTGGTGATTGGCGACGGAGCGCCCTGGATCTGGCAGATAGCCGCCAAGCAGTTCACAGGAGCCGTGCAGATCGTGGACTTCTTCCATGCCAGTGAACATCTGGCACACGTGGCCGAAGCGCGTTTTGGCAAAGACACCCAAGAAGGCCACGACTGGCGGCATGCCCGTCAGGAAGAACTCAAAAGCGACCAACTGGGCAAGGTACTCGCCGACCTGCAAGCCTGGAAACCCACAAGTGCGGTCAAGAAGCAGTTGCGCCAGAGTACCTACATGTACTTCTATAACAACGCGCACCGCATGCGCTACAAAACGTTTCTGGAAGCGGGCTACCACATTGGCAGCGGCGTGGTGGAAGCCACCTGCAAACATGTCGTCGCGCAGCGACTGGATCAAGTGGGAATGCACTGGCGGCAGGAGAGTGCCGAGGCGATTGTGGCCTTGCGCGCAGCCCAACTCTCGACCTGTCCGCCCGATCTGAGACCTTACTGCGCTATGTCCGCTTGACGTGCCTTAATTTTGAAACGCACCCGTCCTTTAAAGAGGAAGCAGGTTATAACCCGTCGCCGTTTCTAAAGATACAGATCAACCATGTGGCGCCAGGAGCGGGGGCGGTGGGCTTCGCCATCCCATATGTAGAAATTGTGGGGAATTTCTTTGTCCCTCAGCACGTCGCTGAACTGGCGGTTATTGTCCAGAAAGGCGTCTTCCTGCCCGACAGCCAGCGTGATTTCCATGCGCCGCATCAGGCCGAGCAGAGTCGGGTCGGTGAGCTGCGCGAGAAAATGGTTGGGGGTGTGATAGTAGATAGTGTCGTCGTAATAATCGTCGAACAGGCCGCGAAAACTGCCGACGGGCTGTGTCAGGTCGTACCTGCCGCTCAGGGCGACGATTTTGTGAAATCGCTGCGGATGCCGCAGGGCGATGTTGACCGCATGGTACGCGCCCAGACTGCATCCGTGACTGATGGTGAACGGCGTGGGATTTTTCCATTCGGCAAAGGGCAGCGCCTCATGGAGAAGGTAGTTTTCGTACTGAACGTGCAGGCCGGCGCGATCCTGCGGCGGGCGCGTCTCGTTGTACAGCCCCTCCGCGTCCACGCTGTCCACGCAAAAAAGCTGTAAAAAGCCCGCATTGATTTTGCCCCGCAGCGCGTTGACCATGCCCCAGTTCTCATAATCGAAGAAACGCCCGTTGCGGGTCGGAAACACCAGCGTCCGCGCCCCCGCATGGCCGAACACCAGCAGTTCCATCTCCCGCGCAACATGCGGGCTAAACCATTTGTGATACTCTCTGTTCATGGGGTAGGGTTTTAGGGTTATAAGGTTTTAAGGTGTTAGGTGTGGAGATTTTCGATTTTCGATTGCCGATTGTGGATTGTAGATTATATTCCTTCCGTCTACGGTCTTCCCCTGCTTCTGTCTTCTGTCTTTTGTCTTCTATTCTTCTATGCTTCGACATCGAAAAGTTCGGCTCGGTAGGTCAGCAAAATTTGCGTCCATACTTGATAACCTGTCGCGCTCAGGTGCAGGCCGTCCTCCTGGTACAGTTCGTGACGCGGCTCACCTTTTTCGTTCAGCATGGCGGGCGACACGTCTACATAATAACTGTGAGGTCGTGATGTCATTTCCTGACGTATCAGAGCGTTCGTTTGCTGTATCAAATTAAGCAGATGCCAGCGGGCGGGGCTGGGCTTGATGGAAATAAAGGCAAACGGAACAGGCCCTAATGCTTGCATCTTTTGCAGCAGGCTGCGAAACGAAGCCAACACTGCTTCGGGGTGCTGGCCGTCGCCCAGATCGTTGTCGCCCGCATACACCACGAGGGAACGAGGCTGAAAGGGAACGACCAAACGCTCAAAATAGACCGCGCAGGCGGCCATCGTAGAGCCGCCGAACCCGGCATTGACCACATCCACGCCCGGAAAATCCTCGCGCAAACTGCTCCACAGCCGAATAGACGAACTGCCGTAAAACACTACTACTCCCGTTTGTGGCGGCGTGGCCTGCCGCGCTGTTTCCATCGCCCGAACCTCTGCTTCATACCAATCCATGCCCACTCCTGTCACTTGTATTTTCACTGTTCCGCAAGAATATACCCGATTATTAGAAAACGGAGGAAATACGCCCTCTTACCACGAATGAAAATGCGGAGTGAACCACGGAGAACACGGAGGACACGGAGGGGAAGAAAAGGAGAAAAGAAGAAGAGGAGACGGACAACCGCGAAACATACGAACCAAAACGAAAAAGAAAATACAAAGAACCGCAAAGAGGCAAAGAAGGCAAAGAAGAGCAGCCACTTCGCAGAATATTTGCCTTTATTTTCTTTTGTCTTTTTGTTCTCTTTTCGTTTATTTCGTGTGTTTCGCGGTTCCCAATCTCCTTTTCTCCTTTTCTCCTTTTCTCCTTTTCTTCCTCTCTGTGTCCTCCGTGTTCTCCGTGGTTTATAATTTGTAACAAGGAGATTTGGACATGCCGGTAATTGAAGGACAGGCGGTATTGCTGAACGAGGCGGGAACGCCCGCCATGCTGGAAGACATTACGGTGGATGCGCCGGGGCCGGGGGAAGTGCTGATTCGCGTGGTGGCGAGCGGCGTTTGCCACACGGATTTGACCATCAAGAACCAGAAGGGGAGCGGGATGCCGTTCCCGATTGTGCTGGGGCACGAGGGCGCGGGGTACGTGGAGCAGGTGGGCGAGGGCGTGACGCATTTGCAGGCGGGCGATCCGGTTGTAATTGCGTACCGCGCGCCGTGCGAACAGTGTCCCGCGTGTCGGCGGGGCGACCCGCGCCATTGCTACGCCGCCCTGCGCCCCAAACAGCGTATCCATCGCAAGCGGGATGGGGCGCTGTGTTCGCAGGTTCTGCGCTGCGGCACGTTCTCGACCCATACGGTTGTGCATGGCAAGGCGGCGGTGAAAATGCCCAAAGAAATGCCGCTCGAAAAAGCCTGCCTGATCGCCTGCGGCGTGATTACGGGGGTTGGCGCGACCCTGAACACCACGCATGTTTGGCCGGGCGCGAGCGTGGCCGTTGTCGGCTGCGGCGGGGTCGGCCTGAGCGTGATACAGGGCGCGAAACTGGCTCACGCCAAAACCATTATCGCGGTTGACGTGAACCCGGTCAAACTGCAATGGGCCAAAGATTATGGCGCGACCCATGTGGTAGATGCGCGAGAGAGTGATCCCGTCGCTGCCGTGCGCGGCCTTGTCACCGATCCGTGGCCGGGTTACGAGGGCGGCGTGGATTTCGCGTATGAAGCCACCGGCCTGATGAAGTGCGTGGAGCAGTGCGTCCGCATGGTGAACTACGGCGGCACAGCCGTCAACATCGGCTTCCCCGGCCCCACCGATGAAGTCACGCTCAACGTCGGCAACATTGACACGGGCGTATACTGGAACAAAGCCAGCCTTGCTGTCTGCCACGCGGGCGACACCCTTCCCTCGCACGACTTTCCGCTGCTGGCGCAATTGTACCTGCAAGGCCAACTCAAACTCGACGAAATGGTGACAAACATAATCGGACTTGGCGACGTGGAAGCCGCCTTCCACGAAATGGAAACCGGCAACGTGATCCGCTCTGTCATCAAATTGCCGCAATAATCAGCCTGTCGGCAGTTGTAAAAGCAGCCTACGCATTTATGTTCACAATGGGTTGCTTTTACATCTTTGTCTTTCCGCTTCTCAGACAAGCAGCGTAGCTCTAAAACATTGAGTGAACTTTCTCTAAAGTTTGCTCTTGACAGATGCCACTATATATGGTACTATAAGAGAACGATGGATAACGCAGAAAAGTTACTTCGCAAGTGGCGGCAGCAGCCACCTACGGACGCCGTTGATGTTAAAGATGCCATTGCCGTAATGAAGCGGCTTGGCATGGATGTTCGAGAAGGTTCAAAACATCTGGTCGCCAGCCATCCTGCGCTGGTGGGTTCTGATCTCTTCCCAAACGGCACAATTACGGTAAGCAGCCATGCCTTTGGCGATCAGGGGAAAACTCACCCAAAAGCTGTTAAGGACATTTTGAAAGCTGCGAAAATTATTCAAGAGAAAGACGAAGATGACTAACGCGAACGTGATTGAAAATTATGCCATGCAAGTGAAACCGCTTTCCAAAGAAGATGGAGGCGGCTTTGAGGCGCTGTTTCCGCAGCTTGTGCGCGGCGTCGTGGGGTATGGCGCAACGGCGCAGGAAGCTGTGAACGATTTGATGGAAGCCGTTCCTGTCTTTCTGGCAGCGATTGAAGACCTGGGGCAGACTTTGCCTGCGCCGGAAGTTCCGAAAGAGTGGGACGAGTTCAGCGGCAAATTCAACGTGCGCGTGGCGAAGGTGCTGCATGCGCAACTGCATCGGCTCGCGGAAGAACAGGGCGTCAGCCTGAACTCACTGGTACAAACCCTGCTGATGTCGGGAGCCACTGCGCTGAGTGCCGGGCATGAATTTGGCGCAATCATTGAAGCGCAACCCGCTTCGGTGGAATTTAACCACGCGCCAGCCTATCACTGGAAGGAAGAACAAGTGTTTTCGATCTTTGCGCAGGAGCAGGACTATACCCGCGTTCCTATGCGAGAACGCAATCCTGATGTGTGGCACGAGGAAATGGTGAGGGGCTAGGTATGGCGACAAGAACCAAGAAGACGGCAATTACACCGGAAGATTTTTCTAAAGTTCTTCAGGGACTGGAGATTTTACGCATTGATGTGGATGAATTCTCAGGAAAACGCACTGAAAACCGACGGAGGAATACATGAGTACAGAAACCATTGCAGGATCATCCCCGCAGACAGCCACAGACGTTCTAACATTAGAAGAAGCGGTTGTTGCGAAACTGCGGCAATTGCCGCCCGACAAGCAGCAGGAAGTACGCGATTTTGTCGAGTTCCTGCATTTGCGCGTCCTGCCCAACAGCACAAGAAAGCGTTGGAAGGGATTGTGGCAAGCACCTCGTTGACAAGGCAATCACTGCCGAGGAGATACACGAAGCGCGGCGCGAAATGTGGGGCAACTTTCCACGAGAGGATATTTAATTGCGACCACAAGATACAGGCAGCGCAGGTGACGACCATCTGGTAAGTATCGAAAATTTGTGCTGAATTATCCGCGTCTGAGTGCAAAATGTCACTCAGGCGCGTTGGTTTGTTGCGCTATAATGATAAGTGTGGAAAAACGCCACAATAAGTGCGGCGTTTGGTGACGAAACTTTCGGGCAAAGAACATTTGAACTTTGAGAACATTTAAGGATGGGATGTGTATGAACGTGCTTTATAAGACCGGCTTGAAAGCGACGGGCGGCGCAGCCCTTGTGGCGCTTTTGCTGACAACGCAGGTGCAATCGGTTTGGGCGGCAGATACCTGGGCGCTCCTCATCGGGGTCAGCCACTATCAGGTTTTGTCGAAATCTTCGCTTGGCTTTCCCGCCAAAGATGCCGAAAGCCTGCGCGACGCCCTGACCAACCCGGAACTGGGCAATATGCCGCCCGACCACGTCAAGCTGCTTATCAATGACGACGCCACCGCCGCGCATATTGTGGACGGCGTGGACACGTTCCTCAAATCCCATGTCAAGCCCGGCGATACCGTGATTGTTTCCCTTGCCGGGCACGGGATCGCCAAGGGGGTCGGGCCGGACGCCAGAGGGTATTTCCTGCCCACCGATGTCAAGGGCTTGAGCAAAGCCGCGATGGAAGAGTCGGCGGTGAACCTGAAAACGCTGGCAGCCAGCCTTGCGAAATTGCCCGCCGCGCAGTTCATCGTGTTTGTGGACGCCTGCCGCGAAGACCCCACTCCCGGCAGAGGCTTGAAGGCCAACGCCCTGAGCAACGTTCTCGCCCGCAGCATCCAGGTGATTCCCGAAAACGCCGCGCAGTCCGCTTCTGCCGTCACTTTTTTCGCCTGCCAGCTTGGGCAGCGCGCGTATGAAGACGACAAATTGCAGCATGGCGTGTTTACCTACAACGTGCTGAAAGCCCTGACCGAAGGCAACGTTCCCGACAGGCAGGGGATTGTAGACATGGGGCGCATGGCGACGTATGTGCGCCTGGGAGTGGCGGCGTGGACAAAGCAGGCGTCGGCGTCGGGCGACAACGAGTACGAGCAGACGCCCGATTTTCAGCCCGGTATTCTGCGCGGCCCCGTGTCGCTGCTGAAAATCAAGCGCATGGTTTCTAACCCGCTTGCTTCCGACCCGCCCCGGTTGATTGTCACCACCGTTCCTGAAAATGCGCGCATCACCGTAGACAGCGCCCGTATCGGCGCGGGACCGCAGACGGATATTGCTGTTACATCGGGCAGGCGCATGGTGAAAATCGAGGCTCCGGGGTATCAGTCCAGAGAAGAAACACTGGATATACTGGATGGCTACCCGTATCCGCTTACGGTTAATTTGCAGCCGGGAATGGCAGGCGGCGCGGGAGGAGGCAACAGCCGCGCGACGGAATTGTACGGACGCGCCCTTGACGCCGAAGCGCATGGCGAAACCCGCGTCGCCATTGCGGGGTATCAGACGGTGATGGACGTGGAGCCGAAGTTTGCCCCGGCTTACGAGCGATTGGCGCAATTGCAGTTGGGGCAAAAGGACGCGAACGCGGCCATCCAAACCCTGCGCAAGCGGTTGGAAGCGGCGGAACCGACGGCTCATGCGTATAGCCTGCTCAGTCGCGCTTATGTCGCATCGGTCGGGCAAGCGGCGGGAGACGGCGCGGGCGAAGCAAACAAGGCGGGCAAAAAAGCGGAAACAAAGCGAACAAACGGCGGAAGCATCGGCGACAAACTCGGCGGATTGTTCGGCAAAAAGCGCAAAAAAGAAGAGCCGGGGGAAACCGCCGGGGAAGAAGGCGCGGCAGACACATCCGGCAACGGGCAGGAAGCCGGGAAGGAAGCCCTGAAAGCGGCGGATGCCGCCGTTGGAGCGGATGCGGCCTCCTCGGAAGCGCAAATTGCGCGCGGATTGGCGCTTGTCCTCAACGACAGCAACGGGCGCAATCGCAACGACGCGCTGGCCGCGTTCGCCAAAGCCACGTTTCTGGATGACAAAGACGCCGCGAACCACTACTGGCTCGGCTTCGTGACTCGCGCTTACGCCGCCAACGACAAGCCCGGCGACCGGCGCGACAGCAATCTGAACGAGGCCGCCGCGTCCCTGAAACGCGCCATTGCCCTGCGCCCGGATTACTATGAGGCGCACCGCGAACTCGCCTACTGCTGGCATCTGCTCGGCAAAACCGAAGACGCCAGACACGAGTACGAGCAGGCCAACGCTCTGCGCGGTTCGACGGCGAACGTGGATGAAATCGCCGCCATCAATCTCGCGTTGAGCAGCCTGCATGAGCAGGAAGCCGCCAACGCCAACGGCGGCAAAAAGGACGCGCAGCACGCGGAAGCGGCAGGCTACCGCGAAGACGCTCAGGAAGTGCAGCCCGACATGACCCGCGCCCTTGCCATCCTGAAACAAACGGGATTGCGAACGGAACTGACCGATTATCTGCCTCCCGAAATGCGCAACGCTTTCGACCAGATCAAGGGCGGGTTCGGCAACCCGTTGGGCGCGATTACGGGGCAGGTCGGCAATCCCCTGCGCAGCCTGAACCTTCCCGGCGGTCTGGGCCGCATCCTGCGCATCCCGTAACTATTCAAGCCCTCACCCCAACCCCTCCCCCACGTTACGTATTTCTGCTACGCTTTGGAAATACGTTTTGTGGGTGAGGGGCTTTTCTCACGTTGCGAGAAGTGCCTGAGTAGTTACAATTTAGGTTTGAAGGAAGTTGCGCAGAAGGTCTTTGCCGCTGGTGGTCAAGGCGGATTCGGGGTGAAACTGGACGCCTTCGATGGCATACTCGCGATGCCGGACGCCCATAATTTCGCCTTCTGCCGTTTCCGCCGTGATTTCCAGGCAGGCCGGCAGGGTGTCGCGCTTGATCACGAGGGAATGGTAGCGCGTGGCTTCAAACGGCTGCGGCAGGCCGCGAAATACGCCCTTACCTTCGTGCTGAATCAGCGACGTTTTGCCGTGCATGATGCGGTCATTGCGCACCACGTCGCCGCCGAACGCCGCGCCGATGCTTTGATGCCCCAGACACACGCCGAAAATCGGAATTTCGCCCGCAAATCGTTGTATCAAGGGAACGCTGACGCCCGCTTCATTGGGCGTACACGGGCCGGGCGAAATCAGGATACGCTCCGGCTTCAAATCGGCCATTTCGTCCAGCGTGATGCGGTCATTGCGCCGCACTTCCACAGTTGCGCCAAGTTCTCCCAGATATTGCACCAGGTTGTAGGTAAAACTGTCGTAATTATCAATGACAAGTATCATTATTTATCCTCTCAAAACATGCGTAAATCCTCTAATTCAATCCAATCTGCCGTATCTGTAACCTCTAAAGCCTTCTGATATCTTTGCTTTTTGGTGTGCAGGTAAATGCCTTTGCCGTCTGTTTTGCCCAACTGCCGCGCGATTTCGGCAAGCGCGATAGAGGCGGATTGGCGATAATGGTACTGTGCCGGGGCTATGGCAGGCAGATGGGCGTGGACAACGCAATGCTGTTCCCGCGCCGCTTGAATCCAGTCCATCCAGTCCTGCGCGTTTGCGCTTTCATCCGGCAATACGATCAACACCGGGCCGTCAGGTCGCTTTGTCAGTTGCATTTGATGAAGCGGCGGCGTTCCTGCCGAATTGCGCGGTACGCCGGCTTCGTGTTCGCGCGTTACCACAACTATCGTCTTGTAATGCGCAAGCAGGTCGCCGGGACACGGGATTACTTTGATAGGGTTGCGCCCCCTTCGCGCCGCGCCCCGGCCTTCCGACTTCATCACGCGGTCGCAGGCGTACCACGCCTTGTGCCGGTCATCCAGAAACACGCGCTCCCAACCGAACGCGCAGGCGGAGCGAACCACGCTGCCCAATTCCATAGGATCGTGCCCGCCAAGCAGCAGCACATCGGGACGCGCGTTTTGCAGGGCGTTCAGCGTTCGCGCCGATTGTCCGAGCGGGGCATTGCGCTGTTCGTTCACCCCTAAATAATACAGCATAATCGCCGCCGCTGCCGCCACATTCAGGCAGTTGATGTTTTGCGACACCATCGGGATTTCCGCGACGGCCTGGGTTTGTTTCAGCGTCCTGCGCCGCAGACCTTTGGCTTCGTTGCCGACTATCAGCGCCCGGTTTTGCAGCACAGGCGGCTTCAGTGCATAGATATTCTGCGCGTCCTGCCGATTTTCCACACCAAGCAGCCAGTCGAAATTATTCAGCAAATCCCCGTCGGAAACACACGCATCGTCAATAACAGCCGCGTCATTTGTTCGCGTTTGTTCGTTTGAATGTCCCACATAGGGCGCGTACTCGCCGCCAAATGCGCGGGCAACATCGGCAAGCGCCTGCGCGTTCCACTCCCCGGAAATCTCCTCGCCAATTAACGTGAACGGCGTACCGCCGCCTACAGGTTGTTTCATTATCCTCCCAACTGGTTTGTCGTGCCATCCGACTTCCTCAAGTTCCTCCGCAACGCTGCGCGAAAGCAGACAAATCATCCACTCTCAACTTGCCCATTCGACGGCTGTGCAGGTCGGCGCAGGCTTCATGGTCGGCGCGGCGGCAGATTTGCGCTTGCCGCTTGCCTTTGTTGTGCTGCAAGACGTGGTGGCCGAGTTCGTGCGCCAACACTTCGTACAGCAAAAAGGATTGCAGGCTGTCGCGCGTCCAAACTACCGTCGTATCATTTCGCGCCGTGTCCACCGTGACCATTCCGCCGTGACGCGCAAAGGTTTCCCTGTCAGACGCGCACGGCACAAAGGGAAGATGCCAGGGCGAAGCCGGCAGCGCGTACAGATGGATTTCACCGGGGATGACGTATTCCGCGAACGTAATTCCATTTCGGTGCAGCAGGCACTCCTGCCGCAATCGAATCACGCGCAGGCCATAAGAATTGGCAGGGTCAATCCGCGCCAGAAACGCGCGAATGTCCGACGGCTGCAAGGGCTGTACAAAACCGGGCAATGGTTTCTGCGTGTCAATGCGTGGGTGGGGCAGGCCGGAGCGTTTGCAGGAACTGTTCACGCGAAAGTCCTGCCCCGCTTCCATGAGAGGCCCGCCCCGATAGCAGCATCGCGCCCACGCGCCGGGAACTGCGAGGATGTATAAGTCGCCGCATAGCGCGGCAGGAAAGTTGTTGCGTGTGCAAAGATCGGGAAATAGTTATCCTCGTTCGGCGTGAGCAGGAAGGAAGAAGAAAAGAAGACAGAAGACAGAAGGAGCGGATGCCCTATCAACTATCAACCATCAACTATCAACTTCTACGGCGAACGCGCGTCATGTAAACCAGCCAGCAGACGATAAACAGCCCGCTATTGGGCGGACACACCAGCGTCAGGAATACCAGCAGGATGCCGCCGCCCAGATACGTGGTGATAAACTCCTGATCCACCAGATCAATCACCCACCAGAACCCCGTCGCAATGCGGACGCCAAGCAGGAACGGCCACAGGATTGCGCCGAAAAACGGAATATGCGGAAGCACCAGAGCCACGACAAATAGCATCCAGCCCAATGTCGGCCAGGCCGAGCCGAAGGTACGCACAATCGCGCTGCACAAGTTTCGCATGTTCAGGTTCCTCGCCGCTTTCCATATCCGCTTTGTCGTTGCCGCCTAACGCGCCGCTAAAGAGTTCACTTGCTTAAAATCGTTCAAACCGCTCCACGTCCACCACAAAACACACCGCGCCGCCAACCTGTACTTTGACGGGACTTGGCATGAACCCGCCCGTAGGAGCCGCGTCGGGAGGAAGCACGTTGACGAACTGCTCGCGCGTTTTGCAGCTGTCGCTGATGACGTCTATCACCTTCTGCGCGTCGTCGCCCTCCACGCCGATCAGCAGCGTGACATTCCCCTCGCGCAAAAAGCCGCCCGTACTGCCGATTTTGGTAAATTTATAGCCATGCCGCAGCAGCGCTTCAGTGATCTTGTTTTTGTCGCGTTCGTGTACGACGGTGATAACCAGTTTCATAGAATTTCCATCCGACTCCTCACTCGTTCATAATATCCTCTCGTGCAGTTCCTCTGCGGGCAGGGACGCATCCAATACGAGGATTCTTGCAGGTTCATTCGCCGCGACATGCAGAAAACCCTCCCTTGCCCTTTGATGAAAGGCCAATCCCTGCATTTCCATGCGGTTGTGGTCGGTTTGGCGGGAAAGTCCCTGTTCCGGGTCGAGGTCGAGGAGAAAAGTCAGGTCGGGAGTCAGGCCGTTGGTGGCAAAAGCGTTAAGTTGCGCGACGGCTTCCAGTCCCAGGCCGCGCCCCCAGCCCTGATATGCCAGGCTGCTGTCGGTAAAGCGGTCGCACAGCACGATGCCGCCCTGTTCCAGATGCGGGCGAATCACGTGTTCGACATTTTGGGCGCGCGAGGCCAAAAACAGCAGCAGTTCGGCGCGGGGCGTCATGTCGGTTGTCAGCAGCAAATGCCGCACGGTTTCCGACACGGAATCGCCGCCCGGTTCCCGCGTCACGCAAACGTTCGCGCCGTCCCGCTCCAATGCCGAACGCAGCAAGGCGATCTGCGTGGTCTTGCCCACCCCTTCGCCCCCCTCAAAACTGATAAACAAGCCGCGCGCCACGTCCGCCTCCGATGCAAATAGACAGGATTAACCTTGGTTGAGGGCAGCTACACTTTGCCATAACAGGCTTGAACTTTTCGCCGCTGCCGCGCCGGCAGGGATCGTTGCGCCTACCTTTCTCATAAACTAACCTGTTAAAAATAGGAGAAATCCTAACTTCTTCACGTATTTACGATTTTCCTGATATTTGATAAAATGCTAAAAGATGACGCGCTCCTCCCAAGCCAACATTTTTTTCCTATTGTTTCCCTTTCAACGGCTGTCTCTTCTCGTTTTCTCCTGTTTGCGTCAGAGACAGCGCCCATTTTGGAGCAGACATCGAAACTGCCGCGCGCGCCCTCCCTTAACTCTTGGCCGAGAAAGAGGACGCGAGCGGCGCAAGCCCCGAAGGACTCTGCACAACAGTATGCACAGTATTCTTCGGCGTTGTCAATGTCAGATAGCGGTTCAAATGCCTCTATCTGTGCGCCCGCCTGTTTTGCTGCAAATCACTGCATGTTGCCGCAGAACAGGCGAAAGGATACTTTTCAGATGCCTCGTAAGAAACCTATCAACACTGAACACGTAGACAAAAGTACCCCCCCGAAATTTCTTCTTCTGCGGACGCCGCTTCGGGAACGGCTGACAACTCGGAAGTCAATGCTTCGCGCCGCTCGTTCCTGAAAGGGCTGGCGTCCCTCGGAACCGGACTTGCCGTCGTCCACGCTGCTGCCTGCTTCTTCCGACGCGCAGCTTGGCGGCGGAGGGGGCAGGCGGCGCTTCCGGTACGCCCGGGTTCTCCCAAGGCGTGGCAGGCGAGTATCGGCATTTATGGCGGCAACTCCTGCCTGAGTACCAACAACACGCAGTTGAGTTTGCCCGTGTGTGGCTGGGGTGGGCTTGGTGGCGGTATCGCTTTCAGCCCTCGTCTTCAACAGCCAGAGTACGCGCAACAGTGTGCTTGGAGCCAAGTGGACGCACAGCTACAACGTCTTTCTCACCGGCACGTCTCCTGTCGTGCTTGTGGAAGGGGATGGAACCGAAACCGCTTACTCCGGTGAGTGGAACCACGTACACGCCGCCTGCCGGGTGCTATGACAGCCTTGTTCAAAATGGCGGCGGCACATGGACGCTGACCCGCAAGGGCGGTGTTAAAGCTCAACTTCACGTCTGCGGGCGTGTTGAGCAGCATCGTAGACACCAACGGCTTGACAACCACCTTGACGTACACAGGCGGCTTGCTGACAACCGTGACGGATGCCGCCAGCCGCACCCTGACGCTTGGCTACACGAGCGGGCAGTTGACAACCGTGACGGACTGCCAGAGCAAAACCTACACGCTTGGCTATACCAGCGGCAAACTGACCAGCCTCACCACACCTGCTTTGTCCGGGCAGACGTACAATCAGCAGATGACCTACGACAGCAACAACAACGTTGCCTCCCTTGCAGATCGTCTTGGACGGACATGGGGCTATGGCTATAGCGGCAACGTGTTGAGCAGCACCACGTTTGCCCGGCGGCAACAATGGCGGCTACCCGCATCTCGCCTCTGCGCCTGCGGATGGTTCGCCCTGGCCTGCCAACGTGCACGACCTTGAAGCACTGGCACGACGCCAACGGCAACATCACGCAGTACGGACTGGATAACTTGAACCGCGTGGTGGGCGTCATGGACGCGAATAGCAACCTGACCGTATTCACCTATGACAACAGCCACAACCGCACGGCAACCCAACTCCCTTCCGGCAAAACGTTCAACTCCACCTTCGACAACTATGGCAACGAACTCGTGTCCCAAGACCCGCTTGGACACCAGACGGTCAAGACGGTAGACGGGCCAAGCGGCAGACTGCTCACCAGCACCGATCCTCTCAGCCACCATGACGAGCTACGGCTATGACACGCATGGCAACCTGACCAGCGTTCAGGACGCGAACGGGCATACCACCAGCTACGGCGTCAACACGCTTGGACAGCAAACCAGCCTCACGGATGGAGAAAGCCGGATGTGGCTGACCGGCTACGACACGAACGGCTTCCCCAACAGTTCCACTGATCCTCTGAGCCATGTCACGTCGTGGGTCAACAACAGCGTGGGACAGACAACGCAGCGCACCGATGCTCTCAGCCGCGTCACCAACTACACCCTTGATGATTGGGGAAGAACAACGGCAGTAGCGTACCCCACGAGCGGCAACACCGGTCTTGGCTTCGTGTACAATCCGGCAGGGCAACTCACGCAGAGCAGCGATGTGACGGGTATTCGCACCTACGGCTACAACACGCTCGGTCAGCGAACGAGCATGACCGATCCACGCGGCAACACTTCTGCCACGTATGATCCATTGGGCAATCTGCTCACGCAAACCGATGTGAGCAGCCGGCAAGTGACGAACACCCTCAACAGCCTCTACCAACTCGCGTCTGTATTGGATGGAGGGGACAACGCCCATGCCGACTACGCCTACAACGTGGATGGGCTTGTCACTACGGTTACGTACCCCAACGGCACACAGACCACCTATGGCTACGATGGCGCAAACCGCCTGACAAGCCTCAGCCACAAAGTGGTGGCAACAAACACGGTTCTGGTAAGCTATGCCGCCACGTATGACAACGCCAACCGGCTGACCAGCATTACGGAGCAGCCAAGCGGGGATGTGACCACGTTCACGCTATGACAGTGCCAACAACCTCCTCAGCGAAGTCAGGACGGGCACAAAGCCCTACAGTGGCACGTACACGTATGACAACAGCAACCGGCGCAAGACGGCTGTTGTCGTGACCAACGGCGTCACCGTTCACAACGGCGCGTACACCTACGACGGAGCCGGAAGGTTGACGCAAGTGGTGGACAGCGCAACGGGCTTGACGGAACTGTACACTTGGAACAACGACGGCACATTGGCAAGCGCGCCGGGAAGCGGGTACACGAAGCTGTTCCAGTATGATGAGGAGCAGCATCTCACCCGCATCCAGCACAACACCAGTGGCACGATAACAACCGCTTACGACTACGGTTATGCGGCGGATGGAGGCAGACGGTGGCGCAAGGATTATGCCAACAACGTATGGACATGGTATCCGTGTGGCGTCGCCTGCAATGCCGGTGAACTCGTGGAGCAAACAAGCGACCTCACAGGCAGCACATGGACAACAAGCGCCTTATACTTGAAAGGGGGCAGTGGATGTAGCAATCGGATCATTCGTCGGAATGGCGATTACTACCATGCCGATATATTCAATTCCTTTCCTGTCGTCTCCAATAATGCTGCTCAGATTACCGGCAGCAACGTCTATGACGCTTTCGGAGTACAGCAATATACCACCGGCAACGCTGCCGGTTGGTGGCAATACGGCACAACAACCGAAGACGGCCTGCTGTTTATGAACGGACGCATTGGAATACCAGGAAGCGGTGGGCCTTTTAATCCCTTAGAACCTATCTTCAAACTAGGCTGTATCGCCTGTATCGCCACTTTCTTCATTGGCGCAGTTCTGTGGTTGCGTGAATGTGATTTACATGCGGCACCTCAACGCTCACCACGATGGTACGCCTGTCTCCGCAACCTCTACGAGGCGTTCAAAGAAGAATGCGAGAAAAAACCTTCTTGCGCTAAGTCTCTGGAACTCTGTAAAGAAGCTTGTGTGGAAAGTTTACCCAAACCGACCCCGAAGCCCATTCCTGAACTTCCTCGTCCTTTTGCTTCCACTGCGACGACCTGAACCTTGAAGAAACGTCGTTGATTGGCTATGGGTTGTGAAAACCAGGAAATTTGCTGTTGCCTCACAACCCTTTCTCTCATTCCATTTTTTCTGCTTACATGCCTGCGTACATGTTTATGTAAGCATACTTATTGTAGAATCAGGCGTGTAAGCAGTTTAGCGGATGCTTACGGAGGTTAGACAATGAAAACTCACTCGGCTTTGTGCCTGATAGGAAGTCTCTGCTGCTGTTGTGCCACTGCGCAGGCGGATCAAAAGGCGGACACGCTGCTCAAAGACATGAAAGAGGCTTACCGGTCGGCGCAAACGCTCACCGCGCAATCAGTCACGAATGTTGGGGCTGGCAAGGACTTAAACCAGCAGACGATAACCTACAAACTGCAAAAACCCGGTCAGGCGGTTGTGATTACCACCGGAAAGTACGTCAGCGGCTCCGCTTTCGTGACCTCTGTTTACTCGGATGGGGAAACCCTGTGGGTGTACGACAAAGAGGTCAACCAGTATACTAAAGAGGCTTCTTCTCTTCCCCTCCTGGCGCTTTCCTCCAATATAGTCGGTACGATGTTCTTCATGCCCGACAGTCTCTCCAAAGGCCCGATGGGCGTGTTTACCTTCACCACGCGCTATCTTGGAACCCGCAGCGTTGGCGGCGTGGCCTGCCAAGTCATTGAAGTTGACGTGTCGCATCCGGTGGTGAATAAGCGTCAGCTTTACATCGGCCCCGACAAGCTGCTGCGCCGGATTGTCTCATATTCCAAAACAAAGCAGGGCGAAGTAACCAATTCCGACACCCTCATTACCAACATCCAGATCAACAAAACGCTGCCGGCGTCCCTATTCGTTTTCACGCCGCCCAAAGATGCCAAGCTCACGGACGCTCCCTTTGCCAAGTGAACCGGCGCTTTCTCACTCTACGGGCAAGCCTTGAACCAACAACCTGCTCATTATCGAGCAGGTTGTTGTCGTATCAGGAGCCTGTGCTGTCGGCTGCACTTTGCTGTAACACCGCTTGAACTTTTCACCGGCGAACGTTTCGACATAAGAAACAGGAGATACTGAAAAAAGCAAGAAGTTATAGATTTACGGACTCTAAGGGTGTTGCCGCCAGAATACGAACGGCGCGTCCGGGCAGCGTCACGGTTTCCGTAAAGGTTTCGCCCGACAGCAAATCCGTGTAGTGGCCGCTTGCGAGCGTCACTTCTGCGGGCGCGGGCGCGTGGTTGAGCAGGTACAGCAGGGCGGGTTCGTCGCCCGTTTTGCGCTGCGTCACTTCCACATCCGGCGGCGGGATTGCGCCGTCAGCAAGTGGGGAAACGATGTTATGCTCCGCGCAAATTGCCTGCAAAATAGCGCGTAACCCGGCTTCTTCCAGATGCGTCGCCAGAAAGTACGCCTGCCCCTGCCCGGCCCGATTGCGCGTCAAGGCCGGCTCGCCCGCATAAAAATCGTCCGTATACACGCCGAGCGTTTCCGCGCCTTCCATGCGCAGGCGGTCACACAGCAGCCCGGAAGCGTACACGGTATCGGTTTCCAGTTTGCCGAAAGTTTGCGTCAGGCGCAGGCCGTTGGTTTTCGCAGTCGGCAGGGCGTCCGTTTCCTCCACGCTCAGGCCGAGCAGACGGCGCAGCGGGCCGGGACTGCCGCCCTCATGCACAAGATCGTTTTCGTCCACAAGGCCGCTGAAGAACGTCGTGAGGAACGTGGCTCCGGCATGGACGCGATGTTCAATCTGCGCGGCATGTTCCGGGCGCAGCAAATACAGCAGGGGCGCGACAATCACCTCGTAGCGGGACAAATCGGCGTCCGGCGCGACAATATCGGTTTGTACGCCCAGATTGTGTAGCGCGGCGTAATAGGCGCGGCACACTTTCACGTAATCCAAATCCACGCTTGGCCCGCTGGAAAAGCGCAGCGCCCACCAGTTCTCCCAATCGAACAGCACGGCCACGCGAGCGGGAACGCGCCCGCCCAATGTCCGGCTGCCCAGGCTTTTCAATTCCCGTCCGATTTCCGCCACCTCGCGGAACACCCGGTTATTGGGGCTGCCGCTATGCTCCACAATCGCGCCGTGCAGCTTTTCGATGCTCCCCCGCGAACGCCGCCACTGGAAATACATCACGCTGTCGGCCCCCTGCGCCATCGCCTGATACGACTGCACCCGCAAGGCTCCCGGCGGCTTCAGCGCGTTGTACGGCATCCAGTTCTGCTGCGAGGGGCTTTGCTCCATCAGCAGAAACGGCTGGCCTTCTTTCAAGCCGCGCATCAGGGCATGGTTAAAGGCGACATTGGCAATCGGTTCTTCGGGGCGCGGGTAATTGTCCCACGAAACCACGTCCATTTCCTGCGCCCACCGGCGATAATTGAGCGGATAAAACGCGCCCATCAGGTTCGTCGTAACCGGCACACCCGGCGTCACCTCGCGCAGCACATCGGCCTCGGCCTTGAAGCATCCCAACAGGCTGTCGGACTGAAAGCGGTGGTAATCCAAACGCAAAGCCTGCATACTGCGTTCGCCATTGGCAAACGGCGGCTCGATCTGCGCCCAATCCGTATACGTGTGGCTCCAAAATGCCGTCACCCAACGCCGGTTCAGTTCGTCCAGACTGCCATACCGAACGCGCAGCCAATTGCGAAACGCCGACGCGCACTGTTCGCAGTAGCAGTACGTGCCGTACTCGTTGCCGACGTGCCACAGCAGCAGGGCGGGATGGTTTTTGTAGCGCTCGGCAATGCGCCGCGCCAGTCCGGTAGACAGACGGCGAAAGTTGGGCGAATTGGGACAAAAACTGTGCCGGTTGCCATGCCTGCGCCGATTGCCGTTTTCATCCACGACCAGAACATCGGGGTATTTTTGGTCGAGCCAGGCGGGTTGGGCGGCGGTTGCGGTGGCAAGGCAGGCCGATACGCCGTTCTTCGCCATGCGGTCCAGAATGTCGTCCAGCCATTCAAATGTAAACGTGTCCTCGTCCGGCTGCAGGCTGACCCACCCAAAAATCGGCGTGGAAACGATATTGACATGCGCCAATCGCATCAGGCGCATATCCTCATCCCAAATCTCGCGCGGCCACTGCTCCGGGTTGTAATCCCCGCCATACAGCACGGCAGGCAGGCGAGTTGTAAAGCCATCGGGAGTATCAGACATGGAAAACCTCTTTGTTACCGTTGTGTTAAGTACACTATCAACTATATGGCGCATCCAGTTCGTTCGGCGTGGTGTAGGGTCGAAAGCGCAGGGTTGTCAGCAGCGTGTACGCGGCGTTTCTCCCGGTTCGCCAGGTGGCCTCCTGCTCGTCGAGTGCTGCGGGAAGCGGGGGCACAAAGCGGATCGCGTTAAACTCCGCCAGGGCAGGCGCATTATTGCCCGGCAGTTCGGCAAGCGTTTTGACGGTATACGCATGCCAGTCCTTAAACCGCTGCGTATGGGCGTCAGGAAAACTCAGGGTACTCAGTTCGGCCAGGCAATGGCTTAAGGCGGTCAGGGAACGGTTTATTTTCAAGAGAACCTCATTCAATTTTTTGTGGTAACATCTCTACATTCCGCGTGTCGCAAAGCGCAGCAGACATAACGCGCCAAATCGGGTCAGAAGAGACAAATTCCGCCACCACCCATTCGATCTGCCACAATCCGGCATGATACACCGAATTGCGTCGGGAGATACGCCTGCTGTGCGCGAATGTAGCCGACAACCGCTTTCCCTGTTTACGCGCGGCAGCGCTCCTGCGGCTGTAGGCAAGCCTGAGTTAATACCTATGCGCTTCCTAATTGTTCCTGTCACCCTTGGATTCCTCCCGATTTTATCTTTGCTTTTACCGGGGAGGGCATGCGCCGCGCCGCCACAGTCGCCACAGGATACCGATTTCTTTGAAAAAGAAGTCCGCCCGCTCCTGGCGCAACACTGCTATGCCTGTCATTCCGGCGCAAGCCCGAAGGCAAATCTGGCCCTTGATACGCGTGCGGGCTGGCAGCGCGGGGTTGCGTCCGGGCCGGTTATCCGCCCCGGCGATGCCGACCACAGCCTGCTTATCAAAGCCGTTCGTCACGCGCCCGGAATTGCGGCCATGCCGCCTGGAACCCCGCTTTCCGAACGTGAAATCGCCGCACTGGCAAAATGGATACAGCAGGGCGCGTTCGACCCGCGCGGAGCCACGCCCGCCGCAGCCGCGAATTCTTCCAAGCCTACCGCGCTCCATTGGGCGTTTCAGCCGGTGAAGAACCCCGGTTTGCCGCTCGTGAAGAACATTGCGTGGTGTAAAACGCCCGTTGACCGCTTCATTCTGGCGAAACTGGAAGCGAAAGGCTTGCAGCCCGCCCCGCCTGCCGACCGCCGCACCTTAATCCGCCGCGTCACGTATGACCTGCTCGGCCTGCCGCCCACCCCCGCCGAAGTCCGCGCCTTTGAAGCCGACCAATCCCCCGACGCCTATGAAAAACTCGTGGACCGCCTGCTTGCGAGTCCCCGTTACGGCGAAAAATGGGGGCGGAAGTGGCTGGATCTAGTTCACTACGGCGACACGCACGGCTACGACAAAGACAAAAAGCGCGAACACGCCTGGCCCTACCGCGATTACGTGATTCAGAGTTTCAATCAGGACAAACCCTATTCCCGCTTCATTCGGGAACAGATTGCCGGCGACGTGTTAGGAGAGGGAACAGGAAACAGGGAACAGGGAACAGGAGACAGGGAACAGTCAATCGGCAATCGGCAATCGGCAATCGGCAATTCCGAGGGTATTGTTGCGACGGGGTTTCTGGCGGCGGGTCCGTGGGATTTCGTGGGGCATGTGGAACTGCGCGAAGGCACGACGGAAAAAGATAAAACGCGCCTCCTGGATAGGGATGACATCGTTTCTACTGTTATGTCCACGTTCACCAGTATGACTGTGCATTGCGCCCGCTGCCATGACCACAAATTCGACCCCATTCCGCAAAAGGATTATTACCGCCTGCAGGCCGTATTCGCGGGTATTGACCGGGGCGACCGGACGTACAATCCTCCCGAACGCGCAAAGCAGGAGGCGCAATGGACGCAACAGCAGAATACGCTTGTCGCGCAGCGCGATACCCTTCTGGCGCATGTCCATACAAGGGCCGGTTCCAGCCTGAGCCAATTGGAATCGGAGACTGCCCGCGCCAAAATGGAATTGTCCCGACTGCCCCTGCCTCCGCGCTCCGGCGGCAGTCCGACAAACGGCTATCACAGCGGCATCGAAGCCCGCGCCGATACGCCCAAATGGGTGCAGGTAGATATGGGCAGTTCGCTTCCCATTGAACAGATAGACTTGCTGCCCGCGCGTCCGACAGATTTTCCCGACACGCCCGGTTTCGGTTTCCCCGTTCGCTTTCGCGTGGATGTTGCCGATGATCCAACGTTTGCGCATTTTACAACCGTTGCCGATCATGCAAACGCGGATTTCCCCAATCCCGGCGATACGCCCGTTCTCCTGCGCGTTCCCAATGTAAAGGCGCGCTACATCCGCGTAACCGCCCTGCGCCTGTGGCCGCGAACCAACGATTACGTGTTCGCGCTTGCCGAATTACAGGTGTTTTCTCCCACCCTCAAAGGCATCAATCTGGCGCGCGGCAAACCTGTGACCGCGCTCGACAGTATTGAAGCGGGACGCTGGAGCGTGAAATACCTGACCGACAACTTCGACAGCCGCAACGGGCTGCCCGACCCCAATGACCCCGCCACCATTCGTCTGCTCGCGCGCCGCAGCGAACTGGCTTCCCGCGTGACTTTGCTGGAACAGGCGCAGCAGGCGGAACTGAACGCGCGCATGGATGCCCCAACCCGCGCCGCCCTGCAGCAGAACGCGAATGAACTGGCGCGAGTGCAGGCGCAATTGGCTTCCCTGCCGCCCCTCAGCCTCGTTTACAGCGTCGTGCCCCATGCCCCGCGCCCCATTTACGTGCTGGCGCGTGGCGATGTGGAGCAGAAAGGCGAACGTATCGGGGCGGGCGCATTGACCTGCGTTCCCGGCCTGAACGCGGATTTCCACCTGCTCAATCTTATGCCGGAAGCAAATGCCGACACCAGACCGCTCCTCGCTTCGGCCACCGCGCCCACTGCCCTCAATCAACCGCCCGCCGAAATGCCGGACGGCGAAGGCCGCGCCCGCCTTGCTCTCGCCGATTGGATTGCCGCCCCTTCCAATCCCCTCACCTGGCGTTCCCTGGTCAACCGCGTCTGGCAGGGCCACTTCGGGCGCGGCCTGGTAGATACCCCCTCCGACTTCGGCAAAAACGGCGCGCTCCCCACCCATCCCGAACTGCTGGACTGGCTGGCGTACCACTTCGCGGGGAATGATGAACGTGGAATGATGAGTGATGAATGGAATACAAAACCGAATTCATCACTCATCATTCATCACTCATCATTTTCGTTTGGTTCTCTCAAGAAACTGCACCGCCTGATACTTCTCAGCGCGGCGTATCGGCAGGCGTCGTCCGACAATGCGGCGGGGGCGAAAATAGATGCGGATAATCGGCTGCTGTGGCGGATGAACCGGAGGCGATTGGAAGCGGAAGAGATACGCGACAGTGTGCTGACAATCAGTGGTAAACTGGATTTACGCATGGGCGGGCCGGGGTTCGAGCGGTTCCGGTTCAAGGACGACCATTCGCCCATTTACGATTATTCCAGCCCGGAGAAAAACAGCGATCCGGCCACATTCCGCCGAGCGGTGTATCAATTTACCGTTCGCAGTGTGCCCGACCCGTTTCTGGAATCGCTGGACAGCCCGGACCCCAACACCTTAACGCCCATACGCAGCACAACCCTGACGCCGCTTTCCGCCTTGAGTTTGCGCAACGATCCGTTCATGGTGCAGCAGTCCGACTTCTTCGCCCAACGCCTGCGCGCTCTCAGCCCGAAGCCGGACACGCAAATCAAAACCGCTTACGCCCTTCTGTACGGACGCAAGCCAACCGACGCGGAACAAACCGCTGTCACCACCTACGCGCAGCAGCACGGACTGGAAAACGCCTGCCGCCTGCTGTTCAACACCAACGAATTCGTCTTCATAGATTGAGAAGGTTGAGAAAAATAGATTGAGATGAAGGAGTGATTCATGAATCGGCGGGAACTGCTGCAAGCGGGGAGTGGGTTGGGCGGGGTGGCGCTGGCGTATCTGCTCGGTATGGAGGCGGCACAGGCGGAGGGGCGGCAAAGCGGCAAGGGCAGGCCGGATGGGAACGGCGGGCTGCACCATCCGGCCAAAGCGAAGCGCGTCGTGCAGTTGTTCATGTCGGGCGCGGCCAGCCAGGTGGACACGTTCGATTACAAGCCGGAACTCATCAAGCGGGGCGGGCAGAAGTTCGATCCGGGCGGCAAAATCGAACTGTTCCAGAGCGCGCCGGGCAGTATCATGCCAAGCCCCTGGGCATGGAAGCAGCATGGTCAATCGGGACGGTGGATGAGCAGCCTGCTGCCGCATCTGGCAACCTGCGCGGACGATATGGCGTTTTTGTACGCGATGGTATCCAAATCCAATGTGCATGGCCCGGCCACCTTTATGCAGAGTACGGGCTTTATTTTGCCCGGTTTTCCAAGCATGGGCGCGTGGGTCAGTTACGGATTGGGCAGTCTGAACGCTAATCTGCCTTCGTTTGTGGTTCTCCCCGACAATCGCGGCGTGCCGCCCAATGGTCCCGCGAATTGGGGCGCGGGGTTTTTGCCCGCTTCCACGCAGGGCACAGCGGTGAGGGCGGGGAGTACGCCGCCGATTCACGACCTGTTTCCGCCACAGGGCAGCGGCATCACCCCCGGCGCGGAAACGGACGGTCTTGCCCTGCTCAATCGCTTGAACCGGTTACACCAGGCATCACGCGGCGACGATTCCCGTCTTGCGGCCCGCATCCAATCCTATGAACTGGCCGCGCGGATGCAGTTGAGCGCGCCGGAAGCGCTGGATATACGGACGGAAACAGCGCAAATCCGGGCTTTGTACGGTTTGGACGATGCCGTTACGGCGGATTTCGGACAGCGCTGTCTGATTGCGCGGCGGCTGCTGGAGCGGGGCGTTCGGTTCGTGCAGGTGTGGAGCGGCGCGGACAACGGCTTCCCTCGCCGCAACTGGGACTCGCATGAAGATTTGGCGCGCGATCACGGCGATATGGGCGCGAGCATGGACAAACCCGCTGCCGCTCTGCTCATGGATTTGAAACAGCGCGGCCTGCTGGAAGACACGCTCGTTTTGTGGACAACGGAGTTCGGGCGCATGCCGTGCAGTCAGGGCGGCAAGGGACGCGACCACAACCCCTACACCTTCACGAACTGGCTGGCTGGGGGCGGCATCAAAGGCGGCGTCTCGTATGGCGAATCGGATGAATGGTCGTACAAAGCCGCCGTAAATCCCACCTATTGCTACGATCTTCACGCCACCATGCTGCACCTGATGGGGATTGACCACAAGCGCCTGACCTTCCGGCACGACGGCATAGACCGCCGCTTGACCGACGTTCACGGCGAGGTCATTAAAGAAATTATGCTTTGAGGCAGGAGACAAACTTAATGGCGAAT
Organism: uncultured Chthonomonadaceae bacterium; assembly: GCA_963835065.1. GTDB lineage: Bacteria > Armatimonadota > Chthonomonadetes > Chthonomonadales > Chthonomonadaceae > CAWFQB01. Next base: position 533,073 of record CAWIEK010000053.1, on the reverse strand, counting down.
TCTATTGCGCCGCTTCGGGTGGCGATTATTGGCACGGCGAAACGCTCGGATTATCTGTACGGCCCTTTGATTCACGCCCTGCCGGATGTGGAACTCGTGGGCGTGTGGGGCAGGAGCGAAGCGTCGGCGCAGGCGCTGGGCGCAAGTCTGGGCGTACCCCATTTTACGGATATAGCGCGTCTGATGAGGGATGTTTCCCCGCAAATTGGGATCGTTTCCGTCGCTTATGGCGCGAACGGCGAAGTGGGCTTGATGGCGGTGGAGCAGGGGCTGCATGTGCTGCTGGAAACCCCCATTGCCCACAAACTCAGCGAAGCGGACGCGATTATCGAGGCGGCGAAGCGGCGCAATGTCAAAATCGAGATCGCTGAACAGTTTCACCGCCGCCCGATGGAGCAGATCAAATTAAAACTGCTGGCGTCGGGGTTGTTCGGCAGTGTGCATACCGCCTTCAACGATTTTGCGGGGCATGGCTATCATGGCGTAAGCGTCCTGCGCAGTTACATCGGTTTTGATGCCAAACCGACGCAGATAACGGGCATAGCGCGGCAATACCCGCTCACGCCCTACTGGTCACGCCTGGAAAACAAGCACGGGGCGCGAAACGAAACGCAGGAACACGCCCTGATTGCGTTTGAAGGCGGGCAAACGGGGGTGTACCACTGGACAAGCGTGGGCTATGACTCGCCCCTGCGCTGGTGGCGGAGCAGCCGTTTTCTGGCTGAAAAGGGCATGGGCGTGACAACGGGCGTGTATCCCGATTTGCAGGAGCATCTTTCCCTGCTCACGCCGGGTGAAGAAGCGCCCCGTTTTCTGCGCATCGAGCGCCGCTATGAGCGCGTGGACGGCGGGGCTTTAATCGCGGTTGTGGCGCATACGGGCGACCCAACCTTACCAACGGTAACATGGGAAAACCCGTTCCGCGCTGTCAAGCAGGGACACGGGATGCAGTGGCATGACGATGAGATTGGCGTCGCAGGCTGTATACAAAGTCTCGTAGACGCCGTTCGGAATGATGCCGAGCCGACGTATGGAGCCTTTCAGGGACGTTTGGATCAGGAGATTGTACTCGCGCTACGCCAGTCTTCCGCGCAGGGCGGGCAGCCGATTTCCCTGCCGCTAATATCAGAGTAGCCGTTGTTTGTCTTGAACCATGATTTAAATGATTAGGCGGATTAACATGACGAAGAACCGACCCAATCATGATAATCACTAAAATCATGCCTAATCATGGTTCAAGACAAAGCCTACTGCCCGTCTGTGGAAATCTTGCGGACGTAAGCGGTTGTGCCGGGGTACATTTTCATTACCCCTGCGCTCGCTTCAGGTTCCAGCAGGCTCGCCACTTTGGAAAGGCTGTCGGAAGTCAGGCCGTTGCGGGCAATAATCGTCACCTGAATACGGTTGGTCAACGCCTGCCCGGTGCGCGGGTCAACGATATGGGAGTAGCGCTTGCCGCCGATTTCCACAAACTGCTCCGTGTCGCCGGAGGTGGAAACCGCGCAATTGGCGAACCGCAGGACGGGCACGGCAAAGGATGAAGGATGAAGGATGAAGGATGAAGACATTGCCGATTGCGGATTGCGGATTGCCGATTGCGCTTCTGTCTTCTGTCTTCTGTCTTCTGTCTTCTTCTCTTCTGTTCCCTGTTCCCTGTTCCCTGTTCCCTGTTCCCTGCCCACCGCATTGGCAACCTGAATTTTCCAGCCGGCTTCACCGGGCGGCGGGTCGCTGACCACAATATCGCCGCCGGCTTCGACAAGGGCGCGGGTGATATGGTATTTTTTGAGAACCTGTTGGGCGCAATCGTCGGCGTAGCCCTTGCCGATGCCGCCCAAATCCAGTTTCATGCCGGGAACGAGCAGGCGAACGGTATGTTGACGCGCATCTAACTGCATCTTTTGCCAGCCGACCCGTGTACGCGCCTCTTCGATTTCGTTCATTGTCGGCAGAATATGCGTTTTGCGGGCTTTGCGCCACAATGCGACGAGCGGGCCACAGGTCACGTCGAACGCGCCCCCGCTCTGCTGCGCGACCTGCTGCGCCCGTTCCAAAACGCGAAACAAATCATTGCTGACGGGAACGGGAGGCCCGCCGGCCCGGTCACACAGCCGCATCAGTTCGCTGTCGGCGCGGTAATCGCTCATCATGGTGTCGAGTTCGGCGAACCGCTCGAACGCGGCTGCGCAGGCGCGTTCCGCCGTTTTGGTATCGGGCGCATACGCGACAATGCGAACGTCCACGCCCATGTGGTATTCGGTATACTCATAGCGGGTTAATTTCGCTGCCGTCTGCCCGCGCATTTCGCGTCAGCAGCCCGATGGAGAAAATCAACGCGGAAACCAGCAACTCGGAAAGGATTTGTCGGGTTTTGAATAATCGCATCTTAAAAAGAAGCCTCAATAATTTCTGTATGCAGCAATTGGCGGCAGCCCGTCGCGCCCCCAATGCGTTACGCGCAACAAGGGTGTTGACGGCAACGGCGGCACTGTTTATTGTACCTCTGACGCCTGCAAAGCCGAACGCGCAGGGCACAGCCGCCATAAAGCAGGAAAAGCCTGCGTCCGCGCCGCCCGCCTCTGCGCCGCTGAAACCCTACTCGCAAACCCTGCCCGGTTCGGTGGTGAAACTGGAGATGCTTGCCATTCCCGGCGGCAATGTGGAAATGGGCGGCAGGAAAACGCCCGTAAAACCGTTCTGGATGGCGAATACGGAGACGACGTGGGAAGCCTTCGACGTGTTTATGGCGAGTGGCCCGCCCTCCCCCGCTTATGACCAGACGAAATACCCCATTGACGCGGTTGCCCGTCCGAGCAAGTCCTACATACTGCCGGATTTGGGATGGGGGCATCACGGCTACCCGGTCATCAACGTCAGTATTTTGTCGGCAACCATGTTTTGCCGCTGGCTGTCCTCACAAACGGGCAAAAAGTACCGCCTGCCAACGGAAGCGGAATGGGAATACGCCTGCCGCGCGGGAAACGACAAGCCGGCAAAACTAACCGCGCCGCAATTGGACAAACTGGCGTGGTACGGCGACAACAGCGACAAGAAATCGCATCCCGTCGGCAAGAAATTGCCCAATGCCTGGAAACTATACGACATGCTCGGCAACGTGGGCGAGTGGGCAATGGACGCGGATGGCAAGCCAATCCTGTGCGGCGGCACATTTCTGGACAAGCCCGATCAAATCGCGCCCACTTCGCGGCAGCGTCAAACTCCCGAATGGCAGGCGACGGACCCGCAGCTTCCCAAAAGCCGCTGGTGGCTTGCGGACGGCAAATTCGTCGGCTTCCGCGTAGTCTGCGAACCGTAATTTCTATGCCGGGTACATTCTGGCAGGAGGCACACCATTCTATGAAAGCGTCCGGCCTTCGGTCGCCTTCTCCCTGTCAGGGAGAAGGCGAATGTGGCAGTCGGGCGCGGTTCTTCCTGCAAGGGAGAAGGGAGCGATGCGCAGGCGTTGCGCGTTGTTCGTGTTGAAGGAAACGTTATTATGCTGCTGTGCTATGCTGTTCGCGCTCTGTTCCTGCCGGTCAATGCGGGCAGGCGCGTTTTGCCTGTGCTGCTCATCCTTTGCGGGCTGTGCGCGTCTGTCTTGCGGCCCTGCGCCGCCCAAAACCCGCCGCCCCTCAGCGCCGGTATTGCCAACGGGCAGCCGAGCGTCACGGTTCCGTTCGTGGCTGCGCTTGCCGCGCACGGACAGATTCCCATAGAAGTTCGAACTCAACGGCAAAGGACCGTATACGTTCCTGCTGGCTACCGGCGCAACGGGCAGTTTTCTCAACCGGGACGTTGCCGCTGCGCTCAATCTGCCGATTATTGGGAACGTTCAGGCGGATACCGGGTCGGAAGCGGGTGGCCCGGCGAAAATCAGCACAGCCGTTACCATGCAAATCGGCACAGCCACGCTGAAAAACCTGACGCTGTATGTCTATGATCCGCCCGTCGGCTTCCCTGGACAGGGCATCCTCGGCGCGGACTTCCTGGCGCAGTTCGTGGTCACAGTGGATTACGAACATCAGCGTATGAGCCTGACCCTGCCCGATAAATTCCGTTACAAAGGCAAGGGAGAGTTGCTGCCATTCACGGTGGATGCAGATGACAATTTGTGCGTTACAGGCAGCATTGCCGGAGTGCCGGGGCGCTTTGAAGTGTACACCACTTCCAGCGGGGGACTGGAACTGTCCGCCTCTTTTGCGCAAAGCAACCATCTGCGCGATCAGTACCCTCAACTTGTCGAGTATCCGGCAGGGACGGCGGTTGCCGGAACTCCGGTCACGGCATGGTACGCCCGCGACAATACCCTGATGCTGGGCAAAACACTGCCCGTACATAATACGCTTGTTGGTCTCACCAATCGCTCTTATTCTCAGGACGGTATGCTGGGGGGCGAGGTTTTGCGGCAGTTCACGCTGACATTGGATTGGCCGCACCGCCGGTTCTACCTGGAGAAGAACGCGCTGTACGGGAAGAAAGCCGTATTCAACCGGGCAGGTTTCATTCCAACGATTGCGCCTGATGGTTTTGACATCCTGTTTGTTATGGCGAACAGTCCCGCTTCGGATGCGGGGTTGAAGGTGGGCGACCATCTTGTTAATATTGCGGGACGACCGGCGAAAGTGTGGACATTGTTGAAGTTACGCGATGTGGTACGCGGCGAACCGGGTATGAAACTGCCGCTCACAGTGGAACGCGACGGCAGGACCTTTCCGCTCGTTCTTACCCTGCGCGACCTGCTATAACAGGATGCTGTTCCTTCTCTCTCGGCAGGTATTCCCCACGTCCGCGCCGAATTGTTGGGGCACACCCTTCCCTGTTTCGAGCCTTTCTGAGAAAGTCGCCTGTGAAAAAGCCAACGAAGAAGAAACGTAACTATGCCGCCATTCGTCTGCAAGAGGCAATGCAGTTGATACCTATCACGCGGTTCACGCCCTGGAACCTCCATGCGCCGCCGCGCCCGCCTACGGAACCCTTACAGGAGCATTTGCGCCGCCTGAAAGTTTTCGACACCCAAACCACGGAGATGGCGAAGACGTTGCTTATTGACGCGCTGTTCGCCGAAATCGTGCCGCTGCACCCGCATCTCAAAGTCTGGAAAGCGACCTCGTTAAGCACCGATACTCTCATTGGCGTAGCCGACTACCTGATTGCGCCGGATTACGCCTATCTTGCCATACCCCTGCTGTGTGTTGCCGAAGCCAAGCGCGATGATTTTGTGCAGGGACAGGCGCAGTGCCTGGCTGAGATGGCGGCCTGCCGCTGGAACAACGCGCAGCAAGGCCACAACTTAGACGTGTACGGGATTGTAAGTAATGGGCAGGGCTGGCAGTTCTACAAGCTGACGCAGGCAGGCGAAGTTTGGGAGACGGATCAGTACGGCTTGAAGACGCTGCCGGAACTGCTGGGCGCTCTCGATGCTGTCTGCGCCGAATGTGCTAAAAACGTTCCGCCGACATAATGGAGGGTTCTGCCCTCCTCCGGCCTTTGGCCCGACAATAAGTTTTGTTCTTTGGGGAAGGCATCATAAACATGCGGGTTGGAAGCGTGCCGCAAATTTTGGGCGTTTTTGCCGGCCTGCTGCTTGCCGCCGGCGCGGCGTTTTCACAGACACGGGTTGAGGAGAGCGCGCAAACGCGCTATCTGGCCTTTCAAGTGTTCACCGGAGCGCCCGACCCGACACTGGCAATTGGCGATTCGGGGCTGCTTCCGCTCGGCTCCATCCCTTCGCAAGACCAATTGAGCGCGTTTACGCAGGACGTTGTTCATAGAATCGGCAGCAGCGGCGATAAACACAACCGGCTGGCAATCATCTTCGGCCCCCTGTCGTTTGACCATTCCGATGCCGAAGTACAGCGCCTCATTGCGTCGGCCTTTGCTATCGCATTAAAACAAAAGGTCGCCATCGGGTTTCATCTGGACGATTCGATGTTCTGGGCGCGGCGCAACGACCTGTGGCGCAGCCCGGACAATGTGGAATGGCTGGATTGGGACGGGACGCCCACAACCGGGCGGCGCATAGATTGGGGGCCACATCCCAAAAAGATTCCTCCGCAGATGTGTTTCAACAGCAAGGCGATTCAGGCCGAAGCGCGGCGTCGCGCCGAAGTCATCGGCAAAGCGATCAAAGCGGGTGCAGACCAACTCCGGCGGCAGGGCAAGGAGGACCTGTTCGCGGGCGTGATTGCGGGATGGGAAACACAAATCGGGCAGGACTTCGACACAGGCCGTTCTTTGGGCTATCATGCGCTGGTCAATCGCGGTTTCAGCAAGAACCATCCGCCCCGCGACATGGACGGGGAGCGCGAGAAGATCGTCGAGGAGTTTATTACCGTCTGGTGCAAAGGGCTTGCGGATGCAGGCGTTTCCACAGACAAAATATACTCGCACACAGCGTTTTTCCCGCAACAACTGTTTGCAGGACTGCCTTCGCATACGTCCTCGTACTCGGAACACAACCATTTCGCGCTTCCCGCCGTTTCCTTTGGGAAGTTCCGGCGTCCCGGCTTTAGCACGTATCCGCAGCCCGGACTTTTCGCGCAAATCGCGGGCGAAGTGGCGCGGCATGGGCATCCGGGGTGGGCTTCCAGTGAAGGCACGAACTTGCAGCTTGGCAGCGGGCCGGGACAGTCGGGCATGAACATGGAAACCTACCTGGCGACAATGTTCAATCATGGCGCGACGCTCGTAAATATCTTCTCGTGGGGAGTGGGCGGCGAGGCGAACAAGCAGATGGACTTCCGCGTGGTGACGGAGGGGGAGGAAGCCCTGCGCGCCTATCGGAAGTTCTTGCGGGGCGAACGCCTGGTGGAGTCCCCGTCTGTGACCTCTTCCTATCTGGAGCGTCTGCCCGCCAAAATTCATCGGATACAACAGGAACTGCCGGCGTGGATTCAGAAAACCGGGAAACAGGCGCTGGCCGAACCCCTGATGCGCCAACTGGATGCCGCCCTGAAAGCCAGTAACTTCGCGGAAGCCGAAAAGTCAGCGGATAGTCTCTTGAAGCTGCTCGCCTCGCCGTGAGTTTCCATCCCTGTAAAGCCCGCTCATCACCGCCACAGCCCTCGCGCAGCAGTTCCAGAGGGAGAAGTTCACCACCCGCTGCGCTAGAGACACAGAGGCACAGAGGTTTCACAGAGAAAAGAAGAAAAGGAGAAGAGGAGAGATGGGAACCGCGAAACACACGAACTAAACGAAAAGGGCAAGACGAAAAAAACCGCAAAAGAAGCAAAGAACCCGGAAGCGGTCGTGAGTCACATTATTTGAGTTTTGCCAGCAGTTCGGCGCGACGTTGGGCAAACGCTTCATCGGAGAGGGCAGGCGTAACGTTGCGGGTGGAAAGTGGGCGGTCAAGCGTGACCCACGATTTGCAGCCAACATACGCGGCCTGCATTTCCAGCGTGACGGGATGAGGCAGGTTGTACACGCGCAGAATCAGCAGGTACAGCGGGTCGTAGGGATTGAAGTCGAAGCGCTGCTTCACGTAAGCGGCGTTCCAGATGTGATCATTGGCAAGCGCGTTTACCTGCGCGTCATCCCGCGCCTGCAAGATAGTGTCCACGACGGCATAAGCGGCAAGGGTTACTTTGTCCGCGTCATGCGGTTCGGCTTGCAGAGCATGAAGGCGCGACACCCAGTGGGGCTGCAATAGCCCCGCGTCCTGATGCTCGTAGGTAGGCATCAAAAAGAACTCGGTATCGGCAATCGTGAATGTGCCTCCGTCCTCGCGTATGCCGCCCTTGCGAATGAGCAGTATTTGCTCCCCGCTTTGCAGCGCCGCGCACGAAACCGCCCATTCCTTAAACGCCCGCTCACATTCCGCCTTCATCCCGCCTCCCCTTATATCTTATATCTTAATATCTTCTTATCCCTCATCCTTGCTCTTGCAGGTACGGGTTGCGACTGCGCTCGGTTCCTATGGTGGTTGGCTTGCCGTGACCGGGCAGAACGCGGGTGTCGTTGGGCAGGGTCAGCAGGCGGGTTCGGATGGAGTGCAGCAAGGTTTGCAGCGAGCCGCCGGGCAGGTCAGTGCGCCCGATGCTGCCGGCGAACAGGCAATCCCCGGCAAGCGCAACATTGCCGACAAGGAACGTGACATGGCCGGGCGCGTGTCCGGGCGTGAACAGCACCTTGATTTGTGTTTGACCCAATTGAAGTGTCTGGTTGTCTTCCAGAAAAATGGTTGGGTCGGGCGAGGGCGTGGCGTCGAAGCCAAACATCACGGCCTGGTCTTCCAAGCCTTGCAGCAAAAACAAATCGTCGCGGTGCAGGGCAATCGGCGCACCGGTTTCCCGCGCCCAAAACGCATTGCCCATGATGTGGTCAAAATGGGCATGCGTATTGAGAATATAGCGCAGAGTATAGCCATTCGCCATAATATCGGGCAGAATGGTTTCGCTGTCGAACGATGGGTCCACCAGCGCGGCCTCGTTCGTCGCCTCATCCACAATGAGATAGGTATTGTTGTCCATCGGCCCAAGACTGTACTGCCGGATTGTCATGGAAACTCCTCGTCAGGTATCAGGTATCAGGTGTCAGGTGTCAGGTAACCTCTATTCCTCTCGCATTGCTTTGTATGAACACCTGACAATCGCCTCCTGACACCTGATACCTGATACCTGACCCCCTTTCTTACCGACTGGAATCCAGAAACTTTGACCAGCGCAGTTCGGGTACGATGTGCGTCGGCTTGAGAACTTCCTCTACAGTGTAGGTCGCCATCGCGTTGACGATCCAATCAAAATTCTCTTGCCCGACGGAAGCGATGTCGGCGTCCGGGGCGGGGTTGAGAAAGTCAATCGCGTAGGGGATGCCGTCCTGAACCGCAAACTCGACGGTGTTCATGTCGTAGCCAAGCGCGCGGCATAGGGTCAGGCAGTCTTTGGTCAGGCGGGCGTTCATCTGCTCCTGCGCGGGCGCGGGTTCCTTGACGTAGCGCTCGGCATGGGGGCGGCGCGGGTCATAGCGCATGATGTGGACGTTCTGCTGCCCGATGACATAGCAGCGGTAATAGTCCTCAAACTCGATGCCCTGCTGCAAAGTCATGCACAAGTCGCCCGTTTGGTTATAGGCCGCAAAAAACTCGTCGGGCGTATGGACTTTGTAAACGTGTTTCCAGCCGCCGCCGCTGTAAGGCTTGAGGAACGCGGGAAAGCCTATGTACGCGAAAATTCCCTCCCAATCCAAAGGATAGATCAGGTTGCGGTGGGACTGTGACGTGGTATCGGGCGGGTGCTGATTGTGCGGCAGCAGCACGGTGCGCGGCGTGGCGACTCCCAATTTAGCAGACAGCGCGTAGTTGAAAAACTTGTCGTCCGCCGTCCACCAGAAGGGATTGTTGATCACGCGGGTTCCGGTCAGCACGGCGTGTTTCAGAAACGCGCGATAAAACGGAATGTCCTGGGAGATGCGGTCCACAATCAGGTCATAGCCACAGGGTTCGTCCATTATTACGCCGCCCACCTGCAAACTTTCCGCCGTCACGCCCTCCGTTTTCATGCTGTTGATCTTGTCAATCAGCGCAAACGGAAACGTGTTCTCCATGCCGTACAAGATGCCGATTTTTTTCAAGGCTTCACTCCCATCAAATTGTCACTCTCACTTCTCACTGACCCCTAATTTTGACCCGAAGTTTAACCGCGATGTGCCGCCAGAGGAAGCGATTGCCTGACCCCTGACCCCTCAATCCTGACCCCTTCAGAAATACTTGACCGCCATTTGCCGCCAGATGGGCCAGTCGTGGTACGCGCCGTTGCCCCATACGTCCAGCCAGTGCCGGATGCTTTTGGCGTTCATAATGTCGTTGAGCTGGAGGTTGGAAGCCAGGCAAATGTCCTTTTCGCCGACGGCGAGAATCATCTGCATTTGCTGATAGCGTTCCCAGTACCAGCCGTCGTTGAGATTGGGCAGGAAATCTACGGGGCTGTTGAGATAAGCGTCCGTGTCAAAATAGCCGTCCAAAAACGAGCGGACGCTGAACGCGCCCGCCATGCTGACGCAGTGCGTGACCAGGTCGGGATGCCGGAGGGCGAAGTTGACGCAATGGTAGCCGCCGAAACTGCACCCCGTCGCGCACAAGGTGGGCGATTGGTTGCGACCGTGAATAAACGGCAGCACTTCCTCAATGATGTAGCGCTCGTACTGAAGGTGCCGCGCCACGCGGTCATGCGGCGAAACGCTTTTGTTGTACCAGCTTTCCTCGTCCACGCTGTCCACGCAAAACGCCTGTAACTGGCCGCTCTCGTACTTGGCTTGCGTGGCGGCAATCATGCCCTGATCTTCGTACTGGTAAAACCGTCCCATCGACGTGGGAAACACCAAAAGCGGCGTACCGCCCTGCCCAAAAACCAGCAGTTCCATATCCCGCCCCAAAATGTCGCTATGCCATTTATGATACTCGCGCTGCACGATTGATCCTTTCCAAAGGAGTAAAATGCGTTTTAGGAAGTAGAATGTCGTCCTTCAACGGATGCTGACCTCCTGACACGTTTCTCTTCTCATACGCGCAAATGTTTGAACTGTTGCGTAATCTGTTAAAATCGTCGCTCGGTGCAGGTGTAAGCAGAGTGGAGAAATGTTTCCGGCGGTCTCACTGTACGTTGAAGGTTAAGCTATCGGGCGGGCGTGGAAAAAGGCGGAGACCATCAAGCAAGGATCACGGACGGAATTCGACCGTCGGCAGTAGCAGGGATTGGTCCGAGTGAGGGAAGAATCAAGGTTCTCAGACGGACGGGAAAACCAATTTTGCGCCGATATGGAAGACCGAAGAAGTTTTTGATAGTCTCCGCCTCCTGCCGCCGCGTTCCGAAAAACGCAGAGGCAAGACGGAACAAATTTAATTTTGCCTTATTGCCATGTTCTGCTTCTTACTCCCATGCGGAAGCATCCATTTCCACGTCTATGATGGCGGCATTGCCCGAACGAATGGCCTGTTTCAAGGCAAGCGCAAGGTTGGCCGCGTCTTCCGCCAAGCGCTGACACTCCTCCATCGAAACCACGCGCTGCGCGTACTCGGTATCCTTATCCCGTGACAGAAATTCGTTGCCGCCGGTGTAGTAGCGCTGCTTGGAGGCGTCCGTTGGGTCGGGCTTGGCGGCGGTCTGCCAGTTCTGCTTGATTAGCTTGATGCTGCCATACATTTTAATGGCCTGCTGCAGCGGCATGGTTTCGCCCCGAACTTCCACCTGCACCCGCGAATTGTACTGCGCCTGCGCCGTTTGCAGCAGCGCGATTTTGCGCTCATACCCTTCAAACGCCTGCATCAAGTCGCGTGGGTCCGGGCTGCGTCTGGTCGTCGGCAAAGCGAAACAGGGAGCGCACGAACTGCTTGTTGACAAGCTGCCCCTGTTCCCGCAGCGCTTCCATGCGATCCATCAACTGAAACCCTGTTATTTTCATAAATGCTTTGTCCTGCGTCTGTTTTGCGTAAACCAGCGTTAAGGGTCCGTAAATCAATAATTTCCCGAACAGGCGGGAAGCCTACCTTTGCCAATGAGAAGTGGCGCAAGCAAAGGATGAAGGATGAAAGAATGATATGTAGAGGCAGCGTCGAAATCTTGGCAATGCAGCGCTTCCAGCCCGATGTCTCGTTGTGTCAAGTTGTAGGAGTGAGGCGTCATGGCCTCAGCAGCGTCAGGGCGAGCGGGAGGGGTGAAACATAGGCTTTGCACCTCCCTTCCGGTGTCTAACATTTGGATGATAGACATTGTTCTGCTATTTAGACGGCTGTGTGAGGCAAAGGGTTCGCTTTTTCCGCGTTATTTCGCTCTTTTTTCTGTTTCTTTTTCTGTGTTTTTTCTGGACCGGTTGTTCCTGGTGGGCGCAGCAAGCAACGCCCTTATGTTTGGAAGGTTAAAAATTTACCTTCTAAGTCCAGAAAGCCACTACGTTTAGGTATGTGGAGGAATGGACTTCCTGTTGCGAAACTTTTGTCTCAGCAAAAGGCTTTGCAATCTTCCCATCCGCGCTTGACTGTGCAGATGCTTGTCTGGTATACTACACCCAATTAGTTGAGCATAGGCAGAGGAAGGTTCCAACGGTTTTCAGGCTCAAATCGTAAATCCCGCCTGATAGAAAACCTTCCGGGTTGCTCCGTAACAGATCCGTGTGGGACAACACACGGTAGGGGAAGAACCTTAGAAGCCCCTTGCGTTAGCAATGGGGAATTGTCACGAAGCCTAAGCCTTCAATCGCTGTGCCAACGCTTCGGCTTCCTCATATATCTGCTTTAACAGCGTTTGGGTTTGGTCGCTTCTCTCTTGATACGACTGTTGTACCTGCTCTGTGTAGCCGCTCATGCCTTTAATGAAATCAAGCGCCATCCCGATGTTTTGCCGTTGTTGGTCTTTTTGGGAGGCGTTTTCTATATCGGCAGTGGGAAGCGGGGGCATAGGCCGAGGGCGCGGCACCTCTTTAACCTGAAGCAGGCGCAGGGTTCGCAGCATTTCCGCGATTTGCTCTGCGCCTGCCTGCGCTTCGGTATAGGCGTACAAGCGCATTAGCGCAAGCTGACTGTCACACAGGGCTGTTTCCCAGCGTAAACGCAATGATGTTACATGTAGAAGGCGATTGGCTTCTTCGTCCTGTGAAGGCAAACGGCTGCGCGTTCGCTCATAATACTGGCGAAGCTGCTGTTGCGCATCTGCGCTCGCTACATCCGCCTGCTGCGCCTTCAACATGGAGAGAACCTGCTCCTCGACTCCCTCTGCCTTCTGGCGCGCGGCTGTTGTGTGCTGCTTCTGCTCGGCGTTGACAGCGCGGGCTTCCGCAAGCGCGTCAACCAGATTTTGACATGCTTCCTGCGCAGAAAGGTTCATGGGTTTGTTCCTCCATCCTCCATCACCCCTTTCCCACCTCCATTTGGGAGCGAATTGCCCAATAACAGCCAGATGGCTGCCGCTTTCTCCGTTGCTACGGCCTCAATGCGGGCAAATAGCTCCTGCCGCTCTTCCAAGTCTTCCGCTGTGGGTTCCTGCTCTTTACTGCGTTCCTGCATTCGGGTCAATCGCTCCTGTTCTTCTTCTGTCAGGTGAGCGTTCAAATGGGCGCGAATTTCCGCCTGGGTTTGTGATTGCTGTTGCCGAATGTGCTTTTCGAGACTCTGCATGGCTTGCTGTCGCAGTATAGATACGTCGTCCAATGTCATTGTTCCTCCAAGCGCGATTCCAGGCCGATAGAGCGTAATAGCGCGGTCAGGGAAAGTGGGGAATGGCTGCGTGGGCAGGGTTTGATACCAGAAGGCGGCGGAACTCATGTCGTCCTGACGCTCGAAGAGGGTGAATGCCTGGCCGGGTTTCAGGGGCGTTACCAACTCTATTGCGCCCTGTTGGATGCGTTCCCGAACCTGTTCTACGGATGCGCCGCCCATTTGCTGCGCGGCAACCCGGATGTTCTCGTGAAAGTAAATAGGGTCGAGGATATGCCAGCGATAATAGCTGACAAGGGCGTTCAGGTCGCGGTCAAGTCCGTCCGCATGTTGGTGCAGATACAGCGGACAGCCGTGATAGGGCGTGTGGTGAACGCCCAGGCCCCAGGCGGAGCAGGCGTAATCTTCACTGCCCGTGCCGCAAATCGTGGGAAACGCTGTATCGCCGTCCAGATAGAACTTGAACTCGCCCTCGCCCCACCAATGCGCGTCCAGCGTCCGAATTCCGATGACGCAGCCCAAAAACCGCCCGCGCCCCTGTACGCCATCCAGTACAACGTAATCCTCGCGCAGTGTGGTCGGATTGACGCGCCGGAATTGGCAGTGAAAATAGCCGGTGTCGTCGTCCAGAGCGTCGCCAACCGTATAATCAATCTGGTAGAACAGCATGGGCACGTCTGCGCCCGTATCGTTTTCAACCGTGATGCGGGCGTGTCGGCGGAACGGCATCGCGTAGTAACTGCTTAATCCCCGGCCTTCCGGCATAGAAGTCAGGGCGCTGGCGAAATGCCTGCGGCGTCCGTGCGCCATGCCGAAGAAATCTCCCAGTGGACATTCCACGCTCGGCTGTTCCTGCCCGTCCCAATAGCAACGTATGATAAGATTGCGGTCATGGAGCGGATTGCCAGGTGGCGTGGTCAGCCAGATATGCCGGATGCAGCCCGGACCTTCTATGTCGGCAAGCGTGACGGTTTCGCCTGCCCGCAAGGGTTCGATGTTGGGCGCTCCCTTGCGTCCTTTTCCCGCCTGCCCGCCCGCGCCCTTGCCGCCATCCGGGTTCTCGCGGCTGAGACTGCGGCTCTGCAAGCCTGCCAGGGGAACCAGGGGCAGGCCGCCAACGTCAATAGCGAAAGAAGACATACGTGTGTCGCTCCAATCCCAAGCAGTTGATAGTTGCTAGTTCGTAGTTGATAGACGCGCAGGAACTACGAACTTTCAGCAAACCTCCACTTAGAAGATTTAGAAGAGGATTTAGCCGCGAATAAACGCGAATGGACGCGAATAAACCCCAAAGAAGACGCGCCTGAAAGAGAAATCAACAATGAGTAAACGTGTTACGCTGCTGACGATGGCATTGGCTCTGGCAATTGCCTGGGTCGTGTTCGCGTTCCGGCAGAGTTTGAAGCCGGCCACATCCGGCGAACCGATGAACGGGTCGCTTGCCTCGCAGGTCGGAAAACCCGTAGAAGACTTTGCGCTCAAGGATGAGAACGGCAAAACCGTCCATTTGTCCGATTACCGGGGCAAAATCATTCCCCTTGTGTTCTACGCTTCGTGGTGAGGAAGCTGCAATGCGGAGGCTCCGCAATTGGAACAGGAAATCTGGCAGGCGTACAAGAATAAGGGCGTACAAGTACTCGCGCTTGCCGTAGGCGAGTCCGGCGCGGAATTAAAAGCGTTCCGCGACAAGCACAACGTGACGTATCCCCTGCTGTCGGATGAAGATCAGGCCGTCTTTAATTGATTCGGCGGCGGCGGCATCCCTTCCTGCGTGTTGATTGACCGAAACGGGCGATTCGTCACCCGAATTGATGGCGATTTGGAAGCGGTCAAAGCGCAGATTGAGCAACTGCAAAAAAATGCCCATTAAAAGTGTTGGACAGGGCAGGCCACGAATAAAAGGAAGAGCCAGGCATCATGGAAACCCAATTAAAACCGGGGCGCTATTTTCCGAAGCCGGAGCGCAGGCGGACAGGCAAAAAGGCGGCGGAACAAACGCCTGCCAAGTCCGCTTCCCCTGCGGATGATGGGCAGAGCGTTGCATCGGGTACGCCAGCGCCGGTACTGGCAGAAACGCAAACGCAAATTGCTAACCGCATTTTCCGTGAACGTGCCGTAAAGATAGGGGACGCCTCTATGACGTTGCGCGCAGGTGAAAACGAGTGGGAGCCGATATACCGCATCGAGGTTCCCGAAATACGAAGCGAGGCATTTTATAAGATCGTTAAATTACGCGGCGACTTGTATCGCAAGTACCCTGATGCCATCATAAATATAGAGTTTCGCCCCCGGCGTGAACTTGATGAGGCCGCGAACAACCCGCGCTTTGCCGACGTGTAGAGAAAGCAGGCGTTCATGCCCTCCAGACAACTGCCACAGCTGCAGCCGGGAAAGCAAGCGCGCAAGCATATTGATGGCGCGCGAGGGAACTACCAGCGTTACCAACGCTTTCTGCAAACGCCGGAAGATGCCGGATGGGCGCTGGTGGTGCTGTTCTATGCCGCTCTGCAGCTTGTACAAGCCCATGCCATTGCAAAAAGCGGACGTCTCCAGGAACCACTTCCCGCGAATCATAACGAACGCATCAAGTACGTGAAAAAGCATTTGGGCCGTATGGAAGCCGACTATATTGCACTGGAAGAGGCGAGCAAATTGGTTCGTTATGCTCTGTGGCAGCCAACATCAGAGGAGGCGGCGACGTACCACGATCAGGAGTTTGCGCGTATCCGAACACATCTTGCCGCACAAAATATCGCGTGGAGTGAGTAAACATTATAAAATCAAGAATGAAGTCTGAAATCAAACCAATGTGCCTTATAATGTGCTGCCACACTGCGGACAACGTATGTTGTACGGGGCGGTAGGGTGAAAGTCATGGAACGTCCAATACGTGCCGTGTTTGTATAGGTTAGCATGTTTGCCTAGAGTCCCCATACTACACTGAAGGTTGTTGCAGTGGGTGTAAATAGCGAATTCACCACAGTCACGACAAGTCAATTTATGCCCTGCGTACTGCTGTTCTTTTTTCAAATCTGTACTGCCGCAGGCGCAACAAAACAAAGGCTCTTTGTGTTGTGAACCATATTCCAGCAGCATTAGCACAAGCCGCCTGAAGTTGTCCGTGTCGGCTATACTCTCCTGTGAGAGTGGCTTTAAGAGTATTGCCCCTAACCGGTGGTTTGGCGTCTGTTGATCTACCCATCGTGTCCTTTCCTCACGCCCTCCATCTGTAAGAAATTTCCAGTCAGGCGGCCAACTCCCCCCATAGAAGGAGGATTGCCCCCATACTTGAAGCAGACTTGTACGTGGGCGCTTGATAGCGCCTTGTGCAGGGTGGACGACGAAGATAAAGTCTTGCGGAGTTCGACGGTACTTCTTATCAATGTTCCAGGCATCATCAGCCAGAGCAGTTGGTTTATTGAGTGCGAAGTTCTTACACTTCGCATCACATACCAGAGTCGCAAAGTCCGTCCAAATGTTTTGTTCTTGATGTGAGAATTGAAAAACAAAGTCGGGTACAAATGTCCTCGTCTGATTCTCGTTGAAGGCGTAGTTTCTCCTGGCCTCCTGATAGGAAAACCGAATACAGTATGGAAGATGCTCGTGTTTAAACTCACATTCAAACCTTCCTCGTTTCCCTGATGCCGTGAAGACGATCTCATCCACCCAATTCTTGTTTTGAGGTATAAAATTGCAATCCCGAATGATACAATCCATGAACTTGACCATGCACCATTTTTCGTAAATTGTCGGCAGGTCAATTATGCCTAGCGCATCCAATCCAGTAATCTGCTCCATTAAGTCCTCATTGATCTCGCCTTTGACCAGTAGCTGCCCATAGGAGGATTTGAGGCCGGAATACAGCGGATTTTGCACAAAGATAATTGAACCCGGGAAATGAGCATCCTGCTTGATGCCCAAAGACTTTTGACGCTTCTGAAGCGACGTGAGTTGTCGCTCTAACGCGCCGAGGTTGTGTATGTGGCTATCAAGGGGTGAAGACGTATCTGACAAAGTGCGGTTTTCGAGAACCTGACGTTCTGCTTTTAGGTCGTGGATCATTTTGGCTGTCATGGGTTGCTTCCAGCCGGTACTCTTTAGTTTCGTTCGCAAAGTCTTCAGTTTTGCAACCAATTGGAAGTGCGGTGTATCTCTTCGAAAGAGCTGTGTATCCACTATGACAACGGAACTAAGAAATTTCACAGAAAGTACATGTTCCGACCCCTTGTAGTCATAGTCAACCGTAATATCATACTCCATCTTGTCATCAAATAGACCAGGGAACCACAAGTGAGCAGGTATGTAGAGGTTGAAAGATTGGTCTTCAAAGTCTGTCTTTGTTTGCAACCGACATTTAATTTTAATATGCATGCCTTCTTCATTTTGTATCTTCTTGGGTGGGGCAAAGACAGTCTTAATTCGCAAGTTCTTGACAGGTGCTTTCTCCCTTACAGGTTGAGCCTTAATTATTCTGTTTACTTGTTGCTCCCATTCTTCCAATTGCCGCTGCTGCCAAGCTTCCGATTGTCTTTGCGCTTCCTGTAACTCATAATCCATCTGGTCCTGATCAATGACATATTGCCACCCATCCGCTTCGATACGGTCAATTTCAATGATACGGTCACGATTTCTTTGGTGGGCACGTTCCAGTGTGCGTTGCCTTCCCTCTAACATCTTTGTCGCGTTTTTTACAACCCGATGCACTCTGTTTACCAGAGCCGCCACGTAGCGGTTTTCAGGAGTGTTATAAGATGCCTGATGAGCACGGCTTGTCAACTTGTCAGGCATTCCCTTACAGGCAATCTCCATGAACGTGCGACGCACAGGTTTCACACGACTAGGCCGCCTAAGTTCCTGTGTCTCTCGCAATTCATGTGTGGGCGCGTCTGTGATCTGTGTGGCGTATTTGATGAAGTCACGAAACAATTGTTCAACTTCTCTGCTAAATATTGGCACTTGTTTCGACGAAACGTGGCTGACCGAACCTTGTGGGTCTACTACGAGACCGAACAGGGACTGCTGAAAATCGTCAAGTAGTGACAAGTATTCTGCTTCTGAGAAAGGGCGCGACTCTACAGAAATATCTACTTCGCATTGCTGATCATCGCATTCGAATTTGAACAGTCCGGGTTTGTTTCGGGTTTCCGCCGTGTAGTTTTTATAGCTTTCCTCCCAACTACCGTCTTCAATCCAGTACGCCTCATTTGAACAAGGTTTGACAACTCGCCGCATAGGTACAAGTGTTCCGTCTGGACGACATATTTGGGGACGGCAGGCACTGCTTACGCCTAGTTGTGCGGGTCTTCCAGCAACGTCAGGATAAATGACTGCCTTTGCTGTGAACTTGGTTCCATCGCTCGTAACCGAAAGGGGAAAGTGAGACGCCGTAAGTGACAGAAGAGTTTTACCTGAACTGTATTGCAGCGATACGTAGTGCAGTTGAAAATTAGCAGTCATGGCAAGGCTTCCTGTTGCATGAAACGTCAAACAGCGCGGATGACTAGCTCCAGTAGTTGAACACCGCGTCGTTGTTTTCAGCCCGTGCTACAAGCCGCCCTATCTCTGTGACGGCGTTCAGAGTGGGTACGAGGTTTTCAGGCAGTTTTCCTAACCCTATGTTCTTCTCCACATCTGCCCGGAATGTTACAACCAACGATTGCTTTGTTACATCTGTGCCTGCTGCGGTGTCGGGCGCAATACTGGCTTCAACCTTGCTGCGGCCATCGAATGAAAAGCGAGGGAGAATTTTATGCAAAAGGATATTATTGAGCGCAGCATTGAGCGCAGCCTGCTTCTTCTCATCGTCAGAACCCTCAGCAACCGCTTCCATAAAAAGGTTACAGTAATGAAGCGCTTGTCGAATCGTGCGCAGGCCGATGTCCATTCCGAGCGGTGCGAGAAAGTCTTGCCTCCACTGAATGAGATACTTAGCAACGAAGTCATTCTTGTTGAACTTTGGGTATGACTCCCGTGGAGATCGAAGGTCGTCCGGGGTGAGCCACACCCTACTGGTTTTGGCTGAGTCAACTTCTTCGGCGATCTTGTCTGTATCATATTCGAGAGGGCTTATGAAGCGGAGTACATGAGCACGATCCAATACTTTTGGCGCGAGATAATGAGTTGTCTCATCAACGTTGACAGTCCCAAGAATACGGACGTTAAGCGGCAAAGTAAAAGTTGCGGGAACATTGAGTACACCCGCTACAAGGCGACGCAGGCGGTTGTGCAGCCCGATAATATGTTCCTTTTCCCCCGTGCCAAGTAGTTCCTGAAGCCGCTTGTTGAGGGCCTCATTCAACATGAGGTCGCCGAACTTTTCAACTTTTGTGTCCGGCTGGCTGGAAATTGCGTCATCCACAAGGTTAAGGAAGCCCTTGAACTCCGATAATACGTGATTAGCCTCGTCCGGCGAGTAAAGATTGATTACAGGCGCCTGCTCTCGCTCTTCCAGACATGATAAGAAATCTGCAAAGTAGTATTCCACTCGTGCCAGATTCATTTCATCAAGACAGATCAGGTGCAAACGTTCTGGATCGTTTTTAGCTTGCATCAGCGCTTCTAGAAATGGCGTGGTGAGATATGTGCGTTGGATAGGATTATAGTAGCCCAGGAGGTCTTCTGCGCTCGTCCAATTCGGCTTGACAGGAATGATATGGGCGACACCATGCGTCGCGTCAGCAAATGCTTTAACGAGTTGCGTTTTCCCCGATCCTGACAATCCCGCCAAAACAATAAAGTCGTGAGTGCGCAGCAGGGTCAGGAAATCTGTGAGAAGATAGCGTGGATACAATTTGCCCTGCTCATGTAGATATGCCTGAATGGTAGAAACAAGTTTGGGAAAGTTTTTGCTGAGGTTTTTCGAGAACTCAAGGTACGGCTCTTGCGGTGGCTTAGAGTTATCTTCGCCGATGAGACGCCTGTATTGGTCCTCCGTAATGAAATCCAAATCTCTGAGACGAGTTGCCTGTTGCTTAACAAACGCCGTTAGCTGCTCTACATTTTTCGTCATTATCTGTTTCTTCTCTTCGAGTATTGCTACACTCGTTGTCAGGGAATCAACATCCTGTTGGAATCTCACAACCTGATTCTCTAAATTCTCACATTCAGGCTTTAACTCTTCAACTCGTTTTTCTAACGGGCGAAGCACCTCATCCCACTGTTTCCGTTTTCGTTGAAGGTAGTCTTGTTTAACAAACTCCTCAACCCAAATGCTGCCGTCCAAGCCTGCTACTGCATCTATGGCTCGAATGTTTTCGTACTGCGTCAGGCTCTCTTGCACAGCACAAATAAGTAACGGATTTTTTCGTCTTCGACGAGCACCATGCGGTGCAATATCAAAAGTTATACGTGCGAATGTTCCTTCTAGTGACGGGTGATGTTGGGTTCTTCCCCTATGTATACCTCATCTACCACATATCCGTTGTAGTCTGACAAAGGGTACTCTAATGGTGTCATGTTAGGGCCGCACACACCACTTAGCACCCAATAGCCACGCTGATGCCATGTTACGCGCCCAAAAACAATGGGCAGTTCCAAGTTCCATCGTTCTTTCAGGAGTTGCAGCCGCTCGTCCTCATTCAGTTCACAAGCTTCATCTACGGTTATAAGAGGCGTAACTGTCTCATTCATAAGCATACAGCCTTTACAAAATCCCTGCTCGTTTGAACAGCAGAAAAAGTATTTTCAGCAACCTTCTTGCAAGCCGTGTTTTGTACCTGTTCCAGATAGCGGGTCAGTTCTTCGCGGCGGGGGCCGGGCGAGGCCAGCGCGAACGCTTTTTGCAGCCAGGGGAGGGCTTCAGGAGCGCGGTTCAGCGTGAGCAGAGCTTGGCCTAGCGCATACGCGCCGTTTGCGTGGTTCGGCTCCCACTGCAGAATGGATTGGAAGTAGGCGAGCGTTCGATCCGGGTGGGCGCGGAAAATGCGCTGCGCGGCCTGCGTGTACGGGTAGTCGAGGCACAGGCGCAGGGCGTCGTCTATGCGGCCTGCCTTGCGATACTCGGCAATCGCGCGCCAGATGGCGTTGACGGGATGGGTCGGCTGACGCAAAAACCATGCCAGCAGTTCGTCGGCATTTACGCCGCTTAAATTCTTGGAAAACAGGGAGCGAAACGACACTTCACCGGGCGCGATGTCGGCTTCAAACATGCGCTCGATCCACTTTTGCCCCGTTGTCACGTCCGGCGATTTTTCGATGAGCAGGTCATACGTGGTGGCGTTGGGACACACGCCCCATTCCTGCATCTGCGCGAACCGCGCGGCAACCCCTTCGTAGTCAGGGGCGCGGTCAATCAGCGCGTTCAGCAGATACGTGTCCGGCACGACGCCTGCTCTGCGCATCCGGGTCAGCCAGCGCGTTACCATCGCCTCGCTTGCGGCCTGCTCTATCAGGATGGTGAACGTCTGCACGTCCGGCAGAACGCCTTCCTGCCGCATCCGCTGCAGCCAGCGGCACTGCGTATCGTGGTCGCCGGACTTGGCGATGAGGTTGTTGAACGTTCGCACATCGGGGCGCAGTCCGGCTTCGCGCATGTCGCGCAGCAGGCGGTTGACCGTCTCGTAATCCAGATGGCTCGACAGCAGGCGATTAAAGCGCTCGTTCAATTCCTGCTGGTCGGCGTTTGTGCCCTCCGCATCCGTTTGCAGCGTCGTTGCCACTCGCCCCGCCAGCGCTTTCGCGTCCCCCATGCGCCCGATAACCGTCAGCGTGTTGACGAAATGCTCCGGCGCTTCGCTGTCCAGAACGGATTCGGCGCGCAGTTCTTCGACAATGTGGAACGACATATCGTGTTCGAGTTTGGCGTCGGGGAATTCGGCGCGGCGGTCTTCGAGGGGCAGGCGTTGGGTGACAAAATCGTGGTGTACCCAGCGCAACACGGTATCGTCCACCAGAACCTCGTTGTCATGGCAGAATTGGCAGGCGCGGACGGCATGGCGGACGCTGTCGCCGACGAAATCGCGCTGTCCGTTCGGCAATTCTACGGCGAGATCGCGCCCAAAGCAGACGGACAGGCGCAGGGCCGGCACATCTGCCAGATCAAGACCGGCATCTTCGGCCATTTCGGGCTGAAAGCGGCAGGCGAGAATGATGGCGAGGCAGCACAGCGCCCCGGCGTCTTCGGGATCATCCGTAATCACCAGCCAGCCGTCCCCCGTAAACTTTACGAACGCCCTGTCCAATCCGACGGCAAGCAGGTGCGGGCTTAACTGCCGTATCAGGGCGAGATTGAAGCGGTCGAGGCGCTTGGTAGACAGGCGCAGCCCGGCAACGGTTGATTTTTTCAAATCAACCGCCAGGCACAGCGTCATGCGGGGCGAGGGTTCCGTAGTTGGCATTGATTTAGTATAGACGATTTACGAATATTTTTGAGAGGTTTTGCGGCGTCAAAGGCGGCAGACAAGGAATTAAAATCTTGCCATGCGGCTCCTCGATGTTCATTGGAAAAAGTTCGGCGGAAATTCCGTTACAAGCAGGAGAAATCGGTGTCAATACCGAATATGTGTCAGAATATGTTCGCCAGATTGTTTTCCCATTCCTCTTTCCTGACGCTTGCTCGGCAAATTTTCGCGCCGCCTGGCGTGGAAATGGGAAGGAGTAGCCACGTTGATGCTGAAAACCTCCCTTGCTTGTGTGTCTGCGCCGTTCGAGGCGGTTACGGCGCGGCGTAATCGCTACAGCCGCGCCTCACGTCTCGTAATTGCGCCTTCTATTCTGCGCCTGTCAACGCTGTCCCTGTCAACCCTGTGCGCGCTGGCTTTGGGCGGGCATTCCTGCCTGGCGCAAACCACGACTCCCGCGCCCTCTACAGACGCCAAAACCACTGCCGCGAAACCCGCTCCCGCCATACCCTCCTCTATCCTCAAACCCATTACCGCGCTTGCGCCGGAACCCGAAGCCGATTTGCCGCCGGATACCCCGCGCATCGGGCAGATTGTCGTTATCGGCAACAAAACCCTGTCGCAAACCGCCATTATTTTGTTCAGCGGGCACAATGCGGGCGATGCCTGTATTGAGTCGGTGCTGAGTGAAATGCGGGCCAATATCTTCCAGAAAGGCTTCTTCGGGATGCACAGCGGGTCTGTCGAAGATGCCGTGCGCGTTCACATTGAGCTTGCCGAAGACCGCAACCCGATTCTGGCGGCGATGGCGAACAGCGTC
This sequence comes from uncultured Chthonomonadaceae bacterium, assembly GCA_963835065.1. Classification (GTDB taxonomy): domain Bacteria; phylum Armatimonadota; class Chthonomonadetes; order Chthonomonadales; family Chthonomonadaceae; genus CAWFQB01. The sequence continues at coordinate 509,771 of CAWIEK010000053.1, read as the reverse complement.
AAGGACAAAGACGAAAAAGATAAATCCGATAAAAGCGATGGAGATACGAAAACGGCGAAACGGTACAAAGTTATTGTCGAAGTGGACGAAAACGATACCGTAAAGGGCGTGGCTATAGAGGGTAACGGGCCGGTCAAGGAGGCCGACATTATGCCGCTGCTGCGCGTCAAGCCGGGCATGGTGTACAACCCGTTCCAGTTCCGCCGCGACTGCTCCGACATTCAGGATTTGTACAACAAGCGCGGCTATGCCGTCACGCCCGACCCGGACGCGGGGCTGGATTCAAAGGGAATCCTGAAAGCGCGGCTTGTGGTGGCGCGGGTTTCCGACATTAAAGTTGCCAAAATCCACAAAACGCGCCCCGAAGTGGTTTTGCGCGAACTGAAAACGAAAAAGGGCGATTACTACAATCGCGCTACCGTTCAGCGTGACCGCGTGGCTGTGTACAAGACGGACCTGTTTGAAGACGTGACGGTGGAAGAGCGCAGCGCGGGACCGGGCAAAATCGCGCTTGTCTACAACGTGCCGGAAAAGAAGAGCGGGCAGGTGTTGGGCGGTTTGAGTTACAGCGCGAGTTCCGGGCCGGTGGGAACCGCGTCCATTGTGGAGCATAACTTCCGGGGGCGGGGCGAAACCCTGAGCCTGACGGGAGCATTAGGAACCAGTTCGTTCAAGCAGCATACGCTGGAAGCCGATTACCTGCGCCCCTGGGTGGACAAAAAGGGGACGCAAATGGACTTGTCGCTGTATGACAAGAACATCACGCGGTTTTCGTCCAGCCTGCAAAACGGCCTGTTCAATTCGCAATCGTCGCTGCAAAATGGGCAGTTCAATCAGCAACGAACGGGAGCCAGCATCGCGTTTCTGCGGCCCTTGAGCGACACGCTGCGGGCGGGACTGACCCTGAAAGGCGAGGACACGCGCACCGATCCGCTTTCCGACCTGAGCGGGCTGAGTTCTACAATTCTTCAAAACGGGCCGATTTTCCAGATGAGCGGCCTGCTGCTGCACGATACGCGCGATTTCCCGGACGATGCGGTACGCGGCGGCTATCAGTCCTTCACAATGGCGTTGGGACACGCCAACCTGCGGCCTGTGGGCAACGGCGCGGATATTCCGGGCGTGTTTGGGAGCGGCAACTTTGGCAAATCCTCGCTGGAACTGCGCCAGTATTACAGCCTGAGCGGAGCGCGTAATCCGAACAAACTGGACGAAGACAAAACCTCGCTGGCAATGCGCCTGATGGCGGGCAGCGGGGTGGGGAAATTGCCGTTTGCGGAACAGTTCTTTTTGGGCGGCATTGACACCCTGCGCGGCTACCGGGAAGATCGTTTCTGGGGCAATTACATGATGGCGGGCACTCTGGAACTGCGGCAACCGCTTGCGCGGAAGTTCAAGGGCGTGTTGTTCCTGGATGTGGGCGACACATGGGGCGGGGATTACAGCCACGTCAACTTGAGCGGCTTCGCGCAAAGCGCGTTTCAGCCCCGCCTCGGCGCAGGCATTGGCATCCGCATCGGAACCCCCCTCGGCCCCCTCCGCTTCGACCTGGGCTTCGGCTCGGAAGGCGCGCGGGGGCACTTCGGGATTGGAAGGTCGTTTTAGGAGGAAGACGGTAGACGGTAGACGGTAGGTACTTAGCATTACAGCCTGCTCCTAATGCGCAAAAGCGACAAGGAGCAGGCTGCATTTCTACTGTCTACCGTCTACTGTCTACCGTCTTCTTCTTACCAATAATACGTCCCATACGGCGTTTCCTGATTGCCGATGCGCGGCGTCCACTCGTACCAGGAGAACCAGCGGGGCGGCGCGATGCGGAAAGCGGGCGTTCGGCGCTGCTCGTAGGGACTGGACGGGTTTTCAGGATCGTCTTTGCGGGATGCGCCAGCGACTTGGGCCTGCATTCCATAGACGCTGGCTTTGCCGTCGCGGGGCGTCAGTTCCATGCGCTTCAGGGTGAGCGCCAGGGATTTGCCCTCCCGCGTCCACGTTCCCTTGATTTCGGTCAGGCTGCGGTTGCTTACACCTTCAAACGCGCTGTTGGCGGTCTTCATGTCCAGGCGCACATGCCGATCCTGCGTGGCAAACGTGTCCACAAGGACGCTGAACGGCGTTTGCGCGGATGTGACCATGCTGCCCATCAAGCCGCTGCCATCGGGCCGGCGCGTAACGTCCAGAATCACGCGGCGCAAGCCTTCCGGGGTGCGCAACGTTCCCTGCCACATTCCTTCATAACCGCTCGACTGCGAAGCCACCGGGCTGTTGGCCGTATTTTCCGTTTGCGAAGCGTTGGCGCTTGACGCGGATTGCGCCAGCGTTGCGGTAGTTCCAAGCGCGCTCAGGGCGCACAGCAGCGATGCCACTATGTACTTTTTCATGGACTTGCCTCTTTGGTGTTGCGCACGAATTTCCTGTTGAAACGACGCCACATTCCGGCCAGCGTTTCCTTACCTGCTAGGACTTCCCCACCCCGGCAAATGGTTCCAAAAAGATTCCGCTTGTTTTCGGCTGCTTTGCGCCCGCCTTTTTCAGCAGGGAGACAATTTTGGCGTTGGTATACCATTTCGCCGGCACAAACGCTGTCCACCCGTCCTTGTCTTTGGCGTTCACGTCCGCATTGGCAACTGCGGCCTCCATTACAGCGCAGCGACAGGCTGTGCCAAAACCAAGTCTTCAGCCGGTTGAAATTGCAGGCCGTGATCACCCGGATAGGGTTGGTGATGATCGTTCTCTTCTCGCGCAATCGGCAGCGGAATGCCTTCGGGAAAAGCGGCACAATTGGTTAAAGTGAGCAAATTGAAAGTGCCTGCAATGCAAGCATACGTCGCTGCATAGAATACTCTGATCTCCGTCTATGGTGAACGCCATTTTATTTACTCCTCTGTTCGCGTATATCTCAGCCCCAGCACCGTTGCTACGCGCTTCCATGTTTCATGCAGCACGTCCGCCACATACGCCTCGCGCGACAATCGCCCTTGCATCACTGCCGTTCCCATTTGCCCTATTTCTGTTTCCGATACCTTACCAAACGACGTCATATTATAGTATTATTCTGCAAGCAAATAGAAGCGTCGACCATATACGATTATGAGACTGCCTTTCGGAGCAACAAATTGACAGACTCAAGTAGCCTTTTACCTCAACAAGACCCATTTGCTGGCAGCAGCCTCACCAGTGTCGTGGCGGAAGCGATTGCTGAACGCAGTCAGGGACGCGATGTACGCGCATGGGATGAGTTTAGTTCAGAGGAGCAAGGTGACTTGCTGCGTCGCGCTCAGGAAATCAGCGCGTCGCGTAACGACATTATACGGCGTGGTCAGGCAGTGTATGCGCAACAGTTACGCGCTCAGTTGGAAGCAACGCACAAAGGCAAATTTCTCGTTATCAATGTGGATACCGGCGAGTACGAAACAGATGATAATGATTTGAACGCGATGCGAAAAGCGCAGGCAAAGTTTCCCGGCGCGGCGCTCTACCTGATGCGGATTGGCGAACCTGCCGCCTACCGGCTGCGCAGACAGATGCGGACGGTGCAGCCATGATTCAAGGGGTTGTTTCCACTGACCGTGATCCCATGATTCGACTGCGCTTGATTGGGCGCAACGGCCATATCGAAGAGGTGGATGCCCTTGTTGATACCGGCTTTCAAGGCTTTCTGACGCTGCCTCCTGATGTTATCGCGCGGTTGGGCTTTCCCATTGGCGTACCAACGGGTATAACTGTTGCAGGCGGCGCATTTCAGGCGTCAAGCCTTGTGGATGCTGACGTTGATTGGGATGGTCAGACGCGCAACGTTTCCGCTCTGCTGATGGCAAACGAAATATTGGTCGGCATGTCCATGCTGGACGGCTACCGCCTTATTGTAGATGCGGAAATCGGCGGACGTGTACTTATCGAACGTCGTCCCTGAACAAGTCCATTTTGTAGTCTTTTGAAATAGAACGGGCGAACGTTTCTGACGTTCGCCCGCTTGCTTTCATCGGGCGTGTAGCGCTAAATGCCGCCGGCAGCCGTTTCGCTCGTTTCAGGTTCGAGCAGGGCGGGGGAGGTGGGCGTTTTGGCGGCCTGGTCGGGCGCTTCGGCGATGAGTTGGCGCAGGACGTAGGGCAGGATGCCGCCGTGCAGGAAGTAATCCACTTCAATCGGCGTGTCAATGCGCAGGGTGAGCGGCACTTCGGTGGTTTCCACGCCGCTTTCCTTCGCGCGCTTGATGACCAGCGTTGCGTCCATGCGCGGGGTTAGTCCCGCTTCCAGGCCGATCAGGTCGAACATTTCGGTTCCGTCCAGGCCGAGTGACTGCGCGTTTACGCCTTCCTTGAATTGCAGGGGCAGGACGCCCATGCCGACAAGATTGCTGCGGTGGATGCGCTCGAACGACTGCGCGATCACCGCTTTCACGCCCAAGCAGGTTTGTGCCTTTGGCGGCCCAGTCGCGGCTGCTGCCCGTGCCGTACTCCTGTCCGGCCAGAATAATCAGCGGGATGTTGGACGCCTGATACTTGATGCTGGCGTCGTAAATGCTCGTTTCCTCGCCGTCCGGCTGATGCCGCGTAACGCCGCCCTCCACGCCCGGAACCATCAGGTTCTTGATGCGGACGTTGGCGAACGTGCCGCGCATCATAATGCGGTCGTTGCCGCGCCGCGAGCCGTAGCTGTTGAAGTCCTGCGGAACCACGCCCTTTTCCTGCAAGTACAGACCGGCGGGACTGCTGGCTTTGATCGCGCCTGCGGGACTGATGTGATCCGTTGTCACGCTGTCGCCGAAAATGGCGAGCGCGCGGGCGTTTTTAATGTCTTTGGCAACGCCCGCTTCCATGCCGAACTTGTCGAAGTAGGGCGGCTCCTGAATGTAGGTGGAACTTTCGTCCCAGTTATACACGTTGCCGACGCTGCTTGGAATTTCGGCCCACAGCGGGTTCTGGTCGGCAAAATCCTTGTACAGCGCGCGGTACGTTTCGGGATCATTGGCGGCTTGCAGCACTTCGCCGATTTCCGCCATCGTGGGCCAGATGTCGCGCAGATACACTTCATCCCCGTGCCGGTCTTCGCCGAGCGGGTCGGTTGCCATGTCTATGTCCACGCGCCCCGCAAGCGCAAAGGCCACGACAAGGGGAGGCGACATCAGGAAGTTGGCCTTGACGTTTTGGTGGACGCGCGCCTCGAAGTTGCGGTTGCCCGACAGCACACTTGCCACAACCAGATCGTTTTTAACAATGGCGTCTTCCAGATGCGGCTCCAATGGTCCGCTGTTGCCGATGCAGGTTGTGCAGCCATAGCCGACCGTCTGGAAGCCGAGTTGGTCCAGATAGGTGGACAATCCCGTTTTGTTCAGGTACTCCGTAACCACGCGGCTGCCCGGCGCAAGACTTGTCTTCACGGCGGAGCGCACGGTCAGGCCGCGCTCGACGGCTTTCTTCGCCACCAGTCCCGCCGCCAGCATCACGCTTGGGTTGGACGTGTTGGTGCAGGACGTAATCGCCGCGATTACCACGTCACCATGATGCAGGTCTACCATTGCGCGGGTGAATTCCTCGGCTGGCATGTCTTCCACGCGGTCAGGCGTGGGGCGGTTCTGCATCATTTCGATTTCGGTAATGACGCTGGTATCCTTCACGCTTTCCAGCGGGTCCGCGCCTTCGGGTATGGTGTCCGAATCCTGCTCGCCGCCGCCACTCAGGGTCGCTTCAGAAACGGCCTCGCCCTTGCGCAGGCCGGTACGCACGAAGAAGTGCTTGTTGGCCTCGTTGAAGGGCTTGTTGTAGCCGCTTTCGGCTGTGGGTTTGTGCAGCAGGTCATTGAACTTGGTTTTGATTTCGTCCAGGCTGATGCGATCCTGCGGGCGGCGCGGGCCGGCAACGCTCGGCGTGACGGTCGCCAGATCCAGTTCCAGCAGTTGGCTGTACTCAATCTCGCCCTGCTTGGGCATCCCGAACAAACCCTGCGCCTTGAAATACTGGCGGAAAGCGTCTACCTGCGCGGATGTGCGCCCGGTTGCGGTCAGGTAGCGGCAGGTTTCCTCGTCAACGGGGAAGAAGCCCATTGTCGCGCCGTATTCGGGAGCCATGTTGGCAATCGTCGCCCGGTCGGTCAGGCTCAGGCTGGCCGCGCCTTCGCCGTGAAATTCCACGAACTTGCCCACCACTTTGGCCTTGCGCAGCATTTCCGTAATCGTCAAAACGAGGTCGGTAGCCGTCATGCCTTCTTTTAACGCGCCCGTCAGGTGAACGCCCACGACATCCGGGGTCAGGAAGTAGACCGGCTGGCCCAGCATGCCCGCTTCGGCTTCGATGCCGCCCACGCCCCAGCCCACAATGCCAAGCCCGTTAATCATAGTCGTGTGCGAGTCGGTTCCCACAAGGGTATCGGGATACGTCACGCCGTCTTTTTGCAGAACGCCTTTGGCGAGATATTCCAAATTGACCTGATGCACGATGCCGATGCCGGGAGGAACCACGCTGAAGCCATTGAACGCCTGCATCCCCCACTTCAAGAACTGGTAGCGGGCGCGGTTGCGCTTGAATTCGATCTCCATGTTCTTTTGCAGGGCGTCGGGGATTTCCGCGTAATCCACCTGCACGGAATGGTCTACCACGAGGTCAACGGGCACGAGCGGCTCGATGATGCCGGGGTCTTTGCCCAGCCGGGCAACGGTCGAGCGCATGGCGGCGAGGTCTACGAGCAGGGGAACGCCCGTAAAATCCTGCAAAACGATGCGGGCAACGATGAAGGGAATTTCTTCCGTGCGCTCCGCGTTGGGCTGCCAGTTGGAAAGGGCGCGAACATCCTCCTGCGTGACGCGCTTGCCGTCCACGTTGCGCAGCACGGACTCAAGCACGATGCGGATGCTGACGGGCAGTTTGGAAACCGGCCCGACGCCTTCAGTTTCCAGTTGCGGCAGGGAGTAATACTGCCCCGTCGCGCCGTTGTCATACGTGAAGTTCTGGAGGGTGTTAAAGAGGTTGTGCGGTGACATAAGTGTATCCTTTTGCGCCGTGTCGCAGCCTGCCGGATTGGGTTGTAGTCCGCGCCCTCCGACAATGGAGCGCCGCAGGCAAATTCAGGGTGGCAGGCCGACGAGCGGAATAGAGTTGAAGACGTTCCTATTTTACCGTTGCCTGCCATTATAATGCAAATGTTAATTTTTCATGCGTTTCATGCACAGGACGCATAGCGAATGTTGGCGTACTTCTTCTACCTGCCTTATGTTCAATGCGGTTTTTGGCGTATAATGTATCGATAAGCGCTGTTCCTTATGAATTCGTGTTCACTGCCCCTAAGTTCTGAAACGGAGTCATAGTTTAACGGACGGCAAGGAGAAAAGAAATGACTGCGATTGTCACGGAACCCGTACAAACCGAACCGATCCAAGCAGAGCAAGTGGCGAGCGAACCCCGCACCCTGAATCAAATTATCGCGGAAGTTCAGGCCACCGGGGAACCGCTGCTGGTGACAATAGAAGGCAAGCCGCAATTTGTCGCTTTAAGCGTGGAAGCGTATCAAGCGCTACAAGATCGCGCCGAACATTGGGAAAACGTTGCCGCTGTGCAAAAAAGTCTGCTGCAAAGCGAACGCGGACAGGCGCTTCCCGCACGGGAAGCATTGGAAGAATTGGGGCGGCGGCATGGCCTACTACGTTGATGTTATGCCAATGGCGTTGGAGGATGCTCAGGATGCTCTTGGTTGGATGGAGCAACATTCTCCAAAACATGCCGATGAATGGTATGCCGGCTTGCTGGATGCCATTTTCTCTCTGGAGGAGATGCCACGCCGCTGTGGGCTTGCCTATGAAAACGACGATGTAGACGAGGAACTACGTCAATTACTGTACACAAGTCGGCGCGTCGTTTACCGCATTCTGTTCACTATCTTGCAGGATGCAGCAGGCGAGCAGGAAGGCCATCTTCGCGTACTGCGTATTCGGCATAGCGCCCAACGCCCCTTAACGCCGCGTGAGTTGAAGCAAAGCATGCAGGAATAAGAAACAGTCCGCTATTTTGTCAGCACACCGGATGTTCTCTGATTATAAATAAGGAATATGCCTCGCGCTTGTCGTATTGTAGCGCTCAGACGCGGCTGTTCCCATAAGTCTGACCTACCCCGCCGCGCAAGGAGTGTCCTATCATGCGTGTTCCCCCGCCCGAACCGGAAGAAATCGCCGCGCTTACAGATGCTTCCGACGCTGCCGAACAATCGGCCCATGCCCCCGCCAATCCGCTGTCGGCGCTTTCTCTGGAAGAACAGGGCCGATTGGCGCAAAAGATGATGCGGCGGCAGGGCGCGCTCAGTCTGCGCGTGGCCGCTGTGTTCACCGTTTTGCTGCTCGGCCTGCCACTCGTCAACTATTTCCTGCCTAATCTTGCGAACACAACAGTTTTCGGCTTTTCCGCAACGTGGCTGTTCCTCGGCATCCTGTTCTATCCCATTACGGTGCTGCTGTCCCTGTACTTCGTCAAACATTCGGACCGGCTAGAACAGGAAACCACTTCGGAGATGTCTGAACCATGATTTTTCATGATTAAGATAATTACCATGAAGACGTCCTCTCATCATGGTAATCACAAAAATCATGAAAAATCATGAAAATCATGGTTCAGACAAAAGATAAAGACAAAAAGACAGACCATAGAAGGAAAACCAATGACGGAACTGCTCTGGATACCCTTGCTGTTTGTGATCGCAATCATCGCCGCTACCATCGGCATGGGCCTGTACGCCACGCGGCAGGCGAAAACCGCGTCCGACTTTTTTGTGGCGGGGCGCTCCGTCAGCGTGTTCTGGAACGCCAGCGCGATTTCGGGCGAATATCTGTCCGCCGCGTCGTTTATGGGCATCGCCGGGCTGGTGATGAAAAACGGCTATGACGCGCTGTGGTACCCGGTCTGCTACGCGACGGGGTATCTGTTCCTGCTGCTGTTTATCGCGGGGCCGCTGCGCCGGTTCGGGGCGTACACCATTCCCGACTTTGCGGAGGGGCGGTTCGACAGCCCGATGTTTCGCAAAATCGCCGTGACGTTCGTGCTGTTCATCGGGTTCTTTTATACCATGCCGCAGATGAAAGGCGCGGGCATTACCATTGGCGCGCTGCTCGGCTGGCCGTATTGGGCGGGCATCGCGGTTGTCGGCTGCGTGATTACGTTCAACGTCGCGCTTGGCGGCATGAAGGGCATTACGCTGGTGCAGGCGCTGCAATACTGGGCTAAGATGTTCGCCATTTCCGCGCCCGTCTTTATTCTGATCTTTTTGTATGGCGGCTATGGCGGCACATTGGGGCGTTTCGCGTCGCAGCCCAAAGCCGCGCCGCAGGTGCAACAGGACACCACGCTCAAATTCAAAGGCAAAAAGGACGCGCCCGCCAACGCCGCTTCCCTGTCCACGCTGGCGCAAACCCGCATGTTCTTCCCAAACGGCGTTCATTTCAGCAACATTTCACCGACTGTGAAACTGATGCCGGGGCAGACCGTGGAGCCGAGCAATTATGTCGCGTTGGTATGGACGCAGGGACCCGTTCCGGCAAACACGCCGGGAGCAACAGGAAATGCGGGTGGGAAGCCAGTCGCGTGGGACGCTTACGGGACAGCCGTAAACGAAGGCATTGCGCCCAATCCCGGCAATTTCGCTGTCAACCTGCCGCCGATGGCCGTTCCCGGCAGCCCGCTTTTGCAGCCCACGTTACTGACTGGCTGGCCTGTCACCATCACGGCAAACACGCGCCCGATATTAAAGGACGGCAAGACGGTCAAGGCCGCGCCCAAAATCGAGTTTGCCGACCCGACAACCGCCGTTCTGGAAGCCGGCTCCTACGTGCCCAACGCGCAGAACAACAAAAAGTGGCTGGAACCGTTCGGAACCCTGACCGGCAAGTATGACCATCCTCTGCTGTACACGTACTCGCTGATTATCGCGTTAATTTGCGGCACGGCGGGACTGCCGCATATCCTCGTTCGCTTTTACACCAACCCGGACGGGCGCGCGGCCAAGCGCACGACCTTGTTGGTTATGGGACTGTTGGGCGCGTTTTACGTGTTTACGCCCCTTTGGGGGGCTTTGGGACGTGCCATACTGCCCGCATTGTACGCCAACAACGCTACGGATCAACTGCTTATCAAACTGCCGGGTGTGCTTGACAACCACTTACTTGGAGCCGTCTTGATGGGCGTGACCAGCGCGGGCGCGTTTGCCGCGTTCATGTCCACGTTTTCGGGCCTGCTCGTCAGCATGTCCGGCGCGGTGGCGCACGATATTTATGGTAAAATACTGCGCCCGCAAAGTTCGCCGACGCAACGTCTGGTCGCGTTCAAGTGGGCGGCAGTGGTTATCGGCATCGTGTCCATGCTGCTCGGCCTGCTTGTCGAATCGTTCGACATTGCGATGCTCGTCGGGTGGGCGTTCGCCATTGCCGCCGCGTCGTATTTCCCGCTTCTCTTGCTCGGCGCGTGGTGGCGCGGCCTGACCAAGTACGGCGCGGCAACCGGGATGCTGACTGGCGGGCTGCTGTCCCTGCTCGCCATTATCACGTCCATGCTGCTGGACAAGAAAATCCTGACGTTCCAGTTCGACCCCTTAATTCGCTCCCTGCTGGAACAACCCGCCGTGTGGGGCGTACCATTATCATTGAGCATTATGATCGTCGTGTCGCTGCTGACCGCGCCGTCCGTACCCAAAGACATCGCCACCAAGATGCTCCGCCTCCACGCGCCCGAAGAAATGGGCTTTTCGCGGAATTATATTGAACATTAGGGGTGTTCAGGTGTTCGGGTATTCAGGTGTTCAGGAAATACAAGAGTATAGAAGTTTACTTTAGCGCGGAAAGCGATCATACTGAACACCTGAATACCCGAACACCTGAACACCTGAAAGGAACACCATGAGAACCCGACGTTCGCTGCTGAATGCAGCGTTTGCGCTGACTGCCGGCGCGTTTGCCGTTGCTTTGGCGTTGCCCCATTCTACGGCTGCGCCCGCGAAGAAGGCGAAGAAGCATCTGCTTGTTGTGAGTACGACGACCGGATTTCGGCATACGAGCAGCATTGCCCTCGCCCGCGAAGTGATTGCCAAATTGGGCGATGACAGCGGCCTGTGGGAAACGGATTATGCCGACGCCGACTCCAACCTGTACGCCCATCAGGGCACGGATGATGAGAAAAAAGCGTTGCAGGACGCGATCAAGTCCGTGCTGGCGGAAAAAATGTCGCCCACCGCGCTGAAAAAGTACGATGCGGTTGTGTTCGCCAACACGACCGGCGAACTGCCCCTGCCCGACCCGCAGGGCTTTCTCGATTACATCAAAGCGGGGCACGGTTTCGCGGCCATCCACGCGGGCGGCGATACCTTCCATACGTGGGCGACTCCCTACGAAGGCAAAGAGAAGGGTATGCCCACGCCCTATGTGCAGATGCTCGGCGGCGAGTTCGAGACGCACCACGCGCAAAGCGAAAACGAACTGACCATCCGCGACCCCGACTTCCCCGCCATGAAGCCCGTGGTGGAAGCCGGCAAAAATGGGACGCAATCCAGCGTGGACACGCACAAAAACACCATGCCGATGGGCGGCACGAAGTGGAAGACGTATGAGGAAACGTACATCTTCAAGAACAATGATCCGTCTAAAGTGCATGTCCTGCTCGACATTGACCACTACCCCAACGACCAGAGTCCTGAAGCGGGCAAGCCCGGCCAGCACTTGGTCGCGTGGTCCAAAATGTACGGCAAAGGCCGCGTGTTCTACACCGCGCTCGGCCACCGGGACGAAATGTGGCGCGACTCGATCTACCAGCAGCACGTCCTGGGCGGAATCAAGTTCGTCCTCGGCCTGGCAAAAGGCTCCACAACGCCGGGAAACTACGTGATGAAATAGGAAACAGAGTTGGGAACCGCGAAACACACGAACTAAACGAAACGAAAAGCGAAAGGAAAATAGACAGGATTTTGAGGATTAACAGGATTATGCGCAAAATTATTCCGCTTACTGTGCGGTGATAAACTCATACATCCATGTTCTTCTGTCTTTTGTCTTCTGTCTTCTTTTGGGTCTTTTTCGTTTATTTCGTGTGTTTCGCGGTTCCCTAACTCTGCTTTGTTCTTTTGGAGGCAGGCATGAGGTCAGATAACAGCCCGCAGCGGCTGGCGTGTCCACGCTGCCGCGCCAATAATTTCGTCGGGCAGGCGCAATGCTGGCAGTGCAAGGCGTCGCTGCCGCCGCCCGAAGCCATGAATACGCCAACGGTGGCGGGGTGGGCGCAGCAGGCGGGCGCAGCGCCGCCGATAGTTCCGCCGATAACGAAGTCACCGGGGATGAATCCGCAGGCGGTACATCCGCAGTGGGTCAATCCGCAGGCAATGAACGCTCAACCGGGCAATTCGCAGGGGAACTGGCAAACGCCTGGAGCAGTCAATTCTGTGCCGGACGCTGTTGCCGCGCCCCGGCGTGGCAGTAAGAAGCCGCTGATACTGTCCGGCGCGCTGCTGACGGCGGGCGTTGTGGTGTGGTTTACGTTTCATCGCGCCGCGCCCGCCGCAAACGCGCCCGGATTCCAACTGCCGCCGGGTATGTCCGCTGCGGGAACATCCGGCGTTTTGCCGAATGGCATCCGCCTTGCCGAACCGGGGCGCGACGAAATTCCGCTCACGGGCGACCCGAACGAGGCTGCCGCGCGCCGCGCCATACAACGCGCTATTCCGCGTTTGGGATTGCCGCCTGGTACAGGTTCCGACGGAACCGTCCACCTGCGCAACGGCGACACCATCAGCCGCGAACAGTACGAGGCCGCGCAGCAAAAACTCAAAAACAATCCGCTTATGGAAGGCCCTCCCACCGTTCCCCGGTTGTAGGCAAATTTATTGGACTATTCCATTCCAAATACCAAATACCGAACACTCAACACCCAAACCTCGTATCATTTTCAGTATAATCCTGGGAACATTCCTGACCGTTGATTCATCCTATGCCCAACAACGCGCCGTACTCTCCATACCCTCTCAGGAACCGGGCCGATTGCGCCGATAATGCACACGTTCTGCACAGACGGCGACATTTTGCGGTCTGTTTCAAAGCGAACAAACCGAGCGATTGGCGGATGCGGGATGCAGGGCGCGAAGAAGCGGTTTTTCCAAAATTGCGGGCGGCGCAGGGCGGTTTGCAAACTATCCGCGCGATGCTGATTGCTATCAACAACATAAACAGGATCATCCACCTTATCGGGGTTTATAACCATGAAAAACGAAGATACCAAACTGCGCATCGTCCGCCTGCTGGAACCGTCCCTGTGTCTTTCCTGCCGCCACGCCGCCATTGCGACGGTCGAAATGGCGAGTGGCAATAGCCGCCGTATGCTGCATTGCAAGCGCCTGGACTGCGACAACTGGCAGACCGAGGAGAGCGAGGAAACGCCCAGCCATATCTATGATGGGAGTTGAGGGTTGAGGGTTGAGAGTTGAGGGTATTTGGATGCGCCTGCGTATATGGGCACAAGGTACACATGCCTCAACAAGTTCATTCTTTTCTGCATCGTCAATGAAAATAATCAAACGTGTGTGAATAGCGCGGGCAGCCTTAATTTGGGCTGCCCGCGTTCGCTTTGGGTTTGCGTGAGAACATTGGAATGGTGAGTTGGAAAGGTGAAGAAGGGAAACCCGGTGACGGTGGCGAATAAAGAGGCATACAAGAAAAGGGGACTGTGATGCGCGTTCAACTTTGGTGCGATATGGAAGGCGTTGCCGGCATTTCCGTGTGGGAACAGGTCAACGGCGGGGCCGCGTTGTATGAGGAAGGCCGCCGCCTGTACACGCAGGAAATTAACGCGGCGGTACGGGGCTGCAAGCGGGCGGGCGCAACGGAAATCGTTGTTGTGGACGGGCACGGCGCGGGCGGGGCGTGGAGTTTCAAAAGCCTGATCCCGGAACTGCTCGAATCGGGCGCGGAGTACGTGTTGGGCTACGCCTGGGCGCGGTATATAGAGCCGTTGCAGGCGGGCTGTGACGCGGCCTTATTTGTCGGGGCGCACGCGATGGCCGGGACGCCCGACGGCATTTTGTGCCACACCGTTTCCTCGCAAGCCTGGTACAACGCGAAAATTAATGATACGCTGGTTGGCGAATCGGGCATTGTGGCGGCGATTTGCGGCGATTTCGACTGCCCATGCGTCTTTGTTTCCGGGGATGCCGCAACATGCCGAGAAGTGCAAGCCCTGCTCGGCCCACAAGTCGTGACCGCATCCGTAAAAACCGGGTTGGGGCGTTTCAGCGCGCGCCATAAGCCCGCCGGCGACGCCTGCAACCTCATCGAAGGCCGCGTGTACAGCGCACTGACGATGCGCAACTGGCCCAAACCGCTCAAATTCCCCGGCCCCGTCGCGTTCACCGTCGAATTAGCGACGCCGGATCGCGCCTCGGAATGGCAGGGCAAACCCGGCGTCGAAGTGGTCAACCCGCGCCTTGTCATATCGCGTGGCGAAACCTTCTGGCAGGCATGGGATCAGTTTTGGGTGAAGGCGTAAGCGCGTGTCTGCCCCGCGCAACTTCATGCCCACAAAAGGCGTCTTCAGATTTGTGGCTAACTTGTACCCACAAAGCAGGAACGAGACAAGATGATCAAGCGGCTGACCGTTAAAAAACTGCATGGACACACAGACTTTGATTTGTGCTTCCACCCGGATATGAACGTCCTTACGGGCAGAAACGGCTGCGGCAAAACTACGCTTCTAAAACTTGCCTGGTACATGATCAGCGGCAATCTTGATCGCGTCATGTCTGAAATTACCTTTGACGCTGCCACTGTGGAAACGGACGCCTACATCTTATCCGTTTTGGTGAACAGATCAAAACGGGAGGAAGGAACAGCGACGTGGAAATTTATAGACAGTGAAGGTAACTCGGAGCAGTATCCGAATTTCAAAGCGCTGCTCGATGGACTTCCTGCTGAAGTTTCAATGTACGAACTGAAAAGGAGATTGGTGGAAGCGCCCGGAGCCTCCCTGTTCTTTCCGACTTTCAGACGCATTGAGGGCGGGTTTGCGATGAGCAGGCCGGAAAAACCGTTCGGCCATGATTCTGCCTATAGCGCAACGGTTACGAAAGTTGAAGAGGCAATGCGCGAGTTATCGGAATTTCTTAGCGCCGCCGGCCACCGATTTATCGCCTCCCTGTCAACACAGGACGTCATTGGTATTTTGACAGACTTTTATACGGAAACCTTGGAACGTGTCAATCAGGAGAACTTTGTTCTTTCACAAAAAATTACATCAGCGCTAAGTCAATACACCCCCCTTGAAGGTGCGCGTAAGGACTCTGCCACATCCGACCAACTGACGGAAACATTAAATCAAATTCAGAAACTTGTCTCTGATAACACGAGCCATCAGTCACATTTACTTCAGCCCCTGACTGCGCTGACAGAGTTGATCAGCCAACTGTTTCAACATAAAGGCATCAATATCGCTCCCGGAATAAATTTTGGAGAGATCAAAGACGCCATATCATCCGAATTTTTATCTGCCGGAGAAAAGCAGATGCTTGGTTTTGTCGTGTACAACGCATTTATGAAGAACCAGACGTTTTTCATAGATGAGCCGGAGATTAGCCTGCATGTGGATTGGCAGCGCATTTTGTTTTCCGTGCTGGAGTCGCAGGGCACGAACAATCAGTTCATCATTGCGACACACTCTCCGTTCATCTATTCCAAATACACGGATAAAGAGATCGCGCTGAACCCGGATCGTGGAGAGTAGATTGCGATGCCGCTGCCGGTTCCTACGGTTGATGAACTTGTTCAACTAATCAAGCGATCCTCACTCCCTACCGTTCTTGTAGAAGGCTCTGATGATGCGGTGATTTACCGATGGATGCAGGGATTATTGGGGTGGGCGCAGGCTGACTTTTTGCTTTGTGGCGGACGCAATGCGCTTCTGGAAGTTTTCCTACGCCGCTCTGAATTCGCGGGCAAAAAGGTTGTTTTTGTTGCGGACAGAGATATGTGGCTATACTCGGCTGTTCCGGCTGAGTACGCGGATGTTCTCTTTACCGAAGGTTACAGCATCGAGAACGACATTTACTCACATTCCGATATTGAACGTTTATTAGACGGGAACGAAGCCAATGAGCATCGTCTGCTTGTGGAAGCGATAAGTCAATGGTTCGCTTTTGAAGTGGAAGAGTACAGGGCAGGCCGCCTCTTCATGGTAGATATAAAAATTGGTGACATAGTGCGACTTGGAACAGGTATTCACCCGTCGTTTGTCACAAAACGAGGGTATCGCCCTCCCGCTGCTGCCACGCTCAATGAAGTCATGAGCAATTATCAGAGGAACATACGAGGGAAGCAGTTGTTTGAAATGCTGCTGCGCTTTGTATCTGCTTCCGGCAGACCGGCAACGCATAGCAGAGTCGCGCTGATTGAAAACTGCGTGAAGACAAGGAACCATCCCAATGTTGCGCGTTTGATCAATGAAATTCGGGTAAGATTGGCGTAAACGGTTGTACAACGGGAGAACAGGTGAAGCATGACGACGACAAACAATCGGATCATCGTAGCGCTGGATGTAGATAACACGGAGAAAGCCGTGCAACTGGTCACGCTACTGAAAGAATATGTGGGCGTGTTCAAGGTGGGACTGGAACTGATCAACGCGGCGGGCGTGGGCATTTTCGACATTCTGCGCGAAGCGGGCGCGGAACGCTTCTTTTATGACGCCAAACTGCATGATATTCCCAACACAGTTGCGGGCGCGATGCGCAGTATCGGCGGCATGAACCTGTGGAGCGTCACGGTACATGCGGGCGGGGGAGCGGCTATGCTGCGCGCGGCGGTGGAAACAGTACGCGCGCAGGCGGAGCAAAACCATCTGCCGCCACCCAAAGTTTTAGCCGTGACCGTGCTGACGAGCATCAGCGAACGTGTCTTGAGGTGCGAACTTGAGGTTGGCGCGTCCCTGCCCGAACACGTCGCGCATCTGGCGAATATGGCCTATACGGCGGGCTGTGACGGCGTGATTGCCGCGCCGCAGGAGATCGAAACCATCCGCAGCGCCATTCTCGACCCTGACTTTCTGATTGTTACGCCGGGTGTGCGTCCGGCTGGCGCGGCGGTTGGCGATCAGGCGCGGGTAATGACGCCGGGAGAAGCCATTCGGCGCGGCGCGAATTTCCTTGTCGTCGGACGGCCCATTGTCGCCGCGCCAGACCCGGTTGAAGCCGCGCAGCGCATCAATGCGGAAATTGCGGCGGCGTTGCCCGAAGATTAGCCGCAGGTGAAGACAAACCGTTTCTATTTAGCCGCAAATACACGCGAATACACGCAAATAAAATCAAATATATTGCAGGGAAAATATTTTATGCTCATGGTGAAATTCTATTTACGCTTGTTCGTTGGTTTGGTTGCTGCGGTGGGCGCGTTAGGGATGGCCCGCGCGCAGCAGGGCAAAAAAGAAGATGTGAAAGCCATTCCCGGCCCCGGCTCTACGTACTCGCTCAATCCCGTGACGACGGTTCCGAACACGGCTGCGCTGCCGTATGGCTTGCCCCTCATGGCGCGGTTCGATCTGCTTCCGATGCTGCGCGATACGCGCTGTTTCCAGGATTCGAGTTACGATCCGAGCGGCGGCAATGGCGATGCCGACCACTACTTCAAGAAGGAAGGCAACAAAGCGATTCTGGCGGACATTAAGGGACCGGGGTGCATTTACCGCTTCTGGTCCGCTAATGCCGCCGGGCATTTGAAAATCTTCTTTGACGGCGAGGATGCGCCCCGCATTGACTGCCCGATGCAGGATTTGTTTGTCGGCAAGGTCGCGCCGTTCGTGGAACCGATTGTGGGCCATAGAAGCGGCGGCTGGTACTGCTTCTTCCCGATGCCGTTCCAAAAGAGTTGCCGTATCGAAGTGACCGATCCGGGCGGCTTGTACTACCACGTGCAGTATCAGCGCTTTCCCGATGCCACTCCCATCCGCACCTTCACCCGCGAACTGACGAGCGAAGACAAGGACGCGCTGCAAGTCGTCCTTGCGCAGTGGAGAAGTTTGGGGCAGAATCCTTATACGGCGCAACTGACCAATTATCAGGATGTAAAAGCCAAAACGCGTACGGCGTCAGGAATTACCCGATTGGAAGCGGGGCAATCGAAAACGTTCGCAACCCTGAGCGGCGCGGGCGAAGTGACGGGACTGCATCTGGCTGTTGTTCCCGCCGACCGTCAAAGCCTGCGGCAAACCCTGTTGCGCGTGTATTGGGATGGCGCTGCGAAGCCTGCCATTGAATCGCCCGTTGGGGATTTCTTTGGCGTGGGGTTTGGAGATAAGCGCATGGTTTCGCTGCCCACAGCGATGCGCGATTCGGGCTACTCCTGCTACTGGCCGATGCCGTTTGCGCGTTCGGCCCGGTTTGAACTCGTCAATACCGGCAAGACGGATTTGAGTCTGGTTTCCTATCGCATCGAGTCGCAAAAACTAGACAAGCCGCTTGCGAACGCCGGATACTTCCATGCGCAGTGGCATCGGCAAACAACCGTTGCGGGCGAGTATTTCCACATTCTGGATGTAAAAGGGCGCGGGCATTACGTCGGGGAACATACCGATATGCAGGGGGACCGCGGCATCGGGTTTCTGGAAGGCGACGAAAAGGTCTATGTAGACGGCGAAACGTTCCCGTCCATTTACGGAACCGGCACGGAAGACTTTTATACGGGCGGCTGGTACTTCGATCAAGGGCCATTTAACCTCGCGTATCACGGCGCGACCATCAAGGAAGACAACATTTCGCGCGTCTCCGCGTACCGTTTCCAGATACAGGATTGCGTCCCATTCCGGCATGATTTCAAGATAGACATCGAACACGGCGGCACGAACGATTATCCCGGAGCCGTGTACAGTTGCGTGGCGTACTGGTATCAGGAAGGCGCGATGCACGACTGGTCGCCCATTGATGTAAAGCAGTTGACGCCCACGCCCATCATGGCGGAAAACGCGCAGGAAGCGGAAAATCTGACGTGGACGGGCGGCAGCGTCCATACGATGTCGGACGAAACGCTGCCGCTCGAAGCCAGTGGCGGCAAAGTGGCGGTTGTCAGCGGCGATCATCCCACTGCCGTATTCAGCGCGAAAAACGATGACAATTACACGGTTCGCCTTGCCGCCTTAAACCTGCCCGGCGCGGCGCGTACCGTAAACATCAGCGTGGACGGCAACACGGCCAAAACCCTGGCCCTGCCGGCCATGCCTCCGGGTTCGGGCGGCAGCCGGGCGGAACTGTCCACGTTTGTACGCTTGAAGCCGGGTACGCACCAGTTGACATTAGATATGCCGGACGGCGGGCGGGCGTATGTGGATTACCTGCGCTTAGACCCTAGCCACAAGGAAGCGGGTGTCGTGGAGGGCGAGTCGCTGCTGGAAAAACTCACCGGGCACGAGAAAACCGACACGAGTTTGATAGACGCCCATGC
Organism: uncultured Chthonomonadaceae bacterium; assembly: GCA_963835065.1. Lineage (GTDB taxonomy): Bacteria > Armatimonadota > Chthonomonadetes > Chthonomonadales > Chthonomonadaceae > CAWFQB01. The sequence continues at coordinate 490,345 of CAWIEK010000053.1, read as the reverse complement.
CGAATACAGCGGCGGGGGCGCGTTGCGCTGGCTGCCGGTCATGCCCAAAGAGATACTCGTACTGCCCGTGCAGGTGACGCAGGAAGCGGATTATACCGTCGAACTGGCGGTAGACGCGGCGGACACGACAAGCGCGTGGGTCTTGCAGGGCGATGACATGCCGCCGCAAACGGCTGCCCTGCCCCCGGATGCGAAAGGCATACAAAAATTACGCTTTACAACCCTGCTGCACATGAAACCCGGCCAGCATAATCTCGTACTGACCGGCACAGGCCCGAAACCAACCCTGACCTTAGACTACCTCCGTCTTGTCAAGCAACGCTATCGCAACGCGGTGGAAGCGGAAGGCTTGAAGGTGGTCGAGTCCAAAGACGGCAACACGGACACGCAGGACATGAAGGGCTTCGGCCCGAATTGGAGCGGCGATACGCAATTATGGTTTCACGGCCAGAAGCCGGGGGCGCAGGTCACGCTGGAACTGCCCGTCGCCACTGACGGCAAAGTGAATTTCGTGGTCTATCTCACAACCGCGAAAGACTACGGCATCGTGCAAACGCTGGTAGACGGCAAGGAAATCGGCAGCCCCATTGACTGCTACTCGACAGAAGTAAAAGCCAAAGGCCGCGCAGAATTGGGCGCGCTGGACTTGACGGCGGGAACGCATAAAGTGACCTTCCGCGTAACAGGTAAAAACGCGGCGGGTTCCGGCTATCTGGTCGGCGTGGATGCCATTGGAATGGAAAAATAGCCGAGTTTACAACGCGCAGGAATCTGCACAGCGCTGTTGAATAAACCTCTTTCATAGGTCTGCTCAACGAGAAAACTTCGCGGTGTCCACGCTAATCTATGAAAGCAGTCTGATGTAAAAAGGAACCGTCGCAGTGACACAATCAAGCGCGCAGAACAAGAAGCCATTACCGCCTGTAATCGCCCCAAAATCCGGCAGGCTGTCGGCGGCATGGTATTTCATGCGTGATTGGTGTCGGTCTGAGTGGACCGAAATTGATCGGAGCCCCGGTCAGGCAGGACTGTTCTACTTTGTGCTTGCCTTAATCGGTTATTTATGCGTTCAATGGACGTATACGCAAAACGGCTACTACTGGATGGCGATTTATGGAGAACATGGCCCCCGCGCCGAGTCTAGTTTTATCGTCACGGCGGCGATTGTTTCCTACTGGATTCGCTATATACAATTTCCTTATGACTGGAAGGGTGCAGTGTTTACGCCCTGTACAGGCAAGGATGCTGCTTTGACAGCGGGTAAGACTTTATCAGAGGAATGTCTATCAGAGCAGATTGCATCGGACGCAAGCCAGCCGGAAAACAAGAGCGCTTCCCCGGAGCCTTCGGAGGTAAAATTAACGCGCGGCTGGGCGGGAATGAAATTTCTGCTGACCGCCTTCATTATCGGGGATATTGGCTATGCCTTCTATCTCGAATTGTTTGGCGAATATCGGTATGCGATAAATTATGTCCTTTACACCGGCGGATGGGTCGCGCCCATGCTGATTTTTGCCGCTTTAGCCGTTGAGGTAATTTATGCCGTCAGCAGCCGCTACTCCCCTCGTAATTTCATCAAAACTCTGAATTACGAGACAAAAACTCCCTGCCCAAACATTGTCCGGCACATAAACACCGTTGCTCAAAAACGATTGGCGCAAACACAATGGATGCAAACACTGTCGGCGCGAAAACCATCGGCGCAGCAACAATCGCCAGGCGATACGGCCGAGGCTGAAGCGCCGCAGGGAACAGAGTGCCTGACCTATGACCAGATGAACGCGCTGTGCGCCATATCGAGCCGACTGCATACTGATACCACAAATTTGATCACCAGTCTTGGAACCATCACCTTCTTTCTGGCGGTGTATTACGGGCGGTTCTACTTATTGCTGACGATGATACTGGTGCTGGTAGTCATGCTGTTGGTAATATTTCTGGCGGTCTTTCCCTGGCTGTGGATCAACATGGTGGTGAGCCACATCCAACTCGAAAATACCGCGCAGAAACTGCAAATGATAATGGATGCTATCACGGAAGGTACGCCTGTGAATGTGCTGGAAGCAGAGATCGTGGCTCTCAGCAATTTGCCGTCAGACAAATGGCACGGCTATCATCCGCATAGCCGGGTGAAACAGCAGTTGGAAACACAACACGGGAAGATTGCTTCGGTGAAGACGCAGAGCAATGTGACACAATGGGCGCAGGCCAGATCGAAGGACGTGGTACCGCTGACGTTCCTCCATACTGTCGCGCTGTTCGCCGGCATCCCCCTGATTGACAGCCTTATGGGGTTCGGCGGCCCGGCGCTTGACCGGCTGGTGACTCTCTTCAGCCCGTAGCAACTTGGCGGCAGGGTAAGAAATCATGGCGACTGCCTCACAAAACAATCATACTTCTTCCTCGGACAGTCAGCCTTTGCCCGGAGACAGCAAAGCGTGGTACTGGCTCGTGTGGGCTGCCTGCTTTGTGCTGTTGCTGCTGGCGCGCAAAGTGGAACCCGGTCATGACAGCGGGCAGCGGATTTCATCGCAGGAGTACAGCAAGCCCTGTGAGCTTTTGTTCGCCAGAGAAGACAGGGTTGTTTTCTTTGACCGGGACAATGGCGTTCCGCATCTCATGAGCATGTCCGAATCAGGCGCTGTAACCTCCTATTCCGTGCCCGTGCCGGAAGGGGAGGCTGTTCATCCTCGCCTCGTCGCGGGAGATACGAAAAGCAGCCTTGTTGCGGCAGTGGAAAAGAATGAGGGTGTTGATCTCCTTGTGATATGGCGCAAGGAAGCCTCTGATGTCTGCTGGACGAAAAAACTTCCCGACTGCCGCGTGAATCGGCTGTTGTGGTGCGGCAGCCCAGGCGAACGGCATCTGCTGGTGTTTGGCATCGGCCCCGTCGGGAAGGACAGGGCAGAAGTGCGTGACTTCCACTTTCCCGCGTTGATAACGTATGGCGACATCAGGAAAGCCATGTCCGATTCTGCCGTACCGCAGAGTTGGCCCGAGCAGAGTGAGGATGTCTCCCCTCTTCACGGCGACAGCCACGACCGCTGGCTATGGGACGGCCCCGCCGTCCTGATGAACCGGGAAGCCGAACAAAGCGAGAAGGCGTCGAACCGGCTGGAAGAGGGGGCGGATGTTATCAATGTGCTTATCCGTCTCCGGTGGGATGGCGGAAATAAAAGGTTTGCTCTGGGCTGGGTTCAGTTCAATTTACACGCCCACGCCGCAGCGTTGAAACGAGTTTATCGTGACGTGTGCCCTAATTCCTATGCCTGGGCTTTGAATGGGCGCTTTATTGCCGCCGCGCTGCCGGTGAAAACGCTCAACCCGGACTCATCTGTGGGGGCAACGGAGGAAGACAAAACGCCTTCGGATGTGGTGTTCTGGTCGCGCGACGTTTCTGAAGTGAATCCACAAACCATGATTCCCGCCGGGTTCAATGCGGATGACAGCCGGGTGATTGGTTCTCTGGAGGGGCACGATGAGGACGGGAAACCCTATCCGCATAGCCTGTTAATTGAAACGCGCATGAAGTACGCGGGATTTAATCTGTGGCTGATGACGTTATCGGGAACCCCGGAACACCTGACCGTAAGTTCGATGCACGAAATCACCTATCGTTTGGACATCAAGGGACCCGTTATTGCCGCGATGAATAACGACGGGCTGCGCGTAGCGCTGGTCAATCAGGCCAATTCTCCGACTTCGCACAAATCTGTTTGCGCCATTCATATCCTGTCGTTCAATAAAGAAAACATTGCCAAACTGACGCAGCCGGGGATTGGGCTGAAGTTAGGCTGGATTGCGGAACACCTGCAAGGGCTTTCCAATGTGCTGCCTCCGTTCCTTAAACAGACATTCTGGCTGTGGGTGGTCTTTGTCCTTCTGCCGGCCTATATCTTTCTGCGGCATAAATTCAGGCCACCGGACTGCCGGATTACGCGGCGTATGGAAAAGCAGAACTCCGATACGGCCTTTTCGGAGCCTGTGGAATGAAACAGGGCTATTCTGCATCGGCGCTTGTTTCGTTGCTTGTGGGAATGGTTCTCGTATGCTCCGCTATTGTGGCGCGTCGAATCAATAGCGCAATAGACCACCAGCCTTCCTACGCGCCGCCACTCGGACATACTTCCGGTTCGCCGCCCATCGCAGGGCGGGTTCTCTACATTATCGTGGACGGCTTGCGCGAGGATGTGTCGCACACGATGCCCGCTATAGAAAATTTGCGTTCGCACGGCGCATGGGGCCGGTCGGTTGTTGTTGTGCCGTCGTTATCACAGCCTTCCTGGGCGACGCTCGTGAGTGGAGCATCGCCGGAAATCAGCGGTTCCTCGCTCATCAATGCTCCCTATAATCGTATCCGAACGCTGTCGGTAGACACGCTTTTTGATGTTGCCCATGCGAACCATTTGCCTGCTAGTATCGCCGGGCAAATATGGTGGAAGCGTTTTCTCCGCGCTGACAGCCTTTCCGAAGCGGCTTACGCGCCCGGATTTGAGGATGAAGATGACGCGAAAATTTTTCGCGCCGCGCAATCTATTCTGCGCCGCCAGAAGGCCGGGCTGATTTTAGTTTACTTCGGCGCGTATGATGAGAGAAGCCACGAGTGCGGTGCATTGAGCGCGCCCGCTCTCCAATCCGCCGCGCAAATTGACCGCTGGATCGGCGAACTGGTCCGCGAAGCAAACACGGCAGAAACGTGTATCGTTGTGACCGCCGATCACGGGCATCTGGACGCGGGAGGACACGGCGGCACCGAATATGTCGTAACGCATCCGCCGGTGGTCTTCGCGGGGACTGGCGCGTCGCGGGGGGAACGCGCGATCATGCGCGAGGAAGACATCGCGCCGACAATTGCCGCTCTGTTAGGACTTCCCCTGCCAAACTCAAGCATGGCGGCTGTACGGGTGACTATTTGCTTTTGCCGGCAGGCGCGGCGCGGCAAATTCAGCGCAACGAACTTGTCCAACGCGCCAGAATGACTGACGCTTATATTGCCGGGCTTGAAGACATCCCCGGCCTTTTGCCTTCAAATCCCGCGCGGCAATTCGTAAACAGCGACTTGCCCGTTCCTGTGGCTGGTAGTTCGTCTGAGGCGGAAGGCGGCAGCCTTCAGGCTCTTCAGGCAAGGAGCGATCTGGCGCGGTCTCACGCCATAACGCGGGCGCATCTCCGCCATGTCGTGATAGCTGTTATTACCGGAGCATGCCTGATTTTTCTGTTGCGCCGCTTTACGCCGCTAGGCGCGGCATCCGGCTTGAAACAGCGGCTGAAACAGGGGAGTTTGGCTGTTGCCGCTTCGCATGGCCTGCTTGCGATGTTCGGCGTCAATACCTCTATCAGTTACCTTTCCCGGGCAGGGCAGCCTGGAGGGGTGATTGCGGGCCTTATTTGCAGTACGCTTGTACCGGCGTTTCTGCTCACTTGGCTGCATCGCCGCGCGGCCAGGACACAGGCGACGGCAGGGATTGAAAACGCGGCAAAGCCGGAAAGTAATGTTTTACCCGGTCAGAATTCCGGCGCGGGAGGCCGTTCTGTCAGCGTGATACTGGGCGTATGGAGCAGTCTGCTGCTGGTTCCCGCCCTCGGCGCGTATGCGCTGTCTGCGGATATAAACGGTTATCCCGCGACCGGCATCAATATCGAATCGTTTCAGAATGTTGCGCTGCTTCAAGTCATCCTGGCTTCCGCTCTGAGCCTGCTCGTTATGGCAGGGGAGGCGTACAGGAAGCGGCAGCCGCAACCACTTCAAAAAGGAAACCCGCTGTGACGCGCGATGTGTCGCTCCCTCACCCCTCACCCCTCACCCCCCAACCCTTTCCAGTGTTGCGCACAAGAGAGGACACACTGGCGCTGGGCAGGGCGTTAGGAAAATTGCTGCGGGCGGGGGATGTGATTGCGCTGATTGGCGATTTGGGCGCGGGGAAAACCACGCTGACGCAGGGAATCGCGCAGGGGATGGGCATTACGGAGCGCGTGACAAGCCCGACGTTTACTCTGGTACAGGAGTATGGGCAGGAGACGCCCCTGTTTCACTTCGACCCGTACCGCCTGGAGCGCCCGGAAGACGTGAGTGATTTCGGCTTCGAGGAGTATCTGGAGCGCGGCGGGATTGTGGTCGTGGAATGGGCGGACAAGATCGCGGCCTTGCTGCCGGACGAGCGGCTGACGCTTACTTTGGAGGAAGCAAGGAAGTCGGGGCGTGGCGTAGAGGGGGAGAATAACCTCATTTCTGATGCGGATGCCGTACCGCGATTGTTGCGGATGGAAGCGGCAGGGGTACGCTATCAACAACTGGTGGAGGTATGGATGCAAGCGCCGGAAGTCGAGGCGATGCGGGAACGGCGCGTGGAATGAGTGAGCAAAGCGGCAAGGTCATACTGGCGATGGAAACGTCCGGCGACGTGTGCAGCGTGGCGGTGCAGCGGGACGGGCAGTTTGTGGCTGAACAGGCGTTTCGGCACAACATGCATCTGTCGGAGCGGTTGTTCGGGCAGATGGAAGGCGTCTTACAGAGCGCAGGCGTGACGCTGGAAGAGGTGACGGCGTTTGCGGTTGGCATCGGGCCGGGATCGTTTACGGGAACGCGCATCGGCGTGATGACGATGAAAACGTTGGCGTCAGTCCGAAATCGGCCTTTGTATGGCATCAACAGCCTGGAAGCCATTGCCGCCACGTATCAGGGATTGGAAGTGGTACTCGTCGTGCCCCTCCTGCCGTGTCGGGCGGGCGTGGTATTCACGGGCGGGTACAATGTGGACGAAACTGCACCCGAAATTGTGATTGCCCCGGCTGCCCTGTCGCTGGAAGAATTGACCGCGCAGATTGCGGAACTGGATCGCCGGCATATCGTGCTGTGTGGGCCGGCCATGCCGAAACATCGGGCTGCGCTGTTTGCGCAGTTGTCGGAGCAGGGCAGGCGTACTTCCTGTGGGCTGGCTGCCGTGCCTTTCGCGTCACAAATAGCGCGTTTGGCGGGGCTGCGTATGGAGCAGGGCGATACCGGGGAAGACCCGATAGCGCTTGTGCCGCTGTACATTGCGCCGCCGCCCATCAGCCAGCCCAAGCCCGAAAATCGCCCGCCGGCTGCGAACAAAATTCAGAACTTAGCCGCGAATGAACGCGAATAAACGCGAATGAGGCGTCCGACTGAGGCAGGTTCGATGATGGCGCATAGGTGTTTGGACATTCGCGTTTAGAACAGTTCGCATGAACTACGTTGACCTTAGAGCATGAACATGCCGGATTGTCCGAACACCGAATACCGAACACCGAATACCGGCATTTTCAGGCTAGAATGGTTGGGAGCATGTTATGCAGTTTGCCGCCGCATTGAGCCGACGGGAGGATACGGACGAGGCCACGCAGGAAGTGATCGCGTCCCTGCGCCGCCAACTGACCGGCTCGATTGATTTATTGACTCTGTTTTTCACAGTTCAGCATCAGGAGCGCGCCGCGCAAATGGCGCAGCAACTGCGGCAGGCGCTGAATCCGCGCGTTTTGGTGGGGTGCAGCGCGGAAGGCGTGATTGGCGGCGACAGGGAAGTGGAGCGCGAACCGGGATTGAGCGCGCTCGCTGCGAACCTTCCGGGCGTGATTTTGACGCCGTTTCAAATGAGCTATGTGGAATGGGATTACTTGCTGGACGATACGCGGCGGCAGTTGCGCCGTCGCGTGGGCATTCGGCGCGACACGCTGCCGGGCGATGCGGACGAAACGCGAGCGTTTTTGCTGTTCGGCGACCCGTTTACCACGCCCGTTATTGACCTGATGGAAGCCCTGGATGAGATCGGCGGAGCGCCCACCGTTGGCGGTATGGCAAGCAGTGGTGATCAGCCGGGCCAGAATGTGCTTTTGCTGAACGATCAAGTTTTTGATGATGGCGCGGTTGGGGTGCGGATTGCCGGCGAGGTGCGCGTGGATGTGGTTGTCAGTCAGGGCTGCCGCCCGATTGGCGAAACCCTGTTGGTGACAAAGGCCGACGAGCAGGTGATTCATACCCTGGGCGGCAAGCCCGCGCTGGAAGCCGCGCAAAACACGTTTAGCGATCTGAATGAAGCGGAACAGGAACAGGTTCAAAACGGCGCGTTATTTTTGGGCATTGTCACCAATGAGTATCAGGACGCCTTTGACCGGGGCGATTTTCTAATTCGGGGCGTCTTAGGCGTGGACCCGGAATCGGGCGCAATGGTGATTGGTGAGGAAGTACAGGCGGGGCAGACCGTACAGTTCCATATTCAGGACGCGGAAACCGCCGATGAAGACCTGCGCCTGCTGATGCGCCGTTCCGCGACCAACGACTCGGCTCCCGCGGGTGGGCTGGTGTTCAGTTGTAATGGACGGGGGCTGCGGATGTTCGATCTGCCCAACCATGACGTGCGCGGCGTGTTGGAAGCCGTCCCGGAAACCCCCCTCGCCGGTTTCTTCGCTGCCGGGGAACTCGGACCTATTGGCGGCAAAAGCTGCCTGCACGGGCAAACGGCCAGTATCGCGCTGTTCCGCTCCAGCCTCAAAGCGTAAGGGCCGGGAGAGAATTTTACCACGGATTGAACGGATGAAACGGATACGCGCGGATATGCGGGAAAGCAGGAGTACATCCTCATTTCCTATCCGTGTTCATCTGTTTCATCCCTTCAATCCGTGATGTTATGTTAGCGCAGAACCAAGAGGGTTTGTGTGCTTCTCTCGTTGGCCTTGATGTCGTTCCGGTTTTCAAACCGAAGTACAAGTTATCAGGGTGAGGGAAGTCTTCGATTGAGGGAATGGGAAGCATCCCACTCCTTCCAGGATGAAAAGGAGAAAGCAATGTCTGATTCTGCAGAAGAAAACAAGTTTGAGGGCCGGAATATGCCCGGAACCACGTTCCACAATGTCAATCTGGGAAACGCCCATTTCGACGATGTGAACCTGTCGGGCGCGATTTTCCACGACATCAATTTCAGCGACGTCGCGTTTTCCGCCGCGCAAATGGGCGGCGCGACGTTCAAACACATCGGCCTGCCGCGTGATGCAAAGGGAACGCAGCGCGGGCTTGCCTTTGAAAACGCCGAACTGAACGGTTCGGCGTTTGTGGATTGTGACCTGCGCGACGTGAAGATTGAAAACTGTACGCTGGACGGCATGACCATAGACGGCATTGCGGTTGCCGACCTGCTTGCCGCCTACAAAACCCGCGAATTGTGATTTAGCAAGCCGCCGTTGCTGGCCGATAGAGGGTTGGAAGGAGTGACGAAACAGTGTCGAACTCCGCACAGGTTAGCGAACAATCGGCAAATTCTTGGGGTATTGCGCAGGAACAGTGGGCGCAGTGGCGCAAATTGCACCGTGATGTGGATGCCCGTATCCGCGACATTTACAGCAATCGCGCGCCCTGGGCCGCCCTGCCTGCTGCGCATCAGCAGAAAATGCGGGCCGCGTATGCGACTGTTAATCAAAACGCGGACGCAAGCGCGGCATGGCAGCGGCTGCTTAATCATCTGGGGCGTAACTCGCCGTTTGTGTCCATTGAGCCGGTAATCGCGTATTTGGGACCGCAGTCGGGCAATACGTTTGTGGATGCGCTGCTGATGCTTGCCTTGCGTCACGAGCAATGGCGGAATATGCCGGAAGCCTGCCGCATGGAAGGCAGCCATGCGCGCGGGCAGTTTGCGCGGATGGCGCGGCATTTGTTCGCGCGGTACGATGTGCCCGCGTTTATGGATGCCGGATGGTTTGAAGGGTTTACGCCCGTAAGCCGACAGCATCAGGATTGGTTTCTGCATATCGGCAACGGGCAGAACATTCGCCGCGCCGACTTGCCCCTGCGATTGACGGAAAAAGCGGCGCATCACTTCTTGCAGGCTCCGGGTGATGGCAGCATTGTGGCGGCGCTGCGGCGGGGGCAGACCGTTGCCCTCGGCGGAAGCGAGTATCTGGCGCAGGCGATTGCCGAATCAAGGTTGGGCGGCATTTTGCCGGACGAGGCGTTTTGGGAATCGGTAATTCAATGGTTTGTCAATCAGGCGCAAATGGATGTGGCGCAGGTCGGCCCAATTGTGGATTATCTGTGGGAACAGCGTTTCGGCGAACCAACGCGGCACGGTATTGACGGCCCGGTCACTTACGACAGCGCGCCGGAACCGGGATTGAGCATGAAGGGGCGGACGCTGACGGCGTTACTCAAGCGCGTGGCAGAGTGGCACGAGCAGTTAGCCAAAGACGCCAAAAGGCCGCGTACCGAATGGCAGCCGTGTGGCTTGACGCCGTTTTGCGTCGAAGCGCGGGACATGCAGAAGACGCTGAACACATGGACGATTGTAGAATTGTGCAGCAGCAAAGCCTTGCAGGAAGAAGGGCGCGAGATGCGGCATTGCGTGTTCACTTATGCGAACGGCTGTCTAAACGGCACAACCGCAATCTGGTCCCTGCGCGTCAAGCCGGAGCGGGAAGTAAAAACCCGCCGACTGCTGACGATTGAGATCAACCTTGCCCGCCGCGCCATCGTGCAGGCGCGCGGCCATTGCAACCAGCCGCCGGGTTCCTACAAAGGCAATGGCCGGATGAAAACGGCAAGCGAAATGCTGCGCAAATGGGCGCAGGAACAAAAATTATCGGTAGCGTGTTCCGTGTAAACTGACGGTAAATAGTCAGACGACGTATTTATAGATTGCGCCCCTTTGTTCGATAGGAACTGAGGGGCGCAATCTTTTGAGGCTGTAACTTTGTTGACGATGTGGCTGTCAGCGAAATGGGGAGGGGTGTTCAGGTATTCAGGTGTTCGGAGTAAGACGTGAGTGTGGGAAAGAAAGCCATGGGCAAGCGAAGCAACAAACAAAGAGTGGTGGTTCCGCCTACGGCCTGTCTGTCGCAAGCCGTGTTTACGCGGCATCTGAGCAAATTGGGGTTCGCGGATGGGGCGGCGTACCGGGCGTGGTGTCGGCAAAATGGGTTTGGACAGGGACGCCAGAAAAGCTGGAAGCAACGGCGCGAAGAGAAACATTGCGCCCTCAAGAAGGCGCGGCAGGAGGAGATTGACCGTGTCGCCAATCGCCATGCTTCCGACTTGGGCTTGCGTACTTTGTCGGAGTACGCGCAATGGTGTGAAACGCATGGCATAAGCTGCACCAAAAATAAAAGCCGGGCGCAGCGTAGAAAGGAATTGGAGATTACGCAGCGGGAGCGGGCGGATACGGTTCTCCAAATATTGCGCCCTGCGCAATGCAGCATGGAGTTCTGGCTGGAAGCGATTTTCGACGGCAGTGTTGAAAATCACCAGCTTCCAACGCCCCTGCTTCAGCGGGTAGACAGGATTTTGCAGGCAGAGAAAACATTGCGAATACGCAAAGTGTTCCGACGCCTGCTGTTCATTGTTGCCGCAAACGGTCGGCTGCTGCGAACTGACGGCGGGTTACTGGCGGGCGATGAGCATTGGTACAACACCTACGTTTATGCGCTGTACGCGCTTGCCCGTCAACATTCCCGATGGCTGCGCGGCGCAGAAGATTGGAAGCCGCTCGGTCATACGGCGCGGGCGCAATTCCACAGTTTGGCGCGGCATCTGCTGGCGGAATACGAGGTGCCGGCGTTTATGGATCGCGCATGGTTTGAAGGCTGTAACGCGGTTGGGGAACAGCGCCAGGAGTGGTTTATACAGATCGGGCGCGGGCGCAGTGTGCGTGAATTGCAACTTCCTGTAGCCTTGACGCGCATGGCGGCTTATCATTTTCTCAAAGCGCCCGCTGATTACAGCTTCGAGGGCGCGTTGCGATGGGGGCAAACGCGGGGCGCAGGCGGCAGTGAGCGCCTGGCGCGGGCGGTGGCGGCTTCCTCGTTGCGCGACATCCAAACGGATGAGCCGTTTTGGAGTGAAGTGATTCACTGGTTTGTCCATCGTTCCGAACTTGCCACTTCGCATGTTGGCCCAATTGTAGATTTTATCTTCAATGTGAAGTTCATGCCGCGCACGATTATCCTGCCGGACGGCGAAATGGAGTGTCTGCCACCACCCGAACCCGAATTTACTATGAAGGGTCGAACGCCTGCCGCGCTGCTTCGCCGCGTGGAAGAATGGCACGCGCAACTGGCGCGAGAACAGGAACGACCACTCCAAAGCTGGAATGGTTTAGGATTGGAAGGCTGGATACAGGAACAGCCTGCCCTGGAACAGGACGTTGCGTGGCAGTGGACCATTCGGGAACTGGTGAACAGCAATGAACTGCAAGCGGAAGGGAGGGCGATGAACAATTGTGTGGCGACATATATCAACTCGTGCGTGGAAGGCAAAAGCAGCATCTGGTCGCTGCGATTGGAAACGCCGGAATGGCCGGAAGCGCGCCGGATAATGACGATTGAGGTAGACCCGGAAACCAAAACTATTGTGCAGGCGCGCGGCAAGTGCAACGTCGTGCCGAGCGACAAATCCTGTCCCAAACGTTTGAAACTGGCGCCCAATCTGCTGCGTCAGTGGGCAGCGCGTTCCGGCCTGCGCCTTGATCCACATGCCTGGTAGAATTTTGCAACGAGACGAACCAAACTTGCTAATCCTGAAGATAGCCGTTCTGCGGCTTTTCTGCCCCCGCAGATTACTTGCCTGCCGTAAGTTCAATCAGGATTGGCAAGGTTCCGCGAGTAGTCAGCAGCCTGTTACGGCGTTTAGATTATTCATTATCTACCTGATTCATTAGTTGCCGGAGAAAACAGGGCGTAGAAGGTGTCAGGCAAGGCGCGGGGGCGTTTGTCCAGTCCGATGACGATCTGGTAGGTTTCTCCCGTAGCGAGAGTGGCCTCGCCCCGCGTGACGGTATAGCCCATGCGCAGGGTACGACGCCTGGCGGCAATCACATAGGTTGTGACAACAATCTCTTCATCGTAGCGGGCAGGAGAAATGTAGCGGCAATGCGCTTCCACAATGGGCAGGAAATAACCCTGCTGCTCCATCTGCGTGTAATCCACGCCCCGAACACGGCAAAACTCGCTGCGCGCGGCCTCAAACCAGACAAGATAATGGGCATGATGCGCGACCTGCATCTGATCGGTTTCAAAATACCGGACGCGCAGGGTAATGGAAGCGGAATGTGGTTGATCTGGCATAAGCGAATGTTCAAGAACGCGAAAAACAGGTGAACTTCCACGAAACAGAGGCTTGCAAACCTCACTCCTCAATTCAGCCTCCTCGCTTCGGAATCCTGCCCCACCTGAAAACGCCTGGAATAAATGATGATACGTTCCCAAACGCGCTTCGTCTAGTGTGGCAACAAGGGAAAAGGTTTCAGGTATCAGGTATCAGGTATCAGGTTGATGCGCTCTAACTCTATCTGCCTTGGAACAGAGGAGGAACGGGAACAGGCATTTGCCTGATACCTGACACCTGAAACCTGATACCTATAAGGTGTGACGGATGGAAGCAAGAATCGCCTCGCGTGGAGTGGCAATGCCCGCAATGGAAGACCAACTGGCCGCGCGCTGCCGCGCCGGAGACCTGGAAGCGTTCAGCGAGGTCTACGCGCTGTATGAGCGGCAGGTGTTCCGCTACGCCTACCATCTGCTCGGACACCGCGAGGACGCCGACGACATCAAGCAGGAAACGTTCGTGCGGGCGTATCAGGCGATTGGCAAGTTCCGCAGCGATTCCAGTTTGCAAACATGGCTGTTCAAAATCTGCGGCAATTTGTGCCGGGATCGGCTGAAATCGTGGGAAAAGCGTAAGATACACTATGACGCGGGGTTGCGCTCGGAAGAATGGCGCGATGAGGGGTACGGCTCCGATCCCCACGCCCTTGTGGAACGCGCCGAAAGTACACAAATCGTGCTGTGCGCCCTGCGGGGAATGCCCGCGCCGCAGCGTGAAATCATCATTCTGCACCATATTGAAGAATTAAGTTATCAGGAAATTGGGATTATTTTGGGCTGTTCCGCCGTCAGCGCCAAATTGCGGGTATTCCGCGCCCGTCGTTCCTTGAAGGAGCGGGTTGAGGCGCTGGAAAGATGACAATGAAAATGAAATGGAAACCATTCAAAAGCGAGTGCGCCCGAATCGAGCCGCTGCTGTGGGAGTTCGCAAGTGAGCGATTGCCTCTGGATAAGCAGGCGCGCGTTGCAACGCATCTGAGCCAATGCGCCGTTTGTCAGGCGCAGTTGTGGACGTGCCGGCAGATCGGGCAGGGATTGGAAACCTTACGCGCTGCTGAAGTTCCGGCCACGCAAACCCATTGGAGCGAAGTGCAGGCGCGATTAACAGCCGGGCAAGTGTCTCTAAACGCCGGGCCGCCTGCGCCACAAACCGCGCAAACCGCGTCACGAACCGCGCCCCTGTCGGCGCAAAGCGCAGGCTATTCCCGCCTGCTAAACGCAGTGGCGCTGAAAGCGCGTCGTTCCCGCAACCCTATCCACTATCCACTATCCACTATCCACTGCTTAGTGGGAAGCGCGGCGATAGCGGCATTAGCGCTGTTCTGCCTGCGGATTGTGCCGCATGGAGGCAGCGGCCTGCAATCGTCCTCGTCACAGGACAAAGACAACCGGATTGCACAGAACAGCAAGCCTGCGCCGGCTAAACAAATAAAGCCATCGGAACAAACAAGAGTGGCCCTGGCTACAGGCAACGGGAAGACACCCTTCGGACGTGTGAATCAACCCCTTGTGAAACAACCGTTGCTTGTCTATGGCATGGTGAACCCGGCCTTTGCGCAATACGGGCTGAAAAACGAAAAATTGGGCTTGTTGGTCCAGTCGCATCCGATTGCGCCCGACGAGCGGTTAGCTAAAATCTCGTTTACAAGTGGAGATACGACAGGCAGGCCTGCAGCGCGATGGCACAGCCACAGAAGGTTTGTCGGCAGAAGCGAAACCCTGCGGCCTTATTCGCGCGGCCTGACGCTGGCGCGCAGGGAACCGACAGGAACTCAAGCGGCGGGCACGGACACAATGGCGGCAACATCTACCGTCACGCCGACGATGCAGCAACCCCTTGCCGCCAGCGCATTGCCGCCGGAAATTCCGAATTACGTTCTGACGGTTGTGGAAGCCCAGGCCGACCAAGCCACGCCGCGCGCTTACGTGATGGATTGCGTGTCAAGCCGTCCTGACCGCGCGCCGAAAGATACTTTGAAGCAGATCGGGGAGGAAGAACGAGTATGGTAAAACAAGCAGCGCGAACTTTCGCAATCACGCTTGCGGCAGTGGGTATCAGCGTAGTTCCTGCGTGTGCGGACGGCATTCTGGAACAAATGCAGAACGAGGTGGCAGCCGTTGCCGGACGCGCCCGCGCCTGCATCGTGTCCATCGAGGATGCCCGTGTACTTGCCGTCAGCTATGCCAACTCCTCGCTGGAAAAGGCCGACCTGCAAAACCAGCTTGCCCATCTGCTCATTGATGAGAAAGCGGCGCAAACGCAGGCGGCGCAGCAGGAACAACGGTACAAAGCCGGGCTGATTACCCTGCTGGACGTGGAAAAGCCGCGCCGCGAAGCCGCCAGATTAGATACGCGCCTGACGTACTTGCAGCAGACGCTGGCGAATTTCGGGCGCGAAGATGCGGCAGCGCAGCAGAAGCGCGAACTCGACGCCCGTATCGCTGAATTGCAAGGCGACCTGAAGTTTTACGCCGATCAGGTACGGCTTTTGCAGCAGCAGGTGGCCGCCGGGGTGGGGCAAACGTCCGACCTGCAAGCCACGCAGCAGCAGTTGGCGCACACGGAGCAGGATTTGAATGTGGCGCGGCAGCGGCGCAAAGAAGGAACTCAGGACGTCGCGCAAACGCTGTTCTTTCAATGGGACAACATGCGCGTGAATACGCCCAAATCCGGCAGCGGGTTTTCCATCGGAAATGGCTATATCGTAACCACAGCAGATGTCGTGCAGGGCATGAGCAGCCCGATTGTCACCATTGATGATGGGCGGCGGATACGGGCGGCGCTTGTGGCGATTGACAATGAGCGCAACATCGGGCTTGTGCGCCTTACCGCCAATGTCGCGCTTCCCGCCCTGACATTCGGCGATAGCGCACAGGTGCAGCCGGGACATTTCGCAATCTCCATCGGCAACCAATCCGGGCAGTACAATTCGGTTTCGCTTGGCGTGGTGTCGGGCGTCCGAACGCAGGGCTTTTACTCCGGCGCGCATTTCTACCCCGATCTGCTGCAAGTGGATGGCACGGTGGGCGCGGGAACCAGCGGAGCGCCGATTTTGAACGCGAAGGGCGAAGTGATCGGCATGGTTGCCGCCGTTCTCGCGCCCGAACCGACCCCTGCGCCCAATAGCGGCTACGTAGATACCACTTTTGTCACGCCGGCGAACCTTGGAGCGCAGTATGTGCTGGCCGTTCCGCCCACTCCCGCCAATCGCGCCGGCAATGCGCCGGTTCTACAATCGCCGGACGCGCTGCCGCCGACAAAGGCAATACCCCGTACCCCGCAAAACGCCGTTCCGCAGGGAACCGCGCAAGCCACTGCGCCGCTCCCGAAGGGCAATGCCGTAACGAGCCGGGGCGAAGTCGCCACCAATCAGCGTTTGCCGCTCACTGCCAATGCCACCCCGGCGCAGCGCGCAGCCGGCAATCGCTTACAGCCGGGGAACACCGCGCCGCCAAATCGCGCCAAGTCTGCGGATGCCGGTGTCTTTGTCAGCAGCGTCAATTTGAGTCCGCCCGCGCTTGACCGGAGAGTGACGGCGCAACGTCCCTTAACGATTGTGGAAACCGCCGGGTTTGCCATACCGGCCAACACGCTGAAAGTTGTGATTGAGGAACTGAAAGCGGGCAAGGACATTGTTCATGCGTGGCTCGGCATTGCGCTGGATGACGTAGACGATGTGCGGGAAGAAAACGGCATTATTCGCCTGAACCGGCAGGCGCGTATCCGGGGCGTGTACGCCAATTCGCCCGCCGCAAAAATGGGAATGAAGCCGGGGGATGTGATCGTCAGTCTGGATGGCAAGCCCGTCCACACCACAAGCGAAGTGCGCGCGGCGATTTTACCGATGAAGGCCGGGCAAACGGTGACAGCGCTCGCGCAGCGCGACGGCAAGCCCGTAACCCTGAACCTGACGCTGGAAATTCAGCCCACGCCGCGCCCCAGCCTGCTCGCCAGCCCGGTTCCTCAACCGCAACAGCCTCCAAGCCGCAGCACGAATCAAGCGCCGAATGTGCGGTAAATACATTTGTCTTGAACCATGATTTATGTGATTTATGGGATTACCATGATTTTGGGAATCCCGTCTCCCTGCTTTGAACTAGGATTAAGCGGGGCTGTATCATCATGGTAATCATAGTAATCACATAAATCATGGTTCAGACAAAACCGCTTTCACTTGTGCGGCGTGAGAAAGCCGCGCGTTTTGAGCCAGGCGGCGCATGTTGCGGGCCATGTGCTGAAAATAGGATCGTTGCCACCTAATCCGATGCCGTGCGGACCGTGTTCAAAAATATGCAGTTCGAACGGGACGCGGGCGGCGCGGCAACTCAGGGCAAACAGCAGGCTGTTTTCGACGGGAACAACCGGGTCGTCCGCCGTGTGCATCAGAAACGTGGGCGGGGTTTGGGTTGTCACCTGCCGCTCATTGGAAAGCAGGTTGACCAATTCGGGGTCGGGCTTGTCGCCGAGCAGATTGGTTCGGCTGCCGCCGTGCGTGAACGGGTCGGTAAGCGTGATTACGGGATAGGCCAGAATGGCAACATCGGGGCGGCAGGAAACGCGGTCAACGGGATCGGCGGCTTTGGCATCACCTGCATCGAAATGCGTGGCCGCTGTGGAAGCCAGATGGCCTCCGGCGGAAAAGCCCATTATGCCGATCCGCTTCGTATCCAGTTTCCAATCCCCGGCATGGTAGCGGACAACGCGCAGGGCGCGCTGCACGTCGCTCATTTCTACGGGATGATGGTAGCGCGGGCCGAGCCGGTATTTCAGGACGCAGCCGGTCACGCCAAGCGTATTCAGCCATTCGGCAATCGGCTGCCCCTCATGCCCCGCCAGCCCGCCATACCCGCCGCCGGGACACACCACCACCGCCGCGCCATTGGCCTTGTCCGCCGGAGGGCGATAAATCGTCAGCGTGGGAATATCGGCGTCCGCCGTGCCCTGAGCGCGGGGCGCATCGCCCTGCCACAAGCGCAGGGTTTCCGGCGCATCCGCCGCTCGCGTGGGAAGCGTCAGGACAGCCAGCGCCGTCGTCAGCAGTAAGGTGGAAAGCAGTGTCGTAAACAGTGTCATGGGTGCTGTCCTTTTTCTCTTGACCAAATTCTTGTAATCGGGTTCCTCTGAACAGGCGTTTCCAACCCTCGGCGCAATGTATCCGAGATAGGAACGCTCTTTTATTTCTTGCTCTGCCGTCTTTTATCCTGCCGCTTTTTCGTTCCACGCATCATACCAGGACCGGCGCATCTAAATAAAAAAGAAAAAGGATATGTAGAGAGATCGTCGAAATCCTGGCAATACAGCGCTTCCAGCCCGATGTCTCGTTGTGTCTGGTTGTAGGAGAGAGGCGTCGTGACCTCGTAAGCGTCAGGGCGAACGGGGATAGTGTACAGGCATCTTCCAGCACCTCCCTTCCAGGTTAGATTGTTGAGAGTTGGAAGGAACTCCGAACTTTCAACGGCCCGCCACCTGGCTCGTTAGCAATCTCTATTATGTAGACGTGAATATACACTTAGACGAAGTGGAACAGGAAAGGTTTCCATTTTTCGGCTATTTATGCAGAAATGTTTCTACGTTTTTGCGTGTTCTTTTTGGATGGGGCAACCCAGAGGCAGGAGCAGGCGCAGCACAGGGGCGAATGACCCACGACGGGAGGGTGTTGAGCATTTTAGATGCGCCGGCCCTGCGTATCACCCAACCCCACTATGCCCTGAATTTTCCTCGTAACGAATAAAGGCTGCGCCAAACCGCCATAAACGATGCAGGAATACGCGACGGACATAGCAAATTAGCTGTCTGAACCGAAGGCATAAACTGCCTGAACAACGTTTCCGAAAATTGTTTGGAAAATTCTGCAAACTTACTTGACAAAGCGTAGGAAGCCGCGCTATAGTTTGGAAGTTGCCGCTGTCTTCTGCCAACTGCACCCTACTTCCACTCTTCTCAACAGCCACAACACTCCGAAGCGGCTTTGCCCCGACGCAGAACTCTTCTGAATTGATGCTTGTTCGTTTTGCTTCCAACGTTGTTTTCCTACCCTCAGAGTCGGCTATTCATCCTATCGAAATCGCAGCCAACTCAGCACTCATCACTCATCACTTCCTTCCCCCTCCTCTGCCGATTGTGGTCCACGCGCTTTGTTGCTGGCGTGTGAACAGTTGGGCGTGAAGGCAACCCTGCCGCAGTTGCGTCAGCTTGCAGGCACGACAGAGCAGGGAAGCAGTGTGGAAGAATTGGCGCAGGCGGCGAAAGCAGTGGGCTTACAAGCAGAGGGCGTACAGGTCAGCCGTGAAGCCTTGCCGGACATAGACATGCCCGCGTTGGCTTACGTCAACAGTAATCATTTTATACTTGTTGAGGAGATGCAAGGCAGGGGAGAAAACGGCACGGCGCGTATCCACGATCCCAACACTGCGCAGGAAGAAACCATTTCACAGGAACGGCTTCTGAGGCTTTGCAGTGGCTACCTGCTTCTGCTGTACAAGTAGATTTGTTCTGAGTTATACCGATGTGGCTTCGGCATTGTAATCGAAGTCAACAAACCGCCCTCTCCTCCCCCTCCCGTCAAGAATAAGGAGGAGAGGAAGCGGCCTTATGGCCCGAAGGCTCAACCAAGATTGTACCTGAGCGCTTCCGGCCTGTCAACCCGGCAACGGCAGTGTAGTCGTTGCTGTACACGGTTTGCAACGCGGTTGCAGATCGTGCCTGCCTTGTTTGCAGGAAGAAAGGATAGACAGCATGGTTCGGCTTTACTCGCAGACACTAGCCCCACCGACGGGGCGTGTCTCTTCGGAAGCGTTGTCGCTTCCCACTTCGGAAGCCATTACGCTTCCTGCTTCTCCCTTACGCGGTGCGCGGCCTCCCCTCTGGCTGCGGCGCATGTCCGTTTGCATGTCGCTTGTGTTTGCCTGGATGGTTCTGCTGGCAACCCCGGTTCAGGCGTGGGCACATCCTTCTGCGGAGAAGCGCATCGGCGTTCGGGTTCTGTCTGTGCGTGAAATGCGGCAGATGGTGGGAGCGCAAGGGGGCTTTCATCCCACCTCGGTGAGTTTCGCCTCCGGTTCCACGTTCCCCTGGGAAGGCAACGTCGCGGGAACCAATACGGGCAACGGCAACAAGTTGACCTCTGTTCCCCTTGTCGGCTGGACACAGCGCGGCGGCTTGCCCGTAGAGTTCACGCTCTTCCACAACAGCCAGTCCACGCACAACGGCGAAGTGGGGCAGAAGTGGACGCACAGCTACGACCTCTACCTGGTCAGCGGCGGCGGGTTCGGACTGTCGAGCAACATGAGCGTGCATTGGGGCGATGACCTTTCCTACACCTTCACCCTCAGCGGCAGCGCGTACACGGCTCCCACAGGCATTTACGACACGCTGGTTCAGAATGTGGATGGCACGTACACGCTGACCACCAAGTCTCAGGTCAAGTACCACTTCAACACGAGCCTGTACTGCGACACCATCACCGATGAAAACGGCAACCAGGTCAGCATCAGCCACAACACGGGTAACTACGTCACCAGCATAGCCGATGCCACCGGGCGGACAATTGCGCTCGCCTACGATGGCAGCAACCGCATCAGCACCGTGACCGATCCTCTCAGCCGCGTATGGACGCTCAGTTACGACACGAACAACAACCTCAGCGGTATCAGCCTGCCCCTCCTTGCCGGGCAGACAGTGGGCAGCAACTACCACTACACGCTCGGCTACAACACCGACCATGACCTCACCACCTTCACCACACCGGGAGGACGAGGCTGGACAGCCACCTACAACTCTGCCGACCAGAGCCTTGCCACACTCACCGATGGCTGCGGCAACCAGAGCAGCTATTCGTATACTTCCTCTTCAACCACCATCACGGACGCCAACAGCCATGTGGTCACGCACAACTACTCCTCTGGCCGGTTGAGCAGCGAAGTGGACAACAGCAGCCATTCCGTGTCGTACACTTACGACACGAGCAACAACCAGACCGCCGTGCAGAACGAGTTGGGCAAAACGTGGAGCTACACCTATGACAGCAGAGGGAACATGCTCACCAGCACTGATCCTCTGTCGAATGTCACGACCTGGACCTACAACAGCCATAACAAGGTGCTGACGGTCACAGATGCGCTCACACACGTCACCACCACCAACACCTACAACAGCAGCGACAACCTACTCACTAGTACCGATGCCCTCAGCCACCAGACGAGCTATGGCTACGATGTCAATGGCTACGGCTTGCTCGTCAGCATCACTGATCCTCTGAGCCATGTCACCACGCTGGGCTACGATGCAGATGGCAACTGCACCAGCGTAGAAGACGCCAACAGCAACACCATCACGTTCAGCGTCAACGGCCTGGGCTGGAAAACAGGCACAACCGATGCTCTGAGCCACTCCACCACCACCAGCTATGACAACTGGGGACGGGTCAGCAGCCTCACCACGCCCGCAGGCACAACATCCAGTGTCTACGATGCCGACAGCAACACGACCAGTGTGACTGACCCCAACAGCCATACCACGTCCACCACGTTTGACAACGACAACAGGCCGCTCGTTGTCACGTCCGCGAATGGAGATACCTTCACCTATGCCTATGACGGCACAGGACAGAAGGGACTCCTCAGCAGCACCACAGACGGCAACAGCCACACCACCACGTTCAGCTATGACAGCCTGAACCGCAAGACCGGAGCCAGTTACCCGGACAGCACCAGCGAGAGTTTGAGCTATGACAATGCCAGTCACCTGAGCAGCCACACGGACGGCAACGGCAAAACTATCAGCTACGGCTACGATAATGCGGGCAAGCTGACAACCGTGACCTACCCCACAGGCTGCAGGAGCCGGCACAGGCATTTCGTACACGTTTGATGCTGCCGGACGCAAGACAGGCATGACGGATGTGACCGGAACCTGGGGTTACACCTTCGACAACGCCAACCGCCTGACGCAAATCTCCGCTCCGAACGGCACAACCGGGTACGGCTATGACAACGCCAACCGGCGAACGAGCATGACCGTCAGTGGCGTGACGGGAAGCTGGACGTACTCCTATGATGTGGGCAACCGGCTCACCTCCGACAACGAACCCCTACTCGGAAAGCACCAGCCTGAGCTACGATGCGGCGAACCGGCTGACCACACAGACCAACGCCAACAGCAGCGTCAGCACGTTCAGCTACGACAGCGCCAACCGCACCACCGATGTCTGGCACAAGGACAGCAGCGCCAACGTTCTGGCGCATTACTCGTATACCTACGATTATGCGAGCAATGTGATCACACGCACGGACACGAACGGCGATGTGACCACGTTCGGCTATGACAATGCCGACCAACTCACGGGAGAAAGCAGAAGCAACGGGAACGGCTTAGGCTACACGCTTGCTTTCACTTACGACCATAACCACAACCGCCATACCAGAGTTCTCAACAGCGTCACGGACACGTACTCCTATGATGCCCATGACAAGCTGACGGGCATAACGGGAGGCACGAACAAGACGTATGGCTATGACAGCAACGGCAACTGCACGTCTGTCACGGTTGGCAGCAGTGTCACCACCCTCACTTACGATGTCGAGAACCGCGTCACAGCCATAACGTATCCAAGTTCTGCCACGAACAGCTTTGCCTACAACGGCGAAGACCTCAGAACGCAGAAGGTAGACAGCAGCGGCACCAAGAACTATGTCTGTGACGGCGACAGTCCGGCAAGCCCTGTGTTGAAGGACGGCGCGGCTGTGTACACTCTCGGACTGTCCGAGCGACGCGGCACAACCAGCAAGTTCCTCCATGCCGATGCGCTTGGCAGCACCAGAGGCATCACCGACAGTACGCAGACAGTCACCGACTCCATGCTCTACGATGCGTTCGGCAACACGCTGAGCAGAACCGGAACCACGCCCACGCCGTTCGGCTTTGTCGGAGCCAGTCAATACCAGAGCGACATTAACAGTGGGCTGCAACTGCTCGGACACCGCTACTACGACCCTTCCATTGGCAGGTTCCTCTCTTCCGACCCCGCCCAAGCCGGAACCAACTGGTACGCCTACTGCGATAATTGTCCGTTGAGCGGAACGGATGCCACTGGCCTGGATAAGATTGATGACAAGAGGAACAAGATTGATGATGGCATAAAGAAAAAGTACGGGGATTTGCCGACTGGTCGCACTTACACCACTGAAAAGGAAGCAATCCAAGCAGGTTCCGACTACACAGGAACACTGACGCAGGGGACGGGAGTGGAATGGGGTGTCGTTGTAACTCACTACAAAACTGCTGGTGGAGTAGACAAGTATCAACTTGTCCATCTCACGCGCGGTACGCAAGATCACACAGAAATTACTATACCCCCCGATGCCATCGATATTATACATGCTCATCCCAAACGTGGGCCAGCTAGAGGCGAGGAGTTTTCGCGCGGCGATCAACATTCCTCAGATGTGAGTGGTATTCCTATTATCGTTGGAACACCAAAAGGCCGTATACGTCAGTTGATGCCACGCCCAGGGAACAGAGATGAGGGTGAACTAGGTACTGACGAAGGTGGACACGCGCCAAATAAGCCCTACGATCCAAGAGAATGGGGCAATTGGAACAAGTTGTAAATGGTTCTAATACTGAGTGACCCATGTTGCTATCCTACCTTCTCCATCTCGAAAGTTTAGGAGCAAAATACCACTTTTGGTACGCCGCTATCTCAAACAACGTTGAAGATAGCAACTTGGGTTACTTAAGAACTTGGATGCAAACCTTGTTGGCAGTCTGTTGTTCCCTTTTGAGTTACAGGCTACCATCGTCAGGAGGATTGGTAATGAATTATATCTTACGATGCTTACTACTGCTGCAATGTCTTGTAACTGTAAGCGTACTTACCTGTGCGTCTACAAGAGCACAGGACGGAGCAAACCCACAGCTACTCACGCGCTTATTTCGAGCAGTGGAAAAAGACGACATCAATGGTGTACGGAAGGTGGTGCAACAAGGGGCTGATGTAAATGGTTATGGTGTGGAAAACCAGAGACCCTTGCAAATGGCTGCGGGACTGAGTGGCTTGAACATTGTACGCTTTCTGGTATCAAAAGGCGCAACGATTAGCGGGGCTGATATCTATGGGCGTACTCCGCTTATGGAAGCATGTATTGCCGGGCGCTCGGCGACGGTTAGGTGGTTGATACAGCAGGGCGCAGACATCAATGCTGTTAATATGTTAGGAGACACCCCTTTGTTCTTCGCATGCTCTCGCGGTCATGTGGATATTGTACAGCTACTGCTGGACAAGAAGGTAGATGTCAATCATCAAAACACTCGAAAAAATACGCCTTTGTTTACTGCAGTATGGCAGGGCAACCCACTGGTAGTGAAGTTGGTCATCAAGTACAACGCAGATGTCAACGTCAAGAACAAGGATGGTGAAACGGCGCTGATGTTGGCAAAGCAGAAGAAACGGACAGAAATTATCAAACTTCTGGAAGCCGCTGGCGCAAAGGAGTAGCCACTTCGCGGAAAGGGCGAACGTATGCTTATAAAATCTGGAGTATATCTATTGTTGATCTTGATGGTTGACGGTTTGATCTATAAGGGGCAAGGGCAGGAGGTGAACCAAGAGGAAGCTTCCAGACGGGAAGAAGCAATGGACAATGCCTTGCATGCCGATGACTCCGTACATGTGTCGGGAGAGCAACTTCAAGCCTTTGAGGCCGCTTACGCCAAATTCAAGCAACGCGCCGATGTAACCATAGTGCAAAAGCGACTTACGAAGTACACGGTAAACATCGGGGAAGATGCAAAGAACATCTACATCTACTTCATCGCTGCCGCACCGCCAATGCAACGCGACAAGGAAGGTCGCCTGTTATTCACCCCAGATGCTATAAACCCGAATGGCATTGGGATTACTTACTTCGTGAGACGCAAAGATTGCAAAGTCTACTATGAACTGCTAAACCATTGATAGAGTTCTCAACAGCGTCACGGACACGTACTCCTACGATGCCCATGACAAGCTGACGGGCATAACGGGAGGCACGAACAAAACGTATGGTTATGACAGCAACGGCAACTGCACGTCCGTTACCGTTGGCAGCAGCGTCACCAGCCTCACTTATGATGTCGAGAACCGCGTTGTGGGCATCACGTACCCCGGCAGCACAACCAACAGCTTTGCCTACAACGGCGAAGACTTGCGGACGCAGAAGGTAGACAGCAGCGGCACGAAGAACTATGTCTGTGACGGTTCCTCTCCGGCAAGCGCAGTCTTGAAGGATGGAAGCGCGGTCTACACACCCGGATTGTCGGAAAGAAGAGGAAGCGCGAGCAAGTTCCTCCACGCCGATGCGCTTGGCAGCACACGCGGCATCACCGACAGCACTCAGGCCGTTACTGACAGCCTGTTGTACGATGCGTTCGGCAACACGCTCAGTAGAACTGGAACCACACCTACTCCCTTCGGCTTTGTCGGAGCCAGTCAGTACCAGAGCGACAGTGACAGCAGTCTGCAACTGCTCGGACACCGCTACTACGATCCAAGCATCGGCAGGTTCCTCAGCCAAGACCCCATTCAGGATGGAACCAACTGGTATGCCTACTGCGACAACAATCCGCTTACGCAAATTGACCCGTTAGGGCTGGAGCCACCGATAATTGGAAAAGGATTTTCGAAAAAGCAAAAAGAGAAAATCCAAAAAATGATCAGGGCAATCCAAGGTACTAAAAGAGGGCGGCAAATCACCGCAGGAGGTGGAACCCCCGTCATTATTGTACCATTGAAACCGACAGACCCCATATATCCATATCCGGGTACGGAGCGGACGGTCTCTAGCCCAATTCCATATAAGCCATTGCCTAGGAAGATCCATTTCGACCCTGATGGGCCTAGCCCTCCCACGCAATTGCTCCCGCCGATACCGTACTTACCGATTCCATATATCGGTCACCCCACGCCCACACAAATGCTGGCACATGAGCTAGGGCATGCGGAAACGGGTGTGGGTGATGACGGGCCAGGAAACATGAACAACACAAACAAAAACGAAAACCCAATTGCGCGTGAGCTTGGCCTGCCGCAACGAAGGGCGTACTGATTTGAACTGATCATCTTTAACAGTTGACGTTTAGATAAATCTGATGAGATAGCCAATCTCATCGAAGTAGCCTCAAACCTATTTATTGAGGGGTTGCCGCAGCGGAATCAGCGTACCCGACTCTTCAATAATTCAGCCATAGGTAAATTCTCGACCTATGGAGGGTTGGCACTGCCGACATTTAGCAAACAGCCAACCATTAGATTTTATCTAAACGTCAATTTAACAGGAGGTAAACTCGAAATCATCTGACTATGTTGTCTTGGACACAAAGGGCGCATCCTGTTTAGGATGTCTAACTCTAAACATGAACACATGCGCCCTTTGTGTTGAAATAATATTGCGTTTTTCTTGATTATTGAGGCACATTGTCAGCAACAAACAACAGAGGCTTTCGATATTAACGAAAGCCATTGTTGCTTAAAATAGTGTGATGCGTACAACGGTGTTAGTCCCGAACTCAGCGAACGCAATCACATTCTTTTCGCTATACACAATTGCGAGTTCAGAGTGACAACGGCTACAAATCAGGCAGAGTTGGGCCGAAAGCAAGCAACGCATTATATGGCAAGTAATAGGCACTGTATCGAGTGTCCCATTTTAACTATGCCAAAACAGTGCAAAGCGAGGGGTAATATAAAACTATGATGATGATCTACATCCTTGTTCTCTTGCTGCAAAGTAGCATGAGACAGATGCCCATTGCAGAGTACGCAATACCTACACGGGCAATCACGCCGCTCAAAAATACAAGCTCAAATAATAAAATCGCAATAACTGTTTATTACTGCGATTTTGGTTTAGACACATACCAACCCGTGACGCCTGAACGCTTGCACGTTTTCAGGCGTAAAATGGTTATCACAAACAAAACCGATACACGCAAGCTGTTTAGCTTACTTCAGCCAGGCACATACGATATGCAGTCACACTTACGTAGTGACAAGCATCATCAATCGCACTTGAGATCAAAACGTCAAGATGAAGGATTTAGCAAACTTGTGACACGCTTGATTGTTGAACAACCACATCAGCCAACGTTATTAGTGGATCAAGACGGTCATGTGAAACAAGGCAAGCGCGAGTACCAAATTGATCCCAGCGGCTTGGATATGTTCTTGACTAGATTGTACGCAAAGCGCTAAGAATCTAGCAATATGTCAACAACAGCGTCAGCACGTTCGCTTACGACAACGCTAATTGAACCACCGACGTGTGGCACAAGGACAGTAGCGCAACGGTTCTGGCGCACTACGGCTACACGTATGATTACGCCAGCAACGTCAGTACACGCACGGACACCAACGGCGATGTGACGAGTTTCGGCTATGACAATGCCGACCAACTCACCGGAGAAAGCCGGGGCAACGGACATGGCTTGGGCTACACGCTTGCCTTCACGTATGACCACAACCACAACCGTCATACCAGAGTTCTCAACAGCGTCACGGACACGTACAGCTACGATGCCCATGACAAGTTGACGGGCATTAGCGGAGGCACGAACAAGAGCTACGGCTACGACAGCAACGGCAACTGCACGTCCGTTACCGTTGGCAGCAGCGTCACCAGCCTCACTTACGACGTTGAGAACCGCGTTGTGGGCATAACGTACCCAAGTTCTGCCACCAACAGCTTTGCCTACAACGGCGAAGACTTGCGGACGCAGAAGGTAGACAGCAGCGGCACGAAGAACTATGTCTGCGACGGCAGCAGTCCGGCAAGCGCTGTTTGAAAGATGGCGCGGCAGTCTACACGCCCGGCTTGTCGGAAAGAAGAGGCAGCGCGAGCAAGTTCCTTCATGCCGATGCGCTTGGTACCACACGCGGCATCACCGACAGCACGCAGACCGTTACCGACAGCATGTTGTACGATGCGTTCGGCAACACGCTCAGTAGAACCGGAACCACGCCCACGCCGTTCGGCTTTGTCGGCAGCAAGCAGTACCAGACGGACGCGGATAGTAGCCTCCAGTTGTTGGGCCATAGGTACTACGATCCCTCCATTGGCAGGTTTCTCTCCTCTGATCCGGCAAAGGCCGGAACCAACTGGTACGCCTACTGCGACAACAATCCCTTGCGAGAAATTGACCCGACCGGAGAAGAAGGTACCATCTGTCCGCCGATGAAAGGAGCAAAAGGCGATCAATATCCCTGGAAGGTAGTATCAAACCCTAACGACCCTGATCGCTGCATTCTTAATCCTGACGGTACCTGGGTGGAGGTTCACGGCCTAGTTATTGTAAATCAATATGGGGATGAATATGGTGGCCCCATTCAACAGTGGCAGGAAGGTATTGGCCTGGGCGATGCTCCCCCATACTGGCGGGATATGTGGTCCATAGACCCGCTTGGACATCCTTACCATGCGCGTCCCGATGGCACTCCTGATAAACCCGTCAACTCTTCGCACACGGAAGATAACGTTGATGTAATTGACCCGGCGCACCCTGTGCATCCAGTAGAGCCTGGCCGTCCCATACGGGATCGCCACCAACGGTTTCGCTTCCAAGTTCCTGATCCGAAGAACCCGGGTAAATCAAAATACATTTATCCAAAAGACAATCGCCCTCATCGTCTTCACACAAACGATGAATATGGAGGCGTTGAGCGTACGCTTCCAAAAGGGTTCTGAGTTCTGAGTTCCTGTGGCAGTGAGATGTTCCCCATTATACAATAGGGAACATCTCCTTCTTGGAACTATCCCCGTCTGTTTATCCAACTCTGAACTTGAGGAGACAATCTCATGAACCTCGTTAGCAACAATTTCTTAGCAAAACTCGTCTTTGTAGTAGCTTGTGTGCTAGTCGGCAATTGTGCCACATCTGATCCCCAGTCTAACGGCCATTCCACGGCTCCAGTAAATAGTGGCACAGAACAACTGCAACTGACGCTTCGTGTTACAAATCTTAAACAGAGAGTTCAGCATCTTGAGCAAGAATTAGCCGAACAGCAGTTCCAACTGATGAAGATGCAAAGTGATCTATTGCCATCTCCTAAGCCCGCTTACATCTATCCTGCTAAAGCGGCAAAGGTAAACTTCATTACCGGCGACTTCTTTGGCGTTAATCGCGGCAAGAAGAATGGTATACGTCGAGGAGATCACCTGGTTGTGTTTCACAGAACGGAGACCGGTTTATACTTCAAAGGGCAAGGAATGGTGTATGAAGTAGTAGACGACGAACTGAATGCTGTAGGAGTAAACTTCGGGTATGCTCCAGGAGATGAGGTGTACATCTGTAATCGTGACGATGCCCAAAATAGCCTCTCCAATATCGTTTCCAAATAGTTGGACCGACCAACTCACGGGAGAAAGCCGAAGCAACGGGAATGGCTTAGGCTACACGCTTGCCTTCACTTACGACCACAACCACAACCGCAAGAGCAAAGCGCTGAATGGCGTCACGGACACGTACTCCTATGATGCCCATGACAAGCTGACGGGCATCACAGGAGGCACGAACAAGACGTATGGCTACGACAGCAACGGCAACTGCACGTCCGTTACGGTAGGCAGCAGCGTCACCAGCCTGAGCTACGATGTGGAGAACCGCGTCACCTCCATCACGTACCCCGGCAGCGCAGTCAACACGTTCCGCTACAACGGCGAAGACTTGCGCGTACAGAAGGTAGACAGCAGCGGCACGAAGAACTACGTTTGCGACGGGAGCAGTCCGGCAAGCGCGGTTCTCAAAGACGGAAGCGCCGTCTACACGCCCGGCCTGAGCGAACGAAGGGGAAGTACGAGCAAGTTCCTTCATGCCGACGCGCTTGGCAGCACCAGAGGCATTACTGACAGTACGCAGACAGTCACCGACAGCATCCTCTACGATGCGTTCGGCAACACGCTGAGCAGGACAGGCACAACCCCAACTCCGTTCGGCTTTGTCGGCAAGTCTCAGTACCAGAGCGACAGTGACTCCAGCCTGCAACTGCTCGGACACCGCTACTACGACCCTTCCATTGGCAGGTTCCTCTCCTCGGATCCCGCTAAGGCCGGAACCAACTGGTACGCCTACTGCGATAACAACCCGCTCGTGGATATTGATGCGGAAGGTTTGCAGGGTAAACGACAACCACCACGGAAGCCGATTGTACGCAATCCATCGCCCGTGGGGCATCCACAGCTGCCTACACTGCCACCTGTAAAGGCCCGGCCAGCCCCGCCAGTGATGGAGCCCCGGTATCCCCCACTAAAACATCCGCCTTCACTTAAGCCAGTTGTGCCTAGACCTTCCATAGGCAGTCCCGGAGGCAGTGATTATCCCGGACTGCCGACGACGGGCACTCCCCCTCCTGACGGTCCCGTGCCCATACCTCCTGTCTCGGCAGAACCTAACCCACCGGCAGATGAGGCGGGAGCAGGAGAAGGAAATGTGAATCGTTGACATTACCTCCGTCGTAGATCCCGAAGGGTTGATGAGGAATGATGCTGGCGAAGAGGCGTTGTTCTACGTTTCTCTTTGCCAGCAATCATGGCAGCCCCATTCCTGTTAGGAGCTCGGGCTACCATCATTTCCGAACATGAGCAAGCCAATACCTCTGGAACGATCAACGATCAAGGAACACAGACGCATGAAAATCTGTCACCACAATCTTTTCCTTTTGCTGCTCGGCTGGTTAGTGATCCTGTCCTTCACGCCGCAAGCCGGGGCTGCTCAACAGAGTAATCGCTATCGGGATGCCCGAACAGGAGTGGAAATCGCCTGTGACGTGGATAAAACCATGTTTCCTGCCGACTGGTACCCGCCTCCTGTTTCCGTGAAAGTGGCTCCTCTGGACGTTTCCAATGTCGAGAAGGCATTAAGCATTCTGCTCCCCGGTCTCGCCAAGTACCCGGTTGGTCTGCTGCACAAGAACCTCAAACGCATTTACGTTGTTCAACAACTCTCCTACTACAATACCGATATTGGCGGTGTTGGAAATGAAGAAACAAAGTGGATATACCTTCGCTATCAGGGAGATAGAACCGAGTACAGCGAAGCCTATTTAGACGCTTACTTTGAAAGGGAACTGCATCACGAGTTCGCCCATGTTCTGTTTGCCAATCATGCCGACAAGTTCTCACACAAACAATGGCTGGCGCTTAACCCGCCGGGGTTTCATTATGGCAAGGGAGGGATGACAGCAATCAAGAAGGGACAGTTCCTGCGGAGTGATGCTTCCGTGTACTGGAAGCAGGGATTTGCCAATGATTATGCGGTTGCCGATTATGATGAAGATGTGGCTTCCCTGTGTGAACTGCTCTTCTGTGGAGATCAACATTTCTGGCAGGCAGTAGATCAGAACCCTATCTTGCACAAAAAAGTGGCGATGCTGCTGGCGTTCTACCATGCCCTTGACAGCAGCCTTACGCCCGACTACTTTCGCCAACTTGGTTCCGCGTCTCACGCGCAGACTTCGGAAATGCTTGCTCCGCCGATCCCCCTGGCAACGTACTCCTCCGGGGACCTGGTTGTATTCCCCGAAGGAGGCTGGATGGATATGCCGGGCACTCCTGCGCGTCTGATCCGAGTGTATGCGGGCGAGGGGGGTCTCTATCCCTCAGGAGGCGGCTTTGTTGTCAACATCCACTTCGCCAAGCCGTCGGGCGTGTCCTCGACGATGCCCTTACAACCTGCGCCGATTCCCCCGCCGGTCCTGCCGGTGGGGTATTCCTCCTTCTGGACGCAAGAGATGGGTTGGCTGATTTATCCCAATACGCGAGGATTGCAGCTAAAAGCAGGGAATTTGCATCTGCACTATCAGCCCGGCGATAGTTTGTTCTTCCCGTATGGTGGTTTTATCTACCTGCCGGGAAAAGGAGAACCTATTCGGGTAGCAGTCGGTCACGCAGAAACATATCCCGCCGGGGCAATAGTCCTCTTTAACGCGCCGCTGAAGGCAGAAGGTTCCACAGGGAAGGCCAGCAGCAACCCCGTTCCATGACAAGCTGACGGGCATAAGTGGAGGGACGAACAAGACCTATGGCTACGACAGCAACGGCAACTGCACGTCCGTGACCGTTGGTAGCAGCGTCACCAGCCTCACTTACGATGTGGAGAACCGGGTTGTGGGCATCACCTACCCAGGTTCTGCCACCAACAGCTTTGCCTACAACGGCGAAGACTTGCGGACACAGAAGGTAGACAGCAGCGGAACCAAGAACTACGTTTGTGATGGCGACACTCCCGCAAGCGCAGTCTTGAAGGACGGAGCGGCAGTGTACACGGCTGGCCTGTCGGAACGAAGGGGAAGCGCGAGCAAGTTCCTTCATGCCGATGCGCTTGGCAGCACCAGAGGCATCACCGACAGCAGCTCAGGCCGTTACCGACAGTATGTTGTACGATGCGTTCGGCAACACGCTCAGTAGAACAGGCACAACCCCAACTCCGTTCGGCTTTGTCGGCAGTGAGCAGTACCAGAGCGACAGCGACAGTGGCTTGCAGTTGCTTGGACACCGCTACTACGACCCTTCCATCGGCAGGTTCCTCAGTCAAGACCCCATCCAGGACGGTGACAATTGGTACGCTTACTGTGATAACAACCCACTCACGGATATAGATCCTCTAGGTCTCGCGCCGAAACGAAAGAAAGGACGTGGCGGACGTGGCTCAGGTAGTGGAGGTAATTTAGGTGGCCCACGCCCACCGCGCCGTCACATCCGCATCACAAGTGGACACGATATCAACCTCCCTTCATTGCCTGGAGACGCAGACATAGACCTCAAAGCTGGTGGTAATGTGAACATTGGACCACCGCAGAAAGGAACCCCACCGCAGAAAGGCACTCCGCCAAGACAAGGCACTCCGCCAAGACAAGGCACTCCGCCGAGACAAGGCACACCTCCAAGAGCAGGGGACCTTAGCCCCGGAGTACTGCCCGGACCAATTACGCCGCCGAGACAAAGAGGCTCAGTTCTGCCTCTTCCGTCTCCTGAGGCAGGGGGAAAGTCTAACTGGTTTAACGAAATCATCAACGACATCTTTGGACACCAGTGGTAGCGGAAGGAGTATCCTTAGTCTTTTCTGACAAAGATACAAATGCTAAAGCCACTCGACAACCGACGTGTAAACGAAACACAGCATCGAATGTGTTTCCCTCAACAAGTTTGGGAGGAAGATTGTTTGTACTTCTTCCCAAGCTTGCTCAAGGAGACTTCAACTTGCACTTACTTCACTCTTGCTTGCACAAGCGTAACATCATAGCGTGGGCATTTGGCTGTGTAAGCGCCTTCTTTTGCATCGTTCTCAGTCAAAACCACTCGTGTTTTGCTCAGATTACGAAACACCCAAACGAAGATTGCTGCCAAAGTGACCTGCCTACTGCTGTATCTCCCTCCCCTGCTGTTGTTGGTAAGAACAACAGTATATTTTCCAGAAGGGGCGCTGTTCTCCATTCCTCTCTGCCGGACAACGAAGTACGGGTTCCATTCTTTGTGCGCGAGGATTGCATCTTTGTCAAGGCAAGGGTTTCAGGCAAGCAAGTGGACTGCATGGTAGATACCGGCACCAATGGGATCACTTGGCCCAAATCACTCGGTCTAAAAGGCAAGCAGATTACCAAAGGCGTCACCTATTCGTGGGCGGATGGCAGTATACACCGGGGGAGGGAAGTACGGCTGCCAACGATACAGATTGGCGATTATGAACTCAAAGAGAAGTCGTCTGGCCGTACAAATGAACCCTCCAACGTCATGATACTTGGCACACTCGCGTTTCAAGAGGTGGTACTTACCAGAGATTGGCAGCAAAAGCAGTTGATCCTGCGCTCACCACACTACAGCACGCGCTCTATCACTCCCGACAAGAGCCACTTTGTCTCCGATTTCGTATGGCGCGATGTCAACGCATTTAGTGCTGGCCTTCCTGTATTTGCGCTGACTATTGAAGGACGGCCTGCACACTGCCTGTTTGACACGGGCAATCCTACCATTTGCCTGAAGCCTGCATTCGGCAAAAAATACTTGCGCAACAAAAAACGCCTCCGAGGAACCATCGGGCGGGGCATTACCGGTTCCCCTAAAGAGAAAGTAGATTGTGTGCCGCATGTCACCTTTGCATTTGCGGGTTTGCGTATTCGTTCGCTTGCTTGCCTCTCGGCGGATCCCTCAGCCCCGTACGATGGTTCATACGGAGGGAAGATTTACAAGTATCTTCGCACTACAATAGATTACCCACATCGAAGACTGTTGTTCGAGCCATACTCCACTTCTGCCACAGATATTCAGCATAACTGAACATTGACCTACCCCATTCCTTCAAGCCAGCGGGTATGTTACTGCCAGTGGCGTACAACTCGCTTGCGTTAAAAGGAAATCGGTTCGTGGGGGAAAACTAGGCGCATGGACGAGACGGCACGCTGCTGCTGCCAGTCCGCTTGTTCCCGCTTTTCGCGGATGTCGTCGTCGCAATGCACCAGGTACAGGCGTTCGCGGAACGCGGCGGGATATGCGCGCAACTGCTCGAAATGGGAAAGAATTGTGTTGGCGAACCTGAGCTACGATGCGGCGAACCGGCTGACCACGCAGACTAACGCCAACAGCAGCATAGCCACGTTCAGCTACGACAGCGCCAACCGCACCACCGATGTCTGGCACAAGGACAGCAGCGCCAACGTCTTAGCCCACTTCAGCTACGGCTATGACAACGCTTCCAATGTGACCAGCCGCACGGACACCAATGGCGATGTGACCACGTTCGGCTATGACAATGCCGATCAACTCACCGGAGAAAGCCGAGGCAACGGACATGGCTTAGGCTATACGCTTGCCTTCACTTACGATCACAACCACAACCGCCATACCAGAGTTCTCAACAGCGTCACGGACACGTACAGCTACGATGCCCATGACAAGCTGACGGGCATTAGTGGAGGGACGAACAAGACGTATGGTTATGACAGCAACGGCAACTGCACGTCCGTTACGGTTGGCAGCAGCGTCACCAGCCTCACTTACGATGTGGAGAACCGTGTCACAGGCATCACGTACCCCGGCAGCGCAACCAACAGCTTTGCCTACAACGGCGAAGACTTGCGAGTGCAGAAGGTAGACAGCAGCGGCACGAAGAACTATGTCTGCGACGGCAGCAGTCCGGCAAGCCCTGTGTTGAAGGATGGCGCGGCAGTCTACACGCCCGGCTTGTCGGAAAGAAGAGGCAGCGCGAGCAAGTTCCTTCATGCCGATGCGCTTGGCAGCACACGCGGCATCACCGACAGCACGCAGACAGTTACCGACAGCATGTTGTACGATGCGTTCGGCAACACGCTCAGTAGAACCGGAACCACGCCCACGCCCTTCGGCTTTGTCGGCAGCAAGCAGTACCAGACGGACGCGGATAGTAGCCTCCAGTTGTTGGGCCATAGGTACTACGATCCCTCCATTGGCAGGTTCCTCTCTTGTGATCCCATTCAAGCTGGAACCAACTGGTACGCCTACTGTGACAACAATCCGCTAGACGAAACGGATGCTGAAGGTTTGGACGGAAGCATTGTTCCTCCTAAAAAAGGCGTCAAGAAAGGCGAGCCATCATACCCATGGAAAGCGGTTGCTGACCCTAAGAAGCCTCCTGTCACCATCTATCCGACCCCCAACACTTTTTGGACTGAGTGGCCTATGATTATCGTAGATCAACATGGAGATCCCTATCCTGGGGAAATCCTTGGCATAGGGGAAATTGTCACCAAACAATCTGACAGTAAAAACGGGAAAATTCCCAAAGATCGCACTTGGGACATAATGAAGCCGTGGGATAACTCTACCCAACAACCAGTCCCAGGTGCGCCCCCATGGTCTTCGCCACCCTTCTCAGACTACCATGGCGGAGTCAAGCCATCGAAGGGAGGATCGGCAGATAATCAACATCAGTGGTGGGCTATAAAAGACGAAAATGGAAAATGGATTCCGATGAAAGATTCGCGCCCACACATCCTGACACCAACGGATGGAGGTATGAAGAGAACATTTCCCAAGTAGAAACTTGTTTGAACGTAATGGATTCTCTTAATCCTCTACGAGATACTGCTGTTGATTTTTCAACAAAGCTAATTCTGTCTTGATGTAATTGGAACTCAATTTGATATCAGTCATGAGTCTGCTTTTCAGCCTTTTCTGACTGCTTTCAGACTGGATCAGGTAAATATGTAACGGCTAAAATGGACACACATTTACGAGAGCCTGACGACCCCTGCATGTTTGTTGAGTATCCAGTGGGCTCTTACGAAGTCTTTAGCAGACGATCAACTCCAGAATGGGTAACAATTCTGTCAGAAGCGTCAAATCTACGTATATTTGATGGGATAGCATTTTGAAGTAGACACCTGACGGGTATCAAATTGAGTTTGGAGTTAGGCATGACGAAGCAAAAACAATATACGTGCATCTGTTTCCTATCGGTTTGTTTCTGGACTTTGACTCTGCCTACACATGCGGGACAAGGAAGCATAGGAACTACCGTACAAGTTGGCAGCCAGAAAAAGTTGGAACGTGTCAAAGCCTTAGATACAAAGCAAATTACGCGCTTGGAACTGCAATTATCAAAGTTGCGTGCGCGCATTGATGAACTGCGGCAGGTGAATGAGCCTCAGACGCAGAACATTACCGAACATCTCGCAAGAATGACACCCGATAAAATGATAGTTATGGGGTTACGCGGAGGACTTTACTTCACTAATCGAGGTAAAAAGAATAATTTTCGCGTTGCTGACCGCATCTTGACAATGCGCGAAAGTAACGGCTGCAAACAAATCACCGGTTATGGTGTCGTAGCCTTTGTGGAAGAAGGTGAAATGTCGTTTGAATTCCTTAGTGGAAGTTCCATCAAAATCTATGACGAAGTTTACGTTGCTAACCGGGAAGACACCCCAGCAAGCATCATAAATGCGTTTCAACACTAAGGGTCTGTAAAAGTATAAGTTCCCGAATCAAGCGGGCATAACGGTTTGTCTTGGACGCAAGGTGTAGTTCCATTGCGGACACACTTCATGCGCCGTCAGGTTCAGTGCCTTCATCACATCGTCGGCTATCTGGATGCCTTTTTGGTACACCTGCGTCACCAGATGCGCCGTGACTTTGAGGCCCGTTGCCGTTGTTGTCTGGCGCAAGTAGTCCAGCACGGTGTCATAATCGCGCAACGGACACCCGGCCCACGTCTTGCTGATCTCGCTGAAGACGCGGTGTTCAATCGGGTTCCACTTCGAGCAACCGGTCGGCAGATGGCACACGGTCACGTCCAGGCCGAAACGGTCGGCAATCTTGTCCTGCAACTGTTGCTTCCACAACTTGCAGCGGTTGCCGTTGCTGCCGCCACAGTCGCTGTGCAGCAGCAAGGACGTAGCCTTCGGGTAGCGCGCGGGCAGTTCGGTGGCGCACCAGTGTGCCAGATTGTCTACGGCGAACTCTCCCGTGTCGGCAGACTGCCCCACGTACACGGTGGCGAGATTGTGAGCCAGGTCATAGACGCCATAAGGAACCGCCCGTCCGACACCCGCAGAGGGAAAGTCATGCACATTGACGACTTCGGCTTCTTGACACCAGATGCGTCCCCCATTCTTGAAGTCGCCGAGCAGTTCCTTCTTCTTGGTGTCCAGAGACAAAACAGGCTGGCCTGCCGCCACAAACGCTTCGCGCTGGCCCTGCAAGTAGACAAACTGCGTGTCGCGTTCGGGCGGGTTGCTGGCTTCGCGCTCCTTGACATTGGCGCGCAGGCGATAGTCGCGTTTTTTGAGCAAGCGGCTCAAGGTCGTCAGGCTGACGGTGTGGGCTTTCTCCTGCAAGTGCGCTTGCAAGTCCCGTAAGCGCACGTTGAGCCACTTGGTGGCGTTCATCGGATCGCCCGCCGTATGCGGTTCGACGGCTGCCACGAGATCGGCTTCTAAGGTCGCGTCTTTTTTTCAGCGGCAGGTTGCCCGCCCCCTTCGTGACGCAGACGGTCGGCGGGAACTGTGGTCAGGTCGGCTTGCAGTTCGCGCCTGCCGCGGCGGATGGTTTTCTCGTCCAAGCCGGTAATAAGGGCGAGTTCGCCATCGGTAGGCGCGTTGGGCGCGAGGGACAGCGAACCGACATACCAGCGGCGTTGCGGTTCATTGAGCCGACTGAGCAGCAGGTTGATCTGCTGATGATAGTGCGCGAGGGGTGTCTCGGCTTGGGTGCTGCAAGCCGCGCAGGAACACCGATGTAGCGGCGGGATAGGTTCGGGAAGAGGAGTATTCATACCTCTGAGTTTACCCCATTCGGGAACTTATACTTTTACGGACCCTAAGGTTCGTATCGAGTTAATCTGTAATGGGTACGGGAGCGCGGTCACGGACACGTACAGCTACGATGCCCATGACAAGCTGACGGGCATTAGCGGAGGCACGAACAAGAGCTATGGCTACGACAGCAACGGCAACTGCACGTCCGTTACCGTTGGCAGCAGCGTTACCAGCCTCACGTATGATGTGGAAAACCGCGTCACAGCCATCACCTACCCAGGCAGCACAACGAACAGTTTTGCCTACAATGGCGAAGACTTGCAGAACGCAGAAGGTAGACAGCAGCTGGCACGAAGAACTATGTTTGTGACGGTTCCTCTCCGGCAAGCGCGGTTCTCAAAGACGGTAGCTGCTGTGTACACACCCGGCCTGTCGGAACGAAGAGGAAGCGCGAGCAAGTTCCTTCACGCCGATGCGCTTGGCAGCACACGAGGCATCACCGACAGCACCCAAGCCGTCACCGACAGTATGCTCTACGATGCGTTCGGCAACACCCTGAGCAGAACCGGAACTACGCCTACTCCCTTCGGCTTTGTCGGAAAGTCTCAGTACCAGAGCGACAGCGACAGCAGCCTGCAATTGCTTGGACACCGCTACTACGACCCCTCCATCGGCAGGTTCCTTAGCCAAGACCCCATTCAGGACGGAACCAACTAGTACGCCTACTGCGACAATAACCCGCTTGAAGATACTGATCCTGAAGGGCTAGAGAAGAGAGTCTATCGAGGTGGTTCAAGTTCTGATGATAATCTCACACCGCGGCCAGGGAAGGATACGCAAGGTCCAAAGCGCGGATTGTCCACCTATGACACCCCCGAAAAGGCCGCAAAGCCTGGCGAAAAATATCAGATAATTGACATTGACAAATTAAAGGGCTTGGAGAATCATAGGTCAAGCGATGGGCACGTATCTATTCGGCCCCCGACTCAGAAAGAACTAGATGAGTGGGCTGACACACGCGGCAAGGGGCATCCCCCCAACCCCACCGGCGTACCACTGAAGTGCGTGACGCAATTATTGGAACCGGCACAGTTCCAAAACCTAAGCAAAAGCCGCCGCAAAAAAGGAATGGAGAATTTAGTTACTCTCTGATGTTACGCAGGTGAGCGTGTTATGAGATAAGAAGCGGCATTGTGTTGCAGATCAACAGCGGCGCGTTCAATCTCAACGAATAACCTGGCTGCGTAACATCAGTTACTACGTCTTCCATCTGTGGATGACCGCCTGATTGTACTGGGCGGGTGCATAATCTAAATTTAACCATACTTGAGCATACTATGAAGTTGGCACCACAACAATTAGGCTCATAGTATGCAAGTTCTGTGGTGTTGCTCGACTTGCGCTAGTACTCCATCAAGGTAGTTTCTAGGGATAGCTTTTGAGGTTAGCGGTACGCCGAATGGCTCAAAATTTATCCCTGCGTTCTACCTTGATGGAGTACTAGGTGTTTGCCAGCGTACTGTTCTGGAACATAAAACCGTCTTCATGGACTGCAACGCTAATCTTTGCAGACGAATTCTACTTTCAGCGCAGTGTTTTAACGTCGTTAAGCAAGCAAGCGGGTATCAGGCGCAATTTGATCCGCATAGGAGCGTTATAATGATAGATGATTTCAAGGCTCTGCTTCCACAAGATAAAGGTGATACTGATAAAGCCAACTCCATTATTGCTCTGGGGTACCCTACAATCGCGCCAATCTTGCCAAAACTTATGGAATGGCTACAAGACTATAATTGGCCCGTCGCGCAGGTACTGTCTCCTTTTCTGGCGACGATTGGAGTCCCTTTAGTTTCTGAAGTGCGTCGTGTGCTAAATACCAATGATGCTGTCTGGAAGTACTGGATACTACTGCACATTGTTGAGGAATGTGAGGAATTGGCTCATCGCTTGCGTCCGGAACTGGTGCGATTGGCAACAGAACCAACTATTAGCGAACAGGAAGAAGAGTTAAGCATTATTGCTAGCAGAATACTTACGTCTCTTGGCTCTAATCCTGTTCATAATCTACCTCCAGAAATGTAGTCCAGCGAGAATGTCAGCCTCTTAAGGACAGCAGCGCCAACGTCTTAGCCCACTACAACTACGGCTATGACAACGCCAGCAATGTGTCCACACGAACGGACACCAATGGCGATGTGACCACGTTCGGCTATGACACCGCCGACCAACTCACGGGAGAAAGCCGAAGCAACGGAAACGGTTTAGGGTATACGCTTGCCTTCACGTATGACCACAACCACAACTGTCATACCAGAACGTTGAACAGTGTCACGGATACGTACTCCTATGATGCCCATGACAAGCTGACGGGCATTAGTGGAGGGACGAACAAGACGTATGGTTATGACAGCAACGGCAACTGCACGTCCATCACGCAGGGCAGCAATGTCGTGAGTTTCGCTTACGATGCGGCAGGCCGAAGAACCAGCCGAACGGCAGGGGGAACAACCACGAACTTCTTGTACGATGGCGGGCAAGTGCTGTTGGAGAAGCAGAGCGGCACGACAACGGCCACCTACACGTATGGGAACGAACTTGTCAGGAAGGATGGGGAAACGCCGCTCTTTGACGGACTTGGCAGCGAACGCACCGTCACCAACAGCAGCCAGAGCGTCACAGGCACATTGACGATGGACGGCTTCGGTTGCTTTGTCGCCAGCACCGGCAAAAGCAGAGGGTTCGCTTCCAAGCGAACCCTGCGAAAGATGACAACGGCTACTTTGTAACAAGCTGCGTGGCCTGTATCACCGATGCGAAAATGCCGCGTCCGTCCGCGGAACCTAAAATCTTCTCGCAGGCGCGTTCCGGGTGCGGCATCAGGCCGATCACGTTGAAATGCGCGTTGGCGATCCCGGCAATGCTGTCCAGAGAGCCGTTCAGGTTGGCGTTCGCTGTCGGTTCGCCCTGTTCGTTGACGTAGCGGAACAAAATACGCCCGCCCGCTTCCAGTTCCAGCCGCGTGGCCTCGTCGCACACATAGCAGCCTTCACCGTGCGCCACCGGGATACGCAACACCTGCCCCGCTTTGTACGCGCTGGTGAACGGCGTCCGGTTGTTTTCCACGCGCAGGCCGGCGAACTTGCACACGAACTTGCAGCCCGCGTTGCGCACCAATGCGCCCGGAAGCAGATGCGCCTCGCACAGCACCTGAAAGCCGTTGCAAATGCCGATCACGAACCCGCCCCGCTCCGCATGGGCGCGAACCGCGTCCATAATCGGCGCGAACCGCGCTACCGCGCCCGTGCGCAAATAATCGCCATACGAGAACCCGCCCGGCAGCACCACCACGTCATAGCCCTTCAAACTCGTATCCTGATGCCACACGTATTCTACAGGTACGCCCAGCACGTCTTTGAGCGCATAATAGGCGTCCTGATCGCAGTTGGAGCCAGGAAAGCGCACAACCGCGAACTTCGGCGCGCGTCCACCCGTTTTCGGCGGCGTGGGAATAGCGATTGCGGTCATTTTGTCACCTCGTAGCGGTAGTTTTCAATCACGGGGTTGGCAAGCAGGCGGTCGCACATCTCTTTCACCTGCGCTTCCACGCCCGCCCCCCCCTTGTCCTCACGGACTTCCAGTTCCATGTACTTGCCGATCCGCACCTCGCTGACATCCGCATAGCCCATCGAATGAAGGGCTTCCTGCACCACCCGCCCCTGCGCATCCAGCAGCGTAGGCTTCAGCGTCACAAACACTTTTACTTGCGCCATTTTGTCTCCTTATCAGGAGGAATGATGAGTGATGAATGATGAGTGATGAATAAGAATCGCCATTCATCACTCATCACTCATCACTCATCATTTCCTCATCCTTTATCACTTTCCAAATACTGCAAACCCCAACAATGTAATCAGCCCGTTGTGGATGCCGTGTAAAATTATGCCGGGTACGAGCGAACCGCGCCGCTCATACACGAGGGCGAGCGCGATGCCGATAGCCCAGATCGTCAGGAAGCCGCCCGGCAGGGTCGGATGGACGAGCGAAAACGCGGCGGCGGACAGCATCGCCGCGCCGCCAATGCCGAACCGGGCGCGTAACGCCGAGTACAGCAGGCCGCGAAACATGGTTTCTTCCACAATCGGCGCGACCACCGCCGCCAGCGCGAAAATCAATACTTTGTCCACCATCTGCTGCGCGGCCATTGTCTCGAACTGCGCGGGATTGACCGGCGTGTGAAAATTGTGGAACAGCGCGTGGGAAACTAGGCCGGCCAGCAGCAGGAATGGAGCCAGTAAAATATACCCGAACACCGCCGTTTTTATTTCGGCAGGCAGGCTGCGGGTACGATAGCCAAGATGCGCCAGCAGTTCCCTTAACTTCAAGGCTTCCCCCGCCTGCCGGTAACGCGCAAGCCGCGCCCGCAGCGCCAGCAGGGGCAGCAGCATGACCGGTATGTACAGCGCAAACTGAAGCGTCCATTCCAGGCGCATCAGCTGCGAAGT
The DNA here is from genome assembly GCA_963835065.1 of uncultured Chthonomonadaceae bacterium. Lineage (GTDB taxonomy): Bacteria > Armatimonadota > Chthonomonadetes > Chthonomonadales > Chthonomonadaceae > CAWFQB01. The sequence continues at coordinate 447,483 of CAWIEK010000053.1, read as the reverse complement.
GGTCATAGCATCCAGGCGCGCGGAAAACGGGCGCAGGGCATACCGCGTCAGCAGCCCCAACCCCGTATGCCCGACAAGGTACAAAATAAACGCCAGCAGCAGGGCGGCAGCAACATCAGCGCGGGAAGCGGGAAGCCATTGCGATAGAAATTTAAGGCGGCTTGTGTCGCCGGCGTCCGCCTGTGCCGCATTGCGCTGCCCGGAAGCCATACGGGAGGTTGCGCTATGCTGTTGGGGAAGCAAAGGGGCGGAAGGCGCGACAAAGTTGGGCAGGGGCTGTCCGCCACCCGTTTGCGCAGGGACTTGAAATTGGCCTGCCGGATACGCCGGGTACATCGGCGCGGCAATTCCTTCTGCCTGCGGCTGCGACGGGGGCGCATAAACGCTCGGAACGTTGAACGGGGCGGGCGGCGGCGGGATGGCCTGCATTTGAATGAAAAAGGCTTGGGCGGCTTTGGCATCGCGGCGGTTTCGATGGCTTTGCAGAAAACGGACAAGCGCGAAAACACCCCCGAAAAACAGCCCGACAAAGCCGAACAGCATGATATTGATTTCGGTGTTCTCATACGCCCGGACGGAACTTGCCGTGCGATTGGCTTCCTCCGCCGCCCGCACTGCATCGGCATGAAGCCCCGCTTTCTGGTACAGGTGCGCCAGCGCGATGTTTTCAAACCAGCCAAGCCGAAGCTGCTGCAGCGTATTGCGCAAACCGACTGCCTGCGCCGCCGTCACTTTCTGCGCCCCATACACCGCTTGCCAGGCAGCCACTTCCTGCGCCACGCTGACGCCCGTCCGTCCGTGCCCAAACGGGTCTATGTTGCTGTTGCCGGTCTGCATCGAGGCGCGGCCAGGAGACGATTCGGAAACAGGAAGCGGCGGAAACTTGTCGGCCACATGCGCCAGCGCTTCCAGTACGCCCGGACGATGGAACAACGCCAGAACAATGCCCAACCGCCGCCACTCCGCCGCCTGCGCCTGCTTGCTTTGGGCGGCATCGCGCCACTTTTGCGCGGCCTGCTCGCCCCGCGCCTGCGCCAGCGTTTTTTTTGTGAAACGGGCAGAAGTGGAGCGGCCAGAAGTGGCATCGGGCGCAGTGGCGGAACGAACAATCTGCGCAGGTGGACGCGCAGAACCCGTCGCCGCATGAGCGCCGGACATTGAAGTATTGGAACCGTCGCCGGAACCGGATGCCGCATTATGGTTCTTTTCACCCGATGCGTTCCGCAAAGCAAGCAAGGACGAGGAAGCAGAACCGGGCTGCGCTGAAGGATCGTTAAAAATCAGGCCGGGAGTGTAGGCGGATTTGGTCGCGCTGAGGGCGTCATACGAATCCATGTACAGGCTCGACAGGGCGCGGCGGGACGGCGTTTCGCGGGCAAACAGCAGGGTTCGCGCCACCAATCCCGTCAGCAAAAGCAGCAATGTTACCGTCAGCAGGCGTCGGTTGAGGAGCGCGGCCTCCATCTGGAGCCGCAAACGCTGGCGGCGCGTTGGGGGCAATGCCTCCGGCGCATTACTCGGCATTTCCGATGCGGCAGATGGCAACTCCGGCGCGCTAGTCGGCAACTCCGGCGTGGGATTGTCATAGGTCATGAGCAGTTTCTTTAGGTGACGGCGCTTCGATAATGCTTCTTTGCTGCGTAGTCTTTTGTATTCGCCTGCTTTGGCAAGGTTCTTTACAGCGAACGCAGCAGGCTTGCGACCATCTGAATAACCACAATGGCGATAGCGGGCGAAATGTCAATGCCGCCGAATGCGCGGGGCGGAATTACGCGGCGAATCGGATCAAGAATTGGGTCGGTCAGTTTCTTGACGGCTGTTACAAAGGGTGAAGACTCCGACAATACGCGAAACAGCACCAGCCACGTGACCGCCCATTCCACGACAATCAAGGTCGTCAATAAATCCAGCAGGGAAGCGAGAATACTCCCGAATGTGGCGGAGGCAAAGAACATGGCGGAATTATCCTTTACAATTGACGCGGCGGCTTGTGTCGTTATCGTTCTTGTTTGTTGTCGGTTTTACCACTGTTGCTTTTGTCGCTGCTGGTTTTGTCGCTATTGCTTTTGTCAGTATCGGCTTTGTGTTTGTCGCGTTCCTGCCGGGCGCGTTCCAGCCGACCGGGAGCCACTTTGTCATCCGGGAAACGCGCCGCGTTTTCCCATGCGGAAACCGCCTTGTCCCACTGACTTGTTTTTTCGTAGCACAGCGCCAGGCTGTGCCACGTCGCCCAGGGACATTTGAACGTCACGGCTTTTTCATAGTAGGGAAGGGCGGCAGTCGGGTCCTTCAAGTGGAGCCAGTAGTGATTGCCCATTTCATCATACATATAATACGTGTCGGGATTGGCTTCGATTCCCTGTTTCAGAACCTCAACCGCCTGATCGCTGCGGCTCGTACTCCACAGTAGATACGCCACATTGCCGAACGCTTCCACATTGTGCGGATCGCCTTGCATGATAATGCGGTTCAGGTTAATCGCGTGGTTGTACTCGCCTTCATGAAAATGGGCATCCGTTTTCTCGGAAAGGCGCTCCAGGCTGTCGGCCAGAATAGCATCCGCCGTTTCTTCCGCGCTTGTCGGATACAGGGCAGGCGCTTTCGTTGCCGGTGACTTCAGGGCAGCAGGCGTTTTCATGGTTTGCGGTTTGCCGATTTCAGGATGCGAAGCGGACGGCGGCACAGGCTTATCCTGTGGAACCGGCGTCTGCGCTTCAATGGGTGACGCAAACAACGCGCCCATGCCCACAATACAAAATAAGGCAGCGCTGCAAATCCGAGATATGTGAAAACAAAATGGCATAATGAATAGATCCAAAATAAACGATTTCGGTGTTCAGGTGTTCAGGCACTGTCCTAAAACCGTTCCATTTTCAGGAACCAACACCAGCCCGTAGTTCATTCAGATGACCAATTTCCTGCCAACACCTGAACACCTGAATACCGATTACTTCTTACTCGGCGACAGCATGGCAACGACATCCGAGGCGGCCTGCCGAACCGTCGGGTCTTTGTGAGTGAGCAGCGTCCGAACTTGTGGCAGCGCGGCGGGGTCGCCAATGCGCCCGATGGCAAGCACGGCGGCTTTCGGAATGGCTTCGTCGCTGTCGCTAAAAACCCCTATTAAGGCAGGCACGGCGGACTTGTCGCCGATTTTGCCCAACGCTTTCGCGCTTTGTTCGCGCACGTCCTCATTGGCGTCTTTCAAACCTTTGCATAATGGGCCGACAGCGCGTTTATCGCGGATATTGCCCAACGCCTGCGCCGCCGTCCAGCGCGCCAAGACAAACGCATCCTGACGCAAGGTACGGGTGAGCGGCTCCACAGCGCGCGGGTCGCGCAGCAGGCCGAGCGCGCCAGCCGCCTGGCTGCGCAGGTATTTGTCCCGATCCTGCAATCCGGCAATCAGCAGGGGCGTGGCGCTTCGATCTCCAAGCGATCCCAACGTATAAGCGGCGTAAAAGCGCAATCCGAACGGCTGCGCCTCGCTGCTTTTTGCAATTTGGAGCAAGGTGGGCACGGCGGATTTGTCGCCAATGCCCGCAAGCGCAACCGCAGCCGCGCTCTGCACATCCCGGCGCGGGTCGCGCAGCAGGGCAAGAAGCGGGGTTACGCTGGCTTTATCGCGTATTCGCCCCAACGCGCTTGCGGCTTTCAAGCGGACGCGCGGGTTCGGGTCTGACAAGAGCGGGCGCAGCGCATCCCCGGCCCGCGCATCCCCCAAACTGCCCAACGCTTCTGTCGCCGCCCCCCGTACTCCCGCATCCGGGTCTTTCACGGCAATCGCAAGGCCATTCGCCGCGCTTTTATCGCCTACAATGCCCAACAAGATCGCCGCGCCCGTTCGCCGGTACGCATTGCCCCGGTCGCTCAAAGCGCTCAGCAGCAAAGCCGTATCGCTTTTCCCAACCGTAGAAGCCAGCGCGCGCACGGCCTGCCCCCGCACCGACTCCACCCCATCCCCGGAGGCCGTAATCAGGGCAGGAATAGCGCGTTTGTTCTTTTCATGCACCAGCGCTTCCGCCGCATCCGAACGCAGGGAAACGTGCGGCGAGCCAAGCTGCTTTATCAGGTCATCCACGCGGTCGGCGCGTACGACAGGCAAGCGGCCGAAAAAGCCAGCAAAGCGCTTGCGTATAACAGAAAACGCAGTTTGCGGCAAAACACTGTTGAGAGTAAAGGTAATTTTGAACGCAAGGGTAGGAACCTGTCATTTACTATTGGGCGCTTTATGCCCAACAGTCAAACCTGTCTAATGCCTGATCAGAACAATGTCTTGTTTCAGCACATCCGCAACCTTTTTGACGTAGGTTTTCAACGCGGCGTACTTGTCCGGCATCACCTGTCCCGCTTCAGTGGTGTCCGTGATGGAAAGCGTGACTGTTTTATTATCTTTGGAAACAACCGTTTTCTTTTCGTAATGATGCAGCGGCCCGGACAGCGACACATCGGGCGGCAGGGATGCGGCAATGTATCCTTTCGGTATATCAAAAACGACGTGAACGCGATGCTGCTGCGCCAGCATCACAAGGGGCTGCGTTCGGGTTTCCAGCGTGAGCGGCAGTGGGTCGCCCAGGTGGAACGCAATGCCCGTTTCATACGTGATCGCAGCATTGTTGTCCGCTTCAGCTTCACTAGAGGCAAGCCCACATTTTATCAGAAACGGGTCGGACTTCTCCTTTTCATCGGGGAAAACAGACTGCGTGACCTTCATATCGTTGTCATCCGCATGAAAAATGCCCGCCGCGAAATCATGGCGTTGCTGTGGCGTCATGGCGCGAAACGAAGCGCGCCAGCCCTGCGCCGCGCTCCCAATCGCGGTAATTTGCAGGTTCGCAATGCGCTTGCCTGCCTTGTCGTGGTGAACTTCGCCTTCCACCTGTAGGCCGTTTTGTTCGGGACGGTAGGGCGGAATTAATTCAAATTTGCCGATGCCGTCACGAATTACCAGCGCGTCCGCGCCCCTGTCTTCAATCGGAATGTCGCCATACGCGCAGGAACTCGGAAGTGGCGTCCAGCCACACATTTTTGCCGCCAATGTCCGCCGCTACAATACAGTGGTCAAACCAACTCAGATCGGGCAGGAAGGCGTGAACGGTTCGGCTGTCATTGGCGCTGAGAAGGACATGACAGACTTTGATGCCCGCCACGCCGAGCATCGTAATCAGCAGCGTAGCCTTGTCTTTGCAATCGCCGTACAGTTTATCAAAGGTGACGGCGGCATCATGCGGCTGATACGCGGAAACGCCGAACTCCAATCCCACATAGCGCACATGGTTGGCAACCCAGTCGTACACGGCGCGGGCTTTGGCCTCGTCCGTAGATTTGCCGGCAATCAGCGCGTTTGCTTTGGCGCGAATGGCGTCATTGGCAACGGCGCGCGGCTGATACAGCTTCCAGTACCAATCCGCAGCCGCCTGCCAGGAGTTCAGACTGCTGACTATTGCCCGAGTATTGATAAGATAGTATGGAGGCATCCCCGGCTCGTCGGCAAGGGGCGCAATGTTGGCGTGTTCCCAGGCGTAGGTTCGCGTTTTGCCATCGGCGGAAAACGAGATCACAGGCTTCCACGCGGCCTCCTCCGTAATCGTGTTGGCTTTGACTACCTGATAGCGCACGGTCTTGTCGGCGGGAACATGCGCGACGAAGCGGCTGCGCATAACCGGAGATGTGCCGTTGAAGCGCCAACCGCGCCAGAACTGGCCGGGAAGCAGCGGTCGGTCTTTCACTTCCCATTCGTAATCTATCACGCAGTTGTCTTCGATGCCGGGCAGGGAAAAACTCATGGAGCGCATGTCCTCATACAAAGGATACGCGCTGCCGCCGTTGTTGGCGCGAACGTCCGCCGCCGCCACTTCCCGAACCTGTCCGTCCGCCTGTATGGTGCGGGCATGAAGCACGGTCATCGTTTCAGAAAGCGGCGAGTAGGAAAGGCTGATTTCGGCCTGACTGCGGGCGCTTTCCCGAAACAGTTTCCGAATCACGCGATAGCGTCGTATCAGCGTTCCATCCGCCTGCGCCGTCACATCCCCCGAATCCAGCAGCGTCACGTAATCCTGCCCCGGCCATTTCGCGGCATCGGGCGCATTTTTCACCGTCGTTTGTAATTCCGCGTCCAGCGAGGCCAGCGTAACCGGGACAGGGGAAGGCGCAGCCTGCGTCGCATTCGGCAGGGCAGGCGATTTCGCCGTCCCATTCCCACCCTGCGCGGCCTGCCCTTGTACAGGAGCGCAAAGGACCGAAAATAGGAGCGCGCCTATTGTTGCAGACGTACAACTCTCCCGTTTGATTCTATTCGCTGGCCGATTAGCCAAGCCTGTAGCCACTCTCCGCATTGCCGGGGAAACCACTCGCGTATTCAGGCTGCCGTGTGCCTGCTCTAACTGCATCTTTCGGTAAATCCTGTTCATCATGGTAATAATCAAAATCATATAAATCATGGTTCAGATAAAGGTTTGACGCATAAGAAAAGTCACTCTTTCAGTTTCTCGTCCACCGCCGCGTTGACGTCTTTCGGGTCAATCTTACCGCCTCCGGCTTTCATTACCTGCCCGACGAGAAAGCCGCGCTTGTTGACCAGGCCTTTTTCCTTGATGGCCGTTACCACATCCGCGTTTTCGGCAAACACTTTGTCCACAATGGCTTGCAGCGCGCCCGTGTCCTTGACGGTTTTCAAGCCTTCGCGGTCAGCAATGAGGTTCGGCTCTTCACCCGTTGCGAACATTCTTTCCAGCAGTTCTTTCGCAATCGTGCCGCTGACAATGCCGTCCGCGATCATCTGTAGCAGGGCGGCGAGATTAGCGGGCGTAATCGGGCAGGCCGTAATGTCTTTGCCCGCCGCGTTAAGCAGTTTGCTCAAATCGCCCATGATCCAGTTGGCCGCGCCCTTGCCGTTGCTGCTGATCTGCGCGGTCTGCTCGAAGTAATCGGCGATGGGGCGCGAATCGGTCAGCCACCCGGCATCTACAGAAGAAAGTTCGAACGTGGACATGAAGCGGGCTTTACGCGCATCGGGCAGTTCGGGCATGGACGCGCGAACTTCCGCGATCCATTCGGGCGTGATGTGCAGGGGAACCAGGTCGGGTTCGGGGAAATAGCGGTATTCCTGCTCCACTTCCTTGCTGCGCTGCGCAAACGTTTCCTGCTTGGCGTCGTTCCAGCCCCGCGTTTCCTGCCGTATGGTTTCGCCGCGCTCCAGTAGTTCGGCCTGCCGCGCCACTTCAAAATCAATGCCCTTCTGCACCGCTCGGAACGAGTTCAGGTTCTTAATCTCGGACTTGGTTCCGAACGTGCCGGAACCTTTGGGGCGTATGGACACGTTCGGCTCACAGCGCAGCGACCCCTCTTCCATTTTACCGTCACATACGTCAATATACGTGAGAATGGCGCGAAGTTTTGTCAGATACGCGCGGGCTTCTTCGGAAGAATGGATGTCGGGCGGAAATTCCGTGACGATTTCCATTAAGGGAACGCCGGAGCGGTTCAAATCCACATAGCTGTCGTTGCCCGCGACGTGGAACAGCTTGCCCGTATCTTCTTCCAGATGAACGCGGCGAATGTGGATGCGCTTGGTTTCGCCGTTCACATCAATGTCCATCCATCCCTCGACGCCAATCGGAAAGTCATACTCGCTGATCTGGTAGCCTTTGGGCAGGTCGGGATAAAAGTAGTTTTTGCGGTCAAATTTGGCAACCGGGTTGATGCGGCAATTGAGCGCCAGTGCGGTACGCATGACATGCTCAACGGCCTTCTTGTTCATCACGGGCAACGAACCCGGCATCCCCATGCACACAGGGCAGCAGCGCGTGTTCGGCTCGCCGCCAAACTTGTTCTCGCACCCGCAGAACATTTTGCTTTCCGTCAGCAGTTCCGCATGGCACTCCATACCCACAACCGGCTCATACTCAATTTTCGTCTTGGTTTCAATAGCTGTCATACGAGTTCAAACTCCTGCTTCTAAGGGATATACGCTTCGATTCTTACCCTCTCGAATAGCGGCAACGAACTTGTCTTTTCGTGCCGGAAACGCTTCCATGCGCCTTACAACTTCTTCTTCGGAGAGTTCCACGCGCTTTGGATGTTGCGCGACAAATAGCTCTGTGGAAGTGGATGGTTCCACTACATGCATTCACATTCGCGGAAGAGGATCGATGTTCCTCCGTTTCTTCGGGAAAACGTTCCGGCTGTTCAATTGTTTCGGCCATTGCTGTTCTCCTCACTGACAAATTTACAAGTACAAACAGTTGTTTGTTCTTACGCAGGCGGGGGTAATAACAATTGCATGTACACGACATCCAGCCATTTGTCGAACTTGTACACGGTTTCTTTCAAGCGGGCGGCCTGCGTGAAGCCGAAGGCCGCGTGGAGGCGCATACTGGCCTCATTGCTGCCGTCAATGCTGGCGAGAATGGCATGGAAGCCGTGACGGGTGGCGTGTTCGATGAGCGGGGCAAGAAGCAATTTGCCGATGCCCTGCCCGCGCCAATCGGCATGAACATATACGGAATTTTCTACGGTGAAGCGATACCCGATGCGCGTATGATAGGGACCGTATGCGCTCCAGCCGACAATCTGCCCCGTCTCGGTTTGGACGGCGACGAAAACGGGGAAGCCTTTTCCGGTACGCTCGGCAAACCACGCTTCGCGCATTTCCAGCGTGTGCGGCTCATAATCGGCGGTGGCGGTGGTGTGCGCGACGGCGTGATTGTAAATGTCCAAAATGCCGGGCAGGTCGTTGGCAGTGGCGGGGCGAACGGCAACAGGCATGGCAACCTCATTTTCGTAATCTGTGTTCCTGACGTTTGTTCCTGCGCGGGGGCAGGAAGGTTACGGTCACAGGAAAAACACAATCAGGGGCGTGAGAAAGATCACGCCCCTGTGGGAAAACCTGCCGCCGGATTGTTGCCGCGTATCAGGCGGCGCGGGACAGGATTTGGGTCATGGGCTGATTTGCAGGGTTGGCAAGGGCGCGCGATTGCGCCAGTTTCGGACCGCGCGCCGCAAGCAGGGCGATGTCATTTACGTCATGGGCGCTCCACAACCGCTCCATGACCTGAGCGCATTGCTGCGCGGCGGTTTCCGCTTCGTCCAGCAAATGGCGCGGGTCGGAAGATTGCGCCACATAATAGACCAGGCACTCGCGCCCGTCCGCCTGCTCGTGCGTCCAGCCGTACTGCGCGAACAAATGATCCATCTGGCGCTTGGCAGCCTCGCCAACGGCTTCGGGCAGGGGAAACTGCACCATCAAATGACATTCCGCGCCGCCCTGTACGCTGACCTGCAGCCAGTCGTGCAGGTTTTCAGGCCGCGCAAACGACTGCAAAGCGTGATGCGCGTGATTGTCCGCCCACATCATCGTATGTCCCGGCCCCATGCAGATAATTTCCTGCAATTGCACGGCCAGGTAATTGACAAGCGGCAGGCGATTGGAAACGTTTTGTGTATTCAGTTGCGCGTTCATCGTGGTTACTTCCTGTTGCGTTCGCTATGACTCGCGGCGCTTCAGAAAGCAAGGGAAGAGGAAATCCGCCCGCAATTACAGCGAACCATTCCTTAGCTTCAACCCCAGGACAGCCTGCTCTCAGAAGCGACGTGTTGTATTTTCTGAGTGTCGGCTGAAACCCCGATTTTGTTCATCTATTTACGGCGCAAACAGCAAAAAACATTGTGAACACTTTACAACGCCGGGCGCTGCTTGTGCCAGTCGGTTGCCTGTTCGTAGGTGTAGGCGGCGCGGAGCAGCGTGGCCTCGTCGTAGGCTTTGCCGATGAATTGCAGGCCGACGGGCAGGCCCTCCACAAAGCCGCATGGCAGCGACAGTCCGGGCAGGCCGGCCATGTTGACGGGCAGGGTGCAGATATCGAGCAGTTTCATCGCCAGAGGGTCCGCCTTTTCGCCGATTTTGGGCGCGACCACGGGCGAGGTGGGCGTTACCAGCGCGTCGAAGGTTTCAAACGCGCGGTCAAAGTCCTGCCGAATAAGTGTCCGCACCTGCTGCGCCCGCTTGTAGTAAGCGTCATAATAGCCCGCAGACAGGGCATACGTGCCGATCATAATGCGCTGTTTCACTTCCGCGCCGAAACCCTCGTCCCGCGTCTTTTCCGTCAGGCCGATATGCCCCGCGAGTTCTTTGCTGCGCAGGCCGTACTTCACGCCGTCGAAACGCGCCAGGTTGCTGCTGCACTCCGCAGGGGCGAGGATGTAATACGCGGCCAGGCAGTAATCCGTGTACGGCAGGGAACACTCGCCCACTATCGCGCCCAATTCCGTTAATTTCTGAATGGCGGCCTGTACCACGCTCGCCACTTCAGGCGCAACCCCCGCGCCGAAATACTCTTTAGGAATGCCAAGCCGCAGTCCCTTGATTCCGCCTTGCAGATGGCTTGCCGTATCCGGCGCGGGCATGTTCGTGCTGGTGCTGTCGAGCGGGTCGTACCCGGCAATGGCGTCGAACAGCAGGGCGCAGTCCCGAACGTCCCGGCTCAACGGCCCGATCTGATCCAGCGAACTGGCGTACGCAATCAATCCATAACGGCTGACGCGGCCATACGTAGGTTTCAGGCCGACGATGCCGCACAAACTGGCCGGCTGCCGGATAGACCCGCCCGTATCCGAGCCGAGCGCCCCCAGCGCTTCCCCGGCGGCAACGGCAGACGCCGACCCGCCCGATGACCCGCCCGGAACCCGCGCCAGATCCCAGGGGTTGTGGCTGGTATGAAAACCGGAATTTTCCGTAGACGACCCCATTGCAAACTCGTCCAGATTCGCCTTGCCGACAAACACCGCTCCCGCCGCCCGCAGTTTCTGCACAACCGTCGCGTCATACGGCGGCACGAAGTTATGCAAAATGCGCGACCCTGCCGTTGTGGTCACGCCCGTCGTACACATATTATCTTTCAGCGCGATGGGAATGCCCGCCAGCGGGGGCAGGCTTTCACCCGACACGCGGCGCGCATCAACCTGCTCCGCCTGCGCTAATGCGGCTTCGGGCAGAACCGTCAGGTACGACTTTACCCGCTCCTCCACCGCGCCAATCCGCGCCAAAACGGATTGGGTCAGTTCGCGGGAAGAGATTGTTTTGGCGGCAAGCTGTTCCTGCGCCTCGCCTACTGTCAATTCAAAAAGTTCCGACATGCAGAAATCCCCAATTCGTAATGATGAGTGATGAGTGGTGAATGATGAATGGAGGAACTGTACAGGTAGAGCGTTCTTCGTGCAAGACGGCAAGCCATATACAGAACATTCATCACTCATCATTCATCACTCATCACTCCCCTATAATGCGCGGCACGACAAAGCAGCCTTCGCGCTGTTCCGGCGCGTTTGCCAGCGCTTGTTCGCGGGACAGGGACGGGCGAATCGCGTCCTCGCGCAAAACGTTAAAAACCGGGATGGAATGAGACGTCGGCTCAATGCCCGTCACATCCAGGTTTTGCAGCGCCTCGAACTGCGCCAGCAGGTTGTTGAGGTTGGTCGCCTGCGTATCAATCTCCTCGTCCGTCAATTCCAGGCGGGCCAGAAGCGCGACCTTGCGCACTTCCTCAGCGGATAAAGCCATAACAAACTCCTGTCATGCGTTCCCAATTGCCGAATGAGAAGAGAAACGATTGTGCGGCAAAACGCCGCGCTGTTTCCTCTACCGACAAATTCAGGCCGCAAATAGTTTCCCGCAAGCCGTCAACACAGCAACATCAACGCGGGAAAAGGTTCTTCATTATATCTGTTTTGTACGGGCGCTGGCAATAGGGGGTAATGGTTGAGGGTTGAGAGTTGAGGGTGCAATGCTTGGAGTGGCAAGGCGAAAGAACTCTACAACTTCCTCTGGCTCTTTTGTATCTGTGGGTTATGTCCCCTTTGTGCTTTCTGCCGCGCTTGCAAAAACACCGGAAAGAGAATAACGAAAAGGATAGATAGGATCAGGACAGGGATAATCCCCATCTCAATAAATTCATCTTGAAAGACAAAACACACGATGAATAAATACAGCAGTATGGCTCCTGCGGCAGCGTACAACGCAGCCCATCCGATAGAAGTCTGACCAGAACAGAAGGAATAGGCAGCATAAATAAGGCTTGGAGAAGCGACAATAAGAGAACCGCCACTCCACCACTTTAGACGTTCTGACCGTGTACAATCTGACATAGTTGCTGTCTCTGCATCCATTGGCACGTCACGGCCTTGTTGCCGGATGCGTACATTATAGCGACAACCGCTCAGGCTTGTAAGGCTGGACGAAGTTGAGAATTGTGGAATGTTGAAGCCGATAGGCGGGAATTCGCGTCCGCAGGACGCTTGCACTTTCCTGCCGGGTATTTTCAATACCCGGCCAGTTGGGATAGGCTCTAAGTTCCCAAACGTAGGGACACAACAGGGCTTACGACCACCTCAACAACTTCCAGAAAAAACAGACAAAAAAGTTTCAAACAGCCTGGAAAATAGAAACCTTTTCCCTGCATACGCGGTCTATTACTACATGAATGTCTACTTAATAAAGGCTGCTAACTAGCTAGGTGGCGGGCCATTGAAAGTTCGGAGTTCTTCTCCACTCTCAACAATCTAACCCAGAAGGGAGGTGCAAGAAGATGCCTGGTCACTCTCCCCGTTCGCCCTGACGCTTCGGAGGTCACGACGCCTCTAACTCCTACAACCAGACACAACGAGACCTCGTGCTGGAAGCGCTGTATTGCCAAGATTTCGACGATCTCTCTACATATCTCTTTTCTTTTCCCATGCGCTCAAAGCACTGCCGCCCCGACGTTCGGCGGCTGCATTACCCTCAACGCTCAACGCTCAACGCTCAATGCTCCCCTCAAAAATGGTACGTTGCCTCGGCATACGCGAACGTGGCTTCGTGGCCGCGATAGATGGCGGAGATTACGTCGCCGCCGTCGGCATACGCGAAGTACAGGGACAGGGTGAGCGCATGATAGGCTTGATAATCTACGCTGATGTCGTACAGATTGGCGAGATTGCTGTGGCCGTTGCTTGGACGGCCGGTAAAGCCGAAGTTGTGGATTTCATACGCGCCGTTGCCCGAATACCACAAGTCCTGACTCTGGGCAAGGCGCAGGCCATGCGCGTCGGCGCGAATGGAAACGCGGGGAGTAGGACGCAGCAGCAGTTGCGCGAAAATATCTTCCAGATTGGCCTGATTGAAAAAGGGGAAGCGGGCAAACGTGCGCGACGTGTATTCCGGGGCGGTAAACGTGCCGTGAATGGCGTCGTTGGCATTGCCGTCGCCGCTGTAGTAGTTGTAGCCGACGCGCAGCCAGGGCTTGAGAGCGGGAAGAGGAGGCTGATACCCGGCTTCCGCTACAAACGCGAACGCCCCGTGCCGCAGCGAACCCCACCGTCCCATCTGCCCCGCGCCCCACACCATGCCGTCCACTTTGCCGTTTCCCAACGGTTCCACGCGCTCGTAGTTGCCGCCAAGCGTGAGAAACGTAATGGCGCCCTTATCCCCGGCGCGAACAGGCTGGTTTTGCGCGTTCGTCAGCGGGCGATTGTCCACCTTGACCACCCCGCCGTCGCGGCTGTCATTGTACAGCAGGGCGAACAAGCGGCCCTCGCCACTGGCATGAGGGCCGGGTTGCGGATACGTTGCCGCAAGGTAGCCGAGCCGAATATCGGAAAGCGTATCCCACCCGTTCAGGTCATAGTTGCCCCGCGTGGGCAGCAGAAACGCCGCAGTGATGTTGCGCAGGCGCGTGTTGTTGACCACCTGTATGCCGTCGAAACTGCGCCCGATGTTGGTATAAATGGAAGGGCTGATTAGTCGCTGCCCGATGCGATTTTGCTTGATCCACGCCAGGGAGGGATCGGCGCTGACCGTTTCCAGGCCGTCCGTCGCTTCAAAGCGTCCCAGGCGAACCGTATTGGCCGGATTGCCCGCGTTCTTGAAACGGACATAGCCCTGCTTGAGATAAAAACTCGCCACCTGATTGTGGTTCGCCCCCTCATAACTCGCGCCCTGTCCCAACGAGCCAGCCGAGCCGGACGCAATCGCCTGCGTCGGCAGTCCGGCCAGAAACGGCGCGGCGAACTCGGCGACAAAATCTTCGGTGCGCGTCGCCCGGCTGACACCGACGCGCGCAAACCCGCCCAAAAACGTGTACGCGCCGTTCGCTTTGTTGGCGGGGAACCAGTTGTAATCTTCCTCGCGCAATCGCAGGGTTCCGAATACCTGATAACCCGCGCGGTTGAGGGGCGGGGGCGTGGGAGAACCGGGCTGATAATAAGCGGGCGATACCGGCCCCGCGCCCTGCGAAGCCGTTTGCGAGGCAGGGGCAGGGCGTGAAGTCTCTTGTGCAGGTGGAGACGATTGCCCGTTCGCCTGCGCATCAGGCAGCGTGGGAAGCACAGGCGCAACGGAAGAAACAGGAGTACCGCCTGTATTCCGCTGCGGCAGGGCGGGAGTATCTTTTTGCGCTTCCGTTTTACCAGGGGCGACGGGTGTATCCGCAGGCGGCGAAGTTGTCAGCGGCAGAAACGGTGACAGGCACGAGAACACAAACGCAAAGGGAAACATCCATTATCCTTTTTCCAACCCACCCGCAGCAGCGCTTACTTCGTCGCGCCGGCTTTCACGAGCGCATCAATTACCAGCGCATAATTGCGCTGTTTTGCCAGGGACAGGGGCGTTTCACCGTTTGTGGCAGCGGCGTTGACGTTGGCTCCGTGCGCAATCAGCAGATTGACGCGCTGAAGGGACATTTGCGATACGGCGTCGTGGAGTGCGGTACGCCCCGCGTAATCGCGCATGTTGACATCCGCGCCATGCTCGATCAGGGCGGGAATGGCAGGATCATAGAAGGTACGCATCAGGGCGGTTTTGCCCCGCGAGTCACGCTCGTTGACGTTGGCTCCATGCGCAATCAGCAAGGCAACGACGTCCGCCGTCGTAGCGCGGGCGAGCAGCATGGTATCCACGCTATGGCTATGCGCATCCGCTCCATGTTGCAGCAGCAGCCGCATCACGTCGTTGTTTTGCGAGTGCATCAGCGCAGTGTTGCCGTGATTGTCGCGGGCATTGACATCGGCTCCATGCGCTAGCAGCGCGCGAGTGGCGTCAAGCGAGTTGCAGGCCACCATCAGCGGCGTTTCCCCCTGCGCATTGTGAACGTTGACCTCGGCCCCCCGCGCCAGCAGCAGATCAACAACTTCGCCGTTCGAGGCGGTAGCCGCCGCCAGCAGGGGCGTCAAGCCTCCCTCATCCTGCCGATTGACGTTTGCGCCCTTATCCAGCAGGAGGCGGCAAATGGCAGGATTGTGCTGACCGGCGGCAATCATCAGGGGCGTGAAATAATAGTATGAGGGCGATTGACGCTGCGTGGTGGGAACCGGCGTTTCAACCTCAACGCCGCGCTCCAGCAGCGCTTTCACGGTTTCCGCCGAACCGGACTGCGCAGCCCGCATCAGCGCCAGAATGCCGTAATTGAGCCGCGCATCGGCATCCATGCGCTTGTCCCAAATGGCGCTGACAAGTGAGGGCGACCCTAACTGCGCGGCCCACAGCAGGGGCGTCGTATGCTCCTGCATGACCGTTGGAGGTTGTGAAGGCGAACGTTGTTCCGCATTGGAGCGGTCAGTTTGCGCGGCGGACAAAGAATCGATATCGGCTCCCCGCGCCAGCAGCAGCTTGACGGCTTCCTCCTGATGGTTGGCGGCGGCCAGAAACAGGGCTGTCTCGCCCTGCATGTCTTTTGCTTCCAAATCCGCTTTGTTGTCCAGCAGGGTGGTCAGCGTTTCCACATTGCCAAGGCGGGCGGCCAGGTGCAGGGGCGCGTGGCCTTCGCTGTCATGGACGCGCAGGTCGGCCCCTTTATCCAATAGCAGTTTTACCGTGAGCGGGTCGCGCGCGCCGGATGCGGCCAGCAGTGCCGTCATGCCGGACGCGGATTTTACATTTGGGTTTGCGCCATGCTCCAGCAGCGTCCGCGTCACGTCGCTTCGGCCCGCTCCGGCGGCAATCATCAGCAGGGTTTTGCCTTTTGTGGAGGTGGTTTCCGCCGAGCGGACGCCGGGAATGTAGCGCCACAGGCCGGGCGTCTCTTCCAATGCGCTGACATAGCGCTGATTGGGATCGGCTCCCAATCGCAGCATGTCGCGCGTCTGTTCGGCGTCGTCTTGCAGCACGGCATCGCGCAGCCGGTCATTGGCGCGGACATGCCGTATATACAACACCTCGCCGCCTGTCAGCAGCAGCAGCAGGGCAAGCAGTATGTACCTGCCCGTCCGCGAAGAATGGCGGGGCGTGGTGACGATTTTTTCGTAGTATTCCGCAGTAGGCGCAGGAACCGGGGTATCGGACGGAGCCGGGGTGTGGGGAGCGGTCATAAGGCAATTCTCCTGAAAAGCATTTCCCGAACAATCATGCTTTATTATAACTCAAAAATCGCGCGGAACGGAGTTCAAAAACCTGCTATTTGAATGAAATTCTCCCGGAAATCCTTGCAGGGCTTTTCTTCCGGCGCGTGGTTTGCTATAATGGGCGCAGAACAACTTGCACAAGCGTTAAGCAGGCGAATAAGCAAGCGAATTATAACCCACAGAAAGCGAATGAAGAACCTTATGAACCCGACCACCAATCCCGATGTGAAGAAACTCCATGACTGGATTGACAGCCATGAAGAGCAGATCGTTACGGCCTTGCAGGGCGTCCTGCGCATCCCCAGCCTGAAGGCCGACCCGCAGCCCAACGCGCCGTTCGGCCCGACGTGCCGCGAGGCGCTGGATTACACCCTGAATCTATGTCAGCAACTCGGCTTTCAAACCAAAGACGTAGACGGCTACGCGGGCCATGCGGAATTCGGCGCGGGCGCGGAATACGTCGGCGCTTTGGGGCATCTGGATGTCGTGCCCGAAGGCGACGGCTGGCAGCATCCGCCGTATGGCGCGGAACTGGACAACGGCTATATCTATGCGCGGGGCAGTTCCGATGACAAAGGCCCGACGTATGCCGCGCTGTTCGCCGCCAAAGCCGTGCTGGACAGCGGCCTGCCCCTGCGCCGCCGCATCCGCGTGATTTTCGGCTGCGATGAAGAGTCCGGTTTCGGCTGCGTTCACCACTATTTTGAGGTTGCCAATGAGGAACGGCCCGTTTTAGGCTTCACGCCCGACGCCGGATTCCCGCTCATCTATGCGGAAAAAGGGATCGCCAACTTAATACTGGAAAAAGCCCGTCCGCAAACCGCCGGGGAACTGCGCATTGCAAGCGCAACGGGTGGGCGGCGCCCCAATATGGTTCCCGATTACGCCGAAGCCCTGCTCACCGGCTCACCGGACGCGCTTGCCCACGCTGCCGAAACTCTGGATAACTATTGGGATCGTAACGTGATTCTGGTTCCGGGCGCGGACACGCTGAAAATCACCGCATTCGGCAAATCCGCGCACGGCGCCCGCCCTGCCAGTGGCGATAACGCCGTTGCCCGCCTAGCCCGCGCCCTCGCCACCCTCAACCTGCCGGATACCGAACTGTGGCTTGACTGGATTGCCGACACGGTAGACCCGACCGGGCAGGCGCTCGGCATCGCGCACACGGACGACGTAGCCGGACCGCTGACCAGCAATCTGGGCATACTGGAAGCGACGGAAGACAAGGTCCGCATCACCTACAACATCCGCTACCCCGTGACGTGGAGCAAGGACGAACTGATTGCCGCGTATACGCCCGTAGGCGAAAAAGCCGGCTGGACGCTGGCGGAAATCCACGATCAAGCCCCGCTGTACGTGCCGTTAGATCAGGAACCGGTTGCCACCCTGCTGCGCGTCTACCGCGAAAATACGGGAGATGAGGATTCGCAGCCCGGCACAATGGGCGGCGGAACCTACGCCCGCGCCACGCCCCATGTCGTCGCGTATGGCGCAGGCTTCCCCGGCGGCAGCGACGGCCCCGCCCACGAACCCGACGAGCGCATCGCCGTGTCCACCCTCCTCAACGCCGCCAAAATCTACGCGCAAGCGTTTTATGAGATGGCGAAATAGGCGTTCTATGAGATGGCGAAATAGGTGTTTGGCAGGTGGCGGTTCATCCTTTCTTGTACTGTCACCTTGCCCTCGCTGCCATGAAAGCGTCGTAGGCACAAGCGTTTTCTGGCGGCATTAAGGCATGGCTGCACTTCCGCATATTCCGGTATTATCGCAGCCAAGCAGTTGATCCGTTTCTTTAACCAGTACGTCGAAGGCATCTCGCTGCCCGCCTGCCTGTCGGCTGATGTTGTCCAGATGTTCCAAGTAAGGTGACGTGTGGACGAGGGGAACAATTAAGCGGGCGAGTTCCGAGGGAACCAGTTCCAACACGCCGCCGCCATAGGTTCGGCCTTCCAGTTCGGCGGAAAGCAGGGTCAGGGAGTTGTGGAAGCCGGAAACCAAGTCGGCTTCCCTGCCGGCAAAGGCGGGCGTCATTTCGCCCCGGTAGATGGTGTCCGTAGTGAATACCTGCGCGTGGTTTAAGAGCAAGCGGTGGTGTTGGTGGGCGCGCTTGGGCAGCATCAGCGCGCCCGATTTGATGTGCGGGACGCGATACCAGGGGGCGCGAATACGGCATTTGTACCGTTCAGGCAATCCGCGCTCAACGCCCGCTTGAAGATACTGCGCGGCAAGCAGATGCCGCATCGGGTCGGGACGAGACGCGCTGAAATCCAGCAGCCACGATTTGCGGCCCTGCGTTCGCGCGTATTCCTGATCTGATTGGTTGAAAATGATGCCGGGACTGTCTGCGGTACGCGCCAGCAGGGGACGCGCCCAGGCGTGAAGTTCAAACTGATTAACGGTGTTTTCATCTGCGGTGAAAAAGTCATTGGCTCCCGTGACAATGGCAACGCCCAGCGTGGCCGCGCTTTTGAGTTGGTGAAAGCCCGGAAGTCTTTGCGCCCTGTCGAACGCTTCCCATTCCTGAGCCGTCAGCAGATAGCGCATCCAGGATTCACTCGAAGCGGAAACCCGATGCCGCCAGGAGTGTACGCCGCCCGACGTATGTTCGCAAAATGTCGCCGCGCGTTCCGTTTGCGCGTCCTGCGCGTAAATGCCGCTGACAATCACCACATCCTGCAAAATGTCGGGAAACGCATCGCGGGGGTATAAGTCTATTTGCAGCGCGTCGCAGTGGCGTATCAAGTCGGAACGTACCTGCCCCGCCGAAATGGTTGTCAGCAGTTCACTCGGCAGCACGAGCGCAAACGCCCCGCCCTGCTTCAAACGGCGCAGGCTTAACAGGACAAACGGAATCCACAGGTTCGACACGCCCTGTAAGGTAATCCCCTCGCTTCGCAGCAACATTTCGGCTAACATGCGGTCTTGCGCGGGCACAAACTGATAGCGGACAAACGGAGGATTGCCGACAACGGCATCAAAACGTTCCTCGTTTCCATCCGCCCAGGCGAAAAAACTGCTGTGAATAGTTTGTCCTGCAATGCCATAACAGTCCATAGCCTCGCGGCATTTGGCGGCTTCCTCCCCGGAAAGTTCGATGCAGGTAAGATGCGGCGACGCCAATTGCCCGCGCGCCGCAAAATCACGAAACCCCCGTACAAACGCGCCATCCCCGGCGGAAGGCTCCAGAACCCGCAGACAACGTCCGGCATCCGTCAGGGTTGCAATGCGCTGCAGGCAGGCATGCACAAGCAGGGGAGAGGTATAGTACGCGCCCCGAAGTTTGATTGCCTCAATGTCTTCAGCCAACTTCAAGTCGCTCGCTCCATTTTAATTGTCTTGAACCATGATTTATGTGATTTTGATGATTACCATGAGGAAGAACAGCCCATCATGCTCATCCTAATAATCACATAAATCATGGTTCAAGACAAAAAGCCCTTTGCCGCGTGAGGTAAACTATAACCACACAAAAAACGAACTATTTTCCGCGCTTGTACACAACCGGATTTATTTCACTCGCGGCGAGTTCACCCGGTTTCACTCCCGGCAGCCACGAGTCCAGATCGTTCTGGCGGTTGGGGTTGTCGGGGTTCAGGGCGAGTGTGCCGTCCGCGAAGTAGATAATAGTCATCACTTCCCGCGTGGCATTGCCTGCGTTGCCGGGCGCGGAGTGCAGCGTCCAACCCGCGTGAAACGTGGCGTCGCCCGCCTGCATCACTTCATTGGTAACGTTGTAGCCTTTTTGTTGGACGATTTGCGCGTACCGCTCCTCGGACTCGTCGGATATAGCGATATGGCCTAGAAATCCTTCCTGATGCGAACCCGTCGCAAACGTCAGCGCGCCCATATCTATCGGCACGTCCACGAGCGGCATCCAGAGCGTAACTGTGTGCGTGGTATCGAGCGGCCAGTAGTATTGATCCTGATGCCAGGGCGTGTGCCCGCCGCCCGCTTCCTTGTACAGCGATTGGTCGTGGTACAGGCGAACGCCGTCCACCCCCATCAGGTCGGCGGCGATTTTGGCGAAGCGCGTTGCCAGCGTAAACTTGCGCGCGGCTTCGTCGCTGCGCCACAGGTTCATGGTCTGCAAAAACGCGCGGCCATACGTGTCGCGTTCTGCCATCGGGCGCGTTTCGTTGTTCAGCGCATAAGTGGCGTTGTTGAGGACAGGGCGGTATATGGCGATCTCATCGGGCGTACACACATGGCGCAGCAGCACATGCCCGTCCCGCCGGAAGGCGGCAATTTGTTCCTCGCCCAGCGCATATTCGCCGGACAAATCGGGCAGGTTTTCCAGATCAGGCGTTGCTTCCGGTTGAATAGTTGTCGTCATTGATTTCAATTCTCCTGTTCGTTGGTAGGGATCATTGACAGCGTGTTCCACGCTCTACAGGCAAACTCCTGCACAACTTGCAGCATCAAGGATAATTCACCTTTTATGACCATCCCTCCTTTACCCCCGCCGCACTCCGTAGAAGTAAATGCAGCCACGGCTTTGTGGAAGGCGCGGCTGTTGGGCATACTGCGTCCCTGGCTCACGCTGATATTGGTGTGCGCCCTGTTTTCGCTGCACCCCGATTTTCGGCGCATCTTCTGGACGGCGGCGAACTTGCCGGACGTGCTTCAGCAGTCGGCGCGGAATGTCGTGCTGGCAGTGGGCATGTCGTTTGTGATTTTGACGGGCGGCATAGATTTGTCTATCGGGTCTGTCTTAGCGCTGTCGGGCGTAGGGCTGGCAATGGCGCTTACAGGCAAGCCGGTTATGCCTCTGTGGCTTGTGGGCCTTGCAGTAAGTCCGGTTGCCGTACTGTGCGCCTGGCTCGTCTTCCTGCGGCAGAAAACGTCACGTCTCAGCAGTGAAAACGCGCTTTTGAACCCGCAGTTTATCACGTCACTGTGCGTGTTCCTGTTGGTGGAAGGGTTTTTGGGATTACTGGTGTCACGCGCTGTAGCGAGCGGGCTGAAAGTGGAAGGGGCGATTATCATCGGCCTGCTCGTCGGCATGGGATGTGGGGTGATTAACGGCCTGGTGGTTTCCTTTGGGCGCGTGCCGCCGTTTGTCGCCACGCTGGGGATGCTCACGATTGCGCGCGGACTGACACTGACGGCAACTGACGGCAGCAGCGTAGCAACGCCCTATCCGCGCCTGCTGGCATTGGGGCAGGGTTTGCCGCTTGTCATTATCACATTGCTGATGGTGCTGCTTGGAACCTGGCTGCTGACCCGTACTCGTTCGGGCCGGTACATGCTTTCCATTGGCGGCAACGAGCAGGCGGCGCGTTTGAGCGGCGTGGATGTGGCCGCAAACAAAACGCTGGCGTATGCGCTGGCGGGATTGGGAGCGGGCGTAGGCGCATTGCTGGTCACAGCCCGCTTCGGACTGGCAAGCACAAACGCCGGTACGGGAGCCGAACTGGACGCCATCGCCGCCGTCGTCATCGGCGGCACAAGCCTGAGCGGGGGCAGGGGCAGCATTTTAGGCGCGTTAGTCGGCGCATTGACCATTACGGTTATCACAATAGGACTGGTGCTGGTACATATTAAAAACGATTTGCAGCCGGTAATCCTGGGCGCGGTGATCATTCTAACCGTGTTTCTGGACAACATCCGCCGCAGAGCAGGCATCAGGCATTAGCCATCAGGCATTGGCGTCTCCTGAACCAAAGTATGGCGCAACAAAGTATTTGTGCTAACCGTTGGCGGACACGAATGTTGCGGTGCGCTTACTCCTCTTCGGGCTGAATGTCTGCCCATGCCGCCGCATTGAGAAAGCGTCCTATATGAGCGGCGTTACTGGTTGCTACGATAATTTGGTCGGCAGGTATTCCCAAACTCAGCGCCTGAGCGCACAAGATCACGTCTCCATCGAGCGCCTGTTTGTCCGCAGTGGTCAGGTTCAAATTGCGTACATGCGCCCACAATCGGGCGGCTTCGCGCATTTGCGCTGTGGTCAGAGGCAGATAGATGCCGATTTGCGGCAGCGCGTCCAATCTTACCAAACTTTCCGTTTTCGCGGCGCGAACCAGTTCGCGCCGCAGCTCATAATCGGTAATCTCCGGGATATAAAATGTAGCGCCGCGCCTGATCCAGTCTATCATCCACTTGCGAAAAGCAATCGCCTCCGGTTTGCTTTGATCTTGCGCAGCCAGACTGAGCGGCCTTTCATCCAGCACAATTGCAGATAGCATCAGACCTCCGAGACAGGCAACGCAAGGCGGTTCGCTTCCAGGCTCTTTTCAAACGCTCCCCATTCGGCTTCTCGCCGAGCAATCTCCTGCGGATCGTCAGTCGCATCTTCGGCGTTCCATTGTTCCAGCAAGGCAATTTGCCTTTGACGTTTGGCAGCGTCCTGTACGGCAGCCTTCTCCAAATCGGAAGGAACAGATGTTTCGATTTGAACGGGCTTGTTTCTTGTGGTGACAAGCGTTTCCTGTGTTTCGATAAATTGCTGCAGTGTTGCCGGACGAAACTTATGCAATCGTCCTAGCTTGACAACAGGAATTTTTCCGGCGCGAACCCAATCTTCTAATGTGCGTCGCCGAACGCCTAGCGCCGCCGCCGCTTGATCGGGGGAGAGCAAGGCTTCCACACTTGTTCCGCTTATACTGTTTTCTGTTTCCATTCCATTGCCTTTCTGCCACGTTCCTCGCGTCTACGGTAGCATCAAGAAGTGGTTCTAATAGTACATTATACCTCCCTTTGAGTACACTTTAGGCTACATTCGTGAATCTTATTGCAGGTAAAAGCCAAAACCCTGTTGCGTGAACACCTGAAGGCCGGATGCCTTGTATCTGGCACTATTATGCCCGGCAGCGCGTAAATGGAGAGGAGATACGTTTGTCAATTTCGCGCGTCGTAAGGTCGTGAACATGGATTTGATGCCCCGCCCGCCTGTGGCGCCGATAGAAGACGCGGTGATGGAAGCCGCGATGGACGCCATTGTGATGATGAATCACGAGGGCAAGATACTGCGCTGGAACGCGGCTGCCGAGCATATCTTCGGCTACGCCCGTGACGAAGCGGTGGGGCAGGAAATGGCGTCCTTGATTATTCCGCCCGCCCTGCGCGACACCCACCGGCACGGCCTGGCCCGCTATCTGGAAACGGGCGAGAATGCCGTTGTCGGGAAGCGTCTTGAAATCACCGCTGTCCGGCGCAGTGGCGAGGAATTTCCCATCGAACTGGCGGTTGCGCGATTGGAGCAGCCGGGACAGCCCCTGTTCGTCGGCTATGTGCGCGACCTGACCGGGATGAAGCGCGTGGAGCAGGAACGCGCCCAACTTGCCCGTTCCAACAACCTCCTGCTCAACTCCACCATTGAAGGCATTTACGGCGTTGATCTGAACGGCAACTGCACCTTTATCAACAAGGCGGGCGCGCGGATGTTGGGCTACGCGCCGGAAGAAATCATCGGCAAAAACGTCCACGCCCTCACGCACCATCATCGCCCGGATGGCTCCCCGTATCCTGTCGAATCCTGTCTTATCTATCAGGCGTTTCGCAATGGCAGGTCGTGCCGGCGCGACGATGAGGTGTTCTGGCGGCGCGACGGCAGCAGTTTCGCTGTCGAATACTCGTCCGCGCCCATTATCGAAAACGGCGTAATTCAGGGCGCGGGGGTGACGTTTACCGACATCGCCAAGCGCAAGCAGGCCGAAGAAGACCTGCGCCACAGCGAAGAACGGTTCCGCTCCCTGATTGAAGCCACGTCGCAGATCGTCTGGACCAATACCGCGCAGGGCGAAATGCGCGGCGATCAGCCGGGATGGGCGCGGTACACAGGGCAGCGTTACGCGCAGTATCAGGGGTATGGCTGGGCGGACGCGGTTCACCCCGATGACCGCGAATACTCCGTTGAGGAATGGAAAAAGGCCGTTTCCAATCGCGCGATTTACCACATCGAAATGCGCGTTCGGCGCTATGACGGCGTGTACCGGCAATTTTTGGTGCGCGGCGTACCCGTGCTGGAAACCGATGGCAGCATCCGGGAATGGGTCGGCGTCCACATTGACATCACGGAGCGCAAGCAGGACGAAGAGGAACTGCTGCGGGCAAAAGACGCGGCAGAAGCGGCGGTGCGCGCGAAAAGCGAGTTTCTGGCGACCATGAGCCACGAGATACGCACACCCATGAACGCCGTCATCGGCATGACCGGCCTGATGCTTGATACCAACCTGACGCTGGAGCAGCAGGAATACGCCCACATCATCCGCGACAGCGGCGACGCCCTGCTGACGATTATCAACGACATTCTGGATTACTCGAAAATCGAAGCCGGGCAGTTGGAAGTGGAGCATCGGCCCTTCGATGTCCGCGAGTGCATCGAAACCGCGATGGACTTGCTTGCCACGCGGGCGGCGGAAAAAGGCTTGGAATTGGCGTATGTAATTGAGCCGAACACGCCGACGACAGTGGTGGGCGATGTCACGCGGGTTCGGCAAATTTTGGTCAATCTACTTAGCAACGCGGTGAAGTTTACGGAGCAGGGCGAAGTTGTTCTCAGCCTGTCGGCGCAGGCAGGGGAGGGAGAACGCGCCGAACTTCAATTTACCGTGCGCGATACGGGGATCGGTATCCCCGCCGACCGAATGGATCGCCTGTTCCGCTCATTTAGTCAGGTAGACGCTTCGACCACGCGCAAATACGGCGGAACCGGGCTTGGCCTCGTTATCTGCAAGCGGCTGTGCGAGATGATGAACGGAAGTATCCGGGTGGAAAGCCGGGTGGGGCAAGGCTCGACCTTTTTTGTGACCCTGCCCGTCGAAGTATCGTCCGTGGACGTGCGGACGCCCTTAGACGCGCATCCGGCCACGCTGCGGGGCTGCCGGCTGCTGATTGTGGACGACAACCAGACAAATCGGCAGATACTGCTCCTGCAGGCGCGAAGCTGGGGCATGGAAGCAATGGAGTGCGCAAGCGCGCGGGAAGCGCTGGAACATCTGGGGCGCGGAGAAAAGTTCGATCTTGCCATTCTGGACATACAAATGCCGGATATGGACGGCATCATGCTGGCAAAGGAGATACATCGCCGCCGCGTGGCGGAAAACCTGCCGCTTGTGGGGCTGAGTTCGGTGGGGCCACGCCTGGCGGAAATCGAGGAGGGCGGGTTCGCGGCCATGCTGACCAAACCCGTCAAGCAGTCGCAGTTGTACGACGTGCTGGCAAACATTCTTTCGGCGCAGGATCGCCCCTTGAAAGTAAGGGATGTGCCCACGTATGACCGAACCCTTGCGCAGCGCCTGCCCCTGCGTATTCTCATGGCTGAAGACCTGGCCGTAAACCAGAAATTGATGCACAGTTTATTGGGCAAGTATGGCTATCGCGCCGATGCCGCCGCCAATGGCCTGGAAGTGCTGAAAGCATTGGAGCGGCAGTCTTATGACGTGATTTTGATGGACGTGCAGATGCCGGAAATGGACGGCCTGGAAGCGTCGCGGTACATCAATGCGCGTTTTGCCGAAGTCGGAGCGTCCGCGCATCGTTGCCCTGACCGCTAACGCCATGAAAGAGGATCAGCAGGCATGCCTGGACGCGGGCATGGACGATTACCTCGCCAAGCCGGTCAATCCCACCGCCCTGCAAGCCGCGCTGACGCGCTGCGGAGAATGGGCGCAGGCGCGGAAAAACAAATCCTTATTCCCTGCCGTGCCTCCCGATACGGCTGTACTTGTCGAAACCGCGGAGGAGAAGCAACAGAAAGCATCGGAAAGCGCATTGTCTCAGGAACTCCTATCGCATCAGGAACCACCCGTACCGTGGGCAGGCAGGACGAACAATGAGGAGGCCGCTATGCAGGATAATGTTACAGACGGCGCGATTACAGCAGATTTAATCGTTGAAGATGTGATTGACCCGGCGTTCCTGGAAGACTTGCGCATGATGCGCGACGTGCTGCTCGAACTCGTGGAAACCCTGCGTAACGACGTAGTGCCGCGCATGGCCGCCATGCGGGAAGCCGAAACTACCAATAATCCCGCGCTGCTGGCGTCCGCCGCGCATGGCATCAAGGGCGTGTCGGCCAATCTGGGCGGGCGCGAACTGGCGCGATTGTGTTCGGAATTGGAAAAAAAGGGACGAGCGGGAAGCGTTGACGGCGCTATCGCGCTGATGCCGCAGGTAGAAAAGGAATTTGAGCGCCTGTGCCGCGCGCTGGAACAGGTAGCGCAAGAGCAAGAGTAAGCGTTAAGGAGTTGATAGTTGATAGTTCGTAGTTGATAGGGATACAGTATCTGCGAACTTTCAGCGACTATTCATTTGGCACAAGCGCAAGTACAGTAGAAAGTATAACCGCAAGCATGGGTGAAAGTGTAAGCGAAATTATTAACGATGTGGCGGCGGGCGCAGGCATAGAAGGAGCGTCCGTGCCGATTCCTCTTCCTGAGCAGGAGCCGAAAGTTCTGCCGCGCAGTGGCCTGGGAATGCCGACGCGATCAGGCCATGTGCTGATTGTGGATGACCTTGCCACCATACGCCTGATGCTGGCGCGGCATGTGCGCGAACTGGGGCATCAAGTCACGCTGTCCGGGGATGGGCGCGACGCCCTGAAATTGCTGGGGGAGCAGTCGTTCGACCTGGTGCTGCTGGACATGATGATGCCGGGTATGGACGGCTACGCGGTATTGAAGCAGATCAAGGAAGACCCAGGACTGCGCGAAATACCTGTCGTGATGATTTCGGGCGTAGACGATATAAAACTGGTCACGCGCTGCATTGAGATTGGCGCGGAAGATTACCTGCCCAAACCTTTCGAGCCGGCCCTGCTCCGCGCCCGCGTTCGCGCCTGTCTGGACAAAAAGCAGATGTGGGACGAACTGGAAACCCGCTACCGGCAGCTCAAAGACCTGGAGCAATTGCGCGACAGCCTGACCTACATGATCGTGCATGACCTGCGCACTCCCGCTTACCTCCCTTCTCACCGGCCTGCAAACACTGGAAGCTATCGGCGACCTGGACGCGATACAAACGGAGATGTTGGAAGTGAGCGTGTCCGGCGGAAACACGCTGCTCGGCATGATCAACGACCTGCTCGATGTCAGCAAAATGGAGGACGGCTCGCTTGCATTGGAGCGGGGTGAAGTCGCGCCTGACGCGCTGATTCGGGGAGCCTTGCAGCAGGTGAAAGCATTGGCGCAGTCCAAGCATCTGCATCTGCATCAGGAAATCGCGCCCGATTTGCCGTCCCTGTGGGCGGATGAGGAAAAACTGCGCCGCGTCCTGGTCAATCTGGTCAGCAACGCCATCAAGTTCACGCCCGACAGCGGCGATATTACCGTTTCGGTACGCCTTCAAGAACAAATTCAAGAACAACACGCGCCGCAAAAGGAAGACAACAGTACGCAAGTACCGCAAACGCCAATACGCAAATTGCAAACGCCGACGCGCAGACCGGAAACGCCCTGCTGTTCACGGTACAGGACACGGGCGAAGGCATCCCGCGCGAATCGTTCGGGCGCATCTTTGAAAAATTCGGGCAGGTGGAAAACCGCAAGGCCGGGCGCAAAATGTCAACCGGATTGGGACTGACCTTCTGCAAAATGGTCGTCGAAGCGCACGGCGGCAAAATCTGGGTGGAAAGCGAACTGGGGCAGGGCAGCACCTTCCTGTTCACCATTCCCCTCGAAGACAGCATACCCTTGAAAACACTTTCCTGAGCCTGCTATGGGGTTTTATCAGGCGGGGGATTTTTATTTGTGGCAGGACGGGCTTCTTTGCCGTTAGTGTCTTGCAAGTGTCGAAAACACTCCTGCCAAACATACCTGTGATATTCTGCCTCCGTCAAATCGTAGTCTCACATGCGGCCTGCCATTTGTCGGGAAAGTAAGCGGCAGCTTTATTGAGTATGCCATGTTCTGTACCGGGCAACGGTTCCAACGTAAACCGCTCGGACTGCCATACCGCTTCCGTTGCGAACGGGTAAAACTTTAGCTGCCCGCCTGATTCGCCGTACCATTCAACCCGTGTACCGCGTTCATCATCGCCGTTGATACGCCTGCCTACTGTTTGTTCCCCCTTGACCTGTCTTGTCGGAACATGCCAGCGCAACACAGCCGCATCCACGATGTTCAGCCTAAATTGATGCAGTTGGTAGAAACCGGCGCGGTTCCAGGATAGAATAAGATAGCCGCTTTTGGCGAGATCAATGCTGCCGCCTGTCGTAGCGCTTTCCGCCTGATGCCAGGCTGTCACCAATTCGATTAGCGCGTGTCCCACTTCCTGCGGTCTACTTTTGTAGTTGCTCTGGCTGATGCCTTTGGAAGCCAGATGATCCCAAAACTTGCCTGCCGAATTGGAAACCTCAATCGTCACGCGACCATCCCGTTCTATGCGGTTCAACTCGGAGCGCATTTTGCAGGACAAACCATATTTCGGCGCAGAGGACGGCATTTCCGGGTGTGACAAAACTACATCAAATATCTCCTTGCTTTCAGACGCTTTGCCTGTCAGAGCCAGCGCGACGGCGCGTTCAAAATCGCGCCAACCGGGCCGTGTTTTGCCATCGTCGGCCGCCAACATGCCGGTTCCATCTTGATAGGTACTGAGAAGCAGGCGTATCTTTTCCAACTCGCCTGCTGTCGGCGCTCTCTCTACAAAAGCCAGTGACATGCCGGTTTCTCCCGACGTTGACAATGAAGTTGAAGTTGAGGAGGGAAGTTCAAGCTCATCCTTTAATAAAATGTCGGCGGAAACGCCGAATAACTGCGCTACGCCAAGAATAAATTCCGCAGTCGGTGTTTTCTTGCCCGCTTCCAGTTCGCTAAGGTAACTGTGCGACGTATGACCACAGACCGTGAGTTTCAACTCCGTCAAATCATATCCTCACATGCGAGCCTGCCACTTGTCGGGAAAGTAGGCCGGCGGCTTTGTTGAATCATACTCGTGCTAAAATTAAGTCTATCAGCAGAATATCTTAATGAAGAGGATTTGCATGGCAACCAAAAACGCCCCTTCCACCGAGTACAAAACTATCAACAGTCCCATTCGATGGGTCGGCGGCAAATCACGCTTGCGAAAGCAGATCGTTCCCCTGCTTCCTCCGCATACCTGCTACGTAGAGCCGTTTGCCGGGGGCGCGTGGGTGTTGTTCGGCAAGCCGCCGAGTCCTGTAGAAGTCCTCAATGATGTTGACCAGGAACTCATCAACTTTTTTCGCATCGTAAAACACTGTCCCGAAAAATTGCTTCAATCCTTTGAATGGGAACTTGTCGCCCGCGCCGAGTTTCAGCGCCTTGCCGGTCTTGATCCAATACAACTTGATGAAGTACAACGCGCCCATCGTTTTTACTACCTAATCATGGCGGGATGGGGCGGCGAACTGGACTACCCCCGCTTTCAAACCAGCATTACGGATGGTGGCGGCGGCAATCGTCTCATCGGCGCACTGAAAACGCTTCAGGAACGCTTGAAACCTGTGCATAACCGTTTACGCTCCGTTATTATCGAATGTCTGGATTGGCGGCAGTGCCTTGATCGTTATGACCGCGCCGGAACCGTCCTGTACGTTGACCCTCCCTACCCGGAAAACGGCTGCAACTACAAGCACAACATGCGAACATGGGAGGAGCATGAGGAACTGGCGGCACGGCTGCGACGTTCCACCTGCCAATGGATATATTCCTCCTACGACACGCCCCAAATCCATGCTTTGTTCCCAAACGCCTTTACAATCGCTGTTCAATCCGCGTCCGGCATGAATACGGAAAAGAACGGCAACACGCGCGTTCTGAACCGCGAAGCGCTGATTGCTAACTTCAACCTGCATGAGCCTGATAGGAAGACCGCTGGAGAAAGCGCGGCACAGGCTGTTTTAGATGTCACAAATCTGCACGGCCTGGCGGAGTGAAGTCATGGGGTCACGGGTGGGCAGGAACTCATGCGCGAGAAACCCGTGATAACCGCTTTCAGCAATGGCGCGGCATACGCGGGCGTAATTCAGCTCCTGCGTTTCGTCTATCTCGTGCCTGCCGGGAACGCCGCCCGTATGGAAATGGCCGATGTACGCGATGTTTTCGCGGATGGTGGCGCATACATCCCCGTCCATGATCTGCGCATGGTAAATGTCGTACAGCAGTTTGATTCGCTCCGAACCCACGCGCCTGCACATCTCCACGCCCCACGCCGTATGGTCGCACTGGTAATCCTTGTGGTCGTGTCGGCTGTTGAGCAATTCCAGACAAACCGTGACCTGATTGGCTTCGGCGGTTTTGGCGATGCGTTTCAATCCCGCCACGCAGTTTTCCAATCCCTGCGCGTCGGAAATCCCTTTGCGATTGCCGGAAAACGTAATCACATTGTTCCAGCCCGCTTTGGCGACTTTCGGGATGATTTGCTCCGCTTCCGCAACAAGGCGGTCATGGTTTTCCACGTGGTTCCAGCCGTCGGGAATGGTTCCGATGCCATACGCCATCGTACACATCAGCCCGTGACGCTTCACCGTTTCCCATTCGTTTTCATGGAGCAGGTCAATGCCGACCAATCCCATTTGTTTGGCCTGTCGGCACAATTCGTCAAGCGCCATGCGTCCATAACACCACTGGCATACCGATTGATGAATGTGCCCTTTCAGTGGCTTGACAGGCTCCGCAGCAGTACCGGCAGGCTGCGCTACAGGATTTGCCTGCTCCGCCCCGGCCTCGTTCGCCATCAGCGTTCCCGCCGCGCCCACCGCCAGCGAAATCGCGGCTCGACGGCTCAACCGCGCCTTGTGAATTTCGCTTTGCGGGTATTTGTTCTGTTGTTGTTCAGTCTGTCTGTTGTTCAATCTTCTGTTCTTCACTCTTCCGGTTTTCATTCTTCATGCTGATCTCCCAATAGGTCATCCGCCTGTTCGCCGGCTGCGGGCAGGCTGAGGCGAAACGTGGTTCCCACGCCCGGCGCGCTTTCCACCGCCAATTCGCCGCCGTGCGCGTGTACAATGGCCTGCGCGATTGCCAATCCCAGCCCCGCGCCGCCCGAAGCCCGCGCTCGGGAAAGATCGGTGCGGTAAAACCGATTGAAAATTTGCGCCGCGTCCTCGGGCGCGATCCCCGGCCCATAATCCCGCGCGTTCAAGCGGCACTCCTGCCCGTCCCGCTCAACCGTGATCTCAACGGCGGTTTTGGGCGGCGCGTACTTCAAGGCATTGTCCAGCAGATTGTCCACCACCTGCCGCAGCCGGTCCCGGTCCCCGTACACGGGCGTCTGCTCGGCCTTGAAAAGCTGCAGCATCACGCCGTTTTGTTCGGCGCGCGCGGCATGTGCCTGCATCGAATCGCAGGCGATAGCGCCCAGGTCACACGCCTGGCGGTTCAGGGAAAATTGGCCGGCATCCGCCCGCGACAGCGTGAGCAAGTCTTCCACAAGGCGCGATAAGCGCTGAATTTCGGCAAGGGCGATAGCCAGCGTATCCCGATAATCCTCCGGCGCGCGCGGGCGGCGAAGCGCCACCTCAACGGTTCCATACAGGTTGGACAGGGGCGAGCGCAGTTCATGCGACGCATCCGCCACGAACCTTTGCTGCGCAAGGACAAGCGCCTGCTGTTCGGCCACAAGCGCCTGCTGCTGCGCAAACGCTATTTCCAGGCGTTCCAGCATCTCATTCAGCACTTCCGTCACGTCGCGCAGTTCCTTATCCGGCGACACTTCGGGAAGGCGGGCGTACAGATTGGTCTCTTCCACATTGCGGGCAACGGCCGCGATCTGCTCCAAAGGGCGCGTCAGGCGCAGGGACAGGCGCGACGAGGCCAGCGCAAAGGCAAGTCCGCCAAACACGAGAGAACCGCTCAACAGCATTGTCAGGGAGCGCAGGCTGCTGACCATCGGCTCTTCCGACACGGCAATCAG
The DNA here is from genome assembly GCA_963835065.1 of uncultured Chthonomonadaceae bacterium. Classification (GTDB taxonomy): domain Bacteria; phylum Armatimonadota; class Chthonomonadetes; order Chthonomonadales; family Chthonomonadaceae; genus CAWFQB01. The sequence goes on along the minus strand of CAWIEK010000053.1, from coordinate 415,293 downwards.
CGCCAGCAACGGCCTTTCGCCTGCGCCAACAAACGGATAGCACAGGCAACGCATCGGCTCCGCGCCCGGCCCAATGTCCTCAAAAACCGGGCCGTCCGTTTCCGCCTGCGCCCGCGTTCCCTGCCGGACGCGCAATCTCGGCAAATGCTCCAGGTTTGACGTGTGGGCCAGGATGCGGCCTGTCCGATCCTCAATCTGGACATACGTTTCGTACGCCGTGCCGCTGGGCAGCTGCAGCGCCAGTGGCTTTGCCGCCGATGCGTTTGCGGGGTTGGAGTCGTTGCCCAATTCTTCAAGGAAGAAACCGGTCTGCTCACGCGCAATGTTCAGGAGAATAGCGTCCAGGTTGTTTTGAAGCATGCGATAGCGCCCGGCATAGACAGCCGCGTCTACCAGCGCCAGTATGATCAGCGCCAGCAGCGTCATTACCAGCGTGATGCGCGCGCGAAATGTGGACGGACGCAACAGCCGGAGCCATTCCGCCTGTCCTGCGGTCCTGCGGTTCACTCGCTTTTCTCCCATCGTTTGTTGCCAGCGATGCGGGTTAGGAGTTGATAGTTGATAGTTCCTGTGCTTCTATCAACTATCAACTATCAACTTCTTACCCGCGTTCAGCATATACCCGGCTCCGCGCACGGTTTCAATAATGACCGGCGCGCGTCCCAGCTTGTTGCGCAGGTAGCGCACGTATACATCCACGACATTCGAGTCCGGTTCGGCATTGCTGCCCCAAACGTTGTCCCACAAATCGGCGCGCGAGACGACCTTGCCGGCATTGACCACAAAGTATTCCAGCAGTTGGTACTCCCGCGCTGTCAGGGGAAGCGCCTGGTCATTGCGCGTGACGCGCCGCCGTTCCGTGTCGAGTTCCAGATCAGCCACGCGCAGGCGCTTACTCTGGGGGGGAGACTGCCCCGCCGCAGCAGCGCGCGAACGCGGGCCAGCAGTTCATCGAACGCAAACGGCTTCACAAGGTAATCGTCGCCCCCCAGATTCAAGCCCTGTACGCGGTCGGTTATAGCATCGCGCGCGGTTAAAAACAGAATCGGCGTGGTGATGCCCGCTTCGCGCCAGCGTCGGCACAGATCGAAGCCGCTGCCGCCGGGCAGCATCACATCCAGCAGAATGGCATGGCAGGCAGAGGCGGTGAGGGCGGCTTCGGCGGCAGCCACGCAGGAAGCCACTTCGACCTCGAACCCCTCCTCGCTCAATCCGCGCCGCAGATACGCGGCTGTCGGCGCTTCGTCCTCCACAATCAGCAATTTCATTTTCGTTAATTTCCTGACAACATTGTCCTGCGCGCCAAAATAGGGAAGCCGGATTGAGGTCAGCAACGTAGGTATGTCGCTGCCGGTAATGAGGCGTTTCCTAAAGCAAGGCTTTTGTGAATTGTTGGCGCGTTCTCATGTTCAAGGAATCTACGCCCGGTTCCTCCCTGCGCGCCAAAATCCGCGCGCGAAGCCAGGCGGCGCAGGCAGGAAACCGGAACATCAACGGCCAATTTAACGTAACATTATTGCAATATTTGCAATCTAATGTGAGTGAAATCCAACGCGGTAGCGCGAGAAATACAGGCAATCGCCGCGCGCCGGGCCTACCCTGCGCGGGAACGATAAAGGAGAAATGGATGCGACCCTATTTTGCGACCCTTATGACGCTGATCGGCCTTGTCACGCTGTGGGGCTGCGGCAAGGAGCAGACGGAAACCACGACAACCGCCCCGACTATGCCCAAGATGGCGGCAGGCGCTTCCGACTCCAACGGAAACAAGGTACTTACCGCGCCGCCCTCCGACCGTGCTATTACGACGGAAGAACTGGACGCCGTGACGAGCGCGAAAGAACCCTACAAGATCGCGCTGATTGTGAAAACGCGCAACAACGAGTTTTTCAAGCCGATGATCGCCGCGTTTGAGGAAACCGCGCAGACACTGGGCGTCAAGGGCGAAGTGCAGGCGGCGGCGGATGAAACCAGCGTGGAGCAGCAGGTCGGCCTGGTGCAAACGGAAGTGAACAACGGCGTCAAGGCGATCCTGATTACCCCGGCGGACAGCAAAGCGCTGATTCCCGTCCTGAAAGCCGCGCAGGATAAGGGCGTTCTGATCGTCAATCTGGACAACCGGCTCGACCCGGCCACCGCCAAAGCGCAGGGACTGGAACCGGGCGGCTATGTGGGAGCCGACAACGAGGAAGGCGGCAAGCTGGCGGGCGAGGAAATGCTGGCGGCAACGGGCGGCAAGGGCAAAATCGCCATTCTGGAAGGCATACGCGGCGTGGACAATGCCGAGGCGCGGAAACGGGGCTTTTTGGGCGCGATTACCTCCAATACGGACATGAACATCGTGGCGACGGAAACGGCCAACTGGAAAACCGAAGAAGCGTATGCCAAAACGCAGACGATTCTGCAAACCAATCCCGATTTGGCCGGCATTTTCTGCGCCAACGACAACATGGCTATCGGCGCCTTAAAAGCCGTTGCCCAGGCGGGCAAAAAAGGCCAGGTTAAAATCGTGGGCTACGACAACATTCCCGGCGTGAAAGACGCGCTCGCTTCCGGTGACCTGACGGCCACGATTGAACAGCATCCCGACCTGATGGGGCGCTACGGCCTGAAACTCGCGGTGGGCATCCTCAACGGCTCCGTGCAAAAAGGCGGCGACCTGCTCGTCCATTTAGACACGATCAAGCAGCCGTGAAAAGCAGGCAGTAGGGGGCAGGCAGTAGGCAATAGGAAGGATTAGAGGGATTGAACAGGATTATTCTGGAGCGTTCCAGAAGAAATCCTGTCTAATCCAAATAATCTGTGTTAATCCTGTCTATTTCCTTTTCCCTGTCTATTCTCTTTCCTTGCTCACAGGGAATGGCCGCTCAGAGAATCATTCCGCGTCATCGTCGAAGAGTTGGGGGTGGGCAGCGGTTTCCGTTACGGTACGGGCGGATTTAAGGACTTCGAGGCTCATGGGAATGTCGAGCCGCGAACCGGCTTGGAGCATGTCCGCTATGGTGACAATGAGGACGCGAGGATACGTTTTGCCCATCAGCGGGTGGGCGTAAAAGCCCGCCGCGCTTGCTTCATCGCGCATCCCTTTTGTGGCGTCCAGCAGGGTGAGGAACACGGCGAGTTCGGCCCCTTCGCGCTGCCGGTCGTTGTTGAGCTTGCTGATGTCGCCCCGGCCCACGTTCCCGCTTTTTACCTGAAATACGATTTTGGCGTTATCGTCTTTGCCGGTCAGGAAGTAGGCCATGCCGTCAATGCCGCCATCCCCGCCTTTTTTGTCGTTGATGAGGGCGCGGTTGTTGGAATACGTGAGAACGGCCCACTTCTCGAACTCTTTGCGAACGCGGTCATCTTTTTTGTGGGCAAGCGCATTGGCGGCGTCCACATCGCGGGGAACGCCGTTGAGCGTCAGCGTGTCCAGAACACCCTTGCCGTACTGCGCTTCCAGCCGACGCAAAATCAGGGCGATGCTCTGGTAGGTAATGTCTATGCCGATCCATTTGCGGTTCAGGCGTTCGGCAACGGCGACCGTAGTTCCGCACCCGCAATAGGCGTCCAGAACCGTATCGCCCTCGTTTGAAGACGCGGCAATGATTCTTTCGAGCAGCGATTCCGGTTTTTGAGTAGGATAGCCGAGACGTTCCGCAGCGGCAGAATTGATAGGCTCAATGTCCGTCCAAACATCACGTACAGAAGTACCCGGTAAATTCTCGATATATGTCTTCAATCGCGGCTTTCCGCCACGACTAAAAACGATGCGCCCTGATGCTGATAGTTCGTCAAGGCCCTTTTGGTCAAACATCCAATGCCGTCCATTGGGCGGCGCGAGTTCCAACTCGCCGAACTTACGACTCGGCCCCGCTCCTGCGCCCGTCAGGTCGCTCATACGATAAACACCGCCGCTATCGCTCATTAAATCGTGACCACGCGCCGTTGTAGCCGTTTGTACAATGCTTGGTGGATTCCAAATGTATGTGCCGCTCTTTGTATAGAATAGAATGACATCATGCACACGTCCGAATTGGCCGAGTGACTTTCTGCCGGTAGTGCGTTCCCAAATAATCTCGTTTTTGAAGTCGCCGCCCTGTGAGACAAAAATTGCATCCAGAACAAGTTTGAGGTAATGCGAGGCGGTGGGGTCGCAATGGAGGTAGAAACTGCCGGTGGGTTTGAGGACGCGGTGAATTTCCGTAATGCGCAGGGCCATGCTGACGAGATAGGCGAACAGACTGCCCTTTTTCAGCACGGGCGCAAGCCCTTTGAGCAGGTCTACGGTTTGGGACGCGAACCGGGCGTGGTCATTGGCGAGGATTTCCGCAAAGCCCGCGTCCGCCTGCGCGTCCCACACCCACGTATCCACAAACGCCTGCGCCTGCGCCCGGTCTTCGTTCCCGACGTTGTTATAAATCTGGTTATAATTTCGCTTGGAATTGAAGGGCAGATCGCAATAACAAAGGTCAACGGTTTCATCCCGGACGTATTTGCGCAAAACTTCCAGATTGTCGCCGTAGTAGAGTGTATTCACCAACTACCCCATTCCTTATCTGGAACCATTTTCGTTCTTCAGATGACTTGCTCTAATTCCTTCAAGATGGCATTGCGCTCGTCTGCTGTTAGCTGTAACTCCCAGGAAACGCCTTTTTGCGCAAATCCTCCGCTATTCTGGAAAACGGCCCTGTATAGAAGTTTAGAACGCCGCTGAGAGAGTAACGAACCATGTCATACCTTACATCTTCGCTGGCGGTTTGCAGTTCCCGGTAATCAATGATGATCTTTTGCAAATTCCCGGCAATGTACTGTGTTCGCTCAAGATGCTTTGAGGGCAGGCTGATGTTAGGCTTCTTCGCGTACTGGTTCTCTGCGTGGGCTTGTACAAGATGCAATGCTGAGTAGAACAACAACACTAAGGCCCAACTGGGTTCCTTATCTACCCATTTGTCGTACAGGCAGTAGTTTCGCCAGGCTTCCGCAACATGCTGTTTCGCCTTTTTGGGAAAGTAGTCGGGCGGCATAGGGCATCCTATTGGGGCAAAACGGTTTCCAGTTGAGACACGTCAAGTCCGCGTTCCTGCAATCCAATCACGCGAACGTCCAGGCGCGCATCAGGATAGGCACGGAATACCTCCCCTTCCAACTCGAATACCTGTCCTGATGTGGAACTCTGCATGGCGGGAATAACCACGACAATGGATTGTTCGGCGAGTGTTTTGCCTCCGTAGAGTTTTGCGGCCAGTACGCCGGGGATATTCTGAACCGCGTTCAGGAAGGCCCGGTTCGCCTGTTCGGTCTGTGAAAGGCTAACTGTTGCGCCGGTTACAGGTGGCGGGGCTGCGCTTTCGCCTTTAACGGCTTCTTGCGCATTGTCCGATTGTGGAACCGCAATCTTTGGTTCTGCTGAAACTTTTGGGATAAGGGTTGAAACAGCCATTGCTCACTCCTCCAAAACACAAATATACCAGGTATGACAAGTTGATTGTCGTTGCAGGAATAGATTATACCACGACGCGGCAGCCGCAGGGGAAGGTCAAGAGGACGGGCGAATCGTGTTCCTCCGTTTGTCCGTCGTGATAGTGCGCCACGCGATTGGTTTCCGGGTTGAAGAGTACGATGTCGGGAATATGGTGCGCGAAATAAAACGGCAGGCTAATATACAGTATCCTTCGTCTCGTAGCCCACGCTGATGATTTCGATCACGGCTTCGGGCAGTACGGTGACGGCTTTGTCCTGATCTGTCGGCTTCGTACAGTAGACGGCAATATCGGGGCGCTTGAGGGAACCGTCGGGGAACAAGAATCGTCACATCGGCAACCGGAATACAGGCGCGTACATCCTGCCCGGCGTTTGCGAGCAGCGACATCTGCATAGCAAGCGTTTTCTTCTGGTGACGGTAAATGGGCATCGCCTCCCATGCGGGAATGCCATTGACATACTCCAGCTTAACGCCCGCCTGCCCCGGCCCATATTCCGAGGCATCTGTAATCAGCGTCAAAAGTTCTTGCGCGTCCAGAGTTTTTGTTGCCAACTACCTCCCCTCGCTTTTCCATGAAAACACGCATGGGGGCACAATGAAAAACTCCCCGGCAATACATGCCGGGGAGTTTGACGCGCAAGCCAAAAATTCCTGCTTACTTGCGGCGCTTGCGGTTGAGGAAGGCGGCTCCGGTCACGCCTATGCCGACCAGAAGCGCGATGCTGCCGGGTTCGGGAACGGGGGCGAACGAGTTGACTGTGAATACGGCGGAATAGCCGCCCAGAGACGTGAGGCCGTTGACCGTGAAGGCCGGTACGCTGAAGGTCAGCAGATTGCCCGACCGCGAGGCCCGTATGCCGCCATTCTGAAACGTATCCGACATTTTGACCAGGCTGTCAAAGCCGGCATCGGTCAGCGTCACGGTGTAGCCCGAACTCCCGACCGACGTAAAATCGTTCAGGATAACCTGAGTGTTGGTGATGTCGGCAGTAACGGTGTTGGTGGAATCCGCGTAACCGAACTCGATGGCCGGGTCCGCTACCGTCACCGTCGGCCCCTGTGTTTTATTGCTGTAGCCATCGGGAACGCGCCCATTGGCCGGGTCGAAGTAATTGGGAGGGAGGGCGGTGGGTGTAATGATGCCGCGCAGTGTGCCGGCCACGGAAGTGCCTATCAACTGCGCATTGGCAGCGGGCGCGAGGGCAAGACAGGCGAGCGCCAGAAACGAGAGAGAGATGCGTGCGTTGCATACGTGTGTAGTCCTTTTATATCTGCTGCGAAGAAATCCGTCTTCACACAACGTCAGGAAGCGGCCCTGTTGAAGAGGAAGAGGGCGAACTGAAAGCACAGCCGCTATATCAGGAAGATGCAAGAATCGTGCCACAAAGGGGGATGTCGCGTGAAGTTTGCCGGTTTTACTGAAAATCTGACAATTTTGCCGGTTTGCCTGCTTGGGGTCATTTTGATTGTCAGTATGAGGTAGTATAAACAAGAGGGGCGCCTTATTTTTCCGGCGCGGCTTTGCAAATCACCAGAAGTAAGGATAGACACGTTGAACCACGACTTTGCCGCGTTCCTGCGCGCTCTGCGCCACCAACGCAGGCTCTCACAGACCGAATTGGCCCGACGCGCCCAAATCTCTGACCGCGCGCTGCGCTACTGGGAGGCGGGAACGACCTCGCCGTGTCAATGGGAGTTGGAAAGCGTCCTGACCGTCCTGGAACTCACGCCGCAGGAACGCGCCCGGGCAATGGCGCTGCTGCCGACTGCCAGGGGCATGCGTCTTTCTCGCCAGGAAGCGCTTTCTTCCCCCGCGCTGACCGAAGAACGCGGGCCGTTGCCGGCGAAAACGCGAACGCGCTGCGCCTGCTGGCGCGGGTGCAGGTCATTCATGCCACCTGGCTGATGCTGCATGACCGGAAAGGCGAGGCCGAAGCCTGCATACAGCACAGTCTCAATATCCTGCGCGGTTACGGAGCCTCGGAACTGTTCTGGCAGGCGGCGGTCAATCTGGGGGCGCAGTTTGCGGGCGAACAGGGTGGCGACGCCGCTGCAGTACAGATGCTGGAGCGATGGATGCCTGTTTTTCCAAAGGAGCTGTCCGCCCGCCTCTAATAGACCTCTTTCATAAGTCTGTTTGATGAGATAAGTCTTGCCCCGTTTATAGGGCTTATGAAAGAGGTTTAATAGTTGAAAGAACCTCCTGGCCTGTACCGGAACCTGCCGTCTACTCTTCCTTTCCTCCCGCGCGTTCCAGCAGCGCGATTACGGCGGGGTAGTTGTGTCTGCGCGCAAAGTAGAGCGGCGTATGCCCCAATCTGCCTTTGGCGTTGACGGCGGCTCCATGCGCAAGCAGCAGACGCGCAAGGGACGCATTGCCTGCCTGCGCTGTGGCAATCAGGGGCGTTTGGCCGGAATGGAAAGCCATGTTGGGATCGGCTCCCTTGTTCAGCAATAGTTCCACTGTGTCCGCATCCTGCACCAGCGCTTCGGATAATGGCGTACTTTCCACAATCCCATGCTGAACATTGACGCTGGCTCCGGCGCGCAGCAACGGCACAATCAGATCCTTGCGCTTGTAATGGACGGCGCTGCTTATCAGGCCACCGGCTTGCTGAGAGGTTTCCCGCGCGCTGGCTCCGCGCGCAAGCAGGAGAAGCACAAGGTTGGGCTGTTCCCGAACCGCTGTTTGTAAAACTTGGTATCCAATTTTGACGTGGGCGCGCGCCATACGCTCCAGGAGTAACCGCTCCAACTCAGAGTTTTTGTGTTGTATCGCGGCGCTTAAAGCCGGGCCGCTCGCAGTTTTCAGGTTTGCGCCGCGCTGTAGCATCTCCGGTACAAGGCTGGGCAGGAAATTGCAAGCATACACGAGCGGCGAGTAATAGTTCGATGAGGAGGTAATGACATTGGCTGCGTAGGTATTGACATTGGCTCCCCGATTGAGCAACAAACGGGCAATTTCAAGATGTTTGCCCATGATGGCGCCTGTCAGGGGTGTACCCGGATAATCGCTTCGAGCGTTGATATTTGCGCCACGTTCGAGCAGCAGGCGCGCGGCATGAATACTGCCCGCCTGTGCCGCCAAGGTCAGCGCCGTTGGCTCTTTGAATGTGCTGCTAACATTTCTCTCATATTTCGGTTGGTCAATCGGCGTTCCCGCGTCGAGATTGGCGCGTACCGCTTCCGCGTCGTCTACGCGAGCGGCCTGCCACAGGTTCAGACGCGCGCCGTGTTCCCGCAGCAGTCGCACGAGTTCCCGGCTGATGGGAGTCCTTTGCCGAACCATCGCCTCCATTTGCGCATCAGAGATATTGTATGAAAACACGGAACCCGTTGCGTAACTAATGGCGGCATCAAATGGAGTCTGGTAAATGCCTTCAGAGTGGCTGGGATCTACGCCATGTTCCAGCAGGATACGAACAATTTCGGTGCCGCCACTTTGGCAAGCCATTGACAGGTAGTAACCCCCATGTTTCCCGGAAATGTCTGCGCCATGTTGTACCAGCAGGCAGGCTATCTTTTCTTCATCAGGCGAGATAGATTGCCTCAGTTGCACCACCACGTCTAACGCGCGTAATCCTGGTCCTCTATCATTCAGGGGAGCCGCGCGGCTGTTGGGGTCGGCTCCTTGGTCCAGTCATGCGCACGAACGGCAGCCACGTTCTTTGCCTGCACAGCGGCAATCAGGCTGGTATTCAGGTTACGCTGAACGCTGTTTCGGTACTGGCGGTAGGCTTTTGGCGTGGCGACGCTTAAAGCAACCACTGCCACCAATGCGCAGGCGATGCGCGCAGGGCGTCTGCGGGGCCGGGGAAACTCCATAACAAAGTCCACTGCGGTCAGGTAGGCGGTTTCAAGAGCGGGCATTCTGGCGCACACGCGCTGCCATGTTGATGTGGCATAATGCTCAGGTTCCAATATCAACGCCGGCTGCCAGGCATCAAAAGCAGGGGCGGAGATATTGGCAGGGGTGGGAGCCGGTTGGCTTTCTGCCGACAGAGCGGCGAATACGGCAAGCCCTACGCGCTCCGGCGTAGGCTCTGAGTTACTGCCGCGCAGCCGCGCCCATAGCTGCCGCGTTTGCTCCTGCTGCTGCCGACAATCGGCGCAGGTTTGGCAATGCCGCTCAACCCGGCGCTTCTGCCAGCCCGAAAGTTCACCGGCGGCAAGGAGAGCAATCTTTTTCTGAATGTTGCTGCATCGCATTGTATTCTTCCTCGATGGCCTGAAGCAAACGCGCCATCTCTCGCGTGGCTTCAAACACGCGCCACTTTATCGTTCCCACAGGTTCGGCCATGATTTCTGCCGCTTCGCGATACGTCAGCCCCTGCGAAGCGACCAGCAGCAGGGCCGCGCGAAACGAAGGTTCAAGCTGTTCCAGCGCCCGCGCCAGCGTTAAAGAATTCACAACTTCCGTTTCCAGCAGGCTGCCGCCGGCAACCTGCGTAGCTTGCGCGTCCATATCCCCATCCGCCGTAAACGGCGTTGTCGGCAGGGATTGCTTGCGGCTGCGGTCTCGCCAGCGGCGTACCGCAATTCCCAACAGCCATGACAGCAGTTTGGAATCGCCGCGAAAAGAAGCGCGTCCGGCATACGCGGCAATAAACACTTCCTGCACAATGTCTTCCGTGTCCGTCCGGCTGCCGGTCAGGCGCAGCACAAAGCCGGTTACGCGGTCCGCATAGCCTTCATAAAGCAGGCGAAACGCGCCCTGGTCCCCGGCGCGAATTTTGGCGATCAAATTGGCTTCATCCACAATCATGAAATGTTCCTCACTTACTTTGTAGCGGGAACGGGTGAAATGGTTGGTAAACGGATGAAAGGATTGGCGCATGTTGCAGGATTTTAAGGGGTGCAGAATGAATCGCCTGTTTGGGAAGAAACGCGGGAGTAAAAGCGTACTTTGATTGCTCTATCAACGAGAACCACCCGATTATTTCATAAGTTCGCTCGACAAGCCAGGCTTTGTGTCGGTCACAAGGATTTATGAAAAAGTTATTTATCAAAGAGGTCTAATGGAAAGCAGGGAGCGCAGCATGGCGGATGATGTAAAAATCTTTGTGGGAACGGCGGGACAGGCGGTTTGGCGCAGCGTGGACGGCGGGAATACGTTTCGGCTGGCGTGTGGCGAGATGTTTATCGAAGCGGAAGTTCGCGCCCTTGCGGTTCATCCCGACCAATCCAATGTTCTGTATGCGGGCACGGACGCGGGATTGTACCGCAGCGACAATGGCGGCGAACAGTGGGCAAGATTGGACACGCCCTGGGATGCCGGGCAGGGCTGGCAGGCGGGAACGCTGATCTGGTCGCTGCTCGTACACCCCGCAAACCCGGAACATCTATATGTGGGAACGTGTCCCGGCGCATTGTATCGCTCACAGGACGGCGGCGCATCGTGGCAGAAGCTGAACGCGCCTATCAGCCCGACGTGCAATTACATCCGCTACACCCGCGTCACGTGTTTTTGCGCCGACCCTTCCAACGCGAACATTGTTTGGGCGGGCGTGGAGATTGACGGCCTGTGGCGCAGCGCGGACGGCGGCGAAACATGGGAGCGCCGCGATGAGGGCATGAGTTCGCCCGATATTCATTCGCTGACCATTCTGCCGCGTACCGATACGCGCCCGCAGACAATCCTTGCCAGCACCAATAACGACCTCAACATCAGCGTGGATGCAGGCAAAACGTGGGAACCGCAAAACGTCGCGTCGCATTTCCCGCACCGCTATTGCCGGGGCATCACCCACAAGGCCGACGATCCGCAAACCCTATTTGTCGGCAATGGCAGCGGCCCGCCCGGCAATACGGGCAGCCTCCACATTTCGCGCGACGGCGGGAACAACTGGCGGCAGGCCGAACTTACCCCCACGCCCAACAGCACCATTTGGACGTTTGCCACCCATCCCGCCTTGCCAAACACAATTGCCGCCGCCTGCGTGTTGGGCTATGTCTATCTCAGTGCAGACGGCGGCGCGACATGGCGCAAACTGCCGCATGAATTCGGAGAAATACGCTCACTGGCGCTGACGCCGTAAACATAATCTGCCAATCCAGTCAACAGGCGAACGCCCTGCAAAATTTAGCGCATCGCTAACTCGTGTTGTGATAGCCACTGTTCGAGATCATTAGGCGTTTTTAGATCGAAAATGGTTTCGCTGAGGCTTTCCAGTTGATTTGCCGACAAATTGGAGATGCGCTTTTCTAAAGTTTTCGGCACATCTCCAAGTCGGTTGTGCAACAGATGCAAAACGATGCGCTCCATCCCTGTTTTTTCCCAACTCGTGACGATTTCCATCGTGGTTTCCTTCTCTGTCTCCGTAAGTTTGGCGAACTCACGCGCATAGCGTTGAGTCTCTGCCGGCGTCAAGCGCAGGTAGCCGTCAACAAACCCTCCGATAAGCTTTGACTTTGCCGGGTCGAGTCTTAATGTCGTCAGGAGACGCAGACATTCCAGTTTAACCTTGGGCCTGTCTTTTGCCGCCATCTTCATTTTCGTCATCAGTGCGACGGCACATAATGCCAACAGCAACCCTCCCGCCAAAACAATCCCGAAAAAAACAGAAAAAAAAGGGCAAAATAACCCGAAAACAGCGAACCTTTTGCCCCATTCCTCCTGTCTAAATAGTACAAGTGTCTACTATTCAGCAAAGGAGGTACAGGCCCATGTTCCACTCCTCCCGTTCGCCCTGACGCTTCCGAGGTCACGATGCCTCACTCCTACAATCTGACACAACGAGACATCGGGCTGGAAGCGCTGTATTGCCAAGATTTCGACGATCTCTCTACATATTTCCTTTTTAGAAGCGTTCGCTCTGCAAAACGAACAGCGAACACAAGATCGTCTTCCATTCGCTGTTTCGTGTTTTCCGATATTTGCGTTCATTCGCGTGTATTCGCGGCTAACCTTTTCCTGCTTGCCGCTGTTCCGATGGGTTTGCAGGACTTCTCGTAGGCAAGAGCTGGGCTTCCCGCTGGTTCGGACAGTTATAGATTTACGGCCCCTTAACTGAATGACTTATCCTTGTGTAATAGAAGCGGCCGGGGTTTCCTGCGCAGAGCGCGTGGCCCATTCCGATTTGGCGCGATGCTTTTGCAGCCAGTCGCGCACTTCGGTTGCTTTCTCCGTCTGTCCCATGCTCCGATATGCCTGCATCAGATAGTAGTGCGCTTCGCCCGTACGGTCACGGTTCATGTTGCCCAGGCGATGAAAGTTTTCCAGCGCGAACACGGCATCCGCGTACCGTCGCTGCTTCAGCTTCTCAATCCCAAGTTGGCGCACATCCGCAAACACCTGCTCCACGCCGCGATAATACACGATGGCGACGCCAAGCAGAATGGCATAGTAGATGATGGGAACGCTGACGGCGTGGGAGGATTTCGCCGCCCATGTAACGAGCCAACCTGTCGCCAGCATGATGCCGCAAGTGAGCGCGACGCGGCGTATCAGGCGCATAAACAGGCGATTGACGGCCTGCTCCGTTTGCGGATCAACAGACGTTACGCCCACGCGCGGCAGGGAGGGCGCGGGGCGTTTGGGTTTGGCCGGAACAGGCCGTTTTTGGCCGGGGCGGGAAGGTGGTCGGGACATAATTGGAATTACCGGGCGCGTTTCGGACGGCGCTTTGTGGCGGGCCTGACATTGATTTCCAGCAGCATCCGAAACGCTTCTTCCTGCTCTTCGCTGTGAAACGCGCTGCGCGGAATCATGTTGAACAGATGTGGCGCCTGATACAGCAGGTACAGGTCTTCGTCGCTGTCGAACTTTTGGAACAACTGCCACTTCACTTTGGAAAGCGCGTAAGCGTTGTGCCAGACAAGCCCCTCCTCATTGAACTGAATGGTCTGTTCGCCGTGCAGTTGCGGCATGCTGCGGTAGATTTTGCTGATGTTGCGCCGTACCACCCACATCAAGAACAGCAGATACAGCGCAAAGAATATGCCCATCGGCAAGGCCGTAGCAACGCCATCTACAATCGCAAAGAAGCCGACCAACGCGGTCAAGAGAATGGCTGCCACGCGCCAGTTCTTTTGCTTCATGTGCAACCACATAGATTTCTGGTACTCCTGTTCCGAGATCGTAAACGACACCTGATTGGAAACCGCCTGCTGATATTGCGTCACGCGCCTCCTAAATGAAATTTGAACCACAGAGGCACAGAGACACAGAGGGGTCACAGAGAGAAAAGAGAAAGGAGAAAGAAAATTATGATCCTTCGTATACTTCGCAGTTCCCTCTCCTCTTCTCCTTTTCTCCTTTTCTCTCTTTTCCTCTGTGAATCCTCTGTGTCTCTGTGCCTCTGTGGTGAGATAATTATTTAGCCTTTGACCATTCGGCGGCGCAGCAGGGCGCAGAAGAACGGGACGCCGAGCAGCGAGGTGACGACGCCGATTTGCAGGTCGTCGAGCCACACGCGGGACAGGTAATCCGTCAGTGTCAGCACGATACCGCCGAGCAGGGCTGAGGCTAGAACCAGGTCACGATGCCCCGCGCCCACCAACCGGCGAGCGAGATGCGGCACGAGAAACCCGACGAACGCGATGATGCCCGCCACCGCCACTGCCGCCGCCGTCAACAGGGAGCCGAGTACGATGATACGCCGCTTGAACGCTTCGGTATCCACGCCCAGGTGCGCCGCGCTTTCCTCGCCAAATGCCATAATATCCAGTTCTGCCGCGCCACGCCACAGCAGCCAGACGCCCGATGCGCAAAACGGGAGCAGCAGCCACGCTTGCGGCCAGCCGACTGTACCCAGACTGCCGAACAGACTGTTCAAAATTATGGCTTTGGCATCGGCGCCGCCATTGCTTGCCCGTGACAACAAGAGTGGAATGAGCGCGAAGAAAAACGAGCCGACAATGGTTCCCGACAGCAAAAACGTCTGCGCCGACACGCGCCCGCCCACCCGCGCCAGCATGTACACGATACTGACCGCCAGCAGCCCCGACGCAAACGACGCGCCGACAAGCCCAAAGCCGCCCAGCCACGCCGCGCCGCCCGCCAGCGTCAGCACAATGGTTCCCAATGCGGAACCGGATGCGACGCCCGTTGTATAAGGGTCGGCAAGCGGGTTCATCAGCAGGGATTGGAACGCCACTCCCGCCAGTGCCAGCAGCATCCCGACTCCGACGCCGCACAATGCGCGGGGCAGGCGGATGCTCCACGCGATGCTGTGGTCAACATCCCGGACGCTCGGCGGCAGGTGGATATGTTTGCCGATAAGCGGTATGTGCTGCGCGATGACGCCGATAACAACCGGCGCGGGCGTTCGCAAGGCCACTTCTTTGGGAGCCGCGCCGATGTCAACAATGAGCATCAGCAACAGCATCCCAAGTAAAATCAGCAGCGCGCGTTTGGGCTGCCGTTCGTCCATGCGCGGCAGATGTGCAACCGTCGCGTCCGAGTGGGGGGCAGGGGAAGTCGTCACGGTTGCCGTCATTTCGGAAACAAAGCGGGATGCAGGTAGCGGGCGAGGTTTTCCACCGCCTGCGCCAGTCGCGGGCCGGGACGCACAAGGGCGCTTTCCCCTCCCGTTTGAAAGAACCGATTCTGCGCCACCGCGGGAACCACGTTCCAGCCCGGCAACTGCTTCACTTTCGGAATCAGCATCGGGGAACAGATAATCACGTCCGGCTGCCGCTCCACCACTTTTTCGGGCGCGATGATTTCGGAGGGCAGGGGTTCGGTGACAATGTTGGTTCCGCCCGCGCTACGGATAACGTCGGTAATGTAGCTGTTCGCGCCCGTCGTGTAAATCGGGTTATCGCCGTACATCAGCAGAACGCCCGGTTTGTCGGGAGCCGCGCTGACGGTTTTTTCTACGTCTGCGATATGCGCCTGCATGTCCTTCGCCATCTGCATCCCCGCATGATCCTGCCCTGTCGCCTGCGCGATAAGTTTGATGCCGTCATACGTTTCCTGCAGTGTTTCGGCCTTCATCACGACAACCGGAAACCCGTCGCTTTCCAGCGCGGCAATCAGTTTCGGGCTGTCAATTTTATCAACGGCCAGAATCAAATCGGGATTGTAAACTTCAATCTTTTCCCGGTCGCCGTTCAGCGGATCAACATGCGGCTTTTTGGTGGCTTCGGGCGGATAGTCGCACGAAGGCGTATCCGCCGCCAATCTGTCTCCCAGTTTCAGCGCATATAGAATTTCTGTCACGCTCGGCGCAAGCGAAACGATATGGATGGGCATAGCTTTGACCGTAACCGATTTGCCCCGGCCATCTATGATTATGCGCGGATAAATGGGCACATTCGCAGCCGTAAAGGCAGACACTCCGGGTTGTGCCGTGTTCGCCGGGGAAATTGTCGCGGGAACCGGCGCGTGTTTGGACGGGCGCAGCAGCGTCCAGGCGATCAAAATAACACAGGCGACAAGCAGCAGATTGGGCGCGTGGGAGGGACGGCGTTTCATGGCTTGGCCCTCCCGAACGCGCGGTGTCCCTGCTTGGGCCGGGGCTGAAAGGGTAGCCCCGCTTTGCGTCCCGCTGCGCTGTTGGAGGAGAAATCAACAGCCCCTTTGGGATTTTCGATTTTCGATTTTCGATTTTCGGTTGCTGATGGCCGATTGCCGATTGCCGATTGCCGCTTCTCGGGCTTTGGTTTTGGACCGGCAAATTTAGGCTGTTGGTTGCTGCTTGCGGCAGGCGTTTGTTCCGCGTTGGGCGCAGGGCGCGACGGTTTGAACTTGGCGGGCCTTGCTTTGAGCAGCGGGTTGTTCAATGGATTGGCGTAGCGCGGATTTCCAACCGCAAACGCAGGATTGGCCGCAGGCGTGTTTTCATGTTTAGCGCCATAGGCAGGTTTGCCGCCTGTTGCCGGTCTGCCATTATGCGCAGGTTGGTTGGCTGCATCCGGCCTGCCGCCATAGGCAGGCTTGGCTCCATACTTGGGTTTACCGCTTGGAGCGGGGCGAGTACCGTACTCCGGTCTGTCCGAAGACGCCGGAATGTCGGCAGGCACAGGACGCGAAACGGGCGCGTTTTTATTTGCGAAAGCAGGCCGCGCGCCAAAAGCAGGCTGTTCATCGTACCCCGGTTTGGTGGCAGACGTAAATCTCGCGGCAGGCGCAGCAATGGGAGCGTTGACCGGCTCTTCTTTCCTGTTCCCTGTTCCCTGTTCCCTGTTCCCTGCCTCTGTCTCCCCCTCTCCTCTTCTCCCCCTCTCCCCTTCTTCTCTCCCGGCATTACGCGGGCGGTAGGGAGCAGACGACTTGGGACGGCGGGCGGATTTGGGCGGCGTGGCGGTGGGCAGCGCGAGGGCGAGCAGGGCGTCCACTTCTTCGGGGCGGAGTTTGCGCCATGTGCCGGGGTTCAGGGCTTGCAGGCGCAGGGTTCCGAAACCGATGCGCGTCAGTTGCCGCACGGGATGCCCGACCTGATCGAACATGCGGCGTACCTGCCGGTTGCGGCCTTCGTACAGCGTGACTTCAATGATCGTAGATTGGGAGGCCGTGTCGTACTCGATAAAGCGCACTTCAGCGGGCGCGGTCTTGCCGTCTTCCAAGTCGACGCCTTCCGCAAGCCGGGTCGCCGCTTCCCGTCCCACAAAGCCGCGCGCCCGAACGCGGTACAGTTTGGGAACATGGTAGCGCGGGTGAGTCAGACGGTTGGCGAACTCGCCGTCGTTGGTCAACAGGAGCATGCCTTCGCTGTCCACATCCAGGCGTCCGACGGGATAAATGCGTTCTTCGATCTGAAGCAGCAGTTCCAGCACGGTGCGCTCCGCGTGGGGATCGCTGACCGTGCTGGTATAGCCGATGGGCTTGTTGAGCATAATATAAAGCGGTTTGCGCGTTTCCTGCTTGCGGATTGGCTGCCCGTCCACGCGGATGTCGTCTTTATCCGGGTTGGGTTTGGCGCCCATTTCGCGCACAACCTTGCCGTTGACGGTGACGCGGCCTTCAGCGATAAGAGCCTCGCATGCTCTTCTTGAGGCGACGCCAGCGGCGGCGAGCGTTTTTTGTAGTCGTGGTAAATCCTTTTCCATACTTTAAGGATACCACGACAGCGACAAAAATGGAAGTCAGTAATAGCAGGGATTTGCTGGAACGTTTACTTTTGATCAGCAGGGCGGGCGCGGCGGCTGCCGGAACGCTTGCCGTTGCGATGAGGGGCGTGGTACATACGGTCACGCCGTTCAGTTGTTCCTCAATCATGCCCACTTCCGCGCCGGCCCGCACCGGAGCCATTTGCGGGCGCGTTACCATGCGGGTTTGAATGGCGGTGGGAGGGGTAAGCGGCGTTCTCGGAACGATTACCTGCATCGCCTGTTTGGTCGCGGTGGGTACGCTCGGCATGACGCCGTTCTGGACGGGACACGCGCCAACTTTGTACCCGGCGGTGGTCAAGCCGCGCCGCTCGAAGTGGCTGAAGCCGTAGTTCATCAGCGCGGACGTTTCCTGCACGAAATCCGGGCTTTTCAGAACAACGGCGATCAGCCTCCAGCCGCCGCGCGTAGCCGACCCGACAAAGCAATGCCCGGCGGGAACGGTCCATCCGGTCTTGATGCCATCCGCGCCCGGATACTTTTCCAGAAACTTGTGGCTGTGGTTGCGCATGGTCACGTCGAACTTATCCATTGAGCGCGCGATGCGGCATTTGCGCAACTGTGTCACTTCGCTGATGCGCGGCTGCTGAATGGCCTGCCGCGCAATCAGGGCAAGGTCGCGGGCGCTGGTGTAATGCAGCTTGTTTTGCAGGCCGTGTGGGTTGACGAAGTGCGTGTGGGTGCAGCCCAATTGTTGCGCGCGCGCGTTCATCAGATCGGCAAAACCGGACACGCTGCCGCCGACGTGTTCCGCAGCCGCAACGCAGGCGTCATTGGCCGAGCGCATAAGAATCGCGCGGAGCAGGTCATGCGCGGAAATCTTCTCGCCCATTTTCAGGTGCAGCGAGCTTTCCCGCGTCATGCTGGCGAGTTTGCTGGCCTTGATAAGCGTATTTTCGTCCGGCACATGCTCACACAGCAGCAGCGCGGTCATGATTTTGGTCGTGCTTGCCATCGGGCGCGGCTGGTCGGCGTTCTTTTCATACAGCACCTGCCCCGATACCGCATCTATCAGTATGGCGCTGACAGCCTTAATCGCAGGGGTGTTAGGGCTGTCGCCGGGGCGTGGGAGTTCCTGCCCCTGTGTCGGAATCTGGCCGGGCGCGTTGTCCTGAGTTCCCTGTCCCGCAATGGTTCCCTCATCCGCTTCTTCATCCCGCGTGGTTTGCGCGGTTTCTGCCGCCCTCTCCTTTTCTCCTTTTCTCCTTTTCTCCTTTTCTGCCGTTAGCGTGGCCTTATGGCGCGGCGTGACATGCTGGCCTTGCGCGAGAGACAGGGGCAGCAGCAAGCCGCAGGCAGGCAGCAACAGGCGCGAAAGCGGCAGGAAATGGAAGGAACCAACTCCGGGGCGGACAGCGCGGCGATGGGCGAAGCGGAAAAAGCGTGGTGCGTTGATGGCGCGAAACCTCCTTGAACAACGGCTTGACGACAAATAGGGAGCGAACGGAAGCACAGGTTTCCATTCCCTCCCATAGTATAGCGGTTTTCGTTGGTTTCTGACAACGCTATTTATCAAAAAATCGGCTGGATTACGGAACGGAACTGATGCGTACTTGCCCGCCGACAACAAAATCGGTTTCCATTTTGTAGCCGTTGAGCAATGCGGTGCCGATTAGAGGATCACCTTCCACGCAGAGAACCTGAATACTCTGCCGTTGACCATCCCATACCACTTCCGCCTCGTAGAAATCCAGAATCCGTTGGCTTGTGTCACCTAATGTTACTGCGCGTGACACTAACGGAATAAGAGCAAGTGCCGTGATAACTGCGAGGGGCAGGGTAAGCGCCCCATTGTAACCAGTGTCTATCACGGTTATTTTTGGTGATGCTATTGACCGGGCCATATATTTGCAGGGAAAGAGTGGCTTCCAGAAAGACGTTGACAATCCCGGTCATCATGGGCGATCTTCCACCAGTCTTCCCGCCAGCGAATAAGCGGAAGTATAGCCAATTCGCAAACCATAAAGAACGCCGTCAGGACGACGGGCGCGGAGGCGCTTCACGATTTGCAAGTCGTCAGTGCCCATTTCATAATCGCCGGTTTCGATATCCAGAACCAGAAACTCGCCCTTGTGCTGCGGCATAACCTGGGGACGAATATCGCGGTGATAAATGTCTTCCCCGATACGTCCGATTTCCTCATTGCTGTATCTCGCCTGCGAAACGTTCATATCTTCATCCTTTTCAAAAGCAAAGCGCAACCTACTTGCTCTCCACTTCATTATACACCGAAACTTGCTGCCTTCCTCCACCTGATCGCGAGACACAACGATAATGCAGCCTGACAACAAACTTAATCGCGCGGAGCATCAGCGGAAACGGGTATTGGGCTGTTCGGTTTGTCAGGGGCATAGATTGTTATGCGGAGGGACGCGCCGACGTTTGCTATTCTGCGGATGGTTTCGGCGGATAAGGCTTGGGAGAAATCGAACGGCTCGTATCCCACATGGTAGCCGATGTCGAACGCCCGCCGGGTACATGTCTGCCATTCCCTCAGCGCTTCCCCCTCCAACGACTCAATAGCAGCCAGAAAGCCCGCGATATTGCCGTCCGGCTCGTAATACGATTCGCCCGTCTCGAAGCAGCCTTCCCAGGGACTATCTTCCGAAGTCAGTTCCCATAAATCGCAGAAATCATGCTGATCGAAAGCCGCCTTCAATGC
The DNA here is from genome assembly GCA_963835065.1 of uncultured Chthonomonadaceae bacterium. GTDB lineage: Bacteria > Armatimonadota > Chthonomonadetes > Chthonomonadales > Chthonomonadaceae > CAWFQB01. The sequence continues at coordinate 395,110 of CAWIEK010000053.1, read as the reverse complement.
CAGCGGTTCGCAATCAGCAGTCAGTTCCAAATCTGTATTCGCATAATGCGTGCGTTCCGGCCCACGTTCTTGTTCGTCCATCGTGAATGAATCCTTTCTGCAAATTGCCCACCTGTACAAATAGTATATCTGAGGCAACGCTACCATGAAGAAAAAATGAAGAAACAATATAGGCCGCTTGTTCAAAATTTTGAAGCAAGCGGCCTGTATCTGTTGCCGGAATAGGATGTAAGCGCCGAAAGAGATGCGCCGTTTTGTTTAGAAGTGGAGGCCGAACTCGGCGAGCAGGCTGCTGGAATGGTAGTTGTAGCTGGACAAGGCGCTGTCTTTGTTGAGGCGGTTGATGGTCTGCCAGCCGAGCGAGAATTTCAGCACCTGATTGAGATAGATGTCCGTGCCGAAACGCAGGTTGCTTTCCGTGTTGCCCAGATAGCCACTTGCGTCGGAGTGCAGCCAGTCCACGAACAGCACGTAGCGGCTTGATACCGGCACATCCACGCGCGCGCCGAGCGAACTGAGGTTGGAACTCGCGTTGTTGGAAGCGGCGACCAGAGGGTTCGTAATTGTCGAAATGCCGGATGCGACGGTCGAAACGCCCGTAACAGCGCCCGTAAGGCTGGACAGGTTCAGGTCGCTTTTGGTGCGAACGCTTTGCCAGTTGATTGTGGTGCTGATTTTGTTGCCGAAGGGCCGGCCCGTAAAGCCGAACTGCATGGAACTGCTGTTCGTGCCGCCGAGGGAGCCGGTATAAGCAACCTTCTGCGCGTTCACATTCATGTTGAAGGCCCAACGGTCGGAAGGGTTGTAGTTGAGGCCCAGCGTCCCGTTGTTGCGGTTGCTGTTGTACTGGTAATCGCCGATGCTGGTGGAAGCGTCGTAGCCCATGCTGAGATGCAGGGCGCGGGAAATCGCGTAGTCCATGCCGATGCGGTTGGTTCCGCTGCGCCCGCCCAGGCTGGTCACGCCGATGCTGTTGGAACTGTTGCCCAGTAGTCCGCTGTAGTTGCCCGCCGCGCCCAGATTGTAGTTGATGCCGCCGCCTGATAAACTTCCCACCGGAGTCAGCACCGTTGAGCCCGCTGTGGTCGTGCCGAAGCCGGTTGTCGTATTGCCCGTCGTGCTGTCGCGGGTGATCGGCGACACCCAGGGGCGGAAGATCACGCTTCGGGTTCCCGCGATACCCGTTCCCGTGACGCCCGTAGTGGTTCCTGTTGTTCCGGTTGTAGTCCCCGTCGCGCCCGTTGTTCCTGTCGTTGTCGTGGTTCCACCCGTCGCCACAGTGGTTCCGGTTCCGGCGATGGTGGTCAGGCCACCGAGAGTGTTGGCCGTGCCCGTATCGGACAGGTCATAGGAGTAGGTGAAGGACAGGCCGCGTCCGGGCGTGATGCGGGCGGAGATTTGCCGATCCGTCGCGTTCGTATGCTGGAGCGCTCCCGTATAGCCCGTACCCGTGTTGTGAATCTGGTTGTCCGACAGGCTGGAGTTCAAGTGCAGCCATTTGAGCGGGTCCCAGTTCAGGCCGACGCGCTGGGTTATGGTGGAAGATTGCGTATTGTACGCGCCGGTTGTGGCTGTTGTGGCAAGCCCGGTAGTTCCCGTCGTCAGGCCGTAGTAGCCATTCGGCGCGTTGGTGTCCGAGATATTGCGGCTCAGGCCGGCATTGACGGAGAACTGGCGCAGGTTCCAGTTAAAGTCCAGCGTGTCGCTGGTGGATTTGCTGAAGCCGCCAACGATGTAATCGGTTCCCAGCGTATTGCGGGTCAGGCTCAGTTTGGTGTTGCGCGTGAGATCGTAAGAAGCGCCCAGCGAATACTGCCGGTACGTATCCTCGCCATTGCTGGTAATGTTGTACTGCGATCCTGTGACAGCCCCCGTTGCGTAGGTATAAGAGGGCCGTTTGGCGTTTTGCCAGCCGTAATTGAAGTGCAGCCGCGAGGAAGGGGAATACTCGCCCGCAATATCCAGCGATTTCTCGTTGCGGTTGAAGCCCGGCGATTGGATGGACGAATACGTCGCTCCCACATCGCGCACCGTGATATGCGTGCTCAGGTTGCGCAGTGGGTTCAAATCGAAACGCAGCTGCGCCGCTTTGCCGGTGTAACTTTTACCGGTCAAGTCCAGGCCGGACAGCGCGGTTTCCAGCGTCACGCCGCCCCATCGTCCCAACCCCATGTGTCCATCCACGCCCATCACGCTGCGGTTGCCGGGAGTCGGGCTGGTGTCAAGCGGCACGTATTTAACGATTACTTGCTGCGTGGACGGGATGGGGTTGCGGATGTGTAGCGTCTGAGGAAACACGCTGTCCAGCCAGTAATCGCCGGAAGCGGGCGTCCCTTGCACAAGAGGAACCCCGTTGACGGTAACATTGAGAGGCTTGGTACTGTCAATGGCCGAGTCCATCGTATACTGGCCGCCGGCGTTTTCCACGCCGTAAAACTGCTGCGTACGCTGCGAAATGGCGGACAGGGCGCGGGTCTGCTGCGTCACGTAGGTCAGGCCGATGTTGGTGGAAGCGCGGGGCGCAAACTGGGTGCGGAAGCCGTAAATCGTGCCCTGCGACTGGTTGTAGCCCAGCGTTTCGTAGGTGATGGCAATGGTCTGCGAGTGGAGGACGACATTGCCGTTGAGGAACTGCAGCTGCCCCGTATTGGAGTCCAGCGTATAATCCTTGCCGGGAGCCAGGTCGCGGTTATCCACGCGCACATGGGCGCTGCCGTCCACGATCTGCCCGGAGAACAGATAATACGGCCCTGCCGAGTCATTGCCCGCAACCGTCAATGTCTTGGTTTCCGCTTTGGTGCGCGAAAACAGCATCGAGGTTTTTAGCTGCTTGGACCACTGATTCTCAAATTGGACGCCGCTCAGATAGCGGTTGAAGTCTATGAGGCTGTTGCCGGAAAAGCCGGCGTTGATATCGCCCGCCTGAAAGCGCGTTTGCTTGGTATTATAATCCAGTTTGACGCGGTTCTCGCCGGGCGAGCGATAGGGGCTGTTGCTGATGGTGCTGCTGTAGTGAAAATACTTGAACAGGGTCGAGTCTACGTGCAGGCTGGTGTTGGTGTAAATACCATTGGAACCCTGCCCGTAGTAGTTCTGATCCTGATAGGTTTGCGTCGCTTGAGCGCCGCCTGAAACATTGTCCTGCCGCAAAGACAGCGTGGCGTCGCCCTTGACGTCAATCTTGCTGCCGGTTGCGGTCAGCACGGTATCCCACAGGCGGGACATCGGCCCGAACATGCCGCGATACTGTTTCTTCTTACCGAGGGAAGGCGAATTGCTGCCGACGCGATCCAGCGAAGGCAGGCTGAAGCCGGGAACCGTTCCAAGCGGAACCAGAGTCGGCTCATCGGGGTCATCGGTTTTCTTGTCCGACTTGCGCTCGACGTGGTTGAGCGTTTCCCACAGGGTCAGCGGTTCGGCGGCGCGAGGTTCTTCGGCATGGGCGCCCGGAACGGCAATCGGTTCCAGCGCGACGACGGCAAGCGCGAGAAAAGCGCGGCGTTGGTAAGACTTGAGCATGGTTCCACCCTGCGCATGTCAGGTATCAGGCATTAGGCATTAGGCATTAGGAAAGAACTGCATGAGATGTACTGAGGATTGAGCAATCTTATGGACAGCGGATTTCCTAATGCCTAATGCCTAATGCCTGATGCCTTCCTGCGACAGTCTTCACATGGGCGCGGCGGGAGCGGGCGAGCGGGGGCAGGCGCGATCAGGCCGGGGCCAGGTTGACGGCACGGGGGGAGGAAGAATGGCGAGCGCAGCCGTATAAGCAGGCGGCGATGGGTTCCTCTAAGGAAAGAATTCGGCAACGGGGCGCGAATTCCTGCACGGCAACAACGCGACAGTAAAAAAGCGCGTTTTCTCCATGTAAACGCATTATACCACAGGTTTCGGATGTTGTGCTGTCTTTTCGCGCAGGCGAATGTGTGAACGCCTGTAAATTTATGAACAACGGTTTCAAGCAGGGCGGCGTCAATGCAAGCGCTACTTGCGGTAGGCCACAATCATGCCGTCGCGCAGGGGAATCAGGGTTGAAATGAACTCCGGGTCGGTTGTCAGCATTTTGGTCACTTCCAGAACGCCTTCGTTGTCGGGAGTGTGGTTGTTCGGGTCGAAAATCGCGCCGTGCCACAGCATGTTGTCAATGACGAGAACGCCGCCGGAGCGCAGCGTTTGCTTGATGATGGGCATGGAAGCGGGGTACATGTGCTTGTCAATGTCGTTGAACAGAATGTCGTAGGTTCCACCAGTCTGCTTCAAGGCTTCGGTCGCCTCGCCAACGTGGTACTGTACAATGTCGTCAAAGCCAAGCCGTCCAAGATAGCCCCGCGCTTTAGAAGACAACTCCTCGTCCCAAACCACATGATGCACGGTTCCGCCGCCGTTTTCTTTGACCGCTTTGGCGAACCATGCCGTCGAGTAGCCATACCCGGAGCCGAGTTCGAAAATCTGCGTGGCTTTCAGCATCCGGGCAATCTGGTACAAGAAATAGCCGCCGGGTATGCCGATGATAGGAAAGCCCACTTCACGGGCATACGCTTCCATTTCCTCCATGATCGGATCGCGGGGCGGTACAAGGCTTTCCAGATAAGCGGGCAGTTGCGGGTGGTACATGGGTGGTTCAGGCATTGAGTTCTTCTCCTTTGATAACGCTGGTGTACCCGTAAATTCGCCATTTATCGGATAAATACCTGTCTCGCCAACGTTCCAAACGTAAAAAGTGCGCGAATGTTGCCGAAAAGCGCCATTCGCGCCGCTTGCCCCTCTATTTTACGGCTATCGCCGTCTGCTTCTGCGGATCATTCTTTGTTTTTTGTGGATTTCTTGATCTTCCAGTGTATCTTGCGCGCGAAGGCGCTCTTCTCGCTCGAAGATTGCTTCCATGACCCGGCGAATCTTGCGATGTGCCACCAATGGAACGCGATTGAGATGAAGCGTTTCTATATGGCGTGTCCCTTCCGGCGTCAACCCTTGCAATATGCTGTCAGGAAGCAGGCGGATGTGGTCGTTCATATCGGAGCGAAGCGGGTGCAATACAGGGGCATTGAGAGGGTTCCATGCGGCAGACTTGAGCAGGTTACACGCATGGCAGGCATACACCAGATTGGCGATGTCATCTGAGCCGCCTGCATCTTTAGGCTGATAATGGTCTATAGTCAATTGCGAACCGGCTTCAGTTTCCGTTATCCCACAATACCCGCAGGCGAACGCATAAAGAGCGCGGACGGTTCGACGCAGATGAGCAGAAATCATAGCGGGGATTGTGTGGCAGCAGCGCGTTGGCGACTGGTCTTGCGTGGAGGGCGCACTCCTTTTTCCATTGTGGCAATCTCATTTTCTTCGCGCTCAATTTCGGTCAATATTTGAGTCAGGCGTTGGGAGAACGCTTGTTTACGCGCAATCAGCGCTTCCAATTTAGCAACCCGGTCCTGCGCTTCGACCAATTCTTGCTGTAGCCGCGCATTGTTCTGCTCAAGTCGCCTGTCAAACTCTTCCAATGTCATCGTGTCGTGTTTTTTGACTGCCATCGTCAGGTTCCTCCTCTCCGCTTTGTGAAATAGAGTATACCATACTGACCTGCTTACCCAAAGAAATTACTTGTCTGTTGGCAAAGGCTGTTTGTCGGTGGCGTCAGAACGCGAAACCTGCGCGGCTATCTCAGCCTTTCCGAGGCTCGTAAGCAAACCCGTAGCCGCCCATAAACTGCCCGTCTTCGCGTGTCATGTGAAATTCTACGAACCGTTTGTTTGGGTACTCCGGTTTTGTTTTCGTCAGCAGGCGTAAGCGTACTTGGCTGATGTCACCCTCAACAGGCGGCATGCCGTTCACACCTTTGAGCATTGCCGCCGATGTGTTCAATTTCCATAAACAAGCCGGCAGCCTGAAATCTATCCGGGCGATCCATATGAAATATAACAAATGTAGGAAATGGGCTTGTGGATTGGGATGCTGCAAACTCGGAGCGAACGTACTCCTGCGCCCTTGCCGATAGTTTGTCAAAAGGAACGCGAACTTGCTCTTTGCCACTTAATAGCTGCGGCAGGTGTTCCGCCGGCACGGATTCGGAAATGGCATTTAATCCCTCCATTGTGCGCGGCTCGGTTAGTAGTTGTCCTGTTTCCGGTTCCTTGCGCCCTAGAGCATCACGTTCCTGCTGCGTCATCTTCACCGCGCCGAGCAAGGACATGGCCTCATGCTCAAAGGCCGCCTGCGCTTTCTGGCGCAGGCGGTCAGGCAGGGAACGCGCGGCTTCTGTAATTATAAAATGGTAGGTATAGTTGTCGCTCGTGTCCGGTTTCCCGGTACGCTCCCAACGCCATTCCGCATCCCGAAAACTGAGAAGAGAGTACAGGCCGTTCAGCACATCTGCAAGGGGCATACGGCGAAATGAAATTGTAAGCCGCGCGCCCGACATCGGCTCACGGAGTGATGTAGTTATGCTTACGTGACTCTGTGCGGAAACCTGTTCCAAGAGTTCGCCCAAGTAAATACGTGGGGCAGCAAGAGTAATGAGGGTTTCCAAACGCTTATCTGCCTGCCGCATTTCCTGCGTGATCGGTGCGCTCCTTGCTATCGGTGTAAGAAACAACATTAGCATCCAGACTGTGTAACAAATTCGGCAAGACATGATATTTCCCCACAGTGCTATCACTCCTGCTACTCAGTTGACTGGCAGCAGGAGTGATTGAAGAATGACTACCTTGTTACAGTGAAATTGTGAGATGAAGTCGTATCTTGATTGCCAATGGCAGGAACGTCAATCTCACTGTACCCAATAGCCGTGTGACTGCCCGCAGGAACGCCTTGCGTGGAGGACATCACAGCTAGATGTTCCCAATATCCAGCCGCATTCGTTGTCGCACTCGTGGCAGTGGCATTGTCTGATTGCCACGTACCGTTTAAGGGTGAATCGAGGGTAATCCACAATCGCCATGACACGTTCAAGTAAGAGGCATAAGCCGCTTGAATTGTCACTTTGTGACCTGTCGTGGAAATAGTGACATTCGCCCCCGGAGCGCCATTAGGAATAGTATAGGAGGCATTTTGGGCGGGAGAAGACACAGTGACTGTTGCTGTCACTGTGTCCGCCTGCGTTATAACAGGCAAGAGGCTCAACGTTATTACGGAGAGCCATTGGAAGATAGAAGAATGTTTCATGCAACCATCCTTTCATGGCTGAAAGCCATATCATCAGGAACGAACCAAACCAGCATGGGTAGCGAATATGTCTACAGAACATACATTCAGGATGATAGCACGATTCATACTTCTTGACAAGAAGTATTTTTGATAGAAACTTCATTAGCAGAAACACTGTTGCAGAAATCTACGGATTTGCACATATAAGCAACGCCGCACAATTTTGTTGTGCGGCGTTGAATTATATACCGATAGTCTCATAACGCAAGAACTGCCAGGTTAGGTGATTGGCAGTACCTGAGAAGTTAGAAATATGATCTTCGTTACTTACCGGCTCCGGCAGGCTCTCTCACTTCGTTGCTGCCGTTAGACGCGATCTTTTGCGCAAGTTGGGGTTCCTGCAATAGCACGTCCTTGTGCGGGTCTTTGGTGTCGGCGGCCAATTGATCCGGCTCGATGTAGAAGTGCAGTTCGTGGCAGAACTTTTCGCGCTGGCCGATGTAGTTCTCAATCTGGCTGGCGTCGAACACGTCTTTGATTTCATCGGTCAGTTCGTGCGTTTCGCGCAGCTTGTGCAAACTCGTCACTGTGCCGACAATATCATTGGCAAGCATTTCCTTCAAGTCGAATAGGTCATCGCCTTCCGGCTTGATGGGCGAAACGCTTTCAAATTCACGCATGGTGGAAATGGGGATGCCGCCGAAATAGGTGATTCGCTCGGCAAAGAAATCGGCCTGCTCCAGCAGTTCCGCAGCCACTTCGTCCAGCAGCAAATGAATGTCGTGCCACTGCGGGCCGCGCACCAGCCAGTGATGCTTCTTCACCTGAAAATACAGCACATAAGTCATACTCAGATGCTCGTTGAACGCTTTGACGATCTTTTCGGCATCTTCCTGTTTGTATCCAATCGGATTGGGCAGCACGTCTTTCACGCGCTGATAAGCGGTCGGCATTTCGATCTCCTTCGTACTTCAATGGTGTTTACTTGTGATGCGCAAAGTTCAATGGGTAGGCAAAAATCTGCATCATGTACTTGACAGTATTGCAGCCGCAGTTGTCTGCGGCTGCAATCTTTGATGACGTGGGGGCGTCCGGTAAATAGACGGGACGCGGCAAATCTCTGTTCCCGCATCTAATTGGGTATACTGTCGTGTCGGCAATTCAGGTGTTCAGGTGTTCAGGTGTTCGGGTGTTCAGGAACCCGGAACTAACATCAAGCAGAGGGAGCAGGGATGGAGCGATTGATTGTGGAGTCGTCGGTGATTTTTACGGTCGGGTACGACACGAAAAAAGGGGACTTGGAGATAAGTTTCAGGGATGGCGGCATTTATCTTTATTTGGGCGTTCCCGCCGGTATCTATCTGGAACTGATGAACGCCGAGTCCAAAGGCGCGTTCTTTGACCGTAAAATCAAAGATCAGTTTGTATATCGCAAACTGGTTGAACCTACGGAGCCAACGCATGAGTGAAGTAAAACAAACGAATTCCGCAGGAGCGCCGCTTGACGCCGAAATGGGAGAGGTTTTGCCGGAACCGGTGTCAGCCTTCTTGCCAGGGGCGTCATGGGTTGGCTACGTGGTTCCGATGCTGTTATTCACCGGACTATCCATGCTGGAGGGCGGCAACAAAAACAACTACGTGTGGATTTACATTCTAAAAGTATTGGTCGTTAGCCTGAGTCTGGTCGTGTTTCGCAAAACCCTGCGGGATTACCTGTTTGAATGGCGCGTCCTATTGCCCGCTGTTCTCGTCGGCGTGTTCGTGTTTGCCGAATGGATCCTCATTGACCCATATACGCCGCATCTGGCAATGGGCAAGCGCGTCGCCTTCGATCCTTTGGCGTTAAGCGAACCACAACGCGCTTTATTCCTCGCGTTTCGCCTGTTCGGATTGGCTGTCATGGTTCCCATCATGGAGGAACTGTTCTGGCGCTCCTTCTTGATCCGCTACATCACAACCGAAAAATTCCAATCCATTCCGCCGTACGCCTTTTCGTGGGGCGCGTTTGCCGCCGTTGCCGCCGCCTTCGCCCTCGCGCACCCGGAATGGCTTGCCGCCCTGATCTGCGCCGTCGCGTATGGCCTGCTCCTGCGCCAAACCCGCAGCCTCTTCGCCTGCCTCATCGCCCACGCCACCACCAACTTCGTACTCGGCCTCTACGTCCTCACCACCCACAACTGGCTGTACTGGTGAGAGGAAGAAAAGGAGAAAAGGAGAAGGGAACCGCGAAACACGCGAAATAAACGAAAAAAGAACAAAAGGAAAATAGACAGGATTAAAAGGATTTTCAGGATTAAACAGGATGAACAACAAGACCGGGCTGGCTTTCGATGTTCTTATCCGTTTCATCCGTTTTAATCTGTGGTTTGTTCTTTTGGATTTTCCTCTTTCGTCTTGGTTCGCGTGTTTCGCGGTTTCTGTCTCCTTTTCTCCTTTTCTCCTTTTCTTCCCGGAACTACCAGCCGGAGGGCAGTTGAATCCAGTTGCGCGTGACGTAATCGCCCAACGTGCCGAACATCAGCAGGAACCAGATGAAGCCCAGACTGGCCCATACCCAGGTCAGGCGCGTCCCGTGTTTCACGCCCATGAAGAATAGGACGACAAGCACGGCTTTAATGATGGCGATCACAAGCGCGACGATGACGTTTATGGCTTCTATGGGGAATTTCACGTAGGACACCGCAATAGTTGCGGCCATGAGTACCATCAAGACGCCGTAAACAATCGCGTATTCTTTAATCGGTCGGATGTGGTGCGACAGATCGTGCGAATCTTCGTTATGATGTTCGTTATGTTCGGTATGTGCTGCCATGTTACGGGTGTCCTCCCACGAGATAAAGGATGGGGAACAGGAATATCCAGACGATATCTACGAAGTGCCAGTATAGCCCTGTCATTTCCAGCGTCATGTAGTCTTCGACGGCGGGATGCCGGAACACGTACATGACCCATAACGCGCCCATCACCAGAATACCCAGGATGATGTGAATGGCGTGAAGGCCGGTCATGATGAAGTACAGGCAAAAGAACAACTGCTTGCCGTCTTCCGCCAGTCCTTTTTTGTTGGTCTCGGCATTATTCGCGCCGGTGTTCGCGCCGGTTTCCGAACTTACCGACGAGTTAGACAAGTCGCCACCCGAACGGACAATCGGGCCGCGTTCGTGGTACTGGCCGGGACCTGCGCCTAGAGATGTGCGCTGGCGGGCTTCCGCCGATGACTCGCCATTGTTCTCCGCGCCCACCGACTCATAATGGAAGGTAGGGCCGGGAATCAAGTGCAGGTCCCACTTTTCCTTGTACTCAATGGTTTTTACGCCCAAAAAGATGAACGCGCCGATTAATGTCAGTCCCAGGAAGAACAGCGTTCCCCGGCGGCTTGCCAGCATCGCGCTGCGCACGGCCAGCACCATTGAGAAACTGCTTGTCAGCAGGACAACCGTGTTGAAGCCCCCGTAAAACACGTTGAGGTGCTTGTGGGCGTCGTTGAAGTCCGCGACGTGGATGGAACGGTAGATCGTCAGCGCGAGAAATAACGCTCCGAAGAACATGATTTCGGTGACAAGGAACGTCCACATGCCGACGATGTAGGCTTCGTTCTGCTGCTCGATGTCCTCGAACTGGTGCGAGACATGCTGATGCGCGTATTGCTGATGTTCGACCTCAACACTCATTTACAGTTCCTCGCTGCTGCGTCCCGAACTCTGGGCCGGGTTGCTGCTCAAGTGTTCGTCGTTGTACGCTTCTTCTTCGCGGGCATGGCCTGTGCCGGGCATGATGTCGCGATCCTGCCGCGCCTGATCCTCCATGTCCTCATCGTAGGCATACGCTTCGTGCGTGACAATGGGCGTCTCGTCGAAGTTGTAGGAGGGCGGCGGGGAGGGAATCTCCCACTCTAAGCCCTTCGCGCCCCAGGGGTTCGGACCGGCAATCGCGCCGTATTTCAGCGACCAGAGCAGATAGAAGACAGGCAGGATGTAGCCGAATCCCAACACCGAAGAGCCTGCGCTGGACAGCACCTGCCATACCTGAAATTCCGGCGCGTAGTAGTGGTACCGGCGCGGCATGCCCATATAGCCCACGATGAACTGCGGGAAGAACGTCAGGTTGAAGCCGACAAACGTAATCGCGGCGGAAAGACGCGCCCAGTTTTCAGGATACATGCGGCCCGTCATTTTAGGCCACCAGTAGTGGATGCCGCCGATGTAGGCCATGATCGCGCCGCCCACCATGACATAGTGGAAGTGCGCCACGACAAAGTACGTCATGTTCAGGTGAACGTCGGTTGCCAGCGCCGCGAGGAACAAGCCGGTCAAGCCTCCCAGCGTGAACAGGCCGATGAAACCCAAAGCGTAGCAGAAGGGGGCCGTAAATGAAACCTGTCCCTTGTAAATGGTCGCCGTCCAGTTGAAGATTTTGATGGCGGTCGGCACGGCAATCAGGAAGCTGATGATGGAAAACACCATGCTCGAATACATGGACTGGCCCGTCACGAACATGTGGTGGCCCCACACCAGAAAGCCCAATACCGCAATCGCCATGCTGGAAAACGCCACGAAGCTGTAGCCGAAGATGCGCCGCCGGGTAAACGCTGCCATCAATTCGCTGATAACGCCGAAAGCGGGCAAAATCATGATGTACACGGCGGGATGCGAGTAGAACCAGAACATGTGCTGGAACAGAATCGGGTCGCCGCCATTGGCCGGGTCGAAAATGCCCAGGTGTACGGTACGCTCCAGAACCACGAGCAGCAGGGTAATAGCGACAACCGGCGTTCCCAAAATCTGGATCACGCTCGTCGCGTACAGGGACCAGCAAAACAGCGGCAGGCGGAACCATGTCATGCCCGGCGCGCGCATTTTGTGGATTGTAACGATGAAGTTTATACCTGTAAAGATGGACGAGAAGCCCGCCAGAAACGCGGCGGCAATCGTCAGCACGACATTGGAGTTGCTGTACATCGAGCTATAGGGCGTGTAGAAGGTCCAGCCCGTATCCACGCCGCCCGCTACAATGGAGGCCACGCCGAACAACCCGGCAACAATGAAGACATACCAACTCAGCAGGTTCAGACGTGGAAAAGCGAGGTCGCGCGCCCCAATCATCAGCGGTATCAGAAAGTTCCCCAAAACCGCCGGAATAGACGGAATCAGGAAGAAGAAAATCATCACGACGCCGTGTATGGTGAACAGTTTGTTGTAGGTTTCCGACTGGAACCAGGTGTCGTGTGGCGTGGTCAGGGCAAGGCGAATCAAGCCTGCCGCCGCGCCGCCGATGACAAAGAAAAAGGTGATGGATATAAGGTACAGAATCGCAATGCGCTTGTGGTCAACCGTAAGCAGCCACGATTTGATCGTGTGCTGTTCGTTGAGGTAGTTTTCGCGCACCACTCCGCGCTCTGTGGGCAATTCGTTTGGCTGAATGGATATTCCGCTCATAATGTTTTCCTGCCGGTACACTGCGGCGTAAGTCCGCCTTACAGTAGCCGACTTATAAAAAGTCGGTTTTGTGGCCTTCGGCCAGTCGTCCTACGGACGAAAAAATTAGGGACGGGATGCGGAGCCGGCCTGCCCGGTGGCATTGTCCGGCGGCAGCAAACTCGTTGAAGCGCCGGTTGCAGATGCGCCGTTCATGGGCTGCGCGGACGTGTTTCCATTCGGCTTTACCGGAGCGTTGCCGCCCGATTGACCCGGAGCCGCGCTATTGGTTGTTTTGTCCGCGCTCGTTGGCGCAACGCCCAATGTCTTGATGTAGGCGACAAGGGAAAGCACCTGTTCTTCCGTCAACTGTCCCTGTTGCGGGCCGACGGGATACGCGGGCATGCCCCACGACGAGTAGCCCTGCACCACCTCTGCCGTCGGATTAATGATAGACGTTCGCAAATAGTTGTCGTCCGCAATTCCCGTGCCGCCGTTGGTAAACTGGCGCACCTTGCCGTAAATGCCGTACAGGGTGGGGCCGTGAACATTGTTTTGCGCGGCGTGGCAATTCGCGCATCCAAGCGTGTTATACAGGCTTTCGCCCTGTGAAGTAATGGTTTCGTGTTCCTGTGTATCCCGCGTTCCGCCTGTATCCGACCATGCCTGATAATCGGCGGGATCCATCACGTAAACCCAACCGGTCATTTCGGAGTGGTTGGTTCCGCAGTATTCCGAGCAGAACAGGTGGTACTTGCCCGGTCTTGTCGGTAAAAACCAACAGGTATTGTATCGTCCCGGCAGCACGTCGCGCTTCACCCGGAAGGCGGGTACGAAAAAGCCGTGAATAACATCCTGCGAAATCATGGTCAGCTTGATCGGTTCGCCGACGGGAATATGCAGCTCGTTATTTTCGCGGATGCCGTTGGCATGCTGCATGTGCCACATCCACCGCTTGCCGATCACGAATATCTCTTTGGCGTCAGCGGGCGGGCGGTACACTTCCGTAAACGGCCTTGCCGCCCACAAAAACACGCCAAGCGCGATAAACAAAGGCCCGATAGACCACGACAATTCCAAAACGATATGTTCGTCCACCGCGCCCTTACGCGAGTAGCGGGACCCGCGCCGGTAGCGTATGGAGAGAAACATGACCAGGGACAGCACCAGCGTTGTAAAAAACAGCGTGAGCAGGCACAGCACCGTAAAGATGTTGTCCACGTCCATGGCATACGTCGAAGCCTGTTCGGGAGCTATGGGAAAGTTCATTAGTGAGAACTCCAAAAGGTAGATGGTAGACGGTAGACGGTAGACGGTAGAAAACCGTTCGTGCCGTCACCTTCTTGAATCCCGAAATCATGTAAGGGGAGAAGCGTTGCCGTCTACCGTATTCCGTATTCCGTCTTCCTTCGCCTGTCTCTTCTCCGAGCGCAGCATCAGGCCGATGCTGGTGGCGAGGATCAGCACGGTCGCGATGCCTAATACCTGGCTGATGCGTACAACGTACAGGCCGTATTTGCCGGTTGTCGGGTCATAATGGTAGCACAGGATGAGAATCTGGTCTATATACGAGCCGATTTTGTTTTCGCCGGCTTCCGTGAGCGCCAGTTTTATGTCGCGCGGGTTGTAATCGCTGCCATAAAAGTAGCGGAACGTTTTCGCCTGCGGCGTCAGCACGACAAAACCCGTCGCGTGGCCGAACTGCTGTGTTTTTAGGTCTTCGACGTAATGGAAGCCTACCGCTTCAGTCAGCTTGCGAATGTCGGCGTGATTGGGAGACGTCAGGTAGTGAATGCCTTTTGCGGCGTCCTTATCGGTCAGCGTGGCCGTGTACTCGTTCTTCTTCGCCAGCGCCATCGCGGGCGTTTCAAAGGGATTGATGCTGACCATGACCACCTGAAAGTCGCGTCCCGGCGAATATTTCATGCCGTTGATAGCGCTCATCAGGCCGGCCTGTTCCGTGTTGCAGGCTCCGGCGCACTTGAAAAACGGCAGCATCAGGATAACGGGCTGCTTGCCGTTGATGTAATCGCGCAGCATCACGTTTTTGCCATTCTCATCCACGAACGGCAAGTCTACCGAAACCGTCTCGTTCACCTTCTGGTCAAAATGCACATCGGGCGTGGCGGTTAGCGCGGATTGTCCGTTCGACAGGCCGACATTGGGCTTGCGGGTCTGCGCCGACACGCCACTCTGCGCCAGCAATGCGAGACAAGCGGCCACGCTTAATGTCAACGCTTGTGCGCCCCATGAAAACCGGGCTGTTCGTACCATGCGTTCATCCAACTTTCTTACTCACATCAAACATCACATCAGTCGTCACTAATGTATACGATTCACCAGTCGCGTTTGCTGCGCGTTCGTGGCATCTGCTATGCCGAACGCGCTCCAATCCCGCCTGCTGCGGCTACGGCGTTCCCGTTGAATTCGGGTCGGAGAGCGGCAAAGGCAATCCGCCGCCGCTGTTCGTGCCGTTGCCATTGGTTGGCGACGGCGTGGAAACGCCTGGCGCGTTGGGCGTTGGCATCGTGCTTTGCTGCGGGTTCATGCCGGGCTGGCCCATTGTGCCGCCGTTGCCGTGCGCGTCCATCATGCCGCTAATCGGCGGCGCGTCAGAACCAGGGTCTTTGCCGTCCATAATCGGCGGGGTATAGGGCTGCGTGGTGGCGCGCATGTCCACTGGCCCCGCGCCCGGACGTATCGGCAGTTCGTTTAGAACTAATGTCATGGCGCGGTCAACGGGAATATGTATGGCTCCACTGCGCGGGTCGCGCCCATAAGAGTTGACAGCGGCTTCCTCGTTGGCGCGGTAGTCCTTGATGTCCTGTACGGCATTGGCCTGCAGGCGCGGGCCGGGCGGCAGTTGGCGCGAGTACGTTAGCGGAAACTGCGATTTCTCTTCACCGCCGGGTACAAATACGAAGTGAAACAGGATCCATACCGTGCCTGCCGCGCCCGCAACGAACACGAACAGGAAGGCCAGCCAGGGCGCAATCACGTTCAGCGAAGCGTCGCGCGTTTCGTACAAGCGGCCCGAATCGGGAATGGGCGTCGGGTTGTCGTGCCCGTGAGCATCGTTTGATTCACTGCTAGGCATGAGCGGCCTCCTCCAGATATTTCAACTCTGCCGCGTCTTCGATGGACACGAGCGGGGCGCGGCGCGCGTACCAGAAGAACCCGAACATCCACAAGCCGCCGATACCGATCACGGCCCACAGGTACGCGAAATTGAACTGCGAAACTAGTTCCGTGTACAGGTTTTTCTGGTAAAACGGCACAATGTTCCAGAACGATTCCAGAATACGGACGCCGAAAATCCAGATGGCGACGGAGCGCAGCAGCATGGGTGTCCGCTTGGTGCGTCCCGAAATCAGGCACAGGAACGGCCCGAAGAACATGGCGAAAACAAGGAACGTCGTCACATACGCGGTCGTGCCGTTGTTGCGCTGAATGTAGTAGGTAATTTCTTCCGGCAGGTTGCCCGACCACGTAATGATGAACTGCGACACCGAGAAGTACGCCCACACCATGGATAGCGTCAGCATCAGGTTGCCCCAGTCCTTGAGGGCTTTGGGCGTAACGATACTTGCATACGTCGCTTGTCCGCGCATGAACAGCGTCGTCGCAATAATCACCATGAAACTCAGGGCGGTGAGGGCGGAGCCTGCCAGGTACCACGCGGCGTAAATGGTCGAGTACCAGTGCCGATCCAGCGACATCACCCAATGCACATAAGCGAACGTACCGGACAGCATCATCACGCAGAAACTGATAGAAGACAGGTCTACGCGCCTTTGTATAATCCTGCCGTCACGGGTGCGATCCTGATCCGCCGACAGCCGCGTAAGCAGGTACGTAATCAGCGTCCAGATACCGAAGTACAAAATCGTGCCTAATGTCCAGACGGTCGGGTTCATAAAGCCGTAGCGGTGCGCCATTTTCTCGTCGGCGTGGGCAGTCGCGTAATCGGCCCAGGGATAGATGCTGTGCGTTCCCATCCAGACGTTGGCGATAATGGGCAGGAACATCACGAACATCCAGGGGAACATCTTTGCCCCGGCTTCCAGCAGGCGCAGAATGGGAAAACCCCAGGTCGCCCGCGTGATATTAGTCAGCAGCATAAAGATGAAGCAGCCGAGCGTAACGGACATCCAGAAAACCCAGCCGTACATCCACGCCTGATAAAACAGTATCTCCGTGCCGCCGAAAAGATGCAGCAGGAAGCAGCCGAGTACCAGTCCGGCCAGGGCGAGGATGCCCGCCCACTTGCCGTTGTTCCCTATCTTCTCCCATTCGGCGGGGAACTGCCGCGTATTATCTATTACCTGTGCCATTGTTCCCCCCTGCCGATGGCGGTGTCTGACTCGCGCCTGCCGATGGCGGCGTTGATTGATTGGCGGACGGTGGCCTCAAGCCACCCTGATTCTCGCTGTTCGAGACGGTTCCGGGTCGATGGCGTATCGTACCCGATCCCGTTGCCCCACCCGGCATGGTATTTGTCGGCGCGCCCATCGCGCCCCCGTTCGCGGGCGTTCCCGGCGTGTTTCCCCCGTTGGGAGCGCCCGGAGCATTGACGGTTCCCTGCGGCGGCGTTCCGGGAGCGGGCTGTCGCGCACCATTCGCGGGCGTGTTCGGAACCGGCGTATCCGCAAGCGGCGCGGGATTGGTAGCAGAACCCGTACCACCAGCGCCCGGACTATTACTGTTTCCTGTGCCCTGTCCCCTGTTCCCTGACGGCGGTGGCACAAAACTGTCAATCTGCTTTTTGGCGGCGTCCGTAAAGCGCGAGTCTTTTTCGTCCATATCCCCACGCCCCGCGTTCTGGCTGCGCTGCAAGGCGCGAATGTAGGCCACGATGCGCCACCTGTCATCCGGCTCCACGCGGGACGCATAGGAGTACATCGTGCCGTAGCCGTTGGTAATCACGTCGTAGAAGTGGCCGACAGGGCGCCTCGATCAGACGCTTCTCATGATAATTGCCGGGCTGTCGGCGCAGAGCAAAGCCGCGCTGCGCGATCATCCCCTGCCCGTTGCCCAACGCGCCGTGACACGGCGAACAATAAATATTGAACCGCTCCTGCCCGCGCTTTATATCCTGCTCCGTGATCTTGAACGGAAACACGGTCGCTATTTTCAGGCTGTTGTCAAAACCCGTATAGCGCGCCGAGTCCGTCCAGTATTGCCCCCGACTCACGGTATGCGGCTGCAAGGGACGCTGCGCCTGCTGATCCGGGAAAAAGTCACTGGAATACTGTGGCTTCACTTTGGGCTGTACCCACATATCCGTATGGCAGCCCGCCAGTCCTACGAGCAGCGTCGTTGGGGCAAGCAGCAAAACCTTATTGCGTTGTATGCGGAAGGAAACTCGCATGGTCACGTTCCTAAACCTCAATTCTCGACTTCTGAAACCTGGAAGGGGTTCAGGCCAAGCAGGAATTCTTCGGTTTCTTCGCGGTCAAATTTCGGATCGCTCGATTCGATGCAGAAGAAAAAGCGCGTTTGCGACGCCAGTTCAAAGCGCGGCGCGTTGAAAATCGGATGGTGCGGGCGCGGCAGGCCATTGAAGCCGATCATGACTCCGGCAGCCGTTAATGCGGCCAGCAGAATGGTACATTCAAACGTCACCGGGATAAATTGCGGCCAGCTGAACGCAGGCTTGCCACCCACGTTCCAGGGATAATCGCAAACGCTGGTATACCATTGCAGCCCCATGCCGCCCGCCGCGCCCGCCAGACCGGCCAGGAACACCGCCCAGGGAATCCGCCAGTCGTTGAGGTTGAGCGCGTCTTCCTCATACAATCCGCCCACCGGGAACGGCGTGTACGCATCCATCCGCCGATAGCCCGCCCGCCTTGCCGCCTGGACCGCCGCAACCAGGTCTTCGGGCGTCTCGAATTCCGCCGCCATGCCGTATAAACGGGGTGTTGTCGTCTCGTGTAACACGTTCGTTCCTCAGGCATTAGGCATTAGGCATTAGGCATTAGGAAAATCCTGATTTCACCATACATGCGCAATTTCACCCATCTGGCATCAGTCAAGTTCTTCCTAATGCCTAATGCCTAATGCCTAATGCCTTCACTCATGCTTCAATCCCGCAGGACTGGTAACAGCGTTGGCTTGCTCGCCGCCCGGGGAAACATGGCCGTGATGCCCACCCGTGCCGTGTTCGTCGCCGTGTGTGTGGCTTTCGTGGTGCAGCAGTTCGCGCATTTCAAAGATCGAGATCATCGGCAGGAACCGGATGAACAGGAACATCAGGAAAATGAACTGCCCAATCGTGCCCAGGAACATCGTGTAATCGAACGGGCGCGGCACATAGTAGTTCCAGCTGGACGGCAGATAATCGCGGTGCAGGCTGACCGGAATAATCACGAACCGCTCGAACCACATCCCGATACTGACCGACTGGCACACAAGGAACAGTATTTTCAGGTTCATGCGGTACTTTTTGAACCACATCAACTGCGGAATCAGAATGTTTGTGCAGATCAGCACCCAGTACGACCAGCCATACGCGGGGCTGAAAATGCGGAACCGCAGCATGTCCATTTCGTACTTGTCGCCGCCGTACCAGCCGAAGAACACTTCCATCAGGTAGCCGTAAGCGACAATCAGGCCCGTCGTGAGCATGATCTTCGCCATCCAGTCAAGATGCTTCATCGTGATGAAGTCTTCCAGATGATACATCTTGCGCAGGGGAATGGCGAACGTGATAACCATTGCAAACCCGGCGAAAACCGCGCCCGCGACGAAGTACGGCGGGAAAATCGTCGTGTGCCAGCCCGGAACGATTCCAACGGAGAAGTCGAAACTCACGATGGAGTGGACCGAAAGCACGAGCGGCGTAGACAACCCGGCCAAAATCAGGTACGCGCTTTCATAGCGCTGCCAGTGCGCAGCCGAACCGCGCCAGCCCAATGCGCCCGCGCCGAAGAGGACTTTGGCGTACACGTTGGTCGCCCGGTCGCGCAGACTGGCAAGGTCGGGTATCAGGCCGATAAACCAGAACACAGCGGAAACCGTCGCATACGTGGAAACCGCGAACACGTCCCAAATTAGCGGGCTGCGGAACTGCGGCCACATCGCCAGGATGCTCGGATAGGGGAACATCCAGTACGCGCACCAGGGACGCCCTGTATGCAGGAGTGGGAACAGGCCGGCACACGAAACCGCGAACAGCGTCATGGCTTCCGCAAAGCGGTTGATACTGGTACGCCATTGCTGTCTGAGCAGCAGCAGAATGGCCGAAATCAGCGTTCCCGCATGGCCGATACCGATCCACCACACGAAGTTGATGATGTCGAAGCCCCACGCGGACGGCTCATTGATGCCCCAGATGCCGACGCCCATCCACAGCAGATAGACGATAGTGTACATCAGCAGGTTGAGCAGCAAAAACCCGATGCCCGCCATGACATACCAGGGCAGCGGGTGTCCGGCCTGATTCAGCACGATGCGCCCGATGCGATCCGTGATCGTCTCGTAGGTATTGCGGCCCCCGATCAGGCGATTGCCCGTCGGTTCGGTATTTTCACCCGGCGCAGGGTTCGGGGTGGGATAAACGTCAGCCAACGTAATACTCCAGGAGGTAGTCAGTAGTCAGTAGTCAGTAGTCAGTAGAAATGCCGGTCTACTCAAAGTTTTGTGCGTCAGTATCGGATATATGAGAAGAGGATTCCTACTGACTACTGACTACTGACTACTGACTACTACCCCAGTTCTGGATTCGGATTATGCACACGGCCCAGGTACGACGTGCGGGGGCGCGTGTTCAGGTCGGCAAGCACACCGTAGTTGTGCGGCTCTGCTTTCAGTTTCGAGACTTCGCTGTTCGGGTCGTTGATGTTGCCGAACACGATGGCGTTGGTCGGGCAGGTTTGCTGGCAGGCCGTGACAATTTCGTGGTCGGCCAGGTCGCGCTCCTGCATCTTGGCGGTTTGCCGCGCAATGTTGATGCGCTGGACGCAGTACGAGCATTTTTCCATCACGCCGCGCCCGCGCACGGTCACTTCCGGGTTGTACCGCATCTTAATCACGGGAACCTCGAAGAAGTTGGCGTAGTTCAGGAAGTTGAAGCGGCGCACCTTGTACGGGCAGTTGTTGGAACAGTATTTGGTTCCGATGCACCGGTTGTAAATCATCTGATTCAGGCCCTCGTGGCTGTGAATCGTGGCGGCAACCGGGCACACGGGTTCGCACGGCGCTTGCTCGCAATGCTGGCACATCATGGGCTGGAAGTACGTGCCGGGATTAGTCACGTAATCCTCGTGGTGTTCCGGGTTCGCTTCGTAATACGTGTCAATGCGAATCCAGTTCATGTGCCGCCCGATAAGCACCTGCTGCTTGCCGACAATCGGGATGTTGTTTTCCGCCTGACACGCGACCATGCAGGCGTTGCAGCCGATACACGCGCCCTGATCTACCACCATGCCCCAGGCATACGCGCCATACTGCGTGTCCCCCGGCTGCGGCCATTTCCACTCTGCGGCGGGGTATATATTGGGCTGCTCCAACGCTTTTCCGCCGTTTTCGTTTTTAATCGCAAGGTTCTCTTCGCGGTTAGGCGTTTCATGCTTGTCGCTGCCGTTTTCGCCCGCGTGTTCTCCCCCCTCTTCGGGAGCGAGGCTTGGACGCCGCTTGAATTCCGAAATGCTGCCGACGCGCACGATGTCGCGGCCATACATAGTCTGATGGTGCGTGGTCACGGCAAGCGGGTACGTGTCCGACAATCGTTCCACTGTCGCGGGGAAATGCCAGGGCGCAGTCGTGGTAAACAGGTTGTAAGCGTTGTAGCCGATGTCGTTGCCCAAACTGCCCGCCCGCGTCCGCCCATAACCCAAAAACAGGTTGATGGTGTCGTCAGGTACGCCTGGCTGAATAATGACCGGTACTTTTTCCGTTCTGGGCGTACCGCTGCCATCTTTGAACGATACTTCAATAATGTCGGACGGGTGCGCGTAATCGGTATCCAATTGAATGTGGAGTTTGGCCGCCGTGTTCAGGTTGATGTACGCGGCGTTGTCCCACGTCACTTTCACGAACGGCTTGGGCAGTTCCTGCAGCCAGCCGTTGTTGCTGTGGCGTCCGTCCCATATATGCGGGTCGGGGCGAATGGTGATTTCAAAGCCGTTCGCGGGCAGCGCAGTCGGAGCCGGGGCGGGCAGGGACGCAATCACGCCCGCGTTGAACGCTGTCGTTCGGGGCGCGGCAGCGGTATTGGCAATCACGCCGTCGTGCAGCAGCTTGTTGAAATCATAGGTTCCCGTCGTATTCTGACGCGCCCAATGCTCCTGCACAATCGTATAACTGTCGCGCGGCTCTTCAGTCAGGCCGGAAAGCACTTCATGCGCCGATTTATTGCTGTACAAAGGTTCGATGAGCGGCTGAATAATAGAAGCCGTGCCGTCGTAAGCGCGAATGTCGCTCCACGTTTCCAAAAAGTGCGTTTCCGGCAAATGCCACTGGCACAACTCGGAAGTCTCGTCCTCGTACAGTCCCAGATGGGCGCGGAAAGCGGGCTTGCGAATTTGATCGCGCAGGTCTAAATCTTTGGGCGCGTTGTACAGCGGGTTGCCGCCCAAAATCAGCAGCACGTCCACTTTGCCTTCGCGCATGTCATTCGTCAACTGAACCAAATCGTTGAACTGATTGGTCGGCGCGGCTTCAATCGGATCGGTGTGCGTGACGGCTGTACCAACGCTTCCCAACGCTTCGTTAATGGCATGGGCAAGAACGTGAACGGCAGGCGACTGAAAATCACCCGGAATGACAACGCTGGAACCACGCGGCGCGGCTTGCAGGTCTTTCACAACCGCATTGGCAAGTTTCTGCGCGTTGGCGTCCAACGTACCGGCATTTGCGCCCGCAACGCCCAACCCGGCGGCAACCGCGCGGGCAAACGGCTCAATTTGGCTTGGGCGAAGCGGCAATTTGTGGTCGGCCATTGCGCCCGTGATGCTCGGCGAACATTCCACGACGTACAAGCGGCTCAAGTCCGCAGCGTTGGTTGCGCCGCGCACCCGGCGTCCGTTAATGAAATCGCGGGCGTAACGGACGCTTCCCGGCATGGACATCAAAAAGTCGGCGTCAAGCGACAGGATGCGCTTCGCTTTGTCAAGATTGTAAACCGAATTGACGGGAGCGCCGAACGCAAGCCTTGCGCCTTCCCGCACATTGTCGCGTCCCGCCGGCTCATACTGCACCCACCGGGCGTTGGGGAACTGCGCGAGCAATCCCTGCATTTGCGCGGCAAGGGTAGGGGAGGTAACGGTTTCAGTCAGGATGCGGATACCCGCGCCGCCCGAACCACGCTGCAAGGCGAACGCGCCCCGCGCCCGCTCAAAAAACTCGCGCCACGAACTCACTTCGCCCTGACTGGTGACAACCTGCGAGCGGTCGGGGTCGTACAGCGGCAGAATGGAAGCCTGTCCCAGCGCGTCCAAGCGTCCCAAACTGGCGGGATGGTCGGGGTTGCCTTCCATCTTAATCGGACGGCCTTCGCGCTGCGTGACAAGCGAACCCAAGCCGTACCCGCCGATGCTCGGAATGGCCGTCGCGTACACCATCGGGATGCCTTCGATCATCTCTTCAGGCTTGCGCACATAAGGAACGAGCTTCTTCTGCTCCTTATAGCGGCAGCCGCTCAGTCCAGCCAAAGCCAGGGATGCGCCGGCCAGCGTCAGGAATTGGCGGCGATCCATGTTCAGCCCCGCCATGCGCGTGGTCTGCGGAATCTCGTCGGCCAGAAACTCCTGCGTATCTTTGTTGCCCAGCAGTTCGCCCAAAGTGCGCCAGTACTGCTTGCCCCGCGCGCCCGAAAGCCTGGCGCGGATGGCGTCCATATTGAGGGGTTGGTTGTGGTTGTTCATAATGGTGTAGAGTAGTCAGTAGTCAGTAGTCAGTAGTCAGTAGAAATGCCTGTCTACTCAAAGGTTTGTGCGCCAGTAAAGGTTTGTTAGCAGAGGGTTTTTCTACTGACTACTGACTACTGACTACTGACTACTTCCTCCTTACCGATGGCATATCCAACAGTCGGCAAGCTGCTGCTTCTTCACGCGATACTGAGTAATCAAATGCTGGCTGACGAGGGTTTCGTCGGCGTTGTTCATGTACGACTGCCCTTCGGCGAGCGCGTACTGGCGCGGCGTCAGCCCTTCGCGCTTGGGATCGTTCTCGTCCTTGCCGCTGGAATCAACCGCGTAGCCGAAGCGCTGAATGTCCTGATACAGTTTCCACACGTTTTCGCGGGGCTGAATGAATTTCTC
Source organism: uncultured Chthonomonadaceae bacterium (assembly GCA_963835065.1). Classification (GTDB taxonomy): domain Bacteria; phylum Armatimonadota; class Chthonomonadetes; order Chthonomonadales; family Chthonomonadaceae; genus CAWFQB01. The sequence continues at coordinate 371,289 of CAWIEK010000053.1, read as the reverse complement.
CGGCTGGCGGTGGCAGTTCAGGCACCACACCATGAAGAACGACTTGCCCTTGTAGACCATCATCATCTTCTGAATGGGGCCGTGACAGTAGTTGCACGAAATGCCCCGGTTGATGTGGATGTTGTGCGGGAAATAAGCGAAATCGGGTACGGCGTTCACGTTGTTCCACAGCATCGGCTTGCCTTCGGCGTAGCTTTTGCGGATGGGATCGAGCAGGGGGCTGTCCGTCCAAATTTGCGAATGGCACGACATGCACACTTCCGTAGCCGGCAGGGGCGAGTAGGAGGACTTTTCGACGCCGCCGTGACAATAGCGGCAGTCAATTCCTAACTCGACGGCATGGTGTTCGTGGCTGAACGGGACCGGCTGCGGCAGAGGAACGCCCACTTTGGTATTGAACGACATACGGGAAACGCCGCTGGCAATGAGCAGCGTCGCCGTCGGCCCGATGATGCCGAAAAACAGCAGGCTGGCCTTTGCAAGCACATTGGTTGCGGGGTGGAAAATTTGAGCCATCAACACGCTCCAGGCATATCCGGGATAGTGGCAGCGTCGCAACGGGCGCGCAATTCACCGGCATAGGCATTTCAGTTCTGGACAAACACGCTCAACAAGAGCCATAACAATCGAACACAAACCAAATACACATTCAAACAAGCGGCGGGCACTGAAAGTTTGTAGTTCCTACGTGTCTATCAACTATCAACTATGAACTATCAACTACTCAGGCAGGTACATGGAAAGCGGGAACAACTTTTCTCAATCAAAATTTGGAGCAGGTTTGGCAGCAATTACGCTTTCGTTGCGGGATGGTTCCCCATTCTCGTTGGCCTTGTTTTCGCTGCGCCTACATTCGCATTGGTATTTTAACGAGCGTCGCGCAGTTTCCTGCCGCGTTTTACTGCTTTCAACGGAAATTTGTGCAATTTTTCACGATGCCTGCGCTTCAAATCCCTGCTGCGTGATGTTCGCGTGACTATGACGCGAGTTGGGAAATTTTATGTAGGCAGCAAAGGCTGGAAAGGCGCGAACGAGAAGCGGAACATGCAGGCTTGAAGTGTAAACTGCCCGCATTATACCCGGTGAACCTCTCGTTTGTCTAGGTGCGCAGCCAATCGGCAATCGGCAATTGAAAATCGTCAATTGTTAAGGTTTTAGCAAATTATGGTCAAGCGCCATGACCAGAAACAGCGCGGCCAGATAGATCATCGAATAGTGAAACAGGTGCGAGGCCTGCGGGCGTTCCGGCTTTTGGTACAGTTTGGCGGTGTAAGCAACCAGTCCGGCATTGAGCAGCCCTGCGCCCGCCAGATATAAATAACTCACCTGATGCTGCGCAAACGGCAGCAGCGTGACCGCAACGGTAAGCGCCGTGTAATAGCTGATTTGCTTGACGGTTACGCGCTCACCGCGCACGGACGGCAGCATGGGAATACCCGCTTTGGTGTAATCTTCCTTCAGCAAAATCGCCAGCGCCCAAAAGTGTACGGGAGTCCAGACAAAGATAATGGCGAACAGCGTCCATGCAAGCGGGTGCATCGTGTGCGTTACCGCCGTCCAGCCGACGAGTGGCGGAAACGAGCCTGCCGCGCCGCCCCATACGATGTTCTGCCACGTTCGGCGCTTCAAGATAAGAGTGTATACGACAACATAAAAGGCTAATCCTGCCAGCGCGAACAAAGCGGATTGCAGGCAGCCCGCGCCCCACAGCAGGGCAAACGACACAACCGAAAGGATCAGGGCGAACAGCAGAGCGTTGCGCGTGGAAATAAACTGCGTCACGGTCGGGCGTTTGGCGGTACGCGCCATGCGTCCGTCAATGTCGCGGTCAATCACCATATTAATCGTATTGGCCGCGCCTGCCATCATGTAGCCGCCGATAGCGACCGCCCAAAACAATACAAAACTCACGGGATGTCGCGCGTCATTGGCGATGTACATGGCCGCAAGGGTTGTAAACAGCAACAGGCTGATGATACGCGGCTTGGTCAGCGCGATGTAAGCGTTCATGGTTCCGCGTATGGACGGCGGCGCAAGCAGGTGCGGAACCGTCACTTCCGGCGTCATGCAGGGCGTGGTTTCACCGGCGACAACCGCCTCGCGTATAGGAGACGCGGCGGCAGTGGCAAGCGTGTCTTTGGCAATCGTGTCAGCGGTCGAAATCTTCACTCGGATAGTACCTTTGCGCCAGTGTGGAAGCGGTCAGCAGAACCAGCGCGATCCATAGTAAATCGGCAAGCAGCAGGTGCAGCAATTGCATCCCGATAGGCGTCAGCGTCACGACATTGAGACAGCCCGCCACGATATTGATGCCGAACAAAACCACAACCATGCGGGCAAAACGCCGCGTGTCATACGTCGGGCGAACGCGGACTGCATAGCGCGCGACAAGAACCGAATAAATGCCCACCGCAACAGCGATAAACGGATGCAGCAGGCGCAGGCGAATAAGCACGTGAACGCCGGGGTTCAAATCCTGCTGCAAGGCTGCGTACAAACTGCTGGCCGGATACAGCGTGTCAATCAGGGCGGTAATCGCGCCCGTCACGGCGAGAAACAGGGTTGCGGCCAATCCCGCGCCGAGCGCCAGTCCAAGCGTTCCCGAATTGCGGAAGGTGAACCGGGGCATGCCGCCGCTCCACCAGGCCGTGAGCGCAAGACACATCAGCAGAACGAACGTGTTGACAAGGTGCAGTGACATCATCACGACGCGGGCAATGGATTGGTTCCCGGCGACAAGGCCGAACTTTACCAGAATCGCGCCAAACGCGGCTTCCGTCAAGGTAAACAGCAGGCACAGCATCACGCCCAATCGAACCGGATGGAACCGGGGAAACGCCCGCCACGCCCAAACCACCAGCAACCCGATAAGCGGCAAAATCAGCCCGGTAGAAATGCGATGGGAAAACTCAACAAGGGTAGCCAGCCGCTGAAATACGGGAATGAGTTGCCCGCCGCAAAACGGCCAGTGCTTGCCGCACCCGTCGCCCGACCCGGACGCGCGCACCACCGCGCCCCAGACGACAACAAACAGCATGTACACCAACACGCCCCACGCATACTGCGGAAACCGGATTTTGGCAAACGCTTTAACGCGCAATCGCTGTGCCCTCAAGTGAAGGCCGGAAGCCGAAAGGAGGACGACTGTTCATCCTTCATCCTTCATCCTTCATCCTTCTCCCTCATTGTACCCCGCATTTACGCTGTTGCCTAGTCTACGAACGAAGGTTGTGAAAAATCGCACAAACAGGAAAAATTCACCACCCGCTTCGCTAGAGACACAGAGACACAGAGGAAAAGCCGATGCGAGAAGGACAACAGGAGAGAAGAGAGGGGAACCGCGAAAGAAACGAACCAAAACGAAAAAAGGAAAAACAAAAACCGCAAAGAAGCAAAGACGGTAAAGAAGTACAGTCACCTCATGGTTTCTATGATGCTTTTCTCCTTGTCCTTTTGTTCTTTTTTCGTTTAGTTCGTGTGTTTCGCGGTTCCCACTCTCCTCTTCTCCTCTTCTCCCCTTCTCCCCCTCTTCCTCTGTGCCTCTAGCGAAGCGGGTGGTGAATTCTCTTCCAGCGGAGCAGCATGGCGGTGGACAGGAGGAGAGCGGCGATCAGCGTTACTGCGCCGGGTTCGGGAACGGCGGACGGATTGGCGGTAGGGCCGTAGAGGACGAGTCCCATATCCACGAGGCCGGGAGCGAGGTCATCGTGAGGGTGGGCGAACGTGCCGGCGTAGGTGTTGAAGTTGGCGTTGAGGCTGCCTGCCGACGTGATGCCGTTTTCAGTGAAACTGTAGGGGGGCTTGCCGGGCGAAGCGGCAAAACTGTGGAACCACCACTGGTACACCAGCGGCACATCCGCCAAAACGCCTATGTCGTACTGGTGTCCCGCTTGCAGCGTGAATTGGAACGGGTCGGAATGGTGCAGGGAAACCACGCCGTTGTCGAAAGCGTAGGCTTTGGGCGCGCTCTGGTACAGCAACGCGCCGTTGTTGGAATCGAAAATTAGAAATTCCAGATCGCCCGCTTGCGTGAGGCTGACCGGGGCGGCGAAACTGCCGATTTGCGTATCGGCGGCAACCTGCGTGATACAGGTTCCGATGCCCGTGCCGTCGTCGCGCGTTTCCTGACTGGTGTAGCGGAAGGTATTATCAAAAATAAGCTGTTGCGCCTGCGCCGACGCCAGCGCGAGAAAGAAGAGGGCCGACAGCAAAAGGGTACGAATTAGATGGCGGACAAGGCTGCGGGAGCGCATGAACGGTTCTCCTGAAAAATGCAAAACAAAAGGAAAGGGGAAACAGGGCTTCCCCTTTCTTCTATTGGCAAGCGTTTCCGCCTTCTGCACAAAATTTCAGTTCGTCTGTTTTCGTTTATTTTGCGTCTTTCGCGGTTTCTATGTCTCCCCCTCTCCTCTTCTCCTCTTCTTCTTTTCTGCGTAAGGCGGTGAGGGAGGAAAATCAGGTTTGCGCGGCGAACGCTCCGGCATTGTTGCAAGGCCGGTTTATTGTTTTGTTGGAGATTTTTGGTTTGTGGGGAGAGACGCCGTTGCTCAGTCACTCCGTACCAATTTGGAAGCAGGGAGGGCAGCCTTGATGTCCGAAGCGATTGTGCCGCCGCAGGGAACGATTACGCTGCTGTATACCGACGTGGAAGGGTCTACAAAACTCAGCCGCGCGGTTCCCCATGCCTACAAAGCCTTGATGGAAGCGCATGACGAACGCTTGCGGGAAGTGTTTGTGGCGCATAATGGCTATGAAGTGGATCATCCCGGCGACGGCTTTATGGTCACGTTCCAACATGCCCGCGATGCTCTTGCCTGCGCCTGCGCCATTCAGCAAAGCCTCCACGCGGAACCGATTACGGCACAAGCAGAGCCGACTGCGCAGGAAGCGGAAGGCAAAATGTGGACGGTTCGGGTGCGGATGGGCATTTACCGCGCCTCGCAGGAAGTGTTTTTCGAGAACGGCAAGTACCGAAATCTGGAAGTGAATCTCGCTTCACGTATAGGAGCGCCGGGCGTGGGCGGGCAGATACTGGTGTCGCACAAAGCCTGCGAGGAAGCGGGAAACGGGCAGGCATACCAATGGCAGCACTGGAAGAATCGCCGATTGAAAGACTTTCTCACCCCGGAAGACATCCATGAACTGCTGTGGGAGGGGGAAGGCACGTCGCGGGGCGAGCCGGGAACGCGCTGGATACCTAAAGGGTTCGGCATCGAACTCAATCGCTATATTGACCGCAGCGACTTGCAGGCCAAAATCCTGCGCCATTACGCCGAGCGCTTGAATGACCGCGAAAAAGTGCGGCTGGTCACGCTGCACGGTTTTGGCGGCATGGGCAAAACCCGGCTGGCCGTCGCCTGCGCCCTGCAAGTCGCAAGCGCGTTCAAGGATGGCCTGTATTTCGTTGCGCTTGTCGACCGTCTCGCATCTGAGGCGTCGGTTGTGGAAGAGATAGGGCGGGCCATGCAGGTGGAAGGCAACCCGGCCACGCTGGAACAACTGCTGCCCGCCTTGCAGGACAAGGCCGCGCTGTTCGTGCTGGACAACTACGAGTCGGTGGATTGTGTCGAAGTCCGCGACCTGCTGCGCGATTTGCTGCTCACCTGTCCCGACGCGCGCTTATTGGTGACGGGGCGCGAAACCGTAAAACTGGACAATGTGGAAAAAGAGGTTCCGGTTGCCGGCATGACGGACGAAGAAGCGGAACGGCTGTTTGTGGAGCGGGCGCAGTTAAAAGTGGACGGCTGGCAGGTTTCAAGTGGGGAGCGCAAGTGGTTCCAAGACATTCTGAAGTATACGGAGTGTCAGGCGTTGGGATTGGAACTGGTGGCGGCGTATGTGGGCAAGCGCTCGCTGCAAAAGATGGCGGAAGGCTTGCGCGACACGCCGCTCGGCCCGTACAGTGGACATCAGCCTGGACACGCTCACAGCGATGCCAGCATCCGTCACGAGTCTCTAACTCGTTGCTTGGACTGGTCATACACTCTACTGGAGCCGCAGTTTCAGGAAGGATTGGCCTGCCTGGGAGTCTTCGGCGATACGTTCACGGCTGCGCGGGTGGAAGAGGTTTGTCAGATTGAAGACGCCGAAACCCTGCTGGACCGACTGCACGAGGCCAGCCTTGTAAACCTGCAAGGCTTCGATGCGGATGGCTGCGGACGCTACACCTTCCTGCGGCCCACGCGCTTCTACGCGGCTGCCAGATTGAATGACCTGCCCAATGCGGATGCGCGTCGGCAACGTTACAGCATTTACTATGCTCAATTAGCAATGGGTCACAACAACATTAACGACCATTCTAACAACGCCGTTCTGGATGCAGAATGGCGCAACGCCGTCTATGCTGCCGAAACTGCGGAAGTGCAGACGAGTTGGGAAGAAAGATGGCAGGTCATAGAATACATTTCGGCGTATATGGGCGGTTTTCTGCTGTTGCGCGGCCTGTGGTCGGAACAAGAGGAACTGAACCTGCGAACCTTACGAGTCACACGGACTGCGGGCCAGAAAGCAGCCGAGGGGCGGACTCTCACTCACCTGGGCGTTGTCTACAACACACAGGGTCGTTGGGAGGAAGCGATTGCCTGCTATGAACAAAGCCTTCCAATCTTCCGTGAATTTGGCAACCGCATTGGCGAAGGACAAACGCTCAATAACCTGGGAAATGTCTATCAGCAACAAGGCCGTTGGGAGGAAGCGATTGCCTGCTTTGAGCAAGATTTAGCGACCTGCCGCGAGTTCGACGACCGCATTGGAGAAGGGGGAACCCTTACCAACTTGGGCAATGTCTATCAGCAACAAGGCCGTTGGGAAGAAGCGATTGCCTGCTTTGAGCAAAGTTTACTCCTGTTTCGAGAGTTAAAGGCTAGGTTGGAAGAAGCAATTACGCTTAGCAACCTGGGCGTTGTCTATGAGGGTCAAGGCCATTGGGAGGAAGCGATTGCCTGCTTTGAGCAAAGCTTGGTCATTCGCCGGGAGGCCGGAAATCGCGTTGGAGAAGGAGAGACGTTAATCAATCTGGCGTTGTTCTATAATAGGCAGGGTAATTCGGCAGCGGCATTGCGCTGGGTGCGGCAGGCGCTTCAGGTGCTGGAAACCACGCAGGATACACGCGCCATTGCCAGAGCGCGTAGTTTGGTTGCGGAGTGGGAACAGGCGTAGGGAAGGGGAGGAAGAAGGGAGGAGAAGAGGAGAGGGGGAGACATACAAACCGCGAAAGACGCGAAGTAAACGAAAAAGGAAAGGCAAAGGAGTAAAATTAAGCACATCTGTGCATCTTTGAACAATCGTTTCGTTGCACCTGCGAGGCGCGACATAACAGCATCCTTGTTAGAAAGGCATTAGCTTATGCGCCGAACGCCGACTTTAGCTCAGGCCGTTCAATACCATCAGAAGTTTCTCGAAAACGAGCTATGCTGCGTATGTCCTGCAATGTGCAGTGGTAATCTATGTTTTTCAATTGCTCGACTGCCGACCAGCCACGAAGCTCCGGTATATCCTTGCTTCCCCATGCCCATAGCGCGCCATTAGCAATCCAATCCTCGCGCAATTCCGCGTAAGTCCAGTCAGCATCACTCACGCCAAACTCACACAGGCAACTTGGGCAAACGTCGTAATTGTGGATAGGCCGCTCCAGCGCATCGTATCCACACACCGGACATATAATTTTCTCTGTCATGGTAAGTCACACTCATCCAGAAAATACTGATAATTGCTTGAACGCTTGTGCATCTTGTCGCGCGGCATACCTGCTGGAGCCGCGCTCAACATCATTGGCTTGAAGTAAGTCCCAATTGTGCCGTCCATATACACGACAGCAAATTCGTTTGTTGCTTTGTCATAGCGAACCCACTCCTCAACTAAGACGCCGCCTCTTTTGCGCTGTTTTTCTTCAATGTTCGTGTTGCTGGCAAGAGGAGTGTTCAGGAAGTTCTTGGCCTTTTTCAGATACTCTTGTTCGCTTGTTACAGCAAAGTCTCCCTTATGCCGAGCATAATGTCTGGTAAGAAGTGTCGAACTTGCAAAATTGATGGCAACCGGCACAATTTGTGCCCTCCTGAACCCATAGAGTGTTGGTTCCTACTGCCAAATTATACCATAAGGAAGACAAGGAGAGGGGAACCGCGAAAGACGCAAAGTAAACGAAAAAGGAAAGGCAAAAAGAACCGCAAAGGGGCGAAGAGGGTTAAACTGTTGCCGGTGTTGGGTTTGATCGCGCGATGCTTTCTAAATTCGCATACGTGCAGATGTAACCAATGGTTTTTAGCTGCTCGGCGGCTGACCATCCCTGCGGCTCCGGGAACATAACGTCTGCTCCACTGCGCTCCGCGCGTAATCCAGTCCTGACGTAACTCCGCGTGTGTCCAGAACTGGTCACTTGCGCCAAACTCCGTACGGCAGCAGGGGCAGATTGTATAATCTTCCGGCGCGCGGCTCAGTTGGTTGTATCCACAAACAGGGCAGGTGTGTTTCATTCCCATTCCCACAGTACCAATAGCAACCCTCCCGCAAAAACAGACAGGAAAAAGATAGAAAAAAGAGGCAGAAAAAAGCAAAATAACGCAAAAGAAACGAACCCTTTGCCCGATACTACCGTCTAACAGGTAACAAACGTCTACATTTCAGGCGTTACACACAGGAAGGGAGGTGCAAGTCCTATGTTTCACCCCTCCCGCTCGCCCTGACGCTGCGGAGGCCACGATGCCTCACTCCTACAACCTGACACAACGAGACATCGGGCTGGAAGCGCTGTATTGCCAAGATTTCGACGATGACTCTACATACCCTTTTAATCCTGCTAATCCGCTTAATACTGTCTATTTCCTGTCCTCTTTTTGTCCTCTTTTCGTTTGGTTCGTGTGTTTCGCGGTTCCTCTCTCCTGTTCTTCGTTTCTTCTCTGTTACAGCCACGCGGCGCAGGCGTTTGAATCAGGCGAACCAGCCGGCATTGGCTACGTCGCTGACGACAACTTTGTTGGTGTAGGCGGCAACTTCCTGCGCCAGTTCCGCAATGGTTTGTTTGTTGCCGCACTCGTCGAGGGCGTATTTTTTGCCGTTGTGGAGCAGCACGACAAGCCGGTAGGTGTAGTAATACTCATCCAGGTTCAGCATGGCCTGAATGCCCCGTTTGTCGCGTTGGTGCGGCACATCTATCACCTGAATTTGCGCGATCCCGTCCCAATGGCTGACCACATGCCGGTTGTGTTCAAACAGGTGGGTGCGGGCATCAAACACAAATGTATCGCCGCCCGTACTCAGCTTCCACAGCAGATACGCGCCACAGCCGAGAACTACTGTCAGGGGAAGTCCTAACAGAAGCAGCGGCAACAGAATCGGAGTTGGGCGCGGGTCACGCTGCCACAGGAAGACCCAAAATAGCAGGGGAATCAGCGCCCAGAACCCATGCAGCAGCCTTCCGGCATACGTCGTCCAGCGCTTGTGAATGGCAAATTGTCTCACGTCTTTGTGAAGGTTGTACCGTTCCATCCTGCCCTGCTGCTTTCCGTTTATAATTCTTCACCACCAAGACACGAAGAACACCAAGCAGAACGAGCAAAAAGATGTTGCGAGATTGCAGGAGAGAACGAAAAGGTCTCCGGTTTTGTGCCTTTTAGTGGCCTGTATTATCTTGGTGTTCTTGGTGTCTTGGTGGTGAAGAGTTACTCCCGTTTTATTTTCGTCCAACCTGTACGGCTTCTGCCGACGTTGCGAACAGGCGGGGAACCAGATCAACGAGGGCGCGACGCCAGACGGGCCACTCGTGGACGCCTGCGGTTTCGCGGTACAGGTGGGTGATGCCTTTTTCGGTCAGCCAGGCGTCGAACTGCTGCGCGTTTTTGATCAGGAAGTCGTTTCTGCCGATCCAGATAGTCAGCAGTTTCAGTCGGGCATTGGCCTGTTTGGGGTTGGCGGTCAGGTCGGGAAAGTCGGACGGGCCGGCCAGATTGTCGCGCAGTCCCGCGCTGAACACGCCGACATAAGCGAACTTGTCCAGATGGTTCAAGCCTACCGTCATGGACTGAAAGCCGCCCATAGACAGGCCGGCAATGGCGCGATGCGGCGCGTCTGTCCGAACATTATAATTGGCTTCGATCAGGGGAATTACGTCCTGCAGCAGGTCGTTCTCAAAACCCTTGCGGCGATCCGCGCCCTGTGGCACATGGCCCAACGGCATCACGACAACAAACGGCTGCGCCCGCTTTGCCGCCAGCAGATTGTCCACAATCACATTTGCCCGCCCGATGCTGTTCCACATCGAATCATCGTCGCCGGAACCGTGCAATAAGTAGAGAACCGGGTAGCGCGTTTTGCCCTTCGCGTCGTATCCGGGCGGCGTGTAAACGTGCAGCCGCCGCATGACGCCCAACGCTTTCGAGGCGTAGGAGTGGATATGGATCGCGCCATGTGGCACGTTTTGCTCTTCCCACGGCTGCGGCGTACTCCCCGGCACGACAAGCAGAGACTCCTGCAAGCCTTTGGTGATTGGGTTGGCCGGATCGAGCAGGCGGATGCTATCGTCAATGACAAAGTGGTATGCGTACACTTCCGGCTCCATCGGCCCGATTGTCGCGCTCCACACGCCGTTATCCCCTTTGGTCAGATTGGCGCTCAGACCGCCCTCCACTTTCACCGCTGTGGCTTTCGGCGCATAAAACTGAAACGTCACCTTGCGCTCCGGCCCAACCTGCGCGGTAGTAACATGCGGCGCGTTTTGCTGCGCCCGCAGGGGCAGAGAAAACAGCAGGCTGGCCGCGCAAAGGGAACACACGGACAGGCAGGCGCGTATGCGGTTACGAGACATCATTGTTCTCCCAATTTCCACGCTCCGCCATAACAGCGCAGCGCGAATTGATTTTCAAATTCCAATGCCGTAAGATTCGCCACATAATGACAAGTTCCTGCCGATTTTTTATAAGCGCGTTTCAAATTCGCGGAAGTAATTCTCTGCTTCAAGATTCCCGCGTCCGCAGGACGCTTGTACTTTCCTGCCGGGTACTTTCAGTACCCGGAAAACTTGAAACGTCTCCATTTTTTACAAGTTTGCTGTGGGTGTTCTGCCTGCTTTCCTGCCTGTTCCGTCCTGCCGGGGCGCAAACAACATACCGCCCGGTTCCTGACTGGCCCTCACATACGGGCGCGCGTCCGCCGGATTATGGCGCGAATATGGTGGTTGGGGTTGCTACAGATCGGCAGGGGCAGGTGTTTGTATTCCAGCGAACGCCGCATCCCATTCTGGTGTTTGACCGGCAGGGGCATTATCTGCGCTCCTGGGGGCAGGGCTTGTTTACCAGTCCGCACGGCTGCCGCATAGACCCGAACGGCAATCTGTGGCTCACAGACGTAGGCCGCCATCAAGTGTACAAATATACGCCCGAAGGTAAACTGCTGGCGGCATGGGGAGTCCGCGATACGCCCGGCTGCGATGCCACGCATTTCGATCAGCCCGCCGATGTCGCTTTCGGACCAAAAGGAGATGTGTATATCGCCGACGGCTACGGCAATTCCCGCGTTGTGCATCTGGATTCGAGCGGCAGGTACATCGGCGCGTGGGGGAAGCGGGGGAGCGGGCCGGGACAATTTCGGCTGGTACACTCGCTTGCCGTAGACAATCAGGGGCGCGTATACGTGGTGGACCGCGCCAATGCGCGCCTGCAAGTATTCACCCCGGACGGCAAGTTCCTGACGCAATGGCGCAATGTGGGGCATCCGTTTGGCGTGTTCATCACGCCCGATCAACGCTTGTTCGTCGCGGACGGACTGGCGGATACCATCAGTATCTATTCGCTGAACGGCAAGCGCCTGGCGCGGTGGGGTAAAACCGGGAGCGCGTCGGGACAGATGCGCCGCGCCCATCTCTTGTGCGTAGACGATCAGGGGGCGGTGTACGTAGCCGAAGTCAACGGCAGGCGCGTTCAAAAATTCTTGCCGCAAACCGCCGCAACTTCTGGATTGGAGAAACGACGATAACGCGCTTATATTCTTATTTTTCGTGTCGCCAATGGTTGAAAACCACCATCTTAATGGCCCATGCCGTAGGGACACAACATGTTGTGTCCTCCGGCGGCGGCGTGTCCTCCGGCGGCGGCGTGTCCTCCGGCGGCGGGCGTGTCCTCCGGCGGCGGCGTGTCCTCCGGCGGCGGCGTGTCCTCCGGCGGCGGCGTGTCCTCCTCCGGTAGAGGTGAGCGCGGACACAACATGTTGTGTCCCTACGGACGAAAATCCATTGTACAAGCATTGCGCGTCCGTAGGACGCCTGGCGGAACGCCACCGAGACAGGCGTTTTCAACACCTGGTCTACGCGCTTATCTATCTATGCTGCTGTTCGCGGCTCTTGCAGGGCTGACCGGATGCCGACATTCAACTTCTTCCTCAACAATCACTCCTGGTACAAAACCGATAGCCGCACCGGTTAGAACGCCCACAACGAATGCGCCGGATATGTTTATCGTTACGGCAGGCGCGGTTCCGCCGCTTGTGGACGCGAAGGATGTGTACGCGGCGGACAGGGCCAACAATCTCAGCCCGTTTATGCGCGGGGTTCTCAATCGCGTTTACGTGCCCAACAGCGGCAGCAATACCGTAGATGTGATTGACGCCCAAACATATCAGATTGTAGACCATTTCGCGGTCGGGAAACTGCCGCAGCACGTTACGCCCTCCTGGGATATGAAAACGCTGTGGATTTCCAACGATCTGGGAAATAGCCTGACCCCCGTTGACCCGGTTACGGGAATTCACGGCAAGCCCGTCAGGGTAGAAGACCCCTACAACCTGTATTTCACGCCGGATGGCCGCTACGCCATTGTTGTCTGTGAGCGGTTCCGGCGTCTGGATTTCCGGGACGCGCATACGATGAAATTCGTCCATTCCGTGACCGTTCCCGGCAAGGGCGTAGACCATATAGATTTCAGCCGGGATGGAAAGTATCTGATTGCAAGCTGCGAGTTTTCGGGTGACGTGGTAAAAGTGGATGTGGAAAAGCAGAAGGTGCTGGGAACGCTGAAACTGAAAACTGGAGGTATGCCGCAGGATGTGAAACTGTCGCCGGACGGTAGCGTGTTTTATGTGGCGGATATGATGAGTAATGGCCTGTGGCTCGTAAACGGCGACAAGTTGAAAAAGATCGGTTTTGTGCAAACTGGCGCGGGCGCGCATGGCCTGTATCCAAGCCGGGACTCCAAAAACTTGTATGTTTCCAATCGGCACGAGGGAACCATAACGGTTCTTTCCTTCGCCACGCGCAAGCCCATTGCCAAATGGCGCATCCCGCATGGCGGCAGCCCGGACATGGGCAACGTGTCTGCCGACGGCAAAACGCTCTGGCTGTCCGGGCGCTACAACTCCGAAGTGTACGCTTTCGACACGAGCAACGGCAAGTTACGCGCCCGTATCCGCGTCGGCAAAGGCCCGCATGGGTTGTGCGTGTATCCGCAGCCGGGCCGCTACTCGTTAGGGCATACAGGCGTATTTCGCTGATTTACCTCCTGCCGGGGATTGAAAATTCCCGTCTACACAAAACAAGCGTTCTGCGGACGCGATACTCTATTATTGAATGGCGTGTCCGCAGGACGCTTGCACTTTCCTGCCGGGGATTTTCAATCCCCGGCACAATGGAAGGCTATTTTGAAATGTTCAAGGGAACATCCAGCGTTGCTTTTGCCGACGGCAGGCAGGCGCGGTCATTGCACGGCTGATAGGTCAATTCAAAATGCAGCGTATGCTTGCCAGCCGGGAGTTTTGGGGTGATTTGCACGACGGCTTGCAGAGTGATTTCGCCTTGATAAACGGACAGGGCTTCTGTGGCGAACGACGTTTTGAGCGTTTGTCCGTTTGGGTAAGTTACGGCAAGCAGTTTGGCGTCCTGGGTTGCGGTCAGGCGCAGATTGGTGGGTATGAGAGCGGCGGTTGAAGCGACATGCGCGTTGATGTGCCAGCCGGAAGGAATATGCGCTTTGATGGCGACGGTCACTTTCGCGCCGGGTGTTGTGGTAAGGGGCGGGGCCAGCAATTGGACGGTTCCCGGCAGTATCGGCATGTCTGCGCTTGCGGACGTGCCGAGGGATTGGTACGCGGTCAGCAGCATGGGAAAAGCGTCCGGTACGCGGGTTTCCAGACTGCCGAAGGTTTGTACGGTTCGCAGGGCTTGCGTTCGCCATTCGGGTTTGCCGGTTAATAGGGCAAGCCGCGCCAACACCTGTGCCGCCATGCCGTTGCCTGAAGGCGTGGCGTTATCATCCCCGCTCTTTAAGCGCGTCAACAGTTCGCTTTGATCCGATGTGCTGTAAAAGCCGCCGTTTGCCGCGTCTTCAAACTGCGAAGTCATCTGTGCCGCCAACATTTGCGCGGTGTCCAGCCACTTTTTCTCGCGCGTTGCGGCATACAGGTCGAGCAGGCCGTTCGCCACATACGCATCGTCTTCCAGCATCCCGCCCACTTCCGCTTTGCCCGCCCGGTAACTGTGCAGCAGTTTGCCGTTTACCGTCATTTTCTGCAAGAGAAAGTTGGCGGCTTCCATCGCTGTTTGCCGGTACGCGGCATTGTTCAAAACCTGCCCCGCGTGGGCAAACGCGCCCACCATCAGGCCGTTCCAGCTTGCCAGCGCTTTGTCGTCCGTGTGCGGGCGAACGCGCTGTGCCCGCGCCGTCAGCAGTTTTTGCCGCAATCCGTCAAGCCGTTGCCACAATTCTTCCGGCTTGATGTGGTACTGCTGCATGATCTCTGCCCCGTCCGAGGTTCGGTGCAGAACGCTTTTGCCTTCCAGATCGCCTTTCGCCGTGACGCCATACGCTGCGCTGAACAAGTCCGCATCGTCGCCAAGAACGGCTTTGATTTGTGTGGGCGTCCACAGGTAGAACTTGCCTTCCTCGCCCTCGCTGTCGGCGTCCAATGCAGACCAGAATCCGCCCGCCGGGTCGCGCATTTCGCGCTGTACGAACGCCAATGTCTCCTCCACAACCTGTTTGTAGCGCGGCGTGTGGGTCAGTTCGTAGGCGTCGAGATAAATTTGTACCAACTGCGCCTGATCGTACAGCATCTTTTCAAAATGGGGCACGCGCCAGATGGCATCCGTGCTGTAACGGTGAAAGCCGCCGCCCAACTGATCATAAACGCCGCCGTCTGCAATATGATCCAGCGTATTCGTGACCATGTTGAGCAACTTTGGGGCATGGTTTGCGCGGCAGCGGGCAATCAGAAAGGCTAGTTTCGGCGCGTCGGGAAATTTAAGGCGTGTTCCAAAGCCGCCGTTTGTCGGGTCATAACTATGATTTAGTGCGGCAACAGCGTTGTCCAACAGGCTTGGCGACAATTTGGCGTTCGCGTTTCTTGTTGGGGAAGTGGGCGCGTCCTTCATCGCGCTCGTGATTTTGTCGGACAAGGCGCGTATCTGTTCGGGTTGGGTTTTGTTGGCTTCGATCACTTTGCCGAGCAGCGCTTTGAATTCTGCGGGCGGGAAGTACGTGCCTCCGAAAAATGGCTTGCGCTCCGGCGTGAGAAACACGGACAGGGGCCAGCCACCCGAACCCGTCATCATCTGCACGGCCAGCATGTACTGCGCGTCCACATCCGGGCGCTGTTCCCGATCCACCTTGATGCACACAAAATTGGCGTTGAGGAGTTGGGCGATCTCCTCGTTTTCAAAATCTTCCCGCGCCATGACGTGACACCAGTGGCAGGCGGAGTAGCCGATGGACAGGAAAATCGGCTTGTTTTCTCGTTTCGCCTGTTCCAACGCTTCCGCGCCCCAGGGCTGCCAGTTGACGGGATTGTGCGCGTGTTCCAGGAGGTACGGACTGGCCGCGCCGATGAGTTTGTTGGTATATCTAAAGGTTTGTGGAGCCGTTGTTTGCCCCGTTTCGGATGCGGCGGCAGGCGCAGGCATTTGCGGCGCGGTGCATGCCAGCAGGGGCGCAAGCATAAAAAATCCTGCCGCGCAAAGTGTTTCAGGATATAGTGCCCATAGATTGCATCGCATGTCGCTGTTCCTAACGGAGTTTCCTTTTAGTGAGTTCGTGGTATAACTTCGCCACATCAAGAGCAATCCCCTGCAATCTTTCCTTTTACGGAAGGGCTGTTCTCATCGAGCGTAGGAAGCAAATGTAACCTGTTTCAGCCGTTTCCGTCTAATTCGCCGAATGTGCCTGTTGGCGCGTCCGCCCTGCGCGGCTGTTAATTGAGCACAGCGAAAGCCGAAACTCGAAAAGCGGAGAAAGGTTTATGATGCTGCGAGGTCACGCGAAAAATTTGAAGCGTCGCTCCGGTTTGTGCGCGGCTTGGGGATTGTCGTTGTTTCTGGCGGTCTGCGTAAACGGGGAAGCGCAGCAAGCGGGTGATGCTGGTCCGGGCGTTCAGGCGGAACTTCCCGCCACGCTTACCAACGCCCTGCGCCCACTTGCCGATGCAGGGGAAACCGGGCTTGCCGTGGGAGCCGACAAGGATTACGCCCTTGACAAATCCGTAAGGCCGCCTGCCGGGGCGCGTATCGCGCAGATTGCTCCATTTTTCGGTCACATCACGCGCCGCTATGGCAGCGTGACAGCTATCGCTCCCGCAACCATGTCCCTGCTCAACGGCAATTTGGGAACGCCTAACATCTACCTGAACATTCCACCCCACGAGGCGTTTACCCTTCTGGCAGCCAACATGAGCGAGGCGCAGCTGCAGATGCTGACAAGCGAACGCGGCATCGGGCTTGCCGATATGAACAGCGACTTGCAGCGCGGCTTATTTCTGGCGCTGATTCCGAGCAGCGCCCTGCCGTATTCTCCCCGCGTCACGCATGACAACCACAGCAGCGGCGGCGCGGGAGGAACGCTGGAAAATCCTTTGCAAAACGGGCGGCTGCGCATCGGCATGAAGCAGCAGATGGCGGTTCATTCCATAGGGCGCGAAAGCAATATATGGATACCGGACATACGCGATCCGAACGGCCCGCCCATTTACGATGCCGCTAATCAGGACCATCTTACCCATCAGGATGCCGTAGATGGCGTGACGGTTCACTCCGAAGCCCCCAACACGCTGAAAAAAAGCCAACTCAATTATGGCCTGCCGATCCTGCAAACGTCCATTTCGCTGCAAGGCGTGAAAACGGTCGGCGAGTTGATGGCCCGAATCAGCGCAAAGACGCGGCTGGAATTGGTTGTTGACCGGCATTATGAATCGAAACTGCTGACGGTTGTAGGCGCGAATCACGTTGCGCCCGTAAGCGATCTATTGCGCGCCCTGGCCGTGTGCGTGACGGGAACCTATCGGCGCGTCGGCCCGGCCTATGTATTAACGGATGATCTGGCGGGAGTGGGAACGCGCCGCATACAAATTGCCGAATTTCAGGCCGATGCCGACGCGCAGCGCCGGAAGTTTCTGGCGGACGCCGAGGAAAAACTACAGCAAACGCAGGCGTTGTGGAAGCGCCCGCTCAGCAGCTTTGGCGACCCCTTAGCCCCCACGCCCACACAGATGACAAGTAAGGAAATACGGCAGTTGGGCGGGGGCGCGTACAAAGTGCTGGAAATGAACTTCGACCGGCTTACCCCCGCGCAGCAGGACGCCCTGAAGCGCTACTCCGAATTTGCCGTTCAATCCAGCCCCAACGGTTCGTACAAGGGGATTGATTTCGAGCGTTCCATGGAAATGAACCTCATTCCTTCCGTGCAGCTATTGGCTCCCGGCGTGGATGGACCGATTGATACCGATTTGGGGCAGTCCATCGCCGACAACTTTCACGAAATGACCGGCTGGAATCAGCGCCAATCGCGCAAGCTGCCGCCCAACCCGAAGGATGCCAACGCGCCGGAAGCGCCCCTGCCGTCCCTGTCCGCTCTGGTAAGCGCCATCCCTCGCCGCGCGCTGCTGGCGGACTGCCGCACAACCGCCGACGTAGAGAATACCGTTGCCAAAATGAAGCGCATGGGTCTGAACGAATTATGGCTTGTGGCATTTACAAAGGGCGTGGCGCGGGTTGGCGGTACGCCGTTTCCCATGTCTGCCCCGGATGCGCCCGATTTGCTGGCCTACGCGCTGAAAATCACGCGGGGAACGGGCATCGCGTTGTACCCCGTAATGGATGTATTCCAATGGGGTTCGACTATGCCGCAAAATGAGGTTGATCTCACGATTACGGGAGAAACATCAGTGCAGTACGCGCAGCGTATCCACAAGCGCAACATGCTGAAGGCCGCCGCGAATGGCGGCGATATGCCCGCTGAACCCTCGCTCCTCCTGACCGCAAGTATATTTGCGCCCGAAGTGATTGCGCGTTTGAATTTGCTGGCGGCTTCGCTGGCGCGGCGTCCGGGCGTGGCGGGAATTGTGTGGCGCGAAACCGACCCCGTAGGCTACGCCGAACCGGATTCGCGCAACAACATGCGTCCGGCGGGAAACGAGCAGATGGGCTACACCGAACCGGCGCGGCTGGCGTTTCTGCGCAGCCACCATGCCGATCCGGTAGATATAGAACCTTTGAAATATGGCGAAGACCCGGAGCAGCGCGCCAATACCGATCTGCCCATCTTTGACGATTGGCAACTCAGCGTCACCCTGGGCCTGGAATGGAATGTTTTCCGCAAGCAGGCGAATATACAGGCGCTGAACAGGCTTTACGAGGCGGTAAAACCGCAGAACGGTGGCCCACAGACCTCAGATAGCAATTCGCAGGCGCAGAATGGAAGCGAGCAAGCGCAAACGGTTCGTCAGGAAGCGGGGGCGCAAAAGTCGGGGGAAACGAAGCCGATGGTGTTTGTGCGCGAACGACACGCTTCTTATGGAACCACCTGGTACGGCCTGTGGACCGGCCCGGATACCCCCTTGCCGACCCACCATTACGACTACGAGGGCGAGGAAGAGAACGGAAACCCCAAACGCGCCCCGGAGGAATTCGAGCAGGCCCGCAAGCAGAGTAAAATCAATCTGCTGCGCCTGCCGTTCGCAGGAAGCCTGGACGAAACCGCTCTGGTGAAGCAATGGCAAAAGAGGTTCAAAGACATGGCGCAAAACCCAAAATGGGAGGGCTTCGTTCTAGAGATGACAGGGCTGTGAACTTCACTATTCGTCTGACGCTGCCGAATGTCACGGGAACTTGCAGGCTCCGTTACATGTCTATGTGCATAGTCTATAGATGTGCGAATAGTCAGTGAGGAGTTTGTAATGTCTGAGCAAGATACGGACATATCGCCTCGTGTACAGGCGGCGCTGCTGAATCAACTGGTACGTCAGGAGGAGCGCATCTCCATGCTGGAAGCGCTGCTGGAAGAAACGCGCCAAGAAAAGACAGGCGAGGAGCAGGTAAGTCAAGAACAAGTAAGCCAGGCAAAGACAGGCAAGGAAACAACAGCGTCACAAGACGCGCGCCCACAGGCAGAACCGGGGCAACATTCTGCGCGCGCGATGAGTTTTGAAGCTATTCCAAAGGCCGAGCCGTCCATCAACACCGCGCGCGCTCTTTCGTCAGAACGCGAGCCTATCCGCTTGCCGGAATTCACAGGGTCGGGCCTGGATGTCATTGCGGATAGGGTAGTTGCAAAGGCGTCAGAACGAACACGCCCTGCGATGATGCAGAATGTTTTGCCGCATGAGGCATTTGCGCCCATGTCTCCTGCGGCAGATGCGGAAGACGTTCCTTACGAGCGGACAGCGCGGCTAAACGCGCCTTTGCTTCGCCGACACTATGCAGAAACAGCGCGCCCAAGCCATTCCATGCTCAAGAAAGCGGGTGGCATGGCGCTTCTGAGTGTTGCGGTGGCGGCGTTGTGCGTGGGCGTCTGGCAGAAGCGCCAATCGGCTTCGCTGTCTGATTCCATAGCCGATGCTCACCCTCTGCCCCTGCTGGCAGCGCCCCTGGCTCTCCTGCCACAAGCACACTCTGCAACGTCCCTGTCGGCGGCGCGTCGTTCAACAGCCCTATCATCGCGTCCTTTGAAGGCGTTGCCGCCAACAATGTCGCTCGGCGGCAATGCGCCCACGCTGGAACCGCAAACCGTAGCGCCAGCCTTACTGCATCACCAACGCGGCCCATCTTCCGGTTCAATAACAGCGTCTGCAGGAGCGCGTTTCCATACCGGGTCAGTCACATTCCGCACAACAGCACATTCCGGCATGACGGCAAATGAGAGCCGCCCTGCGCGACAAGCCGAACATGTTCCGGTCGCCGTTGGCGCGGCGCGTGGTTTCAAAGCGCCCCGCGCCTATGCTTCACTTCATCGGCAAGCGAACGTATCCGATAACAGCAAACAAGCCGCGCAAACGCATATTCCCGTTCGCGTGGCCGCGAGTACGTCGGCTTCTCGCGCAAATGACACCATGCCTTCCGACCCGAACGCGACAGCAGGCAACCCACAATCATTTTCCTCTCCAGACACGCCTGCTTACCATGTCGGCGAGGACGGCGTACAGCGGCCTTTTCGGGATGAGTTCGGTCGGGATGAGTCCGCCCAACACAATCCAGAACGTCGCTCGCGCCGACGCCGGCGCACTGACCCGCCAGAATCCTTTGAAGTAACCCAACCGTCTCGTGAAGAGCCGCCGCGCCCCAGGACGCAGGACAGTGTGCGTCGAGCCGCGCGAACATTGGATAACATGCAGGATTTGCTGGATTCCATCGAACGCAGAAAACACCGCGCAGAAGCCAATTCGGAATGATGCAGGCTATTTTTAGATGCAGCCTATTTTCAATGCCAATCGCCCGACGCATGTACACGCGTCGGGCGATTTGACAATTTGATTTGGCGTACTTCTACTTGTCCCTGTCGCCGCGATCTTTGAGCAGAAAACTGAGCAGGCCGCTGATGATGCCCATTGCAACGGAGCCGATAAGGCGGGTATAAAGCCCTCCACCTTAAAGCCGGGCACGAAGTTGCCGACCAGATAGAACAATCCGGCGTTTACCAGCAGCCCGAACAGCCCGAATGTCAGGCAGTTGATGGGGGCGCCGAAAAACATTACAATCGGGCGTATCAGCGCGTTCGCCAACCCGATAGCGATGGTTGCAATCGCCAATGTCGTCCATGCGCCGGCGTCGTGTTTCGTCAGCGACACGCCGATGTGCGGTATCTGCGTGATAATGAACAATGCCAGCGCGCTTGCAATCCAGCGAGTTATCAAGTTTCGTATCATCTACAGTTGTCCTTGTCCCAACAAAATGTGCATCCGTACTATCGCTTTTCAATGACGAAATCAAGCCGCGCAAAGTTTCGCGCGGCTTGTCGCGCAAAATAGCCCTTCCCAATTAGAGATAAAATCGCAAGACAGGCAAACTATTGTTTCTATTCATCGCGTCTAAAAGGAAAGAGCCAGAGGTACTAAATGCCACCATATATAGGTTGACAACAAATCTTTTGAAAATTGTTGCGACAATTACGAGTTTTTGAGGCGTATCGCTTGCATTGTGCCGCGAATCGGCCTATAATGATTCATCCCTTGTCTTGTTTTTCGCCCCAGGAGGCAGTGTTCATGGCGGTTCTGAAATCCTCTTCCGTCCCTGCGGAGCGCGCGCGTCTTTTGGCGCGTCCGCGCATCGCTCCCGTGCTGACATTGGCGGCGCTTGCCCTTGTGGCAGCCGGCAGCCTTGCCGGTCCTGTGGCGCATAAATCGAACGCCGCTCCTGCTGCTTCCGCGTCTGTCGCCCCTATTAAGAATGTCGTTTTGGAACCCGCGCAGGCGACGCTGGATGGCTCCTATGCCTTTCAAACTCTCGCGGCAGTGGGGCAGGCGACGGATGGCAGCCAGCGCGATTTGACGGAGGGCGCGACATTCAGTTCGTCCAATTCCGGTGTGGTTCGCGTGGATAAGGACGGCGTTGCCTATCCGGTGGGTGACGGCGCGGCTGAAGTGACGGTCAATGCGGGCGGGCGCACGGCCAAAGCCAAACTGGTCGTCAAGAACAGCAAAACCGATGCCAACCTGGGCTTTGAAACCGCCATTACGCCGATTTTGGTCAAGAACGGCTGCACGGGCAGCGCGTGTCACGGCGCACCGCAGGGGCAGGGTGGCTTGAAATTCAGTTTCTTCGGCTACGAGGCGCAAAAGGATTGGGAAACCATCGTCAAGGGCGCGAACGGCAGGCGCGTGGACGCTAAAAACCCGATGCAAAGCCTGTTTTTCCGCAAGCCCACGAACCTCGCGGGACACGGCGGCGGCAAGCGGTTCGATCCCAACGGCCCGGAAGCCCGCGTGTTTGCCGCATGGCTGCGGGCGGGAGCGCCGTTCAAGCCCAAAGCCGTGCAGCAGGCTGAAGCCGCGCGAAAATCCGGCGTGAAACTGGCCGCGTTCGGCGGCGATGCCGCGAAAGCCGTTGCCGTTCCCAAAATCACCGGTCTGGACGTGATCCCCGGCAGCCGCCTGATTAAACAGGCCAATTCCAAGCACCAGATTATCGTTTTGGCGAAATACAGCGACGGCAGCGAACGCGACGTGACGCCCTTTGCCCGCTTTGCCTGCGACGACGACGGCATTGCCCAGGTCAACAGCGTGGGCAAACTGGTCGCGCTGCGCCGGGGCGAAGCCAACCTGATGATCCGGTTCGCGGGTAAAGTGGGACTGTCAACCGTTGTGGTGCAGCCGCAGGCTCCGCTTGCCAATTATCCCAAAATTCCTACCAACAACTTCGTTGACGAGGCCGTGTTCGCCAAAGTGAAAACGCTGAACATGATCCCGTCCGAGTTGTGCGACGATGCCACGTTTATCCGCCGCGTGTACTTCGACATCATTGGCACGCCGCCCATGCCGGGAGCCGTGCGCGAGTTCATCGAAAGTAAGGAAAGCGATAAGCGCGCCAAACTGATTGATGAACTGCTGGAACGTCCCGAATACAAGGACTACCAAACGATCATCTGGAGCGACCTGCTGCGCAACACCAGCACGCTGCTCAAGGAAGACGGCGTCCGCGCTTATACCGCCTATATCCGCAACAGCTTCGCGGAAAATAAGCCGTTCGACCAGTTTGTGCGCGAACTGCTTACGGGAAGCGGCAGCAACTACCACAACGAAACCGCAACCGCCAACTATTACAAAGTGACCGATGATCCCGCCGACCTGACGACAAGCACCAGCCAGATGTTTCTGGGCGTTCGCCTGGAGTGCTGCCGATGCCACAACCACCCGTTCGACCGCTGGAGTCAGGACGATTATTATGGCATGGCCGCGTTCTTCGCCAAAACACATGTCAATGACGGCCAGCAAAAAGACGAGGCGATGGTCTACTGCGATGACAACGGCGAAGTGCGGCAACTGCGGACGCAGCAGGTCATGGCGCCCAAGTTCATTACGGAAGAGCAGCCGATTGCCAACGCCAAAGGCGACCTGCGCGTGAAACTCGCGGAATGGATTACGGCCAAAGACAATCCGTTTTTTGCCAAAGCGACCGTCAACCGCATCTGGAAGCAGTTCTTCGGACGCGGCATTGTCCACCCCGCCGACGATTTCCGCGCCACCAACCCGCCCATCAACATACCCCTGCTGGACAATCTGGCCGAAGATTTCGTCAAGCACGGCTATGATATGAAGCATTTGACGCGCGTGATCTGCAATTCCCGCGTGTACCAGTTGAGTTCCACGCCCAACAGCACCAACGCGGAAGACGGCAAGAACTTCAGCCACTACCCGCTCAAGCGGCTCGGCCCGGAACAACTGCTCGATTCCATCTGCATCGCCACCGACATTTACGAGCCGTTCCCCGGCCTGCCCTACAAAACGCGCGCCATTAATCTGGCCGACAACCGCGTGCCAAGCGGCTTTCTGGACGTGTTTGGGCGCAGCAGCCGGCTGCAAGTGTACGAGCGCAGCCAGGAAACGTCTATGTCGCAGGCGCTTGCCATGATGAATGGCCCGACGCTCAACAACAAAATCGCCGACCCGAACGGGCGCATCGCCAAACTGATCGCCCGCCTGGGAGACCGCAGCGACAAGGCCATTCTGGACGAGATGTATCTGTCAAGCCTCGCCCGCTTCCCCACCGACAAGGAGCGCAAAGAAGCCGCCGATTACATCGCCAAAGCGCCCTCGCCCAAAGAAGGCTACGAAGATTTGATGTGGGTTATGCTTAACACGAAGGAATTTCTGTTTAATCATTAGGAGGTAGTCAGTAGTCAGTAGTCAGTAGTCAGTAGAAATTCCATTCCTATTCATTCTATCGCTCTGCACAAGGCTTTGAATGAGCAGGCATCTCTACTGACTACTGACTACTGACTACTGACTACTTCGGAGACCTCCATGGACAACAAAGAACTGCGTCAGTTTGGTTCGTATCTCGACAGCACTTGCGACGGCGTGACGCGCCGAGACATGATCAAGGTTGGCGCGGTGGGCTTTTTGGGCATGGCCCTGCCGGAGTTCCTCGCGCTCAAAGCCCATGCGGCAGAAACCAATCGGCCAGCGACAGGCGGCAAGCGGCAAGCCAAAGAAGTTTCGGTCATTATGCTGTGGATGGGCGGCGGGCCTAGCCACGTGGATACATTTGACCCCAAGCCCAAAGCCGATGTGAAAATCAAAGGTCCGTTCGAGGCGACGGAAACGAATGTGCCGGGCATTTTCATTGGTGAGCATTTGCCCAAACTGGCGCGGCAGATGGACAAAATGGCGATTCTGCGCAGCGTGTCGCACGGTGACGGCGCGCATGAGCGGGCGGAACACTACATGCAGACGGGCTACCTGCCCCTGCCCACGCTGGAATACCCCTCCTACGGCTCCGTGATTTCGCGGGAAAAGGGCGCGCAAAACAACCTGCCCGCGTATGTCGGCCTGCTCGGCGGCGCGAACGGACAGGGCGCGGGCTTTTTGGGCGGCTCCTACAACGCTTTCTATGCGGGCAACCCCGGCGACCCGAACTACCAGGTGGGCGACATTCAACTGCCCAATGGCGTTTCCGTTGCGCGTTTGGATCGCCGCCGCCGTCTGCTCGGCGCGATTGACAGCCTGAAAAACGCCAAAAGCGACGCGGTCAAGAGTATGGATACGTTCACGGACCGCGCGTATGGCATGGTCACGAGCAAGGCCGCGCACGAGGCGTTTGAACTGGGCAAGGAAGACGCCAAACTGCGCGACGAGTATGGGCGCAACGGCTTCGGGCAATCCTGCCTGCTGGCGCGGCGCTTGATCGAATCGGGCGTTCGCTTCGTCAACATCACCCTGGGCGGGTGGGACATGCACACGAACGTCTTCCCAAGCCTGCAAAACGGGATGCTGCCCTCGCTGGATCAAGGTTTTGCAACACTATTGCGCGACCTGCACGACCGGGGGATGCTGGACACGACGCTGGTTGTCTGGATGGGCGAGTTCGGGAGGACGCCGGAACTGAACATGAATCAGGGCCGCGACCACTGGCCCAACGCGATGTCGGTTGTCATGGCGGGCGGCGGCGTGAAGGGCGGGCAGGTTGTCGGCAGCACGGACGAGCGGGGCATGGGACCGGCTTCGCGCATCGTGCATGTCGAAGACATTGCCGCCAGCCTGTACCATTCCGTCGGCCTCGACCCCAACAAGGAATACGTCACGCCCACCGGACGCCCCATCAAACTCGCCAACGACGGCAGCGTAATCCGCGAACTTTTCGGCTGAGGCTGCGTTACCATGAAAATACCACCGGCATAAATATTTGCGCCGCCCATATAAGCGGATGAGCGGCGCAAATGAGGCGTAATTTGCGCAGGAGACGACAAGAATGAGGGCCGGGTTTGTTGAACGTTTCGGCAGGCTGGAAGAACTCGACCGTTCCTTTGATTTGAACTTTTGGCAGGCACAACCGGAAGCGGCTCGGTTTGCTGCTGCTTGGGAACTGGTGGTCATGGCTTGGCAAATGAAGGGAAGCGATGTGGGTCAACTCCGAATTCAGCGATCTGTTGAATCTTTTCAACGCTTACCACGTTGACTATCTTGTCATTGGCGGCTATGCGGTTATTCGCTACACAGAGCCGCGCTATACCAAAGACCTTGATCTGTGGGTACGCGCAGATGCAGACAATGCCCGCGCTGTCTTCCAGGCGCTGCGCGCATTCGGCGCTCCGCTAAAAGGGTTGACAGAGCAGGATTTTGCCGAAGACGGCTACTTCTACCAGATGGGTGTGCCGCCGTTGCGGGTAGACGTGCTGATGGGCATACCCGGTGTGGCGTTCGCGGAGGCGTGGGAGCGGCGAGAAGAAGCCGACTTCGGCGGTATGCGAATTCCATTTATCTCGCGGCGTGACTTGATCGCATCCAAGTAGGCAGCAGGGCGTCCACAAGACTTGCTGGATGTGCAGTCACTTGCACAGGTTGAGCCACCTGACCAATCTGGATAAAGACTTGTCTCCCAACGCTCTTACGTAAGCGGCAACCACATTTTTTATGCCTCACATAAGCAAATAGCAAGCCTTCCGTATCATGCGGGAGGCTTGCGGTGTTTTGAAAGTTTCTTAACCCTGTTCTTAAAGGAAAAACACTCTAATTGGTAACAGTAGAACAAGCGCTTGCGCAGATTTTGGCGGCGACGCCCGTATTGCCAGCCGAAACCGTGTCCCTGCTGGACAGCCTGGGCCGGACATTGGCCGAAGACATTGTTGCGGACATTCCCACAGCCGCCGTTTGACAATTCGGCTGTTGATGGGTATGCGGTTCGCAGCGAAGATGTGGAGGGCGCAAGCGCAGCAACGCCGGTTGTCCTGACGTGCGTGGCGGAAATCATGGCGGGCGTGTGGCCGAAGATCGTTGTGGAACCGGGCGAGTGCGCGCGCATTATGACGGGCGCTCCCCTGCCACGCGGAGCCAACGCGGTCATCATGGTGGAAGATACGGCAACGGTTCAAGCAGAAAATGCAGAACGAATTGCTATGCGTTGCGGGGTGGGGGCAGGGGAGCATGCGCGGTATGCGGGCGAGGACATACGCGCCGGTGAGCGGGTGTTGGAAGCGGGAACGCGCATTGGCGCGGCGCAGATCGGATTGTTGGCTTCGATGGGACGCGCAAATGTTCAAGTTGTGCGCCTGCCGCGCGTTGCCGTAATCTCTACCGGGGATGAGGTTGTGGAGTTGGAGCAGGGAACGATTCCCAAACCGGGCCAGATTCGCAACAGCAACAGTTATGCGCTTGCCGCGCTGGCGCGCGAGTGTGGCGCGGAAGTTCATTCCCGGCGGCATGTGAAAGACGATTTCGAGGCTACGCTGGCTGTGTTGCGCGAGTGCGCGGGCCTGCGAGCGGATGCCGACAAAGCGCAGGGAATGGAAACAGGTGGAAGCCAGGTGGGTGGCGCAGGAGCAGGGAACGAGGATGGAGCGGATGTGATTGTTACGGCGGGCGGGGTTTCCGTTGGCGACCGGGATTTTGTTAAGCCCGCGCTGGAAACACTCGGCACATTGGAATTGTGGCGCGTGGCGATGAAACCGGGCAAGCCGCTTGCGTTTGGGCGCATCGGCAACGCGCTGTTTTTTGGATTGCCCGGCAACCCCGTATCCGCGCAGGTGACGTTTGAATTATTCGCGCGCCCTGCGCTGGCAAAAATGGCGGGGCGGGCAGCGGAAACCTGGCAGCGCCCGCAAGTTGAAGCGGAAATCACCGAAACCATCGCGCACATTCCCGGCAGGCGAGAATACGTCCGCGCCCGAACGGAATGGAAGGACGGGCGCTATCTGACGCAACCGCTTGCCGGGCGCAGTTCGGCCAATTTGCAGGCGCTGTCCCTCGCTAATTCCCTGCTCATCGTTCCCGAAGAGGCAGAGGAAATACGCAAGGGACAGCGCGTTCAAGTTCTGCTGCTGAACTGATGCGAAACGGGAGTACAGGGATTAGGCGCGTTGCGTATGTTGGCGCGTCCGTTGCGCCCAGGTATGATTGACCCGCATATAGCAGGCCACGCGCCCATCCAGGCTGGCGGGCAAACAATCTTCCGTTTCCAGACGAACTTCGCGCATACTGCCAACCTGCCGGTACAGTCCGGGCAGAACTTTCTCGCCCGCGAGATACACTTCCTCGGTATTGTCCTCTGCGATTTGATGCCACATGTTTCCTGCTCCTTATGTGTTCTATTGCGCTGCTCCAACGACATTGTTCGGCGGCGGCTTCTACAGGCATTTGCTTCGGATTGCTCCTGAACGCTGATGCTATGGACAACATAACACATCAAGAAAGAAATAAGTTCATTTTGCGGAATGTTAGAAGCAGAATCAAATAAAAAAACTCCTCCCCGCGTTGCCGAAGGGAGGAGTGAAAGTTCCGAGGCGATTATTCTTTGCTGCCAAAGAACAATAACGTAAGGAACCTATTTGACGGCGCGGCGGCGGCGCATTACGAACGCGCTGCCACTGATGCCCATGCCGATCATCAGAGCGACGCTGCCCGGCTCAGGTACGGCAACCGCGGTTACGCGCGCGGCAATGGTGCCGTCAGACGTGTTATTCCCGGAAATGCCGGGAGGCGTATTGCCGATGAGCTGAACGGAGTATATAACGCCACCCAGGTTCTGCGAGATGATGTTGTTCGGAACGTTGCTGAAGAACACGTTGTCAGCTCGGTTACCTGTGTTGTCGAGCGTACCCTGAAAATTCAGGCCTGTGAAGTTGAAAACGCCCGTGCCGCTGTCTGACAAGAGGGTGACGGCGAGATTAAACGTATCGTTGAACGCGGCCGTCCCCGTCGTGCCCTCCGGCGTAATGGTGAACACCCGGATGTTGGTGGGAGTCTGGGCCGTAGTAGTGCCGCCACCGGGCGTGTCAAGGAAGAAAGCCGTTGCATCGCCCGTGCCGAAAACGGAAGCCGACCCCGGGAAGGTTACGGTTGTGCCACCATTGGGAGCTGTGCCGACACTCGCCGCAGTGTTACTGGTCGAGAAGGTGAACGTCTGAGCCTGGCTCACGGCAGCGCCACTCAGCAAGAGGCCCGCTACTACGGGTACAAACAAATTACGTACTTTCATTCAAAAACCCTTTCGTCTCAAGTGCAAGACTGCGAGACAGGACCCGACCTCATGTTCGGATCAGTTGGAAATAATTACTGCTTTGTCAAACAAGTTCTGCATGGCATCGGCTTTTTAATCGCCGTTCGCCGACGGAGCAGCCATGCAAAATGGTGAGAAACACACCTGTCACGACTGCGACAGTCCACTTAGGGACAGGGAAAAGACGCAGACTCCTTTAGAGTTACGACGACATTGGAAACAACGCTAAAGAAACTGCGACTGAGAAATTGACGGCCTGCGTCCGACGAGTAAAACTGTCCGCTTGTTCCCGCATCCGCAAACATCAATTTCCAAATGTTCAAAACACATCCCACACGCGACAGCCGGAATCTGCAACGCGCTGTTAGTAAGTATATTGCATAATCCATGCCAAATCGCGTAGTTTTGGGAGAAATGCGCAAAATCCACGCATTTTTTTCAAAATATTTTACCCGGTCGGGAACATCGCCGCCTTTTCCTGCCGTAAATACCGGCGCGTTGGAGTTAAATGTCAGTTTGGATGCTATGTCCGTCCGGCAGCATCCAGCCCGGTAGCCGGGTTTGGAACGGAAACGTTCCCCTGCGCGTGCTATAGGTTAGGCAGGTGTTCGGGTATTCAGGTGTTCAGGTGTTCGGGTGTTCGGATGTTCGACTGAGAGCGTTGTGCGCTAAGGTAAACTTGGGTGATTTTGTATATCCTGAACATCCGAACACCTGAACACCTGAACACCCCTCTTGATTGGAGGCATTGCCCTTGCTATTGGACAGGCTGCTTGCCTGGGACACGCCGCCGCGCATAGATGTTGCCGAGCTGATTGACGATGACGCGCAGCCGTATGCGGATTTTCGCGCCAGCATGTCCGACGTGCGCCGCGCCAACCGCTTTCTGGGCGGCACGGTCGTGGTTGCGCGGCAGGCGCGTATCTGGCTGGAACGGGAAAAGCGCGACCCAACGCGCGATGCCGAACCCCTGCGCTTTCTGGATGTGGCGACCGGTTCGGGCGACATCCCTCACTCGCTCCTCAACATGGCCCGAAAACTTGATGTGCCTGTCCAAATCGTAGGCCTGGATTACAGCCCGCCGATTTTACGCTATGCGCGGGAACAGGTGGGGCATCTAACTCCGATTCGCCTGATGCGCGGCGATGCGTTTCAGTTGCCGTTGCGGACAATGCGTTCGATTACGCGCTGTGTTCGCTTGCGTTTCACCATTGGGGAATGGCGCGGTGCGTGGACGCCCTGCGCGAAATGGAGCGCGTGTCCCGGCGCGGCTGGCTCGTCAACGATCTGCGCCGCGCATGGTCAGCCTGGCATCTGATACGGCTTGTCACTTCGGTTGCGGGCGTCAATCGCCTGACGCGCCACGACGCGCCCGCCTCAGTTTTGCGCGCCTATTCGCTCCAAGAATACGAAGCCATGCCCCGCGCCCTCGGCCTGACAGTCGGGCAGGAAGTGCAGTTAAAGCGCAGCCTGTTTTATCGCGTGGCGCTTATAAGAGAAAAGGCAGAAGACAGAAGACAGAAGACAGAAGATGCCGGTACAGCATGATGGCGCTATGAACAATTCACTAAATTCAATCGGCAATCGACAATCGAAAATCGAAAATCCTCATCCTTTATCCTTCATCCTTCATCCTTCATCCTTTGATGTGATTATCGTTGGCGGCGGGCCGGCGGGGGCGGCGACGGCGGCATGGCTGGCAGAAGCGGGATGGAGCGTGGCCTTGCTGGACCGGGCGCGTTTTCCGCGAGATAAAGCGTGTGGCGAGTTTTTAACGCCCCAAGCGGCGCATTTGCTGCGGCAGCTTGGTGTTTGGGAAACCCTGCGCGAACAGGGGATGAGAGAAGTGCGGGCGACGCTTCTGGTTGCGCCAGATGGACGGCAGGTGGAACACGCGCCGTTGGAGGGCGGGCCGGCAGGATATGCCCTGCGCCGTACCGTTTTGGACTCCCTCCTGCTCCAACACGCGCGGGACAAAGGCGTGATTGTGGAGGAAGGGTTTGCGGTTCGCGAGTTGTGCCGGAATGATGATGGAAGCGTGACGGGCGTGACAGGCAAAAACAGCGGGGGCGAATCGCGTACATTAAAGGCGCGGCTTGTTGTCGGCGCGGATGGAGCGCACTCTCTTGTTGCCCGTCAACTGAATCTGGTAAAACCCATTCCACGCTTGCAGCGGATCGCGCTCGTTGCGCACTGGCGCGGCGATTTCAGCGGCAGCCGCGACACCATTGAAATGCGAACGCATGGGCCATTAGTCTGTGGCCTGGGCTTTCCCGGCGACCATCATAGCAGCCAGAGCGACAATAACGCCTGCGCCAATACAACCTTTGTGGTTCCCAATTCTTACGCGCCACAATTGGCAGGACGCGCGGACGAATGGATCGAGCAGACCTTAAACGCGCATTTCCCCGATCTCGCGGCGCGGCTGTCGGTTGCCACGCGCAAGCCTCATGTTCGCGCTGTGGGCTGTTTCGGGCATCGCTCCCATTCCACGTTTGCCGACGGCGCGCTGCTCGTGGGAGACGCGGCCACGTTTATTGACCCGTTTACGGGCGAGGGCGTTTACTTCTGCCTGCGCGGCGCGCAGCTTGCGGCGGAAGTGGCCCATTCCGCGCTGCGGGCAGGCGATATGTCTCGCAACGCGCTGCGCCCGTATGCCACGCTGCGGCAGGAACTTTCCCGCCGCTACCTGCTCATTGACCTGGTGCAAACCGTCGTCCGAACGCCCGCGCTGTTCAATTCCCTGGCGCGTCGCCTGGAACGCTTCCCCGGCGCGACCGACCGCCTGCTGCAAATCCTCGGCGACACGCGCCCCGCCGCCCACGTCCTGCACCCGGCCTTGCTGTGGCGGCTCTTCGCCCCTTGCTTCTAAAACACAAGAATAAACCACGGGGAACACGGGGAACACGGGGAGGAAAACAGAGGGGAAATCGGGAATAAGCACGAAATACGCGAAGTCAACGGAAATTAAGGCGAAAGTGGGAATTCGTTCCCCTTATTCTCCCCGTGTTCCCCGTGTTCCCCGTGGTTTATTCTTGCATTGGAGGTTTGCATGGCTCAGAGGAATGTCATTGTGGTGGGCGGCGGGTTGGCGGGGCTGTGCTGCGCGCGAACGATACAGCGGGCGGGGCATAGCGCGCAGGTTTATGAGGCGAGTGACGGCGTGGGCGGGCGGGTGCGGACGGATACCGTAGACGGCTTTTTGCTGGATCGGGGTTTTCAGGTGATGTTGACCGCGTACCCGGCGATACGGCAGGAAATTAATTTGGACGCGCTGGAAATGCGCGCGTTTCAGCCGGGCGCAATGGTGTGCTGGAACGACACGCGGCAGATCATTGCCGATCCTCTGCGCGCGCCAACAAAAGCCCTGACAACCGCGTTTTCGTCCCTGTTCTCCTTGCAGGACAAGATTCTGGTCGCCAAATTGACCCTGTTGCTGAAAGGCATGAGCGTACAGCAGATTTTCGCCATGCCGGATCAAACAATGGGCGCGTACCTGACCGAATACGGGTTTTCCTCTGAGTTTATTGACCGCTTTATCCGTCCCTTTTATGCGGGCATTTTTCTGGACAAGAGTTTGGAAACCAGTTCGCGGATGTTCGCGTTTGTGTTCAAGATGCTGGCGGAAGGGGAAACAGCGGTTCCGGCAAAAGGCATGGGCGGATTGCCGCAGCAGATCGCCGACACCATGACGCCGAACAGTATTCATTTGAACCGTTCCGTTCGTAAATTGATTCACAAGAATGGGCGCGCGTCCGGCATTGAATTGGAGGGTGGCGAAACCGTAGAAGCGGATGCGGTTGTTCTGGCGACCGAGTTCGACAAAGCGGCGCAATTGGCGGGACTGCATCTGCCTGCGACGTGGCGCGTGTCCAACACGCTTTGTTTCGCCCTGCCGGAACCGCTCTACCGCGAGAAACTGCTGACGCTGTTTACAAGTCCCGATGGCCTGGTCAACAACGCGCAGATGATGAGCAACGTCGCGCCCCATTATGCGCCGGAAGGCCAGCACCTGCTCACGGTGACGGTGTTAGGCGACACAAACCTGTCGGATGAAGCCCTGGCAGACGCGGCCAAGCGGGAAATCGGGGCGCAGTTCCCGGACGCGCAGCCGGATATGTGGCGCTTGCTGCGCATTTACCGCGTCACCTGGGCGCAGTTCGCGCAGCCCGTCGGCATCTGGGACAAACTGCCCGACGCCCGAACGCCGCTTCCCGGCCTGATACTGGCGGGTGAAATCACGGTACAAAGTTCGCTGCACGGCGCGCTCGTGTCCGGCCAACGAGCGGCAGGGCTGGCGTTAAGCGCAAAAACGTATTCAAATGGGAGTTGACTCAACGATGATTGGACTTTTCAGCCTTTTAATGCTGCACACAATGCCTGTGGCGCGTTTCCATGCTGCGCCCCACGCCGACATGCGGATTGCCAACTTACGCTGCGAGTATCTGATGAACCCGCTGGCAGTGGAATCTCCCCATCCGCGCCTGTACTGGACGCTGGAATCCAAACAGCGCAATCAGGCGCAATCGGCGTACCAGATTCTGGTGGCAAGCGCTCCCGAAATGCTGAAAGCGGACAAGGCGGATTTGTGGGACAGCGGCAAAACCGCTTCCGACGAATCCATACACATCGCGTATGCGGGCAAACCGCTTGGCTCCGGGCAATCGGCGTGGTGGAAGGTACGAGTTTGGGACAAGCAGGGGCGCGTATCGGCGTTCAGCGCGCCTGCGCATTGGGAAATGGGCTTGCTGTCTCCCGCCGACTGGAAAGCGCAATGGACGACAATGCCCATGCCGGCCCTGGCGCAACGGGCGGAAGATTGGAAAAACGTGAAATGGGTATGGTATCCCGAAGGCAACCCACGCCAATCCGCGCCGGCAGGCACTCGTTACTTCCTGCATACGGTTCCGGTGCGAACCGATGCGGCGATTACGCGGGCGGAACTGGTAGGCATTGCGGATAACTCTTTTGAGGCGCGCGTGAACGACAGGCGCGTAGGCGAGCAGTCCGGCTGGCAGTCCGCCGGCCGCATGGACATCAAGGACGCGCTGAAACCCGGCGAAAACACCATCCGGCTTGCCGCCAACAACACGGACGGGCCGGCAGGTATCGCCGCTTCGGTTCAAATCACGTATGCGGATGGAACCATGTTTCGCGCCGTCACCAACAAAGATTGGCTGGCGGCAAACGCCATACCGAAAGCGGGCAGGCTGGATACGGCTGCCAACACATTGCCTCATGCGCTGGAGATCGCCAACATCGGGGATGCGCCCTGGGGACTGCCCAATGCGGCAGCCGCCAATCGCCCCGCCTCCTATCTGCGCAAAACATTCGCCGTCCGCAAGACCCTGCGCTCGGCGCGAGTGTATGCGACTGCGCAGGGATTGTACAAACTCTCCTTCAACGGCAAGCCCGTCAGCCAGGACATTTTCCGCCCCGGCTGGACCGATTACAACAAGCGGATACAGTACCAGACCTACGACGTGACCAAAATGCTGCAAACCGGCGACAATGCGGTTGGCGTCACGCTTGGCGACGGCTGGTTCTGCGGGCACGTCGGCCTGACCGGAGGCAACAACTACGGCACACAGCCCCGCGCCCTTGTGCAACTGCATCTGACATACGAAGACGGCACAGCCGAAACCGTTGTTTCCGACGCCTCGTGGAAAGCCTCCCCCGGCCCCATCCTGCGCGACGACCTGCTCGACGGCGAAACCTACGACGCCCGCAAAGAAATGCCCGGCTGGAACACGGCGGCGTTTGATGACCATGCGTGGAAACAAGCAGAGGCAAATGATGAACGCGGAATGATGAGTGATGAATTGAATTCCCATTCATCACTCATCACTCATCACTCATCATTTGCCCTCGTTTCTCAGCCCGACCAATCCGTGGAAAAGGTGGAGGAATTGAAGGCGCGGAGCATGACGGAAAAGCCGCAGGGCGCATACGTGTTCGATTTGGGGCAGAACATGGTGGGGTGGGCGCGTATCAAGGTGAAGGGCGAAGCAGGTACGACGGTTCGCATCCGGTTTGCCGAAATGCTCAGTCCCGACGGCACGATTTACACCACCAACCTGCGCGGCGCGAAAGCGACAGATTATTATACGTGCAAGGGGAGTGGTACGGAGGTTTGGGAGCCGACGTTTACGTTTCACGGGTTCCGGTATGTGGAATTGACCGGGTTGACCGCGAAACCTTCTCTTGACGCCGTGACGGGGATTGTGATTACGTCCGCCACTCCGCCTGCGGGAACCTTCGCGTGTTCCAGCCCGCTCGTGAACAAATTGCAGCACAACATCGTGTGGGGGCAGCGGGGCAACTATCTCGAAGTGCCGACGGACTGCCCACAGCGCGATGAGCGATTGGGATGGATGGGCGACGCGCAGATTTTCGTTCGCACGGCAAGCTACAACAGCGACATTGCCGCGTTTATGACCAAGTGGACGCAGGATGTTGTAGACGCGCAATCGCCCGAAGGCGGCTTTTCCGACGTAACGCCGCGCATGGGCGACAAGTCGGACGGCGCTCCCGCCTGGGGCGATGCGGGCGTAATCGTGCCCTGGACGATTTATCGCTGTTACGGAGACACGCGCCTGGTTGCCGAGCGCTATCCGGCGATGCAAAAGTGGATCGAATACATCCGCTCCGTCAACCCCGATTTCATCTGGCGCAAACGCGCCAACAACAACTTCGGCGACTGGCTCAATGTCAAATCAGATACGCCCCGCGAAATTCTGGCAACAGCCTATTTCGCGTATGACGCGCAGCTCATGGCGCAGATGGCGCAGGCAATCGGCAAAACCGAGGACGCGCAGCAGTATCGGGACTTGTTCGCGCAGATC
Source organism: uncultured Chthonomonadaceae bacterium (assembly GCA_963835065.1). Taxonomy (GTDB): domain Bacteria; phylum Armatimonadota; class Chthonomonadetes; order Chthonomonadales; family Chthonomonadaceae; genus CAWFQB01. The sequence goes on along the minus strand of CAWIEK010000053.1, from coordinate 335,556 downwards.
AAAGCGGCGTTCAACCGCGAGTTTGTGGGCGCGGATGGACGGATTAAGAGCGATACGCAGACGGCTTACGTGCTTGCCCTGCGCTTCAATCTGCTGCCGGATGAAAAGCGGGAAGCCGCGGCGCGGTATCTGGTGGACGACATTATAAACAAGCGCAGCGGGCATCTGTCAACCGGCTTTTTGGGCGTCGGCTACCTGACGCCGACACTCACGCAAACCGGGCATCTGGATGTGGCGTACCGCCTGCTCAACAATGACACGTATCCGTCCTGGGGCTATTCCATTCGGCAGGGCGCGACCACCATTTGGGAGCGCTGGGACGGCTGGACAGAGGACAAAGGCTTTCAGGACCCCGGCATGAACAGTTTCAACCATTATTCGCTGGGTTCGGTTGGCGAGTGGATGTATGCCAGCGTTGCCGGGATTGATCTCGACCCGGTTCAGCCCGCGTACAAGCGCATCGTGCTGCATCCGCACCCCGGCGGCGGCCTGACGTATGCCCGCGCCACCTACGACAGCATACACGGCCCGATTACAAGCGATTGGAAACTGGAAAACGGGCAGTTCGTCTATCACATTACCGTTCCCGCCAACACGACGGCAACGGTGTACGTGCCGGTCCAAAGCGCCACACAGGTAATGGAAGGCGGCAAGCCGGCAAACAAAGTGGAAGGCGTGACGTTCGCGCGCATGGAAGCCGGCTGCGCAGTCTACCAGGTGGGATCGGGCGCGTACACCTTCACCGCCCCGCAAGTATCATCAAATCTGGCGCAACGCTGACCTGACCGGAGTACACGTCCTCATGGCAGTGGTTCTTCTCAGAACCACTGCCATGGGCGTACCCGTTCCTGACGGCGCAAACGCCGCGCGATCAGGGCGGCATCCAGGATGGCCCCAATATAGATGACCAGCCCTGTTGCCAGCCCTATCCAGAGCATGACGCTGCTGTGGAGCCATATCAAAAACCCCAATCCCCCTAATGTGACGCCCATCAGCAGCAAGGCTTTTCCCGTCTGCCCATTAGAAAGCTGTCCGCCGCCCGGCAGAAACGTCGCCATCATAACTGCCGTGCTGATGTCATGGTATTTTGCAGCAGCCTCTTCTTCGCGCTGCGGCGCGTGGGGCGCAACGTGAGGGGGCGCGGTGACAAATGATTGCGTAACCGCGCCAGGGGTTGTGTCAGGCTCACCGTTCTTGGTACTCATGGCCTGTGTAGATGACTCCGTTTCGTGTTTCGTGCTTGTTGTCGGTTCCATCCCTGCGCCTCCTGGCTTTGTTTCCTGCTGATGCTGTATTTCGCTATTGCTCACCCGATTCCTGCAATGCTTCCGCCTGTCCGGGTATTTCAATCCCCGGCAGGAAAGTACAAGCGTCCTGCGGTACGCGGGAATTTGCGAATAAAGTATCGCGTCCGAAGGACGCTTGTTTTGTTTTGCCGGGTACTGAAAGTACCCGGCAATAAACAGAATACGCCCGTTCCACCGCAGGCGTTGAAAACACCCGGTTCCGGCAAAATAAGGCGGTCGGCAACGCTCACGCAATTTTCATGTCCTGCCACTTGACAAATACCTTGCAGCAGGCTTATAATGTGTATAGTAGCCGCAAGGTTCTTTTATCCGTGTCTAGTTGAGGTTCTGTATGGCTAATACGACACAGGTTGGAACCACAACAGAAGGTGTTATTCTTGCTGCGCTCTTAAAAGCCGGAAGAACAGTTCTCATCCCTTTTGGGAATCAGCAGGATTACGATCTGGTCACGGAAGAAAACGGTTGTTTTTATCGTATCCAGTGTAAAACCGGTCGACTAAAGCAGGGTACAGTACAATTCAATCTGTATACGATGGCTCAACAAGGGGCAACTAAACACACTCGTAAATGTTACGGCGACAAAGTAGATTTTTACGGTGTGTATTGTCCGGCAAACCAGAAAACGTATTTGGTTCCACGCGAAGCGGTTAGTCAATCATTAGGTATCTTGCGAATTGATCCGCCAGCTAACAACCAAACGAAGAATATACGTTGGGCTGTAGATTTCGAGATTTAGTGTGTCAGTTTTGCGGGAGTAGTTCAGTGGTAGAGCGCTTCCTTCCCAAGGAAGATGTCGCGAGTTCGAATCTCGTCTCCCGCTTGCGCAGGTTTACAGATTGGTGGTAAGGTGTGTCGGGGCGTGTTCCTGCCGGACGCGGTGAGTCCGGCATTTGTTTGCCTGAACGCTTTGGCTTCCTGCGCGGTTTGAAGTTTTGTGTTGTGGTGTTTGTCGCGCCGCATTTTTCTGTATTCTATGGAGCCGTACCCAAGTGGCTAAGGGAGCGGTCTGCAAAACCGCGATCACCAGTTCGATTCTGGTCGGCTCCTTTCGAGCAAGGGATAAGGGGTAAGGGATAAGGGATAAGTACGGAAGTTGAAGAACTTCTTATCTTTTCGCTTGTTCCTTGCCCCTTATCCCTTATAACTTCATAACTTCTCTTCTCAGGAGTTTGCATGAACGAGACAATCAACGCCCGAATGGATGCCGCTGTTGTGGCGGGGCAGGCAAACGCGCTGGCGGAACTGGCAGCGTTGTGCGCTATTCCAAGCGTGTCGGCGAAGGGCGCGTCTCTGGAACCCTGCGCCGAACTGGTTGTCAGTTTGATGCGGGCGCATGGCCTGAACGCGCAGATTATGCCTGTCGTGGATGGCCCGCCCATTGCGTTTGGAACCGCGCAAAGCAAGCAGGCTGACGCGCCCACCGTCTTGTTCTACAACCATTATGACGTGCAGCCGGCGGAACCGCTGGACTTGTGGGACAGCCCGCCGTTTGAATTGACCCTGCGTGACGGCAAGGCGATTGCGCGCGGGGTAGGGGATGATAAGGGGCACATTGTTTCGCGCCTGCTGGCTCTGGATGCGGTCCGAACCGCGCATGGCGGCGATCTGCCCTTCCATGTAAAGTTTGTGGCTGAAGGGGAAGAGGAAGTCGGCAGCCCGCACATCGGCGCGTGGGTCGAAGCGAACCGCGAATTGCTCCGCGCCGACGCCTGCATCTGGGAAGAAGGCGGCGAAGACGAAAACGGAACCCCCGCGCTGTACTGCGGAATGCGCGGCATCGCGTACTTTGAACTGCATGTGAAAACCATCGCCTATGACGCGCACTCCGGCAATGGCGGCTCGCTGCTTCCCAACGCGGCCTGGCGGCTGGTATGGGCGTTATCCACGCTGAAAGACGCCAATGAGCGTATTTTGCTGCCCGGCCACTATGACAAAGCCCAATTGCCGACCCTGCGCGACCTGCAATTGCTCGACGCCCTGCCCACCAACGAAACCACCTTCCGCGAACAATTCGGCCTGACGCCACAGCAACTATTGGGCGGAATGCAGACAACGGGGTTGGAATTCAAGCGCCGCGCCGTATTCGAGCCAACCCTGACCCTGTGCGGACTGGATAGCGGCTGGCAAGGCATGGGCGCGAAAACCGTGCTGCCGTCCGAAGCCCGCGCCAAAATGGATTTCCGCCTGGTTCCCGACCAAGACCCCGAAGACGTACACCGCAGCCTGCGGGCGCACTTAGATGCGCGCGGTTTCACTGACATCGAAATAAAGTATTTGGGAGGGCAACGTCCTGCCCGCGTTGACCCCGACCATCCGCTTGTGCGCCTGTCGGCAAAAACCGCGCAGGACGTGTACGGCAAACCCGCGTCCATTGCGCCCCTGCTCGGCGGCTCCGGCCCGATGTGGTGGTTTACGGGCTTTCTCGGCCTGCCCGTGACCAGCCCCGGCATCGAATACCCCGGCCTCCGCGCCCACGCCCCCAACGAAAATATCCGACTCGACGACTTCACGCGGGGAACGCGCCACCTTGCCCGCCTGCTTTCCCGCATCCGCGAAGCTGTTTAATTCGTCTTCACCACAGAGGCACAGAGACACAGAGGTTTCACAGAGAAAAGAAGAAAAGGAGAAAAGAAAAGGAAAAAGGAGAAGAAATAGACAGGATTAAGAGGATTTTCAGGATTAAACAGGATTATTCAAGGAGAGAACACACTTGCGCTCCCTCCCACTTATATCTTATATCTTCTCTCCTTCGTTTTTCTCTGTGCCCCCTCTGTGTCTCTGTGCCTCTGTGGTGAAGACGAATTGATATTCTTTTGGGCGTTGACGTGATAGGGGCAGGGTCGGTATACTAGAAGTATGGCGAACCAAGCGGTGCAGCAAAAAACCGGCAGTATAGCGCAGGCCGAAGTGACTCCCCTCCGTTCCCGTGGCGTGGGCGCGGCGGCTAATGCCGTGTTGACCTTTGTGGGCGAAGCGATGCAGTTGTTTGGGCGCTTTATCGGCTCCATTGCATCCGGTGGCATCAATGCGCGCGACTTGATGACGCAAATGGCGTCTATTGGCGCGGACAGCATCTGGATCGTGCTTGTCGTGACAACGGCGACGGGAGCCGTATTTTCGCTGTACACGGCGACACTGGCGCAGCAGGTTGGCGGGCTAACGTCGTTTGTTGGCGGGACGCTGAGTTATGCGTTTCTCAACGAACTCGGCCCCGTGCTGGGCGGCGTGGCGTTTGCCGCGCGCGCCGGAGCCGCGATTGCCGCCGAAATCGGCACGATGGTCGTAACAGAACAGGTAGACGCTCTCCGCGCAATGGCTGTCTCGCCGACCCGCTATCTTGTCGTGCCGCGCATCCTTGCCGCCGTGCTGATGCTGCCCCTGCTCACGCTGTTTGCCGACCTGTCCGGAATGATCGGCGGCTATCTGATGGCGGGCGCGAACGGCATAGCCCACGCCGAGTTTTTGGAATCGGTGCAGCATTTTACTCGCCTGGAGGACCTGACGCACGGCCTGATGAAATCCGTCGTATTCGCCCTGATTGTCGGCGTGGTCGCGTGTCACCAGGGCTTGCGCACACGGGGCGGCGCAACCGGCGTGGGCCGCAGCACCACCAATTCCGTCGTGCTGTGCGTCCTGCTGATTTTCGTCGCTGATTTCTTCCTCGCGCAAATGCTGACCGGTTCCGCAGACCGCTAAAAACATATAAACCACGGAGAACACGGGGGACACGGGGAGGAGAAGGTGAGGAAAAAAGGATAGGGACTTACCACGGATGAAACGGATAACGCGGATTGACGCGGATACAGAGGGAAAGTTTGATTTGATCCGTGTTTATCTGTTTCATCCGTTTCATCCGTGGTAAGTTTTCTCCTCTCCTCCTGTCCTCCGTGTTCTCCGTGGTTAATAAAACTATGAGCGCAATCAGCGTCCGCAATCTGGTGTACGAAGTGCCGCGCAAGCGTATACTGAATAATATCAATCTGGAAGTGGCGTCGGAGGAGATTGTCAGCATCATGGGGCAGTCGGGGAGCGGCAAGACCACGCTGCTCAAATTAATGACCGGGCTGATGCGTCCTACGTCGGGCGAAATCCTGATTGATGGAGAAAACATTACCGGCCTGGATGAAAACGCGCTGGACAAAGTGCGCTTGAAGATGGGGCTTGTTTTTCAGTATGCGGCTTTGTTCGACTCGCTCAACGTGTACGACAACATTATTTTCGGCGTGGCGCGGCATCGGAAAAAAGTCGGGCGCGCGGAATTGGACAAGATCGTGCAGGAGCGCTTGGCGGAAGTGCAGTTGGAAGGATTGGAAAAACAGTTTCCTTCCCAACTGTCGGGCGGCATGCAAAAGCGCGTCGGACTGGCGCGCGCTCTTGCCATGCAGCCATCCATCGTATTTTACGACGAGCCGACGAGCGGCCTGGACCCGATTACAAGCCATGCCATTGATGAATTGATTATGGATACGCGCAAGCGCCTGAAGGTTACATCGGTTGTGGTATCGCACCATCTGCCGTCCATTTTCCGCATTTCTGACCGCGTTGCCATGCTGCATCAGGGCGAAATCGTGATTGAAGACACCCCGGATGGCGTAAAAAACTCCGATAACGAGATTGTAAAGGAATTTCTTTACCCCGAACGTGACAGCCTGTAGAAAAAGGACGTTGTAAGGATAAACTATGGAAAGTAAATCCGCTGTAAAAGTAGGGGTGTTGGTTCTCCTCGCCTTTGTGCTGGCTGCCGGCGCATACTATTACCTTTCCGGAATCAATCTCAACACCTATACGGTGCGCGTTCATTTCAAAGACACGCGCGGGCTGTTGAAGCAAAGCGTCGTGCGCTTGAAAGGCGTCGCTATCGGCGATGTGCAGGATGTAAAGCTGGAACAAAGCAACGGAACGCTTGTTCCCACCGTCACGCTTGCCATCAAAAAACAGTACGAGATACCGACCACATACCAGTTTGTAATCGCATCCGGGCTGTTGATTACCAACCCGACCATTGAAGTGCGCCCCCCCGCCGACGCGCAGGGCGCGCAAAACCAAACCGCGCCCGCAGAACCAGGGGTTATCCATACGTTGCCGCAGGATGGAAGCGCGGTTGTCGAGGGTGGGGAAGCGGCCAGCGCGCTGTCGAGCATTGATCCCCAATTGTCGCAGACCGTCGCCAATCTGAACAGCAGTTTCACCAATCTGAACGCCAAACTGGGCACGTCGTTCACGAAGTTAAATACCTTGCTGGACAAGACGAACCGGCTGGTAGACAATTCCAACGACACGATGACGCGGGGCAAAAATCTGATTGCCGACCCGCGCTTGAAGAACAACCTGCTGGAAATCACGGAAAACTTCAAGCAGCTTTCCATCACCACGCGCAAAACAACCGACAATCTGAGCCGCAATCTCAACGACATTATCAACAGCAGCAAGGGCCGGCTGAACAAGCTGACGGATCAGGGATTGGCGCTTTTTACCAAATTGGGCAATACGGTGGATGACGCCAACAACGTCGTGCGCAAATTGACCGAACAGGTGAGCGACCCGCGCCTGCAATCTTCGCTTCAAGAAACCATCGAACTGGCGCGCTCCACCCTGTCGAGCAGCCGTCAGATCGCGTCCGACATTCACCAACTGACCGGCGATCCGACGCTGCAGGCCAACCTCAAAGAGTCCGCCGTCAACTTGAAACTGACAACCGAGCGCAGCGCCGCCGCGCTGGAAAAATTAAACAATATCCTGGGCAAATTTACCAACGCGGCGGATAAAGCGCGCGCGCCCAAAGTGCCGCCCATTCAACTGCTCGTGGATGCGCAGGAATCCGTAGACCCGGCCCGCTTTCGTTTGGACGTGGACGCCCGCGTTCCCATCGGCAATCACAATTTGATTGATTTCGGCCTGTACGACTTTGGCGATAACACGCGCCTCAATTTGCAGGGCGGAACCAAAATCACCGACAATCTGCTGGCGCGGTACGGTCTTCATGCGTCCAAACTGGGCGTCGGTTTGGAGTACGGCCTTTTCCCTTATTCCGGCCTGCGCGCAGATTTATACGACGCGAACCATCCACGCCTTGACGTGAAGGGGCTAATTAGGGTAAAAAAGAACGTTTCGATTTGGGCGGGCGCAGACGGCATTTTTCGCGGCGACCCGGTTCCCACAATCGGTGTCCAATTGAACAACTAACTTTGGTGTTCAGGTGTTCGGTATTCAGGTATTCGGGAAATACGAGAGTACACAGGTTTACTCTTGCGGCAAAGCATCATCCGAACACCTGAACACCAAACACCTGAACACCTGAATACCCAAAGGATTTGTCATGAAAGTCATTCTAACCCGCGACGTGCCGAAAGTCGGCAAAGACGGCGAGATCGTCGTTGTCGCCAACGGCTATGCCCGTAATTATCTGTTTCCGCGTCAACTGGCGCTGGTTGCCACCAAAGACGTAACCAAGCTTCATGCTACGCGCATGGCCCGCGAAACCGCCAAAAGCGCCCAGCAACTAACGGACGCCCAGGCCAACGCCGAAAAGATCAACGGCGTTCAACTGCAAATCATGGGCAAGGCCAGCCCGCGCTCCAATCGCCTGTTCGGAGCCGTGACGGAAGCCGATGTTGCCGAGGCTCTGCAAGCCGCAACCGGCATCACGGTGGACAAGCGCAAAATCAGCCTGATTGACCCCATCAAACTGACCGGCGCGTATGAACTTACCGCCAAACTGCACCCCGATGTGATCGTTCCCTTCACCATTGACATTGTAACGCAGGAACAACTCGACGCCCGCGAAAAAGCCCGCGTCGCAGCCGAAGAAAAAGCCGCCAAGGATGAAGCCGCCCGCCTGGCCGCCGAAGCCGCCGCCGCGCCCGCGCCTGCCCCGGTTGCCGACTCAACGGAAGACGAAGAACAAGGATGAAGGATGAAGGATGAAGGATGAATTTTCCTCGCGCCCGCAATGGCTGCCTGTCGCAAGCGTTGCGGGTTCCTTCTCCCAACTTTTCACTTCATTTTGTTTTGTCGCAATGTTCTTTGTTTCCCGACAATTGCTGTGCTGAATAACTGCTGTACTAACCCGGCTGCCTGCCCAAACACCGAACACCGAATACCTGAATACCTGAATACCTGAATACCGGTATTTTCATCCTTCATCCTTCATCCTTCATCCTTGCCCATTAAGGAGGCCGTCTTGGCGCTGGATCGAATGTCGCCTTTTGACCGCGTTCCTCCCCAAAGTCTGGAAGCCGAACAAGCCGTATTGGGTTCCATGCTGATCGAACGCCCCGCTGTAGAAAAAGCGGCGGAACTGCTCAAGCCCGATGATTTTTACCGGGACGCGCACCGCTTCATTTTCGAGGCGATGCTTGCTCTTGCCGAGCGCGACGAACCTGTAGACATCCTGACCGTGATGGATGAACTCAACGGGCGCGACCTGGGGGAAATCGCGGGCGGGCGGTTTTATCTGCAAAACCTGATGGAAGCCCCCGCAACTGCCGCCAACATCGAGTATTACGCGAAGATGGTAGAGGAAAAGTCTATCCTGCGCAAGCTGATGGACGTTGGTACGCAAATACAAGGGTTGGCGTACTCCGAATTCAATGAGGTAGATGAAGTTGTAGATCGCGCGGAAAGACTGGTGTTTGAAATCGGGCAGCGGCGCATGGGGCAGTTTTTTTACCACATTCGACCCCTGCTCCACGAAGAATTGGACCGGATCGAAAAGCGCTATGAGAACAAAGGCACCGGCAACGGGCGCATGACCCCCTTCGACGACCTGAACTGGAAAACCAACGGCCTGAATCCTTCCGATTTGATTATTATTGCTGCCCGACCAGGTATGGGCAAGTGCCTGCCGGCTTATACTCTGATGGATAATCCCTTAACCGGCGAGCGGCAAACATTGGAGCAGTGCATCCGGGAGAAATTGCCTGTCGTGTTCGGCGTGTCGGAGCGGGGCGAGGTCCGCGTTACGGCAGTTTCGGATTGGATTGACAGCGGCATACAGCCTTGCTTTCGGGTACGAACGCGGACGGGGCGCAGCGTAGATGTAACCGGGCATCATCCGTTCCTCACCGTACAGGGCTGGACGCCTTTGCATTGTCTGGAAGTGGGCGATAAGATCGGCGTACCACGTTCCGTACCCTGCTTCGGGCAGGAAGATTACGCGCCGGGCCTGGCTCGATTGATGGCTTATTTCCTCGCTGAAGGCGGCTTGTCCGGCACGTCGCCGCGCTTCACGAATGTTGACCCCATAATAGTTGCCGACTTCAAGGCGCTGATTGCGCGGCATTTTCCAGAATGTGTCATCAAACAGTACGGCATTGACTACGCCGTTGTCCAACAGCAGCGTTCCAACCGCCCCAATCCCATTACCGTTTGGCTGCGCGATTTGAAGTTGATGGGCAAAAAAGCGGACGCGAAGCGTTTCCCGGCTTGCGTGTGGAGTTGGAAGCGGGAACGGCTGGCCGAGTTCCTGCGCATTTTGTTCAGTTGCGACGGCACGATTTACGGCATGGCAGGCTATGGCCGCATTGAGTTTGCGGTTGCGTCCGAACTGTTGGCGGGAGATGTACACCATGCCCTGACGCGCTTTGGCATTGTCAGCAAGTTGTGGCGTAAAAGCGAGCGCTGCTGGCGCGTCGAAATCACCGAGCCGCAATCCGTCGCCACTTATCAGCAGGAAATCGGCTGGTTTGGCGAGAAGGCAACTCGCGTCTTCCGCGTGGCAAGCCCGCTTGCGGAAACCGGTATGGAAACAAGCGACATGCGCCGTAGTATTGTGGGGCATCCGCCGCAGGCAGTGTGGAACCTTGTACGCGCGGAATCGGCAAAGGCCGGGCTTTCTCTAAGCGAACTGGCGCGACGTTGTAGCGAAAAGGGCGCAGGCAAGGATGGCTACAATCCGCATACCAATCGTTCCCTGCCTCGCATACGGCTTGCGAAGTATGCTGAAGTGCTGCAATCGCCGCGCCTGCGTCAGATTGCAAGCGCAGATTTGTATTGGGATGAAATCGTCAGCATTGAAGCTATTGGTTCACATCAAGTATACGATCTGACCGTTCCTGACGGCGCGAACTTCATTGCGCAGGATGTTTGCGTTCATAATACAAGTTTAACTGTTCAAATGGCGCAATTTATAGCAATGACTGAGAATGTGCCGGTGGCGATTTTCAGTCTAGAAATGTCGAAAGAGCAGCTTGTCACCCGTATGATCTGCTCCGAATCGAAAGTAGATTCCAACAGATTACGCAACGGCAACCTGCAAGGCGATGACTGGCAGCGTGTGGGAGAAGGCATCAACCGCCTGTCGGAAGCGCCGATCTACATTGACGATTCGCCCGATATTTCCGCAATGGAAATGCGCGCCAAGTGCCGCCGCCTGAAAGCCGAACAGGGGTTAGGGCTGATTGTCATTGACTATTTGCAGCTCATGCGCTCCCATAAAAAAACGGACAACCGAACGCAGGAAATCTCCGAAATCGCCCGCGCCTGCAAGCAACTAGCGCGTGAATTGCGCGTCCCGGTGATTGCCCTCTCCCAATTGTCCCGCGCAGTGGAATCAAGGCCGGATAAACGCCCTATGCTATCGGACTTGCGCGAGTGCGTCGTTGGCGACACGCGCCTGACGGACGCGCATACGGGACGGCAGGTAGCTATTCGGGATGTTCAGCCCGGCAGTACCATTCTAGGCATGGGACGCGATCAGAAAATCGGCAAGTATCAGGTGCAGGATGTTTGGTCAACCGGAGTTAAGCCGGTATGGACGCTAACGACGCGCACAGGGCGGCAGGTAACAGCCTCGGCTAATCATCCATTCCTGACCGCAAACGGCTGGAAGCGGCTGGACGAGCTAAAGACGGGGGATGTAATTGCCACTGCTATCTATCCTCCCGCCGCAAATTCAGAGTCTGCCCTGAAAGAGTTGATAGGCAGTGATCTGCTTTGGGAAGGCATTAGCAGCATTGAAGCCACAGGTGAGCAGGAAACGTTCGACATCAAAGTAGACTGCGCTAATTTTCTGGCGAACGGCATTGTTGCGCATAACAGCGGCTCGATAGAAGCTGAAGCCGACATCGTGATGTTTATCTATCGCGATGCCTATTACAAGGCGAAAGAAGAGGGCGCGGAGGATCAGCAGGGCAATCGGGATTCGGAAAAAATTGAGGAAACGGAACTGATACTCGCCAAGCACCGCAGCGGGCCGACCGGCAAAGTGTTCGTCGGGTTCATGCCGCAGTACACGCGCTTTGAAAATATGACCGACCGCGCGCCGGGGGATTTGGAGGAATAACCATGCGCGTACTGATTGTTGGCGGGGGCGGGCGGGAACATGCGCTGGCGTGGAAGATCGCGCAAAGCCCCTCTGTGACGAAAATTTACTGCGCGCCGGGCAATGCCGGGATCGCGCAACTGGCGGAGTGCGTTCCCCTGAGCGTGAGCGATGTGAACGGCTTGACGCGCTTTGCAACTGAGAACCGGATGGATCTAACGGTTGTCGGGCCGGAAGCGCCGCTTATGGCGGGGTTGGTAGATCGGTTCGAGGCGGCGGGACTGCCGGTTGTCGGGCCGGCAAGCGGGCCGGCGCGGCTGGAAGGCAGCAAGATTTTCGCCAAGCAATTGATGCAGGCCGCCGACATTCCCACTGCGCCGTTCTGGGTATGCGCGTCTCTGGCCGAAGCGCGAACCTGTCTGGATGATTTTTACCGGCAGCATCCGCCCGAAACGCGCATTGTCATCAAAGCGGATGGTTTGGCGGCAGGCAAGGGGGTTGTGGTCGCTAAAGACGCGGGGGAAGCCTACGCGGGCGTGGAACACATCATGGCGGACCGCGTATTTGGCGCGGCTGGGGACAAAGTGGTGATTGAGGAGTGTCTTGTCGGCGAGGAAGCGTCCATTATGGCCTTGACGGATGGCGACGCCCTGATTCCCCTGGTTCCCTCGCAGGATCACAAACGCGCTTTTGACGGCGGCTTGGGACCGAACACGGGCGGCATGGGCGCGTACAGTCCCGTTCCCATTCTGCCGCCGGATGTGGTGGAAGTGGCAATAGAGCAGATTTTACGTCCCGCCATCAAAGCAATCGGCGAGTTGGGCATTCCGTATCGGGGCGTGTTGTACGCGGGCATCATGGTCACGTCCGAGGGTTTGAAAACCATCGAATTTAACTGTCGGCTTGGCGACCCGGAAACGCAGGCCGTGCTGCCCCTGCTCGACAGCGATCTGGTTCCGCTCCTGATGGGCGTGGCCGATTGCAGCCTGAACGAACACCGCGGCGCAATGGCGGCGCAAGCGCGTCCGTGTGCGTGGTGGCGGCATCGGGCGGCTATCCCGGCAATTTCGACACGGGCAAGCCCATTACGGGCTTGGAACAGGCGGCGGAAAGCGAAGGCTGTCTCGTCTTCCACGCGGGCACAAAACGGCAGCACCATGACGTGGTAACGGATGGCGGGCGCGTGTTGAGCGTCACGGGGGTAGGGGAGGATGTGCAGACCGCCGCCAATCGCGCTTACGCCGGATTAGGCTGTCTCCATTTCGACGGCATCCACTACCGCCGCGACATCGCCGCCCACAGCCTGCGGCATAAATAAACTACGAGGAAACGGGACCAAAAGCCAGTGGTTGAAAACCACCGTCTGAATGGCCTGCGGAGCGCCGGGTATTGAAAATACCCGGCAGGAAAGTGCAAGCGTCCTGCGGACGCGATTCTCTACATCAAGATTCCCGCGTCTGTAAGACGCTTGTTTTGTCCTGCCGGGTATTTTCAATACCCGGCAACAGCACGAACGTTGAATTATTCCTCGTCTTCTTCTTCGTCTAGAACGGCTGCGGTGGCTTCCGTGTTTGAAATCAGTTCTGCTATCTGTACAGGGCAGATGGCCGAAAGCAGTTGGCGGGAAACTCGCCGTTTGGCGACTTGCTTGGTGGCGGCGGAGGCTCTGGCGCTATAGGTGGCGCCCTTCCAGACGAGTTGCGCGCTGCAATTCCATTGGGGAACATTCTGCACGCCTTTTTGCTTGTTTGCTGAGAATTGGAACGCCGGCTTACGCTGTTTGGCGCGCAGGCAGGCTTCACTGAGCGCGTAAACCCAGTTGCCCGCTTTCACAGGCGCTTCTATCCATTCCCAATCCATATCGGCGCTTGTGGATGGCGTTGATGCATCCGCGCTTGCGGGGCTTGCCGAGGATGCGGTCACTGTCGCTGCTTCTGCGACGCTTGTATTTGCAGGAGGAGATTCTGCGGCGGATTGTGTTTCTGCGCCCGATTGGGTTGTTGCCGTTGCTGATGTCTTTAGCGGCAATTTACTTTTTACGGGCGGAGTGGGCGCGGGCGCGGGGAGTGGAACGGGCGGCGCGACACCGCACAGCAAATGACAAATCGCTAAGGCCGCCGCCTGCTGCGCGGACTTTTTGTTCTTGGCGCGAAAAAGTTCTGTTTCCAGGCTGCCATCCGGTCCCTGCCGCAGCGCCCGGCACGTCAGCAGGAGTTGCTCCATTCCGAACTGGTACTCGGTTTCCGGCCAACTCAGCAGGTCTATGCCCATCGTCAGCAGCGACACGGCATGATAGGGGTGCGTTGTCAAAAACTTCAGCGCGTCCAGCCGCAATTTCTGCCAATCTTCGTTGTCGGCGGGCGTCTCGAACAAAATCAAAAACAGTTCTCGTTCCCGAATGGACTGCCGCTTCATGCGCAGGCGCGCGCTTTCCAGCGCCGCCTGGGAAGGCGTTTCTTCCTGCGCGCTTACCTTGATAATGCGCTCGAACTCGGCTCCCGACAGGGCGGCTATCTTTTTTGGCGCGGTTTCGATATGGGCGCGGGCAGTTTGCTCGGCTTTTGCCTTGAAATGCTCGTGCCGCGATTTCTCCTGCTCCATAATCAGGGCATGAAGGTGGTCGCCCACAACGGCCAGTTCCCCCATGCTGTAGGGAGGAACAGGGGCGCGGTTTTCCTGGCGGGCGGTAATCAGTTCGTTGATGACCCGGTTGTTGACAAGATCGGCGTAGCGGCGCAGAGGGCTGGTGACGTGGGTGTAGCAGGGCAGGTTCAGCGCGTAATGCCCTTCCACAACCGGGCTGTAGCGCGCTCGTCCCATCAGCAGCTGCAGCCGCTGTCGCGCCATCTGCGTGTCGAACACTTGCGGGTGCGCGAACATCTGCGAAATGTCCGTCAGCAGCGCATCGCGGGGCGGCGCGGCTAAAGCGGCGCGGTGATTGCGGTACAGGGCGGGAATATCCGCGGCAAGCATCCACTCCGCAAATGTCCGGTTCGCCAGCAGCATCATTTCCTGCACCAGCACATAGCCCATGTTCGCCTCATGTGGTTTAAGCGCGCGCACCTTGCCGTCTTCACTCGTTGCCAGCGCCTGCTTCAAATCATAAAACGCCAGTTCGCCCCGTTCCCGGCGCTTGCGCAGCAGTTCTATCCCGATTTCCGTCATGCGCGCCAGCATGGGGCGCAGCGCGACAAGCGTATGATTGTCGTAGGACAAAATGGCGGGAACGTCGGCATACGCCAATTGCGCCTGACTGCGCAGCAAGCCCCGTTCCACCTGTATGTTCGTCACGTCATAATTCGTATCCAGCGTGAGATGCAGGGCAATCGCGCTCCGGGTTCGCTCCGGCAGCAGGCTTAACCGGTTTTCCGCCAAATCGCGGGGAAGCATGGGCGCGCTGCTTGTCGCAAAATAGCGGGTAAAGCCCCGTTCTGCCGCGCGAATTTCAATGGGATCGCCCGGAGGAATGATGCTCATATCGGGAATGTATATGGTCAGCGTATCCTCATGCAGCCAAAGGGCGTCATCCAGGTCATGCGCGCCGGGCGGGTCAATGGTGATACCGGGCATAAGTTCCGGCGTTGTGTCAGGAAGTATTGAGTCAGAAAGTGTTGTGTCAGGGTTTGGCGTGGACATAGGAATTTGTTCGCCATCTGGCGGCTGGATTCCTTGCAGGTTTGCTGTAAACGCCTCTCCAATAGGCCGGGGCTTTGCAATCCCCGGCAGGAAAGGTCAAGCGTCTTTCAGACGCAAATACCACGCCTGTCAGGAGAGGCTCTAAGTTGGCGGTAAAGCGAAACGCGCGGCAGGACGCATTGCGCGAAATTTTCTATTCGTGAAATAAATCACATACTGAGGTATAATCAGATTCAGGCAGCAACAAGAGCTGCGGGCGGAACGTAGAATCGAGCAGGAGAACGATCATGGCAATTTTAGAACGCGAGTTGACGACGGGTGTACGGACGCGGAGCATTGACGACATTGCCGACAAAGTTTTTGCCGGGGAACGCTTGACGGCAGAGGATGGCCTGCGCCTGTTCGCGCACCACGATTTGCCCGAACTCGGCTTTCTCGCCAACCATGTCCGCGAACGCCTGCATCCCGATACCAACCACCTGGTAACGTATGTGGTCGGGCGCAACGTCAACTACACCAATGTCTGCTGGGTGCGCTGCAAGTTCTGCGCGTTCTACCGCGTACCGGGCCATGCGGAAGGCTACACGCTTTCCAAAGAACAGATTTTCGACAAAGTTCAGCAGATGGTGGATGTGGGCGGCATTGAGATTCTGATGCAGGGCGGCCTCAACCCCAAACTGAAAATCGAATGGTACGAGGATTTGCTGCACAGCATCAAGGCCAAATTCGGGCAGTATGGCGTGATTCTCCATGCGTTTTCCCCGGCGGAACTGATTTATATCGCCAACATCAGCAAATTGTCGCAGTCGGAAATGTTCGCGCGCCTGAAAGCGGCGGGACTGGACAGCGTACCCGGCGGCGGCGCGGAAATCCTGACAGATCGCGTCCGTCAGGAAATTTCGCCCTACAAAGACACCGCGGATGCGTGGCTCAATTGTATGCGGGAAGCGCACAAAGCGGGCTTGAAGACAACCGTGACCATGATGTATGGCAGCGTGGACACATCCGAAGACCGAATCGAGCATCTCGTCCGTTCGCGTGAATTGCAGGACGAGACGGGCGGGTTTACCGCGTTCATCCCCTGGTCGTTTCAGCCGGACGGAACCGAACTGAGCATCGAGCGGGCGTCCGCTTTCGATTATCTGCGCACGGTCGCCGTTGCTCGCCTGATGCTGGACAACATTCCCCACATGCAGGCCAGTTGGGTGACGCAGGGGCCAAAAGTGGCGCAGATTGCCCTCGGCTACGGCCTGAACGATTTCGGCAGCACCATGATGGAAGAAAACGTCGTGTCGTCTGCGGGCTGCGCGTTCACGATGCCGATTGAGGAAATGGAGCGCCTTATCCGCGAAGCCGGGTACGCGCCCATGCGCCGCACCACGCAGTACCAACTTTTGCCGCAGGGTGTTCCCCTCGGTTCGCCCCTGCTGAACCACGCCGGGCATTAGGCATCAGGCATTAGACAAGCCGCAGGGTGTACCCGACTGTTTGTTCCTGCCGAACAGCCAGCCGCAGACACTTTCCGCCGCGCAAGCCTTCTGCCTTGAAAAAGGAGCCAAACCATGCAGGCACGAGAACCACGTTACAGCAAAGAAGAGTTCGCGCAACGCGGGGAAGCGCTCTACTATAACAACATCCGCGCCCACGTCGAACCGCAGCACAACGGCAAATTTGTCGCCATTGACATTGAAACCGGCGATTACGAGGTGGATGAGGACGATTATACGGCAGGAGAACGTCTCTTGCTGCGCAATCCTGATGCGCAATTGTGGCTGATGCGGGCAGGACATGCTACTGCGTACCGGTTCGGCTTCCGCAGAACAAGGATAACGACATGATTCCTGGCTTTGTAGATGAACATTACGAGCCACGAGTTCCTTTGACAATACGAAGTTCTGCCGGGAATAAACAAACGATTTCTTTTCTGGTGGACACCGGCTTCAATGGATCGCTCACTTTGAGTCCGCAGCAGGTTCGTGAACTTGGCTTGGTTTGGCTTACGCATAGCATAACTACATTGGCAAATGGCGTGTTGGAAGAGATTGATGTTTACGTTGGGTTTGTGGAATGGGACGGCAGGTTGCGCAATGTTTATGTGGAAGTTGCCGATACCGATCCACTGTTAGGAACGAGACTGCTGCAAGGGCATGATGTATTTTTTGAGGCTGTTATCGGTGGCAAAGTAACGATTACAGCGCGTCCATAGCTCGCAAGTTAGCAATGACAGCTTTGATGATTGGATACAAAGCGAGTGGAGGCAGAAAACAATGTTTCTGCCTCCACTCGTCTGCTTCACAAACTCCTGTGTTTCAGAGGAATTTCAACCTGTTACCGGTGATCAAGTGACGTAGCGCTGAAAGTTCTTAATCTCTTCATCTCTATCAACTAAGAACTATCAACTATCAACTAATCGCCTCGAAACAGCAGGCTCAGGCAGTCGGTTTGCGTGGGCGTGTTGATTGGCGTGATGTGGCCGTTCCACAGCGCGGGGTCGGTCGGGCCGACGTTGGTGGGCAGGGTTTGCGGTCCGAACACGCCCAGGCCCGTAAAGCCGTTGTCGCCCCAGCCGAAGTTCTGCGGCGTCAGGTAGTCGGAATCGTCGTACAGCTTGCCGTCTTTTCCCACCGGGCCGTTGTAGCCCCACCCGAAGTTTTCCGCCGTGATTTTTTTGTCCGTGCCGTTGTAGCCCCAACCGAAGTTCTGGTCAACGATGTTGCCGCCCCAGCCGAAGTTGGTAATATCCACCGTGCCATTGGAAAGGCGGGTCAGGGAAGGGCTGATCGAATGATCGGCTGTTACCTGCGTCAAGGCCAGCGCGCCCACTACATTAATATATCCGGCCCCGTAAGACTGATAATCCATAGTGGCGGTCTTGGTGGCCGACAGCATCAGGCGCGCTTTGACGGTATCCGGGGTTAAGGTCGGGTCGGCTTCCAGCATGAGGGCGACTGCGCCGGACACGATGGGCGCCGCCATGGACGTGCCCGACAGCGTCATATACGCCTGACTCCCCGTGCCGCCGTAATCTGATGGGGTGAGCAGGTTGCCGCCGGCCTGCGCGAACAGTGCGCTGCCCGGCGCGGCCAGGCTGATGATGTTGTTGCCGGGCGCAACGATGTCGGGCTTGAGAACCAGATCGCCCATGCTCGGCCCCCGGCTGCTGTAGGTGCAGATGAGGTCGTCGTCGCGCAGGAGCGTGCCCCGCGTGTTGACTGCGCCTACGGTAATCACGCTCGGATCGTTGCCGGGACTGGTAATCGAGCCGTACTGCGTGGGGCTGTTGGGGTCGCTCGGCACGCTGCGTCCGTTGTTGCCTGCCGCCACGACAACCGTAATGCCCGCCGCCCACGCTTGTTCGCAAGCCTGGCACAACGGATCGGTCTGGTAGCTTTCGCCGATGGGATGCCCCACGCTTAAATTCATGACGCGGATGTTGTATTGCGCTCGATGCGCGATGCACCAGTTGATGCCCGCAATCACCGTACTGACGCTGCCGCCGCCGGTTCTGTCCAGCACTTTCACGCCGATAAGCGACGTGTTGGGAGCGGAGCGGACAAACGAAGTGATATATCCGTTGGCAGCCGAAGTGTTTCCGTTGCCGCCCACCAACCCGGCGACGTGTGTGCCATGCCCGTTGTCATCGTAGGGCTGGCTGAGGTTCTGCACCAAATCTGTCCAGCCGACAATGCGCGAGGCCGTTTGCGACAGGTCGTTGTGCGGATAAATGCCGGTATCTACGACAGCAACCCCGACGCCCCGGCCTGACAGATTGTGGCTGGCTTGCAGGTAGTTGATGCCCGTCGCTTCCATCGCGTAATCCAGATAAGCCGGGCCGGAACTGAACGTTTGCACGGGCAAATCCGGCGAGATGTGGAGCGTATGACGGTCTGCGGCCAGGGCGGCAATGCTCCGCGCGTCCAGCCGCGCCGCCATCACGTCACCCCGGTTGAGCAGCGCCAGCGCCGGCGTATTCTTGCCGGCGCGCGGGAAAGCAAACGCGGTGAGCGAAGTTTTGCCCACCAGCCCCTGGACGGAAGCGGGAATAGTTCCATCGGTTTTGACGATGACGGGAATCAAGTCGCCAGACGTACCGGACAGGCGCTGGCGCACAAAGGGCGCGATTTTGGCGCTGTCTGTCGGCGAGAGATGCGCGGGCGGAGCGGATGCTGCTTGCGCGGGCGACCAAGCGCCGGTTGAAAGCGCAAACGCGCCCGTCAGCAGTCCAAAACCGGACAGCCGCGCGCGACGAGAGCGGTTTGCTGTTGAAGATGAGTTGAAAGACGCAATAAAGCGCGTCTGCGTGGGCAAAACGGTCATCATTCTCTCCTTATATAAGAATACTGATGAGAGTAGAAGCGAACATTGTTGAATGGGAACAGCCGGAACCGGTCAGGGGTTGTCTTTTCTCGTCAACCTGGCGGAGAGTTGCGTAGAAAGGGCTGCGATTGGAAGTATCAAGGAAGGCGATGAACAGTCTGAAATTGCCTGTACCCGTGAAATGCGGAAAAGCGAAAGAACATCCCGGTAATTCGCTGCTTCGAGTTGGCAGGAAATTGCCGACTGCCGCAAAACGCTGCCGTAACGAACCGGCATGCAAAGCAAGGTACGCAACAAAGCGTATGTCTGCGCGGCGGGGCGCGGAGTGGAAGAAGACCTGAATGTGGAAGGTGCGCGCTGGTCTTTGCCGTTGAAGGAGCCTGAACAGCGCCGCTTATAAGGGCAGGGTCAATCTCTTACTAAGACCATCGGCATACGAAACCGGCATCTTTAGGGGGAAAATAGACATTTTGACAAAAAATTTAGAAAATTTTTCGAAATGGGCTATAAATCTGTAACAAGAGTGCCGATAATGGACAAATGGTGGTTTTTAGCCTCCACTTGTTAAGTGCGCCTCCTCCTTTGATATCATCTTCAGGTGCCATAGCAGGCAACCGCAAGACTTTCATTGGTGTTTCTCTTTTTCATCGGCGTTTAGCTTCTGAGGACCTCTTCTTATGCCATCTAAATCCTCGTCATCCGAATCTTTTAGCGCGCGCGGCTTTCTGGTTGTAGTTTGTCTGCTGGGAATTGCCGCCCTGCTTGCCACGCTGCTTCTGCCGCCTGTTGCGGGCGACCACCTCCCGCTGCTTCCTGTCGGCATTGCTCTGACACTGGCGGCCTTTGCGGGTACGCGCAAAGTGTATTTATTACATTCCAGACAGCCGGACGAGTTGCGTTATGTAACGCTCGGGTTCCTGGTGACATTCGGAACGCTACTGGCTTTGGGAATACGCGCGGGAGTTCTAGCCGGAATTGTTTCCACGCTTGCCGCCGACTTGTATCCGCGCCGTACGCAGTTGCGGTATCTGCTGTTCAATATGGCCTCTATCGTAACCACCGCCTGGTGTTCCGGGCAGGTCTTCGCCCTGTTTAATCATGGCGTGGGAATGGTGAGACCAGGTTCCCTGCCGGCAGTGTTCGCGGCGATGACCACGTATTTTTTTCTGAATGCCGGCTTGCTGGCAAAAATGATTTCCCTGACCTCGCGCCGTTCCCTGCGAATACTATGGCATAAAGATTTTATGTGGGCGTTTCCTCCGCATTTGCTGGGAGCGGCCTACGTCGCCTTTGCCGTGATGTTTGTCAGTGACAGCCGCACCCTGCTTCTGGGCGCGGCGGTTGTGCCGTTCGCGCTGCAATACTACAATAAGCTGTATGCCGACCATGTTGCCGAAACGCAGCAGTTGATAGACAAACTGGAAGCCGGCAAAAAGGAGCTGGAAGCGGGCAAAGAGGAACTCAGCGAGTTGTATCTGTCTACGGTGAAATCGCTGGCGACGGCGATTGCCGCCAAGGATCAGTATACGCATGCCCACATCCACCGCGTACAGCATTACGCGGTTTCGATTGCGCAGAATATGGGCGTGAGCGGGGCGGAGTTGGAGGCGATTCGCACCGGGGCGGTGCTGCACGACATCGGCAAACTGGGCGTACCGGATTACGTCCTGCTTAAGCCGGGCCGCCTGACGCCGGATGAATTTGAGAAGATGAAGCGGCATCCCGTAGTGGGCGCGGATATTCTGGAACCGGTTCAGTTTCCCTGGCCGGTTTCTGACGTGGTGCGCCATCACCATGAGAAATGGGACGGCACGGGCTACCCGGACGGACTGGCAGGCGAGGCCATCCCCTTGAGCGCGCGCATTTTGTCGGTTGCGGACGTGTACGACGCCCTCACGTCAGATCGTCCTTATCGCACCGCCTGGCCGCGTCAGAAAACTCTGGATTTTCTGATTACAGAAGCCGGGATGCAGTTTGATCCGCAGGTCGTGCGCGCGTTTTTGGAAGTGGTGGATCAGGTTGATCTCACCATGCAGGAACTGGAACTGGTGACGGCAAGCGCGGAAGCCATAACAGGCCAGCCTTCCGCGGCAAGTACGGCTTCGGGCGTTTCGCGCCAGATTGGACACTCGGCCTGGGAGCTGTGGGTGTTTTATGAGATAAGCCAGAAGCTGAATTTGCCCATTCCAATGCAATGGCGGCTGACACAACTGGTAGAAAAGCTGACGGCAATTCGGCAGGGAACCACCTGCGCCTTTTTCCTGTATGACGCTCCTCCGAGCCGGGTATTTGATACCCCGCTGCCGGAGGGCTTGCGCTTGCCGTCCGCATGGCCCGCGCAGAATTCTGCGGCATCGGATAACAACGCCGCCCTTGCCAATGGGAATAAAGGTGATGGCGCGGACGAAACCCCATCCGAACCCCGCTTGCGCGTGTACGCCGCTGCGGGGCACAACGCGGATGTGCTTCTGAACCATTCCCTGCTGGATGCCAACGCGCCTTCTGCTATCGCGGCGCGTCATCGGCGCACCGCGCGCGGCCCTTACAACGCGGAAGGATTAACCTGGTCTGTGTCGGAAGACGATACGCGCCCCGTGCGCTCTATTCTGATTGTGCCCCTGCTGCACGGCGAGGATGTTCTGGGAACGATGACGTTTTACCATCGCGACCCGGATGCCTTCAGCGCGGATGACGAACATTTGCTGACTATGATCGCCGAACAGGTGCAGACCGCATTGAGTCAGGAACAGGAGTATGTCCGCGCGTACAGCAACGCCAACACGGACGCGCTGACCGGTCTGAACAATATGCGCTATCTGCGCCAAAAAATGGATTCCCTTCTCCCACCGCATAATGGCAGAAACTGCGCCCTGCTGTACCTCGACCTGGACAATTTCAAGAACATGAATACGCGTTTCGGACACCCGCAGGGCAGCCGCGTCCTGCGCGAAGTGGCGCAATTACTGCCGCGTGAACTGCGCCCAACTGATATGGCCGTGCGCTATGGCGGCGATGAGTTTGTGATCGTGCTGCCGCAATCCGGCGAAACGGGAGCGCGCGAAGTGGCGGCGCGCATTCGCAGCGCGGTGCAGAATTATCGCCCCGATTTTCTGTCCGACTTCGATGCGTCCTGCCATCTGGATGTGAGTATCGGCATTGCCTGCGCGCCCCATGACAGCGGCAGCCTGGAAGACCTGATAGCCATTGCCGACCGCCGCATGTTCCAAACCAAAACGGAACAAAAACAACGCGAAGGCAGGATTGAACGCGAAGGCAGAACGGAAAAGGAAGTGCGCTGTCTGTTTTCTGAGCCACTGTGCCTGGACACGGCGGTAGTGGCGAGCGTGTTGGAGAAGTGGAAAGTAGTCAGTAGTCAGTAGTCAGTAGAAATACCTTTCTACTCAGGGCTTTGTTCTAAAACAGCAGATTACAGGAGTGGGTTCTTCTACTGACTACTGACTACTGACTACTTCCGTGCATTGACTTCCCCCGCGCAAACGCCGTATAATGTAAGCAGGAATGACAGCCTCAGCCTCCGCGCTTCAAAGCGGAAGACTGACTGTTATACGCCTGCTTACTTCGGCTTTGGATAAGGACGGGGCGCGTTGCGAATTCTTCGGGTTGCTCAGGACGGGATGGAGCCAGTTCGCGCGGTTTTGGCGCGAACGACGCTGCAGGATAACCCCCGCGTGGAAGCCATTGTGCGCAATATTATTGCGGACGTTCGGGCGCGCGGCGATGTGGCTTTGCTGGAACTAAGCCGCCGCTTTGATTCGCCCGATTTGGACACGCTGGAAGTTCCCCGCGCGTTGTGGGACGACGCGGAAGAGACGATTGCGCCCAAACTGCGCGACGCGGTGCGCCAATCCGCGGCCAACATCGAAAAATTCCATCAGCAGCAGCGCAAGACTAGCTGGCTGGACGCGCAGCCCGACAAAATTTTAGGGCAGCTTGTGCGCCCGCTGGATCGCGTCGGCGTGTACGTTCCCGGCGGCACGGCGGCGTATCCAAGCACGGTATTGATGGCCGCGATTCCGGCGATTGTGGCGGGCGTCCCCGAAGTGATTCTTTGCACTCCCGTTCAAAAGGACGGCAAAGTACCGCCGCTTGTGCTGTTTGCCGCCAAAGTGGCCGGGGTGCAGCGCGTCCTGACGGTCGGGGGCGCGCAGGCCATCGCCGCGCTTGCGTATGGAACCCAAACCGTTCCCGCCGTAGATAAAGTGGTCGGGCCGGGCAATGTGTATGTCAACATCGCCAAAAAGCAATTGTGGGGCGTGGTGGATATTGATATGCTGGCCGGGCCAAGCGAAGTATGCGTGGTTGCGGACGAACACGCCAACCCCATTTTCGCCGCGCTCGATATGCTTACGCAGGCCGAACACGATGTAGAAGCCGCCGCGTTTCTGATTACGCCTTCCGAGGCATTGGCGCAGGAAGTTTTGAAGGAAATCGAGCGGCAATTGCAAAAACTGCCCCGCCGCGACATTCTGCTCAAATCGCTGGAAGACAACAGCGCCGCGCTTGTCACGGAATCGTTGCTGCAAGCCTACGAACTTGCCAACATTTGCGCGCCGGAACATCTCGCCCTGATGGTGCGCGACCCGCTGGCTGCCCTCGGTCACATCCGCAACGCGGGCGCAATTTTAATGGGCGATTACACGCCGCAAACGCTGGGCGATTACCTTGCCGGACCGAGCCACACCCTGCCGACGAGTGGAACCGCCCGCTTTGCCTCGCCCCTGCACGTAGATACGTTCGTGAAAAAGTCCAGTTTCCTGTACTACACCGCGCCCGCCTTAGAGCAGGTCGCGGACGCGCTGACTTCCTTTGCCTGCGCCGAAGGCTTCGACGCCCACGCCGAAGCGGTTAAGGTACGTGTCGCCGTTTCCACAGCATCAGAAAACAAGTAGGAACGCCATGCAGACTCTCACCGCAAAAGATGAAGTGGCTGAAAAGCTGATAGAGTGGCACTTCAATGTTGATCCGTATACAACAGAAATTTATCGGTTTCTGGCGATGGATGAAGATAGCCCAACAGAACCCATCAAGCTGCTGGAAATCAACAGTGCGACTCTGCCGACAGGCGAGGTAATGACATTCGGTTTTGCGCCCGCCGAGGAAATCACGTATTCCAGCGTTGTTGCGGAAGTGACTCCCGAAGAAATGGAGCGTGTTTGTGAAGGTACTATTCCCCTGCCTGCCGGCTGGAATTTGCAGAGCGTAAAACGATACTCGCGTTCTTGAAAAGAGTTTGATACATCGTTATGGGGCCAGAACCCGAAGAAGTTGATGTTCCAGAAGTGCGTACCGGTATTGCTGATGTCCTACAGCGCGGTACGTTGCCGGATAACCGCGTTGCTTGGGCGCAAGCGTATGTCAAGCAGAGTCGTTCCGATCTGGCAATTTACGAATTATTTACCAGTAGAGAGCTGGCGGCGCAATATCCGTTGCTTGCTCAGGTAGAATTGTGCCATGCCTTGCACTACTTGCAAATGGCCTGTGAAAAGATAGCCAAAGCTTACCGCTTCCGTGACACCGGTACGCCGATTGAAAACCTGCTGACAAGCCATGTCGCGTTTTCCAAGTTTATCATCGGCTTTTTGAAAGCGCCTTATGTTCAGGTGCGGTATCGTAACAAAAGCGCAGAACTGCGGCACGTAACGCGAATCGCCCGCCTGCTGGCAAGGGAGATCGAAATTCTCGCCCCGGCGCTTGAGCGTGAAACCGCGCCGTATAATACAGAATATCCTTGGGCAGACGCCGGACAAATTATCACGCCCTGCGAGTATAGCTTTCCGAGCGTCAATTTGCTGCGAACGCCGGAAGGCCGCAACTTCCTGAAAATCATTAAAATTGCCATCACGAACTTTGAAGAAATCAAGTTGGCCTGATGAGGCGGACAGTGCAAAGATTATGAGCCAACCCCGTACAGCAAGTATACACCGCCAAACTGCGGAAACCGATATAAAACTTAGTCTGTCTTTGGAGGGCGGCGGCAAAAGCGAAATTCAGACGGGCGTAGGGTTTTTCGATCACATGCTGACGCATATCGCCAAACATGGCCTGCTGGAATTAACCGTGCAGGCAAGCGGCGACCTGCACATTGACGATCATCATACCGTTGAAGATGTGGGCATTGTCTTGGGCAAGGCGTTTGCGGAAGCATTGGGAGACCGGGCGGGGATTGCGCGGGTAGGGAACTGCGCCGTGCCGATGGATGAGGCGCTGGTGTTTTGCGCCATTGACATCAGTGGGCGCGGCTTTCTGGCCTGCGATTTAACCTTTCCAACCCCGAAATTAGGCGATTTTACAAGTGAATTAGTACCGGAGTTCTTTCGCGCCTTCGCCGTAAACGCCGGCTGGACGGTACACCTGCGGCAAATGGCCGGAACCAATACGCATCATATCATCGAAGCGGCATTCAAAGCGTTCGGGCGCGCAGCGGCACAAGCGATTGCGCATGACCCCCGCGTACAGGGCATCCCCTCAACGAAGGGGATACTTTAGAAGGTTTCAGGTATCAGGTGTCAGGTGTCAGGGACAAGCCATTCCTACTTTTATCGCAACCGCTCATAATGATAGGTGTATTCCCTGACCCCTGAAACCTGAAACCTGACCCCTATTGTTACCTATTTCTCCAGAAGGGAACTTGAATCACTCTTTCTGCTGGAGAAACAACCATGAATCGAGCGAAAAAAACATTGCTGCTGCCGGAGCAGGCCGTTTGTACGCCCTCTTATCCTGCGGCTTCCTCCCGTGACGCGGCAGTTCAGGCCGGGCTGCTGACGCGCGCCCTGTTGGTTGCCGTATTGAGCCTGACGCTGGTGGGCGCAATGCGCTGGGCGCTCAACATCACCAACGCCAACGCGCGCCAGATTTCCACCAACCTGACGCATATTCAAGACCGTTACGAGCAGCAAGCGCCGCCAACCGTGCCGCGCGCCAAACCGCCCGCACTGCCGCGCCCGACTGTCGGACCGACGCTGGAACCGGAGTAGGAAGGTTTCAGGTTTCAGGTATCAGGTGTCAGGAACAAGCCGCTCCACCATTTGTAAGAATAGTTCACAATGGAAGATGTACTTCCTGACACCTGACACCTGACACCTGAAACCTTAGAAGGACGAGCATGATCGCAATCGTAGACTACGGCATGGCAAACCTGCGCAGCGTGGAAAAAGCGCTGGCGTATGTGGGCGGCGACCCCCTCATTACCAGTGACCCGGCGACTATTGAACGCGCCGAGCGCGTGGTGCTGCCGGGTGTGGGGGCGTTTTGCGCCTGCATGACCAATCTTGACCAGAGCGGATTGCGGCAGGCCGTGTGCCAGAGCATTACCAGCGGCAAACCGTTTTTGGGAATTTGCGTCGGGATGCAAATGCTGTTTGAAAGCAGCACGGAAATGGGCACATCTCCCGGCATCGGCCTGTTTCCGGGACATGTGGTGAAATTCTTTGAAAACGTTCCCGCCGAACAACGGACGCCCGAAGCGCAGGCGTTGAAAGTGCCGCACATCGGCTGGAACAGTCTGCGCGTTAATCCCGACTCGCGCCTGCTGCGGGGCGTGGAACAGGATAGCCGCGTCTACTTCGTCCACTCCTATTACCCCGAACCCGAAGACGAGTCCCTTGTCGCCGCCACGTCCCATTACGGCCTCGATTTCTGCTGCGCGGTGGAAAAAGACAATGTAGCCGCCACGCAATTCCACCCCGAAAAAAGCGGCGCAGTCGGCCTGCAAATTTTACGAAACTTCGTAGATTGGAAGTGAGTAGAGTTGATAGTAATCAGTTGATAGTTGATAGACAGACCGCCTGTCCATCCCTATCAACTATCAACTATCAACTATGAACTGCTATGGACATTTACCCGGCAATAGACCTCAAGGGCGGCAAGTGCGTTCGGCTGATACAGGGCGATTTTGCGCAGGTCACGACGTATGGGGATGACCCCGTCGCAATGGCGCAAAAATGGCAGGACCAAGGCGCGCATTGGCTGCATGTCGTAGACTTGGACGGCGCAAGGAGCGGGAAATCCAGCCCGGAAAACCTTGCGGCCATCAAGGGCATTGTGGACGCGACGGGTTTGCCCGTGCAGGTGGGCGGCGGGATTCGCACAGTGGAAGCGGCGGAGCGAATAATGGCATCAGGCGTGGCGCGAGTCGTGGTCGGCACGACGGCGGCGCAGAACCCGGAATTGACGCAGGAGTTGTTGGCGCGGTTCGGCAACAACCTCGCTATCGGCGTGGATGCCCGCGACGGCATTGTCGCCATTCACGGCTGGCAGGAACACAGCGGCGAAACCGCAACCGTGTTCGTAAAACGTCTGGCGGATATGGGCGCGCAGCGCTTTATTTTCACCGACATTGCGCGGGACGGGATGCTGCAAGGCGTTAATCTGGGCGCGTTAGCGCAGGTGGCGCAGGTAATTCCCAATATACCCGTGATTGCCTCAGGCGGCGTGGCGACCATCGCCGACATAGACGCGCTGCATACCCTGCAAGCGCAGTCGGCCCCCAACATAGACGGCGTGATTATCGGCAAGGCGTTGTATGCGGGCACGGTGACGCTGGCGGACGCGCTGGCAAGAACGAGTTAGGAGCGAACGAACCAACATGATAATTCCCCTTGTTGCGATCATTTGTATTTTCGGACTGCCGATGTCCATACCGCTGTTCAATCTATGGACCAAGCATCAGCGGGACATGCTGCAATTGCGCTTGCAGTTACAGCAGGGCAACGGCAATGTCCATACGGAAATCGAAGCCTTGCGGCAGGAGATTCAATCCCTGCGCGAAACCTCCATGCAGTACGACTTGAGTTTCGACTCCGCTTTGCAGCGCATGGAACAGCGCGTCGCCCGCGTGGAAAACACCTCCTCGTTCGGCCCCACAATCAGGCCGGAAGAAGCCGTGTTAAATCTGCGCAATGGTGGCTGACACAATGATCACTGCAAATTGTTTGCATCTGCGCTTATATGGAGAATGAGATGACAACGGTAGATGCCTTGCTTGATGAAGTAAAAAATACACCTGATGCGATTGTAGCGGAAACGCTGGATTTCCTGCGTTTTCTCAAGCATCAGCATGCAAGACAAATAGACGATGACGAGTTGACGGAGCAGGATAAGCGCGACTACATGCAGCAATCGCTTCAGTATGCGGCACAACTTTATGGTGACGAAGACGACCTGTTGCCTGTGGAAAAGAGTGGAGATGAAACGCATGTGGCAGCCAGGTGATGTGGTAACAGTTCCGTTTCATGGCGCAGTAGAAACCAAACATCGTCCTGCCGTGATTCTCTCTTCCGCTACCTATCAAGCTAATAGACCAGATATAATTGTGGGATTGTTGAGGGCACAAATTTCTGCCGCCACAACCCCTACGGATTATGTTTTGCAGGATTGGTCAGCCGCAGGTCTATATCGTCCGTCCGCTTTTCGCGCCTATTTGCTGACAGCCCCGCGTGCGGAAGTTATAGCGCATATCGGGCGACTCTCCGAACGAGATTGGCAGCAGGTTGCCGCCCGCGTCACCCTTGCTCTTGGAGTGGACACGCCGTAGTACATCGCCTATGCAGGTAAATTACGCTGCTTGGTAAGGAAAGGATCGTGTAGGATATGTGGCCTATCGTGCTGATTGTGATTGGCATCCCGGTAATGGGCATTCTTGCCATTCCTATGCTGGCAATCTGGACGCACCACCGGCGCAAAATGGAAGAAATGTCTTTGCAGCGTCAGCAGATGCTTTCCGAAGACATGCGCTCCGAGTTTGCCGCCCTTCGCTCCGAAATCAAAGCCCTGCGCGACACCACGATGCAGTACGACCTGAGTTTCGACACCACGCTGCATACGCTGGAACGGCGCGTCGGGCAATTGGAACAGCAAGGGCGCGTGTCCCGCGCCAATGACACCGGCGTTACGCAAAATTTGTATAATCGGGGCTAACCATGCACTTTGCCAGCCTGTCCAATCTGTTGTGGCTCCCCATTGTGGGCGGGCTGATCGTTTTGATGTACATCCTCAAGCTGCGGCGCAAGGATGTTGTCGTCTCCTCGACGTTTCTGTGGCGGCAGGTGATCCGCGATGTGCAGGCGAACGCCCCATTTCAGAAACTCCGCAAGAACCTTCTCCTGTTTCTCCAACTGCTTTTGGCCGCGCTGCTGATTTTCGCGCTTGCCCGTCCGTTTACGCGCAATCTGAGCAATGGCGGGCGCAGTATCGTCCTGATTATGGATACCAGCGCGTCCATGAAGGCAACGGATGTCGCGCCGTCCCGGTTTGAAGCCGCCAAACAGGAAGCGCAGCAGATCATCAACCGCATGGGCGCGGGCGACCGGATGATGATCGTGTCCGCGTACTCGCGCCCCGAAGCCATTACCGGGTTTACCAACGAGCGTTCGGAACTGCGCCATTCCCTGGACGGCTTGCAGGCGCATGATACGCCGACGAACATGCGGGACGCGCTTAACTTGGGCGCGGAACTGGTGGCGTCGCGGGACAATGGCGAAGCGGGGCAGATCGAACTGGTTTCCGATGGCGCGTTTGAAACGGTTGGGGGCAACACAAATGGCTCGAATGGTACGAACAACGGGGGCGAGGCGCAAATTTCGCTCGCCAACCTGAACTTGGGCAAAACGCATGTCGCCTTTCATCCCATTGGCAAGGGGCATGACAACGTCGGCATTACCGCGCTGGATTTTCGGCGTAACATCGGCGGCGAAAAGTCGGTACAACTGCTTGTCGTCACGCACAACTACAGCGATCAGCCCAAAAAGTTCAACGAAGAGATTTATCTGGAAGACAATCTTTTCGACGCGCACGAGATTTCCCTGCCCGCGCATGGCGAAAGCACGGAAGCGTTCGATGTGCAGGAACCGCCACGCCCCATGCTGCTGCGCGTTCATCTGGACGTGAAGGACGACCTTGCTGCCGACAACGAAGCGTCCTTAATCTTGCAGCCGCACAAGCAATATAAAGTACTACTGGTGGGAACCGAAAACCTGTGGCTTGAAAACGCGCTGAAGGTTGATCCGGGCATCGAATTAAGCAAAGCCGCCGCGTATCCCGCCGACAGCGCCAAAAACTACGACGTAATCGTGTTCAACGAAACCGCGCCCGCCAAACTGCCCG
This sequence comes from uncultured Chthonomonadaceae bacterium, assembly GCA_963835065.1. Lineage (GTDB taxonomy): Bacteria > Armatimonadota > Chthonomonadetes > Chthonomonadales > Chthonomonadaceae > CAWFQB01. The sequence goes on along the minus strand of CAWIEK010000053.1, from coordinate 304,911 downwards.
AAGGCAATTACCTGTTTTTGCATTGTACCAGTGACCAATCGCCGGCAAAAGCCGAGGGTGAAATGAACGGCGTCGGCTTTGTGGATATGGAGCGGGATCATCCCGTTCTGCATTACGTGGACTTCGGCAGCGAAAATCTCTTGGGCGTGTACAAAGCCTCGCCCCTCGATTGGGGCAAGGAACTGGCGGTAGGCGAGTCCGGTTCCCTGATTGTGGCCGGAGAAAAAAGCAAGGCGCGGGCGGAGGTGGGCGAGCGCAACCGAATGCGAAGCGTGTTTGTCGCCTTTTCGCTGGAAAAATCCGTACACTTCCTGCTCACGGTTCCGTTTCCCATCTTCATTTCTAACACGGTTCGCTGGCTTGGCGCGGAATGGGACGACAACGGATCGGGGCACTCCAAAACCGGGGAAACGCACGTCATTCCCGCGCTTCCCAATGCCGGAACCCTGACCATTACCAAACCGGACGGCAGCAAGCGCGATGTGGTTGTTGGGGAGCGGGGCGACGCCGCCTTCGACAGCACGGATCAGGCGGGCGTATATAATGTGAGCGGGCAGGGCGTAGCCGTTTCCCGTTTTTCGGTCAACCTCGTCAACGCCGCCGAGTCCGACATCACGCCCCACAAATCCCTGACCATTCTGCAAAACGCCACGCCCATAGCGACCCGTCAGGTGCTGACCACGCGGGAATGGCTTCCCTATCTGGCCTTTGTCGCGTTGCTGCTTTTGTGCGCGGAATGGTACGTGTTCCACCGCAGAATTCATCTGAATTGAAGAGCGTAAATAAGGAAACCCTGCTCGCTTCCGCAGAGTAGTCACACCGGGATACATCCAAGGAAGGATCGAATTCAAGTTATGGAGAATCCAAGCAGCGAACTTACGACGGTGACGGCGCAGGATGGGCAGACGCTGTCGGTTGTTGGCGATACTTACCGGCTGGTGATTACCGGCGAGCAAACCGGAGGGGCTTACGCCGCCATTGACATGCTGATTCCGCCGCAGGGTGGGCCGGGTCCCCATTCACACGCCGCCTTTCAGAGAATCCTTCTATGTTCTGGAAGGCGAAATTGAGGTTAAAACCGAATCGCTTACCTATACGGCGCGGAAAGGTTCGTTTGTCAATATCCCTCTGGGCGGCATAGTGCATTGCTTCAAAAATATGACGAACACAATGGCGCGTCTGTGGTGCGTGGTGGTTCCTTCCGGGCTGGACGAATTCTTTCAGGAAGTGGGCAAACCTGTAGCCGCCGGTGAATTTTTGCCTCCTCCCGTTATGGGACCGGAAGAGCAGCAGCGGATGAGCAGTATCGCCGCAAAGTACGGCCAGAAACTGTTCCCGCCGGATTATCTCGACAAGTCCAAATAGCCTCTTGCTTTGCCAATGATTGTTGCTTATTCCGCCTATGTCTGTCGCAACCATTTCTAATTTGACCGTGCGCTATGGCGCGAAAACGGCTGTCAATGACCTCAGCGTGGAAATCCCGGAAGGCTGTGTCGGGCTGCTTGGGCCGAACGGCGCGGGCAAAACCACGCTGATTAAAACCCTGCTCGGCTTCGTACAGCCATCAAGCGGCAGTGGGCAAGTCCTGGGCTTTAATGTGGCGACGCAGGGCTTGGAATTGCGGCAGCGCATCGGCCTGATGCCGGAAATTGACTGCCATATACCTGGAATGAACGCGGTAACGTTTGTGGCGTATGCGGGCGAACTGGCGGGGATGCCGGCCAAAGAGTCCTTGCGCCGCGCCCACGAAGTGCTGGAATACTGCGGCCTGAACGAAGCGCGTTACCGCAACGTGGAAACGTATTCGACGGGCATGAAGCAGCGCATCAAACTGGCGCAGGCGCTTGTGCATGGGCCGAAACTGGTGTTTCTGGACGAGCCTTCCAACGGTCTTGACCCCGCAGGCCGGGACGAAATGCTCGCTCTCGTGCGCGACATTTCACATGGCAAGGGCGTCAACGTGATTGTCTCCTCGCACCTGCTGCCCGACATCGAGCGGACGTGTGACAGCCTGATCGTGATGCGCAAGGGGCAGATCGCTTCGGAAGGCACGATTGCCAGTCTGCGCGAAACGGTGGGTACGCAGATCGTCGTCACCCTGCGCGAAACATCCCCCGCCTTTGTGCAGGCCATGCTCAGGCGCGGCGCGGAAACCCTGCATGATAACGGCAGCGAACTCCGTTTTGCCCTGAATCCGCCCCAATCGCAGCAGGTCGGCAGTATGATGTTTGAAACCTCACTGGAAGTAGGCAAAATGGTGTTTGAAGCGGCGCGCGAATCGGGCGCGCAGGTGCGCGGCTTTCAGCCCGCGCAGCGTTCGCTGGAAGATATTTTCATGGGAGCCGTAGATTGAACATTCCACCCGCACAGCCTTCGCCCGCGCCTGCCGGTTCCATTCCTCCGAACGGTCCCAATGCCGCAAGCGTTGCTTCCCCGATTGCCGACCTGACGTACCGCAACTACGACGGCCCGCTGCAAACCCGCGCGATTCGCTGGTGGATTGTGGCGCTTTCCGGGCTGCGGCAGTCGTTTCGCAAGCCGGGATTCTGGATCAGCGTGGCCCTGTGCGCGTTTCCATGCGTGATCCTTGCCCTTACCTTGTACACGCAAGGTCTCACCGGCATGATGGGGCGCAGCGGGCGCGCGGCTTCTGCCGATGAGGGTGGATTTTTTGCCCGCATCTTCTTTCAGGCGATGCAGCTTCAGGGATTGCTCGTGTTTATCGTAGCCTTGAACGTCGGCGCGGGCAGCATCGCGGCGGATAATGGCGCGAACGCCCTGCTGGTGTATCTGTCCAAACCCCTGACAAAAGGGGATTACCTGCTTGGCAAGTGGATGGCGTTGTTTCTGATGATTTTCGGCGCGATTGCGGTTCCCGCGCTGATGCTGTATGTGTTCTGCCTGCTGATGTTTTTGAAGGACGGTTTTCTCAGCGACGAGCCATTGCTGATAGGGCGCATCCTGCTGGCGGCGGCGGTTCCGGGAGCCTTGTATGCCAGTCTGTTCTGCGGTGTGTCGGCGTGGTCGAAAACCGGGCGGGCGGCAGGCGGCATCATGGCCGCGCTGTATTTTTTGAGCATAACCTTGTCCGTCTATCTGTTCAGCATCTTCACGCTGAAATCGTCTGATCCTTCGGATGGGCAACTGCTGCTGCAATATGTGTCCCTGCAGGGAATTATCAGCGGCCTGGTGCAGCACGTTTTCGGGCTTGCGCCCCATCGTGTAGCCCACAATGCGAACGGCGCGGCTGCGCCCCTGCTGCCCCTGCTGCTGATGTTCGGAATACTGGTGGCGGCGGGCATCGGCGCGGCGCGGGCTAAAGTGAAAGCCGTCGAGGTGGTAAGAGGATGATAACCCTGCAAAACGCTTCGCGCTGGTACAAGCAGGTGATTGGCGTCAACGACATTACGTGCCAGATCGGGCCGGGAATCACGGCTCTGCTCGGTCCCAATGGCGCGGGCAAGTCTACCATGCTCAAACTGGTCACGGGGCAACTGCGGCCCACGACTGGCAGGGTTGACGTTTTTGGCCTGCCACCCTTCGCCAATCCCGCCGTTTACAAACGATTGGGATACTGCCCGGAAATCGAAGAAAACTATACGGAAATGACCGGGCGCGATTTTGTCACGCTGCTGGCGGCGATGAGCGGTATTCCGGCAAACGCGCGGGCAAATCGCGTGAGTGAAGTGATTGAAACCGTCGGCATGACGGCAAGCGCGGACCGCAAAATCGGCGGCTACTCGAAGGGTATGCGGCAGCGCATCAAAGTGGCGCAGGGTATTGTCCACAACCCCGACGTGCTGATACTCGACGAACCGCTCAATGGCCTTGATCCGGTAGGGCGGCGCGACATGGGCGCATTGCTGCACACCCTTGCGGCGCAGGGCAAATGTATCCTCATTTCCAGCCACATTCTGTACGAAGTGGAGCAGTTGACCCACAATATCATTTTGTTGAGCAAGGGTCGGCTGATGGCTCAGGGCGACATTTACGCCATTCGCGGCCTGATTGACCGGCATCCGCACCACATTGCCATTACCACGACCCGCGCCCGCGAGTTGGGCAAGCAATTGCTGGACATGCCGTACATTCTCAGCGTCCGCTTCAACGCGACAGACGCCACACAATTGGAAATCGAAACCCATTCGCCCGACCTGTTTTACACGCAATTTCCCGACATTGCGCTGTCCGGCGGCTACGACATTCGCAGTTTCGACTCGCCCGACAACAATCTCGAATCCGTCTTCAAATATCTGGTGAACGGCTAAAATCAAATTATGAGCGACGCTTACCTCTATCGGTCAACATTGCGCGAACTGCTGCGGCCTAAAAATCTGATTATGATCGGCTTGCTGATTCTGCTCAGTCCGATTATGGCCGGATTATGGCGCGTACAGGCGGCTGCCGCCGGCGGTTTCGTTGCCGCAGACGTGTACAACGCGCTGGTGAAAGATTTGGTTTTCGGATTCGTGCTGCTGATACTGGCGGTGGTGTTCGGCACATCCGCCATTTCGCAGGAAGTGGAAGGCAAAACCATCGTGTACCTGCTGACGCGCCCGGTTCCGCGCTGGCGCTTGCTGCTGATGAAGTTTCTGGCCGTGAACACCGTCGTTTTAGGGGCGGCGTGGCTGTCCACGTTGTTGATTGCGCTGGTCACGTTCGGGCCGGGCGGGTTGAGCGGTTCGCCCCTGATGCGCGATCTGGAAATTTTGCCTTTTGCCGCGCTTGCCTATGGAGGCTTGTTTCTGCTGCTCGGCGTTGTGGTAAACCGGGCGATGCTGTACGGCCTGCTGTTCGCGTTCGGGTGGGAATCGTGGGTTTCACGGCTGCCGGGTTCGTTTCATCGCGTGTCGCTGATGACCTATTTGCAGGTGCTTTCGCCCCATGACAAAGAAGACCCGGCAGCGCAACTCGCGGCGGCAATGGGCGGCAATGCGCCCGACGTAATTTCCAGCAGTCTGGCGTGGATGGTGTTACTGGCGGCTATTGCCATCACCCTGCTCGCCGCCATCAGTTTGTTTACCAGCCGCGAGTACGTTCCCCGCGAAGAAGCCGCCTGATTTTAGAATAATCCTCCATGCGCGGCTGGCATCTATACGTATAAAAAACAGTCGGCCTATTCGCGTTCATTCGCGTTCATTCGCGGCTACTTTCCGGTATTTTCTCTATGACCAACCCTATTCTTATATCTCTGCAAGTCGGTACGCCGCGCCAACTGGACTTTCACGGCAAAGCGTGGGAAAGCGCCATCTTCAAAGCGCCGGTACAGGGGCGCGTCCGGCTGGAACGCGCCAATCTGAACGGCGACCAACAGTACAACCTCAAATTTCACGGCGGGCCGGACAAGGTTGTGTGCTGCTTCGCTGCGGAACACTATCCCTACTGGCAAACCACATTCGGTATGGGCGATACGTTTACGTATGGCGCGTTCGGCGAGAATTTTACGCTGTCAGGGCTGCCGGAAACAGACGTTTGCATTGGCGATGTGTACGCGGTGGGCGCGGCGCAGGTGCAGGTCAGCCAGCCGCGTCAGCCGTGCATCAACGTGGCGCGGAAATGGGATCGCAAGGACATGCCCCGGCGCATGGAAGAATTGGGATATACGGGCTATTACCTGCGCGTCATGCAAACCGGCGAGGTGGGCGCGGGCGATGAACTGCGGCTTGTGGAACGTCCCTGCCCCGGCATCACCGTCCACCGGCTCAACCGCGCCATGTACCAGAACGAAAGTACGCCCCAACAGGACGAATACTTTGCGCGTCTGCCGCAACTCGCGTCCAGTATCCGGCGGCTCTTTCAGCGGCGGGTCAACAGAGAAGAGTGAACCACGTAGGGAAGAAAAAAAGAAAAGAAGAAAAGAAGAAAAGGAGAAAAGGAGAGAGGGACAGATGGAGAACTGGCTGATGTTGTTTGCGGTTGTTGCGGCGGCTGCTGCTATTGGGGCGCAGGCGGCGCGGCGCTCTGCCGAACGACGACAAGCCTCAATGCCGCCAACCTCAACGCCGCAGCCGTCAGGAAATGGCGCGGCAACGCCGATAAACACGCCGGCAGCGTCGGCAAACACTTCAGGAAATCCGGGAACGCCGACGGAGACAGAATTTCCCATGCCCGATCCGGCAATTGTTCCGGTCAATGGCCTGAGCCATGTTTCGGCTTACGTCCATCGTCTGATGCTGTCGCAAAAGCAAGCCACTGTGCTGATGATTTCCTTGCTCGATAGGGAGGAGAGTTTCAGCGTTTTGCGCATGAACACTGGACAGATGCAGGTTCACCTCCTCGCCAATTGGCCTCAATCGGCGGACAGTCATCAAAAGGCGCAAATGTTCTTTACCCGGCATCACATTCTGTGGCGAGAAGAGCAGAGCGATGGTTCGCGTATACTCATGTTCCCCCTGTCGGGCAACGAGACGACGGTTACGAACATGACTCAAGCTATCCTGACACAGATTATCGGCGTGGACAGCAAGGCGGGCCTCAAATTCAGATATGAAGAGCGCAACTTTTAAACAAAAAAGCCAAACCACACGAAAACAGTGAACCTTTTGCCCCATTCCCTCCGTCTAAATAGTACAAGTGTATACTATATAGCAAAGGAGGTGTCAGTCCTATGTTTCACCCCTCCCGTTCGCCCTGACTCTGTTGAGGTCACGACGCCTCTCTATTTACAACTTGACACAACGAGACATCGGGCTGGAAGCGCTGTATTGCCAAGATTTCGACGCTGCCTCTACATACTCTTATCTCTTATCTCTTATCTCTCCTCCTTCATCCTTGCTTTCGCCAGTTCGGGAAGGTATAGATTTACGGACCCTAAATAGCGGCGTCTTTTGCCTTGAAATGGAAGAGACACCGCTATTCCTCTTTTATGTAACCATTGGTGCAGGAAAACGCTTCACAGTCGTCTTACGCGGCTGTCTTGATGGCCTTGCGCCGCCGTAGGAACGCGGTTCCCGATACGCCCATGCCCACGAGCAGAGCGATACTGCCGGGTTCAGGAACGGCGGCAGTGAAGACGCGAATTTCATCCACATTACCCGAAGTCACGTTGTGAAGGGTCAGCGTGTTACCGGAAAGTGTCGTAAAGTCCCGGTTTTCCTGCCCGCGCGAGCCATCGCCGAACGGATACTTGGTTCCGCCCAGTCCAAACGTAGTATCGGTAGTATCCAACAAGGCAGAGGTTGTGATGACGCCGAGGATTCTCTGGTCAGAGGACACGGTAATATCGTAGGTCGTGCTGCCCCCTGTGCCCATCTGATCCGTGTAAAGCAGGTAGCTGTTGACAGCGCCTGTGACCGGACCTTGCAAATCGGTCATCAGGTTCGTGACGCTGACGTTTTGTTTTTCGGCAAATACAAAGACATCCGTGTTGCTCTGATGCTGGCCCGGGCGCACATCCGAGGGCGCTGTCAAGAAGGATAAATTGGCCGTGCCGCCAATCTTACTAATCTGCGCCTGCGCGGAAGGGGCAGCCAGAACGAACAGCAGGCCAATCGGCAACACAGTGGCCGCTGAAAATTTATTGAAACGCATGAAGGTACTCCTTGTGCAAAATCAAGAACGAGAAAAGTGTACGGCAGTTCAACGCGCCGTACTTTCTATAATGCACAAGTCATGCCAACTACAGGGCTTTTGCGTCCAATCGGGCAAACTCCCGCAACCCTGCGGAGCAGAAACCGTAGGAATACAGATTAAGTCGGGTATATCCTGCTTGCCTGTTTCCGCTTTGGTGACGTATAATGGAGTGCAAATACGTATGTCATAAAGGTGTAGACAAAAAGGGAGTTTTCCCTGCCGCTAAAGGAGCGCGTTCCGCATGGCCGAGCAAGCCGAGATTTCCCCATCCGAACCTTCGTTACAAACGTCACCAACGGCTTCCACGCCTGTAGGCGTTGCCCAAACAGGCAAAAAGTTGGTGCTGGTAGATGCATACGCGCTGCTGTTTCGCGCCTTCTTTTCCGGGCGCTATCTGTCCACGACAGACAATCGCCCGACTGGAGCCTTGTTCGGCTTCACCAACATGCTGCTGTCCATTCTCAACAACGAGAAGCCGGACGCCATTGTCGTGTGTTGGGACGCGCCGCACCGAACGCACCGCAGCGTCGCCTTTGAGGAATACAAAGCGCACCGCCCGCCCATTGACCCCCAGCTTTCCGCGCAGCAGCCGGTTGCCCGCGAAATCGTCGCCGCATTCGGCATCCAGTCGGCGGAACAGCCCGGTTACGAGGCCGATGACCTGATTGGAACGCTGTGCGTGCAGGGCGTTCGGGACGGCTACCATGTGATTGTGCTGACGGGCGATTCGGACACGCTGCAACTGGTGACGGATCACGTTCACGTCCAGATCACGCAGCGCGGCGTGTCGGAAGTGAAAACCTACGACGCCGACGCGGTGCGCGAACGCTACGGCATCGGCCCGGAGTGCATCGCCGACTTCAAAGCCCTGACGGGTGACAGCAGCGACAACATTCCGGGCGTTCCCGGCATCGGCGACAAAACCGCGTCCGCCCTGCTGCAAAAATTCGGGTCACTGGAAAAACTGCTGCAAGTGGTGGAAGCGGGTGGGGAAGGCATTGCGCCTCCGAAAGCCAAAGCCGCGCTGGAAGCCAATGTGGAGCAGGCGCGGTTTTCCAGAAAACTGGCGACTATCGTTTGCGACGCGCCGATGCAGTTCACTATCCAGCCTTACGCGCCAACCGAAGAAAACTGGCAGAACGCGCGGCAAAAGTTTCACGAGTTGGAGTTCAAGTCGCTGTTGGGGCGTTTGCCCGCGCCGACGCAAACGGGCGTCGGCACAACCGAAGATTTGGTAACGGAACGCGCCGTGCCGGAAGCGACCTTCAGCGCGGTTGCCATTGCCATTGGGTCACGGGAAGAGTTTGCGGACGCGCTTGCCGCCGTCCAGAAAAGCAAAACGGCAGGCATCCGCTTTGAAACCGATGGCGAACCGCCCATGCTCGCTACCCTGACCGGCCTCGCCTTCGCGCCCTCCAAGGAAGTCACTTACTACGTTGCCGTGCGCAGTGCCGCGCCTCCCATTGTGGATTCCCCGGCGGAAGTTCCAGCCGAAAAACCTCAAGGAGGCTTGTTCGATGAAGAACAGCCAGGCGAAGAAATCGCAGAAGTAAAAAAGGAAAAGGGAAAAGGGAAGAATAAAGATGCGCCAAAGCCCGTGAATGAAAACGGTTTTGCCGTTTCAATTGAGGATTTGCGCCCGTTGTTTGAGGACGCTGCCATTGCCAAAATCGGGTACGGCGTGAAGCCTCTGGAAATCATTTTGGAGCAGGCGGGAATAAAAGTCGCGCCGTTTACGTTCGACGTCTTGATTGCCGCTTATTTACTGGAAGCGGGGCGCTCTTCTTATCCCCTCCTTGATCTGGCGGAAACGCATTTGGATGCGGTTGTCGAGGCCGACGACGCTTATCTGGAAGGCGCGATGCTGATGCAGGAGGCCGCGCTGCTGGTCGCCCTTATGCCGCCGCTTCGGGATGCGCTGGCAAAAGTCAAAATGACCGAAATCATGGATAAGATTGAGGTTCCGCTTGTGCCTGTGCTGTGCGCGATGGAGCAGGCGGGGCTTGGCGTGGACGTGCCGTATCTCAGCACATTGGGCGAGCGCATGGGCGGGCAGATGGACGCCCTTGCCGAAGAAATCTACACCCTTGCGGACGAACGCTTCAACATCGGCTCCATTAAAAAATTGCAGGAGATTCTGTTCGATAAATTACAGTTGCCGTCCGGCAAAAAGACAAAGACCGGGTACTCTACGGGCGTGGAAGTGTTGGAATCGCTGGCTGCGGAACATCCCATTGCGCGTAAAATCATTGACTGGCGCGAAGTCGCCAAATTGAAATCCACGTATGCCGACGCCCTGATACGGCTCATCAATCCCAACACTGGGCGCGTTCATACCAGCCTGAACCAGACCGTAGCCAGTACGGGCAGATTGAGTTCGTCCGACCCGAACCTGCAAAACATTCCCGTGCGCAGTGAAATCGGGCGCGAAATCCGGCGGGCGTTTATCGCGCCCAAAGGTAAAATGCTGCTGTCGTGCGATTACTCGCAGGTGGAACTGCGCCTGCTCGCCCACGTCACGGGCGACCCGACGCTGACGCAGGCGTTTCTGGCAGACGAGGACATTCACAAAGCCACTGCCGCGCAGGTGTTTGAAGTTCCGCTTGAAGAAGTCACGTCCGATCAGCGCCGACAGGCCAAAACCATCAACTTCGCGGTCATCTACGGGCAGTCCGGCTTTGCGCTCGCGGCGATGTTGGGCGTTGGCACGGGCGTGGCGACAACGTGGATCAAGGAATACTTTGAGCGGCTGCCCGGCGTAAAGAAATACGTGGACGATACCACTGCGCTCGCCCACAAGCAAAAGTACGTGCAAACCCTGCTCGGTCGCCGCCGTTATGTGCCGGAACTCGACAGCGGCAACGCGCAGATACGGCAGGCGGCGGAACGGGCGGCGGTCAACATGCCGATTCAGGGCACGGCTGCCGACATCATCAAAATCGCCATGATTGAGGTACAAAACTATCTGCATGAAACCTGCGGAAATGGCTGCACCCTGCTGCTTCAGGTGCATGACGAACTGCTGTTTGAGGTCGAGGCGGACATGGTAGCCACCATCACGCCCGAAATCAAGCGCCTGTTGGAATCGGCCTACCCGCTCAATGTTCCCCTCCGCGCCGACGCCAAATACGGCCAAACCTGGGCGGAAATGTCGCCGGTAAAAACAATATGAACCACGGGGAACACGGGGGACACGGGGAGAAGAGGGGGAGATTTGGAAATGGGAAATGGGAAAAGAGGGAAAAATTTGTTATGATAGAACATAGTGGGGCGCGGGTTGGGGTTTCTACTTATAGTTTGAGTCGGGCGTTGGGCGCGACGTATCGGGATATGCCGGGACAGGCGGAGCGAACTCGTCAGGAGCGGGCGGAACCGGGAAACTTGACACTGCTGGAACTGCCCGCCCGTATCGCGCGACGCGGGTATTCAGGCGATGGAGATTTCGCATCCGCATTTGCCCAATCGGGAAGCGTCGTATTTGAATGAACTGCGGGGGGCGCTGGACGCGGCGGACGTGCAGCTGTTTTCCGTGCTGATCGAAGCGGGAGATATGACGCATCCCGACCATGCGCGGCGTGATCTGGACTGGATGATCGGCTGGATGGAAACCGCGTCGCAGTTGGGCGCGGAGCGGGCGCGGGTGATTGCGGGACATGCCGCGTATACTCCCGAAACTTTGCAGCGCAGTCGGCGCGGATTGGAAGAACTGGCGCAGCGCGGCAGTGACCTGGGTGTTCGGGTCACGACGGAAAACTGGTTCGATCTGCTGGCCGGCCCGGACGCGGTTCACGCCCTGCTCGACAGCCTGGAAGGACGCATAGGATTCAATCTGGATTTCGGCAACTGGGGCGGCGCGACCAAGTACGACGACCTGGCTTCCATCTTTCCCTATGCCGAGTCATGCCACGCCAAATGCGACTTCGTTGCGCCCTACGAGCCGGATAAAGCCGATTTTTGCCATTGCCTGGAACTGAGCCGCGCCGTCCATTTCGCCGGCCCGTACACTTTAATATACAACGATGGCGAGGGCGCAGACGAATGGCGCGGGCTTGCCGCTGAACGCGATCTGGTTCTCCCTTATCTCTAACCGCCCCGTTATCATAAACCACGCCGCGAGAACAACGCCATGAACTTACCGACGGGAACCGTGACGTTTCTGTTTACCGATATTGAGGGCAGTACCCGCTTATGGGAACGCTGCCCCGAAGCCATGCGCGTTGCGCTTGCCCGCCACGATGTTCTGCTCCGGGATGCCATCGAAGGGCACAATGGCTGCGTGTTCAAGACTGTAGGCGATGCGTTTTGTGCCGCCTTTCCTACAGCCCCCGAAGCCGTTCATGCGGTTTTGGAGGCGCAGTTTGCGTTGCTGAAGGAGGAGTGGGGCGAAACCGGGCCGTTGAAAGTCAGGATGGGCCTGCATACGGGCGAGGCCGAAGAACGGGACAACGACTACTTCGGGCAAACGCTCAATCGCGCCGCGCGCCTGCAAGCCATTGCGTATGGCGGCCAGATGCTTGTTTCGCAGGCGACTTTTGAATTGGTGCGGGATCGGCTGCCGGAGCAGGTAACACTGCATCCCCTCGGACTGCACCGCCTCAAAGACCTGAACCGGGCGGAGCAGGTGCATGAGATTGTTCATCCGCAGCTTCCCTCCCATTTTCCGCCGCTCAGGTCGCTTGACAGCTTTCCCAACAATCTGCCCCTCCAGCTTACCAGTTTTGTGGGGCGCGAACGGGAGATGCAGGACATAAAGCAACGGCTTGCTTCCTTTTCTCTGGTAACGCTGCTTGGCCCCGGCGGAACGGGCAAGACTCGTTTAAGCCTGCAAGTGGGCGCGGACGTGTCGGAACAGTTTCCTGAAGGCGTCTTTCTTATCGAACTGGCTCCCGTTACAGACCCCGCCCTCGTCGCCCAAACGGTAGCCTCGGTAATTGGCATTAAGGAGGAAGCGGGCGCTTCGCTTACGCAGACGCTTGTAGAAACCCTGAAAAAGCGCGCGCTGCTGCTGATTTTGGACAACTGCGAACATTTGATTGCGGCCTGCGCCCGGTTGGCCCAAACCTTGCTGCAATCCTGCCCGCATCTGCACATTCTTGCCAGCAGCCGCGAAAGCCTCAACATTCCCGGCGAAACCATTTACCGCGTTCCCTCCCTGCGCATGCCCGATCCGAAAGCGAAACATACGCTCGAAATCGCTGACCCAATTTGAAGCCGTCCGCCTGTTTATAGACCGCGCCGTCAGTATTCAAAGCGCGTTTGCCGTCACCAACCAGAATGTGCCTGCGCTGGCGCAGTTGTGTACCCGTCTGGACGGCATCCCTCTGGCGATTGAACTCGCCGCCGCCCGCATCCGCTCCCTGAGCGTGGAAGAGATTAATGCCAAACTCGATAATTGCTTCCGCCTGCTCACAGGCGGCAGCCGAACCGCCCTGCCCCGGCAGCAAACCCTCCGCGCTCTGATTGACTGGTCGTTTGACATGCTGGCTCCGCCCGAAAAAACGCTGCTGTGCCGCCTGTCCGTGTTTGCGGGTGGGTGGACGTTGGAAGCGGCGGCAGCAGTCGGCGCGAGTAACGCTGTGGAAGATTGGGAAGTTCTGGACCTGCTCACCGGCCTGGCCGACAAAAGCCTGGTCGTGGTCGAACAGGAGGCGGAACATACGCGCTATCGCCTGCTGGAAACGATTCGGCAGTATGCCCGTGACCGGCTGCTGGAAAGCGGGGAAACAGAAGCCGCGCGGCAGCAGCATTACGCCTGGTTTGCGCGGTTTGTGGAGGAGACTTCCCTGCGTCTGGCCGGCCCCGATCAGCAGGCCGCGCTTGGATTGCTGCAAACGGAGCATGACAACTTGCGGGTCGCGCTGGAATGGGCGCTTATCTCTGAACCGGCGGCTGCGCTGCATACGGCGGCAGCGATGGGAAACTTCTGGTATCTGGGCGGCTATCTGCGCGAAGGCCGCGAACAACTGGAACAGGCGCTTACCGTTCCTGCCGCAGAGCAGACGCCGAAAGCGCAGGCGGAAATCTGTTATCAGATCGGACGCCTGGCAATCGAGCAGGGGGATTACGAGCTGGCGCGGTCCTTTTTGGAGCGGGGCGCGACATTGGCGCAGCAAACCGGCAACAAGCGCCTTGCCGCGTCCGCAAGGAACAGCCTGGGCATTATCTCGCTTTATCAATGCGATTATGCGTCTGCCCGATTTCTGTTTGAAGCCAGCCTCGCTTTGCAGCGGGAACTTGGGAATCAGCCGGGTATCGCTGCGGGCTTGAGCAATCTGGGTAGTCTTGTGCAGGACCAGGGGGATTATGATACTGCCGGCTCGCTTTTTAAGGAGAGCCTGGCGCTTTGTCAGGAAACAGGGAATAAGCGCGGCGCAGCCAATTCCCTGATCAATCTGAGCGCTGTGCTCACCCTGCAAGGTAATCTCGTTCGGGCGTGTGCCATTGCGGAACAAAGCCTTGCGATAGGAAAAGAACTGAATGACGAGTGGTATCAGGCGTATTCCCTGTGCAGCCTGGCGAACATTCTGAAGTATCAGGGCGAGTATGCGGCAGCGCGCAGGTTGGCTGAAGAATGTCTTGCCATTGTGCGCAGTGTCGGGGATACGGCAGAAGCGGCAACCGCGCTTGGGGTTTTGGGAGAGATTGCCCGCCTGGAAAAGGAGATGGCGCAGGCGCGTTCGCTGTTCACGGAAAGCCTGGCCTTGCAGCAGGGACTTGGACAAAGACTCGAATGTGTAAACTTGCTAGAGAGTTTTGCCGGGCTTGCGGTGGCAGGGTTAGAAGAAAAGACGGCTTCAGAAACAATGCGAGGGCAAGCCTTGTACGCCGCGCGGCTTTTTGGCGCGGCAGAAGCGCAGCGAACGTTGCTTGGTACGCCGATACCCCCGATTGCTCACGCGGATTACGACGCGCAAGTGAAAACGCTGCGCTCGGCTGTCGAAGAGAATGATTTTGCCGCAACCTGGGCCGCAGGAAAGGCTATGACGCTTGAGGAAGCTATTGCCTGTGCCATTTCGGATAGTAACGCGCCGACGTAATCCGATAAGCGAGTTTCCCATGCCAACCAACCTTTACAAATACCGCAAACAACAGGTACGCGCCCGATCCCGTGATAGGCGCTGCGGGATCGGCTATCAGCGTTTTGACGCTTTGTGGCGGTTCGCCTCCATTCCCAAACACAAGCGGCGGGCGGAACGCGCAAAAAAATTATTGGCGCGAGAAAAGACGCTGCTGCAAGCCGATCCGAGCGCGTACTACCTATCACCCGCAGGACGCCATTTAGGAGATGAATAAGTACGAGTCGGATATGGATACCATTCGTTTTGCCGTAGAATACAGCCCTGAGTATAAACTGTATTCCGTTGCCATCTACATCAATAGCCGCAACCTTTTGGAATTTGTGCGGGAAGTGGAACTGCCGTTTGCCGCGCAGGAAGGGCATCCTGAAATGGCGGGCGGCTACGTGGGCCTGCCACCCGAAAACGTACTGTTTCCCTCCGAACACTTTCTCGGCCAGCCGATTCGATGGCAGCAGGATACGCAAACAGGTAAAATCGCCGTAATGCAATGCAGTTGCGGCACATCGGGCTGTTGGCCCCTCATGGCGCGAGTCGAGGTTGAAACAGACGTTGTGACGTGGAGCGATTTCGAGCAGCCGCACCGGATGCCGAATTGGGGACCCCGCCACTGGCAGTACGACGGCTGCGGCCCGTTTCATTTTGAACGCAAACAGTACGAACAGGCGTTGATAGACTTGTGGCATGAGGAATTAAACAAAGTGTCGTCTGTGCTTGATATGGAAGTCTTGCCCTACCTTCCACAACTGGAAGCGCTGAAGGAGGCTGCGCCCCGAATTTGGGAATGCCCGGAAGTTGTCGCGCTGTGGATTGGCGGCAGCATTGCGCGGGGAAACGCCGACTGTTACAGCGATGTGGATTTGCGCGTTGCCGTATTGCCGGAAGCGTTGGAAGCGTGGCGGCATCTTGAGCTGAACGCGCTGTTTGCCCAATCCTGTGTGGCGCATGTCCTGCTTGAGTTTGGCGAAGGCGCGTTCTTGCACCATCTGGTTTTGGAGACGGGCGATATTTACGATGTGTGGGTACAAAGCGCGACAAAAGCCGTACATGATGAGTTTATTTTGACGCTGGCCTGTCGTGACGAGAACTTCGCTGCCAAACTGCGCGAACCGGAATGTGAACCTGTGCCCTCACCGCAGCCTGCGAATCCCGAAACCGTTCGGGGGCTGCTGGAACATTTCTGGCTCAACACGCACAAGCACCGCAAAGTGCTGCATCGCGGCCTGCATCTGCTTGCCCTGACCGGCCTTCACAACGACCGGCAACTGCTGTTGCGGCTGTGGTACATTCAGGTGACCGGCAATGATTGCGGCGAAATGCGAACACAGACCATTCACGGCCTAACGCATCTGATGCAAACGGTAGAACAAGCGCGCGGCAAAGAAGCTTTGCAGGTATTGGGCGCATCTCTTGCAACCGATGACGACATCTGCCGCGCTATAGAACAATTGCGGGAACAGGTTACGCAGGCCGGGCAAATTCTGGCGGAAACGTTCAAATTCGATTATCCTGACGCAATGGAACGAACGGCCCGGCGCGGGTGGCAGGAATTTTTGCAGCAAACCCAATGACTGATTTTTTCATACTGTAACACAAGCAGAAGCGGCAGGCTGATATTCTCAGCCCGCCGCTTCTAGTCTTAGGGACTTCCACCAAATAACTGTTTCAGTCCGCGCAGGTGGATTTTGTTACCGGGCGTCCTCTGGACATGCCGCGAGTTTTAACTCACAGCCCGATGTGGAAACAGCATTACATTTTGTGCGCCCGCTTGTAAGACGCAAGTTCTCGCTGGTCAAAGCGCAGTTTCTGCGTGTGGCGGTACTTGGCCTGTTGCGCTTTGTGAATGTCCTTCGTGGTTTGGCGCGCATACGCGAATTGTCTGTGCGCCTTCTGGTCGTCGCGCTTGGTCTGCATGTCATGGATATGCTTTTGATCATCCTGAAGGACGTCCATGTCTTTGCGCACGTTGGCGTTCAGCTTGTCATACGTTCCATCGGCGCGCGCTCCGGTAATGCTGCCGGTTCCAAACAAGGCAATGCCCAGGCCCAACAGGGCGGTGGCTTTCATTATACGTGACATCTCGGTCTTCCTCCCAAACAATGGTGTGCTTCTGAGGCTTTACAAACACGCAAGCGCCAGAAGTGGATGCGGTCAGGCAGTTAGCGATGTTTTTCAACCTCGAAAGAGGCTCCAAAACAGTTGAAACGCCTGTGCGCTATAGAAACGACGGATAACAGGGGCAGAATGTTCGCTTTTGTCGTTACATTAAGTATTTCGCCTTGAAAACTTCGGTGTTCGGTATTCAGGTATTCGGTATTCGGACATTACGGCGTGTTTACGCAATTACACGTACAGCCGGCCTGCTTGAAAGTGTCGAGGCGTGGGCAATCAGCCTTGCCGCCCCCTTTCCCTGCAACTCCAAAGAACTTAGCGTGTCTAACAAAACGAATCTTCCCTTGTATGCTAGTCAAAACGAAAATCAACAACGCTTGTGACGCAATGGCAAGGCGCAACGCCTCTGCAACTCCGCGCAATTTGTCTGCCATGCTCGGTTGAAAATGGTAGAATAGGGCAATAAGATTGTTTACAGGCGGGCATTGCGCAGGGAAGCGCAGAAACGAAGCGGAGGAACGCTGAAGGTTCGTAGTTCCTGCCTGTCTATCAACTACGAACTCTCAACTCTCAACTGCTTAACGGGCGGGAGAAACGGCATGAGCAACGGGCGACCACATCGCGCCATACGGAATATACAACTCGGTTTGACGCTCGGCCTCGCCGCGCTGTCCCTTGCCGCCGCGTGTCAAACAGAAGAACAGAGAACAGGGAACAGGGAACAGGGAACAGCAGGAACCAAATCGTCAATCGTCAATCGGCAATCGAAAATCGTCAATAAGGCGCAGCCGCAGGTTTGGTGGGCTTTCAAAGCGCCTGTGCTGCCGCCTGTTCCCAAGATACAATCTGCGTGGATACATAATCCGATTGACGCTTTCGTGCTTGCTAAAATGCGCGAAAACGGTTTGCAGCCGTCTCCGCCCGCGTCCCGCCGCGCGTTGATTCGCCGCGCATATTTCGATTTG
Organism: uncultured Chthonomonadaceae bacterium; assembly: GCA_963835065.1. Lineage (GTDB taxonomy): Bacteria > Armatimonadota > Chthonomonadetes > Chthonomonadales > Chthonomonadaceae > CAWFQB01. The sequence goes on along the minus strand of CAWIEK010000053.1, from coordinate 287,186 downwards.
ATCGGCCTGCCGCCTGCGCCTGCCGATGTGGAAGCGTTTGTCAACGACAAGTCTCCCCGTGCCTGGGAAAAAGTTGTGGATGGCCTGCTGGCAAGTCCGCGCTATGGCGAGCGGTGGGGGCGGCACTGGCTGGATTTGGCGCGTTACGCCGACAGTGGCGGCTTCGAGGGGGATAAAGACCGTGTCCTTGCCTGGCGATACCGGGATTATGTGATTGACGCTTTCAATCAGGACAAGCCGTACAACGAATTTATACGCGAACAGATTGCCGGCGATGAACTCAAGCCCAACGATCCTAACGCGCTGATTGCAACCGGGTATCTCGCCTGTGGCCCGCAGGACATTGTAGAAAACAACGCCCGAACCCGCGCCAACGAACTGGATGATCTGGTTGCCACTACAGGTTCGGTCATGCTTGGCCTGACGATTGGCTGCGCCCGGTGTCACGACCACAAGTATGATCCCGTCAAGCAGACGGATTACTACCGACTGGCCGCCATCTTCGCCCCAACCGAGCGGCGCGAAGTGGAGTGCGCGAGTGTGGAAGAACGCCGTACCGTCGCCGAACACAACGCGCCGCTTGGATAAACAACTGGCCGCCTTGCGCCCGCAACTAGACGCTCTGCATAAGCAGGGCGAGGAAGCCGCAAAGAAAGCGGGACAGCCGAAACCCGATGACGCGCAAATACTCCGCCGCTCTGCCCGAACCCGCTCGTAAGCAATTTACGGCGCTTCAGCAGCAGGTGAAAGCGCTGGAAGCGCAGCGTTTGGAAGTTCCCCACGCCCAAATCGTCACCGACAGAGGCCGCGAGTTTCCGGCCTGCCATTTGCTGTTGCGCGGCGACGCCTACCATCCGGGCGACGAGGTAAAGCCGGGCTTTATCTGTTTCCTGCCCAATGGCGCAACGGATGTTGGAACCGCTCCCGCAACCGCCGCCACGACGGGACGCCGAACCGCGCTTGCCGATTGGCTGACCAGTCCGCAAAACCCGCTCACCGCCCGCGTGTGGGTCAACCGCGTGTGGCGGCAGCACTTCGGCAGGGGCCTGGTCAACACGCCCAGCAACTTCGGCCTCAACGGCGAACGGCCCTCCCACCCGGAACTGCTGGATTGGCTGGCAAGCAACTTCGTTGCAAATGATGAACGAGGAATGATGAATGATGAATGGAATACAAAATCCAATTCATCACTCATCACTCATCACTCATCATTTGCCATGCAATGGCGCCTCAAGCCCCTGCACCGCCTGATGCTCCTCTCGTCCACGTATCAGCAGGCTTCGGACATGCGCGACGCGGGGATGAAGGCCGACCCGCAGGACAAGTATTACTGGCGTATGCCCGTGCGCCGTTTGGAAGGCGAACCGATACGAGACACCATTTTGTCGCTGGCGGGAACCCTGAACCTGCAAATGGGTGGCCCGCCCGTGTATCCGCCGATTGATCCATCCCTCCGCGCCGACACGTTTCAAGGTCCCAACTGGCACGACGGCGAAGATGATGCGTCCACATGGCGGCGCAGCGTGTACGTGAAGGTGAAACGCTCCACGCTGCTGCCGGAACTGGAAGTGTTCGACTGCCCCGAAATTACGTATACGGTGGCGCAGCGCAATGTCACGACCACGCCCCTGCAAGCTCTGACTCTGCTCAACGACCCGCTCATTCTGCGGCAGGCCGGCTTGTTCGCGCAACGTCTGCAAAAAGAGTGTCCCAACAATCCGCGCCAACAGGTAGAACGCGCCTACCAACTGGCATTTGGCCGCAGCCCGTCGGCGCAGGAACTAAACCTGAGCCTGACATTCATGCAAAAGCGCGGCGCGTCCGCCCTCTCCGACTTCTGCCAGGCCGTGTTCAACCTGAACGAGTTCGTATACGTGCCATAGCATAGAAGGGAGGCAGAAGCTACAGGGCTATGATTTCCATTGCTAATTTGAGACTGATTGCGCGTGTTCGTTTGAATGAAGCGCAAGCGCTTTACCGCAACAAACGCTACGATGGCGCTGTCTACTTGTGTGGGTATGCTGTCGAAGTTGCTTTGAAGGCGCGTATCTGCCGAACGCTGAAGTGGGCAGGTTTTCCCGAATCCAACCGAGAGTTCGCGCATTATCAAAGTTTCAAGACGCATGATCTTGATGTTTTGTTGACACTTTCCGGTATCGAAGCGCGTATTCGGGCTGATTACGGTTCGGAATGGTCAAATGGTACGAACAACTGGACGCCGGAAGTGTGTTATCGCCCTGTGGGTTCTGTTACACAAACAGACGCGCTCAATATGATTTCCGCAGTTCGCGTGTTGGTAAAGGTTATCTGAAATGATGGATTATCAATCAAAAAAAGCTCGCTTGCTTCAAGTTTTGCCGGAGATTCAACAGGAACTCGCCCGTATGCGGGGAGAGTTTACCTTATTTGCTCTTCTGGAGAGAGAAAACTCCGTAGGACCATGGGATATTATCGTCTCGGCACCCTGGGTAGGGGAAAACACAAAACCAACATTGGACTTGGTGTTCGACAAGTTGAAGAAGTCTCTCACAAAAGAAGAGTTGCTTACTATATCGCGTGTTGTCGTTTTACGCCCTGATGAACCCTTCGTTAAGGAATTTCTCGTATATATGCGGGCACAGCAGCAAATAAACCCGCGCTACCATGAATTCACGAACGAAGAATTCATGGCTTAGAATTTCGGCGTGGTTATGTCTTCCAATGGAATGAACAGCCGCAGGCCGTGCAAGCAACTTACGGATAATGTGTGACTGTCTGTTCGCGTGAACGGCGGATGTATCATGGATGACCCACTGGAAGCCTTGAATAGCCCTGAAATGGAAACGCGCCTTGCAGCATTAGAGGTTTATCAGGATATTTTCGACACTCGCGCCATTGAACCGTTGATTGGCTTGCTGAACCATTGGGACGAGAGGGTGCGTCAGAGCGCGATCAAAGCATTGGGGCATCAGGGCAGCTTAGAAGCCATACCTTTGCTGATTGGTAAACTTCAAGATTATCAAATTGTCACTCGGCTTGCTGCCGTAATAGCGTTGGGGCATATTGGAAATCCGGCGGCTATTAACGGCCTCTCCATTGCATTGCAGGATGAGGTAGAAGGTGTGCGCGTTGAGGCGGTTCGATCATTAGGGCGAATTGGAAGTTTATCGATTCTGCCGCTCTTGCAGTTGGCATTACAGGACCATAGCCAAGCCGTTGTTCCGAAGTATCCGCACAATGTACCTTGCAGGCGATGAAGCAATTCCAATTTTACGGGAGATTTTGTACAACAGTGGTGAAGATAGCCAGTTTGCTGCGGTGTACGCACTTACGCGAATTGCAACCAAATCGGCCATAGAACTGCTTACATCTTTATACCCGCAAGCATCCCAAACTGTTCGCCTGAGCATACTTCGCGCGTTGCAGGCATTTCCCCTTAATGCAGACAGCAAGTTCTTGTCAGTCAAGCTGCTGGCAATGGCATTGCAAAGCAAAGACTACTACATCCATGATACCGCGCATAATTGTCTATGTCGCCTTGGCTGGAGGGATAAGGATGTAGAAACCTCTGAACATACGGATGCTTGGAGAGAATTGCCACGCAAAGTTTTGGCAACAAGACAGCTCACAGTTCCAGAAAAAATAGAAGTGCTGGAACTGCTGCACAACGCGCCCGAAATGGTTTCTCTGTATTCGGACCTTTGATGTACCTTCCATAGAACAATTGTGCCATAAAGTTTTGCGGGAACCGAATGAGGCTGTTCGCAACGGCGCAAAAGATGTTCTGGCTTGGCTGGAACTGCTTCGGCGTTGTAAGAGGAAGTAATTTCTTCCAATCAAGTAAAGAAGATTGTGCTATACCGGTTCGTAGCACATACTAAAGTAGAAGGTATGTCCCTGTCTTTGATAAAGCTGAACCTGTATTTTGAAAGTGCTGTCATAAATGTTTTGTGGCAGCGCACAACGGAAGAAGACAAATTAGTGAACCGCTACCTGGCGGACCTTGTTGTCGAAGATGCCCGTCTCTGTCAGGACGAATTGGCTGCGGAGGGTTATCGCTTGTTGTCTGAAGAAGGACTGCGCTTTGTAGAATCGGTTTTGCCACTTGCCGCCGAAGTTTGGTCGGTATGGAATCAGGCAGAAACATCATTAACGGGTCAAGACATGCGAAGGTAGTAGGAAAACTGATATGGAACCACACGACGATCATAGCGGGCCGGAGAACATTGCGCGGCGAGACTTCCTGGCGCGGGCAGGCGGCGGCATTGGCGGGCTGGCATTGGCCTTTCTGCTTGGTGAAGAAGGCGCTTTAGGAGAAGGGGCCAGGGGTCATGGGTCAGGGGTCAGGGAACAATCCACAATCCACAATCGGCAATCGGCAATCGGCAATCCCAACACCCAAGACCCGCTCTTCCCAAAACCGCCGCACTTCGCGCCCAAAGTGAAGCGCGTGATTTCGCTGTTTATGTTCGGCGGCATCAGCCACGTTGACACGTTTGACCCGAAAAGCGAGCTTATCAAACAAGATGGCGCTTCGGTTGCGGGGCGGCCCGGCTTTGACACGGGCGGGCGGAGCGCGCCGGGCAAATTGATGAAAAGTCCCTGGCAGTTCAAGCCATACGGTCAGTGCGGGATGCCCGTGTCCGACTTATTGCCGCATATCGGAAGCTGCGCCGATGATATTGCCCTCATCCGCTCCATGAAGTCCGACAGCAACAACCACGTTCCCGCCGTGTACCACATGCTGACCGGCAGCATTTTGAGCGGCAGGCCGGGGTTGGGCAACTGGATCACCTATGGATTGGGAACCGAAAACCAGAACCTGCCCGCGTTTGTCGTGATGACCGATCCGCGCGCCCTTGTCGGCGGCGGCGCGGGCAACTGGAGCGCGGGCTTTCTGCCATCCAACTATCAGGGCGTACAGTTTCGCAGTCAGGGCTTGCCGGTCCTCAACCTGAAGCCGCCCGCCGGCGTCACGCCCGAAAAGCAGCGCGAACATCTGGACTTCATCGGCAAACTCAATGAGGAGTTTCTGCGCGGGCGTCCGGGCGAGCAGGAGTTGGCGGCGCGGATACGGGCGTATGAACTGGCGTACCGGATGCAGTCGGAAGCGACGGAAGCGGTTGATTTGAGCCGCGAGTCCGAGGCCACGAAAACGCTGTACGGTCTGGACAAGCCGCAAACCGAAATCGTCGGGCGGCAGTGTTTGCTGGCGCGTCGGCTGGTGGAGCGCGGCGTTCGCTTTGTGCAGATTTACTCCGGCGGCGGCGTATTCGACCAGAGTTGGGACGCGCACAACGCGATGGTTCCCAACCACACGATGCGGGCGGGCGAAATTGACCTCCCGATTGCCGGCCTGATCCGCGATCTGAAACAGCGCGGCTTGTTCGAGGACACCCTGCTCGTGTTCCATACCGAGTTTGGACGTATGCCGTTTACCGAAGGCAGCGTGGGCCGCGACCACAACCCGAAAGCGTTCTCGTGCTGGCTGGCGGGCGGCGGCGTCAAGGGCGGAACCATTTACGGCGCGTCGGATGAAATCGGCTACGTCGCGTCTGAAAACGTGCAGACAGTATATGACCTCAACGCCACCATTCTGCATCTGCTTGGCCTGGACCATACCCGCCTCACGTACCAGTACAGTGGCCGCAACATGCGCCTGACCGATGTAAGCGGCGAAGTGATCCATCCGATACTTGCATAAGTAAGAACCGCGAAACACGCGAACCAAACGAAAAGAATACGAAAGAAAATAGACAGGATTAAGAGGATTAGAAGGATTAAACAGGATTACGAACAAAGATGGAAAAAGCTCTGTTCATCAAAACAGCCTCCTGATATTCCTATCCGCGTTCCTCCGTGTTCTCCGTGTTCTCCGTGGTTTGTATTTTTGTTTTTGTTCTTTTTTCGTTTGTTTGGCGTGTTTCGCGGTTTATACAAGGAGACTGGCGCGTGAAGAGAATCAATGCAGCAGTGGCGGCGGGCGTACTTGCCGTTGGCGTGGGAATAGGGGCGCTGCCGATGGGGGCGCAGGATGTGGACAAGCCGGGGAATGTGGTTCCTGCGGCTGCGCCGTCGCGGGTGAAGTGGCGCAAGGTGGTAATTAACGCCAATTCGGATTTTGAGGCGGCAAGCGCGGCGGATATGAACGGCGACGGCAAACTCGATATTGTGAGCGGCGATACGTGGTACGAAGCGCCGAATTGGACGCCACATAAGTTCCGTGAGATCGGCGTATGGGGCCGGGACGCCAACAACAGCGGCTATCGCGCGGACTTTGCCGACCTGCCCGTAGACTGCAACGGCGACGGCAATATAGATATTGTTTCGTCCGATTACGCGACGGGAGAGATTTTCTGGAGCGAGAACCCCGGCAAAGCGAAACTGAACGGCGCGATGTGGGAAAAGCATCTGATTGCCAAACCCGGCAGCGCGGAAACGACGGTTTTTGCGCCCCTGCTGGACAAGAAAACCGTCTGCATTTTGCCCAACTGCGGAGGGCAGGTCGTCTGGTACGAACTGCGCAAGGGCGCGGCTAAGGGTGACAAACCACAGTGGGTGGAACACGTTGTCGGCAAGGAGGGCGCGGGACACGGCATCGGCTTTGGCGACGTGAACGGCGACGGCAAATGCGATTTGATTACGCCGCATGGCTGGTACGAGAACGTGGACGCCCGCAATGACAAATGGACGTGGCACAAGGATTGGGAGTGCAATCCGGGCGATCTGGGAATTGGAACCCCGACACTGGACGTGGATGGGAGCGGCAAACGCTCCATTGTGTTCGGCAGCGGGCATCATTACGGCCTGTACTGGCTTCAGCAGACGCCCGAAAGCTCGTCGGCAGGCGCGGGCATGAAGTGGGCGCAACAGGCGATTGATACGAGTTGGTCACAGGCGCATACGCTGATTTTAGCCGACCTGGAAGGCACAAAACAGCCCGTCATTCTCACCGGCAAGCGTTACAAAGCGCATGACCATGATCCGGGCGCGGGCGACCCGCTTGGCCTGTACTACTACAAGTATGACCGCAAGGGCAAGGCGTGGCAAAAAGTCGTCATTGACGAAGGGTCGCAAGTGGGAACCGGCCTGCAATTGACTGCCGTTGACCTGCGGCATACGGGACGGCTGGATATAATCGCGCCAGGCAAAAGCGGCCTGTACCTGTTCCTGAATGAAGGCCGATGAATTTGAGTATTGGGTGCTTAGGAGGCGTAAATCTACTACTTGCCTTTTTCGGCATGAGATTAACGCGCATTTCCCTACCTGAAAAGCATGTGTAGGAGAAAGTAGAAAACAGATGCGGCGCATTTATGTCAACGCGCAGGGATTGGAGAATTGGCAAGAGCGATTGGCTTCTCCCATCCATTGGAAGCGCAAACACTCCGCGTATGAATTGGCTGTTGCCTGGGAGAACGCGGCCTCCTTACCGCGTGGGTTGCCGATACAAGTTGCTGAAGTTCTGGATCAATGCAAGCCGTTACGTGACGCTGCGGTCTTATTTGCGATTCCCGAACATACCGTAGAGTTAGAGGGAACAGGCAGACCTTCCCAAAGCGATTTGTGGGCGCTTTTACGCAGTGCCACCGGATTAATCTCGTTGGCTGTAGAAGCCAAAGCCGGGGAGCCATTCGGCAAATTCATTGGAGAATGGCTTGGCACAACCACGAACCGGCAAACCCGCTTATCAGGTCTTTGTCAAACGTTAAACGTGTCTGCGTCCCAACCGGGCATTGCGCAATTACGGTATCAACTTTTTCACCGTACGGCCTCAGCGGTTCTGGAAGCGCGGCGTTGTGGAGCAGGGCAAGCCGTCATGCTGGTACAATCATTTCAAAGCAATACGCAAGACTTCGAGGATTTTCGGAATTTCGCCCAATATCTCGGCGCAACCGTCACAAAAAACGGTTTATCTATCGCGCCTTGTGTTCAAGACATAACGCTCTGCCTGGGATGGATTGATTGTCCTTTTGCTGATGACGCCGATGTTGCCCGCGCCTCGCGCCCTCTTGCGTCCACAGCAGAAGTTTAGTGCCATATTCTGTTTGCAGCAAGGTGGGTAGGGAAGGAGAAACATACCGTGCCGTTATATTCTGCGGAAAACATACCTTATACCGAGTGGGGAGTAATTACCGAACTCTTACGGAAGCATCCTGAGATTCACCGGGACAAACTTCGGGCCTTGCTTGTTTTCGGCTCGTTAGTGTCTACAGGCGGACCGTATAACATCAATTTGTTAGAGGTTGTGCAGGATTGGGAGGGGCCGCGCCATGTGCGTTTTACCAGTACGTCAGCTCTGCCGTTGCGTGGTAGACTCGATTTGTACTTTCTGCGACCGGAAGAGTTTGAGAATCCGACTTCTGCCTGTCTGCCGGGTGAACACTGGTCGAGCGCTGATCTATTGATGCAAGTACGCAATGCGTACGCCATTATGCTCGAAAATCCGATAAATTACGCTTCCGAAATGATGGAGCAGTATGAAAGTTCGCCTTCTGTTGCTGACAATGAAACCTCTGCGGAAAACCCGATCAGCTTTTTGCAGCGGCAGGAGAATATTCCTGCAATGCTATTGCTGAATTGAAATTGCCTGGAGACTATTTCACATCGGCACAGTCGTTAGCCGGGTATCAGTCTGTACGTGAACTGCTGGAAGCCTTGCCGGTACTGTACCCAATCATGGCGACATGGGCCGTGCCATTACCGGCCCAATTGTAGCCGGTAACAGCAGTCAATCTTCTATTCCGGTGACAACGCTTTCTTGTCCATGTTCAGGGTGACAATGCCATCATCTACCGAGGCAATGGAGTCGGCCAAAAACGTGGTGTCCGCGCCAAAGAAGTGGCCTTGACGCACCACAATGGCCGTCGGCTTGCCGGAAGTGGTATCCAGGGTTACGCTGTGGATTTCGCCGACTTTCTCTCCATCGCGGCTGTACACATCGTCGCCCTCGGAAATCACGACGTTCTCCACGTCCTGCTGATGCAGGTACTCCTCCACTTGCGGGGGCTGTTCGCCCCGTATTCCCTCCTCCACACCCACAACGGGCAACGCCATGCCTGCCCCGAATGGAAACCCGCTCGGCGCGAACGCCTGTCCCATTGTTGCGCCCGGCCACAGCAAGCCGCCCATCGGGATATTGGGAAAGGTTTCCTGCATGGCAGGCGGCGCGGGCGCGTATTGCTGCTCGTCGAAATGGGGCAGATTGTGTACCTGTTCCGCCGTGTAAGCGACGAACACCGGCCCGTTTCCATTCTCCTGCACAGCTGAAAGCGGGATTTCCACATCATCAGGGAGCAGCATACCCTTTTCCACGACGAGCGTTTTCACCCTTCCCGTCGCCGGGTCCAGAATAAGATGCTTGATTTTGCCCACGTCCTGCCCATCCTGAGAATGGACATGATCGCCAAGTTCAATACGCATGGAAGGCTCCTCCCGCAATCCTGCCAAATAAAAACAATGTTGACAATCCGAAAAACTGAAGTGACAGACAGTTCAGGGTTAGGACGTGGAAAAGTGTATTGACAGTTCCCAAAGGTAGATAAAATCAACTCACTGCAAGCGAACAAACTATGAAGAAATGAAGAGGAATGTGCTTCTATCTTCGCGAATAGACAGGCATCATGCCCAACCATCCTTTAGCCGAAGTGTTTGGCTTTCCGGCAGATAATCTGTCCTCAGACGCTGACCGCGTTCGCAACAATCGGCTGTGCCCTTTCAACAACACCTCACCCAACTGCACGAAGAGCAGCGTGGAAAATCCGCTTGGCGTGTGCAGCGTTTTTGGCACAGGCGGCGAAGTGGCGATTACCTGCCCGGTGCGCTTCCGGCAGGATTGGCGTATTGCCACCGATGCCGCCGAGTTTTTCTTTCCGCCCGAAGCGGCCTGGACAGCGCTGACGGAAGTACAGCTTAACGACCGCGCGGGCAAGTCTGCCGGTAACATTGACGTGGTGCTGATTTCCTATGACAAAGTGGGCCGCGTCCTTGATTACGGTGCGCTGGAAGTGCAGGCGGTTTACATTTCGGGCAATGTGCGAACGCCGTTTGAAAACTACATGGAAGACCCGCCGACACGGTTTGATATGGATTGGCGGCGGCAGCGTAACTATCCGCGCCCAGATTATCTTTCGTCCTCCCGCAAGCGGTTGGCTCCGCAATTGATTTTCAAAGGCGGCATTCTCAACACCTGGCAGCGCAAAATGGCGGTTGCTCTGCATCGCGGCTTTTACAACACTCTGCCCAAATTGGAAGAAGTGGACAAAGCCGATGCGGATATGGCCTGGCTGATCTATGATATGCAGCACGACGCCACAAACAACCGCTACAACCTTGTTCGTCACAAAATCATCTACACGCAATTTGAAGCCGCGCTGTTGAAAATTACCCGCTCGGAGGCGGGGGATGAAGGCGTGTTTGTGGGTCAATTGCAGACGCAACTCAACAGGAGACTGAACAATGGCGGCAACGCGCTCAATACCCTTGACACAGGTTCGTGAGCCTGCTTACCAATACGAACTGTTCGAGGAGGCGAAAAGCGAAGCCATTGTCAATGTCGCTTCGGTTCCGCAGCGCAGTCCGTTTCGCTATCCCGGCGGCAAAACGTGGTTCGTGCCGCGCCTGCGGCAATGGCTTGGCAGTCTCAATAACAAGCCGCAGCATTTCATCGAGCCGTTTGCCGGGGGCGGCATTATCAGCCTGACCGTCGCGTTTGAGCAACTGGCAAACATGGTAACGATGGTAGAACTTGACGCGGATGTTGCCGCCGTGTGGCAAGCCATTCTTGGCGGCAATGCGGCATGGCTGGCGAAGAAAATTGTGGGGTTTGACTTGACCGCAGAGAACGTACAGGCGGAACTTGACCGTCCCTGTTCGGATGTACGCGAAAGAGCCTTTCAAACCCTGTTGCGCAACCGTATCAATCACGGCGGCATCTTAGCGCCGGGAAGCGGAAGGCTCAAGCGTGGCGAGAACGGCAAGGGATTGGCCTCGCGTTGGTATCCGCAGACGCTGAAAACGCGCATTGACAACATCGCTCTGGTTGCCGAGCGCATTTGCTTTGTGCAGGGTGACGGCCTGCAAGTTCTCAAGGAGAACGCCTTATGTCCTGATGCTGTGTTCTTCATTGACCCGCCTTACACGGCGGATGGCAAAAAAGCGGGTTCCCGTTTGTACGCGCACAGCGAACTGGATCACGAGGAACTGTTTCGCGTTGCCGCAACGCTACGGGGCGCGTTCCTGATGACCTACGACAACGCGCCGGGCGTGTGCGAACTGGCGGCAAAGCATGGTTTTGAAACTCTGGCGATTCCTATGAAGAACACCCATCATGCCGCCATGACCGAGGTGCTGATTAGCCGTGACCTGAGTTGGGCATAACAAGCACTGCCGGTAAATCTATTACTTCCCGTTGTCTGTGTGAGGTTGACCTGCAAAACCGGGAACTTATACGTTTACGGGCCTTTAGGCTTCAACTGTTGGGAACTCGCCGATGCGGAGATTGGTGCAGCCGTAGGGGATGAGTTCGACGGCTTCGAGGGGCGTATCGGTCTGCACCGGGCTTTGCGGCAATGTGCCTGCCGAATTCTGCTCCATCTGCCAGTGCGGAATCTGCTTGGCCGGGGCGGTGACGATCACGGGCGCGGATTGGGGCGCAAAGGGGATGTCGCCGAGCGGCTGTTCGCGGACGGCCAAGCCGCTGCTGTGCGTGTGTTCGTCTATGACAAGGCCGTAGTTCCACGGCGTGGTGGCATGGACGGCGTAATCGCAATGGGGCGCTTCGCCGCGTATCTGCTCGAACCGTTCGCCCATGCGCAGGCCATACACAAGCGGGCCGCGCAGAACAGAAACAGCATTGTTATAGCGGCGTTCCAAACGGACGTGCTGTGGCAGGGTCAGCGTGACCGTATCGCCGTCCTGCCATGTTCGGGCCAGCGTGTGCCATGTTCCCGGTCGGAGATGTTTTTCGATTTCGCCATGCCCGATTTGAATGATAGCGCGTTCCGTCCACGCCGGAATACGCAATTTAAGGGGAAACGTTGCCTGCTCCGAACATCGAATGGTGAAGACAATGGTATCGCGGAATGGGTACTCGGTTTGGGTTTCAATCGTGACTGTTGCGCCGTTGCCCACCTGCGCTTTTACCGCGCACGGGCCATACGCCACTGCCGCAAGGCCATCATCGGGCGTTGCCATCCATAAATGAGAAACGAACTTCGGCCAGCCCTGGTGCATGTTGGCCGTGCAGCAGCCGAAATTGGGTTCCAGGCCGTAGACGTTGCTGTCGTCGTTGTTGGAAGTCCACTGCCGTTTGTCAATCGTGCAGGACACCTGATTCACCTGCTGGTCGTACTGGTGCGCCCAAAAGTCGGGTGTGCAGGTGGCGGGCAGGGCGTTGTAAGCGATCTTTTCCAATCGGTCGCCAAAAGCCGGGTCGCCCAGCGTCGCCAGCAGCAGCTCCAGCGAGTACATCATTTCCACAACCGCGCATAACTCCGTTCCCTGTGAGGGATTTTTGCCCGCGTAATGCTCATCCCCGCCGAACATGCCCGTTGCCTGCCCGTGATACGTGTCGAGCATTTCCAGTGTTCGGTACACGCTTGCTCTGTCTGTTTCCTGCCCGCTTTGCTTCCACGCGATTCCGCCGCACTTCACGGCCATCGCGTTGTTGACGACGTGCGTTTTCAGGCTGATGTCGCCTTGCGGGTTCTTTTCCGTAAATTGAAAATCCGCAAAGTGGCCGCGCCAGTCGTAGCCCTGCGCCTGCACTTTTTGCGCCACTTCCAAAATCCAGCCGTTGTCTTCGCCACTATTTTCGCCATTTGCTTTATCCACTTTGCTGTTTACGCGGTCATACAGCCAGTGCAGCGACAATACTAAATCGGCCCAGCGCATTTGTCCCCACGAAAACAGGGGGCGCTCGTCCAGCGTGTCGCGCAGATAGCGCGTAAAATTGAGCATCAGAGGTATAACGCGCTCGTCTCCCGTCGCCTCGTGATGCTGCGTCAGAACCTTGAATACAATGAAAATCGGCCACTGGTCATACGTCCGCGCCGACGCCTGTGAACGAACGGGACCGATCCAGCCGGTTTCGTCCTGCATGGACAAAATGCTGTCCAGCCAACGTTGCGCCATGCCTTTGAGCCGCGCGTCCTGTAGCAAATGGGCGAGGGGAACCAGGCCGTCGAGATAGTAGGGCGCGCGCTCCCATCCTTCCCGGCTGCCGCCAAGCCACATATTGTCCGGTCCCAAATCCGGCCAGAACTCTTCCAGATGCCCGGTCAGGCCGTCGGCTTGTATTTGGCACTGGCGCAGCAGCCAACCGCGCGGCAAAACGCTGCCAAGCGGAAGGGGTGTAAACGTATCAGGCTGAAGCGGAGCGAACGATGCAGGGTAAAGTCGGGACATAGCTTCTTCTCTTGCAAGGTTGGAGTTGTGGCTGACTCTTTCCGTAACCGTGAGGCAATTTCCTGCTTTCCTTGCTTTGGAAATGGAAAGAACAGTCCGAAAAATAAATTCCGATGAAAATGTAAATTCAGGGGAGGAAAATAGGATTTTGAAGCGAATTTAGCCGCATCCATTTCTCCACTCCCGGTGCTTCCTCTACTGTTAAGGCGTTACTATGACTACTGCGGCTCTTTCTCCCGCCTTCTATGTGACCGGCGGCACACTCCGGCAAGGTTCGGCTTCCTACATCGCGCGCCAGGCCGACACCGACCTTTACGCAAGCCTGATGGCAGGCGAGTATTGTTACGTTCTCAATGCGCGGCAGATGGGCAAGTCCAGTCTGATGGTGCATACGGCGCAGCGTCTGCGAGCCGAAGGACACGCGGTAGCGGTTTTAGACCTGACGGCCATTGGGCAGAACCTGACGCCCGAACAGTGGTACGATGGCCTGCTCCTGCGCTTGGGCCGCCAGCTTGATTTGGAAGACGAATTCGACGATTATTACCAGGACAATCCGCGCCTCAGTCCCTTGCAGCGCTGCTTTACGGCTATCGAGCAAATCGCCCTGCCCGCCGTCAAGCAGAAATTGATTTTGTTCGTGGATGAGATTGACGTGGTGCGTTCCCTGCCGTTTTCCGCCGACGAGTTCTTTGCCGCCATTCGCCAGTGCTACGTGGAGCGCGCCACCAACGCCGACTTCAGCCGTCTGGTTTTCTGCCTGCTCGGAACCGCCACGCCCGCCGATTTGGTGCAGGATACGCGCGTTTCTCCCTTCAACATCGGCAGGCGCATTGAAGTGTGTGATTTCACGGATATGGAAGCCGCCCCGCTTGCCGAAGGGCTGCACGGCAACAGCAAAGCCGTGCTGAATCGCGTGCTGTACTGGACGGGCGGGCATCCCTATCTCACGCAGCGCCTGTGCCTGGCGGCAGCCGAAACGGATGCGAAAACGCCCACGCAGGTAGACAGCCTGTGCGACGAACTCTTTCTCGCGCACAAGGCCAAAGAAACGGATGATAACCTGACTTTTGTGCGCAGCCGCCTGTTGAACAGCGAAGCGGATGTCGCGTCCCTGCTCGACCTGTACAGCCAGGTTCGGCAGGGCAGAATTGTTCCCGATGATGATACCAGCCCCCTCCCCGCTATTCTCAAACTCAGCGGCGTGGCGGGCGTGGAAAAGGGTCTGCTCCGCGTCCGCAACCGCATTTACGGGCATGTTTTCGATAAGGCGTGGATAACCGCCCACATGCCCGACGCGGAACTGCGTCGCCAGCGCGAAGCTTACCGCAAAGGCTTGATTCGAGCGTTGACGCTTTCGTCCGCCGTGCTGCTCATTATGAGTATTCTGGCGGGAGTTGCACTTCAGCAAAAGCGAGAGGCCGACGCTGTAAAACTTGCCAAGGATGATTTGTTGGTCCGTCAAACCCAACTTCAGGCCAAAACAGAACACGAAAAGGCCGAAGCGGAACATGAATATGCACTCGGCATCGAACGAATTGCAAACGAAGCAAAAAAACAGAAGGAGATTGCTCAACAAAACCAGCAGAAGGCCCAAGAATATGCTTTAGATCGTACAACTGAGGCTGAACGCGCGAACAAAGAGGCAAAGCGCGCCAATCATAATGCCGCCACAGAGCGAGTGGCGGAAGCGAAGGCAAAACGTTTGGCACAGCAACGTTCTCAAGCTTTAATGGCTGCAACACTTGAACGGCAGCACACAGAAAGACTACTTTATCCTCATTCACTGGTTCTTAGCCAGAAGGCAATCAACACAGATAACTTTACTGTAGCGAAAGGAATTCTTGTGCGTTATGCACATCCAAATGCTTTTGCCAGTGACTTGCGCAGCTTTGAATGGTACTACCTACACCAAGAATGCCTTAACACGGCGCATCGTACTTTTCAGAACCAGCAAGACGGGATTTGCAGCCTTGCCTGTTCACCGGATGGAACCTTGCTTGCCAGTGGCAGTGATAATTGCATGGTTCGCCTGACCAATCTAAAAACCGGACGACATGCCGACTTGCCGGTCAAGGCGAAATACACCAAGCCCTGTGTAGCTTTCTCGCCGGATGGGCATACCCTTGCGGTCGCTATTTCCAACCGCATACGTTTATGGGATGTGAAATCCGCAAAAGAAGACTTCTTTTTCCCTCTTGGCGAACAAAGCGATATCAAAGTGCTTTCGCTGGCGTATTCCCCGGATGGAACACTGCTCGCTTTTGGAACGTTAGACGGCAGAGTGGGCTTGACAGATACTGCCACTCGCCATACCCTCAAATGGCTGTCGCATTCTCCTGATGGGGGTTCGCCTCATCTCAATTGCCCCATTTTATGTGTCGCTTTCTCCCCGGATGGCAAGCGTCTGGCAAGCGGCGGAGGCATTCCTTTGGATATTCAATCCACTATCGTATGGGACGTCAGCAGTGGCAAACAAATTGCCACTTTAAGTACAGGCGCAAGAGTGCGTTCGACACAGGAATATCTTCATAGTGCCGTGTTCAGCCCGGACGGAAACTACCTGGTTACGGGTGGTGAAGATAAAATCGTTCGCGTCTGGAACATCGCCACGCAGAAATGCCAGGAGCTAACCAGTCATGTCAACACAATCACCGGGGTCGCCTTTTCGCTTGATGGCTTTTGGATGGCAACGAGCAGCGATGACAACATCATTAAAGTATGGGATGCGCGCACTATATCTATGTTAGGCAGGCCGCGTGAAATGAGGACCCTACGCGGACACACGAAAAGCGTAAAAGCGATCACCTTCACGCCTGACAGCCGAACGCTGATTAGTGGCGGCCTTGACGAGACAATCAAGTTGTGGGATGTCGCGCAGTTCACGCCGCCCATGCTGCCAACGCAGAGTGGAACCGTAAACACGCTTGTGTATTCCCGTGATGGAAAGTGGCTGGCAACCTGTGGCGACAAAGATAAAAATGTCGCGCGTATTTGGAACGCGCGCACTCATAAACTTCAGTGCGTCTACCCCACTACATGCCAAAGAGGTATACGTTGCTTTTGCGCCGAATGGCAACACCCTTGCAGTCGCAAGCGCGGATAAATCGCTGACCTTGTGCGACACGCAAACAGGGCGGGAGATTGCCTGTTTCCAGGCAGCAACTGAAGACATTGATGCGGATATTTTCAGATCGGTTGCCTTTTCACCAAATGGCAAGTACATTGTTACGGGAGGCGGCAACACCAAAAGAGAGCCGGAATTCCATCCCAGCCCCTACAACGGCTACCATGCCCGACTGTGGGACGTTGCCACCCATAAGGAGATACCGGAATTTACGCATCATCTCGGCCATACCGGCTGGATCATGGCGATGGCATTCTCACCTGATGGCAAGATACTCGTTACAGGAGGCGGTTCCGGGGAGTTGCGGTGGTGGAATCCCGAAACTCGCCAGGAGATTGGCCGCCCGCCGCGCCAGGTGCAGGGTTCCACCGTGCCCTCACAGTTTGTTCATCAGGACACCATTCTATCTGTCGCTTTTTCGCCGGATGGACGCTTGCTGGCAACCGGCAGTCGGGATCATACCGCGCGTATTTGGGATGTCAAATCGCGCAAGCCTCTATACCTGCTTCCCGGCCATAACGCTTCTGTGGAGGCTTTGACTTTTTCTCCCGATGGCAAAACGCTTGCCACCGGCAGCAGGGATGGCGTTATTAAACTTTGGTCACTGTCCACACTGCGCGATCATCAGGTGCTGGATACGCTGACGCTGAACTCGGATCAGGAAGGGCTTCATTCCCTTGCCTTTTCGCCGGATGGCAATACATTGGCAAGCGGGCATGGGAGTGGAAATGTGCTGTTCTGGCAGGCGGAACCCAGGAAGCCGTTTACGCCGGTTGGCCGTAAGGTTGTCACGTTGCCGAAACAACAAGCCAGGAGACAAATAAGACTACAAGCAAACCGACAAACCACAAGTCTCGCCCAGTCAACGGACAATGATAGCGCCTGTTTCCTCCAACCAAATAACAACGCCCGCTCTCATCTCGAAAGAAAAGCGGGCGTTGCTCGTGTATGTGTCGTTGTTAAAGGTTCAGACTGTTGCGGCAATGCTGGTTATCGAACTGTCGCCGCGTTGTCCATTGTGGCGTTTTGCGCTTCGGTGGTCTGCCCCTGTGCCGCCGCGCTGTCTTCGTGGAACAGGTAACTGGACGATTGGGGATCGAGTGCGCCGCGTGGAGCCTGCGCCACCATTTCCGCGAAGTTGTCCAGGTCGTGCTGCAGTGTCTGCTCGAACTTTTTGCCCACGCCAAGCGACTCGCCAATGTCGCCCAACACGCCCGCAGGCGGATCGTAGTTGATGGTCACGTTTATCTTCGTCGCCATATCCCCGGCGGATGTGAAGCGCACCACGCCGCTGTTTTCCAGGCCGTCCGTGGAACGCCAGCCGATCTGCTGATCCGGTATCCAGTTTTCGTTGATCGCGTCCCACTCATGCTTGCCGACCACGTTGGCAACCCAGTGGCTGCGCTCATTGTCGTAGTACGTCACTTCCTTGATGTAGGACATGAACTTCGGAAAGTCGTTGAAATGCGAGAACAGTTGAAACACCTGATGCAAGGGCGCATTCACCGTCACGGATGCGTTATGCTGTGCCATGGTTGTCTTTCTCCTCACGCGCAGGCCGTCGGTATTTTGTTAAGGGTTGTGTCGCTTTTCTATTGTAAGGAATTCACCGCCGCGCCGGAAACGCGCCGGACTTCCCGTGTGCGCAGAGCGTCCGGCGCTATGCCAAACGTTCTACAAATGCTGCCTGCGTGATCTATGCGCAGGACGGCGACTCCCTTGATGAATGTTCCCGCAATCGCAAAAAGATATTTTGCCCGTTTTCCCAAATTCGCGTGGTTTGGCATGATTCTTGCAATGCTACAAGGTAGGAGGGGCGCATAAACGCGCCCGTTCCCGATGATTTCCACGCAAACCGCGAAAAGTTGTGGTATAGTTTACGAGATAGCGCGTGGATTACTCCGCCGCTTCCTGGCCGCCTTTGCGCCAGGTGCGCAGGCGTTCCAGTTCAAAGGCCAGAACTGAAGCCGGAATATCTGCCGCATTGGAAATTCGTTCCAGAGTCCGCGCCAGGCTGCGCTCCGTGACCTCATCGGGTTCCTCCGGGTACAGGTTATCCATCGCTTCGGCCAGCAGGTACAGCGCTTCGTTGGCATAACGCGCCTTGCCCTGCGGCAGCGAGCGATTGGGGGACTGCGCGTACAGACGCGACATGGTTTCGTACACGCCCTCCCATCCGGTAAGCTGTCGGTCTTCTTTGACAAGGCGCGTGTTCCCGGCCTGTTTCATGGCCGCAACGCGAATATCGCTTTCTTTGGTGGTTTCCCAATCCTGCAGCGTCGTGCCTTCGATCAAGCGCACCTGCAAAGGCTGGTTGAACAGCTCTTTGACCACATCCATAATGGTGTGCATATTGGTCACTTGCTGCAAATGTGTAGCGCGATTGAAGTTTTGCGGGTCTAAGCCGATAATCAGGACATCGCCTTCTACCGTAATGGCGTTTGTGGCTTCCAGCGCTTCCCAGAACGAGCGGTTGTTGATCCGATCTTTGAGGCGCTCGACACAGTTGATCCAGAGCATTTTCAGGGCGGCAGGTTTCATCATAGGGGTTCTCCCGTCAAAAAATTTAGAAATTTTCCGGTAAATGGCGTGATGGAAAGCGGGCCAGCCTCCGTATAAGGGACTGCGCTCCATTCCCAAAGGGTGTTTGCAACTGCTTTTTCTATACTACCCCAACCGATGCGAAACTGACTCGGTTCTCATTCAATGTTTGCGGTACTATTTTGCGGGGAAGGCATCAGGCATTAGGCACTAGATACAAGTTATTGTCCCAACAGCCCTTATCTAATGCCTAATATCTAATGCCTGATGCCTTCCTCACGTTTGCCAGTCATTAAGGAGTATGCCCATGAAGTGTTCTTCATTCTTTCCAAAACGCGCCGGTGCGAGGTCGCTGATTATGGCCTGCGGGCTGGGCCTGCTGCTGTCCGGCGCAAGCCTGTCGGCGCGGGCGCAGGGGTTGGATACCGGCGATAAAACCGATCCACTGATTAAAACGGACAAGACCGATAAGACGGACAAGTCCCTGGATAAATCCACTTCTTCCATCGGCGAGGAAGCCATCAGCCAGACGCAGCCCATCAAGGCCGGCTTTGTCATCAGCGTCACCGTCGTCGGCGAACCCGATCCCAGCGGCACGTATGGCGTGGACGCCAATGGCAACATCAACGTCAAGTATGCCGGCATCATGCAGCCCATCAAGGCGCTCGGCAAAACCCCGGCGCAGACCGCCGCCGCCATTGCCGATTACCTCAAAGTGTATGTCAAGAATCCGCAGGTCACGGTGACGATTGTGGGCGTGCCCCGCCCGGTGATTTTCATCGGCGGCGCGGTGCGCAATTCCGGCCCGGTTGCCATCGGCAGCGACGTGACGCTGATTGACGTGCTTTCCCGCGCCGATCCGACGGAAAACTCCGACCTGTCCCGCGTCAATATCCTGCGCCATACCAAAGTGGGCAACGAAGATAAAGTCACGACGCTGACCTACAACTTCGAAAAGTTCTTCCGCCCCGCGGTTGGCGAAACGCCCGACGAAAGCCAAAACCCCGTGCTGAAGGACAAAGACCGCATCATCGTGGGCTTCAAAACCCTGCCCAGCAAGGGAACGGTTTCGGTTTTTGGCGAAGTGGAAAAAACGCAGCGCGACATTCCCCTGCCGACCGGCCAAACCCTGACCGTGCGCGAAGCCATCAACCTTGTAGGCGGGACGCGCCTGGCCGCCAACCGCAAGCAGGTCATTATTCGGCGCGTGGGCGAAGACCGTCCCTTGACGATTGATCTGGACAAGGCCGAGCAGGGCGATGTGGTCAACAACATCACCTTGAAGCCCGATGACACCGTATACGTTGAGAAACTGGAAAACAACTCTTACATCAACGTCAATGGCGGCTTTGTCCGCCCCGGCAAGATCGTCTATGACAAGCGCACCACGCTGACGCAGGCCATCAGCGAAGCGGGCGGCGTGGCTCCGTTTGCCAAAGAAAACAACGGCGTGATCTTCCGCCACTCTGACAACGACGCCAAGCACTCGCAGATCATTCCGTTCAGCTACCGCGACATTGCCAAAGGCAAGGCGCAGGACATTGATTTGCAGCCGGGCGATACCATTACGATCCCGTCCGGCACGATCCCGAAAGGCCGCGATGCGTTCGATTACCTCGGAGCCGTGAGCAGCGTGGCTTATCTAGGCCTCTTGCTGCGTGGCTTTTAAGGAAAGGATGAAGGATGAAGGATGAATTTCATTCTTTCTCCTTTTTCCTTTTCCCTTATATCTTGTGCCCCAAAGCAATAGCCCGAACTTTCCTTTGAAAGTTCGGGCTATTGTTCTGATTCGTCCATTAGCGCGTGGAAGAGCCGACTAAGGAGGCGTCTCCACGTTCTGTTTTGTGTTGCGCTTCGGTGTGTTTTTCGGCGGCAGGAGATGGTTCCGCGCGTTCCGATTCGGTTTCCCGGTGGGAAGCGCGCGTACCGGCAGGCGCGGCAAGAGGACGGCGGCGCTTGAACGGGGTGCGCAGCACAATCTGCTTGTAATCCAGTCCCGCTGCCGTGAGCGCCTTGTCCCAACTGTCGAAACGGCGGCGGGCGGCGGTAATCAGCGTAATGTCGTACTCTTCGATATGTTTGGCGTTGAGATCAATGCCCTGCTCATGAAGTTCATGAAGTTTGGCTTTGATGGTGGCCTCGTCCCATTCGCGGTAACGGCGAATGATGCCGTAATCCAGGCCGGCTGCCGCAACCGCGTCGCGCCATGATCCGAAATGCTTGCGCTTGGTGGCGGCTGCCGCCAATTGCGGGTCTACTTTGGTGCTGACATGCCGCCAACTCAGGTCTTCGCCGTTGTCATGCAGTTCGCGGATGCGTTCCAAAATCCGGGCGCGGCTCCAGGTTTTGTAACGGCGAATGTCGTCGTAGTTCAGCCCGGCGAATTCTACCGCGCTGCGCCACGAGCCAAAATAGCGGGTGGCGGCGCGGAGCAGGGCGACTTGCTCCTGCGCAATGCTGGCGTAATTCAAATCTTCGCCGGCTTCAAACATGTGGCGGATTTCCAGCCCGATGGACTCTCGGCTCCATTTTCGCACGGTGTAACCGTCCTTCTGTCGTTCAAGTAGCCGTGTCCGGGTAATCACGTATTAAATCGTACCCTGATACGAAGCGCTGCAAGGCGCAAACGGATGTAGGGCAAAACGCGGCGGCGCGGCTTTGTTTATGGGGAGAAATGCAAACTGAGCAAACAGGCGTCGGCAATGCGGCAGGTCACACAGCAGAACATTGGTGAACACATACCGTATTTCGGCTTGAGGAACGAACAGGCATTACGCTGACGGCTGACACTAATGACGAGAACAACGAGGGCAAAAGTTCGTCCGCAAATGAATATAATATTGGACAACGCCCGTGAGCGCCGGCCTTTGCTCCACTCACCCTATTAGACGCGCCAAACGGCAGATTGGTTGCGAAACAATTCCGGTGACTCTTCACCACCAAGACACTAAGAACACCAAGGAAACGAGAAGAACGATAAGAAAGACGTTGTGAAATTGCAGGAGAGAACGAAACTATCTTCCATGTCTAAGACTTTTGAGTGGCCTGTATTATCTTGGTGTTCTTGGCGTCTTGGTGGTGAAGAGTTACCAATCAGGTCGGGAAATTGTAAAAGTCGGCAGTAACTCAGGGAAGTAAACCGTTGATTGTGGCACGAGGAGGCGCAACGGGCAGGCGGTTTGCCGCGCTCAAATCCGGCTTGCCGACAATAACGGTATCGCCATCGCGCAAGTTGCGGACAATCAACGACCAGAACGCGTCCGGTTCCCGCATCAGTTCCGCGCCCGGATCGAGCGTTTTCTGCGTGACATTGCCATGCCGGACGGCAACCGTTTTTCGGCTTAAATCCACATAAGGGAACGTAATTGTCACGCTGAACCGGCGCGTATTCGCCGGGGAAACCAGTGACGTATCCCCTGCGCGCAGCGTAAACGCGAAGTCCCCCGAACTTGTGCAGCGATAATCGCGGACGTTCAGGGTTTGTGCGTTGCGGTCAAAGGCAAGCGCGGCCCGTTCCCCGCACAACACCCGCATCTGCGTGTCGCCAACCGGCTCCATCATGTGCAGGGACATGCTTGCTGCGGTAGATGTTAATGTAGTGCCCGGTGTTCTTTCCTGATCGGCGGCTTCCTTTACTACTGCTTGTTGAGGCATGTTCTGAAACAGGGCTGTGCCACGCGACAGGCTGCCGCGAAGCGCCCACATCAAAATAGGATCCCCGGTATGCACCGCCACCTGCGCCAGCGCGTCCAGGTTCTCCCCGTCTTGCGCCCCGCCTGCCGGTTCCTGTCCTGAACGCCGCTCCCACAAAAACGCGCTGTTCTCAGCGCCGCCACTATCCCCATTACCCGTCCACATAATCAGATAACGGTACGCAAAAGTACGCGCCAGTTCCAACGCCTGCAAAGCCCGCGTATGGTGGGCGTCCTCCGTCAGATCGTCTTTGAAGGTGAAATAATAATCCAGCAAAAACGCAATCGCCGACGCGCCATCCTCCACGCTTGCCGACGCAGGCGAATCGCCCAACCGCCCCCGCGTCCAGACGACGCGCTTTGTCCAGTTGAAAACACCGTCTATTGTAGGAAGAAGAGAAGAGTTGGGATGCTTCTCCCCTTCCTGCGTTAGCAAACTCGCAGAGGTATGTTCGTTTTGCTCTGCTTTTCTTCTCTTCTTCTCTTCTTCTCTTCTTCTTTTCTCCTCTTTATACAAGTCCAGCAACAGCCGCGCCGCCGCCCACCCGCTGTGAGAATGGAGGGTGGTGGCGGGTTCGCCGCCCCATTGCGTTGTCCATTCGCCGGCAAGCGGCTGTTCCCAATAGACGCAGGGTTCTTTGTCAAGGGTGAAATGTTTGGCGTAGTGGAGCAGGGTTTGCGCGTCGGCTTGCAGTTGTGTCAATTGGGTTTGGCTGTCGGTATGAAAGGCGGTTTCCACTTGGCTTTCGTTGAGCGTGTTTTGGCCGGCCAGCAGCAGGGAACCGGGGATGTGGTACTGGTCATCGGCAACGGTAAGCAGGCTGTTTTGAGGAGCGGGCGTGAGCGTTTGCAGGAGTGTTGATGTGGGCAGCCAACTCAGATCGTTGACAAGCGGCACGTTTGCCAGATGGCTGTAAATGGAAGGCGTGTTCCACCAGTTCTGCCACAAAAAGCGGTTGGGATCATCCGTATCGCTTAAATCCGTGTTGAACGTAAGCGTGGCGCGGGAGGACAATCGTGTTCCGGCTTTGGGATAGGCAGGCTGCCGCGCGTCTGCGCCGCCCTGCGGGTACACGAGCGCGACGAATTTACCCACGCCGCTGTGATCCAGTTCCCGGCTTGCCTGCTGGTCATAGGAAAGCGGGCGGCGAGTGCGCGGGTCACGATGGGACGGCGGCTTTCCATTGCGGCTGCGGGGCGCGTCCGCGTCCGGGAGGGGCGAAGCGGGCGGCTGTGTTTCTTCGATAGGCTGGCGGATGCGCGGTTCAACCGGAACAATCAGGCGATTGCAGAAGCCGGTGGCAATGTCGCGCTCGGAATTGTCACCTATGCGCGAAGCCTGAAAATCCCAGCCGATGTACAATTTTCGGGCGGGAGACCACAACCCGACAACGGGCAAAGCATGGGCGGACAGGGGCGGAGTCGCGCTCCATTCGTGGTTGTAGGAAGCGGAAAGTTCGGGCATTCCGGCGTGAACATCGAGCAGGAGGGGAAACAAATCGGCGCGTGGCGTGGCAAACAGCCAGCCCCGCTGATGCCATACCGTCGCTTCCGGCAGTCCCAACGTGAGAAAGTGGAACGGCTGCAAGCCAATCGCCTGCTGCCACTCGCGAGACGAAAACGAAGTGAGATTGAGGTCGAAGGCGACGGTGGGGAATTGCTGCTGTACAAGCGTCACGACAACGCGGCTGTGCTGTAAAGCAAGCCCGCAATCGGGCGCGGCTTGCAGATTGTCAAAGACAAGCGTGGACGCAGCGCCCTTGTTGGCGGCTAGCAGCATCCGCGCTGAAGATCAACTCACGGGATGTGAAGCGAACGGGCGCGGCCAATTTGCCGTCCGCAAGCACATCAAATCCGATATAATGCCCCGGTTCGCCCACCGCCTGAACGGTAATCGTATTGTGCGGCCCAATCTGCTCGATATGTGGCCCGATGGGAGGCGGGGGCTTTTCCTGCGCGCAAGCGGCAACGGAAACAAACAGGAAGAATAAAAGAAAGAGGCGGCGCATACGCAACTCCCAACGATACCGGGGATTGAAAATCCCCGGCAGGAAAGTACAAGCGTCCTGCGGACGCGGGAATCTTTATAGAGTGTCGCGTCTGAAAGACGCTTGTTTTGTCTTGCCGGGTACTTTCAGTACCCGGATGCCTGCCGGGGCTTTACAATCTCCGGCGCAAGAGACTGTCTTAATGCTGGATTATTACCTGTAGAATTATCGGGAAGTTGGGAGGCGGGACGCAGGGAAAACTTTCAGTTGGAATACAAAACGGCGTTCAGTCAGGAGATGGGCTTCCTGACCGAACGCCGTTTTGCGAACGAGTGTCCGAACACGCGCGGAGGAGAGCGTTTGGACAACTTCGCTGGATGCGGCTCTATTTTTGGCAGAAATGTCCGGCATCTTCAGCCGGGACAAGCTGAATCCGTATGAATTCTGAAATAGTATTCTTATCAAACTCCCGGAAGCCTCTCCAACCTCTCCCAAACTGTCAACGAGGTTGGTCCTTGTACGCTCCTGCCGCAAAATAGCGCGTGTGTTCCCTAAATATCACGCAGATGTTACGAAAGTATCACGATGGATTTGTATACTCCCTTCGATAGCGTCCCATTCTCAGTTTGACAAGGAAACCACGATTATGTATCGCACACGCTCACTCGCGCTTCCCGGCGCGCTGCTCGGCTTCGCCGCGTTCGCGCTGTCCGGGTGCATCAATCCGCCCATTCTGTTTCAGCCGGCAATCAACACCGGTGTCGGCCTCCATCCCTCTGCGTCTGCTGTCGGAGATGTCAATGGCGACGGCATCCCCGATATTGTGACCGCCAATGCCGGCAACGCTTCGGTCAGTATCCTGCTTGGCAACGGCAACGGAACCTTCCAGCCGCAGAGAATCGTTCCTGTCGGCAACAATCCTCGCGGCATCGTCCTTGCCGACCTTGATGGCGACGGCAAACTCGATATTGTCACGGTCAACGCTGCTGACAATACCGTTTCCCTGCTGCGCGGCAACGGCAACGGAACCTTCCAGCCCCAAACCGTTCTTCCCGTCGGCAATAATCCTGACGGCCTTGCAATTGGCGATGTGAACGGCGACGGGAAGCCCGACATTCTCACCGCTGATGCCGGTGATAATACCGTCAGCCTCCTCATCGGCAAGGGCAACGGCGCGTTTCAGCCCCGAACGACCCTGGCTGTCGGCAGCCAACCCCGTAACGTCGTCCTTGCCGATCTCAACGGCGACGGCAGCCTCAACATTGTCACGCCCAATTACGGCGATGCAACCCTCAGCGTTCTGCTTGGCAACGGGGATGGAACCTTCACTCCCGCGCCTACGCTTTCCACTCCGCCCAACCCGCTTGCTGTCGTGGTTGCCGATGTAAACGTTGATGGCATACCCGACCTTGTGATTGCGAACGGCGGCGCGGACTTGCGCACACGGTTTGGGAATGGGGATGGAACCTTTCAGGACGCGCTCTTTGATGGCGGCAGCAATGCGAGCAGTCTTGCCATTGCCAACCTCAATGACGACGGCCTGCCCGATTATGTGATAACGGACACGGCCAACAATCAGGTCAACGTCCTGCGCGGATTGTTGGGTGGAGGAGTGAACGATCCCACGCCTTCGCGCGCGGGGGCAGGCCCAGTTGCGGTTGTGCTTGCCGACCTCAACGGCGATGGACAGCCCGACATCATTACCACGAACGCGACAGACAATTCCATCAGCGTTCTGCTTAACAACGAGGGGGGAGCCAACGTCAGTTCGGAGTTCTCCGTGTCCGGCAGTACGCCCCTGCGCGGAACCGGTACGACGCTGTACACGCAGCGGGTCATACTCAAAAATACGGGACTGAATACGTTTAGCGGCAGCCTGTTCCTCGCGCTCGACAGCCTGACACCCGGCGTAACGCTTGCTTCCGCGAACGGCGCGACGCAAAACTTAAGGCCACTCAACAGCCCCTATATGCGCGTGTACATGCCTGCCGGCGGGTTAGCGCCGGGAAAAACCGTATCGGTCACGCTTCAGTTCCGCAATCCGTCCAACCGCGCCATCAGCTACACGCCTCGCATTCTTGCGGGCGGCGTTCAGCCCTGACGTTTACCTGTCGGCGGGTAGGGCGGCTTGACCGTTTGCCCCACCCGCCGACCATCCGGCATCACACAAAGGAGTTCTTATGTCCGCCGTTTTTGTTTTGACTGACGCAGCGCGAATCCGACGCGGTATTCGCCGCGCTATTCCATGTACGCAAGGTATGCGTCTAACCAGAGGGGCGCTGAAAGTTCGTAGTTCCTGCCTCCCTATCAACTATCAACTATCAACTATCAACCGTTTAGCCGCGCTTGCGATGCTGTTTACTTTGTTTGCCCTGTCCGGCCTGTCTCGGCAGGCGCAGGCGCAGCAGCGTCCGCTTTTCGGGCCGAGTGATGAGTATACAACGGATTTCGGGGCGTATGCGTCTGTGGTTGCCGATTTCAACCACGATGGCATTCCCGACATTGCCGTTGTGAACCGGCGAGTCAGCAGCGTCAGCGTCCTGCTTGGCAACGGCGATGGAACCTTTCAGGACCCGCTGGAATTTGCCGTCGGAAGCAGGCCGGAAAGCATGGCTGTCGCGGATGTGAACGGCGATGGCAAGCCGGATATTGTGACCGCCAGCACCACAAACGGCAATGTCAGCGTCCTGCTTGGCAATGGGGATGGAACGTTTCAGTCGCCCCTGACGTTCGCAACGGATGCCGTGCCGGAAGGCGTTGCTATTGGGGACGTGAACGGCGACGGCAAGCCGGATATCGTCACCGCCAACTACGAAAATGATACCGTTGGCGTCCTGTTTGGCAACGGGGATGGAACCTTTCAAACGGTTCAGCTTTACAATGCCGGGAGCGGCCCGCAGGCTATTGTCCTCGCCGATCTCAACCACGACGGCAAACTCGATATTGTCACCGCCAACTCCTACGGCGGAACCTTTTCCACGCTGCTCAACAACGGCGACGGCACGTTCGGCGCTTCCAGCGATCTGCCGGTCGGCCAGAACCCGTATGCCGTTGCCGTCGCCGACCTGAACCACGACGGCAATCTGGATGTCGTGGTTCCCGGCTACAGCGACGACAATGTGAGCGTTTATTTCGGAAACGGCGACGGAACGTTTCAAAGCCAGCAGATTATTTCCACCGGCAGTGGATCGGGACCGGACGGCCTCGTCATCGTGGATATCAACGGCGACGGCAAACTGGACCTCGTCACCGCCAACTATACCAGCAACTCGGTGAGCGTTCTGCCCGGCAACGGGGATGGCACATTCGGGGATTTGCAAACCTATGCCATCAACGGGATTGGCCCGAACTGGCTGGCCGTTGGGGATTTCAACGGCGATGGCTTTCCCGACCTCGTCACGGCAAACTTTACCAGCGGCGATGCCAGCGTCCTGCTGAACAATCGTGGCCTGCATGATGTCACCTCACAGATGCGCGTTACGCGGGGCGGCCTGCGTTTCAACCGCGGCACGAACCTGTACGCGCAGCAAATCACGCTGAAAAACACGTCGTCCGCGTCCATTCCGGGCAGTGTGTTTCTCGCTCTTGACGGCCTGCCGCCTGGCGTCACGCTGGCTTCCGCGAACGGCCTTACCCAATCGCTTGCGCCGTTCAACAGCCCCTATATGAACGTATATCCGACGACAGGCAATCGCCTCGCGCCGGGAGCCAGCGTCACCGATCACTCTGCAGTTCAGCAATCCGTCCAATCGGGCGTTCACTTACACTACGCGCATTCTCGCCGGAGGAACCCAGCCTTGAAACCTTTGCCACACTATTTTTGCATACCGGCGCATAAAAGCGCCTATGCCATGCGCCTGCTTTCCACGTTAAGTTTGCTGTGCATAGGAACCCTGTGCCATGCGCAAACGCAGGCTTACCACATCCGCATGGACACCTCGCCACTTGTCGGCCACGCAGCGGGACCGTTTGCTCTGAACTTCCAGTTTACGGACGGCAGCGGCAATACGCCCGGTGACGCCAACAATACGGTTCGGCTGTTCAACTTCGCCTTCGGCGGGGGGAGTGGAGCCGGGACTCCGACGGCAATGGGCGGCGTGACCGGCAATCTCGCTTCCAGCGTGACGCTGACCGATACCGGCCTGCTCAACGATTTCGCGCAGGAGTTCACGCCGGGCAGCGTACTGGACTTCGACCTGACGCTGACCAATAGGGCCGACGCAAGCGGCACGCCGGACGAGTTCACGTTTGCCATTCTCGACAGCAGCGGCACGGAACTGCCCACCCTCGGACTTGCCAACGTCGGCTCCGATGTGTTCCTGCTCACCGACTTGACAGGCGACCCGCTGAACTTGCAAGCCTTCGCCAGCGATGATACCCAATCCCCGGCAGGCGGCGGAACTCCCCTGACGATTGCCGCGCCGACAATTGCCGCCGTTCCCGAACCCGGCAATATCGCCCTCCTGGCAAGCCTGATGGCGGGAAGCGGCCTGCTGTGCCACCAAAGCCGAAAGCGTCGCGCCTAACCTTGACAAAGCGGTTTGATGCCCACCAGCACAAGCCAGAAACGCAAAAACAGGCCGGAAGCAAATTTCGCTTCCAGCCTGTTTTATTATCCGCGATTGCACAGTACGAAATCCAGCAAAGTGGTCGGAATATCCTCGGCTTCCCAATCCGTTTGGATGCAAACCTCCATTTGATCGCCAGAGTGAACCTCGTCACGCAGACGCTGCAATAAACGCGCATCGGTCACAAGCGCTGTGCTGATGCCGTGCCGCGTATTTCCATTGCGCAACGTCATAACAACGCTGAATGTTAAACGGGGCGTGTCGTCTGTACTCAACTCCATCATCGTTACCGGCAGCCATTGTCCCTGAACTGTCTCCGATTCGACAGATAGTGGAAGCGTTTCGCTAATCATGGTAGGTTCCCCTCCAACCGAACCGGGCGATCTTGCCGCGCCAGATACCGGTTGCGTCCGTTTGACATTATAGCATAGGTTGTCTGAATGTGCCTGTGGCTGTCTGCTTTCATGGGTAAGGCCGAATAACCCCGCACTTAGGGTCTGTAAATTATTAACTTCACGAACGCAGGGGCGTTGCTTGCTGCGCCCACCGGGACGTGATAGATGTACGGATACTAAGAGCCTATCCCGATAGTCGGGAATTCGCGTCTGAAAGACGCTTGCACTTTCCTGCCGGGTATTTTCAATACCCGGCCTACTGGGATAGGCTCTAAGCAAGCGTCCTGCACCGTTCTTCACACAACGCCAACAGCAACCAGCCAACAAAAACAATTCGGTAAAATAATTCCGCAAAAAAATCCAAACAACGCGAAAAAAGTGAAACCTTAACTCAACACAGTCGTCTAAATAGTGGTACGAACGTCTACTATGCAGATGTTAGACACACAGGAAGGGAGGTGCCAGTCCTATGTTCCCACACCCCTCCCGTTCGCCCTGATGCTTACGAGGTCACGACGCCTCTCTCCTACAACCTGACACAACGAGACATCGGGCTGGAAGCGCTGCATTGCCAAGATTTCGACGATGACTCTACATACTCTTTTTTCTACATGCCCTTTTCCCGGCGCTTTCATCCTTCATCCTTCATCCTTCATCCTTGTCTTTTCATCCTTCATCCGTTGTTTGCTCGACTTCCCGCTGGTTCGACAAGTTATGGATTTATGAACACTTACCGGTAGCCACCGCCCCTGAATTATCTCCGATTCTACAGACTGCCGGGATAACCCCGTATTTCATAGAGTGCTGTCAATGCGGAGTGTGCCGGGTACAATACTACATCCAAAATTTTACAAGGACAATTCCTGATGACTCCAGCCACCGCAGACGCGCAAATGCAGCAGTTCATTGACCGGCATTTAGCCACCGTAGAGCCGCTGATACGCGCTTCCAATATCGCCGCGTGGGAACTGCAAACAACCGGCAGCGAAGCCGCCAAAGAGCGTTCGGCGCAAATGAGCGCGGATGTTGCCAAAGTGTACGCCAACGCGCAGGAGTATGCTTTCCTGCAGGCCCTGCCAGCGTCCGAGTTACAAGCCCCTCTCCTCGCCCGCCAACACGCGCTTTTGCTCAACAATTACCTGGCGTTTCAGATGGATGCGCAGGTCATTGAAGAGATGATTGGGCTGCAAGTGGACATCGAGGAGCAATTCAACGCCCACCGCGCCCTTGTAAACGGCGAACCCGTCAGCGACAACGCCGTTGACGACATTTTAATTCGTTCCAATGATGTTGAATTGCGCCGCGAAGCCTGGCTTGCCAGCAAAACGGTCGGCAGCGCGGTTGCGGACAAAGTGCGGCATCTGGCGCGGCTGCGCAACCGGGAAGCGCGTCGCCTGGGTTTTGTCAATTACTACG
The DNA here is from genome assembly GCA_963835065.1 of uncultured Chthonomonadaceae bacterium. Lineage (GTDB taxonomy): Bacteria > Armatimonadota > Chthonomonadetes > Chthonomonadales > Chthonomonadaceae > CAWFQB01. Next base: position 256,079 of record CAWIEK010000053.1, on the reverse strand, counting down.
CCATGAGTATGCAGCTGCAGGAACTGGATGAGGAACGCTTGTTCGGCATTTTAGACGATCTGAAAACGCAGTCCAATCCGATCTGGCATGATTACAAAGCCCAATTAGACGCCGACCTTGCCGCCCGTTTTCACATCGCGCCCGAAGAAGTCCGTCCCTGGCATCATGCCAACCGCTTTTTTCAGGAGCCGGGGCCGGGCGAAGCGGATTTGGACCGCTTTTTCAAAGGCAAGAATCTGGAAGCGCTAACGTCGGACTTTTATACAGCCATCGGCCTGCCGGTTGATGATTTGCTGAAAATCGCGGATTTGTACGAGCGCGAAGGCAAATGCCAGCACGCTTTCTGCATGGATGTGGATCACGAGGGCGATGTGCGCGTGTTGTGCAACTGCCGCGACAACGAGCGCTGGATGGGAACCATGCTGCACGAGTTCGGCCATGCCGTGTATGATAAGTTCATGGACGCGAATCTGCCGTTTCTGCTGCGCGAACCCACACACATCATGACAACGGAAGCCATTGCCCTGTTTATGGGCAGATTGACCAAGAACGCGGATTGGCTGCATCGGTACGCGGGCGTGGAAGCGGGAGAAGCCGCGCGGATTGCCGCCAGCGCGAAGCGCGAAATGCGGGATCATCTGCTCGTGTTCATGCGCTGGTGCTTCGTGATGGCGCATTTTGAGCGCGAATTGTACCGCGACCCGGAGCAGGATTTAGATGCGCTGTGGTGGGAGCAGGTAGAAACATGGCAAAATGTCACATGTCCCCTCGAATTTCGTCCGAAAGATGCGTGGGCAAGCAAAATTCACCTGGCCTCGTCGCCCGTGTATTACCACAACTATTTGCTTGGCGAAATGGTCGCTTCCCAACTCCTGCATTATATTCAAGCAACGGTTCTGGAAGGCGAACCGGCTGACGCGCTGGTTTCCAGTCCGAAAATTGGGAACTATATGCAGGAAAAATTGTTCCATCCTGGGGCAATACGGCCCTGGGAAGAATGGCTGGCACACGCGACGGAGGAACCGCTTAACCCGCGCTATTTTGTCGCGCAGTTAAACGTGAGCATGAAGTTCGTGAGCAATTCCTCAACCATTTCGCCATGATTTGGCAGGAATCTACATTCAGCACAATAAAGTTATACGCAGCGCCTTTCAAAGACGAAAGTTTTACGGACGAAGGTTTTGGCGCGCTGTGGGGAGACGATAAGAGAATGCGCGTGATACAGGCGGGCGTAGGCGGCTTTGGACAAAGCTGGATCTACGCCGTGCGCGACTGCGACGGATTTCATCATGTGGCGCTGGTGGACCCGAACCCCGACGCGCTGCGAATGGCGGGCGATGTTGTGGGCGTACCATCAGAGCGTCAATTTACCAATGTAGAGGACGCCGCTGCCAATGTGGAAGCGGACGGCCTCATTGACTGTACCCCCGCTCCCTGCCATGAGTTTACCAGTACGCTTGCCCTGCGCGCCGGCCTGAACGTTCTGGCGGAAAAACCCCTGGCCGAAAACATGGCGGTGGCGGCTAAGATCGTGCGGACGGCGCAGGAAATGAAGCGAACGCTGATGGTCACGCAGCAGTTCCGTTACCACGATCAGCCCCGCTTTCTGCGCCGCTTGATTGCGGAAGGCGCGATTGGCGAAATTGACCATGTTCATGTGGAGTTTCAGATACACGGCTTGCTGTTCGGCTGGCGGCAGAAAATGCCGCACCCGTTTCTCATGGATATGGCCGTGCATCACTTCGATATGATGCGCTACCTGCTTGCTTCCAACGCCACGCGGGTCATGGCCCAAACTTGGAACCCCCGCGTCAGCAACACGCAGGGCGATCTGAGCGCGTTCGCGTGGATTGACTTTGCAAACGGCGTCAAGGTCAACTACACGGGCAGTTTCGCCTCACCCGGCGTAGATACGGGCTGGAACGGGCGATGGGTGATTACGGGAACGCGGGGCAGCCTGGTGTGGAACCAGCGCGACGAGTGGGGGCCGATCCGCTATTTTCCGCAAAACGCGGATACGTCGCAGTACAACGCCATGCACTTCTTCACGCCCCTGCCGGAACCCTGGGGCGAACCCCTGTGGGCGCCCTCCATCGGCGCGCAGGGCCACCATTACGATCTGTACCACTGGCGGGCCTGCATCGAATCCGGCACGGAACCCGAAACCAGTGGGCGCGACAACCTGAACACCCTTGCCCTGACCTTCGCTACCATCGAAGTCGGCGGAAACCGGCAAAATGGTCGAGGTGCAGCCGCCCACCGTATAGCGTCATAAGGCAACTTGGGATTGGGTACAATAGCGGCATGAATCTTGAAACTGTAGATCATGATAAAATGTTTAAGGAGTTGCTGACGAACTTCTTCATGGAGTTCGTCGAGTCGTTCCTGCCGGATGTGTTCGCCTACATAGACACCTCCTTCTACGAACTGCTGGACAAGGAAGTGTTTACCGACATCGCTTCGGGCGACAAGCACGAAGTAGACATTGTTGTGAAAGTCCGCTTCAAGCGAACTCCTGCCGCGCTTGCGGATGCCGCAGACCCAACGCAGCCACAAGAGCCTCCCTTCGAAGCGTTCTTTCTAATTCACATTGAGAACCAGTCCAGCGCGAAGTCGGATTTTCCCAAGCGGATGTTCCGGTACTTCGCCCGATTGTACGAGAAATACAATCTGCCTGTTTACCCGGTGGTCATCTTCTCTTACGACACGCCTCTGCGCCCGGAACCCAAGCAGCATGTGGTCGCGTTTCCCGGCTTCGTGGTCAATCGCTTCAACTATCGCGTTATTCAACTCAACCGCCTGAGTTGGCGCGCGTATGTCAAGCAGCCCAACCCGGCAGCGACGGCGCTGATGGCGAAGATGAAGATTGCGGCGGGGGATAGGCCGAAAGTGAAGCTGCAGTGCCTGCGCCTGCTGCTCACGCTCAAACTCAACCCGGCGAAATCGGAGTTGATTTTCCAGTTTGTTGACCGGTATTTGAGACTGAACACGGTGGAGCAGCGTCAATACAATCAGGCAGAAGCAAAACTGCCGCAGATAGAAAAGGAGCGAGAAGATATGGTAAGCAGTTGGCGACTGGAAGGCCGCGCGGAAGGCCGCGCGGAAGGTAAAGAGGAGTTACTTGTGGCGCTGCTGACGCACCGATTCGGATCATTATCACCTGAGTTGCAGACACGCCTGCATAGCCTATCAACAGAACAGATGGACGAGTTGGGCCTGGCTTTATTCGACCTCAACACGCTGGCAGATGCCGAAGAGTGGCTGACAAAGCAGAACTGAGTTTATCATTCAAAGCGGAAGCGAACCAGAGCCAGAATGTAGAAGACCGCGCCGAAGCCGACAACGACCATAATTTCGGGCAGAACGGCGGTCAAGGGCCTGCCGCGCAGCATCAAATCCTGATACGCGGTCAAGGCCCACGCATGGGGCGTAATCAGGCTGAACTTTTGTACGCTGTCGGGCAGGAACATGCGCGGCATCAGGCAGCCGGAAATCGCGCCCATCACCACCAGCAGCAGGGTGGTCATGCCCTGAATCTGTTCCGGCGTTTTGGCGAGGGTGGCAATCAGCAGACCTAACCCGGTTGCGGTGAAAATGGTTGCCAGTCCGATAAGCGCAATGCCGAACGGCGAACTGCCGTAATGCGTGTGCAGGAACACGCCCGCCACGCCGAACAGCATCATCGTTTGCAGAATTCCCAAAATCGCTCGCGCCGTCAGTTTGCCAAGTAAAATCTGCGAGCGGGCAATGGGGGCGCTTAACATGCGTCGCAGCGTGCCCTCCTGCCGTTCCAGCAGCAGGCTGACGGCAACGCTGTTCGCCAGGAAAAACACGAAGTACACGGCAAATCCGGGCGTAATCACATCCCCGGCGGTTATGTCCGCGCGCTTTACTTCCCCTGTATTGCCGCTCTTGTTGTTCCCGTTCGCTTCTTTGCCTGCGTCTGTCTGCGCATTGCCGCTTGCCTCGCCGCTCATTTCAAACGGCATGACGCTGTTGCCGCTTTGCGCAGTCATGTTCTTTTCCGCGTCGGCGCGATACGCGGCGGGAATTCGCGCCAGCGCCGCTTCCCGATACAGCGGCCCCATCACGCGCTGAACGGACGCGAAGATCGCGCCCTTTGCCATGCCCGCCACCTGCGGCTGCGCCGGGTCAATCAGGACGCGCATTTCCGTTGGGGTAGGGGATGACTTGCCTTCCGAGGCGGTTTGGACATACGCTTCCAACTGTGCGCTGAAATCGGCAGGCAAAATCACGCCAATCGCATACGCGCCCTTGCTCACCTGCGCCTCCACCTCCTGCGCACCACCCGCTGTTTCCTGCGTGGTCAGGTTCACCTGCTGTATGGCGCGTACTACTTCCGCGCCCCGCTTACCCTGATCCGCGTTGCTCACCAGAATCTTGAAGGGGCTTTTGTTCCCAGCCTGCGACTGCCCGCCAAACGCGGCTCCGAACACGAACAGAAACACGAGGGGCAACAGGAAAAGCATAATGGCCCCGGACTTGTCGCGCAGTATGGTGCGCAAATCCTTGCGCGCAATGCTCCAGAATGGCATGGCAGTCTCCAGAAGTAGGGAGTAGGGAGTAGGTGGTAGAGAGTAGGTGGTAGGGAGTAGGAATGACTTTGCTTGTCCTACTCCCTACCACCTACTCCCTACTCCCTTCCTCAATCCCGCAGCGTTTTGCCGGTGAGGGCGAGGAACACGTCTTCGAGCGTGGGCTGCTTGACGTTGAGCGAGAGAATGGGCGCGTGGGCGGCGCTTAAGGCAAGAATGATTTCCGGCAACAGGCGATTGGGCTGCTCGGTGCAGATGTTGAGCAGTGTGATTGCGTCGGAATTTTCCGCTGCTCCCGCAAGGCCGTCGGACGCGCGGGGTGTCGGCGTGGCCTGTACGGACTGCACACCCGGCATTTGCTCCAGTTGCCGCTGCAAATCGGGAGCAATCTGCGCCATATCCAGGACAATTTCAATGATGGGCTTGCCATGCGCCGCGATCAGATTGGCAACCGTATCGCAGGCAATAAGTTGCCCTTTGTCCATGATGCCCACGCGGTGACACAGCGCCTGCACTTCTTCCATATAATGACTGGTATACAGCACCGTCAGCCCTGCCCGGTTCAGCGTCCGAACGCCTTCAAAGATGTGGTTACGCGACTGTGGATCAACGCCCACCGTCGGCTCGTCCAGCAGCAGCAATTGCGGACGGTGCATCAGGCCGACGGCAAGATTCAAGCGCCGCTTCATGCCGCCCGAAAACGTGTCGGCGCGATCCCCCGCGCGGTCGGCAAGTCCCACCAGCGTCAGCATTTCCTCAATACGCTCCGCAAGAGTAGCGCCATGCAAGCCGTACAATTCCCCAAAAAAGGCTAAATTCTCTCGCGCCGTTAGTTTGCTGTAAATCGCCAGTTCCTGCGGCACGACTCCGAGCATTTGCCGCGCTTCTCTGCCGCCATTGGATGCCAGGCCGTTCAGCCAGATTTCCCCGCTGCTTGGCGTTAAAATCCCCGCCAACATGCTGATGGTCGTGGTTTTGCCCGCGCCGTTCGGCCCAAGCAGTCCGAAAATCTCGCCCCGCTTTATCTCAAAATCAATGCCATCCACAGCGGTAAGGCGCTCGTACTGCTTGCGCAGTTGACGCGCTTCCAGGAGGGGGTGATTAGTGGTTGGTGGTTGGTGATTGGCGGCTGGTGACTGGCGACTGGCGACTGGCGACTGGTTCGTTGTAATTGTATCCTGTGCCATGCCTGTTACGCTCCTTGTTTGAAAAACATCGAAAATCGCGGTAATAAAAGTTCAATTCCAGCATCCAACGTTGCACAATCCACTCCTCAAACCAATCACCAACTATTTTACATGGCATCCGATGCAATTGCGGGCAGGCAGTCCCGTTGCCAGGGTCTTCTTGTCCAGCCAGGTTTGGGCTTCCGTCACGTAGTCGGTTCCTTTGCATGCCTGCTGCATCTGTTTCAGGTACGCGCGGGCTTTCTCTTCGTTGCCCAACCGCGCGCTGGCTTCGGCCAGTCCGAACAGCAACTCGCCTTTGGAATGGGAGGTCAGCTTGTCGAAACCGGGTTTTTGCGCGGCGTATGTTTTTTCGTAGTCGGAAGCTGCGCGAGTCCAGAGTGAGTCCGCGAGAGGCTTGTAGTTGATAAAGCGGGCGGCGGGAATCAGGGTTGCGGCGCGGGGTATCAGCACGGAAACGTTGTTCGGCTCCAGTTTTACGGCCGCATCCATTTCATCCAATCCCTTTTGCCAGACGACCATGCCCTGCTTGTTGTCCCCCTTCTGAAACAGTTTCGCAGATTGGAAAACCAGGCCGCTGCCATGCCAGACAATGGCTTCCCCGAAATTGGGATACTTTGCCATCATCTGCTCACATATTTTCATGCCATGCGCAAGCCGCGCCTCGTCGCCCGTAAAGCCGACAAAGAAGTCGTCGCGCAACAGCATATCCAGATGCGCGGGACGGCCATCTTTGTGAATGATAGCCGTATTGACGTTGGAATTGCCTGCCGGTTTCACAGGTTCGGGAGCCGGTTTCGTTGCGCCGGAAGATTGGGGCGCGGCCTGACTCGGCTGCAAAGCGCTGCCCGTCATCAGGAGCAGTCCTCCCACTGTGACCAGGCTGAGATTGGCGACGGCGAACGAGAGCGGGCGAACGCGCGTCCGGCATCCTGCGATGTTGGCAGGGCGGCGCTTAAGGGAACCATTGCGCTTTGTGAATTGCATTGTCGTGTCCTCCGATTGGGCTTCTAAACATTAGTTGAAGGTAATTCCACAGGCACTTGTATTTCGCTGACGATTTGTTCGGGCGGCATGTTGAAATCCCATTTCAGCACCAGAACGCGAAAAGCGCCGGCTACTTGATAGCGGTGGTTGGCAATAGTTTCCAGCAGGGGCTTGTACGCATGTTCAATCCCTCCATATTCCCCCTGATGTACCACGCTAAGAACGGTTTCTTCGGCCAGTTCGCGCGGACGTACGCGCAGGCTCGGCTCGAAACGGGCGGCAGGGCATGGTTCGATAGCCGCCGCCACTTCAATGTCAATGGCGGTTTCGCAATATTCCCGGTCGTGCCAGAAAACAATGTGCGGACCGCGCGTTCGGATTCCCAGGCGGTGCAGGTCGGTGTACATCTCCGCAAACAACGTCTGAATATGATGAAAGTCGGGGATGGTGGCCCGCAAACCGGCAATCAATCGGGCATCGGTCTGCTTCATAATCACGTCATAGGGCGACGCTCCGCTTTCCTGCTCGATTTGCCGCAGCCGCGCTTCCACGCGCTCCAAACGTCCCTGTTCCTCTTCCATGCGCTGCTGTATCTCCTGCTGCCGCAGGCGCAGCATCCCGCGCATTTCCGCCGGGGATAGTCCTTCTTTCAGCAGCCGTGCAATCTGTTCCAGCGAAAAGCCCAAGTCTTTGAGCGCCAGAATGCGGTTCAGCAGCGCGAGCTGTTCCGCCGTATAATAGCGGTAGCCGCTTTCCTCATCCACATGCGCCGGTTCCAGCAATCCCACGTCATCGTAATGGCGCAGCGCCTTCACCGACACCCGGCTCATTCTGGAAAAATCCCCGATTTTGAACATGGTCGTCTTCCAATTCGTTGTGGCAAACCGCCCTGCCCGCACAAGAACCTTGCCCATACAAGAAAGCCTGCCGTTTGCAGCGAACAAGCACAGTATAATGCCTCCCGTAACGGGAGAGTCAAGCGAATTTTCATCAACTCGCAAAATATTTTGCCGTCTTATTTTGGAGGCCGCGCAAGGATGTATGAAAGCTATTGACAGATAGGATACAATAGAAGGAGGGAGGATGTGAGAATGGCAGAAGGCATTGACTTGTTTTACCAGAAATGCAATCCTACAGAACCGTTGCGGCCCGGTGATGAACGCTACGTTCTTTGTGACGATGTGCGCGGCACGGACGATTTGGTTGGACGCATGGCGAAAGCCATTCGTCGCGCCGACGAGCCGATGCATCTGCTCTTTACGGGGCATCGTGGCTGCGGCAAATCTACGGAGTTGAAACGCCTGATGGATCGTCTTTCCAAGCCTGCCGGAGAAAGGCGTCCCTTCTTTGTCGTCTACTTTGAAGCGGACGATCAGGATGTGGATGTCAACGACGTAGACTTAGCCGACATTCTTCTTGCCATTGCGCGCGAAGTCGGGAAAGTGATGCGCGAATACTTTCATGAGGATTTGCGCCCTGCGCGCCTGAGCCGCTTCTTTGAAGATTTGAAAACTCTTTTAGGCAGTGAAGTGGTGTTCGAGAACCTGACGCTGGATGCAAAAGTAGGCAAACTGACGGCTTCCATTAAAAGCAGTCCTATCGCCCGGAACCAAATTCGTCAGGCGTTGGAGCCAAACGTCTCGAATTTAATTCAGGCGGTGAACGATCTGCTGGCCGAGGTGGCAACAAAACTCAAGGCCAAAGGATATGAAGACCTTGTAGTCATCGTTGACAATCTGGATCGTATCACACTGCGTAACATTCCTGAGAGCCAATACAATACGCATGAGCAATTGTTCATCAACCGGGGCGCGCAGCTCACGCAACTCCAAACACACATTATCTATACGCTTCCTATCTCGATGCTGTTCGCGCCGACTGCGCCTGCCCTGACCACCATTTACAGCAAGCAGCCATTCACTTTGCCGATGATCAAAATTATTGGGCGTGATCGGCAGGGCAATGCAGCCGGCATTGCCGCCATGCACGACATCGTACAAAAGCGGCTGACAGTTTCCCACATCCCCAGTGATCAGGCGTTCGACACTCCCGACACGCTGGATTACCTTTGTGGCATGAGTGGCGGGCATGTGCGCAACGTTCTGATTATGGTACGCTCCGCCTGTGATTACATAGATGATCTGCCGATTACGCGCCGCGAGGCGGAAAAAGCCGTCACCCTGATGCGTACCGATTTCGAGCGCGCCTTAACCAAACCGCAGTTCTATACGACGCTTCACACGGTGGAGGAAACGCAAGCCCTGCCGGGCAGTCCCGACGATCAGGTGTTGATGTACAACGCCAGTATTTTGGAGTACCTGAACGGCGAACCCTGCTACGCCGTCAACCCTGTTGTGCGGACATTGCGCAAATTTCTCGCTCCCTCAGAGCCGTCCGCGCCTGCCGCGCCGAGTAACACGCAATGACAGTCACCAGCGATTTAACTCCAGAAGTAGACGAGGTATTTACCCGAATTGCGCGCGTTGTGCGTCGGGCGAATGAATTTGTTTTGGGCTTCGTCAAATGCAATAGCCCCATTCAGCAGCGGCAATTAAGCCGGATGCTTTTGGAACGCCTGAGCGGTAAACGCGCCGTTGAAATAACGCTTGACGAGCCAATCATTAGTTTGTTAGATAAATTGAAGGCAGTTATAGATGTCAACGACCTTCCGGCCTTCGTCAACGTCTTTGGACTGGAAAAATCCATCTATGCGCAGGAAGATTACTCCCCCGCATTAGGACGCCTGAATAACGACCGCGATTTGATCCGCCGCGCCTGTCCCGCCGTCCTGCTGATCTGGCTGCCCGATTACGCGCTGGACAAAATGGTTCTCAGCGCCCCGGATTTTTGGGCATGGCGCTCCGGTGTTTATGAGTTTCCCACAAGCGCCGAACATTGGCAAAAAGACAGTTCCGGGCATTTAAACATTGGCTGGCCGGAGCTTTCCTCCCTCACTCAGACCGAGAAGCAACAGGAACTGCAGCGATTGGAGGAGCTACTGCAAACGGCGCGTACTCTGCCGCAGACCAGTGACAGCGATAACAGAATAATCGCTACTATTCTGCGACAATGTAGCATGCTGTATGCTAACTCCGGCAATTGGAAGCAGGCAAGCCAATATCTGGAAGAGAGTCGGCGCTTATCAGAACAAATTCATGATAAAAACGGCGTGTTGGATGCTTCGCATGAACTTGCTGTAATCGCAACGCGATTGGGCAACTTCGAGCAGGCCCGCGCTATTTATGTGCGAAATTTATCTGAGGAACAACAATCAGGCGATACCTATCGCCAGGCAGTTAGCCTTACTCAAATCGGAAACATATACTTCTATGAAGGAGACCTGGAGACTGCCCAACATTACTATGAACAAAGTTTGCAGAAGTTTCAGGCGCTGCAGGGCAGTTCCAGCGAACATTTATTGAACATAGCGAATGTATTGGTTGGACTTGGTAACATTCAGTCGAACAGGCAAAACTTTGATGAAGCACAGCAACTGTACCAGCAAGCGCTGTCCGTTGCAAACCGGATTGGGAACAGCAGATTGCGCGGGAGTACGCTACTTAATTTGGCTGTGATTAAGCAGAAAATGGGTGATTTGACAGGAGCAGAAACCTTGTATCAGGAAAGCCTACAAATTGGTTCCGATACTGGGGATAAAGCTTTTCTGGCAATCACAATGGCAAATTTGGGAGAATTAAAAATGCAGCAAGGCATTTTTAACCAAGCATTTAAATATTTACAAAGTGCTACATTAGTCTCTCAGGAACTACAGTCGCCCTATACAGACGATTTAATGAATATGCTGCAATCTTTGCAGGAAAGAGTCGGAGCAGAACAATTCCAAGAGTGGATGCAGCAATCTCGCCGTTCCCAACTCCAGCCGGTTTTATAGTATGTTTGCGGCAACAGAGTGTCTCTTACTCGCTATACAAGCAACACGCGCCGTCTATGCTTCCACAAGGCGGCGCGTTTTGGCGTGTTTAGCAAAGGCTTACGGAGTGTCGAAAAGAAGATAGTTGCACACGCTGTCTTGCCATGACAGCGTGTGCAAAAAACAACCCGACATGGAACCGCTCCTATCTGGTATACTTTAATGTAACGTTAGGAGATTACGACACTTATGAGCGCAGCCAAAGCCAGCAAAAAGAAACCCGTTGCCGATGTTCAGGACGCGCTCACGCCGCCCCCGACTACGGCGCTCGCCGGGGCGGAACCATTGACGCCGACCCCTGATAACTCTCGTGCTTCCGCGCCCGATGCGCGCGCCGACACGAACGAAGGTACCGAAAACACACTTATGCCAGTTGCAGAACCCAAAGTAATCGAACTTCCCGCTATGGAAGTCGCGCCGGACACGGCAAAAACTAAGAGTGAGGCCGCGCAGGAACTCACGACCGAAGCAGGCGCGAAGCCTGCCCGCAAAACGACGGCGAAATCCGCCACAAAATCTACCGCAAAGGCAAGCAGCGAACCCGCCGCAGAAGCGAAGATGGATGCTGTCGCGCCGACCAACGCTGTCGCGCCGCCTGCCGCCGAGACTGCCGGCAAGCCCGCTGCCAAATCCGCCGCCAAAACCACCGGCAAAGCGTCTGTTGAAGCCAAAGCCGAGCCGGTTGTTGAGATGACAGCGGAGCCGGCTGCGAAACCGAAGATGAAAGCTGAAGCCGTTGCAGCGCCGATTGCGGAACCCGTTGCAGAAGCCGATGCCGAGCCAATCGTTGAACCTGTCATCGAACCGGCTGCCGCATTCCGCGTCCTCAATCTGAGCGAACCGACAATGCGCGCCATTATCGAATCCGGGTTTGAAGCGCCCACGCCCATTCAGGCGCAGTCCATTCCTATCCTGCTTGCCGGTCACGACCTTATCGGGCAGGCGCAAACGGGAACCGGCAAAACCGCCGCATTCGCCCTCCCGCTTGCCGAAAAGCTGGACGCCACACAGAACCATGTGCAGGCCATTATTCTGCTGCCCACCCGCGAACTGTGTATTCAGGTGGCGCAGGAAACACACAACCTGACCAAGTACAAGCGGATGCGCGTTGTGCCCGTGTATGGCGGGCAGCCGATTGACCGCCAGTTCCGCGCCCTGATGGGTGGGCCGCAAATCGTTGTCGGAACGCCGGGGCGCGTTCTGGATCACCTGCGGCGGGGTACGCTGAAGCTCAACCAGATACGCATGGTCGTACTCGACGAAGCCGATGAAATGCTCAACATGGGCTTTCTGGAAGACGTTGAGGAAATCCTGAAGGAAGCGCCCAAAGAGCGGCAGACCGCGCTGTTTTCCGCCACCATGCCGCCGCGCATTGTCGCGCTTTCCCGCGATTACCTGAACAACCCGCAGCGCGTGTCCATCGAAAGCAAGCACCGCACCGTTGCCCTCGTCAATCAGACGTATTACGAAGTGATTCCTTCGCAGAAAGTGGAAGCGCTGGCGCGTATCCTTGATATGGAATCGCCCGGCAGCACCATCATGTTCTGCCGGACGCGCCGCGAAGTGGACGAGTTGGGCGAAGCCCTGCAATTGCGCGGCTATGAGGCCGAAACCCTGCACGGCGAAATGAATCAGGCCGCCCGTGACCGCGTGATGAACCGCTTCCGGGCGGGACAGGCCGACCTGCTGATCGCTACGGATGTGGCCGCTCGTGGGCTGGACATTGACCACGTTTCGCACGTCATCAACTACGACATTCCGTGGGATGTAGAGTCCTATATTCACCGCATCGGGCGCACGGGACGCGCAGGACGCAGCGGCAACGCCATCACCCTGATTGCGCCCCGCGAACGCCGGCAACTGAAGCTGATCGAGCGCTTTATCAACGCGCCCATCAAGCCTGCCCGCGTTCCGACCGCCGCCGATATTGCCACGCGGCGACGCGAAATGTTCAAGGAAAAAGTCCGCGAAACGCTCAATGCCGGAAATGTGGACGGCTTCCTGATGACGGTCGAGGAACTGACCGAAGAAGGCAAGTGGGACGCTTCGCAGATCGCGGGAGCCGCGCTGCAAATGCTGTGGCAGGCGCAAAAGGGCGCGTCGGATTACGACGTGACCGAAGTGGACGTGGCGCAGGAGCGCACCGAGTCCGGCATGACCCGCCTGTTCCTGCAAATCGGACGGCAGGACGGTGTGCGTCCCGGCGACATCGTGGGCGCGATTGCCAACGAAGCGGGCGTACCCGGCAATGCCATCGGCGCGATTGACATCATGGATCGCAGCACGTTTGTGGAAGTGCCTGAAGCAGACGCCGCCCGCGTCATGGACATGCTCAACCGCACCAAACTGCGCGGCAAGCGCGTGTATGTGGACATTGCCCGCCCGCGCCGCGAGGATGGCGAGGGTGGGGAGGCGTTCCCCGGCGGGCAAAACCGTCCGTTCAATCGCGACGACCAAAACCCCCGCGACAACCGTGACAACGGTTACGGGCGCGACAATCGAGGCCAGGACAACAACCGCGACAACCGGTTCGGCGGACGGGACGAGCGCTTCACCCGCTCCACCTTCCGGCCCCATCGCCCGGACAACCGCCCGGAAGACGCCAGCCGACGCTTCCGCCGCAACAATTAGGCAGAACCTCGCAGCGGATGTTCCTTTATAAACACCCATTTCCCGGCAACAATCCTACATTGCCGGGAGAGGGGTATTTATTTTGCGTAATGAAGCTGTGCGCTGAAATTAAGCAAATAGTAGTATTTTTGCTAGGAAAAAGAAAATTTTGCTGGAATCGGAGAGTTTGGCACGTTTTATGCAATACTCTTTCATAGAGGCGCGCAAACCAATTATTTTTCGCCTTCTTCGCTGCGATCAGCGACGTCCCTTAAACCCTGCCGCCATTTTTGCCTGACTGTACCGCCGAACAGTCAATGTACTTAACCCCAGAGAGGGAACACGCCGAAATGACAACACACGCTCCGTTCCATGCCCTCCGCAATGCAAAAGCCATCTTGTTCGCTTTCGGCGCATGCGCCGCCATGCTGGCGACTGCCCCTGCACAAGCCCAACTGACGGCTTACGGCGACGTAGGCCAGCCCACCGAAGCCGATTTTAACGCGCTGTCGCCAACCTCCGTGCCAATCATCGGCAATCCGCCTACGGCTTACACTCTGTATCAAACATCCGTAGGAACGCAGACGTTGAGTATTACCGACAACGGCGATCTTGTCAACAAATATCTGGTTCGCCGCAACCAGCAGGGCGCAGGCGGTCCCACAAATAATACCTTCGGAGGCGATTTTGCTAATGCGACTCCCCTGGTACGCAATGTGGTAAGTAGTGCGTCGTCTGCTCCCGCAGACGGGATGTTGATTACGTTCGCCGGTCCTGTCAGCGCATTCGGCTTCAACTTTGATCCGACCCAGAGCCTTGCCCCAACGGATTTCACGTTCCGCGTGTTTGAAGGCAGCGCGTCTACGGATTTCACACAGCTCGGTGTGGTTAATTTCGGACAGGGAGATGGATCGGCCCCTTTCTTTGGCGTCCGGGATACGAGTGGCAATAAGATTACGTCACTGCTGATTTTTGGCGTTGCCGAGCCACTTCCACTGCCGGCGCCGCTTGTGGTAAACAATACGCCCAATGATTTCGCGGTGGGCGGGTTGCGCTTCAAACTCACGTCACCCGTTCCCGAACCCGGCGCACTGGCGCTGATGGCCGCTTCCACCCTGCCGCTCGGCCTGCTGGCTGCGCGCCGCCGCGTTCGCAAATAAGACGCCGCCGCGCTCACAAATAAATGGAAGCGTTTGTCGCTTGTAACAGCAACGAACGCCTGTGCCTGTAAGTGAGAAAACTTGTAATCCTGCCCAAATTGGGCCGCATCCCGTTGTCCGACAATACCATTGTCAGACAACGGGATATTTTTTGTGGCTCCTGCCCGGCAAATTCTTCAAAAATGAGAGAAACTCATTTGCGCGTTTTTGAAAAAGCGTGTTATACTCTCTCTGTCACGTAAAAATGCGGGAACATTCGTCATGTTTCTTCGTCAAGTGAAAGAAGTAAAATAACGAGGAACAGGCGCATAGCCTTCCAGCAAATCAACGGAACCCCCTCCGCCTGATTTGCCGACAAAGCGAACACTGTAAATATCGCTTCCGGTAAGACAATTTTCGTGAAATAAGCGTTCTGCTGTTCCCACGCGAATTTCACCTCTTCCGTCCAATATTCCAAAGAGTTTTCGCAAACTCCCCGGAAATCAATCCGTGCCGGTCTTGATGCTGGCCTAACTCAACCCAGACCTTATCTTTCCAATATCCGCCACACCCCGCCGTGTGTCCCTGTAACATTCAACTCTTGCGCGACAAGCGAGCAAGCGAATTTTAATACCGTTCATTATGACCATTACACTAACTAATCGGGCCAGCGCGCTTCTCGGCGAGCGCATGAAGACAGACGGCATCATTGACGAAGCGCAGGTGGAGCAAACGCTGGCCTATCAGCGTCATACCAATCTGCTTTTCGGAGAAGCCCTGGTCGCGCAGGGATTTGTCGCGGCGGCTATCGTCGGACACTATCTGGAGCGGGCGCTCGGTTTTCCCTTTATAGACATCACGGAAACCGTCGTAGACCCGACCCTCGCCCAGTTGGTTCCTGAAGAAATCGCGCGGCGTAAAGTGCTGCTGCCGTTTGCGGATGCCGACAACGCGGTTCATGTGGCAATGTCCGACCCGCTCGATGTCGTGACGGTTGATGATCTGCGCGTACGCCTGCGCCGCCACATTGAGCCGCATCTGGCGCTGCGCAACGATTTGCTGGACGCCATCAACCGCGTGTACGATGTGCGCGTGAAAACGCAGTCGGTTCTGGATGAAATGACCGACATTGCGCAGGGGCAGTCGCATCTTAGCGAAGATGACCTGGTTGGCCTTGCGGAAGACGCGCCCATTGTGCGGCTGGTGAACAATATCATTCATGCCGCCACCAACTCCGGGGCAAGCGATATTCATATCGAGCCACAGGAGCATAGCGTCCGTGTCCGCTTCCGCCAGGACGGGCTGCTGCATGAGCAAATGACGTTTCCTTTGCACCATCTCGCCGCGGTGGTATCGCGTATCAAAATCATGGCGCGGATGGATATTGCCGAGCGTCGCCGCCCGCAGGACGGGCGCTTCGTCGCCAGTGACGACAACGGCAAGGGTTACGATTTCCGGGTCAGTATCATACCCCTCGTGCATGGCGAGAAGATCGTCATGCGGGTGCTTTCTAAATCCGGCGCGTTTTCCGGCCTGAATTCTTTGGGCTTTTACCCCGAACAACAGCAAATTTTTAAGGGGTTTATTCAGCAGCCACATGGAATACTTCTGGTAACAGGCCCCACCGGTTCGGGAAAATCAACCACGCTGTTTGCCGCGCTGAATGAAATCAACGACATGACCCGCAACATTAACACGATTGAAGACCCGGTAGAGTATCATCTGCCCGGCGTCAATCAGATGCAGGTCAATCCCAAGATCGGCGTGACGTTCGCTTCCGGCCTGCGCACCCTGGTGCGCCAGGACCCCGACGTGATTATGGTAGGCGAAATCCGCGATCAGGAAACAGCGGAAATCGCGGTGCAGGCCGCCCTCACCGGCCACCTGGTGCTTTCCACCCTGCACACCAACGACGCGCCCGGCGCGGTCGTTCGCCTGCAAAATATGGGCGTGGAGCCGTTTCTCATTTCTTCGGCCATTATCGGGGTTGTGGCGCAGCGCTTGCTAAGGCAGGTTTGCCCCTATTGCAAGGAAGCGCATCTTGTCAGTTCCGCGGCGGCGCAGTCCCTGGGCATGTGCCCGGACGATGGACGCCCGCCCATTGTGGCGCGGGGCAGGGGCTGCGTCAAATGCAACGGCAGAGGCATGAAGGGCCGTACCGCCGTGTATGAGCTGATGACCATGACGGACGGCCTGCGCGACCTGATTTTGCAGGGTGCGTCCGGTTCGCAGTTGAAAGCGCAGGCCGTTGCCGATGGCATGGTGACTCTGCGCCAATCCGCCCTGCGCAAAGTGGTGGATGAAGTGACGACGCCAGAAGAAATGCTGCGCGTTCTATATCTTGAGGATTAAATTTTGACAATTTTAGGGTAAAATTGCCATAATACGTATTTTTACGTGGTTTTACGGCTATTATAGTGGTGAACCCTGTACGCTTCCGCCCTTGAAGGCGCAAGACGGCGCGAGTACGAGAGAGACAACGCAATGCCCACGTTTACCTACACCGCCCGCGACCGCAGCGGGGAATTGATAACCGGCGTTCAGAGCGCCGGCAATCTTGGCGACCTGCGCGGTCAACTGCGCGAAAAAAATTTATTTGTCACCGATGCCCGCGAACAGTCCGGCCTGGAGGATGACGAACCCTCGTCCCTGTTCCGGCGTAAGCGCGTGAAATTGGGCGACATGGTGGTGATGAGCCGCCAGCTTGCCACGCTGGTGCGCGCCGGGCTTAACATTACGGAGTGTCTGTATTCCGTTGCGGGGCAGTCCGAAAACCCGACCCTGACCGCCACTTTGGACGCGGTGCGCAAGGATGTGCTGTCCGGCAGCACGCTTGCCGACGCGATGCGCAAGCACCCGGACGTGTTCAACGAAATGTATGTCGCGCTGGTGCAGGCGGGCGAAACGGGCGGCCTGCTGGACAAGACGCTGGAAACCGCCGCCGTTCAGTTCAATCAGGAAGCCGATTTGCGGGAGAAGGTCAAGGCGGCCATGACCTATCCCATCCTGGTTATTGTGGTGGCTGTCGGCGTCGTGGCGTTCATGCTGACGGCTATCGTGCCCGTGTTCGCCAAAGTGTACGAGCAGTTTCACGCCCCCCTGCCTTTCATTACGCTGATGCTGGTGAAAGTCAGCGCGATTGTGGTGCATTACTGGTTCTGGGTGCTGGTAGGGCTTGGCATTTCCCTGTACATCCTGCGGCGCATTATCAAAACTCCGCGGGGACGCCACATTTATGATCGGCTGAAACTGAAACTGCCCTTACTTGGGAAACTTAACAGGAAGATCGCGATTGCGCGGTTCTGCCAAACTTTCGCGGGTATGAGCGCGGCGGGCGTTCCCATTCTGCGTTCGCTGGCGGTTTCCGCCAATACCAGCGGCAACGTCATCATTCAGGAAGCGGTTATGAAGGTGGCGGAGCAGGTGCAGCAGGGAGCCGGCCTGGCGAAACCCCTGGAAGCGACCAATGAATTTCCCCTGATGGTGACGCGCTTGATCGCGGCAGGTGAGCAATCCGGTAACATAGATGAAATGCTCAGTGAAATTACCGCGTTTTATAACCGTGATATTCAATATACGGTTGAAAAATTGACCAAATTGATGGAGCCATTGATGACGATTGTTGTGGGCGTTCTCGTCCTCTTCATTCTGCTGGCTCTCTACATGCCCATCTTTTCTCTCACGCAGGTTCTGCGCAGCTAGGCGCAGTATGTGGGAGATAGCTCGGCGCGAACATAACGGTTCTCCTCACCTGGAACGTTGCCGTTGCGCGCCGTGAACCCTCGGTCATGAAGCCGAATAATAGCGATCTCGTTTGCCGCGTTCGGGACGGTATCAGGGTAAATCAGGCCACAGCGAAAGCCGAACCTGCTTTTACGCGCATACCGGTTCTGAAAGCGCGCAAACCCAACCTGCCAAAGTTCCATCCGCTGACGGCAGCCGTGTCTGAATTGTGAGCAGATAATGCTCCTTTTTCCTGCGCTTCGGCGTACCATCACTCCCGCGTTTCGCGCAGGCTTTCATGAGGACCTGACGCGAGCGCATTGCCAAGGTTCAACCCAATTCACTTCCCGGCCTGGCAGCCGGAAACCACGGACTTAAGGAGTTCAGTTACAATGGTTCACACCACTTCCGTTCGCCGCCGTGTTCGCGGCTTCACGCTCGTCGAACTGCTCGTCGTCACCCTGATCCTGTCCATCTTGATGGCCGTCGCCCTGCCGCTCTACCTCAGCGCGGTTGCCGACAGCCGCCGGAAGACAAACCGCGCCAACATGCAGACCATCGCCAACGCGGTACAGGCCGCACATGTTAAAGATGGCAAAGCGGACTATAGCGAATTTATCGGCCAGACGGCCAATAAGACGCTGCTGCCCGACCTGCAAGGCGACATCATGGGACCGAGCGGCGAGACCTATACCATCCAAACCGGCACGATTGCGGGTTCGTTCAAAGTGCAATGCTCTGATACGAACGCCGGCACATTCGAGCCGGGCGTAGACCACAACTAAGCGTGGTTGTGCCACCGTCTGCGGCAGCGTCGCGTAGTCTATACGCGGCAATGCCGCAGGCGCTCCCCCAAAACCAAGTTCTGTACAAGTTTGAAACAAAATCGAAACAGGCTTTTCATAGTTGCAAAGGATGGCATGGTATCGGCGCAAGAGCATAGAAGTTTTGCGTTAAGGCATGGAAGCCATCACCCGTACAGGAATGTGCGCGAAAGTTGCGTATTGCCTGTCAGGAGTTCAGTTACAATGGTTCACACCACTTCCGTTCGCCGCCGTGTTCGCGGCTTCACGCTCGTCGAACTGCTCGTCGTCACCCTGATCCTGTCCATCTTGATGGCCGTCGCCCTGCCGCTCTACCTCAGCGCGGTTGCCGACAGCCGCCGGAAGACAAACCGCGCCAACATGCAGACCATCGCCAACGCGGTACAGGCCGCACACGTGAAAAATGGTGCCGCGGACTATAGCGAATTTATCGGCCAGACAGCCAATAAGACGCTGCTGCCCGACCTGCAAGGCGACATCATGGGACCGAGCGGCGAGACCTATACCATCCAAACCGGCACGATTGCAGGGTCATTCCTTGTCCAATGTTCTGATACGAACGCCGGCACATTCGAGCCGGGCGTAGACCACAACTAAGCGTGGTTGTGCCACCGTCTGCGGTGTCGCTGTGTGTTCAACACATTGACGATACCGCAGGCGCTTTCCCTGTCAGGAAGCGGGAAAATTCAATGCAAGTGGAACCTGTCACCCAAGTTAATCGTTACTCCCCTCGCTGTCGGCGCTTGCGTCGCGGCTTTGTCGCGTCTGCCCCTGAAGGCAGCGCGCTGATTACGGCTCTGGTTTTCACCGTCATTATTGCCCTGGCCCTTGCCGGCATAGGGACGCTGACGATTTCTCACTACAGCCTTGCCAATGTGCAAGCGGCTTCTTCGGACGCGCTCGACCTTGCCGAAGCCGGTGTCAACTGGGAATTGTATAAACTGACGAACAGTGGCATTACAAGCGCGGATTATGGGGATATTAACTACAGCGCGTCTACGTATATCGCCCCCGGCCTGCCGGGAACCTTTACCGTAACGGTTGCCGCGCCAGGCGGTGGACCGGTCAATGCCAACACCACGAAGTTTACAATCACCTGTACGGGGACCGTACCTGCCGCAAACAACACTTCCGCCCGGCGCTCGGTTCGCATCAATGCCCAGCCTTACAGCACGTTTTATACGCTGTATTCCAGCAGTTCCACCAATTTCACGGACAATGGCATTGTCGTAAATGGTATTTCCGGTACGAACGGCGTACAGTCCATCACTTCCGGGTTGAGCGTGAAGCCACAGATCAACAGTATGGTATTCAATGGCACTTCAGCGCCGACCGGCCCGGACTATGATGGTTACAAGATGGTCAGTAACCCCAAGCCGCTTCCCCTGCAGGGAGTGACGGATATGGTGAACGCCAAATATCCCGGAGGTTCCGATTACATCAAGGCGCATAACGACAACGATTTGGCTGTTAAGAACGATCCCGACAACCCTACTCCTCCGGGCACTCCCCCGCCCAAAGCAATCTCTTCGGACAAGTATGCGTTGAACACGACCGGCCATCAAACGGTGACGCTGGTAGGCAAGCCCGGCGGCGCAAATTACTACCTGACCGACATCAACATGGACGGCCATAGCGACCTGATCTTTGACAACACCAAGGGACCCATCAACATCTACTATCTGAACCTGTCGGGAGCGGGCATCCACATGCGCGGCGGTCACTCGCTGCAAAGCGCCGACAACGTTACGGATAACAAAGTAAGAATGTTTACGTCTTCCGTCGGCGCTATCGTTGTTAACGCGGCGGACCCTATCCCCGGCGTGGCGAACAGCACGGAAGTGGATATGGGCATTTACGACTTTGACAGCTATGTCTACAAAGGCAAAACCTATACGGTCGGCCAGGTCAACATTGGCCCCGATGTAGATTTCCGAGGCCAGGTCACTACCAAGATTATCAACATTGGAGCCACGACGAACATCATCGGGCAAAGCGGTTATTTCGAGACGCCGGTTGAATACTTCGGTTTCAGCGGCGCATGGTCGGAACTCAACGCTTCGGGCAATGTGGGAGGGGCAAACCAATGATGCAAAGCGTGAAACAAACTCGCAAAATCGCTTGCCGCCGCCTGCGTCCTGCGCGAAAGGGCATGATGCCCGGCTTTGTCCTCGTGGAAGCGCTGGTAGCCTCGCTGATCCTGGCTCTGAGCGTGATGGCGATGATCAGCCTGTGGTACTTCTCTTTCGGAATAACCACAAAGGCGGACAATGTAGGAGCCGCGTACACGGTCGGGCGTCACGCTATGGAGCGCGTCAAACTGTCGGGGTTTGATTTCGCGGCGGAAGGCACTACCACGCTGTACTACGACCATCTTGGCGGCAGTGAAAGCGCGACGCAGGGGGCGAATTCGCGGATGCGCGTTGTCACCAGCGTGAGCAGCCAGGGCGGGTATCCCTCTTACAGTTCGTATCGCACGGTGAAAATCACCGTAACCCTGCTTGATACGGGGGAAACGCTGTATACAACGGGCGCTGAATTGGTGAAACGGGGGATATAATGACGCATTTTAATTCTGTGCGTTTGCGTACCGCTGTGCCAATGCGCTTGTCCGGACTGGCCGCCGCAACGCATGGCAGCATGCTGATTGATCTGCTGGTCGGCTGCGTGATTGCGCTGTTGACCGGAGCGGTTCTGGTATCTTTGCAGCAAAGCAGCTATATCGCCCAACTCACCATTCAGGGCCAGAACTACGCCAACACTTCCAGCCGCCGTCCCCTGGACGTTCTGGGGGATACGCTGCGCAATGCCCAGTCCAACGGTTCGGGAAGCAGCGCCGCCGCGCTTGTTGCCGCCAGTGGTTCCGACGTGACCTGCTATACCGACGATTCAGGCGATACCACGCGCATCTGGCTGGATACGAGTGCGCAAGTGCTGCGACGATCAAGGAGCGGTTCAGGAGCGAGCGGCGGCTCGGGGCCAAGCGCGGGCACGGCTTCATCGGGTGGGGGCAGTGGCACCGGCGCTGGCGGCAGCGGGGGCAGCTCCTCGGAACCTTTGGTGACGGATATGCAGTCGCTGCAAATCACCTACTATGTCCCGGCGGGCGGCGCGTATAATGCCGACGTTTCGGGGTGGGTGACGACAGCCGATCCCCATGCGCCCTCCGCTTCGGAACTGCCGCTGGTGGGAGCCGTCAACATTGTGGCGACGGTCAGCTTGAACGGAGAAACGCGCACCCTGCAAAGTTTTGTCCGCCTGCGCAACAGTCCGCCGCCGCCCACTTCCTGAATAGTTGATAGTTGATAGTTGATAGTTTGTAGTTCCTGTCTTCCTAGCAACGGCCAACTATCAACTATCAATAACGGCTTCGTGAGAACAAACAGCAATGCGAACCAGAAAAGACCTTGTGCTGGGCGTGGAGTTTGCGCCGCATCAGATACGCATCGTAGAAATTCAGGGGCGCGCTTCCAATGCGCAAGTTCTTCACGCGGGCATTGCCGCCATGCCGGAAGGCGCGTTTGCCGGCGATAAAATCGCCGAGCCGGAAGCCGTTGCGATTGCGCTGCGCCGGCTTGTGGAAAGTTCAAAGGTAGTGTCGCGGGACGTGGTGTTCGGGCTGGCTTCCGGCAGTGTTGTCACGCAGGTGATGAATGTGCCGTTCGTGCCGGATAGCGAACTGCAAACGGTGCTGGAAGGCGAACTCGAACACTACAAGATCATGCGGCATGGCGAAAGCGCGTTCGATTTCACGCGCCTGAGTACGACAGCGCCGGGCGAAGCGCAGCCCGGCGGCGAGTTGCCGATGCTGCTGATGGCGGCGGAAAAAAGCGTGGTCGCCATTTATCAGCGCGTGGCGGAACTGGCCGGCTTGAACATGGTTTCGCTGGAGCCGACGCTGCTGGCAATGTACCGGGTCGGGTGGATGGTGGCGAGTGAGCAGGCAGGCGCGCTTTGCCTGAGCGTGGATCATCTGCGGTCGGAAGTGGCTTTTATTGAAGCCGGGGCCATTCGCCTGTACCGCCGCATTGAGGTGGGCAGTGAAAGCCTCTTTCCCTCATTGTTCCCCGGTTCGGCGCAAAATTCCGCGAACCCGCCGCGCGCCCGCGCTTCCATTTTGGGCGAGGAAGAAGACCCCAATTTGAGTATGCCGGGAATGAATTCCGGCCTGCCGAACGTTTCTATGAATATGAGCGCGGCGCGGACGCTCGCCCTGGAAATGCGGCGCTCCATTGAGTATTACCGGCGCGAAAATCCGGGCAGTGGCGAAGGCGCAATCGTGGTGGTTTCCGATGTGCCGGCTGTGGAGGCCATGCTGACGTGGCTGCAGGAGGAGTTGGGACGCCCCGTGACGCTGGCAAGACCGGCAATGGCGCGCGGATTGAACGGCGTGAACGTGCTGCAAGCCCCCTCTATGGGCAGCGCGCGGGATGTGGATCAGCCCGAATTGGCCTTGATGCCGGTTGTTGGCCTGGCGCTCGGCGCGCTGCCGGAACCGCCTGCCGGTGTGCCGCGCTTCAATTTGACTAATGAGCATCGCAAAAGCGCGCTTGCGGACGCCGCGAAGCGCGCGCTGACCATGTCGCTTGCGGCTGCGGCGGCCATCGTGCTGTTGGGAGTGATCGTTTCCGGTATGGTGTCCCTGCGCGCGAATGCGGTAAAGCGCGAACTGGACACGGTGCAGGCTGAGTACGACACAAAGCAGCGTCAGCAGCAGCTTATCCTGGACGATTGGCAGCGACAGCAGACTTCACTGATTGCGCTGCAAAAAAAGGGCTATCCCTTTCCGCGCCTGATGGATGCTGTCTCCAGCGTGATTTCGCCGCATACGGGCTTGACCGAGGTAGCCTTGAATAGCGGCGGCATCCTGACCATAACGGGCAATGCCGCCGATGACGAGGCCATTGTGCAAACGCTGGATGGGCTGCGCGGCGTCAACTGGTTTCTTCTTCCCACCCTGCAATCGCAGGAGCGCAAACAGGCCCGGCCGGAAACTCCCGCGCACATCGAGTTCAAAATCGTCAGCCAATTGTACGGTCAGCCCCCGCCCGCGACAACTACCGGAGGCACACCATGAACAAATCCCCTTCCACTTTTTCCTGGCTCAAGCTGGCAACGGTCCTGCTGCCCATCATCGGCGTCATGGCGGCCATCTTTCTGGTCTTCCTCCAGTGGAATAAACTGAATTCACTCAAGGAGCAGAAGGAGAAAACTGAGCAGCAACTGGCGGTTCTGAACCGCCTTTCTCTGGAAATAAAAGCCAAACCAACCCTGAGTAAAGTGGCGGTTGTTCCTCCCACTTACGATGAACAATCGCAATTCCTGAACATGATACGCGGTTTTGCCGAGAAAAGCCGAGTGCGGCTGGTGCGGTACAACAATCGCTATATTCCGCCGCCTCCCCCGGACAGCGCCGAAGCGAAAAAACCCACGCTGCCGCCGGGCGTCATGGCGCTCAACAGCGAGGTGGAAGTGGCGGGAGATTACAATTCCATCCGGCAATTCATGTATCAATTGCTGCATGCGCCCCGCCTGTACAACACCGTAGATTTGAAATGGAACCGGGGAACGACCAACGAGAAATGGCCGCTCACGCATCTGGGATTTACCCTGCTGCGCTATGTGGCCGTTCCTATCCCTCCTCCCACCAAGCCGACGGGGGATGCCGCGCCTGCCGGTAACAGTTGATAGTTGATAGTTGAGAGAGGGACAGGAACTTACGAACTTTCAGCGTCCCGCCGCCTGGAAACAGCCTTGCGGCCTTCAAGTTATTTATCCAATCCATGATTCGCGTGAAGTTCGGCGCGTAAAGGGGAATTCTGATTGACATGCACACCCGAACCTGTAAACCTAGAGCGTCCCTGAGAGCGCGCCACCTGCTTCTGCCACTGGCCGTCGGCGTTTCCGCGCAAATGCCGGCGTTCGTCAACAGCCAAACATCGGGGCTTAAGAGCAGCCTGCAAATCAACAATCCACGCCGGGGCGACATTCGCATTCGCTTTGTTGACACCGATGTCTCCGAAGTGCTGCAAGCGCTGGGAGTCCGCACGCGAGACAACATCGTTTATGCGGGAGCGGGCAAAAAACTTATCTCCATCAACGTCAATGCGTCCACGACCGAAGAAGCGCTGCGTTACATCACGGCTGCGTCAGGGTTGGCGTTTCGGCAGGTCGGCAACTCGTATGTGGTGGCCCCGGCGGCCGCGCTGCGGCAGGCTATTGAGCCGTTGGGTGAGCAGGCGCGGGTTCCCCTGATGTCGCTGAATTCCGCGGACGCGATTAAAGTGGTGGAAGAGGCTTTCCCGTATGTTACCGCGCGGCCCGCCGGTTCGCAACTGCTGCTGATTGGAGCGGCTGCGGATTTGCAGCAGGCGCAGGCGCTGCTGCGCGAACAGGATGGCTTGCGCACTCCCGACCCGGCTATGACCGAAGTGATCGCGGTGCAAAACGTCAATTCCACGCAGGCCGTCAATGTGCTGAAAAGCCTGTACCCCGAACTGAAAATACAGGCGATTGGCGACCCGACCAAGCCCGGCGGCTCGATTGGACTGGCCGGCCCGCGTTCGATGATCGAGCGCGCCCGGCAATCCCTGGCGACCATAGACAACAGCGCGATTGCCAAAGAACCGGATCGCGTGTTCCGCATTTACAATATCAAGTACAGCAGTTCGCGCGTACTGCGATCTTTCCTGCAAAGCGCCGCGCCCAACGTCACCGTACTGACCGGCCCGGAAAGCTACTCGCCGCCGCGCCCCAGTTTCAACCCGATCACGGGCGGCGCGCTGGGAACCGCTTCCAGCAGCGTGGGCGGCTCCGGCACTTCATCAACGACGGGAGGCAGCACGACGGGCGGCGGGATTGGCGATGTGAATGGCGGCAGTAACATCGCGGAAGCCGCTGTCGGCAACGCGAACGGCGGGGGAGTTGTCACCGGCAACGCTTCCAGTTCCAACGGACGTGGCGCGGTAAACGACCGCGCCAAAACGCTGGTGCTGAACGGCACATTGGGCGACATCACGCAGGTATTGACCCTGCTGGAACAAGTGGACGTAGCGCCCCGTCAGGTCATGGTGGAAGTCAAAGTCGTGGACGTGTCCCCCCAATTTATACAGGCGCTGGGCGTACAGTATCAGTATGCTCCTATTGCCGTCGGCAACTATCCGTCCGGTTCAACGATTGATCCGACAACCGGCGGAGTGCAGACCACCAACAGCGCCAGTTTCAACAGCGCGACATTCAGCCGGCTTGGACCGGGCTTCGGCGCGCAGATCAGCGCGCTGACAACGCGCACCAACAGCAAAATGCTGGCCGACCCGCGCGTTCAAGTGACGGACAATGACGACGCCAGTATTTTCATCGGCGATACGGTCCGCACTCAGATTTCGCAGTCGGGGATTTCGGGAACCACGATTCAGGTGCTGGAATTTCCGGTCGGCATTATTCTGCTGGTGCGCCCCCGCGTCAATGCGGACGGCCACATCACCATGCGCGTCCATCCCGTCGTGAGTACCATTACCTCGCTGTCGGCGGGCAACATTCCGCAGACCAGCAACCGCGAAGCGGAAACAACCGTCATGGTGCAGGATGGCGAAACTATTATTATCGGCGGGCTGATCCGCGACGATTTGACGCGCACGGTTTCGGAAGTTCCCATTTTGTCGAAACTGCCGCTTGTGGGCGAACTGTTCCGTTATCGCCAGCACAACCGCGTCCGCAGCGAAGTCATGGTCTTTATCACGCCGCACCTGACCAATACCATGACCGAAGCCGAAAGAGCCAATTCCGCCGCAAAAACCGTTGAGGAAACCCGCGTTACCGTTCCCAATCCGCGCGGCTCTCACCTGCCTGAAGACATCTTTATCAACAAGGGCAAAAAACCATGAAAATCAAACCTGAAGAACGCCCGACGGTTATCGGATTAGGGGTTGCCACCGGCGTTGTGCTGCTGTTCGGCGTCGGGCGAACGCTGCCCCGGTTGCTGAACGGCAATAAACCGGAGGCGGCAGCCGCCACAAACGCTCCTGGGGCTGCCATCACGCCGGCGACACAGGGAACGCTTGGCGCTGGCTTTGTGCCGGGAAATATGCCGATGAAGGGCATGGGCGGCAGCAAACTGGATATGTACGACGACAGCGTCAGTGAGCCGATAACGACCAAAAACCCCTTCACGCCGGCAGTGCCCGAAGAAGATGGCCCTAACCCGATATTTCACCCCACCGCGCCGCCGCGTAAGGTCACTTCTACCCCGCGCCCCTTCACAAGCGTAGCTGTCGGGCCGAGCGTACTGCCGACATTCCGGGCGGGAAATCCCCGCCTGGGCGCGGGCGGTTCTGTTCCGGCCGGCCTGACGCCGCAAAATGATCCGAACGCGCAGGCCAACCAGATGATTCTGGCGGGCGTGATTGCCGGGCCGCAGGCGGTTGCCGTAATTCATGTGGGCGAGCGCTCCTATCCTCTCAGCGCGGGCGAACAAATGCCCTTCAATATGTCGCTGACGCGCATTACCGAAGACGGCGTTTACGTCAAGCGGGGCAAGCAAACATGGTTTATTCAGGTTGGCAAGTCCCTGAGCGTGGCTATGCCCGTCAAGCCGGGAACCGAAGGCTTTAACGCGCCCGACAGCATGGCTCCGGGCATGGGCTTCGGCCCTGTTCGCCGCGTGGCTGCCGCCGAAGACAGCAAGCCGACAAATACGGTTGAGTTGACCTCCACGCCCGTCCCGTCAGGCAATGCGGAGCCATCCGCGAAAGCGCAGCCGTAGTTGCGTAGGCTGAACGAAGAATTGTAAAGCAGAGGATGGAAGCGGGGGAGGATGCTTATGTCAGCATCCTCCCCCGCTTGTTGCGTCTTGTAATTTCTCTAAATTTGAGGTATAGTAGCAAAGAAGTTTAACCTGGGTTTCAAATTTGGTTTGCGTGGGGTTTATCTACAGGAGTCTGGCATGTCTTCTCCTTCTGTTGAGGATTACATCAAGGCGATTTACAAAGCGGGGCAGGATTCCGCCGAGGTGAGTACGCTGGATGTGGCGGCGCGGATGCAGGTGAGCGCGGCAGCCGTCAGCAAGATGCTCAAGCGGCTGACGGAATTGCGCCTTGTAGACCATGCTCCCTATCATGGAATTCATTTGACGCCCACCGGCGAAAAAATGGCGCTGGAAATCATTCGGCATCATCGGCTGCTGGAATTGTATCTTGTGCAGGCGCTGGGCTATGAATGGGACGCGGTGCATGAAGAAGCCGAGCGGCTGGAACACCATATCAGCGAGGAATTTGAAGAGCGTATTGACGCCCTGCTTGGCCGCCCGACCGCCTGCCCGCATGGCGACCCGATACCGACGCGGGACGGCCTGATCGCGCAGGTGTCCACGCTCACGCTCGCGCAGCAGCATACCCCCGCCGCGCTGACCATTCGCCGCGTGGCCGATGAGGACGCCGCGCTGCTGCGGCATTTGAAGCAGTTGGGATTGCTGCCGGGTACGGCCATCGAATTTATCGAGCAGGAACCTTTTGGCGGCGCGTTTCTTGTGCGCGTCGGCGGGGCAATCGCGCGAGTAGCTCCGCAGGCGGCAGAGCGAATTTTTGTTGTAACAAGTGAGAGTTGTAGTGGAGAGTGAGAGTGAATAGAGTGATGGATGCTGCAATTGATAGCGAACCCATGACGGAAGAAACGTCCGAAACGGCGGGATGGCGCGAACAGGGCGGAGCGCCCAGCCTGCCCGAAGTGCATCGTTCCATTGCCGTGCCCTTGAGCGCTTCCTTTTGGCGTCGCCTGCTGGCGTTTATCGGGCCGGGGTATCTGGTGGCGGTGGGCTACATGGATCCCGGCAACTGGGCGACAGACATTGAAGGCGGCGCGAAGTACAACTACCGCCTGCTGTCCGTAATTTTGATTTCCAATTTTCTCGCCATTTTTTTGCAGGCGTTGGCGGCGAAACTTGGGATTGTGGCGGGGCGCGATCTGGCGCAGGCATGCCGCGACGCTTACAGCAAGCGGGTATCTATCCTGCTGTGGCTGTCGGCGGAAATCGCAATTGTGGCCTGCGACATTGCGGAAGTGATTGGGGCGGCGATTGCGCTCAACCTGCTGTTTCACATTCCGCTTATCCTGGGCGTGATTATCACGGCTCTGGACGTGCTGCTGGTGCTGGCGTTGCAGCACAAGGGGTTTCGCTGGATTGAAAGCCTCGTGATTACGCTGATTGCGACGATGATTGTGATTTTCGCGCTGGAATTGGCGTATGCGCGTCCCGAATGGGCGGCGGTGCTGTCCGGCTTCGCGCCCCGCGCGGAAGTGGTTCACAATCCGGCCATGCTGTACATCGCGCTCGGCATTCTGGGCGCGACCGTGATGCCGCACAACCTCTACCTCCATTCGTCCATTGTGCAGACGCGGCGTTACGGCAAAACTCTGCCCGAATTGCGCGACGCGCTGAAAATGGCGTATACAGACTCAACGATTGCGCTGATGCTGGCCCTGTTCGTCAATGCCGCGATCTTGATTTTAGCCGCCGCCACGTTTTACCGGTCAGGCAACCACGACGTAGGCAGCATCCAGAAAGCGTATAAGCTGATTACGCCGATTGTGGGCGTGTCCCTGGCAACGCCCCTGTTTGCGATTGCATTACTCGCATCGGGGCAAAACTCCACGCTGACGGGAACCATGGCCGGGCAGGTCGTGCTGGAAGGCTTCACGCATCTGCGCATCAAGCCCTGGCTGCGGCGCATGATTTCGCGCGGACTGGCAATCGTGCCTGCTGTCATCGCCATTGCCCTATACGGCGAACAGGGAACGGAACGGCTTCTCATCTTCAGTCAGGTCGTTTTGTCGGCGCAGCTATCGTTCGCGGTCATTCCTCTGGTACAATTCACGAGTAACAAAGACAAGATGGGGCCGTTCGTCAACGGCGCGTGGACGAAGACCATTGGCTGGAGCATCGCCGTTGTCATCGCCGGCCTCAACCTGTATCTGATCTACGCCACGATCTTCAAGGGACAACATTAAACCCGTTATCATAATAGGACAGGAACACAATGAACAGTGGTCAACAATTAAGCCGGTTCGCGCTTCAGGCAGCGTTTTTCCTTCTATTGCTTATACCCTCTCTGGCACAGGCGAAACCTGCCGATTATTTCCCGCCATCGGATGCAAACGGAGGGTGGCGAACGCTCAAGGATGCGGCGGCAATCCGTAAACTGGCGGGAATGGATTTGGCGCGGCTGGAACAAGCCTACGATTTTACGCAGCGATGCAGCCAGAACGGCGGCCTGCTTGTGGTTCGGCACGGCTATCTGGTTTATGAGAAATACTACGGACGCGCCAACCGCAACGCCAACCCGGACATGGCCTCAACGGGCAAAGCGTACACGAGTATCGCCTGCGGCATCATGCTCCACGAGTTCCACGACAAAATACCGGACGGCCTGGACCAGAAGGTGTTTACCCCGCAGTATCTTCCCGAAGCGTTTCCACTGGATGACGCGCGCAAAGCCGACATTACATTGGGGCAACTGCTGTGCATGTCAGCGGGGTATCACGGCGAGGGCGGCAGTCCGGGCGTGACCAACGGGCAGGTTGTGCCTTTGCAGCCCGTTCCCGGCCAGGACATCCGCAATCTGGATCAATCGTCCCTGCGCACTCCGTTATGGACAGCGCCGGGTGGGGGCTATTCCTACTCCTCGCCCGCGCCGCATATCGCTTCCATCGTGCTGCGGCATGTCACCGGCATGGAGTTGCGGGATTATATCAACGAGCGAATGGCGAAGCCGATGGGGTGGGGCGCGTGGGACTATTGCCTGCACCGGGGCGATTACACCATGCCGCACGCGAATGGCGCGGGCAGCACCGCGGTTCACGCAACGGACGCCCTGCGCTTCGGCTACTGCCTGCTGCACAAAGGCCAATGGAACGGCAAGCAGATTGTGCCCGCCGATTACGTCGCCAAGTGCAACCAGCCCTTACCCTACAACCCGCATACGCCCTTCAGCCTGATGTTCGAGAACAATTCCGACGGGCATGTGGCGGGCGCGCCCCGCGACGCTTACTACAAATCCGGCGCGGGCGGCTTCGGCATCTTCATCGTGCCATCGCTTGATTTGGTGATCTACAAATTAGGCGGCAACAACGGCCAGTACGATCCTACTCTGACCGGCCTGCCGCAAAACTTCCAGGTGGACACGTCCCGCGACAACTGGAAGCCCATTCCGCGCACTCCCTTCAACGAAGGCAGCATGGGCGGCGACGATGGCCTGCGCCGCGTCCTTGAAATGGTGTCCGCAGCCGTGATCCCATAGGCAAAAGGATTGACTTTTGCCTAGAGTGTTTATGGCGCGGCAAGCACATCATCCAACAGCACAAGCGGCAGGCCGGGAATGCGGCGGAAACCCGTATCATTGGAAACAAACAGAACGCAGCCGTTCAGCAGGGCGGTTGCCGCGTGGATAGCGTCCGGCGTTTTCAGCGCAGGTATGACCGCGCGAAGCCGCGTCGCTTCCCGCAGAACATCCTGAGTGATCGGCAGAAGGCGAGTGTTGATCTGTTGCCAGAGGGCTTCACGCTGGTTTTGCTTAACGGTGTCTCCACTCCGCAGCGGCCCAACAAGCGTTTCCATCAGAGTCAACTCACTGGAAACTATCGTTGCGCTCACCACCTGCCACAACGGAGCGCAAACAGCGCCATATTGGGGGTGGCTATCTACGCTATAGATAGGAATTTGCGCATCAACGTAAATGAATCCTGATGCTGGTAAGATCAGTCTCCCCACGAATTACGCTCCTCCTGAAACTCGCGCTCCATGCGCTCCCAATCTTCCGCCGTTAGATTTGAAGGGGGCAGCGATTGAATAAAATCCCATGCCGACGCAAATTGATGAGCCGGTTGTGGAGTAACGCCAACAGGCGCGTCTTCAACAGGTACATCTTTAAGAACGATTACTTCGACACATTCTCCTTCCGTCAATTCAGGCGCGGTGAACTCCACGCGCTTACCGGGAAGAACCGTTGCTGTCAGTTTCAGTGCGGATTGCATCCTCTCAACCCTCCTGCCTTTAAGTAGTTGATAGTTCCTGCCTCACTATCACCTATCAACGACTTCAGTATACACGCAATGAGCCGGAGCCAACAGAATTTCTCCCTCCAACCCCGCCTCTTCTATCCCATCTTCTCCCCGTGTTCCCCGTGTCCCCCGTGGTTTATTCTTTCTCCCTCCGTGTCCTCCGTGTTCTCCGTGGTTTAAATCTGTTTGTCTTACGCTGGTACTGGTTCGGCTGCGTCGGTTTTTTGTTCAATCAGCGTACCGAAGCGTTTGCCGATGGCGAGGGCGGGGTCGAGCGGCACGTCTACCGCCGCGCAGTTTTCCGGGATGCTGATAATGGGCGTGGGGCGCAATTCCTTGCCTTCAAACTGCGGCAGGTAAGGGCGCAGTTCTTGGAGCATTTCGCCGGTCATATCCCGGATTTCTTTCAGCGTCAGCACAGCAGCCGTGAGCGGGTCAAGGGCGAGCGCGTGTACGATGTGTTCCGGGTCGCCGCTCAGGGCGGCTTCGGCGCACAATTGCTGCACGTTGATATTGGTCATGCACAGGGCGGCGCACTGCGGCGGCAGATTGCCAATCACGGTCGGATGCAGGCCCGTATCATCGGCAAACGTCGGCACTTCCACGCAGGCATCGGACGGCAGGTTGGTGATATAACCCTTGTTGTACACGTTCCCCATCAGTCGGAACGGCTTGCCCGTCGTGACCGCTTCCAGAATATAGGAGCAGTATTCTACGCTGCGAGCCTCAATCGCGGTTGTTTCAAATTGAAGCGGGTCCACTTCGGCGTACTTTTCCGCCATTGCCTTGCCCCACTTGTAGTACGCGCCCGATTCGCCGCCAAACGCGGGTTCGTCGCAGTACAAATCCAGCGCGTCCTTGCTTTTGCGAAACCAGGGCACGTACTCGCTCAGATGCCCCGTTGATTCGGTCATGAAATAGCCGAACTGCCGGAACACTTCGCCCCGCACCTTCTCGTTCTTGTAATACTCCGGCTTCTCGAAACATTCGCGCAATTGCGGGTACAAATCGCGCCCCTTGTGTTCCAATTTCAGAAACCAATCCATGTGGTTGATTCCCCCGCACACAAACGTAATCTCGTCTTTGGGCACATGGCAGTACCCGGCAATCAAATCCAGCGTGGTTTGTACGCCGTGACACAGCCCGATGAACGGCACATTGCTGACCCGCCCAAGCGCAAGGCAATTCGCGGCCATTGGGTTCGCGTATTGGAGCATAATCGCGCCCGGTCTGGCAACGGCTTCCATATCGCGGGCAATGTCCACCAGTACGGGAATATGCCGTTGTCCTCGGAAAATGCCGCCCGGTCCCAACGTATCGCCAATGCACTGGTCAATGCCGTGCCGCAGCGGTATCTCGTAATCCACGCCATACGCATGAAAGCCGCCCACCTGAATCATCACGACGACGAAATCCGCGTCCTGAATGGCTTCGCGCCTGTCCGTTGTCGCCCACACTTTGCCGGGCAGGTCGTTGTCCCGCACCATGCGCTGCCCGAACGCTTCCATGCGCCGCAGCTTGCTTTCCGTCGGACTCATCAGCGCGAACTCGCTGTCGGCAAGCGCGGGTGTCGCCATAATGTCGCTCATCAACGTTTTACAAAACACGACGCTGCCCGCGCCGATCATCGCTATCTTCTTCGCCATTGAAACGAACCTCCTATGGGTAAACTGCTTGATGAACCGCGAAACACACGAAATAAACGAAAAGAGAACACAAGGAATCAAAAGAGTGGAACATCAAAGTTTAAGGGCAAAGCAACGTAGATAGTTGCCTTGCCCCTTTATTCTTCACTGCCCCGTCTGTGTCCTTTATGGCTGCCGAGATGTTTTTCGTAGGGTTTGCAGTACTGGTTGAAAACATACTCATACAACAGCGGGAGGCTTGATGCCAAGCTGCTTCATCAGCGCAGGCAAAGAAACCTGACGAAGCTGTGCCAGTTCGACAAGCGCCTGTAATCGTTGAACAGTGAAAGCCTCTGACTCCTCCACAAGCCGTAACCGCTCTTCTTGCTCGGCGGCTGTCAGAGTGAATGTACGCCCTCTTGCGTTCAGTTCATCGAAACGTTCTTGAAAGCCGGGACGCTTCTCCTGATAGATCGTTTGCAAGAGTTCTGCTTCCAATATGTCTTTCATTTCCTCGATACTGTAGGGCGGCTTCCTACGATGAAGCATGGCGTGACAATTAGGGCAAATGGGTTGTAAGTCAGTCACCGGATCAACTGTGTACTGCTCCCTGATGTCAGCCAATGGACGCAAATGATGAATGTGAATGTAGCCTTCGCCAATCTCTCCATACACTTTGCCAAAGTCAAAGCCACAGACACAACATTGTGCCCCATGAAGTTTTATGCACTCATTCCGTGCCTGCGTATTGCGCTCGTAGGCATCAACTTTTATCTGCCGAACCGCTCCTTCATAGTAAACAACCTCAGCATCTACTTCATCAGCGTATGACATTGGCAAGTTGGCGGAGGGGCGTATGGCATTTTCTATTCGTATAATTGGAAGTATTGTCTGCCAAAATACAACATGGCCCTCACGCATTTCCCATACACCAAAATGGTTCTTTTCAGTAAGGGTACGCGCAGTGCTTTCTTTTACCCAATAACGGCTGACGCTACCCGATTTACGAAAAGCTTCTGTTCGGTTGTGAAAGCGGTTGTCATAAGTTACGCCTGCCAGTGTGAAGGATGCGATAGGTTTCCAGTCCTCACGCTTTGCCTGATCAAAGCGAACGAAAGAGCGAACAATTTGCCAATCATGGCTGCCTTCAATGTTGGCTTCATAGATAATCTTGGCATGGAGCGGGATAAGGGCTGCGAGGTTTTCAGTTTGTTTCCACATTTCTTCGTTCTTAAGGCAATCTCGATAACTATGCGTCCGAACACGCGCTTTATCAGCTTGCTGTAGGCACAGCGTAGGTATGCAAAATCTCGGCAGTGGATTTGCCCTTCCATTCGGCGTGAATGTCTTCCGGCTCGCGTCCCTCTCCTAATAGCTCGTCAAAGAGTTCGAGAATTCTGCTCTTCTTTATCCAGTTCTTCTTCAGTCTTTCCCGCTTCTATCCATTCGTGCCGTATTATCTCACGCGCCCGCTGCATGGCGCGATCCGTTTTTATCTGTTGTTCCGGGGTATTCATGTTCTTTTGGTGTGTTCACGGTTTGCCCTTATTTCTCAAAAAGAGCCAAACCACGCGAAAAAAGCGAACCTTATGCCTCAAACAGCCGTCTAAACAGTAGAATACCGTCTACATAGAGGCGAAGGCTAAAAGTTCGAGTTCCTCTCAACTCTCAACCCTCAACTCTCAACCAAGACAAAAGGGAGGTGCAAAGCCTATGTTTCACCCCTCCCGTTCGCCCTGACGCTTACGAGGTCACGACGCCTCTCTCCTACAACTTGACACAACGAGACATCGGGCTGGAAGCGCTGTATTGCCAAGATTTCGACGATGACCTCTACATACCCTTTTTCTACGTACCGTTAAATCTCCATGATGACGGGAACCACGACGGGGCGGCGGCTGGTGCGCTTGCGCAGGTACTTGGCTACCGTGTCGTGGACAGTCACGCGAACCGTGTCCACGTCCGAGCCTTCCGTGTAGTTGAGTTCCTCCACCGCCTGACACACGCGCTCACTCGCCGCCTCGAACAACTCGCTGCTGTCTTCCGGCTTGAGGAAACCCCGCGACAGCCAATCCGGGCCGGAAAGCACTTCGCCTGTGCTGCGGTCCATCGTCATCGTGACAATCACGGTTCCGTCCGTAGACAAATGCCGCCGGTCACGCAGAACCACGTCCGACACGCCGCCCGTAGAAATGCCGTCCACGAGTACGCTGCCGTGCGCAACCGTTTCCGTGCCTTTGCGGACGCCGTTTTCGTCCATAACGAGCATCTGTCCCACATCAAACGTCAGGATGTTTTCGGGCGGATACTCCATATCTAATGCCATCTGACGGTACGCATGGTAGTGCCGCGCTTCGCCGTGATAGGGCGCGACGAAATCGGGGCGGGTCAGGTTGATCATCATTTTGAGTTCTTCCTGATAGCCGTGCCCCGACACATGCACGTTTTGAATGGCCTCGTAAACCACAGTCGCGCCAAGCCGGAAGATGCGGTTGACCACGCGCCACACCATATCCTCGTTGCCGGGAATCGGCGTGGAAGACAAAATGATTGTATCGGTCTTGTCAATCTGAATTTTGGAATTCTCGTCGCGGCTCATGCGCGTCAGGCCGGCAAGGGGTTCGCCCTGACTGCCCGTTGTCAGAATCGCGATTTCAACGGGATGGTACTTGCCGATGTCTTCCACTTTCACAAGCTGATGGTCGGCAATGCGCAAAATGCCCAACGCCCGCGCCGTCGCCACGTTTTGCGTCATGCTGCGCCCGAAGATCGCCACCTTGCGCCCATACCGCGTCGCCGTGTCCACAACCGTTTGAACCCGGTGCAGGTTGGAGCCGAACGTCGCCACGATCACCCGCCCCAGGCTGTCGCGCATGAAGCGGTCAAAAACGGGAACCAAACTGCGCTCCGAGGGCGACCAGCCTTTGCGCTCCACGTTCACGCTGTCGGAAATCAGCAATCTTACGCCCTTGTCGCCGATCTGCGCAAAGCTGCTGGAATCGAACAAGCGGTTGTCAACGGGCGTGTTGTCAATCTTGAAGTCGGATGTATGCACGACCGTTCCCACCGGCGACGTAATCACCAGGCTGGCCGCGTCCGGCAGGCTGTGCGTGACATGGATTGCCCGCACGGACAGCGGCCCGAATTCCACCGCTTTGCCCTCCGGGTACGGGTTGAAACTGGTGCTGGCGACAAGCCCATGTTCGCTGAGTTTTTCGCGTACCATGCCCAGGGTGAGCGGCGTTCCATACAGGGGAAGCGGCAGTTGCTTCAGCACGAACGGGAGGGCGCCGATATGGTCTTCATGCCCGTGCGTCAGGCAGATGCCCTTCACCATTTCGCGGTGTTCCAGCAGGTACGTGATGTCGGGAATAATCAGGTCAACGCCGGGCTGCTCCTCGTTGGCGAAGCTGACGCCGCAATCCACGATCAGAATGGTGTCTTCATAGCGAAACGCAAGCATGTTTTTGCCGATGTCGCCGCTGCCGCCGAGCGAAATAATCTGCAGCTTGCCGTTCGTGCCGTTTTCAATATCAGTCATGTGTAATTATCAATTTCCTTTCCAGAAATGCGAGTTGTACAAACGTAATTCCGCCCCAAGTGGCTTCCGCCACTAATTTTTGTTGTTTTACACACAAATACTTTTGTTTCAAATATTCTCTTTGAAGTCGTCGAGTGGCGCGTCGAAATCAGGAGCCATTGTCATCAGCCCTTTTGCGCTGCCAAACTGACGCTTCCGGCGCTCAGGTTCTTGTGTGCCAGAATGGTGAAGTACAAGCCGAACGGAAAGACCGTCTTCTTTCGTAATAAACACTTCTTCGCCATGCGCGGCGGCTTCCACCAGTTCCGTTAAATGCGCTTTGGCTTCTTCTAAAGTAACTTGCTGCATAGTTTTATCCCAAAATCTTACACAGGTTCGGCAACCAGATCGTAGGGGCGGGCTTCGGTGACGCGGGCGCGGACGAACGAACCGGGCTGCGCGGCGCATTTTTTCACGTACACCTGCCCATCAATTTCGGGCGCGTCGCGGAAGCTGCGGCCTATCATCGTGGTAACATCAAGTGGCGAACGGCTTTCTACAAGTACGTCCAACTCGCGCCCAACCCACTTTTGATTACAGGCCAGCGAAATGGGCTGCTGCCGCGCCATCAGTTTTTCCTTGCGCGTTCGCTTGGTGCGGCCAGGCACTTTCGGCTCCATATCCGCGCTCGGCGTACCGTCCTCAACCGAATACTCGAACACGCCCACGCGGTCAAATCGCGCTTCTTCGACGAAACGTTCCAGCGTGGCAAAGTGTTCTTTGGTTTCGCCGGGAAAGCCGACAATAAACGTCGTGCGTATGGCGACATCGGGCGCGGCGGCTCGGAAGTCGGCCAGCAGTTTGAGGTAGCCCTCGTATGTCATGGGGCGGCGCATCAGGCGGAGCATTTCGTTGTCGGCGTGCTGGAGCGGCATATCAATGTAGTGCAGCAGTTTGGGCGTGGTGGCAATCGCGTCTATGATGCCCCGGTTCACGCGGGAAGGGTAGCAGTAAAACAGGCGCAGCCATTGCACGCCGTTGATTTGCGACAGTTCGCGCAGCAGTTCCGGCAGGCGCATTTTGCCGTACAGGTCGTAGCCGTACTGTGTGGAGTCCTGCGCGATGAGGTTGATTTCTTTCACGCCCTGTGAGACGAGCAGTTCGGCTTCGGCAATGATTTTCTCCATTGGCTTGCTGACGTGCCGGCCCCGAAAACTGGGGATGGCGCAGAACGTGCAGGCATGGTCGCAGCCTTCGGAGATTTTCAGGTACGCCGTCCACGGACTGCCCAATGCGGGCGCGGGTGGGCGTGTCCAGCCATTGATGGTGCGGCTTCGCTCCGATTTGCAGCAGTTGGCCGGGCCGAATCAGCGCGTCGCCCACCACTTGCCCGATCTGTCCCATTTGCCCTGTGCCGATGAAAGCGTCTACGTTCGGGAGTTCCAGCGCCAGTTCTTTGGCATATCGCTGCACCAAACAGCCC
The DNA here is from genome assembly GCA_963835065.1 of uncultured Chthonomonadaceae bacterium. Lineage (GTDB taxonomy): Bacteria > Armatimonadota > Chthonomonadetes > Chthonomonadales > Chthonomonadaceae > CAWFQB01. The sequence continues at coordinate 217,444 of CAWIEK010000053.1, read as the reverse complement.
GCCACAACCACCTTTTTGATCTCGCCCCGCTCCTTGCGCTGCAAGGCTTCCAGAATGGTGTTGATAGATTCTTCTTTTGCCGCTTCGATAAAGCCGCAGGTATTGATAACAACCACGTCGGCATCAGCGCGAACGGCCTTGCTATTGTGGGCGAACTCGACGCCGTAGCCTTCGCTTTGCAGCAGGCCGAGCATCTCCTCGCTGTCCACCTCGTTCTTCGCGCAGCCCAAATTGATAAGGCTGACGCGCCCTTTGGGAGAAGGAACAGTATGCTGCGAAGGAATTATATTGTGCGCCGTAGTAGGTTCTGAAAATTTAATAGCCATGTGGCTATTGTACCGCAAAACACGCCCCCTGCGCAGAAGCCGCCCGTAACCGTAACCGTTCAGGCAAAACAAACGGCAAAATCGCCCGAACGGTTGAACCATTCGGGCGATTTCATCAGCGTCAATCAGGCTGTTTACGCGGCTACTGCATCTTCTGCCACTCTTTGTACTGCGGCGAACTGCGGAAACCGGCGTACTTCTCGTTTGTCGCAACGTCAGGGATGGCTTCTCCCGCTTTTTTCAGGGCGTTGAGCGCGGCAGGCACGGGTTCGTAACGCTTGTTGATCAGCGCCGTCAGCAGCACGACAGTATTGGCATCCTTGTTATCCGGCATTTGCTGCGCGGCTTTTTCCGCCGCGTCCTGCGCCTGCGGCATTTTGTCTTCGGTGATGTACAGGTAGGCGCGGATCACGTTCAGGTACGGGTCGCCGCCCAGGGAACTGTCCAGCTTGTTCACCGCTTCCAGGGATTTGTCGTACTGCTTTTTGAGCAGGTAGTAGTCAATGCTGATCAGGTCGCTGGCCGGGTCGTTGGGGAAGGCGGCGCGAAAATCGGCAATCGCCTGCGTATACTGCGTATCCCCTTGCAGTTCCGCAATCTGAATGTGCATCAGTTTCAGAGTTTTGTTTTGTTTCAGGCTGTCGGGCAGGGCGTCGAACAGCCGTGCCGCTTCCCCGCCATTTTTGGCGGCAAGGGCCGTCGTGATTCCTTCTACATCCCCGATATGCTTGACAAATTCGGATTCCGTGCCCTTGAGCCGTTCCAGCAGACTCTGGTTTCCCTGCGCGGCCATCTGCACGGCCAGCCTGCGCACCGTTTGCGACAGCAGTTCGCCGCTGTAAAAGATGTACATATCCTGCGCCACGACTTGCCCCGCCCCATCGCGCCCCAAAATGAAATCAATGTAGTTGACGCCGCCGTTGTTGGGATGCACCAGGCGCATACGGGCGCGTTTCTGATGGTCTACCTCCACAAACCGCAGCAGGTCAACGCTGCCGCCATTGGCGATGCTTTGCGCGAGTTGGGCGGGCAGGCCGGTGGGAGTGGCAAGGGACTGGCGCATCCCCTGTGTAAACCCGGCCATGTCCAGGTTGGGAATGTTCAAGTCGGCGACACTGGCTTTTGCCAGCGCGTCCACGTCTATCAGGTTGGACATTCCCGTAACATCGTTGCTTCTCATGGCGCGGGACATTTTATCGGTAAACTGCTGCGCGTCCGCGTCGCTGACTGTTGCGCCCGAAACAGCAGCGCTGGCTCCGCCGACGTTCTGGCTGGTATTTTGCCCGGATATGCCGTCAGCCACTGTTACGGCATTGTTCGACTTGCCCCGGCAGCCAATAACGCCAAACCCAATACAGGCGCTCAGGCCGAGCAGCGCCGAACCGCGCGTAAGCGATGCAAACCCCGCAGTTTTCATCCGAATCTTCCTTTCCAGCTTCGTGTTCAGCCATCATGCGATTCAATTTGTACTCGCGATTGACGTTGACTTTGCGCCTTGACCAATAAATCAAGTTTAGGACATGCCCAACACCGCTTTTGAACGCCGCCATGTTCCGCGCAGGCGTATCGAACAGACTATTTCACGCAGCAACGGCGAATCAGTTCCAATTCGATGTATGTACTTTCAAATATATGGTACTTGCAGGCAATTAAAACGAGCGGCATTGCGTCAACTGCTCGCTGATTCCCCACAAGCGCTCTTCCGCGTCGCGGTTGTAGGAAGCGCGGGAGGAGGGCGCGGCGTGGCAGTCCTCAAAGTACATGCCGGTAAGGGGAATCACTTCGGGCGAGGTGGCGAGATACACGGACGTCCGCGCCCCTTCTTCCAGGGAACGGCCCCAAACCCGGTACGCGAGGCGCACAAACGGCGTGTCGTTTTCGCGGCTGATGTCCGTGTTGATGACGCCCGGATGCAGGACGTAAGCCGTAACGTATGTGCCTTGCAGCCGTTTCGCAAGGGCATGGGTAAACAGCACGTTCGCCAATTTGGAAGCGCCATAGGCGCGGAAAGACCGAAACCGCTTTTCGCCTTGCAGGTTATCGAAATCCAGTCCCTTCCACAACACTTTATGCGCGGCGGAAGATACGTTGAGGATGCGGGCGGGATTGTCTACGCGCCCGCTTGCCGCCAAAACATCCCGCAACAAGTGCGTGAGCAGAAACGGAGCCAGATGGTTTACGGCAAACGTCGTTTCAAACCCGTCCGCCGTAAGTTCGCGCTGTTTCTTGACCACGCCCGCGTTGTTTATCAGCGCGTCCAGGCGATCATACCTGCGCTGAAAGTCTGCGGCCAGGGCGCGAACGCCTGCCTGCAAGGATAAATCGCCCTGCAAAAACGCAACCTCGGCATTGCCGCTCTGCTTCCGAATCGCGGCTACGGCTTCCGTGCCCCGTTCCGCGCTGCGCCCTGCCAGCACGACGGTTGCGCCCTGTTTCGCCAGTTCCAGCCCCGTTTGCCTGCCGATGCCGCCCGTGCCGCCCGTAATCAGGCACACTTTACCGCGCATAAATTGCTCCAGAAGTAGTCAGTAGTCAGTAGTCAGTAGAAATGCCCGTCTACTCACAGATTTACAACCGCAACCGGTTTATAGAAGAAGGTTCCTCTACTGACTACTGACTACTGACTACTTCTCTGCTCACTTCCCTGTGTGCCACAAAAGGGTGAGACAAAATCCCGCACAGGAAATAGTGTAAGCGTCCTACGGACGCAAGGACAAGCCCTATCGAGATAGGCTCTAAGCCGGTGAGTTGGGCGCGTTGCTGCGCCGCGAAGGGCTGTACTCTTCCACGCTTGCCAACTTCCGCAAACTGCGCGCCGTTCTCACAGCCGCCCGCGCGCCAGCAACGACAACCCGTATTCGGAAGCCGGGTTCAAAACCTTGAAGTACAGCTCCCACTTCCCGCAGCGCTTTGCCAGCCAGGAGGAAGCCCAGACGTTCTGCCAGAACTACTTCATCTGGTACAACACGCGCCGCCACCATACCGGCTTGGTGCTGCTCACGCCCGAACAGGTGCATTTGGGGGACGCGCCCAAGTTACTGGCGCAGCGGCAAGTCACGTTAGATGCCGCCTATGCCGCCCATGCGCAACGCCCGAAGTGCGCCACCTCACCGAGTTCGCCGTCTCGTGAAACTCTATAGGCAAGCCAATTTGCCTGCGGCAAGTTGTAGTTCTTGCGCAGGCGTTGAATTATCTTTTCATGGCTTGGTATCATGGCAAGCCGCGCTGAACTTTGATGGCCTGTTCAACCTGCTGCATATCCGTTGTGGAAAGGCTGCCCTCTCGATTAATGACGCGCTGCTTGCTCACTGTCGTCAACTGATCCGCCATTGCTTTATGCGGCTGGCCGTTCAGAGTAACGTTGGCTTCACCGGGGTAGAGTTTGCCTGTGCTGCCGGTAAGGGGAACCACCTGTACGCGGTTCAGAAAACGGTTGGCGCCATCATTGCTGACGATGATGGCGGGCCGTTCCTTCTGAATTTCGCCGCCGACAGCCGGGCCAAAACGTACCCACCAGACCTCACCGCGCTGCATGGGCGACATCCTCCACCGTTGCTTCCGCCCATTCCAATGCTTCCGCTTCCCGCGCCTCGTCCGCCGCCATTTCTTGATACTGTCGCATCAGCGTGTCCATGCGATCAATTTCAGCTTCGGTGAGTTCCGCAAGCGCCAGAGTTCCCTCACGCCGCAAGCGCCATAAACGCTCTTGGTAGCGGTAGCCGCCCTCTTCGCCCAGAAAGTACATAGTTTCGGTGAAACAAGGTCATGTAGTCAGCAGAGGCTTGTTAGGCAGGAGGCGTACAACAGCAACACAGGCGAGGTGGTGTGTGTCATTGTCATCAAGCAAGGCTATGAGAGGCCCAGTATCGGTGAGGTTCACAATTTGCCTGCCTGATGCTTCTTCATCATGCCCGCTGCGAATTTACGCCCTGTATTCTCTGACAGTGTAGAGCCTGTTGGATATTTGTCTCTGGTGCTGACCGCTCCGATATAATCGGCAAGCGCGTCAGCAAGCGTTGCGCCCTGTGGCAGTTCGGCGGGAAAGGAGGCACACGCTCCCCATTTATACAGCACATCCAGCGCCAGCAGTTCCGGCGTCGTGCCTTGCTGCTCGGCCTGCTCAGAAAATGCCTGTTCCAACTCCGGCGGCAGGGTTATAGTAATCATAGGCTTGTTCCTAAACAGTGTCGAAAAGTACGAGATTCGATTCTGGTAAAACGATCACGTGCGTGTATTTAATTTGAAGCAGGCGGCGGACAAGAGACAACAGAGTGCCAACACCGTATGCGCTCTGCCCCTCAACCACTATCTTAGCCTGCTGAGAGGCATTAAGTTTCTGCCGTCGAACAATCAAACTGACCGGCGCGCAAACAGCGGACCTTCGCCAGGCGGAACCGACGGCTGGCGCGTCCGGTGCAGCACTTTGTTGGGTGGGCACTGGAAAGCCGCATTGGAAAGCCGGTGATGCCACGCTGTTTGTGCGGCTTTGCGCGGGCTATCGCCTGATAGTTTGCTTCGTGCTTCGTCCAGACAAACCCCCTCGTCAACCTGCCCCGGCTTCGACTTTCAACGCTGCCCAACGTAACAAGATCAGCCACGCCGAGCAAAAGGGCTTGGAAAAGCGATGGCGACCCACGGCGTCGGCTGCGGCGCACGGATGGGCCAGGTTCGTCAGTCAAATCTCCCAATACCGCCATCATCACCGCCATCATCATGCATGGCAATACCGCCATCATCATACATGGGCTTATACGTGGGCTTTTCGCGCTCCGTTATGGATGAAACAGTAAGCGGTATTGCTCCCATGGTGATCCCAAACACCCAACCACCCAGGAGCATGGCGTAGCAAAAACCTGGAAAACCCGGTGCCGACCAGTAAAATCCGATTCCCCATCCCAGCAGATCTGCTGCACCGACGACTATGTTTGCCAAGCCAAATAATGCAGCGCAGAACGCGGTAAATCCGCCCTTTCTCTGAGAGGCGTTCTTGAAGACTGAGTACGTCAGACCCCACCCGAAGCAGAAATAGCCAAGCCCTGGATTAAAGTGAGTGAGCGGCAGCGCGTATGGAGAGCCTGCTACATAGACGGTCGTTTGATGGCCCAAAAGGATCTGTATTCCTCTCCACAAGATGGACAATCCGACAAGTATCCCATAAATCTGGCACACCAGCGCAAAACCGATTGTCAGCGCACGGATTGCTTTCATTACGTCCTCTCCCAAAATAAAGTACGCCAGAACCGAGAAACCCTGCGTTCTGGAATATTCGCCTCAGTGAATCCGATACCTGCCCGCCAAACCAACGAACACCCTTCAAACCCGCCAGCCCAACTAATGATTATACCGACGCTTTGTAGGTATAATCAGGATAATAAACGGCAAATGCCGCATCTACAAACTGTAATAACGGCAGACCCGTTGATCGTTATGGACATTAACGCTTAATTTCGACCAGTATAACACAGGCTACACATGACGTCAATAGAGTCGTCCAAAAAGATGTTTGCGGCTGTTCGTGAGGTAATCCGGTTGCTTCAACTCAATTAACAGTCTTTAATGCCGCGCTTGCTTACGCAACAGCGTTGAACTCTACGGAGGCTTTGTTCGCGCAACAGGGCATTGGCCCAGAGCGCATTGTCGCCGGTTAATGCCGGACTCGGTTCCTGTGTGTAATCAATTTGCCTTCCGAAGTGCCCCACGTCATAGCAGTAATTCAACAAAGGCTGCAAGTCTAATGTTATGTCGGAGTCTGTTCCCTGCAAGGGAATGGAGATCCGGGGTAAAGTTTGCTGTATCATTACAGGCCAGACCTCGAAACGCTGCCTGTCTCGGCGCGGTGCAGGCAAATCATATAATCACAGCGCAGCGTGTCCGGTGTTCCCACGCGCGTTACGGCGACAGTCGGCGTCCCGGCGCGCAGCAAGTCTATTTCGACCAGATGCGTTCGGCTGACAAGCGTTTCACGCTTTTCGCCAGATACGCTTCCTGACTTTCCCACCCCGCTTGTTGTCAGGACTGAGCAGTTCAATACTCGTTATGATCCGTTGCGGCATCCCGGCAAGCAAAATATCAATGTAGGTTTCGCGCGGTTCAAAAGGCAAGGCTTCGAAAATCAGAGGCGCGTCGGCTTGTCCTTCCGCCGATTCGCGCAGAAGCGTAGCCGTCACCACGCCGCTACTCGTCTGCGCAGGCTGTTCGTGCCGGATTAGCGCGTCCGGGTAGACAATACGCTCAGTGGAAACAATGCGGCAACGTTCCTGAACTGCGGCGATATAGTCCGGCGGCTATCTCTTTTTGTCCCTGTTCCAATTTCAGGATGTCGGCTTTGCACTGCTTCACATCGTTTGTCAGCGAGACAATCTGTTTCGCAAAGTCAAGCACCGGCTTCATCATGTCAGCACCATTGCCTTCAGAGTGGTCAACATGGCGCGTGTTTCCGCTTTCAGGTCGCGGTTATCGGCTCTGAGACGCTCAATCTCTTCTTGATCGGCATCCATGAGGATGTGCAGGCGCGGCATTTCGGCAAGGTAGTTTTCCAGCGTCTCCGTTTCTTCAACCGTCGGATTGAAACCGGATTGTGTCAGAACGTTCTCGTCCATGTTCATTTTCCTCCGCCTTCATTATAACACAACTGCATAGGGCGAAATACGTTACGCCTTATCAGCAAACAGGTAACAGGCGCGAATATCTTCTGGAGTCAGTCCCACGTACTCGCTGAGGATTTCCTGTTTCGAGGCTCCATGCGCCAGAAGGTTCAAAATGTACTCTACGGTCAGGCGCGTACCCTTGATGACGGGCTTGCCTGCCATCACTTCAGGGCTGCTGACAATACGCCCCATCAATGAATCACCGCTCATCTAACGTTCTCCCAAAGTACATGAATGGAACTTTTGAATGAGGTTCGGCACTGTCAGACAGACCAATCCTCAAATTTGAGGTTGGGCACACGAGAGAAATCCTGCGTGTTTCTCGTCAAGACCGTTGCATCGTTAGCAAGGGCAATTGCAGCGATTTTCAAGTCCATCGTGCCCACGCGGATTTTGGCTTGTCGCAAACGCCTGAATTCCGCTATTGCCTTTGCATCAAATTCAACAACAGCGATACGACAATAGTTATTGAGCAGGCGCTTGAGTTCGGAGTAGTCATTCATCTGCTTTTCCAGTTCCGTGATGCCGGCAAGCCGCGCCATCCAACCGCGTATCTGCTCTTCATAGCTGATAATTGTTGTTGCGACATCATCGAGCGCGGTGGTACGCAGGCGACTGCGTATTTTCACGCCTTCCGCCCCGCCGCGTTCCAACAAACTCATGTGATCGCTGTCAAGGAGATACATCAATCCATCTCCTCATCGGCTTTCGGACGCAAGGATTCGCGGTATTCACGCCCTAAGCGAGTGGCTTCTTCGTGCGCTTCGCTGTTGGCAAAGGTTCCAAATATCTGTTCCCACCAAGGGAGGGGATCAGGCTGCGTTTCCTTTTGTAGTTGCTGCTTAAGTTGAGCGAGTTCCTGCTCCACTGCCGCCACGCGCTGCTCCAAAGTTTCGGCTGCCATGAATAGATTGCTCCTTTCCTGCGGATAACCGAATTATACCATAGCCGTTGCTTGGCGAACCAATACAAGTTTTCGCGCAACGCTGATTCCAGCAACAAAAATAAGTTGTTTCACAGCCTTGCCGTTCGGGTACAATTTGCGTACAGGAGAATATATGCCGCGCAAAGACACTATTCATGAAGCTGTCAAACACGCCCTTGTCAAAGACGGCTGGACGATCACGCATGATCCGTATATCATCAAGTACGGGGATGAGAAGGTTCTGATTGATCTGGCAGCGGAGTTACCTCTGGCGGCGGAGCGGAATGGGCAGCAGATTGCCGTTGAAATCAAAAGCTTCATCGGGCAATCGCCTATGAACGATCTTGAGAACGCAATGGGGCAGTACATGGTTTATGCGGGAATACTCTCGGATGTGGATGCAACGCGCAAACTGTATCTTGCCATCAGCAGTGTAATCTATGACCAGATGCTGCAAGTGAAGGCGTTTCAGCGGATGCGGGAACTGCACCGCTTGCCCTTGCTCATCGTGCGGGTCAGCAGCGAGGAGATTTCAGAATGGATCGAATAAATCAGTACCGGCAGGTGATACATGCCCTGCTGGAAGACTATCGCAGTTGGTATGAGGATGCGACCGATACGGGTGTAGACTTGCAGATTGTGTCCGATGACGAACACGGGCAGTACATGGTAACGAGCGTCGGCTGGCGCGGCGAAACCCGCGTTAGTCGTCCTTTGTTCTATCTGCGCCTCAAAAACGGCAAAATCTGGATTGAAGAAGACTGGACAAAACACGGCATCGCTGGTGAATTGGTACATTTGGGCGTTCCGCACAGCGACATTGTTCTCGCCTTCAACCCGCCCGAAGTCCGCCACCTCACCGAGTTCGCCGTTTCATAAAGAACGAGATTGCTTGTCACTCTTCAAGCGACTGTAAAGAGGAACAGCATTATCGGCGCGGAGGATGGAGACCAGCCATAATGAGAAGCAGACGAACATTGCGCACACCCTCACGATTGAGTTGCAGTTCTGCAATCGTCACGCGCCCGATGACCGTCAACGGAACAAGATGCGTAAACTCTTCATTCCACACAAAATGCTCGTGCCAAACATGCGTACGCGGATGATACAGGACAGCGACAGTTTGACTTACGGCGTCGTAAGCCTCCGTTTTGTCCTGCTTATAGCCATTGCAGCCCATACACGCATACGCAAGATTGTCGGCAACGGTTAAGCCACCTTTGGCGACAGGGTGGATATGCTCGGCAACAAAAGGATCAATGCTGAATGTTGACGGAGAACAGCAGTATTCACAGCGTCCTCCGGAGCGACGGGCAATCTCAGCGCGAAGTTTTTTCGACACGTATTCAGACAACGTCGGGAGCCTTGATTTGCAGTTGTTTCATCAGGGCAGGAAGGGAAACGCGGCGCAGTTGGGAGAGTTCGATCAGCAGGGCAAGGCGTTGCGCGGTGCAGGCTTCGGATTGCGCGATGAGTTCATGCAATTCGTTCTGCTCGTCGTATGTTAGAGGGCGGTGTTCTAATTGCTGTATTCAGGTCGTGGTATCTGGCCTGCTGCGCAAACGTGCCGGTTTGCGCAATTCCTTCGAGCAGTTCCGCTTCTCGTTGTGACAGATGGGGCGCTTTCCGACGCGCCTGAATGTGAAGCAGGCGGCGGGCAAGCTGTTCCAACTCGGCGGTGGGGAGTTGCTCTGCCGCCTCAACAAAGTCGTCCACAGTCACTTTTGTCTTAATTGAAAGCGTGGTCATACCATTCCTGTTGTTTTGATACCATTGACAGTTTCGTAGGCTGTAGCGGTCAGGCCGCTACAAATGCGGTTCAGCTATCACTTTTGAATGCCTCGTCTAAATCCGGGGATGCTCGTAGACAAGCATCCAAAATACTCAGACTATGGCGGAGAAGGATTTCACTTCGTTCTGGTTCGAACCAATGACCATTGAACTTACCGCCATGAAATAGATTATTCCGCACACGTCGAACGCACAGAAGCAACTCATGTGTCTGGCTGTCATCACGTGAGGCGGATTGCCATTCGAGATTGCCGTTAAGAACGACTTGGTTCTTTGGCGGATTTTCTGTCATGTATTTGACAGCGTCTGCAATTCTTGGGTTGATTTCTAATCGCCCCCTGATTGAAACTGCGAATTTATCCCAATTGGCTTCCGCTTTGCCCTCACCATTGTGAAATCCCGCCGCTTTTAGAGCATACTCCATGCGAGCGAACCTGCGGAAGAGTTCGATGGCGATTTCGTCAATGTCTTTGTCGTTGGTAATCATAATATGGTTCTCATCATGACTTTCTGAATCACCGTTGCGGCAATCACTACTGCGACTTCGTTTTAAACAAACATCACATCATGTCCTGCGCTTTGCAGGCAGGCGGCAACTGCCAGTTCTGTACATTCGTCCACGTAGATTGCTCCTTTCCTGCGCAAAATCGAATTCTACCGTAACCGCCACTAGTCGAACCAGCACAAACTCTTGCACAATGCCAAAAACCAAAAAGCGAAAGAAACACAAACCTCTATAGCCTAGCGAAGTGAAAAACCTCTCACGATTTTTGATCAGTCCTGCCGTTCCGCATAGCGACTTCATTCTCGCCTTCAACCCTCCAGAATGCGTTAGTTGAGCGAGTGTGCCATTTCCCAAAAGTTCAAATGTATGTAGTGCTGACTTACTCTGGATCATCTACCAAGGCTAATAATGTATTGGTTGCCTCAAGAAGTTGTTCGTCAGAAGGAAGATGTATCTTCTGTCTTTTATTTGTCAGTATTTCAATATATGGATTAACTAATTTCAGCGCGAAGTATTCTCTGTCAGATGAGGAGTACATATCTTGGAACTTAGCTTTCAAGTCTATAGAAACGAGTTCAGCGAGTAATTCATCCACCTCACCTTGTCCAAGCATGTACAACTGAACCTGTTCAGAAAATATACGCATGAGAATTTTGTGCATTTGTACTGCATCATCATCTACAACGCTGTCCATAATACAGATTGTCGCTTTTTGTGCAACGTTGCCTCCAATTAAACTCCCAATCAATCCTCCCACAATTTTACATGCATTAACTGGAAGTGGTACAGCAGCACCAATGTAGGTACCTATTGTTGCTCCCACTTGCCATCCAGTGGCACCACCAGCTACACCAGCAGCAGTTGTTGTAACATTTTTCGTCAACTGTAGTCCTTGATATACGACCATTAAACATCTTGTACAGATCAGAACTTGACAGCACTAAAGTTGTGATTACAGACGAGACTATGTTGCCTCGCAGCAACTTACTCAGATTGTTCATTGCTGCAGCACCATAAATTGGATTTCCGCCCCTGATAGCATTCGCTATCTGACTTGCTCGTTTAGCACCAATTTTTCTGACTAATAAGTCACTTGTTGTACGTAAACTTTGTTCAAGTCCTGTTCTACCAATCTGAACACTTATCAGATTAGTGACCCAAGCTACACCACCAACTTTAAAACCAGAGTAACACGCGGCATGAAGGGCGGCCTCAAAGTCTTCACCGTTCCATAGCACTACCGCAAATGTAACTGCTGCTGACAGACCCGCCGAAGTTCCTGCAAGTCTGATACCATTTACAGCATCATAGGTCAAGCCTTCAATAGTTCCTGCTTTGGCAATCAAACAGGCTTGTTTATAGCTGCATTGACCTTTAAGAATGATTTCTTGTGCCTGTTCAGGATCAGTAATGCCGCGCACTTTGCCGTTTATTATATGTTTTTGCATCTGACGTACAGATGCGTTGTACTGGTCAGACGGAACTTCGATATGCATCGGCTTTCCGTTAGAGTGCCAATAACGAAAGTTGCCTAATTCATCAAAACACTCATTAACGCATTTAGCACCTGTGGCACAATACTTGCTTTGTATAAACTTGCCATTGACAAGACGGTCAGCGCCATTCTTGACGTTATCGCTTCCAATAATAGAAGCGTCTTTCCCCATACTCTGATCGAATAGATGGTTAGCCTTTTCAGCAGCAAAGCCATGACCATTCTTGCTACCAAACACGACATGATCAGCATAGTTTTGTCCGCTATGTGCATTTCCTGCACCCGTTCCAACATTGGTAGCATCAGTATTGTGGTTTTTTATTTTCCGCTTTTGCATAATATCCTCCAAATTCCATCTCAAGGAGAGACAATCAAACAGCCTGTTCGTGTTCATTTGCTGTTTGTGTCATCAGGTTTAGCGCCTGCACGTCATTCAAGTCTTTCGGACGCTTTGCCGCGCACTTAGAAGCCACTGAGGTACGCCGCGTAGAACGGCGGCTATTCCGCCAATAACAACATAATGTACCTCATGTTGCTGAAAGGATACGAACACGTTGCGCAGTCGGTCGAGCATTCTTAGCGTCCCGTACCTTTGGGTTGTTCTCCAAAATCAAATCGGTAATAGCACAGAGGTAATCCATGCGCTCTGCCAATGACAAAGAGCGGAACCAGCGCGTTTTCGCTTTCAGCGTTTCTTCTTCTCGTGTGTGGGTGATATAAGGTGTCATGATGTTTTTAGTGTACCCTACAAAACGGGATAATAGATGACATAACTGCCTGTCCTCTGTCCTGCGAACACAGCGCAAGACAAGAAAAATGCCCCTCCTTCCAAGTTGAAAGAGGGGCAATCAAGCAGTCTATTCGCGTGTATTCGCGGCTAACTTCTCTCCTAATGCAAGCGGAGAGCCTGCGCCGGGCATTTCGGGAACCACTTTGGGCACGGCAGGCGCGCGGCGAGTTTTGTCCTTTTTGGGCGGCGTTTGCGCTTTGCTGCCTTCCGGTTTTTCGCCCACTGCCGCGCCGGGTTTCGGTTCCAGCGCCAGTTCCAGCACGTCCTTCACTTCCGACATGAAGTGGATGTCGAGTTCACTGCGGACTTCTTCGGGCAGGTCTTCCATCACGTCCTTGCGGTTGCGTTCGGGCACGAGAATGGTCTTGATGCCCGCCCGACGCGCGCCCAACGCTTTCTCCTTCACGCCGCCGATCGGCAGCACTTTGCCTGACAGCGTGACCTCGCCCGTCATTGCCAGCAGCGGTTTGGCGTGTCGCCCGCTGAACAGGGACGCAAGCGCCGTTGTCATCGTCACGCCCGCGCTCGGCCCATCCTTCGGGATCGCGCCCGCCGGGACGTGGATATGTATGTCGTGCTTCTCGTAGAAGTCCGCCGGAGCGCCGATTTCGACGGCATGGGCGCGGACATACGAGAGGGCGGCCTGCGCCGACTCGCGCATCACATCCCCCAACTGCCCCGTAATTGTCAGCGTTGACGGACGATTGGACGGGCTGGGCATGGCCGTCGCTTCGATGAAGATGATGTCGCCGCCCATCGGCGTCCACACCAATCCCGTCGCCACGCCCGCGTGTTCCACGCGCTCAATGGCTTCCTCCTGCTCGAAGCGAGGAGCGCCCAGATACTCCATCACAACCGCTTCCGTCACGTCCAGTGTCTCGAACTTGCTTTCGGCAAACGCGCGCGTCGCTTTGCGGCACACGGTGGCGATTTCGCGCTCCAGATTGCGAACGCCCGCTTCTTTGGTGTACCCGCGCACAATCAATTGCACCGCAAGCGACGTGAACGTGATCTTCTCCTCAATGCCGTGTTCCCCGGCCTGCTTGGGAATCAGGTGCTTTTCGGCAATGGCAACCTTTTCTTCTTCCGTATAGCCCGCCAGTTCGATGATCTCCATGCGGTCGCGCAGGGGCGGCAGAATGGTATCCAGCACGTTCGCAGTCGTAATGAACAGCACTTTGCTCAGGTCGAACGGCACGTCCAGATAGTGATCGCGGAACGAGTTGTTCTGCTCCGGGTCGAGCGCTTCCAGTAACGCGCCCGATGGGTCGCCCCGGAAATCGGCCTGCACCTTGTCAATCTCGTCCAGCAGGAAGACCGGGTTATTGGTTTCCGCCCGCTTGATGCCCTGTATGAACTGGCCGGGAAGCGCCCCGATGTACGTGCGCCGATGTCCCCGTATTTCCGCCTCGTCCCGAACGCCGCCAAGCGACATGCGGACGAACTTGCGCCCCATCGCTTTGGCGACGGACTTGCCCAGACTGGTTTTGCCCACGCCGGGAGGGCCGGAAAAGCACAGAATCGGCTGCCGCGCCGTGCCGTCCGCCTTGAACTTGCGCACAGACAGGTATTCCAAAATTCGGTCTTTGATCTTCTCCAAACCGTAATGGTCGGCGTCCAGAACTTCCTTCACCGCCGCAATATCCAGATTGTCCTCGCTCGCCGTCGTCCAGGGCATCTGCACCATCCAGTCCAGATAGGTGCGCGTGACGTTGTATTCGGGCGCAGCCGGGTTCATCCGCCCCAACCGGTCGAGTTCGCGGTCGGCTTCCTTGCGGGCTTCTTCGGTCATGCCCGACGCGGCGATTTTTTCGCGCAGTTCGTCTATCTCCTGCGTCCGGTCATCGCCCTCGCCCAATTCCTTCTGAATCTGGCGTATCTGTTCGCGCAAATAGTAGTCGCGCTGCGTTTTGCCCAACTCCTGCGCCACTTCGGATTGCAGCCGGTTGCCCAATTCCAAAACCTGCACTTCGCGTCCGAGCAGTTCCATCAGGCGCGTCATGCGCGGCTTGATTTCAATGAGTTCCAGTATCTCCTGCCGCTCCTCGAACGTCAGGCGGGGCATCTGCTGCGCGATCAAGATCCGTCAGCGTACCCGCGTCCTGCACATTATTGGGCACGTTCTGCATCTCATCGGGCAGGTCGGGCGACAACTGCACGATGCGGTTGAACATCTGGCTGATCTGCCGGCGCAGGGCTTCGATTTCCAGCCGATCCTCTTCCGCAATCTCCGGTTCCTCAATCAGCCGAATTTTTACGCGCAAATAGGGCGTGGTCTGTACGGCTTCCACAATCTCAAACCGCTGTATGCCCTGCACAATCAGCCGGATTCCTTCGGGAACCTGCGCCATCATGCGAATCGCCACCACGCTGCCGATTTTATACACGTCGTCCAGCGTTGGGTTCTCAATCTGCGGGTCTTTCATACAGGCGACCGCAATCAACCGGTTGCCGCCCGACAACGCTTTCATTGACCAATTTGATGCTGTTTTCCCGCCCCACGCCCAGCGGCGCGACCACGACGGGAAACATCACCACTTCGCGCAGGGGCAGCAGATTGATCTCGTCCGGGATGTTCTGCCGCGATTCCAATCCATTGTCTTCATTGTCATCCGATGTGTCTTGATCGTCCATGCTGATTTAAATCCACTTCTTCTAATATGCTTGATAAGTTTTTCGGGTCCATGTTGGCTCCAAGAGTAGTGAGTAGTGAGTAGTCAGTAGTCAGTAGAAATGCCTGTCTACTCAAAGCCTTGTGCAATTAAGCTTGTGCAATTAAGAAAGAAGTGAGTAGGACTTCTACTGACTACTGACTACTCACTACTCACTACTTCTGCACTTGAATTACCCGCTTCTCATGGCGGGGTTCGGCGCGTTTGGGCAGGGCGATGATGAGAAAGCCGTCGCGGTAATTGGCCGTGATGTTTTCGCGGTCGAAGGCGACATTGGAGGGCAATACGATTTGCCGCTCAAACTGCCCGAAGAAAATTTCCAGATGATAGCAGCGCGTCCGCTCCCGGTGGTCGGCCTGCGGTTCGCGCCGTTCGCCCGCAACGCTGAGAACGCGGTCATCCGCCGACAGCGTGATGCTCAACCGCTCCGGCACAATCCCGGCCAGTTCCATTTCCACGACGAGCGCCGACGCGGTTTCGTACATATCAATCGCGGGCTGAAATTGAAGCGCGCGCTGCGCATTTACCGCCGTACGGCGAATATCGGAATCCAACAGCAGGAACACATCGAGCGGGTTATACTCTCGTCTCGCCATTCTTTCCCACCCTCCTTACTAAAGAAGTTGATAGTTGATAGTTCTTACTTGATAGACATGCAGGAACTACGAACTTTCAGCGTCCCTCCGCTTCTGGTACTATGCAGGGGCCACTTAACAGGAAGCCGGTGAAGGATATACGCACCTCGGAAGCGCAATGTTTCAATCCCGGCCTATATTCTTTGCTTTGGCTTTCGACTTGCGCGTACCATGCTAAAGTCGTCTAAGTCTATCTTATTGTACCACTTCAAAACGCGCATGGTTCCTGATTTTAGGACTGTTTAGTCATAATTTTTCAGACTTGCCTTTCCCGCCTGTTTCCCCGCCACTTTCCTGTTACTTTGCCCGCAAAAAAGTGTCAATCTTTAAGAAGATGGCTCCATTTTGCAGGCGCGGCCTTGCCTTGTCTGTTGCCGGGGATTGAAAATCCCCGTCTGAACAAAACAAGCGTCCTACGGACGCAACTCTGTAGAAAGATTCCCGCGTCCGCAGGACGCTTGTACTTTCCTGCCGGGTACTTTCAGTACCCGGACAGTATTTCACGAGATAGGAAGACGGTTTGAAACAACACAGGCGAGTACGAATGAGTTTGCAGATGGGCGTGGCGTTGCCGATTGCGCTGCTGACGCTGGCGGCATGGGGACAAAAAACCGCGCCGTTGCCTGTTCCCGTTCCTTCTCCTCCGGCGGCTTCCAACTCTAATTTGTTTGAGTCGAAAGTACGGCCTACGCTGCTGGCCTCGTGCGTGGGGTGTCATGGCAAGGACGCGGCGCAGGGCGACTTGCGTTTGGACGCGCCTGTTTCGGCGGCGCAGGCGCAGGAAGTGGTTCGCCGCATCAAAGGCGAAGGCGGCAAGCCGCGTATGCCGCTTGGAGCCAGCCTGCCCGCAGACAAAATCGCCGCGCTGGAAACGTGGGTGCGGCAGGGCGCGAAATGGCCGACGAACGCCACGCTGTCCGCGCCTTCGCTGATGGAAAAAGGCAAAACGCACTGGGCATTTCAGCCACTAACGCGTCCCATTGTGCCCACAATCAAAAACGCGCATAATGCCGCCTGGATACGCAATCCCATTGACGCTTTTATTGTGCAGCGTTTGGAAGCATCCGGATTAAAACCTTCCCCCACCGCCACCCGCCGCGAACTGATCCGCCGCGTCACCTACGATTTGATCGGCCTGCCGCCCACGCCCGAAGAAGTGAGCGCGTTTGAAAACGACAAATCGCCCAACGCCTAGGAAAAAGTTGTGGATCGCCTGCTTGCCAGTCCGCACTATGGCGAAAAATGGGGGCGGCACTGGCTCGATCTCGTGCGCTATGCAGAAACCAATTCCTACGAGCGCGACAACCCCAAACCCTACATCACCAAGTACCGCGATTACGTGATCCGCGCCTTCAACGACGACAAGCCTTATGACCGCTTTGTGCGCGAACAGATCGCCGGCGATGAACTGCCCGACGCCAACGGCGATGCCCTCGTCGCAACCGCTTATTATCGCCTGGGCATCTGGGACGATGAGCCTGCCGACATGCTGCAGGCGCAGTACGACGAACTGGATGATCTGGTTGCCACGACCGGGCAGGCGTTTTTGGGCCTGACGCTGGACTGCGCCCGCTGCCACGACCACAAACTCGACCCAATCCCGCAAAAAGATTATTACCGCTTCCTTGCCATCTTCCACAACATCAACCGCTTCAAAAATGGCGGGCCGACCGACGAAGCCCTGTACTTCCCAACCGCGGAAAAGAAGCAGGAGTACGAGCGCGCAGTCACGGAACTGGCGGCCAAACGCAAAGCCAATCAAGCGGCAATCGCTGCCATCGAAACCGCATGGCGCGAACACGGGCGCAGCTTGTCAATCCGAGCGACCTGTCCGACCTGCATTACCGCTATTTTCAGGGAGCCTAGCCGGCTTTCCCCAACTTCGACAAACTGAAACCCGTTTCAGTCGGCGTACTCTGACGCCTGCGTTCATTGACCTGCGCCCGCACAAGCGCGAGGAAAACTTCGGCTTTGTGTTTGAGGGAATCCTGAACGCGCCGAAAGAGGGCGAGTACACCTTTTATCTGGACAGCGACGACAGCTCGCGTATCTCGCTTGCGGGCAAGAAAACGCTGGAAAAAACTCGCCGGGCGGACAGGGGCAGGAACAGCATGCAACCATGCATCTTGACGCCGGGTCGGTGCCGTTCCGGCTGGATTATCTGCAAGGCAGAGGGCCGTTCGGCATCAGCGTGGCATGGAGCGGGCCGGGATTTGCGCGGCGTCCCCTTTCCACAGCGGAAAGCTGTGACGCGATGGGACTGCCCACCCTGCTAGCGGCCGAACTCCCGATTTTGTTCACGCAGGAACGCGCCAACCAGTACGCGCAGCTTGTAAAAACCAAATCCGAACTGGACAAGCAGGAGCAACCGAGCGCGGAAAAAATTCTGTGCGTCAGCGAATCCGGCCCCAAGCCTGCAGATACGTTTCTCATGCAGCGCGGCAATCCGAACACGCCGGGTGACAAAGTGGAGGCGGGTTTTCCCATTTGCGCAGGCGGCGGCACGGCTACGCTTCCCGGTCCCCTTCCTAACGCCAAAACCACCGGGCAGCGCCTCGCCCTCGCCAACTGGCTCACCAGTCCCAACAATCCGCTCACCGCCCGCGTGATCGTCAACCGCATCTGGCAGCACCATTTCGGCAGGGGACTGGTACGCACCCCCAACGACTTCGGACTGCAAGGAGCCGCCCCCACGCATCCCGAACTGCTGAACTGGCTGGCAAGCAACTTCGTTGCAAAGGATGAAGGCGGAAGGATGAAGGATGAAGCCGCTCCTATCAACTATCAACTCTCAACTATCAACTCCTTTGCCTGCGGTTGGAGTTTCAAAAAACTGCACAAGCTGATATTGATGAGCAATGCGTACAAGCAGTCGTCGCAGGTCAACCCGACGGCATTGGCGCGGGACCCGCAGAATGATTTGTTCTGGCGGTTCGATATGCGGCGGCTGACGGCGGAAGAGATACGTGATAGCCTTCTAGCGGTGGCGGGCAACCTGAACCCGACGATGTACGGCGACAGCATCTACCCGGAAATCCCGAAAGAGATACTGGCGGGGCAGTCCATCCCCGGCGCGGACTGGCATACGGAGCAGATGAAACCCGAAGACGTAAACCGGCGCAGCATTTATATTCACGTCAAGCGTTCGCTGATTTATCCCCTTCTGGCAAACTTCGACCTGCCGGAAACTGACCGCACCACGCCCGCCCGCTTCGCGTCCACGCAGCCCACGCAGGCATTGGGCATGATAAACGGCCCCTTTGTCAACAAGCAGGCGAGTGTACTGGCGGCGCGAGTGCGGCATGAAGTCGGTCAGGAACCCCGCGCCTTCACCACCCGCGTCCTGACCCTCGTACAGCAGCGTCCGCCAACGAGTGCAGAAATTGCTGAAGGCATGAACCTGCTGACGCGATTACAGCGGCGCGGCGCAAAGCCGGAACAGGCGCAAAACCTGCTCTGCCTGATGGCCTTAAATTTGGACGAATTTCTCTATCTGGATTAAGACAGACAACGAACAAGCAGGCTTCAACTTCAAATTAACGGCGTAGGGACACAACATGTTGTGTCCTCGCTCGAATGATGTCCTCGCTCGAAGAAGATAAATTACGGACACAACGGCAGATTGCGGACACAACATGTTGTGTCCCTACGAACGTTTGTTGAAACGGTTTTGGAATTAGGAGAACGACAGCATGAGTGGATTATGCGGCAAAACACGGCGCGAAATGTTGTGGGAAACCGGCGCGGGCTTTACCGGGCTGGCACTGACAGGCATGCTGTCCGCCGACGGCTTCTTCGCGCCCCCCGCCAACGCTGCCCCAACACCCAATACCCAACACCCAACACCTAATCCTCTGGCTGCCAAACCGCCGCAACTGCCGGGCAAAGCCAAATCGGTTATCTTCCTGTTCATGTATGGCGGGCCGAGTCAGCTTGATACGTTCGATTATAAGCCGCATCTGATCGGACGGGACGGGCAAACCATTACGGTGCGCAGTTTCCGCGAGGGCAACAAGCCCAAACAACTGAAACTGATGGAGCCGCAGTGGAAGTTCAAGCCGTACGGGCAGTGCGGCAAACACGTTTCCGACCTGTACCCGCATGTTGGGCAGCATGTGGACGACATGGCGTTTATCCATTCGCTGTATTCGGACGCGCCCGTACATGGCTCCGCGATGATTCAGATGAACACGGGGAAAATCATTTCCGGCAGTCCCAGTCTGGGATCGTGGGTCAACTACGGGTTGGGCACGGCCAACCAGAACCTGCCCGGTTTTGTCGTGATGACGGATACGACGGGCGGGCCGATTTCCGGCGCGAAAAACTGGAGCAGCGGCTACATGCCCGCCGCGTATCAAGGAACCGTTCTGCGGGCGGCAGGCGATCCGATTCTTGATCTGACGCGCCCGGATGGCATGACCGATGAAATGCAGCGCGACATGCTGGACACGCTCAAGCATTTCAATGAAGGGCATCGCCAGACCCGCAGCGACAACTCCAATCTCGCCGCGCGTATCTCCAGTTACGAACTCGCGTACAAAATGCAGATTTTTGCGCCCGAAGTGGTAGACTTGCCGCATGAGCCGGAAAACATCAAAGCGCTGTACGGCATGGACAAGGAAGAAACACGCGATTTCGGCTATCGCTGCCTGCTCGCCCGGCGCATGGTGGAGCGGGGCGTCCGCTTCATCCAATTGTACGCGGGCGGCGGCAACACCAACTTCCTGAACTTTTGGGACGCGCACGGCAACCTTGTCGCCAACCACAACCGCAACGCGGGGCGCACGGACAAGCCCATTGCCGGACTGCTGAAAGATTTGAAACAGCGCGGATTGCTGGACGAAACGCTTGTGGTGTGGGGCGGGGAGTTCGGGCGCACGTCGCACGGCACGGGAGATGGCCGCGACCACAACGCTTACGGCTATACGATGTGGATGGCGGGCGGCGGCATCAAAGGCGGCGTGTCGGCGGGCGAAACGGATGAATTGGGCATGGAAGCGGCGGTAGACCGCTACCACGTCAAGAACCTCCACGCCACCATTCTGCACCAGATGGGCATGGACCCGAACCGCCTCTCCTACTTCTACGGCGGCCTGAACCAGAAACTCGTCGGCGTCGTCCCCGTCGAACCAATTCAATCTATCATTTCCTGACAGGCGTGATAGTCTTTCAAGAAAGTGGCAATCTACTTTGCCGAAAGCACGTCGGGAAAAGGGTATGTAGAGGCAGCGTCGAAATCTTGGCAATACAGCGCTTCCAGCCCGATGTCTCGTTGTGTCTGGTTGTAGGAGAGAGGCGTCGTGACCTCGAAAGCGTCAGGGCGAACGGGAGAAGGGGAACATCCTCATGCACCTCCCTTCCTATTTGGATATCATCCGTCTGAATGGTAGACTCTTGTACTACTATTCAGACGAATGTGTGGGGCAAAGGGTTCACTTTTTCCGCGTTATTTTGTACTTTATTCTATCTTCTTCACAAACAATCGGACGAGCATTTTCGAAAGACCTGGCGTTGATCCTACACTTGCGCCATGCCGCCATCCACGAAGAGTTCCGTTCCCGTCACAAAACTGCTGTCGTCGGAGGCGAGGAAGAGAGCGGGAAGCGCGATCTCGTCCACATGCCCAATACGGCCCAGAGGAACCTGAAAGGCTATCTGGGACTTGAACCCCTCGATCTGCTCGTCGGTCAATCCAGCTTTCCCAAAGATAGGCGTATCTATCGGGCCGGGGGAAAGAACGTTGACCCGAATTTTGCGCGCTTTGAGATCCGTCGTCCAGGTTCGCGCGAACGAGCGCAGAGCGGCTTTGGTGGCGGAATACGTGCTGAACGCTTCCATGCCTTTGATGCTGGCATTCGAGCCGTTCAAGATCACCGAGCCACCATCGGGAATCAGAGGCAGCAACTTCTGCACGGTGAAGAAGGTTCCTTTGACGTTCACCGCAAATACTCGGTCGAACTGCTCCTCCGTCACCTGTCCGAAGGGAACAAAGTCGCCAATGCCCGCGTTGGCGAATATGATGTCTACTTTGCCATAAATTTTGGCGAGATGGTCATGCAGACGGTCTAAATCCGCCAGATTCGCAATGTCCCCGACAAATCCTTCGACATTGTCTCCTGCGCTCTGCGCGGCCTCTTCCGTCTCCTTTTGGCGACGGCCGGTGATAATGACTTTGGCGCCTTCGCGGGCGAAAAGTTGGGCGGTGGCAAGTCCCATACCGCTGTTGCCCCCGGTAATCAGGGCGACTTTACCTGCTAATTTACTCATTGTGGTTCCTTTTATAAAATGGCGCGGCTGATCTTCGTATAAGAAGATCAGGGCGATTGAAAAATTGGGCAATGAACCTGGTTCCCGCAGGCGCATCGCTTTACATCGAATAGTTGGTAACGGCTTTCACCTTCAGCGAATGCCACCAGTGGCGAGAAGCTGCTCCCCCGTAAGCCAGCCGGAGTCGTCGGAGGCCAGAAAAACGGCAATGGGAGCAATGTCGCTGACTTGCCCTGTGCGACCAAGCGGCGCCTGCGCAATCAGCGTTTTTTCGAAGTCCGAGCCGATGAAGCCGCCGCTACGGGCGCCTTCGGTCTCGACCATACCAGGGTTGATTGTGTTCACCCGGATCTTCTTCGGGCCGAATTCACGCGACCAGACGCCGGTAATCGCATCCAGCGCGCCTTTGGTGCCGGTATAGATTGTGGAGTTGGCGGGCGTCAGACGGCTGGCGCCGGAACCGATGTTGATAATGCTTCCGCCTTCGCCCATGTGTTTGATTGCCGCCTGCGTGACCAGCACCGTGCCCAGCACATTGGTATTGAAGATGCGATGGAACTCCGCTTCGGTCACGGCCTCCAGGGGAGCGAAATCATAAACTCCTGAGTTATTCACCAGCACATCCAGACGGCCATAGTTGCGGATGGCGGCGTCCACAATGCCCTGTGCGCCTGCTTCGGTCGAAACATCCCCTCCGACGGCGACTGCGGTTCCTCCCGCCTCCTCCGTAACTGAGACGACAGCGTCTGCACCGGATTTGCTGGAAGCGTAGTTGACGACGACCGAAGCGCCTTCCGCGGCCAGTCCTTTGGCGATACCGGCGCCGATGCCCTTTGAGGCGCCGGTGACAACGGCGACCTTTCCCGTAAGTTTGCCCATGTTCGTATCCTTTTCTATGCCTGCTTGCATCCTGTTCCGGCGTCCCGCATCGTCCAGAAGGAAAGAGGATTAGCCTTGGAACAACAATTACGCGACTCTACGCCTTAGAATAGTTCAATAGTTCCGAAATAATGAACAGTTGAACTATTTTTTCCACGCGATGGGAAGGGCTAACACCCTGCGCACTGTATACGTAGGGAAGCAGTGTAAGCAGCCTGGACTTAAACCTGCACGAACCTATGCGAACGTGCGCTCACCTGGCAAATTTGGCAAATCCGGCAAATCTGATATGAAACGGCCGTAAGGACCGTGTGACCAAACCTATGCGATCTCTCTATCATCCGTCCGTGGAAGACATCACGGTAGAAGGCATCCTGTATGCGCTTGCCGATCCGGTGCGTGTGGCGATCTACGCCGACATTATTAGTTCGGGCTGCCCCCAGACCTGTTCGCGCTTCCTCAACATCAGCGCGATAGCGATCCCGAAATCAACGCTTTCTCGGCATTTCAAAATCCTGCGTGAAGCGGGTCTCATCCGAAGCGAGCGGCAGGGGGTTGAGATGCGCAACACCGCTCGCTGTGCGGAGATCGAGACGCGTTTTCCGGGATTGCTGCAGGCGATTGTGCAGGCACACAACATTCAGTTGGCGGACAAGGCACGGGCGGACAAATAAGCGAACACCCTTCCTAATACACAGCACAGTTAGAATTAAGAACCAAGTGTGAGGTTACTTCCTTCGAGCCATGCTGCTGCTTCCGGCTGCAATTTCAAGTCGGCGTAGGCGCAGCTCCTGACAGGCGTGGTATAATTTCAAGAATGTGGCAATCTACTCTGCCGGAAGCACGGCGGGAAATCTTGTTAAATGAGTATGCAGAAGCTCGAAATCAGTCCGAATATCTACTACACGCCCGAAGAAGTGGCTGCCATGTTGCGCATTTCGCGGCGAAGCGTCCAGCATCTACTGGATGCCGGTCTTGCGCGTGGTGTGAAGATTGGGCGTAATTGGCGTATTTTAGGGCGCGATTTGCTTCAATTACCAACTGCCGATGAAATTGACGACGCGAAATTAACCCGTTCCCTGATGCGCTCTCCGAACCCGCATTTACAAAGGTCTGGGATAATGACGAGGACGCCGTTTATGACGACTTATAAACGCGGCACCTCTGTCCTCTCAGAGAATATTATGCTCTCGTTCATACGGCAACAGAAGCCTCCTTTTATGCACATGTAAAGCTGCACTTGCTAACCTCCTGGCGGTTCTGTGCCGTCTTTAAGCTTCCAGTCTATTTGTTGCATTTGTTGCTCTGACAGATTTAATCCTTTGACTTGAGAGCGTGTCATTTCTTCGTACCCGTCATGTTCGCATCAGAGAAGTTGCAATTCTCGAAGCAAGACATTCTCAGGTCTGCCCTGCTTAAATCCGCCCAACAAAACACACATTTTCGAAATTGCAACGACGCATATCACACTCTTCGAGAATGGCGTCTGTAAAATCAACGTCCGCGAAATCGTTCAGCACAAGAAAGAATAAGACAGCAATGTGTTTCTAAATGACATGTCAAAGATGCCTAAGCGCCAGAGTCCAGGTTTTGGGCATTGTAAGGTTTTCGAGGCACCAGATGCCGTACTCCTCCCCTTCCGCAGGGACATTAAGTTCTGGAGCCTTATAGCAGACTGCTCTGAATTCCTTTTTTCTCAGAAAGGGTTTAGGGTAGATCCATACTCCATTCTTCTTTTTGATAGGTAAGATTAAATTTGTAGTTTCTCGCAGAAAGTTGTACGTTTTCTTCAAACTCAATCTTTCCACAGAAAATTTGTGAGTCATCTCATAACTCCTTGCTCTGAACTCATCGAGCCAAGCAACTTCTTCCGCAGAAAGTGTAAAGTAGGCGTAGGCGCAGCTTTCGCGCAGATGGTCGAGAGTGCCGCAGCCGAGGATGGCGCAGGCGGGGAAGGATTGACCGAGCAGATAGGCAAGCGCAATGGCATTGGGAGTGCAGCCGTAATGCGCGGCCAGTTCTTGCGCCCGTTCCAGCCGCGCGAAATTGGCTTCATTGTAATAGGCATTCACGACGCCCGCATTGACGCCGGGCGTAGGTGGAAGTTTGCCGCGCCCATACGCGCCCGCGAAAAAGCCGTTTGCCTGTGACGAGTACGCCGCCGCCATCAACCCTGTCCTGCTATGAAACGCCTGCGTCTCTTCATCCATGAAGCGCATGGTCGCGTCGCCCCAATTCGGATTGCGTTCCGCCAGACTCCAGCCGACCTGATTGGCGACAAAACCCGTCAGCTTGCGTTCCTGCGCGTAGTGCAGCGCGGCTTCCATACGCGCGACAGACCAGTTTGAAAACCCGTAACAGCGTATCTTCCCCTGCGCAACAGCCTCATGCAGCGTTTCCACCAGTTCACCGACCGGGCGGGCCGGATCATCGCGGTGCAGCCAGTAAACGTCTATCGTGTCCACCTGAAGCCGTTCCAGACTCTCCTGCAAATCCTGCGCGATTTCTGCGGGTGACAGGCGCGAAATGTGCATCGTGTCCATGTGCGGATGCCCGCCCTTTGTTCCAATCACGACCTGCGAACGACTTCCCCGCGTTTGCAGCCACTTGCCGATGGTACGCTCGCTCGCGCCTTCGCCGCCGGGAACCCACGCCGCGTAGATATGGGCGCTGTCCAGAAAATTGCCTCCCATTTCCACATAAGCGTCGAGCAGGCGCATGGAATCATCCGCCGAAGTGCGCGTTCCCAATCCGCCCGCGCCCAGAGAAAGCATAGAAACGGTCAGGTTTGTGTTCGGTATCGTCAGCATTTGCATAGTGTTTTACTTTCGATAGGCGCGGACACTGCCAGTCGCCTCATTCTTCATAAGCCTGTTGCGTTGCGGCGACGCGCAATGCCATTAACCGGGTGAATGTCGAGAGCGAACACATCCGGCAGGTAGATATTCACCACGATTCCGCCAGTTCCTTCTCTCTCTTTTACTGCCAACCTCGGAAAAAGTATTTTCAGAAGCAGGCATTTTCGCGTTCCATGCGAAATAAGCACCAAACACCGAATACCGAACACCGAATACCCAACCCCAATGTACTAAAAGGAGCCTTGACCATGCCTACTCTTGGATACGATGATACGCCCATGATCCCCGGAATGCCGTACAGGGTACACGATAGTACGCGCCCGCAGCCGCGCATCATTCAGCCGGGAACCGCAAGTACGCCTGAAACGCCCGGACAGCCGCCGTCCGATGCCGTTGTTTTGTTTGGTGGAACCGATTTGTCGGGCTGGACCGCCGTAAAAGGCGGGCCGGCAGCATGGAAAGTGGAAAATGGCTCTATGGAAGTCGTACCCGGAACCGGAGACATACAAACCGCGCAGGAGTTCGGCGATTGCCAACTGCATCTGGAATGGGCCGCGCCGTCCGTCGTCAAGGGTGACAGTCAGGGGCGGGGCAACAGCGGCGTGTTCCTGATGGGACTCTACGAAATTCAGGTTTTGGACTGCTATGACAACCCCACGTATGCGGACGGCACGACGGGCGCGCTGTACGGGCAGTATCCGCCCCTTGTCAACGCCTGCCGCAAGCCCGGCGAATGGCAGACGTATGACATTCTGTGGAGCGCGCCCCGCTTTGAAGGCGAAGAGTTGAAACATCCCGGCGTTGTCACCGTGCTGCTCAACGGCGTTGTCCTGCACCACGCCACACCGCTTCAAGGACCTACGCAGCACCGCAATCTTGCGCCCAAAGGTTCGCATCCGCCCATTGGCCCGCTCCGCCTGCAGGATCACGGCGACCTCGTCCGCTTCCGCAACATCTGGGTTCGCCCGCTGACCGGCTATGACCAAAAATAATTTTTCACCACCAAGCCGCCAAGAACACCAAGAAAGACAAGAGAGAACAACGAGGTTTACTGTAATGCAGCTTGCCGAATATAAACGGCCTCTTTTCTCCTCTTCTTCTTTTCTTCTTTTCTTCTTCTTGGTGTTCTTGGCGGCTTGGTGGTGAATAACTATAACTGAACACAATTATGAACTTACAACTGGAAGGACAGACCGCCGTTGTTATCGGCGCGGCGCAGGGAATGGGCCGGGCAATCGCGGAAGCGTTCGCGGCTGAGGGCGCGAATGTGGCTTTGCTGGATATTGCGCCGGGGGTGGAAACAACAGCGGCGGAAACGGCAGCGGCATACGGCGTACAAACGCTCGGCTTGCAGGTGGACGCGACGGATTATGCCGCCGTGCAAAGCGCCGCGCAAACCATTCAATCCGCGCTTGGAACGTGCGAACATCTGATTTACGCGGCAGGACGAGGTTCCGGCAAGTTCGGGTTTCCCTTCTGGAATCTGGAACCGGCGGATTGGGGGCGCGTACTGGAAATCAACCTGCTTGGCGTTGTTCATGCCGCCCATGCGTTTGCGCCCGAAATGGCAAAGAACCGAAACGGCACAATGCTGTTTCTCGCTTCTATTGCGGGACAGATCGGTTCGCAAACCGACCCACCGTACAGCGCGGCCAAAGCCGGGGTTATCAACTTCGCGCAATGCGCCGCCAAAGATTTGGCTCCCTATGGCGTCCGCGTCAATGTCATCTGTCCCGGCATGGTGCAGACCGCTTTGAACCGTTCCGTATGGCAGGCATGGAACGCGCGGCAATCGCCCGAAAACCAACGGGATTACGAAGCGTGGGGAGCGGCCAAAGTGCGGCAGGTCGCGCCGCTCGGCCAATGGCAGGAACCGCAGGAAATCGCGGCAATGGCGGTTTATCTCGCTTCGCCCCACGCCAAAAACATCACCGGGCAAACGCTCAACGTGGACGGCGGGCAGGTGATGCACTCCTGAAAAGGAGGAAGGATGAAGGATGAAGGATGAAGGGTGTACGTCAAGAATAGGGGTTCTTCTTGTCATGTTCCTGCTGCTGGTCAGCGCGAATAGGACGGTTGGGCAGACATCAAAACCTTTAAATATACATGTCAACGCCGACAAGGTGACGAACCATATTACGTCCTGGATGACGGGTTCTTGCATTGAAGACGTGAACCATGAGATTTATGGCGGCTTGTACGCGCAGTTGATTTTTGGCGAAAGTTTTGAGGAGCCGCCCCTTACCCGCAGCCCGCTTGCAAACTGGACGGCGTATGGCGGGCAGTGGCAGGTTCAGGACAATGCCCTGCGCGTGGATGCCGACGCGGGCGCGAAACTGGTGCGCGGTGACGGGGAAATGCGGGACGGGGTTGTGGAGTGCGATTTGCAGTTTGCGGACGCCAAAGCCGGAAATGCCGCGCTGCTCGTTCGCGTCAGCAATCCCCGTGTCGGCGCGGATACGTGGACGGGGTACGAGATCAGCCTGAGCGCCAGTGACCGCAATCTTGCCCTGCACCGACACCGCGACGACTGGCATCTGCTCAAAGTGGTTCCCGCCGACATTCAGCCCCAAAAATGGCATCATTTGCGCGTGGAACTGAGTGGAGCCACCCTGCGCATTACGCTGGATAACGCGCCACAGCCGCAATTGGAATACACGGAAGGCGCAGAGGCTATTTTAACGGGAAAAGTCGGCCTGCGCACCTGGAACACCAACGCCGCTTTTCGCAATCTCAGCATCGCAACCGCGCAGGGCAAAACGACGGATACGCTTCAGCAGGCGGCGGCAGACAGCAATAGCGACACCCTCAGCGGTATGTGGGACAAGCTGCAAACGGGAAACGCGCCCGCGCATTATACATGGGATCACAAGTTCGCCTACAATAACGGCTATTCGCAGCGTATCGAGCGCGGCGAGGGGGAAGGCGTTGTCGGCGTTGCCAATTCCGGCCTGAACCGGTGGGGCATTGCCGTCCGCAAGGGGCAGTTATTTACGGGGTACGTTTATCTGCGGCGGCAGAACCTTACGGGACACGTCACCGCTGCCCTGCAAAGCGCGGACGGCAAGCATACGTATGCCCGGCAGGAACTTCCGTTCAGCAGTTCGCAGGGGGCGAGTTCGGCCTGGACGCGCTATGAATTTACCCTGCGCGCGGACGCTTCCGACCCGCGCGCCCGTTTTGCCCTGTGGATTGACAAGCCGGGAACGCTGTGGATAGATTACGTAGAACTCATGCCAACCGGGGCTGATTTGTTTCATAGCCTGCCCATCCGCGCCGACATAGCGAACGTAATGGTCAAACAAGGCTTGACGTTCCTGCGCTACGGCGGCTCGATGGTAAACGCGCCTACGTACCGCTGGAAATGGATGCTTGGTCCCCGCGACAGGCGCATGCAGGTGAAAGGCTGGTGGAATCCCCATTCGACAAACGGGTTCGGCATCGAAGAATTCCTACAGTTTTGCGAGGCCGCGCATATCGAACCCGCCTTTGCCATCAACATTGACGAAACGCCCGAAGACGCATCAGATATGGTGGAGTATCTCAACGGACCGGCCACGTCCCGATGGGGGAAAGTGCGCGCCCAAAACGGACACCCGCGCCCCTACAACGTCCGCGCCATCGAAATCGGCAACGAGGAAGCCATTGACGGCGATAAAGCCTGGTACGCCCGCTACCTCGAACGCTTCAAACTGCTGTATCCGGCCATGCGCCAACGCGACCCAAACCTTCAGTTCGTAATCGCGGCCTGGTGGCGTCCCGATGAGCCGTTTTGCAGACAAATTGTGCAGGAATTGGGGGATAAGGCCGCGCTGTGGGATGTTCACGTAGGCGGGGATGATCTGCATGAGGGCGCGAACGTAGACCGGCAGTTGACGCAGATGCAGCAGTTGTTTCAAGCATGGTCGCCCGGAACCAAACTGAAAGCCTGCATTTTCGAAGAAAACGGCGGACGCCACGATTTGCAGCGCGCGCTCGGACACGCCCACATCCTCAACGTCACGCAACGTCACGGCGATTTCGTCCTCATGGACTGCCCCGCCAACTGCCTGCAGCCCTGGCAGCAAAACGACAACGGCTGGGATCAGGGCCAAATCTTCTTCACGCCCGACAAGGTATGGGGGATGCCGCCGTTTTACGCGCAGCAGATGGCGGCAACTAATTACCAGCCGCTCTGCGTGGAAAGCCGCATCGAAAGCGCCGAGGGAAATCCGCTCGGAAACACAAACGGGGATATAGACGTGACCGCGACGCGCAGCGAGGACGGCAAAACCCTCGCGCTGCACATCGTCAACATCGGCAGCGCGTCCCAACGCGCCAACATTACCCTCGCCAATTTTGAACACGTCCAGCCGCGCGCCGATATATGGACATTAAGCGGCGATCTCAAAGCCGTCAACGCGCCGGACGCGCCGGAGCAGATTCGCAGCCTCCATTCCACACTGGAAACTGCCGGTCAGCAGTTCGGCCTGACTGTTGCCCCGTATTCCTACACGATTGTACGATTAAAACGCTGAGCGAAGAGACGCTGCAAGTTCGTAGTTTCTGCATCTCTATCAACTACGAACTATCAACTATCAACTGCTCAGTATACAGCGGCGTAAGAGGGGTTCAGTCTATCGCCGCTAATAGACATCACCCTAAATGGAGTAAGATGAACATTCTTGTACTCAATGCGGGCAGTTCCAGCCTGAAATTTTGCCTGTACGCGATGGAAACGCCGCGCCCGCTGACGGAACCGGAAAACGTTCTGGCGGTTGGCGAAATCGAGCGGGTTGGGGTACCGGATACGCATTTGCAGCTGACCATCGGGCCGGACAAGCAGAGCAAACCCATTGACGCGCCGGATGTGGCGTCTGCCGCGGAACAGGCATTGCGCCTGCTCGTCACGCCGGAACACAATGGCGGCAAGACGGTTCGTATTGACGCGGTGGGGCATCGCGTGGTACACGGCGGGCCGAATTTCGTTCAGCCCGTTCGTGTGGACGAAACGGTTTTGCAGCAGTTGCGTGATCTGACGAACCTGGCTCCCCTGCACACGCCCGGCAGCATTGCGGGCATCGAAGCGGCGATACGCGCCCTGCCCAACATCCCCAACGTCGCCGTGTTCGATACGGCCTTTCACCACGACCTGCCGCCCGTCACCGCGCACTACGCCCTGCCCTACGACCTCGCGCAGCAGCATCACCTGCGCCGCTACGGTTTTCACGGCATCTCCTATGCTTACGTGACCGAACGCGCCTTGCTTGCATGGGGACGGGAGGCGGCGGGTACGCGGCTGATTTTGTGTCATTTAGGCGGCGGAGCCAGCGTGTGCGCGGTCCACGACGGCAAAAGCGTGGATACCAGCATGGGCTTTA
The DNA here is from genome assembly GCA_963835065.1 of uncultured Chthonomonadaceae bacterium. Classification (GTDB taxonomy): domain Bacteria; phylum Armatimonadota; class Chthonomonadetes; order Chthonomonadales; family Chthonomonadaceae; genus CAWFQB01. The sequence continues at coordinate 186,294 of CAWIEK010000053.1, read as the reverse complement.
CGCCGATGGAAGGCTTGATTATGGGTACGCGGTCAGGCGATATAGACCCCGGCCTCGTTCTCTACCTGCTGCAAGCCCTGAACATGAGCGCCGACGAGGTGGCGACCCTGCTCAACAAAAAAAGCGGCTTGCTCGGCCTGTCGAACGGGCGCAGCAGCGATGTGCGGGATTTGGAAAAAGCGGCGGATGAAGGCGACCCAAACGCAAAATTGGCTTTGGAAGCCTTCGCGTATCGCATCCGCAAAACCATCGGGGCATACGCGGCGGCAATGGGTGGCGCAGACGCATTGATTTTCACGGACAAAATCGGCTCTCACGCCTTCAAAACGCGGCAACGCATCTGCGCCGGTTTAGAATTCATGGGTTTTGGGTTAGACGAAGTCCGCAACTTAGACATCAACGGCCCGGAACCCGCCGCTATGGGAACGGGAGACGGCAGGCGTGTGTGGGTCGTTCCCACCGACGAAGAGCGCCAGATCGCCCGCGAAACCTACGCGCTTCTTCAATAGCGCCCCACATGCCGCCGTCGCAGGCCGCTCATGATTGTTTTCTTCTCTGCATCAGACGCCGGGTATAATAAACCTTGTAAGACCGTTTTTCAGATAGTCACGATAGCAGATAGGGAACTGCGCGCGAACCGAGGAGAATATCCACATGGCAGCCGAAACACTAGAAGATAGACTACACACATTGGAAACTCGCTTCGATACGTTGCAACACCAGTTTGAGGAGCGCTTTGCGCAACCGCCAGCGCGGGAAAAGCGTGGTTGGCAGGCCATTGTCGGCACCTTCTCGGACGACCCGTTTTACGAAGAAGCGATGCGCCTGGGGCGCGAGTGGCGCGAATCGCAGGTTGGCGAAGCCGAGGAGGAAACACTCTGAGTGGTTATTCTTGACACGAACCCTATCAGCATTTTGGAGCGGCGTAATGCCGAAGCGGGGCGGCTTCTTACTCGCCTCGCTAACATTCCTGCGTCCGATGTTCACGTTACCGTTATCTCCTATGAGGAACAAATTCGTGGGTGGACAGCAGCCATTGCAGCGACAAAGAGTACCGCGCCGCAAGTAATTCAGTATGCTCGCTTGCTGGCACAGTTAGAGAATTACTGCAACCTTTCTGTCTTGCCATTTGATTCGGAAGCCGCTATGCGCTACGACGAACTCCGTAAACAACACCGCCGTATCAGTTCTCCCGACCTGAAAATTGCTGCGATCACTTTGGTAAACGACGCTCTCTTGATAACGCAAAACGAGCGCGATTTCCGTAACATTGTTGGTTTGAAGTGGGAAGACTGGACTCGCTAACATTTTCAGTTCGACAACGGCAAAGTTGCAGAAGGGAAAGCGTTGAGCGTTGGCGCACAAGAGCGTAAGTTTGGAACGCGCGGCTTATGACGATATACCATCAAAAACTGCCGGGTACGGGAGAAGCGCGAGAGGTATTGCGGCAAAAGGGGCAGTTCTGGACGCCCGCCTGGGTTGCGGAAGCAATGACTGCTTATGTTCTTGCAGTAGGAAGCGAGCATCTGTTCGATCCGGCAGTTGGGGAGGGCGCGTTCTTTCGGGCAGGCAAACAGGAAGCACAACGGTTGGGACGCGAAGTGCGGCTGATGGGAACGGAACTGGACGCCGATATTCTGCGGAAAACTAGCGGCGACGAACAAATTAAGAATGACCTTGCGGGCGTGGAAGTTCGGGATTTTGTGTTTGATCCACCCCATGACACGTATAATGCCATTGTTGCCAATCCGCCCTACATTCGGCATCATCGGCTTTCCCTCGACGCGAAACAAACGCTGAAAACATGGTGTCAACAAATGCTCGGCAAAGCGCTTGACGGACGCGCCGGGCTGCATGTGTATTTTCTGCTGCGGGCGCTCACGCTGCTGCGTGACGGCGGACGGCTGGCGTTCATTCTGCCTGCCGATGTGTGCGAGGGGAAATCGGCCAGTCCGTTGTGGCAGTGGATTACCACAAACTACTGCTTGGATGCGGTGATTACATTTGAACCCCAAGCCTCTCCATTTCCCGGCGTGGACACAAACGCGCTTGTCTTCCTGATACGCAAGGCGGAACCGCGTCCCATGTTTCTGTGGGTGCAGGTGCAGGAAGCGTGGACGGATGCCCTGCGAAACTGGATTGTGGACGGCCTGCCGCCGGAAACTCGCGCCGATATTTCCGTCCATTCACGGCTTCTAACGGAAGGCTTGCAAACCGGTTTTTCCCGCGTACCGCGTATCCATAACGAGAGCTGCCCCCGCTTAGGCGACTTCTGCGCCGTAATGCGCGGCATAGCGACAGGAGACAACGAATTCTTTTTCCTGACCCGCGCGCAGGCACAAGAATTACAGATACCCGAAGCGTTCCTGCGGCCTGCGGTCGGGCGTACCCGTGATGTGACAATGGAAGTTTTCACGCCCGACGATTGGGAACAACTGGAACAGGAAGGCCGGCCCACTCTGCTGTTTGCGCCGGATGCCCGCCCGCTAGAGGATTTTCCGGCTTCGGTTCAGGCGTATTTGCTGGAAGGCGAAAAACGCGGACTGCCGCAACGCGCTCTCATCAGCCAGCGCAAGCCCTGGTACAGCATGGAAAAACGGCGCGTACCTCCATTCCTGTTCGCGTATTTAGGCCGCCGCAACGTGCGCTTTATCCGCAACGAGGCCAATGTTCTCCCGCTCACCAGTTTCCTGTGCGTCTATCCACGCCAAGACGACCCGGAAACCATCAGCCGCGTATGGCGTCTGCTGCAGCACCCTTCCGTGCTTGCCAATCTCGCGTGTGTCGGCAAATCCTACGGTTCCGGGGCCATCAAAGTGGAACCTCGCGCTTTAGAGTCACTGCCGATTTCCGTAGAGGCTCTGCAGGAAGCGGGCTTTGTTTCGTTACGTTTGTTCGAACATAGTGAAGCATCTTACTTGTAGACCGTAAAGGCATACGTCCATAAAGTTTTTGAAAATTTTTCAAATTTCGTTATGCAATGGGAAGGAAACCGGCAGTTGTACGTGGAATTTCTTGATGAAGACGACGAAGGCTTTGCGCAGTAAGCTTGCGTCTCAATGTACACACAATTTAGACTACTGGAGGCTATGCTGAAGACAATAGTTCAGATTTTGCCATGTATGTCTTTAATATCTATGTTATACATTACGATCTGGGTATTTTTTTGTAGTATATCCGATTGTTTATTGTCGAAGCTAGTGCTTCGCGCTATAGCAATGACCGATTGACAAGCACAGCATTAGCAATGCAATAGTATGTCTTCATGCATATTCTGCTTCTAAGGTATATAAACAATGGATAGCCGCAATGCAATTCATTATTCGACCACTTTCGGATGGCTTTCTTGCGTTATATGTGTCCTCCTTACTATGTGGGGAGCGGTTGTAATACCTAAACCTAATAGAAAATCAAGGATTGTCACCGCTTTTGCTCTTTTTGCTCTCCATTACGCCTTATTGGTAGTATATTACGACACCATACTTTTTCAGATTAAGAGACCAGCATCTGCCGAACTCATACCTGCGTTCGGAGGTTACTTACTAATATACATAGGTGTTCTTTTGAGCCGTGAGGCGGAAGAAGAACAAAGTGGTACCTTAGCGAACAGCATCGCACCAATTGATGTTGGAGCGTTCATTTTCCTTGCAATTCTTACATTGGCTGGTAGCATATCTAATGCATCAACTGAGAAATGGATTCCAGGCGAGAAGTTCAGCGAATATTGATGTGAGTGGACAGGCTTTATAACGACTGTTTTTGGCTACTGGAAAACTGGTGCAGGTCTTGTTCAACTTTATCAAACAAACGACGCCAAACACCAAGTAGTCAATGCGACATTAAAAGTTGTACTTCTTGCATACTCTTGTTTTGAACTTTTAGACTCTATTCATTATACTATAGGAGTTCATTTTGGCACTGATAATGCTATGTCTGATTGGATGCGTGTGAGTTTTTCGATTATGAAATTAATATTTACGTACTTTTTCGTAAATTTCCTCCGTTGCCGCCCTGCCCAAGATAACAAGGTTGTACCCTGGAAATTCTGGACAATTATTGAGTTTGTTGTTAAAGTCTATGTGTGGTTATACGATATAATAATCGGTTCGCCTCGTGTACCTGAAGGAGATAGTATGACAGATCGCGCCTCGGAAAACATTGTTTTCAATCCCAATCAAGCAACAGAACCATACGACATATTCCTCTCCTATCGTCATGGAGAAGCGGATCAACTTACAAAGGACTTGTACGACACCTTACGTGCCGTGGGGCAACGAGTTTTTCTTGATAACAGTGAGATACCTCCTGGTGTCTCTTTCGAGAATGTGTTTCTACCTGCGGCGAGCCAAGCAACCCATTTCATTTGTCTTGCCACTCACTCATACTTCAATAGTGATTATTGCAGACGAGAAGTAGCACACTCTTTGCGGGCGGGACGTAATTTCATTCCTGTACCCGTTGATGGGAACTGGCCTGAAGTTAAAAGTATGCCTTGGCTGGTCCGAATTCATAAGGCCGATGTTAGGGGGAGCGGTCAAGGGTTATCGGAGAATCTAAAATCTTATTTGTTGGCTCAAATACAACAAAGCCCAGCACCTAGAAATCATGAATTTCACGTGGATGCCTGCATATATTTGTTGCAGGAACTTGGTGAAACTGAGAAAACTCGTATCATCAATAGACTTGATTGGCTTCGCAATATTCCGAACAGAGGTATGTCTTCCGAAGATATGATTTCCGCTATTCAACGTGAAGTTGGCGGCAATACTACTCGTATTCAGGAGTTATGTACGGCTCTAGCTCCTTAAGTACAATTGCAAGTAATATTTTTCTTGGTGAATAGTGGTTGCATGGAAAAGATGATCGCGTTTGGCTTGGTATGGCGGGAAGTACAGTCATCTGGATTGGCTGCTGCCCCTGCTCCCGCAGACAACTCACTTCTGCGACGTGTTCGGCGGGTCGGCAGCCGTTCTGCTCAACCGTCCGCCTTCGCCCGTGGAAACCTACAACGATCTGGATCGCGAGGCCGTCAACTTCTTTCGCGTCCTCCGCAGCCACAAAGACGCGCTTTCCGAAGCCATTGGCCTGACGCCCTTCTCGCGGGAAGAACTTGCCCTTGCCTGCGCTCCCCTTGATGCGCCCGTGACCGAAATGTCACCAAAATAACCTCGCCTCGGCTATAGGTTGTCATAAACGGCATCCTCGTCGTTGACCCATACATCTTGCAGTGACCGCTTCGAGGCGTTCAGCCACTCGGCGACATGCTCTGCCTCGTCTGCGTCCTTCTCTGTTCCAGTATCGCGTTCGAGAATAATGATTTCCAATGCCGTCCCTGATTTGAAAGGAAGGCCGCGCAAAGTCACGATCCCTCATCCGACAGAACAGTTTCGATACGATGCGCGTTCATGCTTTCGGCCTCCACCTGCGTTGGCAATTCTCAACTATCGAATACGGGCGTGGCACAGGGATGTTAGGAACTTTCTCAAAATAAGTGTTCCGGTCGCAGACCGGCTGGCGGAACGCCCTGTAGATGGGTCGTTCACGACTCGGTCAGGCGGAACGTTTATTTTGGGGAAAGTCCCTTACAGCGCCAACAGCAACCCTCCCTCAAAAACAATCCCGTAAAAAGATAGAAAAAAGAGCCAAACCACGCGAAAAAAGCGAACCCTTTGTTCCACTCATCCGTCTAAACAGTACAAGTGTCTACTATGCAGCAAAGGAGGTACAGGCCCATGTCCCACCCCTCCCGTTCGCCCTGACGCTTTGGAGGCCACGACGCCTCACCCCTACAACCAGACACAACGAGACAGCGGGCTGGAAGCGCTGCATTGCCAAGATTTCGACGCTGCCTCTACATACTCTTTTTCTACATGCCCTTTTTCCGGCGCTTTCATCCTTCATCCTTGTCTTTTCATCCCTTGCTTGCCACTGTTTTCCCGGCGCTTGGATGTAACGCGAGGGGCGCGCGGGGCGTCCAATGCGCAGCGTGTTCCCGTCAGGGCACGATTTTACGCTGCGCTGCGGCGCAGCCGGAACAGGAGCCATTATGCGGCGAACCCACCAACAGAACTTACGACACAAATTGCTCTGCCTTGCGTGGCTGGCGTGGGGAGTGGCGTGGAGCGCAGGGGCGCGGGCGCAAATCATTCAGGGCGAGGAATTCGTGTTAGATTTTACACACCCCGACACGCTGAAAGGGCGCGTAGAAACCTTCCCGGAAGCGTTGAAGTTTTCGGAAAAGGGGCTGGGCTATGATGCGGAGGCGAACCGACTGCTGAACCGAACCCGTTTTCAGACCACAGAGCCGATTGCCCTGGGCTTTGCGTGGACGCCCACATCGGCAGTCACCATTCATGCCAGCCTGAACACCGATTTTGAATACATAGGCGCGTATTCCCTGGGACGACTGTACGCGCGTTACAGCCCGGACACGACGCATTGGTCCTCCTGGCAAAACATTATGAGCGACAAGCGCGCCGACAAAAGCGCCCTGACGCACACCTATCAAGGCCAGTTGATCGTTCCTGACGTGGAGCGTCTGCCCTACTTTGACTTGCTTGAACAGTTTTACAAGGCGCAGCCGGAGCAGACAGGCGACGAGGAAGCGGCAGTCCGCTGGCTGGTGAAGAAAGACGCGCGTTACTTCGAGAAAACCCTGCCGTTCATCGGCTACATTCAGGTTTTGTTCGAGACGCCGCTGGAAGGCGGCCGGCATCTCAAATCGCTGCAATGTAATCTGATCTGGAGCCTGCCGGGTTTGCATCGCGCTTCCCGGCGTGAGCGCGATGCGCAAAAAAACAACACATCCCTGCCCTGGAGCTACCGCGCCGCCCCCGCCAGAACCAAACGCGCCCCACGCCAATCCTGACTCCTGAAGTCACCCTTCTTGCAAGCGTTCATGCTTACCTGCGCCATTCCGTGTAAACAAATCAGCCACAGGAACCGCTTGATGGCGTTCTGTGGCTGATTTTGCTTTGCTTTCACCGCGATGCAGACCGGGCTTCCTGCGCCTCTCCGTTGTCACGCGGCTAATGCTTGTTGAGCCAGGCGCGCGCGTTATGCGCTTTTCGATGCGGCCAGCGGCGTACGCGCTGCCCCGCGACACGGGTGACATGCGCCGCATGGGTCGTTTTCCGCTTTGCGTACCGATGCACAGCGGTTATCGTAGGATGGTGATCATGCGGGTCTTGCGCGACAGCGGGCAAACTCAGCACGCCAGGCAAGAGGGTCACGAAGGCAAGACGCACAACAAGCGTTTTCATGATTTTGTCCTGTTCATAAGGCTTGTTACTTTCACAAAGGAACAAGCAAAGAGGTTTTCCACGGAGACGGCCAAGCAGGCGAGAAAGTTCCAGCATATTCAGGACCGATGGGCAGTGGCGCTGGAGTTCCACCAGGCATTGATCACAAAACTCCCCGCGTGGATGATGGGCGCGGACCCGAAACACCGCGTGCTGGAGTTCCACCAGGCATTGATCACAAAACCCTTGAAGCGACCCCTGAATTTGAAATACGCTCCAAATTATACGCAATCGCAGGAAACCAACGCCCGGACAGTGAAATATGGGGAGGGTGTTGGGTGTTAGGTGTTGGGTATTGGGGAGGTTCGCAGGGCGCTTTGCCCACTTTTATTCAAACCAGCAGACTTGTCATCATAGGTATGCCTAACACCCAACACCTAACACTCAACACCCGCATTTAGAAGGGAAAGAAACAAGTGGCGCGTTTTCTTTTGGCGGCTCTGGCCGCGTGTATCAGCCCGATTGCGGCGCAGGCGCAGGGCGTTTTCTCACTGGGCGAACGGGCAAAAATCGTTTCCTATTGGACCGAACCGGGACGCTATAAAATACGGGTTCCCGATGATGTGAAGAAGACCGGGCTGTGGCAAGTGCGCCTGACGCCGGACGGCTCGCTATGGTTCGGGAAGTACCAGAACGCCATTGGCGCGGGCAAAGCGCCGCCCACGCAATCCCCGACCAGCGCGGCTGCTGTGAATACAACCTGGAAGCAATGGGTGGACGCCAAACTCGCGTATGACCGCTGGCAGGCGCAGGACGTGGCGGATCGGGCGAACGGCGCGGTGGATGTAGGCAGCGCCCCCACGCCCAACACCCTGCACCCCCTGCCGCCGCCCCTGCCCGGCCCCATTCCCGACGATCTGCTGGCCGCAGTCGGCAGCCCGCCGCCCTTTGCCAACGCGGTTGTGCCGATGCTGTACAGCGTTGCGTTTGAGGATGGCGACACGCTTATGTACCGCGATAACGTTCGCGTCGGGTCGCCGTCCTTTGCCTATTATCGGTTCCCGCAGGGCGTGATGGACAGCGGCAATTCGCTGAAAAAACTGCCGGACGCGCAGTTAAACGCCTTGTTCGGCAAAGCCGGTCTTAATACTTCGGAGCAGCGCGTGGCGGGAGCCGTGTCGAAATTGGAAGGCGGCTTCGATAGCGTCAACACCTATGACACGGGGTTTGTCAGCATTGGGTTCATTCAGTTTATCACGGCGCGAAACGGCAACGGCTCCCTGCTGGAAGTGCTGCGGCAGGAAAAAACCGATCAGCCCGCCCAATACGCCCATGACTTTCATCAGTACGGCGTGGACATAACCCCGGAGGGAATCTTGTGCGTGGTAGACCCCACAACGGGCGCGGAACTGACGGGCGCGGACGCGGTACAAGCGACGATAGCGGACAAGCGGCTGACGGCCATCTGGCAAAAAGCGGGGCGGCGCAGCGAAGCCTTTCAAATCGCGCAAATCAAAGTCGCCAAATCCCACTACTGGCCCGCCGACGATGCCGTAACCGTTGTGGTGAACGGGCAAACGCTGACGGGCAAAGTGTCGGACGTGGTGAAATCCGAGGCCGGTCTGACAACCCTCTTTGACCGCAAAGTAAATCGGGGCACGATTGCCCCCTTCCCGGACGTGCTGGCGCGAATAATGACTGCCCACAATTTAACTAAATTGGAGGACGCGACGCAATACGAGCGCGAAATTATTCAGGCATGTAAGTACCGAACCGATTTTCTCAGCGACCCCACCCTCAGTCAGCCGAAATAGGGTTTTAGGTCAACACCGATGCCGACATGAAGAATTCGCCAACAGTATCACCTGTTGTGCCCGCCGGGTTCATATTTGTACGGTATTAGGTTTAGCTCAACACCAAACCAATGCTGAACGCGCCGGTGTAACCGGAGCCGGAAGAGTTCTTTGTAAGCGTCAGCATCAGGTGGGAGCCGACAGTGGTTCCATCCGTTTCTTTGGCGCTGTAAACGCTGTCGTTGGCGTTGCGCACCTGGCGCGTTCCCCGCGTGTTGTAGGGCGCGTTGGCAAGCACGGTGTCACTGAGCGTATCATCAATGAAAAACTGCGATGTGAACTCGTGAGTTTTATTGCCGGAAGCGTCGTAAGTGCGTACCTTGAAGTGGATGTGTATGGCGCGTCCCTGATACCAGCCGGGGTAGATCGTTGTGACACTCACCGCGCCGTTGGCATCCGTCACCTGGTAGCCGCGCAGCCACGTTTGCCCCTTCGTGTTCTCGCTTTGTATGCCTCCGTTGGATTCGTCGGAATAGGTTCCAATCGCGTCCGCGTGCCAGATGTCTATATGCGCTCCACTGAGCGGCGTTGCCACGCTGTTGCTGATGGTATACGCGCTAACGTTGAGGATCAGGGGTAGGCCGTTGATCACGCTGGCGCGGGTTGTGCCCGTTACCAGGTTGGAGCGGTTGAGGTTTTCGTCCACAAAGAACGGGCCTTCCGTCACTGCCGGGGTTACTACGACATTCATGCTGCCGCTTGACGTGGTTCCCGAACCGCCCGAAGTGGTGGTTGTGCCGCCGGAACCGGTTTCGCTGGCCGCGCCCGTCGAGGTCACGCCGGACGTAGTTGTACTGGTGGTTCCCGTCGCGCCGGTTGTGCTTGTCGTGCTGGAACCGCCGCCGCAGCCGACAAGGGTGACGATGCCCGCCGCGCCCACAAGCGCAAGCAGTTCGCGCCGATTGAGAATACGGCCTACAGGCATGTCATCATTGTGTACTTCATTGTCCGTCTCGTGGTTGGTTTCGTGGTTCATATAGGGCAATCTCCTGAAGTCAAATTTTCATCTGGGCGTCTGTTAAACTCTGTGCTATAGCAGGTAAGCAGGCGAGAAACCATTGTTGTCGCCTGCCAGCCTGCGAAATGGGAGCGTAACACTTGTCTTTGTTTTGTAACTCGGTCTCGTGGGCTACGGGCCGGGAGGCGGGGGACCCCCCATGCCGCCGCCCGTGCCACCGCCGCCACCACCCGGCCCGCCACCAGGTCCGCCGCCACCGGGACCACCTGTGCCGCCTGCGCCGCCGTTCCCGGTTGTTTCCGCAAGGGACGTGTTGAGGATCAGGCGGAAGGAACCGACCGCGTAAGCCATATCATCCGCCGCTGTGATGGTCGTCAATACGCCCGCGTTGGCGGTCACGCCATCGGCATCCTCCGACCCGCCCGTATAAACCCGATCCGTGCTGTTGATCGTGTCAGAAATGGGGCGCGTGGTATACGGGTAGACGCGATGGAAGACTTCATTGGTGAGCGCCGGATCGTAGAACAACTGCGTCTCGAAGTCGTAGGTGGGCGTGGCGCTTGTGCCGTTGCCATAGAGCCGAACCCGAATGTGGATGTGCGGCGTCCGTCCGCTGTACCAGCCGGAATACAGCGTGGTAAACTGCGCGTTGCCGTGCGCGTTCGTCACCTGATAGCCGCGCAGATACGTGTCGCTGGCCGAATTCTCCGCCGCTTCATCCGAGTACACGCCCAGCGCGTTGCAGCTCCAGATGTAGACGTAGGCATTGGGCATGGGAGTCACAACGCCATTCACCACCTGCGCGACGGTCAGGCCGAGATGCAGCGGCAATCCGATCTGCACATTGCTGCCGTCCAGGTTGGCGCGCACATCGGAACGATGAAACGCCGTGCCTGTCTCATCCACCCAGTAGGGACCTTCTTCCAGGTTGGGCGTGGACACAACCGAGTTCTGCGCAAACACCTGGCGTTCGCTTTTGCCGAACAGCCCCACCAGCGTCATCATGCCGGTCGCGCCCATCAGCAGCATTTGCCGCCGCCCGACAACGGGCAATGAATTGTTTTCGCTCGTCATTCTTCTATCCTTTCCTCCTGCGCTTTCACAGGCGCAGCGTAGAATTTTATCGCTTACTTGCTTCGCCTGGAACGCGCCCGGCAGCGCAGCAGCAAACCCGTGCCGAACAGACTTCCGCTTGCCAGCAACGCGATTGTGCCGGGTTCGGGAACCGCCGCTGTTGCCGTCACGCTCATCTGGTAGGGAAAGCCAGTGAAGGTAAACCACGTAGCGCCGGCGTCCGCGCTGTTTCCATAGGTATCCGTGAACCCACTGCCCGTACTCGCGTCGTCATTCGCAAATGACAAATTAAACGAGCCGGTGTTCGCTTTGAGAACCGTCCAATAGGTAGAATTGGCTGCCAGGGACAGGCCGCTCGTAGTAAATGTCGTATCCGCCAGTGTGGTGGAAATGCTGCCGGGAGAAGTGAGCGCGCCGAGCAGCGTTCCCGGCTGCAATCCGCCGTCCGTGTAAATGTCCACTTCCGCCGTTCCCGCGCCCGCACTGGAATTTGCCAGCAGGAGCGTGACGTTGTTGAGCGTATAAGCCGAAGCGTTCGTATTGAAACTGACCGACAGCCAGTTGGTTCCCGTCGCCGTGTCAACGCCCCCCGAAGGACTGGACAGGTTGCTGGACAGGATGGTTTGCGCCTGGGCAGGCAGGGCTGCCGCGCCGAGCAGAGCGGCCAGAAACAAGCCTGCCGGCCCCAAGCGTCGGTGGCAGTGCCGATGTTGGATCACGAGTGGTTTTCCTTTCCTCATTCACGTTGCCGGGAGTGCCATTGCAGAAGTAAACGCAACAGCATCCATAGAATTCATAGACATGCGCCGGTCAGCCACTCCCCCATGTCGCCTGCTGAAAAGTTGTTTGTTTGAGAACCCGCAGGGGAACAAACGCGAATTTGAAACGAGCAGGCTGAGGCTGACTTGGCTGCCGATAGGAACAGTATAAGCGCAGTATATAAAAACCAGATAAAAAGACTGGCATACTGGCAAAAATTTGTCGAATATTCTCCACAATAAACAAGCGGCCATAAGGATCACATTCTTATGGACGCCTGTCAAATTCATCCGTAGTTCGATACTATTTACGCTTTGGCGCAGAAGACGGATTACAGCGTAACCAGAAACGCGCGCAGGTCGGCTTTGTCCTGATCCGACAGGCCGATCTGGAAACGGTTGTCGTAGAAGTCCAGAATGTCGAGCAGGTCGCCGGAAAACCCGTTGTGCATGTAAGGAGAGTGGGTTTCCAGCCCGCGCAGGCTCGGCACTTTGAACTTGCCGATGTCATTCCATTTCCCGGTGGTCATGGCCGCGCCGGGATCGGTGGTTTGCAGCGTCGCGCCCGTTTTCTTGTTGCGCAGCGTATACAGGGGCAAGTCCGGCGCGCGCAGCGCGCCATCCGCAATGCCCGTGTTCAGCAGCAGAGGCAGGGCGTTGCTGCCGACTTCCGGGTTGCTGTGGCAGGAAGAGCAGGTTCCCTTGATGGCCGTTTTGCCCACGACATCATTCAGCCCGGCCACGCCGCTGATGGTAAACTGCCGTGTGTTGAACAGGCGCTCGCCCCGCGCGACGGATTGCTCTGCCGGCGTTGACGCAGGCTGATCGGGAGAGTGATGCCCTTGCGAATCCTGCCTGCCGGATGACTGTCTGCCGGACTGCTGTGACGAGTGGGGCAGCCAATCCTCATAGAAGGTAAACACGTTCGGATCGAACGGGTACCGTTTCTGAGCCAGGCCGAAGGCGTCGTTGATGCCCGCAAAGAACGGCAGGTCAATCAAGTTGACGGGTCCCGCTCCGATCTGGCGCGCGTTAAGGTTCCCTACGCTGTTGTCGTAAATTTGCGCCGTATACAAATTGGTCTCGAAATCTACAATCTTAGCCACCAGCGCGGCGCTTGGCGGCGCAGTCGCCTGCATGTGCCCCTTAACAGCGTCCCGCGCCTGCTGCGCCAGCGCGCTGAGAATGTTCTTCTGTCCCTGCAGTTCGCGTCCGTCCCACATCACCGTAGACAGGAAGCGCAAATTCGTAGCAGGCATCGGGCGACGAAAACACGAGACGTCCTGCGGGTTGGCGTAGCCATAGGGATCGTCTACGGCTTGCAGCGTGAACTCTGCGTTGGGAAGCATGGGAATACCGATGCGAAACACTCCTCTGGACAGCAGCATGCTGCAACTCGCCTGACGCGCCGCGAACGTGGACATGTCCGACTTGGGCGAATTCGCGCCGTCTATGGGGGCGAAGAGAGGATCCAGTCCCTGCGTTGCGAGGAAAACCTGCGCAGCGTAATCGGGCGTGATGATCATTCCCTGGCTGATGGGATGGCACGTCGCGCAGGTTCTGCCATTGATGCCCAACGGCTTGAAGAAGGGATTGTTCAGGTCAAAAGTGGGATACGTGGTAAGCGTTCGGGAAACGCCCTCCCCATTGAGCGAGTCCAGGAAGTTGGAAGGTGTTCCCGCTTTTTGACTATGCGTGGTGGTCGGCACGGCAAGGGTGGCGAGCGCCAGGGCGCATGACCCCAGCGTGACGGTGTGGATCGGTTTCCACGATTTCATGGTACAGTCTCCCGGAGAGCAGGCAAAGCCGTTTCTTCACGAGGTCTTTATCAGGAAAACACACTGATTCAGGACACGCGGAAAGGCGTGGCTTGCGCCTGAGTTGCGTTTACTGCTGCAAACAACAAAGCCGGCAGGGGCAGCCCCGTCATGAGGGCGGACAAACAATGAAGCGGTGAATATACTCCGTACCAAAAAATTATAAAAATTTCATAAAAAACGCGCCCGCCGCCGAAAATTTCGATAACAAAATTTCTTTTGCCTCGTCTGCCGCGTTTATCTTCTTTTTATGTTTGTGTCGTACATTGAATAGAGACCTGGACAGGGACCTGGATAGACAAGCCATTCTCCAGGATTGGCATCCGGGTAATGAAAGCGCGGAGGTAAGACAAATGCGGGTACTCTTAGTCGAGGATGAAATCGGAATTTCCGAAATGATACGCGAGGGACTGGAAGAAGCGGGCTATGCGGTGGATGTGGCCCGCGACGGTCAGACGGGGCTGGAGATGGCGCAGGATTCGACGTACCATCTCATCGTGCTGGACATAATGCTGCCGCGCCGGGACGGGTTCAGCGTTTGCGAGGAACTGCGGGCGCAGCGCAATCGCGTTCCGATCCTGATGCTGACGGCCCGCGACACGGTGAAAGACAAGGTGCGCGGACTGGATATGGGAGCCGACGATTATCTGCCCAAGCCGTTCGATTTTCAGGAGTTGATGGCGCGGGTACGGGCACTGATGCGCCGGGACAAGGTGAACCGAACGCGCGTGATTAAGGTCGGAGATTTGGCGGTAGATGTGGCGCAGCGCCGCGTGACGCGCGCCGGGGTTGAAATCGGCCTGAGCAATCGGGAGTTTGAACTGCTGGCCGCGCTGGCCGCGAACGAGGGCAAAGTGCTGACCCGCGAAGCCATTCAGGAGCGTATCTGGATGAATGAAGACGCGGTAGAAAACACGGTCAACGTTTACATCGGAACGTTGCGTAAGAAAATAGACGCCAGCCATGCCGTGAAACTGATACAAACGGTGCATGGCGTGGGCTATACGCTGCGACTGCCGGGAGAAGGTTGAGAGTTGAGGGCTTTTAAAGTGCTGAATGATGAGTGATGAGTGATGAGTAAATTGCCTCGTGTTATTCATCACTCATCACTCATCATTCAGCACTGTTTGTCCCTAAACCAACATGGAGATTGTTGTGGAAGATACTGCGGAAAATATCGTTATGCAACCTGCCTCGCGCCGTTTTGCCGCACGGCTGCCCGCGCGGTGGAAGCGTTCGCTCGGTTCGTTGCGGACGCAATTGATTTTGTGGAACGTGATCGCGCTGTCGCTGATGCTGGGCGGGCTGGGTGTTGTGTGCCGTTATGCCATTTTGCAATTTTTGATGCAGTCCGTCAATCACGAGCTGGAGCGGGGCATTGATATGTTTACGCGCCCGCCCCGCAGCAAACACGCGCCGCCGCCCGCCCGCCCCGGCGAGGAAACGGGAGGTCGGCCACCCTTCGGAGAGGAAAATCGGGAAGGGCCACCTCATGAACACGAACTGGAAGCGGGTCCTCCGGGCGAACACACTCCGCCGGACAATTTAACGGAAAACGGAGTTACGGGCAGCCGTTCCGACAGGCCGCCGCCTGCGGATTTTCACGGCGGCGATCATCACGGCCCCGGCCCGCCCGATTCGTCGAACCCCTACCGCCCGCACCATTACGAACAGAATGGCGTGTCGGAGGCTGCCAGAGATACGCGCCCCATCTGGGACAAAGCGGGCCTGGCAAGCGCGCTGAAGGGGGACACGGTTTTCAATACCGTAATCGTGGATGAGGAACCGGTTCGTGTGCTTTCCGCGCCGGCGTTTAACCGCCAAGGCAAGCGGGGAGCCGTACAAAACGCTTACCCCTTGAAGGAAGTGTATCGCGCGCTTTCGGGCGTGGATACGGTGCTGCTGCTGCTGATTCCGCTTGGATTGCTTGGCGCGGGATGGATGGGATCGGCGCTGACCAACCGCGTTCTGCGACGGGTGCAGTGGATGACGCAGGCGGCGGGGCGTATCGGCATGGAAGGGGGCGCGGGCGGTTTTGCGCGGCGTCTACCCGTTGTCGGCAGCGACGAGTTTGCGGAACTCGCGGATACGTTCAATGGCATGTTGGGACGGCTGGACACGGCGTTTCAGGAACAAAAACAACTGCTCGAACTACAGCAGCGCTTCACCGCCGACGCTTCGCACGAACTGAAGACGCCGCTGACCATTATCAAGGGGCGGGCGGGATTGGCGCTTGGGCGTGAAACGACCGATGAAAAGTCACGCCGCGCGTTTCAGGAGATCAGCAATGCGGCGGACAACATGGCGCAGTTGGTGCAGGATTTGCTGCTGCTGGCGCGTTCGGACGAGGGGCAGATGGGACAGGATCGGCGCGAATTGCTGATTGTAGAGATTCTGGAAACGGCGCGGGAACAGGCTTTACAGGAAGACCGCGCGCCCATCACGCTCGACGCGCAGCCGGAAACGCTGACGGTCATGGGCTGCCAATCGGAACTGGCGCGCTTGTTCCGCAACCTGCTGGATAATGCGGTTCGCTACACGCCTGCGCAGGGGGCAATCACCGTCACGGCGCGACGCCGACAAAATGAGGTGGTTGTCACCGTGACGGACACCGGCAGCGGCATCGCCCCGGAGCATTTGCCGCATTTAGGAACGCGGTTTCATCGCGTGGATGCGTCCCGCACCCGGCCAACCGGCGGCACGGGGCTGGGCCTGTCCATCTGCCGCAGCATCGTGGAAGCGCATGGCGGAACCCTGACGTTTGCCAGCCAATTGGGAGTGGGCACGACAGTAACAGTTGTTCTGCCCGGTATAGAATCTTAGAGGCATTGTGGATGCCAATCGAATCGTGACGCGCCGTGAAGTCGAAAATAGGCCGGTAAAAACAAGCCGATTTAATTTCTCCTCTGCGGGAACAAAGATAAGTAAGGCAAGGTCAAAGAAACACCCCCTTATCTATGAGACTGGCTTAACAAAATCATGCAGCAACATGGTATGTTTTGCAGGCGCAACAGCGCTTTGGAGAGTCAATCCAAGCGCCCCCTCTGCCGCGCGCAGCCTTACGTCTTGAAAGAGGAGCAGATTTTCAATGCAGAAAGCAAGTTGGTTGGTTTTGGCGGCTGCCGGACTGGCGCTGTTCGGAACAGGAACCGCAACGGCGGGCGCGCAGCATTTCAACAAAAGTTTGTACGCCGCTTTGTATCAGACTTCTGTCGCAACCGCCGATGGTCACGGCGAATTTCCTATCGGCCACGACCACCACTATGGGGAGTTTTCCTTTACGGTCACGCAGGGGCATAATGGGCCGGAGGGAACATTTCGAGTTCAACGAAAAGAACCTGCAAGCGCAGAACGTCCAGCACTTCCTGGTTCATCCCATTGACCAACTGAGCATCGCAGGGCATACGGCGCATTTCGAGGGAGCCTCTGCTCTGGCACGGCAGACACGCCCGCGTTCGTGTTATCGCAACCGACGATGGCGAGCATCACGATTCCATTTCCGTTCGCGTCGTGGCGACGGACGGGCATGACGCGGGAACGGTGCTGTACGAAGTGGGTGGCGTCCTGACAAGCGGCGGCATCCATGTCCACGCCTCGTAACGGGGCATAAACCAACGCGAACATACGCGAAAAACACCTTACTACATTCTCCACTGTGCCGCCGAAGCCAACCCTGGTTCCGGCGGCATGTTGATTCCTAACCGCAACGCTCCTGAAATTCCGGTGGCACTAATGTTTCACTTTGGAAGTAGTTGTTGCTATGAGAAATCCTCGTTTCAAACTCGTTTGAAAAGGAACATATAGCATGAGCGCTGAGGTTACGCGCAAATCACGCCTGGGATTGCTGCTTGTTTTCGCGGGTCTGCTGTTGACGGCAATCGTGCTTCCCGCGCAGGAAAAAGCACGATTGCGGGCGAAAGCGCCGGAGGAGAAAGCAAGATTGCGGCAGAAAACCTCTTCTGCGCAGCCGCAATCCCATGCCCGGCTTCTGAATATTCAGGCGACCTTGCCCGGCGGCGCGAAAGAGGATGCGGATGTCCGGCGGCTGAACGCGACTATCGCCGCGCGATTTGACAAAACCCTTGCGCAAATGAAGGCCGCGCCGCCCAAAGATCATTACCACCGGATAACCCTGCTCGGCAAACTGCTGATGCACGACCGGAACCTTTCCGTCAACAAAAACCTCGCGTGTTTAAGTTGCCACGACCCACAGGCGGGATATACGGGCGGCGTCAGCCTGTATAATCGAACGACAGTCGCGTATGGCGGCTCCGTCCTGATTACCAATGCGGGCGCGAATGGGCCGAACGTTCGTATCAGCGCCCGTCGCCCGCAAACCCTGAGTTACGCCGCTTTCGCGCCCATTCTCCAGTACAACGCTTCCGCGCAGGATTTCTTTGGCGGCAACTTTTGGGACATGCGGGCGACAGGATACCGCATGGCGAGTCCCACAGCGGAGCAGGCGGCAGTCGCGCTTGTGGACGCCAATGTCATGGGCTTTGCGGACCCGGCAAGCGTGGTGTACCGCGTGGCGAAAAGTCCTTATAAAACTCTGTTCGAGCGGACATGGGGAACACAATCCCTTGCCATTCACTGGCCTGCGGATATGGAGCGGCTGTCTGCGATTCCCGCTCCCGTCTCCCGCCAACGCGCCCCTTCCGATTCCACTGGAAGCCGGGGATCGGGCGCTTGTTAATGCCGCCTTTGAACATATCGCGGTTGCGATGGCGGCGTACCAAGCCTCGCCGGACATCAGCCCCTTTACCTCAAAATTCGACTTTGCGCTTGCCAACCCGGACAAGAGGGTGCTGAGTCGGGAGGAAATGGCAGGCTGGAATCTGTTTCGGGGCAAAGCGAAGTGCAACAGTTGCCATCTGGACGGAACCGAGAACCAGCCGAAAGGCAGAATTTCGCTGGCGGACGTGACCGGCAAAGCGCCTCTGTTTACCGATTTTACCGCCGTAAACCTCGGTATTCCCAAAAATCTGGATTTGCCGTTTTATGTGGAAAATCACCCCGACCAGCAGGGCTACGCGGCGAACCCGGCAGGCACAGGCTATAAAGATTTGGGAGCCGGGAAATACCTGCGCGGCGCGGGCAGCATCAATGCGGATTGGGCAAAACTCGCGGGGCAGTTTGATGGCAAGTTCCGAACGCCAACCCTGCGCAACGTGGACGCGCGGCCTTATCGCGGTTTTGTCAAAGCCTACATGCACAACGGCTACCTGAAGAGCCTGAAAGAAGTGGTTCATTTCTACAACACCCGTGACAAGCTGCCGCGCTGCCGCTTCGGGGAGCAGGGCGAAAAGGTGAGCGCCTGGCCCGCTCCCGAAGTGTCTTCCAACAAGGATACAACCATTGGCAATCTGCACCTGACCGATAGGGAAGAAGACCAGATTGTAGCCTTCATGCGTACCCTATCGGACGGCTACTTCAAAAGGGATAAATGATTGTCTCACCAGAAAAAAATGATTGCTGCGACAACGCAAATGGTGGCAGTTCTGGCGTTGAACGCAAAAACGCAAAGAGGTTACGTAATCCGTTGACGCCGAACGCGGTTTTCGGGTAATTTTGAGGTATGGACATTACCGCCGACGATATTGAACATCCCTACCATGCAGACGGCCCGGTCACAATTGCGGAGGCGCGGCGTTATTGTGAACGTCTCGCCAAATCGCACTACGAGAACTTTCTTGTGGCCGGAATTTTCTGCCCCAAACCCTTGCGCCAGCATTTTTATAATGTGTACGCTTACTGCCGCATCAGCGACGACCTGGGCGATGAAATAGGCGACACGCAAAAAGCATTGATTCTGCTGGATTGGTGGGAGGACGAACTCAACGCGATGTACCGGGGCGAACCGCGTCACCCGGTTTTCGTCGCGCTGGCCGAAACGGTGGAAAAGTTCGGCATCCCGCCCAATCCGTTCCGCGACCTGCTGACCGCGTTTCGGCAGGATCAAGTGACCACGCGCTACCCGACCTTTGACGATGTGATGGGGTATTGCCGCTATTCCGCCAACCCTGTCGGGCGATTGGTGCTGTACCTGTGCGGCTACAGCGATGCGCCGCGCCTTGCCCTGTCCGACAAAACCTGCGCCGCGCTCCAGCTTGCCAACTTCTGGCAGGACGTGACGCGCGATTTGGACAAAGATCGTATTTACATACCCCTCGAAGATATGCGGCGTTTCGGGTACACTGAACCACAATTATTTGCCCGGCACTTCACGCCCGAATTTGCCGCCCTGATGAAATTTGAGGTAGACCGGGCGCGAACCATGTTTGAAGAGGGCGCGGCGTTGGGCGCATTGGTGGACAAGCGCGTCCGATTAGACATTGAAATGTTCACGCAGGGCGGCTTGGAAGTGCTGCGCCTGATCGAACAACAAAATTATGATGTTCTGACGAGCCGCCCGTCCGTATCCAAGCGCCGCCAATTTGCCATTTTATTTCGCCGTCTGTTCGCCCGATAAGCGCGTATACATAAACAAACCACTTAAACACAGCACAACCTTATGTCCGCAGGACAATTGGCCGCAGGTCTAACAACCGGTATTTTATATACTGGTTAAACGCGGCACTACCACCCTACCAGAGAAAAAAGCGCCATGATTGGAACCCTGCACGAATGGACGCCGGCATCGGATGTGACCGATCATGTCGGCAATGCGCTGGAAGCGGATCGCGTGTTTTTCGCGCCGCCGCCTATGGAAATCGGCAAAATCATCAGCGCCTATTCCACCATCCTGCGCAACAAAAATCCCAATCCGCCCCTGCCCCGCGTGATTGCGGCGCTGGCGTTAGGGGGGCTTGCCGCCTTCTTTGCGTGGATGGGCCTGCAGGACGGCAGCAGTCAGGCGGTTCTGGGAATGGGCGTACTCGTGGCGGGCAGTTTGGGCGCGTTCCTCGGCTATAAGATCATCCGAAAAACGAACGTCTGCACGTATGTTGGGGAAAGCGGCGTTGCCCGCTACAACATCAAGAACCTCAACGACACGCCCCGGCAAAGCGACCTGTTGCGTTTTGTGGACGTGGCGGAACTGCGTACCCGGCAGACCCGCAACTACTACAACGGCGTGTATACCGGCACAACCTACAACTATACGTGGTCGGGCGGGAGCGGCAATCGCCCGTTTACCCTGAGCGGCACGTACCACAGTTCCAAGGGCGACCCGCCGCCGGGAGACGCTTTCCGATTCGCAGGCGCGGCAGAAGCGGCGTGGAGCGCGTTCGCGTTTGAACGCGCCAAAACCGACTTGCAGCGCAACGGAGCCGTCCGATTTTCCCTGCAGCACAACAACTATCTGGTGGTGGGCGAGGGGTATATCGAACTGTTCATCGGGGGCAAAACCGCCCGCTGCAATACGGAAGAGATTGCCCGCGTCACCATCAATCAGGGCGTGGTGACGCTGCGGCGCACGGACGCCCGCTCCGGCTTTTTCGGGATCGGCGCGCAGGGCATTTTCACCTTCAGTTATAGCGACATCGGCAATGCCCGCCTGTTCCTGATCCTGCTCGATCACCTTGTGGGCGTGGATTTCAGTTGACGCTTTCTGATAGCGCAATCACCTGAACATGGTACTGCCGCGCTGCCCCGGCATATAAAATACCGGATGTTAGGCCTGCGGCCAATTGTCCCGTGCATACGGGAGTGTGCTGTATCAAAGTGATTTGTTCCTGATGTTCTGCCTATGACTTCACCGCCTATAATCTCATCGTCCAAGTCCGACCTGCTGGAACGCTCGTTTGCGCATTGCGAACACGTTGCCAAAACGCAGGCCAAGAACTTCTACTACTCGTTCCTGACGCTGACGCCGGAACGCAAGGCCGCCATGTGCGCCATTTACGCCTTTATGCGCTACAGCGACGATGTTTCGGATGAGGCGGCGGAAGACAAGACCAAAGCCATACAGATGCGGCAGTGGCGAACCGCGCTGGATCGGGCGTTTGCGGGCGATTACGGCGACAGCCTGATTTTGCCCGCCTTCCACGAAACCGTGCTGCGCTACCACATCCCCGCGTCCTACTTTCATGACCTCATAGACGGCACGGAAATGGATTTGACCAAGACCCGCTACGCGACGTGGGATGAACTGCACCAGTATTGTTACCGCGTGGCAAGCATCGTCGGGTTCGTTTGTATCCACGTTTGGGGCTTCGACGAGCGGGATGGACGCGCCATGCAGTACGCGGAAGCCTGCGGGCTGGCTTTCCAACTGACCAATATCCTGCGCGACATTAAAGAGGACGCCGACCGGGACCGCATTTATCTGCCGCAGGAAGATTTGCAGCGGTTCGGCGTGACGGAGCAGGAGTTAAAGCAAGGCGAACTGACCGACCGTTTCCGCGCCCTGATGCGCTACGAAACCGAACGCGCTAAAGGATTTTACCAACAAGCGCACGAACTGTTTCCCCTGATTCATAAGGCAGGCCGTCCTACCCTGTCCATCATGCTCAACATCTATCGGGGCATTTTGAACAGCATCGAAGGCCGCAATTATGATGTGTATTCACAACGCGCCCGCGTCAGCACGGTGAAGAAACTGGGCATTGTGGCAAGCGCGTGGTTCAGCAGCCGCCTGCAAAGATAAAGAAGAAAATTAAAATATCTTCCGATTATGGACAAGGGAGGGGAAAGTAGGTTATACTGCGCAAGGCAGGTAACTTTTTCCGCTTTTGGGCGTCCGTTCAGAATGAGTTTGCGCCCCGCTGCCAACTCATCTGACGCCGTTACGTTTTCACAATTCCCTGTTATCGTGCCCTGTGTCACGATTGTGCTGGTTTGAACGTTTCCGCTTCATCATGCCCTTTTTCAGCGTCCGCCATCTTGCTCACAGAAGTCGGGCGGCTATTCGGCGTTTGGAACTTTGGAATACAATGATTTCACACGAATACTGCCGACCTGAAGGTAGGTGCTTTCACCATGCAAAACAATAAATTCTGGACTCGTTTTGTGACTCCAACTGTTGCTTCGCCGCGTATTGAATTGCGTTCCCGCGTTGTAAAGCCTTCTCGCGCCGTGAAGCGGTTTTACGGCGCTGGCATCCTTGTGAAATGCGGTTTCCTGCCTGTCGTTCTGGCCGCAATGGGGTGGAGCGCGGAAGCAAAGGCGGACGGGCCGCTTGCCCCCGTTCACTTGAAGGTGGGCGGGCGCGAAGTGATGTGCAAGACCACGCCGCTTGCCGACAACGACGAAACGTACATCCCGCTGGAAGCCCTATCTGCGATTGGCATGGAGGGCAAGGCGGACAAAAAGGGCGAAACGGCGCACATCAACATGCCTCTTGCGCATAAGCAGGGAGACATTGCCTTTGCGCGTCCCAACAACAAATCCATGCTGGCCTTGTCGGAAGTGGCAAAGTTGGCGAACGCTGTGATTGTACGCGCGGAAAAAATGGGGCGCGACAACAAGCCCATTCCCGGCTCCAAAGGCGATACCGTCTATCTGCTGGCGCGGGTGACGGACGCGCGGCTGCAAAACAACGTGCTTCGCGTCACGACCAGTTTCCCGGTCCCTTACAAAGCTTGCATGATTACGGACGAGAAGCCGCTGCGGGGCTACATTGACTGCGTGGGCGCGGACGTGGACGAAAAGTTTCAGCCTGTCGCTTCGTCGTCTGCGGGAAATGATAGACTGATGCCCAAAGTGCGGGCGGCGCAGTACAGCATTGACACGGCGCGAATTGTAGCCGAACTGCCGGATGGAATGCGCGTGAAGGAGCAGGAAGGAACCGCCAACCATAGCCTGACCATTGCGGCGGAACTGACGACCGGCAAAACCCTCGTGGCGCAAAACTCAAAAGCGAACGGCAGGGGCAGCAACAGCAAAGCCAATCCGAAGTCGGGGCAGGCGGCAATTGCAAGCGGGCAGAAAAGTGGCGATAAAACAGCCGCTAATTCCGGCTCTCCGTTGCCGAGTCCGGGCGGTTCGGGCGATCAGGGCGATACCCAACCTGTGCAGACTCCGGGCGGCATTGGCGGCGATAAATCCGATAAAACGGTTAAGAACGGCGCGGACAACAGCGCTACCGATCCGAGCGGGCAAAGTGGGGGAAACACAACCCCGCCGAAGAAACCGACCGTTGCCGCCGCGCCTCCCGTTCGGCCTTCCATCCGGGGCAAATCGCCCTCGCGGGGCGGCAGCCCGAACCGCAATGTGCCCGTGGAAGTGCGCGGCTGGCGCTTGTGCCGGATGGGGATACCCGCGTTCATCTCGACATCGCTATGAGTGGCGCGGCGGGAACCTATATCCACTATATGGAAGGCAGCAAGCTGGCGGTAGACATTCCCAACGCCCTGCTGCATCTGCCCGAAGGCGTTTCCGCCGACCAGACGCTGGCGCACCCCCTGTTGAGCGGTATCCACGCCGAACTGGTGCAGGACACGCCGCCCCTGACCCGCGTGACCATTGACACGTCCCGGTTTGTGGGCTTCACGGTCAACAATCAGGCCAACAAAATTTCGGTTGACCTGCGACTGCCCCGCAACGCGACGGGCGCTCTGGCGGACAAGGTGATTGTCGTGGATGCCGGGCATGGCGGCTCGTCAACGGGCGCGACGGCGGGGGGCTATCAGGAAAAGAACATCACGCTGCAAATCTCGCTGCGCCTGCGCGAAATTCTGGAAGCGGCGGGCGCGAAAGTGGTCATGACGCGCGATAAAGATGTGGACGTGAACCTGTATGACCGTCCGTATCTCGCCAACGACATCAACGCCGACCTGTTCGTGAGCATCCACAACGACTCGTTTACCAGCGAAAGCCGGGGAACCAGCACGTACTACCACATGAGCGATCCGAGCAGCCGCGCCCTCGCCAACTGCGTCCAGCAGGCGATTGTGGCCGTGTCGGGCGTACCAAGCAAGGGCGCCCTCTCGGACGGCATTTTGTACAACAGTGGCCTTGCCGTGCTGCGGGCGAGCAAAATGCCCGCGATACTGGTGGAAGTGGCGTACATCAGCAACACGCAGGATCGGCGTCACCTCATAGACGGCAATTTCCAGCAGCGCGTGGCGCAGGCGATTTCCGACGGCCTGCGCCAGTATGTGGAGGGCGGCACTCCCAACGGCGGGCGGCGCATGAACATGCCCGTTCAGGACGCGCCCCCGCTCCCCGGCGACCCCGACACCTCCAGCTTCCGCATCCGCGAGTAAAATGTCTGCCTATTCCGTGCCTGATCTATACAGATATTGCCTTATAACGAAAACTTCGTTATTCATCAGGTAACGTTCGTAAGTTGCGATGAGATTACCCCACGAGTACAAACCGTATTAACGGAATATCCAAAAACTGACAGTGGCTAAAGTTTCGAGGAAAAGAAACTTGACAGATGTAATCAGAAGCCAGCACATAAGTCAGGATGATGAAGTGTTATCCAGACTTATGTGCTTTTCGTGAGGAATCAGGCTATAGATCAGAGGGTTGAGAAGCCGAGTTACTCACCTATTGTGCCGCCGTTCAGTAACAGGGGAAATGCAATTCTAGAGTCGCTCCACCAGTGATGCACTCCATCGCTGTACACTCTCAACCCCAAGGTCGGGCTTGACAGATAGTTGCCAGGATGACCAGGAGGACTAAATAAACTATTATCCCCATTGTCAATACTATCTCCGTCGCGGGCGTCCACTTGGAGGTCCTTGTACAACTGCAAGATGGAGGTAGGTTCCTGTCGGATCATAAGCACTGTTCCCGCCGGTACGGAGTTGGCATGAGGCAACACGATGTGCGTAGGAACAAAGCCAAGATTGAGGCCTGGATCAACAGAGTAGAGATTGTAACTCAGACCATCTGGAATGGCAAAGGCACTTGCGGCATCTTGTCCACCTGGAATCAGATACGGGTACCGTTTGTAGGCGGTAAGCGCGGATGTGCCTAGTGTGCCAGCCGGTCCTTGTGGTCCCTGTGCGCCGGTATCGCCCTTGTCGCCCTTCGGTCCCTGTGGGCCGGGAGGGCCGGGAGGGCCAGACGGTATATGGTTGATTTGGTCTTGCAGCGAAGCGATCTTCGCCTCATCCGTTTGCAGTCTGGTAGTTAGCGACGAAATCAGCGCTTCAGCCGCTTTCAAGCGAGCGTCAAGCGAGGCCAATGTGACACCGTAGCCCTGTGCTTTAACGGTGGAAGGGGAGCCAAAAGTGAGGATGGCTCCTGCGACCGCGCAGAAAGTCAGTCCGATCTGCATCCCTACCCGGCGGCGCGTATGACGCAGTGGGAATCGGTTAGGCGCATTGTCCTGTTCGAGACGTTCCAGCCTCGCTTGGATCGTTGTGAGTTCACTTACCATTCGAGTTCTTCTCCTTGTTGGATATTGCGCCACGCGCGGTATTATGACCGGGTGTAGCGCGGGGTGAAAGGCCATCACTCAGGAGAGTGAGACACGGCTACAGTTACGCCGCCATACGGCAAAGCCGAACGCCAGCCCCAACAGCAGGGAAAGCGGGCCGGGTTCGGGCACTGCGTTGGGAGAGGCAAGTACGCTGACATTATCAACTCCCACGTTCAGAGCGGATAGGTTGTCCACCTCAGCCCAGCGCAACCGATATGTCAGGCCGGGGGTGACATAGGGCGTGATGTCGAACGCATAGGACAGGTAAGGATTGGGAGGCGCGTTGCCGGGATTATCTACGCCCAAGTAGAAGTTGTGGATTACATCGCCGGTGTTAGTCGAAAGATCACTTGCTCCAATGCGTAATAAGTCCACTCTGGCATGTTGATTATCCAAGGGAGCGCCTGTCAGCGGATCCGTGATGCCGCCAGTCAAGTAATCTAACCCGGAGGCGTCAATCACGGGGCCAATGCCACTTTGGTCGTTAACGAACATCTGCCACGAGAGAGTGATCTTTTGGGCAGACAGCGGAACGCCAAAGTTTTGCAGTAGCGCATGCGCCCCGGGAAGATCGGACGTGGACACCGCATAGTAGCTCCCACCCAACGGATTTGCGGCTGTCGAGAACGTAATACCGTTGATTGCGGGAGTATCAGCGCTTGGCGTACCGATATAGAAGGAATTGGCATTGGCAAGGTCGAACGGGTTCTTCTGATTTGTGAGCGTCCATCCGCTAAAGTCACCAGTGGCAAAGTTACCATTCATGAGAAGCTCTTGAGCGCGTGTAACTGGCGCAGCCAAACAGATAAGCGCCGTTGCAACCAAGCACCATTTTGTGTTTGAATAATTCACCTGCTTTCCTTTCTGAATGAGCAGTTCTCTGTAGATCGGTGACGAGAGCGTATTCTTTATGCCTGCTGGCAGCGAAAATCCTGAATGAGTCTCCACCGATAAGTTACAGAAGCGTTCGCGGAACATGGGTGTTACACCCTGATGCGTCTAACAAAATCAGTGTGCCCTACGCGCATACCCCGGAACGTACCCCTCAAGCAACTTTGGAAGAGGAAAAATCCAACTATCTGAGAATATTCATCTATGACCACATCTCATCTTGAAATTCGCTTATTCGGCAATATCGAAGTCCGTGTGGATGGACAACTTTTGAATATCGCGGAGAAAAAAGCTCAGTGGCTTGTTGGCCTGCTTGCCCTTCAAATTGGACGTAGCGTGGAACGTATCAGCGTAGCCAAGAAACTCTGGCCGGAGCCTGAATGTATTAACAAACAACGTAAGCATCCTCATGACTCACGCCTTCTTCTGAGGAAATGTCTTTATGAGCAACTGAAAGGTTTGCCGGGTCTCGAAACAAATCGGACCCACATTCGACTGCTTCCAGACAATGTTTGGGTGGATGTCTTGGAGTTTGATAAAGCCATCGCTGAAGGGGTAGTAGAAGGTATAGAGCGGGCAGTAACTTTGTATAGTGGCGCTCTCATGGAGAGTTGCGGGGAGTTGTGGATAGAAGAAGAACGGAGATTCCGAGAAGAGCGTTACCTACAGGCATTGGAGAAATTGGCAAAGGCGGAAACGGATAGAGGAGCTTCCAGTGCTGTTCCCTACCTGTGTCGCTTGATTCAGGTTGACCCTTTACGAGAATCTGCCCACAGGAATCTTATGCGAACTTATGCCAAAAACGGCGATTATCCAAAGGTAGACGAAGCCTTTCATGCTTTGTGCGAGACGCTGGCGAAAGACTACTCAAATAATTTACCCGATGCGGAAACACGCACTCTCTATGACCAACTCAGGAAGCAGGCGCAACAGCGTCCCCCTGTTCCACAGCAGGAATCGTCGCTGATCTACCTGCCGTCACAAGCGAACCGCTTGATAGGTCGCGTAGCGAATATACAGGAAGTGCAATATCGGTTTCAGGACACCCGGCGATTGGTGACGCTTACGGGGACGGGTGGTGTGGGCAAGACTCGTCTTGCCATTGCAGTAGCCGAGGAAATGAAAACGGAGTGCCCCGATGGCGTGTGGTTTGTTGACTTAGCGCCACTCACAAAGCCGAGTCAGATATTCCAAGCCGTGAAGAAGGCCGTGAAGCGGAATACTCTTTTGTCAAAAAAATCTAATATAGACGAAAAAGAAGTCTTGGTTCAAATGCTTAATTTTGGTCGCCAATTGCTGATTCTTGATAATTGCGAACATCTAACAGAAGGTTGTGCGGAGCTTGTTGAATATCTTATCTCTCAATGCAACGGGTTACGGATATTAGCGACCAGTCGCCGCCGCCTGGGGATTGCTGTAGAATCTATCTACAACGTTCGTTCACTGATCCTGCCGCGTATAGCCGAATATGAGAAGGCAGAGAGGGGGGACCAGAGCGCAGCGGATAGTCTACAGCAATACACAGCAATCAAGCTGTTTCTAGAACGAGCAAAAGACAGGGGGGTAAATACTCGTCCCTCGGCTCAGGAGATGGTGGCAATAGCTGAAATTTGCATGTATGTGGAGGGCATACCCTTGGCAATTGAGTTGGCAGCCGGACGGCTCTCAACGCTTTCGGTATATCAGGTTCGTGACAAACTGAAAGTTCAAATTTTTGACCTACTGGTTGATCGCAGAACGGTGAAGCGGCAACAAACTCTGTGGGCCACCCTTGAATGGAGTTACAATCTGTTGAGCGATACGGAACAGACGCTGTTGTCACGTCTGGCGGTCTTTCAGGGTGGATGGACTCTTGAAGCGGCAGAGAACATTTTCGTTTTTGAAAGAGCATTGGAGGATGGAATCACCACTGAGACAGTAATGAATCTACTGGCAAATCTTGAGGAGCAGGCGCTTGTACAGGTGGAAAATGAGAATGGCAAAGTACGTTATCGCTTACTTGAGGCGGTGCGTCAATTCGCGACCCATAAATTCAAAATAGATGTTGAGGCTGATCTAATCAAGAACCAGCATCGGAACTATTTTCTTAATTTGTTCAATAAAGCTGTCATGGATGTAGGCTTGGAACAGGAAAAGTGGTTGGAGTGTCTGGATGAAGAGTATGCGAACGTAAATGGTGCTCTGGAATGGTGTTGGCATAATGGTGGATCGGCAGAAACTGGTCTGCAGGTTGTGTGCGCTTTGGATCGTTTCTGGCGTTCGCGGGGCTACCTGGCAGAAGGACGCACTCATTTAGCACATGGGTTGGAAAACTTCAAGAACCGCACGACACAGCGCGCAAGAGCGCTTAACATGGCGGGCGCTCTTGCACACCTGCAGGGCGAGTATAAGCAGGCTCTGGAACGACATAATGAGAGTCTGGGCATCTATATGGAGTTGAATGACAATCAAGGCACGGCCCGAACGCTGTACTGGCTGGGAATAGTGACTCGTGAGATGGGCGATTACCGCCAGGCTATAGAGTTGCATAGAGATAACCTAGAGCGGTTCATAAATCTGGATGACCAAGCCAGCACTGCAAGTACGCTACACCAATTAGGATTGCTTGCTAAAGATATTGCTGAAGATCGCGCAGACCTCCTTATGGCACAGCACTATTTCGAGCAGAGTTTGAGTATTTATAGAGATTTGAAAAATAATGAGGCTATCAGCCAATTGCTTCAATCTCTCGGTCTCTTGGCTTCACTACAAGGATTAAACTCTTTAGCGAGGGGTTACTATGAGGAGAGCCTGCAAATCCGCACGAATCTGAAGAACTTAGACGGACTGGCGAATTTGCACATCGAAATAGGCAATTTATATCTAAATGAAAGTGATTTTGAACATGCTGAGAGGCATTATCAAAATGGACTTGAACTTTTCGAGAAGTTAAGTCAGAGGAGGGGTATCGCTATTTGCAAGGGGAATATCGGCGATGTAGCTTATTATCTCGGTGATAATGCGAGAGCGTGGAACTTGATACAGGAAAGCCTAAAGATTTTTACAGAGTGTGGAGATAGATTTAATATTGCCAGACTGCACGACTCGTTGAGCAATGTAGCCAGGGATCGAGGTGATTACGTGCAGGCGCAACGTTACAATAGCATCAGTCAGTCTATGTTCACGAATATTGACGTAGCATTAGGCATCGCCGTTGCATACTCAGGCGCTGGTAAGTTGGAGATAGAACAAGGAAATTACGGTTCAGCTCTAGCTTTACTTAGGAAAAGTTTGGAAATGCTCAGAGATTTAAACAACAAAAATGGGGTTGTTGGGGTTGTTAATGATTACACACTATTGATTTTTACTCAACGACGAAATTTTCATAATGCACGATTAGTAGCGTGGGCATTGGCTTTGCGAGAGAAGTACCCAGCGCCATTGACTCCGAAGGACCAAATGAAGATCAGAGAGGATATAAATGTGGTAAAAGCAATGCTGGGGGACGAAGAATTCGCAGCGGTTTGGAACGAAGGAATCCAGATGGAATTAGAGCAGGTTGTTGAGTGCGTTCTCCAATGTTCTCTCCACGACGAATCAAGTGTGAATACTCGTCCGATTTAACGGACTCAAGCCCTTAAACACTTTCAATCGAACAAAGTAGAAGCCCACTCATGATAAGATTGTAGCTGCCTCAGCCTGTGCTATACTATATTCATAGCATTTTCGCGTCCACTACGTTTCCCGTTCGCACGCGGGGAGGAAAGCCATGTCTTCAGAATTGAGTCCCGAAATTGAAAACGTGGTGCGGGAACGCGCGGCGGCGGAAGGCGTTTCCGTCAACGACCTGCTGGCGCAAACCTTCGCGCCCATGCAGCACAATACGCCATTACCCTCGCCGCCCGTCCATGACCCCAAGGCGCATGTTGCAGCGTTGCTTGCCAGATGGCAGACTGCAGACAACACACCACTTCGCCCCGCTCCTCCCACCTTGCCCGGTGAAACGCCGACGCAAGCACTGTTTCGCAAGTGGGCCGAGGAAGACGCCAATATGACGAAGGAAGAACAAGAGGCCGAAACCCGTCTCTGGCAGGAGATCGAACAGGGATTGAGCGAGAATAACAGGGTTAATTTTTGGTGAGGGTGGCAGAACATCACGCCCTGAGCCTTGCGGCTTTTTGTGGTTGGCCTTCCGCTGAAAGCGCGTCGTTCCTGCATCCCTATCAACTACGAACTATCAACTGTCGCAGCGTATGGCGAAATCGGTGGCGATAATCGGGGGCGGCGTGGCGGGGATTGCCACGGCGGTCAGGCTGGCGGAACACGGCTTTCGGGTGGAACTGTTTGAAAAGCGGCCCCTGCTCGGAGGCCGCGCCTCGTCGTTTGTGGATGCGCCGACGGGGATGCGGCTGGATGAGTGCCAGCACGGAACCATGCGCTGCTGCACCAATTTGGAAGACCTGCTTACCCGGCTTGGCGTACAGGATCAAATCCAATACTTTGACCGGCTGGAGTATTTAGACCGGGATGGCAAGCGCCCCGTGATTGAAGGCTGCGGCCTGCCCGCTCCCGCGCATACGTCCCTCAGCTTTCTGCGCTTTGCTTCGCTCAACCTGCGCGATAAAATCGGCATTGCCCGCGCCCTTGCCGTTATGCTGCGCACCCGTACCGAAAAGGCGCGGGAAGATTTGGATATGGGCGCGTGGCTGCAAGTGCAGGCCCAAACGGAACAGGCCGTGCGTCGCTTCTGGCGTCCCATTCTGGTTTCCGCCTGCAACGAGGAACCCGAACGCATCAGTTGCCTCCACGCCTTTAAATTGTTTCGGGATGGTTTTCTGCTCAATGCCCATGCGTTCCACTTTGGCGTACCCCGTGTGCCGTTGGGAACGCTGTACACGGAGCCAACCCTTGCCTATCTGCAAAAGCGCAGAAGTTGCGTTCACACGCGCACCATTGTCGAACAAATCCACTTTTCCGAGGGGGAAAATCCAACCGTCACCGGGCTTACGCTTCAAGACGGTGAGCGCGTTGAAGCGGATATGTACGTCAGCGCCCTGCAATTCGATCTGCTGCTGAAACTGCTGCCGCCTGCCATAACGCAGGGCATAGCCTATTGGGAAAACCTGCGCGAGATCGAATTGTCACCGATCTTAGGGGCGCATCTGTGGTTTGACCGGCCTATTGACTGCCCGCCCGCGCTTGCCATTCTGGACCGCAATATCGAATGGATTTTCAACAAAACGCAGAACTGGAACCTGCCGCCCGAACAGGGAACGTACCTGAGCATTGTCATCAGCGCGTCGCAGCGGTTCGCCCAACTGCCGAAAGACGAACTGACCGCGCTGGTATTGAAAGAAGTGCGCGAGTGCCTGCCGGATACGCGGGACGCGGCTGTCACCAAGTCCCTCGTGATACGCTGGCCCAAAGCCACCCTGTCGCCCCGCCCCGGCGTGGAACGCCTGCGCCCCGATCAGCGCAGCCCCATTGAAAACCTGTACGTGGCCGGCGAATGGACGCAGACCGGCTGGCCGTCCACAATGGAAGGCGCGGTTCGCAGCGGCTACCGGGCGGCGGAAACCATTCTGGCGCGGGAAGGCAATCCGCAAACGCTGGTTGTTCCCGATCTGCCGCCGCAGGGCCTTGCCCGCTTCTTCGCCTGACGCCTGGATTGAGGATAGAGTAGCCGCGAATGAACGTGAATACACGCGAATACAAGTTCACCACAGAGACACAGAGACACAGAGGGGGCACAGAGGGAATAGCCGAAACCACTTCAATACGGCACAATTTGGTTTGCGTCACATTCTGAGAACCGTGTCGTGATTGGGGTATGAAACGCCGCCCGAAACCACTGCGTATGTAACGTATTGGCGGCTTTCTGCACAAGTGTCCTCCCATTCTGATGGAAACTATGCCGATGCCGACCCGATTAACTTTCACTCCTGCTGTTGCCGTTGCCGCGGCGCCTTCCGGGATTGCCGGGAATTTCCCCGCGTGGGGCGCAATGCGCCGCCAGCCTGCCGCTATTATGAACCTGTCGTTTTTTGAACGTTATGGCGTGGCCTTGATCCTGCTGATTGTGCTTGGATTTGGCGGGCTGCTTGGCTACGAGAAGATTCAGGACAACAACCGCAAGCGCGGCTTTATGGCGGCGATACAGGCGGGCGACGCGGACGGCGTAAAGAAGTATTTGGCGGCGGGCGTGGACCCGAATCTGATTACGACGGAACCCGTCAACAAGCCGAGCGTGGGGCAACTGCTGCAATGTACGCTGCCGAACGAGATACGCAAGCGGAGCGAGTTGCGCACAAGCGCGCTGATGATGGCGGTCATGTCCAAACACGCTTACATGATTTCCCTGCTGCTGGACAGGGGGGCGCAGGTTAATACGCAGGATGAGTACGGCTGCACGGCGCTTTCCCTGGCGATTGCGGAAGGGCGGCTGGACATGGTACAGATGCTGCTGGAACGCGGAGCCGACCCGAACCTGCCCAACGATTCGCAAATTCCCATGCTGACGTGGGCGATTATGCTGCGCGAGGGTCCGATAGCGCGCGCCCTGCTGGACAAAAAAGCCGACGCCAATGCGCCGGACGGCAACGGTATGCCGCCCCTGTACCTCGCTTGTCTGGACGACGACGTGCCCGATGTCCGCGCCCTGCTGGAACACGGCGCGAAGCCGGATGCCGTGTACAAAGGCTGGAGCCTCCTGCGCCTGAGCGTGGAGCAGGACGATCCCGAAGTCGCCCGCGCCCTGCTGGACAAGGGAGCCGACGCGAACGAAAAACTGCCCGACGGACGCACCCTCCTGCAATTGGCGACCGAAACCAAGCGCCTGCGTGTCCTGCCCGTTTTGAAGCAGGCTCTGCCCCCGCAGCCGACCCTTGTTCATGCCAGAACCGCGTCTGCGCCCAGGCCGAATTAGAAACGGTTGTATAGATTTGTGTTATGTCTGGTCGGGCGTGATCCATTTGGGCAGGACGGGCGGATTGTAAGCGTCGAATTGCGCGAACAGATCGTCAATGTCGGCAGAGGCTAAAACCAATCCGCGCTGCTGTGGGCGAATAAATCCTTCCGTAATGGCGCGGTCTACCAATGCGAGTAGGGGATCGTAAAAGCCGTTCACGTTCAGAAGTCCGCACGGCTTGACATGCAGCCCCAATTGCGCCCACGTCACGATTTCGCAATACTCCTCGAATGTGCCTAATCCCCCCGGCAACGCGACAAACCCGTCCGACAGTTCCGCCATCAGGGCTTTGCGCTCGTGCATGGAACGCACTACATGCAGTTCGGTAAGATTGGGATGCGGAACCTCGTTGTTGACGAACATTTCGGGAATGACGCCAATCACGTTTGCGCCCGCCGCAAGCGCCGCGTCCGCCGCAACGCCCATCAGTCCCAACTTCGACCCACCATACACCATCTCCCACCCACGCCGCGCAATCGCCTCGCCCATCTGCCGCGCCGCCTCGACATACTCAGGTTTGTCTCCTAAGCTGGAACCGCAAAACACACATAAACGTATCAATCTTCACTCCGTTTTGCACGTCAATTCGCAGGACGTGATTCGATGAGGGTTGGTTTCTCGACGGTCAGTTGGTTTAGAGAAGATTGTTCCTTCTGCGGCTGACATTCCATCAGCCATATCCACTCCCCGTCCTCCTGAAACAAAAATCCTTTGTGTAACAAGGCTTCCTGTAATCGGGGCGGATGGCTGAAATGGACGACATAGAGCTGAAGTGAATGTTCCCGGCCTAACCGCCACAAGGCCGTATGCGCCTGCCGCAGACGGACCGGCACTCCCCTTGCAGCTTTGGCATCTTCGGCGGAATGGTATCTGATGTAAACACCGGCTCCAGCAAACTCCGACCAGGGCAGAGTTGTCGTACGCAGGAGAATGGCTCCCAATGTCTGCAAATTGCGGCTGCGTTTGCTGCGAATATCCGCTTCCATGTCAGGGATGTGGAAGCGCAAGTAGAGAGTGAGGTAATCCCATCGCCGCTCCCGTGCCGCTTCCTGTACCTGAACGGGAAACGTGGCTAAAGCAAGTTTTTCTACCAGAGCGCGATACTCGCAGAAATTGGAATGAAAATACTGCCAGTTCGGGTAGGGAGGCTGTACTGCCCAACGCGCGTCAAGATCATCCAGTGCCTGTAGGGAAGCCGCTGTCGCCATTACTTCATCAACACCGCAGTTAAAGCCGTGTGTCCCCATCATCACATGCCCCATTTCGTGGCCTAATTGGTAAGCCATTCTCGCAAAGTCTCGATGCTGGAAATCCACACTAAGTTCAATGCGGTACTGGCCGTTCTGGGGCGGATGGGTAAGTGGATGATCGCCCCGCGACAGCAGGATAGGACAAGTTTCAGGAGCCGGGCCGACGAATCGCTGACTGACGATGGTAATTATATCCCGCGCAACCGTTTCCATATCGCGGCGTGTGCGCGGATCAGGGCAATCTGCTGGCGCGATGGTTACGGTAAAATTTGAGGCATCGACTGTACGCGCAGCATGCCGGGGCGAATCAGCGCTTTGTTCCAACAGCAGCCGGTTCATAAGGCAAAGCAGGACGGCAAGCAGGACCATTACGCCTGTAGCATATCTTCCACTAATACGTTTTTGCTTCAAATCCATACTTTTCTCAACGGCTGTTGCCTGCCTTCCTAAAGGGCGGTTTACTTCCTCACTACGCTGTTGATAGCGCGTTGGCCGAGTTCCAGCGCGGCCAGGCCTTCCTCGATGGGAATGGGTTCCGGTTCGTCTTCGCGCATGGCGCGGACGAAATCGGCGATGTGGCGGTCTGTGGTGCGTCCGAAGTCGCGGCTTTCATCGTCAAAGAAGTGGCTGTTCCACACTTGCGCCAGCGATTCGGGGCCTTTCTGCTCCTGATGCGTTTGCACGAAGTTGGGGCGGGGCGCGTACTCGAAGCGGCGTATGGCGTCGTCCACTTTGACGCGCCCCCTGTCTCCAAGCAGTTCAAAGCCGTAGATGTCGGGGTCTTTGTAATCGCCGTCCACGCTGGCGACAAACGTGCCGACTGCGCCACTGGCAAATTGCAGGCTGAAGGTGCAGGTCGTGAACTGCCGGGTTTCGCGCGGGTCGTAGGCGTGGCCGACGATGCTCGTCACTTCGCCGCCGAACGTTTGCAGCATGTTAAAGCCGTGCGACTGCATGTAGAGCAGGTGCGCGAGGGGAAGCGTTTGCCGTTCAGGGTAGTGCCCGCCCGTAAAGCGCCAGTGCAGAAACAACTGCCGCCCGATTTTGCCCTCGTCAATGTGCTGCTTGACTAATTGGAAGGGCGTGGCGTAGCGATGGTTGAAGTTGATGCCGCAATGGACGCCCTGCTGCCGCGCCAGGGCAACGAGTTCCCGGCCTTCTTCCACGTTCATCGTGAGCGGCTTTTCAAAAAAGCAGTTTACTTTGGCGTGTAGGGCCTGCTTGTAGGGCGCGTAGTGCTGATCGTCCGGCGTGATAACCGACACCAGATCGAGTTTTTCTTTTGCCAGCATTTCGCCGAAATTCAGATAGCCGATTGCGCCGTACTGCGCGGCCATGCGTTGTACGCGCTCCTGATTGGACTGCCCGCAAATGGCGACCAGTTGGGTATCGGGGTTGCGCCAGTAGGCTTCGATGTGCACGCGGCCCCAGTTGCCGGTTCCCAACACACCCACGCGCAGGGGTTTGCTTTCGCTCACGCGGTTCTCTCCTTCACACGGAAAACATAGCAGAAAATAATTCGTTGTTGAGGTGTTTCGCTGTCGTGTCGCGTTTCTCCTGCCCAATCTGCTCAATGATTAAGCAGCTCATTCCCTGCGCGCGGCAAAATACGCGCAGGCAAAGACGCAACTTTGCCCTCCTTTGCTTGTCTAATCTGCCAATGCGCCGTACAATATCGTACAATAAAGTGGCGTGGGTTTGTTATTTTTGGCGAGGTTACTGTTTTATGCGCGTTTCCCTGATTTTGATCGCTTCCGGTGTCCTGCTTCCCGTTTTCGCGCTGACGGCGCTTGCGGCTGATCCTGCCTCGCCGGCTTCCAAGCCGCAGGGGAAACCGATTGCTGCCGCGTCGGGCAAGTCCATCGGCAAGCCTCCGCCCCTTGCGCTCGTCAGTTTCCGGGAAGCGGTGGAACCTTACCTGAAAGCGCATTGCACCGAGTGCCATAATCCCGGTTCGCCTGCCAGTGGCCTCAATCTGGAAACGCGCGACGCGCTGTTCAAGGGCGGCAGCAAATGGGGCGCAAAGGTGATTGTGCCCGGCAACGCCGCGTCCAGCGCCCTCGTAGCCTACATTCGCGGGCAAAAGCAGCCGCGCATGCCCCTGAACCACGAGGCCGTTCCCGACGCGCAAATCAAACTTATCGAAACGTGGATCAATCAGGGCGCGAAAATAGACGAAGTGAAGTTGGGCTGGCCGTACACGCCCGTTGCCATGCCCGCCGTGCCCAAAGTGAAAAATACCGCCTGGGTGAAGAACCCGATTGACGCTTTTATTCTGGCGAAACTGGAAGCCAGAGGCTTGAAACCCTCCCCGCCCGCTTCCAAAATCGCGCTGCTGCGGCGCGTGTACGCGGATTTGGTTGGCATGCCGCCCACGCCGCACGGAAGCAAGCGCGTTTCTCAACGATCCGTCGCCCAAAGCCTATGAAAACCTTGTGGACAAGCTGCTGGCCGATACCCGGTATGGCGAACGGTGGGGGCGTCACTGGCTCGATCTCGTCCGCTACGCCGACTCGGAAGGGTTTGAAAGCGATGGCGAACGGCCCCGGGCGTGGCGTTTCCGCGATTACGTGATTCGCGCGTTCAATCAGGACAAGCCGTATGACCGCTTTTTGAAAGAGCAGATTGCGGGCGACGAACTGTACCCCAGACGACCCGGACGCGATTACGGCAACGGGCTATATCCGCCTGTCTCCCTGGGACACGCTCAGTACCGACCCGCCGCAGCGCTGGCAGGATTTTCTCAACGACGCGACGGACACCACCGGCTCGGCCATGCTCGGCCTGACGGTCGGCTGCGCGCGCTGCCACAACCACAAGTACGATCCCATCACGCAGGCCGATTACTACCGGATGCAGGCGTTCTTTACGCCCGTGCAGCGGGTGAGTACGCGCCTGCTGAACGTTACCACAGACCCCGCCGGGTTTGCCTCCAAATTCAGCGACGCGCAAACCCATCTTCAATCCATCCGCAAAAAGATGGAGGAACTGCGGGCCACGCATCGGGCGTTGCTGCTGGCGGCAAAACAGCAGAAAGCCGCGCCCGGCGCGAAATTAGACGTTTCCAACGACGAGATTGAAAACAGCATCCGCAAGGCCAACGAGCGCGAATGGGAAGATTTGCGGCGCGAAGAAGAGCGCTGGCAGCATGAATCGGAACCACTGGAACCGATTGCCGACGCGATTACGGACGCGGGGCGCAATGCCAAGCCGACCCACCTACTGCTGCGGGGAAATCTGCTCACGCCCGGCCCCGAAGTGCAGCCCGGCTTTGTCGCGTCCCTGACCGGCAGTGCAGAAAAGCCTGCCGCCATCACACTCCCCGACAAGCGCAACACGACAGGCCGACGCTCCGCCCTCGCCAACTGGATCGCCGACAAGAACAACCCCATGACCGCCCGCGTGATGGTCAACCGCCTGTGGCAGCACCATTTTGGCCGGGGCATCGTTGGTACGCCCTCCGACTTCGGCAAAAACGGCGACAAGCCCACGCACCCCGAACTGCTGGATTGGCTGGCGGGCTACTTCGTGGCAAAGGATGAAGGCGGAAGGATGAATGATGAACAAAATGCAGTTCATTCATCACTCATCACTCATCGCTCATCGTTTTCCTTGAAGAAGATGCACCGCCTGATGTTGCTGTCCAATGCGTATCAGCAGTCCACGCAGACCAATGCGCAGGGGCAGAAACTCGACTCAGCCAATAAACTGTTCTGGCGCATGAACCGGGTACGGCTGGAAGGCGAAGCGCTGCGGGACAGTATTTTGACGGTGAGCGGGCGGCTGAACCCGGCAGGCGGCGGACCCGGCGTGTTTCCGCATGTCAGTGACGAGGTGCTGTCAACGGGTTCCACGCACAAGTGGGGCAATTCTTCGGACGAGGACGGGCGGCGGCGGACGGTGTACGTGTTCCAGAGGCGTTCGCTCGCGCTGCCGATTGTGGAAGCGTTCGACGGGCCGGACATGGTAAATACGTGCCCGCGCCGCGCAACGACTACGATTGCGCCCCAGGCGTTGGCATTGTTCAACGGCGAATTCAGCCGGGGCGAAGCGCGTTTCTTCGCGGTTCGGGTTGCAAAAGAAGCCGGTGACGACGTGACCAAGCAGATTCAGCGGGCGTATGAAATTGCTTTGCTCCGCCAGCCTACAACCGCGCAACAGGCGCTCGCGCAGGAATTTATTGCGAAACAAACGCGCCTGCATCTAAATGATGCGCCGAATAAACAGCCCAAGGCCCTCAAACCCGCGCAACAGGCCGCGCTTGCCGACCTGTGCCACGTCCTCCTCAATACCAACGAGTTCCTGTACCTGGATTAGGTTTTTACCTCACCCGGCGTCCATTTAGGGACACCCTCACTAATAAACATAAGCAGACTAAATGGACGCCGGGTGAGGTAGCTAAATGCGCCGGCGCACGTAGGCGAACAGTTCGGCAATGGGGATGCGAATCTGCTCCATTGTGTCACGGTCTCGCAGGGTAACGGTATCTTTGAGGGACGTGTCGCCGTCCTTGCCCCTGCCGATGGTGTCGAAATCAACGGTGACGCAGAACGGCGTTCCCACCTCGTCCTGACGGCGGTACAGTTTGCCGATGCCCGCCGAATCATCGTAAACCGCGCGCATTTCCCCGGTTGCCTGCAGGCTGTTCTTGATGCGCTTCGCCGTTGCGACGATTTCCGGCTCGTTCTTTTTGAGGGGCAGAACCGCTACTTTGATCGGCGCGAGCGCGGGCGGCAGGCGCAGCACGGTTCGCGTTTCGCCGTTTTCAAGCGTTTCTTCGGCATACGCTTCGCACAGCGCGGCAAGACAGCCCCTGTCCACGCCTGCCGCCGGTTCCACCACGTAAGGAATGATGTGCTTGTTGTTGGGCTGGTCGAAGTACGTCAGTTTTTCCGTCGAATGTTCGTTCTTCATCACCCGCTTCGTC
Organism: uncultured Chthonomonadaceae bacterium; assembly: GCA_963835065.1. GTDB lineage: Bacteria > Armatimonadota > Chthonomonadetes > Chthonomonadales > Chthonomonadaceae > CAWFQB01. The sequence continues at coordinate 146,260 of CAWIEK010000053.1, read as the reverse complement.
GTGTTTTCGGACGCGCCCAGATTGGCCTGATCCCGCGAATGGGACACCAGATCCCAATCCGTGCGGTTGGCGATGCCTTCCAGTTCGTCGAAGCCGAGCGAGGGGAAGTTGTACAGAATGTCCACCGTGCGAGCGGAATAGTGCGACAACTTTTCTTTGGGATGCTCCAGCAGTTTCAGGTTTTCGCGCTTCAAGCCGATCACGTTGACCCACCAGTTGACATGATCTTCGATCCACTCATCATGTACGGTTGGCGCGTCGTTTGGCTGCACGAAATACTCGATTTCCATCTGTTCCAGTTCGCGGACGCGGAAAATAAAGTTGCGCGGCGTGATCTCATTACGGAACGATTTGCCGATTTGCGCGATCCCGAACGGCAGTTTGCGGTTCGTGGAATCCAGCACGTTCTTGAAGTTGACGAACATGCCCTGCGCGGTTTCGGGACGCAAATAGGCAAAACTCTCCTCATCCGCAACCGGCCCGACCTGCGTTTTGAACATCAGATTAAAGGCGCGGGGTTCCGTCCACTCCCCCGGCTTGTTGTCCAGCGGGTCAATCACTTTGGCGGCAATCATCGCGGCCTGTGCGCGGGCGGGATCGGCCAGCAACGGCGTCACCAAATCCTCGGCATCGTCCGTCGGCTCTATGCCAATCGCCTGCGCCAATGCCGCCAGCACTTCCGGCTTCTGGTCGCGCAATAAATGGTCGAAGCGATAGCGCTTTTTCGTGGTTTTGTTGTCCACCAGCGGATCGGTAAACGTCACTTCGTGCCCGGAATAGCGCCACACGTATTTGTTCATCAGAATGGCGGTTTCGATGCCTTCCATGTCGTCGCGCTCATACACGTTGTGCCGCCACCACAGGCGCTTGAGGTTGTTTTTGAGTTCCACTCCCAGCGGCCCGTAGTCGAACGTGCCCTGCAAGCCGCCGTAAATCTCACTGCCGGCAAAGATAAATCCCCGGCGCTTGCACAGGGAAACGATCTGCTCCATATTGTCTGCGGCCATACGGCACTCCTTTGGTCGGGTTCTAGGGTTTTAGGGTTCTATGGTTTTAGGGTAGTTCAGGTTTCAGGTGTTCGGGTTCGTGTTCAGGATGGGAACCTGCTTGTTCCTGACTTGACAGCCTGTGGATCGGAAAAGTTCTTTGTTGTACCTCAAAAGAGCATAAAAAACCCGTCGCCCACTCACAATACCGAGCGGCAACTTGTATTGCTGCCACTTATGAGAAGGCCACATATCAGTAATGATCTTCCGTGTCGCCGTAGAGGGTTTGTATATAGTTGATTTGGCCTTCGTGGTAGACCATGTTCCAATAGGCGTGCAGGCAGCAATCGGCCAGCGTATAGGCTTCCCAGGGCGTTTCGATCTCCTCCCCCGTTTCCGCGTCGGGAACAGCGGCAATCGCTTCCATCAGCGCGGCTCCCGATTGCTCCAGAGCGGCAAGCGTATTGTCCAGCGTGTCACATTGCGCGTGGATGCGCTCCCGAACTTCGGGCGACACATTAGCATAGTGGCGCGTTTGCAGAATGTCGCGCCATTTTGTGTTTGCCAGTACACATTCCGTGAGTTGATCCAGAACGGTGCGCCCCTCGCCCATGGGAACCCACGTAATTTTGTCCGGCTGCGTGGAACGCGCGGCAGCCAGCAGATCGTTGACGGCCATCCGGGTCCGGGAAGCCGCCAGTTGCGTTACAGTTATGGGCATAAGTTTCTTTCTTTCAAAATTTCACTTTAGAATCTGTGAATTTTAACTTCCCGAACGTGGGGCACAACATGTTGTGCCCTCATTGAGTGTTGCGCCCGCCAACAAGTGATAGATGTACGCACCCGCAGCAAGCGAACCCCTCCCCATTCCCACACACGACGCCAACAGCAACCCTCCCGCAAAAACTATTCTAAAAAAGATTGAAAAAAGAATCAAACAACGCGAAAAAAGGTGAACCCTTCGCCCTCCACAGCCGTCTAAACACTAGAATACCGTCTACATAGAGACGAAGGCTGAAAGTTCGAGTTCCTATCAACTATCAACTATCAACTATCAACTACTTACTCAGGAAAGGAGGTACAGGCCCATGTCCCACTCCTCCCGTTCGCCCTGACGCTTTGGAGGCCACGACGCCTCTCTCCTACAACCAGACACAACGAGACAGCGGGCTGGAAGCGCTGCATTGCCAAGATTTCGACGCTGCCTCTACATATCCTTTTTTCTACCTACCCGTTTGCCCAACGCTTTCTTCATCCTTCATCCTTCATCCTTGTCTTTTTATCCTTTCCACGGGGGGTTTTGCTCAAGAGGATTCGCCGTACTGTTCTCCCGGCGTTTTCAGGAGCGACGGCACGGGAAATTCGACCACCACGCGCGCCCCGCCTTCTGCGCGGTTCTCATACCGCGCGCTGCCGCGCATATCCATCCGGGACAGGGAGCCGATCAAATCAAGGCCGGTATTGGCGGCGCGCTCCGGGTTGAAGTCCGGCGGGAACCCCGGCCCCTCGTCCAGCACTTCCAGCAGGGCTGTATCGCCCTCGACCCGAAAGCCGACGTGAATCGCCCCGGCTCCGTGCTTGAGCGCATTGGAAACCATTTCGTTGACTAAAACGGCAAACGTCGTACTCTGGCGGACGGGCAGGCGCATATCCTCTATGGCAAAGGTAATGCTGCGCCCCACAGCCATACTCTGCACCGCCGGCATCAGTTTGTCCATCACGTCCTCAACTGAAATGTCCGTCACTTCGGCATTGGTCTGCGCTTGATGCGTCAGCAGGTCGTGAATGGAAGCCAGCGCCCGGATGTGCTGCGTCAGCCGCTGCAGTTCCGACGTGGGAACCTGCTCCTCATACTGCATCTGCTGCATGTTTATCAGCGCCGTGATGACTTGCAGATTGTTCTTCACCCGGTGATGGGTTTCGCGCATGGAGCGCCGCAGGCGCGCGTTGAGGGCTTCGATTTCCGCCTGATGCTGCGCCAGAATATCCTGCGCCTTTTTCCGCTCCGTAATATCATTGGCGGTTCCTGTAATGCCGATAAGATTTCCTGCCGCATCCCGCAGGGGCGCAAAACTCGTTTCCAGATAAAGCGGTTCCTGTCCAGGCAGCGTGGCGCGAACAGTATGACGCTCTTCGATACCCGTTTGCAGCACCCGGCGCTTGATTTCCATCAGCGGAAGGGCGTCTTCGGCGGGCAGAAGATCGGCGTCGGTTTTGCCGTACACATTGCTGTCTTCCCCACTCAGCGCTCCATAATAAACCCACGTATAGCGGAGGTCGAGGTCCTGCGTATAAACGATGATGCTGGAATTGGCGAGGGCGAATCGGAACCGCTCCTCGCTGGCAAGCAGCGCGGCCTGTACGCGCCGCCGCTCGGTCAGTTCGTCCTGCGCCGCGCGATACAGGCGGGCATTGTCAATGGCAAGCGCGGCGCGGGACGCAAGTCCCTGCGCAAGTTCAAGGTCGGCTTCGGTATAGTGATGCCCCGACTCGTCCGTAGCTACAAAGGTAATGGCTCCTAAGATGCGTTCCCGCGCCACAATGGGAACAATCATCAGCGAGTTCCAGCCCGATCTGCCGCATCAGTTCCAGATGCTCCGGGTCGCGCGCGCTCGCAACAAGAAGTTCGTCGGGAATGTGAGAATAAATCTCGGCCTGTCCGCTGCGCAGTACGCCCGGCAGCCCGCGCGGATCATTCGGATTGGGCGGATAGCGCTTTCTGAGTTCATGGCCCCACCTTACCTTTTCAGGATTGACATGCGCGACGGCAAGCTGGCTGATGGAGCCGTCCTCTTCGCGTATATCCACCCCGCACCAATCGGCAATGTGGGGCACGGCAAGATCGGCCACCTGTTGTAAGGTCTGCTCGTAGTCAAGGGACGAGGCCAGCACCGCTGAGGCTTCAGTAAGAAACTGGCGGGCGATCTCGTCCTGCTTGCGCGCGGTGATGTCGCGGGTGGTGACGACCGTATAAATTTGCCCGTTCTGTTCATAACTGGAAACATAGTTTTCCAGGTCACACTCCGTGCCGTCTTTCTTGCGGCCCCGGTACTCATACGTGAAAGGCGCGTCTTCGCCCGCGTTGCGCTTGTGCGCCATTTCAATCAGGCGAGGCTGATCTTTGGGAGCAACCGTTTCCAGTGCCGAAAGTCCGATCATTTCATCAGGAGACGCATACCCCAGCAGCCGGGCATACGCCGGATTCACAAAGACAACGCGGCCTTTGGTGGCGATGCCGATGGCTTCTCGCGCATTTTCAAACAGGGAGCGGAACTTGAGTTCGCTTGCTTTCAGCGCCTGTTCCGCCTCACTTGCGCGTCGCTCCTCTTCCACCGCTTTATGCAACGCGGCTTCTGCGGCAAGCCGGGTGTTGATCGCCTGCACATCTGCTTGTATGCCCAAAACCTTGTACGCGGCGCCTGCAAATTGGCTGAGGTTTGTAAGCAGACGCGCATCTTCCGAGTCAAACCGGCGGTCATTCCAACTGCCGACCACCCACAGCGTTCCAACGGGTTTGTCGTCCGGGCAAAAGGGAATAAGCAGGAATTCAGAAATCAGCGGCGAAATGGCCTGGACATACGGGACAGGCGCTTCGGGCCGGGAGAAAAGCCGGGGCGCGCGGCAATCGTCGGTGACGCCATACGACGCTAAATCGTCGGGCGTAATCGCCTGCAAGCAGGAATCCATCTCGCCCGCCAGCGCGCGCCAATGTAAAACACCGGTTTCCGTCTCCTCTTCCTCAAGGCGGATACCCGCCGCTTGAGCGCCGCAGAGTTCAAGCGCCAGTTCGCACAGTTTCTGCAGAACCTGCGTCGGAGCCGTAACCAGTTCGCGGGCCAGGGACGCAAGCGCTTCACTTTCCGCCTTGTAATCCGGCGCGCGAACAGGGCGAGCCGATAAGTCCGAGGGAGCAAAGGTTTGGGCGAAGTTTGCGGCGGCATCAGGGCGCGAGGCCGGCGTTTGTTCGATTGTCTCGTATGCAGTCATAATGGAAAAGGTCTGGAACGGTTCGGATATGTCAGAATCCTATCAGGATTTTCAGAGGATGCCCATTCGTAAGGACAGGACACGCAATCTTACCGTAAATTCGTGACGAGTATGCGAGAGTCCTTTTGCCTGCTCGTTAGAGCGTATACCGCTTTCGTCATAAGATTTCCTCTGACCTGGCGCGAACGCGGTTGTTATTTCCCACGTTGCGCTATGATGAAACCGGTAAGCCTGCAGCAAAGAGAGAATAGGTCGTATGGCAACAAAGCCCAAATTTGAATATGCAGAAACAACGGCAGGTATGTTGGTTTATCGTCAACTGACGGCTGTAGAAGCGGCGCGGATGCACGAGGAATTGAAAACCACGCCGAACATTCTGGGCTACACCGTCCCGGAACTGACCCGTTTTACCGACGTCTGGATTGCAGAAGAAAACGGCGAAATGGCAGGCGCGTGTATCAGTAAAGACCTGCGTTTCGGCTGGACGGACATTGCCGTGCTGTATGTTTTGCCCGAATTTCGGGGTCAGGGATGGGGGCGTAAACTCTATACCGCCGCATGGGAGCGGGCCGAACAGCGGCACAGGCACATTCTTACGTTGAGCCGCAGCCTGGAAGTCATCGGCATGATGCGCGGGTTGGGCATGGCGATCTCGTCTTCGATGTGGAAAGCGCCTTTCGCCTTGCACCTGCACATGAACCGCCACATGATGAGCCTGCACCGCCTGCGGGAAGCCGCGCGCAAAAGCCGACAGATGAAAACGGAGTCGCCACTGCTGGTAGGCTTGAAAAAATACGTTGCTAAACGCGCCGAGGATTGAAAATCCCCGGCAGGAAAGTTCAGAACGTGCCGGGTGTTGAAAACACCCGGCAGGAAAGTACAAGCGTCCTACGGACGCACAATCCAAATATAGCATTGCGTCCGTAGGACGCTCGTTTTGTCAAGACGGGGATTTTCAATCCCCGGCAGCTTTTGTCGAGACGGGATTTTCATTTCCCGGAAGAGAGGAACTACATCTATGCGCAAGCGCAGTCTCGTTTTCAGCTTGCTTGCTTTACTATTATCGGCAGCCACAGCGCTTTCCGCCAGACATATCCTCTTCCAAAACGGAATGAATGTCATTGACACGATGGATACGGTGAATTTTGTCGGCGCAAAGGAGAAAGGGCGCGTGGAAGCGGTTCCGGGCAAAATCGGCAACGCGCTGAAATTTACGTTTGACAACGATTCCATGAACGCCATGCTGATTGGCAAAGCGAGCGGCAAGCCGGAATGGGACAAAGCGGCGGGGTTTTCGTTTTGGGTCAAGGGCGACGGCTCGGAACATCTGGGCGGCATCGAGTTCATCTGGAACGGCGATTACAGTACGCGCTATGCTTACGCCTTCCCCATTGACAGTACGGAATGGCGCAAAATCGTCGTGCCCTGGCGCGACCTGATCCCCGAACTCAGCAAAACCGAAGCGGGCGTTGACCCGAAAAGCGGCAACGCGCCCTCCAAACTCGGCCCGTTTCAATTCGGCAAGTGGTGGTACTGGAAGGATTACGGAGCGCACTCGTATGCCATTGACGATATTCGTTTGGAGCCGACCATCCATGCCGATATGCGCGAGTACCGTCCAGCGGGTGCGCCGCTTGCCCGCGTGTTGTCCAAACTGAAAGCCGGGAAGCCGATCACAATAGTGACAATGGGCGACTCGCTGACGGACGCAAGCCACTGGACGAACCGGGAACACAACTGGCCGCTCCTGCTCAAAGCCGAAATTAAGCGCAAGTACGGCTCGGAAGTCACGCTTGTCAACCCGGCGATGGGCGGCACGGAGTTGCGCCACAATCTCGTCGTGCTGCCGCGCTGGAACCAAAAAATGCCTGCGCCCGATCTCGTCACCATCCTATTCGGCTTCAACGACTGGAATGCGGGGATGCGGGGCAAGAACTTTGAGGCCGCGCAGCAGGATGCCATTGACCGCGTACGCCGCGCAACGGGTGGCCGCGCCGACGTGTTGGTTTGTACGCCCTGTCCGTCGCTGGAAAATGGAACCACGTTTGAGGAACTGGCAATCGCGTGTCGGCAGGCGGCACAAACCAAAAACGCGGGCTTGTGCGACACGTACCGCGCGTTTCAGGCCGTTCCGCAGGGAGAAAAAGCCGGCCAGTACGTCGAGGATAAGGTCCATCTCAGCCTACAGGGACAGCAGCGCGTGGCGCAAACCGTGCTGAACGCGCTGGAAAAAGCGGGGCGTTAGCGCCCATATCAATTAAGAAGCGCCTACACGTTCTTGGATGTGTGTTCCTGCGACGTGCCGGACGGGATTGCAGCCACAGGTGAGGGCAGCAATTGCGGCAGGTCCTTCGCGCTCAGGAAGGTGAGAACGGCGTCGTTGAAATCCTCCCACTCCTCATCATTGGGCAGCAGGCCGCTGTTCTCGAAGATGCGCAGGCGGGCGTTGGGATTGTCTTTGAGGAAGCGCTGCGCGTTTTCCACCGGGGTTTCGCGGGCGTAGCGGCCCCAACAGACCAGTATCGGCTGCGTCAGGCGCGGGTACGTGTCGGTAATATCGCAGTTGAGCAGGCCGGACAGGAAGGAGCGCAGCACGAATTGCGCGTTGGGCTGGTGCGCGTACCGGTAATAATGCTCCACAAGCGCAGGCGTGACCTGCACGGAATCTACATACACGTTTTCGCGCAGGTAACTCTCAATGTAATTGTACGAGGCGATGCCATTGTACAGGGACGCGCCGATAGCGGGCAGGCTGAACAGGCCATACGCCGCCCGTCCGGCAAGGGGATTGTGGTCGCGCAGTTTTTCCAATCCGGTCGGGCAATTCAACACTAGGCGCGTAATTAATTCCGGGCGCATGGCGGCTAACTGTACGGCATACGCGCCGCTCAGACTGCTGGCGACTACCATTGCCGGTTCGCCCACGACATCCCGCAAAAAGTCCTGCAAGGCCGTCACGTACAAATCCGCCGTGTAGGTCATATCGCGCCGCGCCGACTTGCCGAAACCGGGCAGATCGAAAGCATACACTTTATGGTGTTCGGCCAGCGCATCGAAATTACGCCGCCACTCGAACGACGACTCGCCCGCCCCGATGCCGTGCATCAGCACAACCGGCGTTCCCTCGCCCCGCGCCTCATAATAGATGTTGCCGAACGGCCAGTAGTGTTCGCAGCCCTCGCCGGACAAACCGCTGACAAGGTCACGTCGCTGCCGCGCCAGCACAAGATTAAGGGCGGCAGGAATAGCAAACGCGGCTGCGCCCAACAGCGCCGCCCGCAAATATCGGCTCATAAAAGTCTCCTTTATGCAAAAAGGAAGCGCAAACAGCCTGCGCTTCCCTTCATTATACACCAGCCCCGTTTTAAGTTATTAGGGCAGGTTGAATTTGGCGCGTTGCTCGGCGGCAAACTCCCGAAACGGACGCATCCGCCCCTGCTCACATGCTTCCCAACCGCGCCGGATACCTTCAACCGCTTCGGCGCGATCCTGCGTTTCCTCAACCCAATCCCGCGCTTCCATTTCCCGCGCTTTGTCCTGAGCCATCTGCTGATACGCCGCCGCTAAATCCACCTTGTTCATTTCACGAATACACGAAAGCGGATACTCCGGCTCGTCGTCGCCATAAGCGTCTGCAAGCCTTTGCTCGGCAGGCGCAGCCAATCTTCGCGTTCTTCATCTTGTTCCGGCAACACGGTGACAAGGAGTTTCGCATTGGGTTCTAAAGAATAGGGTTCGTCCAGAAGAATATGTGCCCCGTCAAAATGGGCGAGAATGGAAACCCGGTTCATAGCACACCTCCAAAAACTATGCGGATTCTTTACGACTTGGCAGCGTGTCGAGCGGCCAGTATCTTATGGCCTTCCGCAATGATGGCGTCCATGTCCAGCGGACTGACCAATCCTTGCTGTACCTGTTCCTCAGCAATCATCAGTCTGCGGCGCATCTCCTCTAACGGCAGAGGATCGTCAATGTCCTGTTCGGCTAACTTAATGCTTTGCGGCGTAGATTGACTATCAGGGTCACTCATCGTTCTGCCCCCTCACTTTGGTAAGTCCCGATTCTTGGCTTCTCGAATAGCGGCAACGAACCTGTCTCTTCTTTGTGGAAAATCGTTCATCCACTTCTGTGCCTCTTCTGCGGAAATGGAAGTAACCCTTTTCTGTGGTTGCGTATTCTGTGCAAGCCGAAAACGGCGAATGTAGCCGTAGCCAACCCGTATCATCCACGTTTGCGCGTCAGGAATTCGCTGGCACAAACGGTTGCCTGCCTCAATTTCGCTGGCGTCCATTTCCCATGTGCCGGTTTCGATATCAATAGCGACGAACTTGCCTTTGTTCTGCTCCGTATCCACCTGTGAGCGAATATCGCGGTTATAAATTTCATCGCCGCGTCGGGCAAACTCTTCTTTCGAGTAGCGGGGTGAGCGCACAAGCATTATTTGTTCCTCCATGCAGTAATCGTCAGGTGTTTTCATTTCATTAATACATCATAAGCCGATTGTCCCGCTTGTTGTCTCCATACGCGCGTTCCCATCCCTTCAGCAAATATCGCAGAGCCAAGAACCTTCACGATAAGCCTCGCTGCTGTCAACGCACCCGATGAAGTCACTAAGGAAGTTCGCCATAGTCTTACCTTCCGCAACAGACATTTCCGGGTGTTGAGACAGCTATAACCGCCGTCCTTCGGCTTTGATGGCTTCGGCATCAAACCGCACAACGTCACCCCTATCTGACTGCTCCACGCCAATCATAATTTCGTGGCGCATCTCCTCTAACGGAAGCGGATTGGCAAGTTCCGCCTCCGGTTCCAGAAGGCGGCGCAGGGCTTCATTCAAAGCCGCCTCCACAGAAGAATACTCCCCACGAGCAACTTTGTACCGAAGTCTTTGTTCCAATTCCGCGTCAAGCATGATGTCTATTTGTATTTTCCTGTGCTTAAAAACAGCCAGAACAAAAGGAAGGCGCAAGAAGTGTGCCTTCCTTCATTACACACCAGTCCTGCTACAGTTTTCTACGAGGAGTTAGTCTGCCTCAATTATATTTAAAATTGTATTTTGCGTTTCCTCTGATATTTAATGATAAGTAACATTAAAATCATCAATCAATATCCAATTTATTGAATATGGTTTTTTGTAGTCCCACACTTCAAATTTAGCATTTTCATAAATAACAACGATTGTTTCTATATCACTTTCACGAACACTAACCCTTGCTTGATTATCCGATTCTGGAAATGCATCTGTATACTCCAACCGCTCCCTGATAATTTTGTTGACATAAGCTGAAGGATCGTGAACATTAGTGTATGTTCTTGCTGGCTCACTAAAATAGATAACCATTATTTCGCATTCACTATGCTCATACGAAAGAGGGTTTAGCCTGAAACGTTGACCAACCCTATATGCATACGTTTTATTCATTTCTTTCTCCTGTTTTAAATAAATTTATCAAATTCATATATATCCAATCATATATGCCATATTAAATTGATAATATGCCCCTCCTTGCGTAAGTCCATCCGGGATTATACTACAAGACGGGCAACCTGTCAAGAAGTAATTTTTAATTTGTTAAGACCATCCGGATTTTCTCAAAGGCATTTGTGATGTATGTTGATTGTCCACTGTCACAAGCAAGGGCTTGTTGTATCAATCTGACACATGCAGAGATAATGCTTACTCTTGAAGTTGAAATCAGGCCAGTTATGTATATCTTTTAAGCCGCATGTCACCAAAAACAAATTTATTATTACTTAATTGAATATTAAATCGAAAATTTACCTGCTCTCTAAATTTCATTGTATTAATAATCATATATCAATAACTTTTCGTAATCCACAAAGCGTTTTCCCAAGGCTTCTGTATACGTATACTCGTTATAACCGGCACAATAGTTTGAGACTGACTGCTTTGCCCGACCACTTTTAGTGGAATTGTTGTTCCAATTGGCATTGACGACTCAGGTAATCATGCGGCTTCTTCCACCATGCGCCCCGCCAGCGTGTACGCAGACGTGTAGCCGATGCGCAGGCCGAAGAGAACGCCGTCAGGTCGCCGCGCTTGCAGCGTTTCTTCCGCGCTCATATCATCAGCATCCATTTCGTAATCGCCGGATTCAATGTCCAGCACCAGAAACTTGCCTTTGTGCTGCGGCATTACCTTATCGCGTATGTCGCGCTGATAAATTTCGTTGGCGCGTTGCGCGATTTCCTCACGGCTATATTGTTTTCGTGGCATATTCGGTATCTCCCTTTGCAACTCTGATTCTTGTGGTTAAACCCCAATGCCGGAACAAGAGTTACCTTATTCCGGCATTAAGGTTAAATGTATCTGCGCTGTCACGCGCTGATTTACCAACACGGCTTAGAGCAGGGTTGTCAGTCTTCCGGTGCTGTCGCCGATGGTTTCGGCGTGGACGCCCATGCGGTCGAGCAGGGACAGGAACAGGTTGTTGAGCGGGGTGTCGGGCGCAAACTTCTGGTGCAGCCCCGTCTTCAACGTGCCCGCGCCGCCGCCCGCCAGCAGAATCGGCAGGTTGTCGTGGTTGTGGCGGTCGCCGTCGCTGATGCCCGCGCCGTACATGACCATCGAGTTGTCCAGCAGCGTGCCGTTCGGCTCGTGGATGCTGTCCAGTTTGTTCAGGAAGTACGCCACCTGATCCGCGTGGAACTTGTTGATTTTGGCAACCTGCTCCTGCTTGTGCGCGTCGCCGCCGTGATGCGACATATCGTGGTGGCCTTCCGGTACGCCCACTTCCTTGTAGTTGCGGTTGCTGCCGTCGTTGCAGATCATGAACGTGCAGACGCGGGTCAGGTCGGCCTGGATATGCAAGCGTCATCATGTCGAACATCAGGCGGATATGCTCGCCGAATTCGGGCGGAACGCCGGCAGGCGCTTTCGCGCTCAGGGACGCGCCGGAATTCATTTTTTCCACGCGGGCCAACCGGTCTTCGATTTCGCGGACGCCCGTGAAATACTCGTCCAGTTTGGTCTGGTCTTTCGCGCCTAGCTGCTTCTTCAATTTGTTGGCGTCTTCCAGCACGAAGTCCAGAATGGAGCGCTTGAAGCCCTGCCGCCGGATGCGGCTTTCCGCCGTTTCGTTCGGGTCGTTGTTGCCGAACAGCCGCTCGAACACGGCGCGGGGGTCTACCTCGTGCGCGTTCGGGGTGCTGTCGCCGCGCCACGAAATGCTGGACGAATACGCGCAGCTATAACCGGAATCGCAGTTGCCCGACTGCGCCCCGCGCTCACAGCCCAATTCAAGGGAAGCGAACGGCGTCTGCCGCCCGACTTTCATCGCCGCCAGTTGGTCAACCGAGATACCCGCCTTGATGTCCGCGCCGTCGGTTTTGCGCGGGTGGCAGCCGGTCAGCCATGTGGCCGCGCTGCGGGCATGGTCGCCGCCGCCGTCGCCAAGCGCGAACGCATTGTGCTGCGCCAGTCCGGTCAGACACGTTGAGTTTGTTCTTCACGCTCGACATGGAAGCCAGCGTGGGCGACAATTCCAGCGCGCCTTCCGCAGCCGGTGTCCACATGGGAATGTTGACGCCGTTGGGCACGAAGATGAAGGCCATGCGATTGACGCGCGCTGCTTTGGCCGCCGACTGCGCAAGGGCGCTCAGGGGCAGCATGGATTCCAGCATGGGCAGCGCCATTGCCGTGCCGACGCCGCGCAAAAAGGTGCGTCGTGAAAGCGGTTCAAAAGTCATGTCGTTATAGTCCTCCATCCCCCCGCTGCTTGCGGAAAGGATCGCTTTGTACGATTGCGGTGACGAGCGCGGAGAATTTGTAGCCGTTCTTCGCGGTTGTCTGCGTGATTGTATCTATTGTACACTTATCGGTGCGTTCTACGCCACGTCCTAGCGAATAAGTCATTAATTTTTGCGCCAGGCAGCGCACAAATTCACCTTTTTTACTGAGAAGTATCTGCTTCAGTTCCGAAGGGCCGTTGAACTTCGCGCCGTCAGGCAAAACGCCGCTGGCATCCAGGGTTGTTTCGCCATCCTTGGTGCGCCATCCGCCAACCGCGTCGAAGTTCTCCAGGCCGAAGCCGATGGGGTCCATGCGGGCATGGCAGACTTGCGCAGGCGGGATTGGCGCGGTGCTGTTCCATGCGCTGCCGCAGGGTTCCGACAAGCGGACCTTTCTTGTCATCCGAAAGGGCGGGCACATTGGGCGGCGCGGGCGGCAGGGGCGTTCCCAACAGGTTTTCCATCACCCACTTGCCGCGCTTCACCGGGCTGGTGCGCGTCGGGTTGCTTGTCACGGTGAGCAGGCTGGCCTGCGTCAGAATGCCGCCGCGCTGGTTGCCTTGCAGCGCGACCTTGCGGAAATTGCCGCCCTGTACGCCCTCAATGCCGTAGTGCTTCGCAAGCTGTTCGTTGAGGAACGTGTACTTGGCGTCCAGAAAATCCAGTATGCTTCTATCTTCACCGACGATGGACTGGAAGAAAAGTTCCGTTTCCATTTTCATGGCGCGGCGCAGGCCGTCGTTGAAGTCCGGGAAGCGGGCCGTGTCGGGCGAAAGACCGGCCAGGTTGCGCAATTGCAGCCATTGCCCCGCGAAGTTGTCGGACAGGGCATGGGCGCGCGGGTCTTTGAGCATCCGCTTCACCTGCGCGGCCAGGATCGTGTTGTCCTGCAATTTGCCTTTGGCGGCAAGGGCATACAGTTCATCGTCCGGCATGGACGACCACAAAAAGTAGGACAGGCGCGAAGCCAGAGCGTAATCGCCGAGCAGGTACTTGCCGCTCGCGCCGTCCGCAGCCGTCGTCAGCGCGGCGGTCTTGATATGCGATTTACCCGTGTTCTTAACCGTTCGCGTCGCGCTTTTCGTTGTGGCTTTGGGCGCGGGCGACGTGGTTTCCACGCGGAACAGGAAGTTGGGCGAACACATCGCGGCTGTCATAGCGTACTCGATGCCCTTGCGGAACGGCTCGCCCTGCTTGTGCGCCAGGTCTACGTAGCGCAGGAGGGCGTCCACTTCCTCTTTCGTGACCGGGCGGCGGTACGCGCGGCGGGTGAAGTCCGTCAGGAACTTGCGGGCCACGCTGTCACGAGTGGCGTCGTTGGGATCGAACTGCCCCAACTGCTTCGCCAAAAAGGATTCCGAATCGTCGCTGTGCAGGGGACCGACAATCTCCAGCGCCTTGACGTTGAGGTTGCGGTCCCGGTTCCCTTTGCGGCGGTTGTTGGGTTCGGACGAATCGTAGAAATCGTTCAAAAAAACCACGCTGTAACGGTGCTGCCCGGCGGGAACCGTGACGCGCATTTCATAAGGTTTCGGGTCACGCGCTCCGGCGGTCACATCAAACGCTTTCAGCGGCTTGCCATCCAGCCGCAGTTCCATTTTGGCGGCATCGGGGCCGGCTTTGTCCTGCCAGGCGATGGAGCGCAGCATGTAATCGCCGTTTGTCGGGAACGTGTAATCTACACCCGCCTCGGAATTGGTCGTGTACAGGCTGGCATGGTCGCCCAAGTTGCTGCTCTGGCTGATATAGTTCAGGCGCGTGGACGTGAAACTTTCCGGCTTGATAAACTTGTCCGGGTTCTCGAACGCGGCATGGGCCACCTGTTCCGCCGCGCTGACGTATTTTTCCATCAGCAGGGGCGAAATGGAAAGCACGTCGCCGATGTTGTCAAAACCGTACCCGACATCATCGTTGGGAAACGCATCGGCGGGATGAATGTCCACGCCGCACAGGTCACGAATGGTGTTGTTGTACTCGGCGCGGTTCAGGCGGCGAAGCGTTACGTGGCCGGGATCGTTCAATTTACAATCGGCGGCGGACGTTGTGGCCTGTACCCAGTTGACGAGCGTATCGCGCTGCGCTTTGGTCGGGGCGGGCAGTCCTGTCGGCGGCATGTGCGCGGACGAAACGGCCTGCGCAACCCGATCCCAGTTGTCGCGGTCTTTGAGTACGCCGTCTACCGTTTTGTAGTGCGCGAGATCAATGCCCGCCTGCGCCGCTTTGCCCGTGTGGCAACTGACGCAGTATTTTTGCAGCATCGGCAAGACATCATGCGCGAACCCGGCCTGCGCGCTTGGGGTTGTCGCGCCGCCCGGCGTTTTGCCGACGACGTTCTTGCCGGACGCGCCGCTTCCCCCTTTGGAATGCGCGCTCAGGCTCGGACTGGCGGCGGCAACGAGCAGCGCGCTTGCCGGCAAAATGCAGGCCAGCAATGCCCGCCCGCGCAGGCTCGAAACAGCGTTGCTCAAGGCGCGTCGAACGCCGAAAGTCGTGTGGGTTGTTGTTTTGAAAGGTCGCAAGCCGTTATCCCTCAGTGTGTTGTCGCCCTATACTCACTATTTACGCTTGTATGCTTTTTTTAGAAGGTCGAAAAGTGGCTGAAAGCAACTTTTTTGAAAATAATTTTGGAGGCGCAGGCAGATTACGCGCCTTCACCGCCGCGTACTGAAGCCTTCAATGCCGATGTATCCGGCAGTTTAGCCTTAAATCATTATACAGCATGCAACGCCAACCTGCCGAAAAACTTGACGACAGGAAACGCTTTTCTAAAAGTTTTGGTGTTTGGTGAGACAGTGGGGAAGCGATTTTGTAACAGAGGAATTCATAATAACGGTAGTTTCAACCCTCATCCGGCCTTCGGCCACCTTCTCCCTGCAAGGGAGAAGGCTAAACTATGCAATGGGTGGTTGAACAGGGGATGGAGAAGCCTGAAACGTAGCCTTACGCCGGAAACAAACTCCTGATTCCCGCACCTGACTTCCACATTAGCCTTCTCCCTTGCAGGGAGAAGGTGGCCGAAGGCCGGATGAGGGTAGACCCCGTTTTGCGCAAACAGGGGCGCTATTTCCTACTTGGTGTTCACGCCCGCCACGATATCGCCCTGACTGTCGGGCTGGACGTTGAAGCGGTTTTTCTCGTTGTTGCCGCTTTCCCAACTAATGATATGCGGGTCGTAATTGGAGCCTCGCTTCCACAGCAAGTCCACCGGGCTGCCGCCGTCGTCCCTGCCGTCCGGTCCGACGCTGTACAGTGTGTACGGGGTCAACGTCGGTAAATCCGTGTTGACACCTGGCAGCATGGTTATTATCGGCTGCTGCGCTTTTAGCAGGATAGGTGTAGTATGGTAACACAGTGTCCCATTGTCGCTTGCAAATGGGTCGGCGGGAACCTGCGCCAGATACCGGGGCGTCAACTGCTCCAGACGTTCCGGCAGTTTGCTACCGTGTTCCTGCCGATACGCGCGCAGGGCCAGAGCCGTGACCAGCAGCGCGGATTGCGTTTCGCTGGCGTACACGTCCTTGTACTGCGCCTGCGCAAAGACGGGAGATAGCATCTGCACGATGGGATCCAACGGCAGCTTAATCTCCGGCAGTTTGCTGCTTTGCGCATACCGCAGCCGCGCCCTCCGAACGTTCTCCTCTATTACCTGCGTTATGTCCTTCAAGATCACGCGGTTCGACCAGCCCATCATGGCTATCGCAAACTCTTTTGAGTCATTGCCGGTCAGATTGACGAAACTTGGACGCCAGCCCGGGCTGCGCATCGCGTAGGCCAGCGCCTCCTGCATAAACCATCCCTCTTCCTGCATGGTTTCCGCAAACGGCGCATGATAGGCGCGAATGGCTTGCAGGCGGGCAATCGCTTCTTTCGCCTGCTTCGCGTCCAGATGCTCCACAATTTTCCATGCTTCCTGCTGTCCGATGGCTTCGCAGGCAATGCCCGTCAAGCGCCCGATCAGCGTACTGCCGTGCCCCATATCCATGCCTACTTGAATTGCGTCCAGGCTGCTTTGCATTGCGCCGCGCCAGTCGCCCTTTGCCGCTTTCAGTTCGGCTTCCAGGCGCAGCAGCCGCGCCAAAGTCCGAAACTCTCCATAATACGAAAACATCACGTCCCAACGGCGCGGGTATACGTCCATATAGGGGTACTTCAAGCCTTCGCGCAGTTTCGCCAGCGCGTCCCGGCCACTGTTCAACAGCGCCTGCTTTTCTGCCCGCGTGTACTGCATTTTGATGTTCTTGCTGTCGTATGGCAGGCTGTCAAGCGTCGCACTGGTGAGAGGTTTTGCCCCGTTTGCCGTGACCGTCAGGCCGTTCGGCTTTACCGCCTGCTCGCAGTTCCGCCAGGGTTGGCAAGGCTTTGCCGGCCTGCTTCAAGCGCGCGTCGCGGCGTTCCCGCGTGGGCGGATCGTTTTCCGCCTGCTGCGCTTCGCTGAGTTCATCGGCCAAACTTTTGTCTGCCACAATCATGCCGCCCGCCACCTTGAAGATATCGAAAGCGTTATGGTCGGGCGCGATTTTGGCGGGAATAGAAATGGGCGGAACATAGTTCATGTACTGCCACCAGACACCGCCCAATACCAGCGCGATACCCACGCTACGCGCCTTGCGCCGCAGCCAAACGCCCGCCATGCGCGCGGACGCGCGGCGCACATTACGGCCCCCAACTCGCAAAGGCAAGGCGGACAACAGGCCGTCCAAGCCGGGCGATTCCAACGGCTGCGCCTTCATTTGCATCAGTCCGAATCGGATAAAGGTATCCACCGACTGCGCGGTTCGGCACTCCCGGCACCACCGCCGATGCCACCAGCGCGCGGCAAAATTTCGATCATGGAGCGTATGGCATTTCATCTCAGGCGTTTCCTCTCCGGCTAAGGGTAGGGGGTCGGGTGTTAAGGGGAGTGCTGAGTGCTGAGTGATGAATGATGAATTAGATTCTGCATCATATTCATCATTCATCACTCAGCACTCAGCACTCAGCATTGTTCTCTTGTATCTTCCGCCTGCTCAGGTATTCAGGAGCGGCGTGACTTCCGGCGGCGCGGGGGGCGCGTTCAAAATTTGATTTGGCGCTTCCTTATCGCTTGCTTTCTGTGGAATGGAGTTGGGCTGAACGCGGTACTGCGCGGGGATTTCGTAGCGTGGCGTTTCTGCCATTTGCGCCTGCGCTTCCTGCTCCGCGGCCTGCAAAATCTCGCGCAATTTGGCCCGCGCCGTAAACAAGCGCGACTTCACGGTTCCCTTCGGCACGGCCAGCACGTCCGCCACTTCCTGCACCGACAACTCCTGTACATAATGCAGCAGAAACGTTTCGCGCAGATCATCGGTCAACTGCGCCAGCGCGTTGGGAAGCAGCGCCATGCCCCAATCATTATCAATGGAGGGGCCGGGGATATGTTCGGCGGCTTCCAGGGGCGCGTGATCCCGGCGGCTGCGCAGCCAGTGGGTGTATTCGTGATAAGCGATGCGGTGCAGCCACGTTCCCAATCCCGACTCGTTGCGGAAGCCGGGCAGCGCCTGCCACGCCTTGACAAACGTTTGCTGCGTCAGGTCATGCGCTATGTCGGCGCTCGACGTGAGATAGCGCAGCATCCGTTCGATGCGCGGGTAATACGCGGTCACAAAGCGTTCCCCGGCGTCCCTGTCATTACTCAACAGCAGGCGCACCCAGGCACGGTCAGGCGCGTTTTTCTTGCGCGCGTTTTTGTGCATACAAACCGCTTCAAACGGGTTCCAGGGCATAAATAGCCGTCCTCGAAGAGCATTTCCAATAAATGGATTTCGTGTCTGTTAGTATGGAGCCATTGCGCGCAGAAAGGGTTCAAGGCATGGCGAAAATAGTTTATATGCCGGGGATTTTCAACCCCCGGCACTTCTAAGTAAAGCATAAAAAGGACCATCTCGCTCTACGAGATGGCCTTTCTTCAAGTAGGCATTAGGCATCAGATTATAAATTAAGATATTCAGCGCAGTATACGGGTTCCCATCTAATATCTAATATCTACTGCCTACTGCCTAACCCCCTACACCTCCTTCGTCACCTTCAGCCAGAAGTTCAGTTCTTCCAGATCGGGATTGACGAAGTGGTTCTTTTGCCAACTGTCATCCTTCTTCAGCGCGAAGCCTGTCGCCGCGCCCGGCTGTCCCGCCAGCAGGTTGGTGCGATACTGGTTGTACACGGCGATCACGCTGGCCGCATACGCCTGCGCCAGCGCCGGGTTGTTTTCGATGATAACCAGGTTGTCGTCGTTCATCGTGCTGGCCTTGTAGCCCATGTTGTGCGAGCCGGTCATCACGACGGGATGCTCGCCGAATGGATCAATCACGATCATCTTGCTGTGTATCTTCACGCCCTGATTAAGCAGTTCGGGAACCCAGGGGCCGAAGCCTGCTTTAATGGCTTTGGGCGTCAGCACATCATCGGTAGTGCGGACGGGAGACGCATTGCCGGAACTGAACAGCGTGGTGGTATGCGTGGGCGCGGACGGATCGAGTTCATGCCCCATGGCGCGGTGGGTTGCTTCCGCTGCGGTTCCGTCGCCCGCCTGGCCTGCCGCCGCCGCATCCGTTGGCTTCGTCACTTTGGGTTCTTCCGTCAGGCTCGGCACATCCTGGTTGACCACGCCGCGAATATACAGGCTGAGGTTAAGGTACGGATTGGGCGCGGGCTGATGCCGATTCAGAATGGATTGCAGCAGCGTCCACTTGGCCGGCTCGGCCTCGAAGCTGCCCGGCTCGAACATCAGAAACAGAATGCCGTCCTGCGCCCCGTTAATCAAGCGGCGCGCGTGCTGCAAGTCCTCCTGATGCAGCGTGGGCACGAACCAGGGCGTGACCAGGCTGCCGCCCTGCGTTTTGCCGTTTCACTTCCTTGCCGCCCATGAGAAACTGCTTTTGCTGCGAGTTCGCGCTTTTCAGCGCGTCCGGGAAACCGTTGCCTGCCTCGTGCAGGCGCTGCCACTGCTCCACAAACGCATTCGCCACCGCCGGGTCTTGCAGCAGGAT
Source organism: uncultured Chthonomonadaceae bacterium (assembly GCA_963835065.1). Classification (GTDB taxonomy): domain Bacteria; phylum Armatimonadota; class Chthonomonadetes; order Chthonomonadales; family Chthonomonadaceae; genus CAWFQB01. The sequence goes on along the minus strand of CAWIEK010000053.1, from coordinate 126,531 downwards.
GCCGTTGTTGGCCTGGGTGCATAGCCCCGTCACCGACCAGTTGGTGCTGCCCGTCCACACGCTTTGCGGCTTGCCTTTGGCGTCACAGATAACCATGAACTTGTTATGCGCGAAATGCCCCTGCGACACCATGCGGTCAAAGAGGTTCACTTTGCCGCGCAGGGCTTCCCGCGCTTCCTTGTTCTCGTCCGGCTTTTCTTTGGAAAACGCGCCGTTGGCAAGAATGATGTTGGCCTTCATGCCCAACTTGAGAATGGCCGCCATCAGTTCCGGGTCGTTGAGTTCGTACAGCGCGGCGAAAATCGTGCCGCCATTCGCATCTACGTCTTTCAGCACATCAAGCAGTTTGGTTTTCAGGACGCCGCCCAGTTCGTCGCGCAGTTTATCCCCCGGCGTTTTGATCGCCTCTGCCAGCGCTTTGCCCGGCGCTTCACCGGGCGTTTCTTTGGCTTTCAGGGCGCGGGACACCCACTCCGCCGCGACAATGCCCCGATTGAAGTAGCATGAAATGCCGTCGCCGCAATCCTGGCTGACATTGAGCGGCCCCTTCCATTCCGTTGCCAGGTTAGTCATTGTCGGCAGGGGCTTCTCGCCGTACGCAAACCCCGCTTCCCCTTTGGTCAGAGGAACGATTTTATATTCGAAGGCCACCGTCGCGTCCTGGCTGTTGGGCGCGTAGTCCCACCAGTTGAAGCGCTGCACGGGCCAGACCGTGCTTTCCGCCGACGTTCCCGGCTTCTGATTGTCCAGATCGAAGCTGGTGAAGTTGTGCAGCGCTTCTCCCTCACTGGTATCTCCCACTTTGCGCCGCCGGATCGCGAAACCCAGACAGCCGGGCAAAGCCTCGCGGGGATCGTCCGGCCCCCACACGACGCAGGCATGGTCGCTGTTGTGAAAAACGCGGATAAATAAGCTCATGTCCCTCTCCTTTATACTCGCCTTGTTAGCGTGGCGCGCGCATCACCGCGGTATTTTCACCGCGCTATAATCTAAAGGAACATAGCATATTCGCTTGTATTTTGCAATACCATGCGCCACATTTATTGTGTGAACTACGTCACAAGCGCCATTCCGCGCTGAGAATTGAAAAATCCCGGCTCAGGAGACTGCTTTAAATTGGAAACGACGTTGAAACCCTAAAGAGGAAATTGACGTTGCGGAAGTGAAACTAATTCTACCCGCAATACGGACTTTAGGCTATGCTGAACACCTTTCCGGCGCGCTCCAACAGAGCCTTGCCGCCGCTATTCAAAATAGCTATTCAGAATACAAGGAGATTTAATGCTGAACACGATGCAATCCAGCAAAACCACAACGTTTCGCGCTTGCCGTAAACCGGGAACTTCCCTGCTGCGGCTGGCGCTGGCAATGGGCGTTGCACCCTTTCTGACGGGCGCTGCCACGCTTGGGCTGACGGCTGCCGCGCCCAACAGCGCCATTGCCGCTCCTGCCAACCTGCCCTTCCTCAGCCCCCTGTTCAGCGACAACATGGTGCTGCAGCGCGACCGTCCCATTTTGATTTGGGGTTGGGCGACAACGGGGCAGGCCGTGACCGTGCAGCTTGGCGACCACGAAGCCAAAACCAAAGCGGACGCCAGCGGCAAATGGACGGCGAAACTGCCGCCCCTGCCCGCCGGCGGGCCGTACACCCTGAGCATAACCGGCCCGCAAACCGTGACACTGAGCAACATTCTCATGGGCGACGTGTGGGTCTGCTCCGGGCAGTCCAATATGGAAATGGGCATCGGCAACGTCAACAACGCCGCGCAGGAAGTGGCAAACGCCAATTACCCGCAAATCCGCCTGTTCACGGTGACGAAGGACATTGCTATGGAACCCCGCGCCGTTCCCACGGGCAAGTGGGACGTGTGTACCCCGCAAACGGTGCGGGCAGGCGGCTGGAACGGCTTTTCGGCTGTCGGCTATTTCTTTGGCCGCGATCTGTATGAGAACCTGAAAGTGCCTATCGGCCTGATTCATACCTCGTGGGGCGGAACCCCGGCGGAAGCGTGGACGAGCGGGGAAGCCCTGGCGCAGAAAGTGCCGGAGTATGCCCCGGCGGTGGAACGGATGGCGGAAGTGCGGACGCGCATGGCGCGGGGCGAACGCCCCTACCTGGCGATGATGACCGACTGGTACATTGCCAACGATCCTGGCACGGCGCAAATCTGGAACGGTATGGATTTCAGCGACGCGAACTGGCAGACGATGAACCTGCCCGGCGCGTGGGAGCAATCCGGCGTTCCCGAACTGGCGAATTTTGACGGCGTGATGTGGTATCGGCGCACATTTGAACTGGCGGAGGGGGAGGAAAGCCGCCAGTGCATTCTGCACCTGGGAATTATTGATTACCGCGATACCACATGGGTCAACGGCAGGCTGGTGGGAGCCACAGACGCGGCGACGGCAGAACGGACCTATACGCTTCCGCTCGGCGCGCTGCATGCAGGCAAAAACGAGATCGCCGTGCGAGTGCTGGACACGGGCGGGGCGGGGGGCTTCACGGGCAAGCCGGAACAGATGTACCTGGAAGTGACGGACGGGCGCAAAATCCCCCTGACGGGCGCGTGGAAATACAAAGTGGGCGTACCCTTGCCCAAAGCCAAGCCGCTCCCGACTCCCATTGATAACAATCCCAACGCCCCCACCGTGCTGTACAACGGCATGATTGCGCCCCTCATCCCCCTGGGCATTAAGGGAGCCATCTGGTATCAGGGCGAGTCCAACGCGGGCAAGGCGTACCAGTACCGTACCCTGCTGCCGGCGATGATTACGGATTGGAGGAGCCGCTGGAAGGAAGGCGATTTCCCGTTTTATATCGTGCAACTGGCGAACTGGCAGCAGCCCAATCCCAACCCGGTTGAGGATGCGTGGGCGGAACTGCGCGAAGCCCAATCTATGACGGCGCAGCATTTGCCGAACGCGGGCATTGCGGTCACAACGGACATCGGCGACGCGGGCGACATCCACCCCAAAAACAAGCAGGACGTGGGCAAGCGCCTCGCCCTGGTCGCCCTTGCGAAAACATACGGCGAAAAGATCGAGTATTCCGGCCCGGAGTACAAGTCTATGAAGGTGGAAGGCAATCGTATTCGCCTGACATTCGCGCACAGTGGTGGCCTGACAACCCCGAACGGCGAACCGCTCAAAGGCTTTGCCATCGCGGGCGAGGATCACAAGTTCGCGTGGGCGGACGCCAAAATCGAGGGCGACAGCATCGTCGTTTCGTCCGCGCAGGTTTCCAATCCGGTTGCCGTCCGCTACGCCTGGCACATCAACCCGGTTGCCAACCTGTATAACAAAGCCGGCCTGCCCGCATCCCCCTTCCGCACCGATACCTGGCCGGGCGTCACGGTGAATAACAAGTAGGCATCAGGCATCAGGCATTAGGCGTTAGGCATCAGGCATTAGGAACTGCTTTGCGTACCTTTTGCTGTGCAGCAAGAGAGAACAAGGGTTGTTCTAATGCCTAATGCCTAATGCCTACCTACTAAACTCAGGTTTTAACCAATCTCCAACGCGCCTTAGCGCTTTAATTTAGCGCTTTAATAAGGATGCGGAAAGAAAAGGCTGTTTATGTCTACGCGCGCTCTGATGGAACACATTTTGGATCAAAAGCGGTTTGCCGTTACCGGCGTGTCCCGCGACCCGAACAAGTACGGCTACAAAGTTTTCAAAGCCCTGCAAAACGCCCCCCAGCAGTACGGGTATACGGTCTATGCCGTCAACCCCAACACGGATGCCATTGACGGCGAACCGTGCTACCCCTCACTGGACAACATCCCCGAACCCATTGACTGCGTGGTGACGGTGACGCCGCCCGAAGTGACGGAAGAAACCATCCGCAGCGCGGCGCACTTAAAGGTTCCCTATGTCTGGATGCAGCCGGGCAGCGAGTCTACGGCGGCGTTCAATATGGCGCGCGCCAGTTCCATGCAGGTCGTGTCGGGCGGGCCGTGCATTATGGTGGCGCTGCAGCAGCGATGGACGGAAGACAAAGCCCTGCCCCCCCTTGTGCCCTGAAACGCCAGCCTATTTCGCAGCAGCGGCAGGAAGCAACGAAATGCATTGCTTTGCTGTAGAGCCTGCGGCCTAATGTCCGCCTGCGCGGACATAGCGCGTTTACGCATGGTTTGCGCGAGCGCAATGTTGGTACGACACTGCACAGAGCAAAGGAAAATTTAACCTCATGGCATTTTGTGAACTGAAATTTTACAGCAACGCGCTGCAAAAAGCGACGGCTGCCGATATTCTGCTGCCGGAACAGCACACGCAGGGGCCGTTTCCGGTTTTGTACCTGCTGCACGGCCTGTCGGATGATAATACGGTCTGGCAGCGCCGGACAAGCATCGAGCGCTATGTCGCCGGCCTGCCCCTGATTGTGGTGATGCCGGACGGCGGCAGGGGGTTCTACAGCGACGCGGAGCAGGGCATGGCGTGGGAGTCGGCCATTGTAAAAGATTTGGTCGGCTATGTGGACGCGATGTTTCAGACGCGGGCGGAGCGAACCGGGCGCGTGGTGGCGGGGCTTTCTATGGGCGGGTACGGCGCGGCCAAGTTCGCCCTGAAATATCCCGATCTGTTCTGCGCGGCGGTCAGCCATTCGGGAGCCATGAGTTTCGGCAATTTTCCGCTTCCCATTTCCGGGGAGGAAATCAGGCCGGGGTTTAATCGGGAGTTTGCGCGGATTGTCGGGGAAAACCCGGTGGGCGGGCCGCATGACCTGTTCGCGCTTGCCGCCAAACTTGCCCCTGCGCAACGCCCCGGCCTGCGCATTGACTGCGGCGTGGATGATTTTCTCATCGAATCCAACCGCGCCTTCCACGCGCATCTCAATCAATTGGGATTTGCCCACGAGTACCACGAATTTCCCGGCGCGCATACCTGGGAGTATTGGGACGAACACATTCAGGAGGCGATACGCTTCCTCATGCCCTACACAAATACGGAGGGCGCTCAGGGTTTGTAAATCTATCTCAGGCCGGGGGTTGAAAATCCCCGGCAGGAAAGTACAAGCGTCCTGCGGACGCAAATGCCGCGCCTGTTGGGACAGGCTCTCAGGGTTTGTAAATCTTTAAGTTTTCGAACCAGCGGGGAACTCAACCTTTGCTAACGGGAAATCTTGGAAGCGTTGGGAAAGCGGCAGGTAGAAAAAAGATATGTAGAGTCATCGTCGAAATCTTGGCAATACAGCGCTTCCAGCCCGATGTCTCGTTGTGTCTGGTTGTAGGAGAGAGGCATCAGGGCCTCAGCGGCGTCAGGGCGAACGGGAGGGGTGAAACATAGGACTGGCACCTCCCTTCCGGTGTCTAACATTTGAATAGTAGACTGTATTCTACTATTTAGACGATTGTGTGGAGCAAAAGGTTCGCCTTTTTTCGCGTTATTTTGCTCTTTTTTCTGTGTCTTTTTGTCTTTTCTAAATCCTTCAGAGAATCTTGCGAGGTGTTCTTTGGAAACCAATGTTGACTCTGACGACAACCTGCCGGTTGTGCCCCCAGCCGGCGTGATGATTATGCCCCTGCCGGATGGGAGAACGCAGATCGTATTACCGCCGCCACAAACGCGCAAGGCTGTGGAAGAGTTGGCGCTTGGCGTGGTCGTGTTTGGCGGCTTGCTTGCGCTTGGCTCCGGGCGAGCGGTGTTGTCGTTTTTGCGGCGCAATGACCGTACCGCCCTGCTGCTGATGGGCATTTTCGTGATTGGCCTGGCCGGGTATTTGCTGGCGCAATTTCTGCTGAAAACTGTCGGCAAAGTGGAATGGACTGCGGGGCCGGACAGCCTGGAAATTACGCATACCCTCCTGGGCCTGCGCTGGAAAAAGCGGTACGCAGGCGCGACGCTGCAAATGCAGATGATCCAACGAAGCGTGTATGTCAGCGCGGCTCTGACCCTGCACAAAGGCGGGCAAAAACATTTTCTGACTGATTTTGAACAAGCAGACCGTACCGCCTGGGCAGAGCAATTAGGCGCTCTGCTCGCCCAAATCACCGGCTGGCCGTTTGAGGCGTAATTTTGCGAACGCACAAAGGTGTTCAATTCCGCCGTTTCGGATATTTCGATTATTGACAACTGATTCGTTTGTGTGGCATAATAGGGTTGACTTGGTTGCGCAATCGTGTCATCAAAGGAGACCCTTATGCCACTGGAACTAGAAGAGCGAGACGACCTTACTTCGCCTAGCGAACAGGATCAGATACTTGCGCGCGAATCGAGCAGTCAACTTGCAGCCCATCTTTCCAGCGAAGGTGAAGCCCAAATTCAGATTGTTGCCGGTGACGGCACTACAGAAGTTCTGCGCGTTCCCGTCCGCGCCCTGCGCATGTTCACGCGGATGCTGAAGGAAATGGCGGATGGGAATGCCGTGACGGTCATTCCCATATTTGCGGAACTAACGACCCAACAGGCCGCTGATTTGTTGGGAGTATCGCGTCCTTACCTTATCCGCCTGGTTGAAAACAAAGAAATCCCGTACCATTCTGTCGGTACGCATCGGCGCATTTACTTTAAGGATCTGATGCTTTATAAAAACCGAAAGCGGGAAGAGCAACGTCAGGCGTTGCGCGAGTTGGCGGAGCAAGCCCAAGAGTGGGACATGGAATAGCGTTAAGTTTGGTAAGGAGAAAGTAAAATGGCAGAACGGGAACGGGTGAGTTTGGTTTCGTGCGCGTCTACGGCTTCGGATGACGACGTTGTACGGCAGGCGCAGGCGGCGATACAGCAATTGGGCGATTATGGCAAAGGCTTGCGGAACGCGAACTGCATTGCCGTGAAGATCAATGCGGGCGTTCACCGCATCACGCTGACCGACGGCAAGCAAACGGAACTGACCGACCCGGCAGTGGTGGAAGGGGCCATTCACGCCATACGCGACGTGACGGACGCGCCTATTCTCATTGGCGACGGCACGACGGACGGCGACTCGTTCGGCCTGTACGCCAAGTTGGGCTACCCGGAGCGGCTGGCGAAGTACGCCAATGTCCGGCTTGTGGACTTCAACCAGAGTGAATTGGTGAGCGTGTCCATGCCGCACCCGCAGGCGATGTTTCGCGAGTATCAGATGCCGCGCGAACTGGCTGAAGCGGATGCCTTTGTATCGCTGGCGAAAATGAAGGCGCATGTCAGCCTGGGATGTACGCTGTGCATCAAGAACCTGTTCGGCTGGATGCCCACGTCCGTTTACGGGTCGCCCCGCCAGTATCTGCACGACCACCTGATACGCCTGCCCCGCGTTCTCGTAGACATGGCCGCGTGGATGCGCCCCTGCCTGAACGTGGTAGACGGCATTGTCGCCGCCAACAAAAGCGAATGGCACGGAACCCCGATGCGCCCCGGCGTTATCCTTGCGGGAACCAACTGCGTGGCGACCGACAGCGTTGGAGCGCGCGTGATGGGCTTCGACCCTGAAGACGATTACCCCAACCATCCCTACTTTTACCGCCGTAACGCCATCAAACTGGCGGCGGAAATCGGATTGGGACCGAACCAGACGGACGAAATCGAAGTCATCGGGCCAGCGCCGGAGTCCATTTGCGAACCGTTCAAAGTGGAACCGCATGAGGGCGAGACGAAGCGGGACGAGCAATTAACGCGGGGAGCCGTCTGCGTGGAACGCTACCGCGACCAGCAGGACCGATTGGCGCAGGCGCACCGCAGCCGCTATCTCGCTTTGTTCGACGGGCAGGTGTTGTGGCACGGCGCGGATATGAAGACGATGCAAAAGCTGGAGCAGGAAAGCGGGCGCGACTGGCAAAATGCGCCCCAATTCGTCGTCCGGTGCGTACCCGCAGCGGAAGAAAACGAGCAGATGGACTGGTACGGCGTGGAAGCCCGCCATGCCGCAGCCCTTACCAGCGCATCACCAGCTTCTTGACCTGAAATGCGGCAACGCCAGTCGTGTCCGATCCCGGCTGATGCACCCATAAGGCCGGCCACAGGGTACTGCCGGGTGTTTTGGGAGGCTTTTCGTGGATGACGCCGATGTTGGGAGACACGGGATTCCAGGCGATTTCGTTGTGGTTGCAAACAATCACTTCGCGGCTGCCCTTTATAAAGCGGAACCAGGGCTTGCTGGAAACGTCTTCCGTAAAGCCCTGCGGCAGCAATTCTTTGCGAACGGTTGCCGCAATCTGCGGCGTTCCTCCCGTGACCGGCGCCGGCCCATAAAAGAACCACCGCCCGGTGCTGTCCGACATGACTTCTATGGGATGGTCGGTGACAAACCCGTACTTGCTGTCGCCGCGTGGTGGCGGCGACAGAAAAAGCGTGGTCATGCCGACCACCAGCATCGCCACCAGCAGCCAGGCGACAAGGCGGAAACGGCGGGGTTTGGGTTTGTCATCTTCTTCGTCCATTGTGTTGTCCTTGTGTTGACCTCACCCCGGGCGTCCATTTATGGACACCCTCTCCTTGCCGCGCAACGCGCCAGGAGAGGGGCTATTTTGTTGCAACCCTCTCCTGGCCGCTCGTTCCTGGCCGGGAGAAGGGCTTCTTGTTGCTCTAAGATGTGTAGGTTCCGTTTTACTCGCCGGCGGGCTTGAGTTCCGCTTTGGCGAGGCTGTAGCGCGTATCGTCGCGGCTGACGTTGTACACCTCATCGTTGGGCTTGATGCTGCCGGCCTCCATGCCCTTCGCAAGATCGCACTCCGAGTCGGTGGCATAGGCGCGGGTCACGGTGCCGAACCCCTTCAACAGCAAGCCCGCTTTCGTCCGATGCGCGAAAACCACTTTGTCGCCCTGCTTGAACCCGGCCCGCGTTCCCACATTGACCACAATCGTTCCTGCGTTCACATTAATTACGCCGGCGACTTTCGGCACAAACTGCCCGTCCGCAGTACGAACATAAAGCGTTTCGGCAGGCGGCGGGTCACTTTGCGGCTTCGCCTGCGCCACAACCCCGACAACAGCGAACACAGCAAGCGGAACAGCCACCATTGCGGCAATCATGCGATAACGAAACATAGAACGTTCTCCTTCTTTACAACGGGTAATCATGCCGCCACTTTACGGCGAAGGCTGCTCATGCGGTGCAGGTAAGCGTAGCCTACGCGCACAAGCCATGTTTGACAATCAGGGATACGCGCTTCCAGGCGATCACAAGCAGTAAGAGCGTCGGCGTCCATTTCCCATGTGCCCGTTTCGATGTCAATGGCGACGAACTTGCCTTTATTCTGCTCCGTTTCCACTTGCGCGCGAATATTTCCGTTGTAAATGTCATTGCCGCGTTGCGTAAACTCCTCTTTGGAGTAGCGTGGCATGCGTACAGTCATACTCTTATTCCTCCTTGTTGCAGGGAGTATATCAGAACGAAAGGAGGCTGTCAACATTCGCTTTCATGCTTTGCAGCCGGAAATCCAACCTCCTGAACACCTGAATACCGAACACCTGAACACCGATATTTAGAAGCCGTCATGCAACGCGGTTTGGGCAGCGTTGTAGCCGCACATGCCATGGACGCCGGGGCCGGGAGGCGTGGAGGACGAGCAGAGATAGACGCCCTTCATCGGGGTTGTGTAGGGGTTGATGCGCGGCGTGGGGCGCAGGAACAATTGCCGTATGTCTACCGTGCCGCCGCCAATATCGCCCTCGACTAAATTGGCGTTGTGGGCGGACATTTCCGTGGCCTTGATGCTTGCGCGCGCCAGAATCAGGTCGCGGAAACCGGGCGCGAACCGCTCGATTTGCGCTTCGATGCGTCCCGTCATGTCTTCCTTGCAGCCGAGAGGGACGTGACACCACGCCCATCCCGTATGCTTTCCCTCCGGGGCGCGGGTCGAATCGAACGCGCTTTGCTGCACCACAAGCACGAACGGGCGGTCAGGAATTTCGCCGTTGATAGGCTTGTTTTCCGAGTCGATCAGTTCTTCCAGCGTGCCGCCGAGATGCACGGTTCCCGCCTGGGCACATTCGGGCGCTTTCCACGGGATCGGCCCGTCCAGCGCCCAGTCTATTTTGAAGGACGCGGGGCCGTAGCGGTAGAGGCCAAGCTGACGCCGGAATTCGAGGGGCATTTTGTCGCCAACCACTTTGAGCGCCTGACGCGGCGTTAAATCGAGGAAGACCGTTTTGCTGGCCGGCAGTTCGTCCAGCGATGTGACGCGGGTATCCGTCTGGATTTTGCCGCCAAGCGAACGCAGGTACGAGGCCAGCGCGTCGGAAATGGACTGTGACCCGCCCCGCGCAATCGGCCAGCCCGTCGCATTGCCCGTGACGCCGAGCATCAGGCCGAACGCGCCGGAAATGGGATTGGTGAGCGGCGTACCGGCATGGGCGGCAATGCCCGCCAGCAAAGCCTGCCCCGGATCGGTACGAAACAGCGACTTTGCCAGCCCTGCCGCCGAACGCGCCGCGTACCAGCCCAAACGCGCCATGAGAAGCGGATGTTTGGGAACATGAATCGGCGGCGCAAGCGCGTCTTCCAGAACGTCATCCCAATGCGCGGCGAAATCCGTCATTAGGCGCTTGTACGCGCGCCCATCCGCGCCCAACCGCGCCGCCGTAGCGTCTACCGAGCGATCTAAAATGGCCGCTTCGCCGGTATCCAGCGGATGCGCGAGCGAAAATGGCGGATGTATCCATTCCAGGCCGTGTTCGGCAAGCGGCAAGTCGGCGAAAAAAGGGAGAAGCGAAGCCCAGGGGATGCGCGGCGGAGCAAATGTCGTGCCGAAATCCGGGCAGGGTCAGCTCGAACGTGCGCGCGCCGCCGCCCAACTGGTGTTCGGCTTCCAGCACGAGAACTGAACGCCCCGCCTGCGCCATCACAATCGCCGCCGCCAGTCCATTCGGTCCCGATCCCACCACCACCGCGTCATATTCGCTCATAATGGTTGCTCAACAGTCTAAAACGGCTTGTCAGAAACGGTCAACATCGGCAGAATTCAAGCAGCAAACAGTTTATTGAATGTGCAGGGTGTTGCGCAGGTAGCTAATGGTGATTGTGCCCGCCACAAACGCGATGAGCAGAAACAGGGCATACGCGGCCATCATGGGCCGGTTAGCGTCGCCGCGTCGCGCCACATGGCAGCGCGAACATTGCGTTTCTTCCTCCCGCAGCGCCTGCCCGCACGAGTGACAATTCGGTTTTCTTGCTTTTGCCATAGTCATTGATCCGGTAATAGGTTTTAGAGTTTCAGGGTTTCAGGGTTCTATGTGGTTAGGGTATTCAGGAGTTCGGTGTTCGGTGTTCAGGTGTTCGGGTGTTCAGGAATTGGGCATGCCGTCTCCTTTTCTCTCTTTTTCTTCTCTTCTTACTCGCCGGAGTCGCTGAGGGGAACACTTTGCAGCGTGACGCGCACCGAACTTTCCACGAACGAGGTGATCTCTTCTTCTTGTCGCAGGGCGGCGATCTGCTTGTCCAACTCGGCGATTTTGACGCTCATGGCAGCTTGTTCGCGCTCGTCCCTGCCACGCGCTTTGTCCCGCGTAAACATGGCGCGGCGCTGCTCCAGGGCGGAGCGCATCAGGCGCAGGTCACGGGCGCGAGGGTTTTCGCCCAGAAATTCATCCAGAACTGTCTCTTCATCCGGCACATCATCATCGTAGCCTTCAAAGCGCATTTTGCGGCTCCTTCCCCTGTCTGCGGGCTTGCGTGAGGACTAATGGCACTCACTATTTATACGTTTTCGAGCCGTAACCTGTTTGCGCAAGCAAGGCATAATGAGGAAGAATAAGCCCTGCTGGGAGCCGTAACAACAACGCGCGGAACTCTGTACCGATGTTCCGCGCGCTGCTGTTTGCAAATTAAGATGTGAGAGGCAGAAGATATTAGGCATCAGGCATTAGGGAAGAAGACTGAAGACAGAAGCCGCATTCACAATCGGCAATCGAAAATCCACCACCTGAATACCCGAACACCGGAACACCGAATACCGAATACCGACAATGTTGTGTCAGCGCAGGGGCGAATTGACGAGCAGTTCGCTCAGGTTGGCAAGGCCGAGCGGCACGGTGGAGACTTTGCGCTTGATGCGGGCAAGGGCGTTGTCTACGGACTTGGTTTTGCAATGCAGTTCGCAGGCGATTTCCCGATAGGATTTCCCGATTTGATACCCGGCGAGGACGCTCCACTCGAAATCCGAAAGCACTTGCTGGAGCATTTCGTGCAGCACTTTGGTGTCTTCGCCCTGAATCACGAGGTCTTCGGGGTCCTGTGTTTCCGTCGCGGGGATGATGTCGGAGAGGTTCCAGTCCGGGCCGGAATCTTCGGCGGGGCTTTCCAGAGAAAGCGACGAGTTAAGCGGCATCTGTTTTTGGCGCGTGGCCGTTTTGATAGCCGTGATGATGTGGCGCTGAATACAGACTTTCGCAAAGGCCGGGAAGGAAATCGCCTTGTCACAACGGAAATCTATAATCGCCTGCCAAAGCCCGATCATGCCGACCTGCAGCAAGTCCTCTTTCTCAGCGCCCACGAGAAAGTACGACTTGACTTTGGTGCGGACAAGATTACGATATTTGTAGAGCAGGTACTCCGCAGCGGTTTCGTCGCCGCGCTGCGCCCGCTCGACTATGTCCCGGTCCGCCATGTCCGAAAATTTAATATGGCTGGCGGATAGATGTTGCTGCAAGTCACTGATCACCCTGTGGCCCTCGATCCGTGGAGTATATGTTGCTTCGATTACCGTCTGGCGCGATGTGAGGCTTCGTGGATCCATCGCAAGACCCGCGGAATTGCAGCTATGTGCTTCCCGCCTATTATACTAGAAATTCACGATTTCTACAACCCTCCGCAATTATTTTGCAAGCAGGGGGGAAGGCATTAGGCATTGGGCATTAGGCATTAGAGAAGAGGCACAATCCTTTTCTAGCTTCTATCTTCTGCTTTCTGCCTTCTGCCCTGCCGCTAATGCCTAATGCCCAATGCCTAATGCCTTCCCCTGTGACACAGTTCACAAGCGGCGTGTGCCCGGCTTCACGGCGAAGACCGCGTTTTTAGGACATACTAAGGCATGTTCATTCACCCGGCAGACAACGGCGTCTGCGGGTGAGGAGAACAAGGCCGCCGGCAGCCGAAAACCGGTTGCTATGAAAAGGAATAAAATAAAAGACTTGCGCTAATAAACAAAATGCTTCAATCACCTCTTTGTTGGCGTTTCCTGTCGCGCCGTGTTCTTCCCCTCGACACGGGAGCCGGAATTCCGGGAACCTGCGTGCGTTCTCGCGTGGACAGGCGCATCGCCCGATGATCGTTTAACGGTCATCGGGCATTTTTCGTCTATTCCCTAATTTTAACCTGTCGCCGCGCCGTTCCCGCGCCGATGAAAAGGATAGAAACCGGGTATATTTGTGAGGGTTTGCCAAACAAGCGCGGCGGAATATGATGCGCGCGGCAGAATAGAACAGGCGTAATGAAACGCGAGAGGGGCAGCGACATGCAAGGTAAATGGAAAAACAAAAACGTGACCGGGGTAACGGCATGCGCGTTTATCGGCTTGATGTGGATGGGAACGAGCGCGGCGCGGGCGCAGGAGTTGCCCGCCCAATTTGCCGTTCGCGGCGGGTTTCATCTGGGCAACGACTTCAACAACAACGGCGCGCGCAACCATCTGGAAGGCTTTGAAATCGGCGCGGATTTGCCCATTATCCACAAGGTGAAGTATCTGGGCTGCGTGTACTTTTCGCCGACCATCACGTTAGGCGGCAGCAACCGTTCGGGCGCGGACACGGACGGCAACATCTACCGCTTTCTGGTAAACGCGAAGTACGGGATCGCCAACACGGGCGCGTATGGCGGGCTGGGATTGGGCTATAGCTTCACGCAGGCGCGCGTCCACGAGTTTCGCAACGTCAACGGTTTCGCAACCGAGTACCTGCTGGGCTACAACTTCCGCGTGTCGCATCCCAAACAAACGCAGCCGTTCCTCGAACTCACCTACCACGACGGCGAACACAACCACCTGCGCGGCTTTTCCTTCAACGTCGGCGCAAGGTTCTAAAACATATTTGGAAAAATAAGTAGAATTTGCGTTGACAAGAGTCGGCTTCTGTGCTAAACTCTACCCAATTCAAATACTTGTACCTTTAGGATAAGGCGAAAAGAGAGGCGGAAGCAAATTCTGCGTCTCTTTCGTTGCGATTCCGGCCAGACACAAGCGCAAGGAAGCCAGTATGAGTACACAAGCGCCTACTGACGAAACATTCCTGCAAGTCATGGAGCGAACGGGTTTTTATCGGGAGGACAAACCCACGCCCGGCGTATTTGATGCCGCTTTCTTGCGAACGCCTGCTAACGGCTATGCAGATAAAGCCGCCAAATACAGCGCGGTTATAGCTGAGAACAAAATCGGCGCTACTGCTATTTATGAATTATCAGGTTCCCCTTGTATTTACTTCAAAGAATTTGAAGCACAACCCTCCGCCCATCAATTAGAAAAGCTCCATAACACTGCGTGGAATCAGGGACTTGCGCCTTTGATGTGGGTTTTCACGCCAACAGAAATACGCATTTATAATAACTTCGCCAAACCTCAGCAAAAAGGAAAATATACCAAGAACAACAAACCTATCCTTGATGTTTTTCAACGGACAGAAGAGGACTTGCGCCGCCTGAATGATTTTGCGGGCCGTGTTCAATTTGAAAGTGGACGTTTCTGGCAACAGGAAGCAGCCCAACGCATCAACCGTGACAACCGCGTTGACAACTCTCTGCTAAGCGACCTTAAATTTGCCGAAGAGCGTCTGCTTGAAATCAAGGTGGATGCAGAGCCGGAACTGAAAAGTTCAGTGGCACACTCTTTGCTTGGGCGTTCCATTTTTGCGGCGTACCTAAAGGATCGGGGTATTGTTTCTGCTGACTTCTTGTTTGAACGGTTCGGTCATGAGGAAGTTGCCGCTATTCTCGCTGATAAAATCAGTGCTTATAAGTTCTTTCACTGGATACGCACAACTTTTAACGGAGACTTGTTTCCGCTGACGCATGAGGCATCAAACAAACAACCTGTGCAAGAGGAAAACATTGTTCAATCGGCACATCTTGAAATAATTCAAAACCTGCTTGAAGGACGAGGTAATCCAGCGGGGCAGGGACGTTTATGGCGATATGAGTTCGACGTAATTCCGGTTGAGCTAATCAGTTCTATCTACGAGATGTTCGCTCGCTCAAATAATCCCAATAAAGCAAAGCAGCAAAGCATGCACTACACGCCGTACAATCTGGTGGATTTAGTGCTTTCCGAAATTTGCCCGCGTCTTCCTAACAAAGCCAGAATTGCAGATTTATCCTGCGGTTCTGGCGTGTTTCTTGTGGAGGGATTGCGGCGGTTAGTAGCGCGGCGCGTGGAGGAAGGCGAAAACATTTCACGCGAAATGGTACGCGATACCCTTCACAATCAGATATTCGGCGTTGACATCAGCCCGGAAGCCATTCAAATCGCGGCTTTCAGTCTGTACCTGACCGCTTTGGAATTGGACGACGTGCCACAACCACCGGAAGCATTGAAGTTCGAGCATTTGCGTGGACGTAATCTGTTTGTTGCCGATGTTTTTAACGAGCAAGCATATACTGACAGTAGCCTTTGCACTTTCTCATATTTTGAGATACAGAGAAACGAATGGGCAGTATTGTTTTCCTATCTCATTTTTTAGAAAGTGTAAAGATACTGATTTTAGCAGACATGAGCCGTTTCTCAGCAAAAAACTGGACGCAATCGTTGGCAATCCGCCCTGGAAGCAGGAGCCGATTGGCAGCCCGGGCCGTCAATACTGTAAGCGTCATCCGACCGGCCTGTAGCCAAAAACTACCTTTCACAAGCCTTCTTATGGCGTGTTGGCGATTTTGCTTCTGAGAAGACACAGAATCGGCCTGATTCTCCATGCCTCCCCCTTTTTCAGCCATACAGAAGAAGCCTACGCAGCAAAAAGCGCCCTGCTACAACGCTTCAAGCCTGATACACTTGTCAATTTTTCCGAGCTACACAAGCAGAAATTGTTTCCAATGCAGTTGCCCCTGCATTGGTTTATATTGGAACAGGGCAGAAAGCCAATGACAAAGATACCTGCGCCTACATCAGCGTGGAGTGGTCAGACGCATTCAGAAAAAATGGCATTCTCGAAATCGGACCGGAAAACGTTAAGGCGCTTGCCCGTCCATTGCGCTGCCACTGACCCCGATATGCTGAAAGTGGCAGCATGGGGTAACGCTCGTGATATGGCTTTGATTGAACGTTTGCGCGATACGCCCTATTTTCTCCGTTAGGTATCTCCTTGGTAAGTGGAAATGGGCGAAACCTGCAAGGGCGTGGATTGAAGCAAGTGGAAACCGGTCAGGAACCAACCAATTCCCAACAAAATTTCTGCCGTCTGGTGAAATGTTTCCTTATACCTTTGATACGTTGATCTTGAAGATACTCACTCTAAATCTAAATGTTCGACGGGGACATAGCCGACCTGAAGATTTACTCGGGCCGTTCTGTTAGCTACTCGTGGTATCTCACAAAAGGATTTTATTGCTTCAACTGTTGATTTTAATGTGCTTTACACAGAGAGATTATCTTGGTTTTCCTGTAGGGCATCGAATGCTGATAAACGTCTATTTTCTAAATGGCATTTTCAACTCGCATTTGCATCGTACTTTTGTTTTTAACAGGTTCTAGTGTGGGGAGTAGAAAGCAGCAAAGTTGAACTTACCGATTTGTTACGTCTGCCTATACCAATTCCTGATCACATTGAACAACGTGATCACTTCAACGATATTCAAATACTGGAACGAGCAACTAGCTTCACATGGTAATCTCAGCTATTGCAGCGAAAATTTGAATGAGGCCGTGTTTGATCTTTATGGTCTAAGCTGGTAACGGAACGATACCTGGTTGAGGATACAATCAAACTTAACGATTAATCTTCACATGAAGAGGTCAGAATTCACAGGCTTACCTACGTCCGAACCATGAAGAATTAGAGGCATACGGAGAACGATTTCTCAGTATTGTTCAGCCCGTTCTTTCGCGCCATGAACACCCACACTGTCATTGCCGAAGTGTTTGATGTTGGCAACGCGCCATTAGCAGTTGTAAAGTTCCGCATTGTTCCTATAGCAGGCAGACATGTAAGTGTGAGAACCGTGCCGCATCAGGAATTGCGAAACGTTCTGGAAAGCATTGCGCGTGAACTTCCTGACCGCATTGCAGATCGTCTCTACTCCCGCCGCAACTTACGCATTTACAATGACAATGACATTTACATAGTCAAACCCGCAGAAAAGCGTTTTTGGAGTCGCTCGGCAGGATTGAATGACGCCGACTATTACTTGTCCGATACTACATGGGTACAAAATGCTGCCGGATGACGATACGAATGCAGCAGGAAACACCTCCTGTACCCGCGCGATTAAACATCGTTGCCACTGTGCTTCAACTTATTGAAGAGGCATGGAAATCCGTTCGTTACGAACCGATTGTAAAATCGTTAAGTGACGAACCAGCTATTGCGGGCGCTTTGTACTAGGGAATTATTGACGCGAAGAAGCGAAGTGACTTGGCAAAGCATCCAACTGTTGATAATCATGAAGGCGCGCAAGTAGAAATGAGTAAAGCTTAAACCTGACGGTTCATTGACTTTACGTTTGTACTCTTCTGCGGAACAAAATTTTTCGGTTTGGAGTGTAAAAGAGTGACCAGTGTTGATAAGTGAACTTGGCAAAGAAGTATGTGACAAAGGCCTGATGGATTTCGTCACCGGGAAATATTGCCTCGGACATGAAGTTGCCGCGATGTTGGGCTTTGTCATTGACAGTAAATATGTCGGAAGTGTTTCGCTCGTGCAGGACGCTGTTCTTAAAACGGCGAGCAACTACCAAGATGAAAGGGACAGTGGAGTACATTAGCAATGACTTTTGGCAGTTACCTCCAATTTGTATCCACAGCTTCATCTTCAGCATGGGCAAACAGTTTCATATGGCCATTCTACACTTGTTTCAAGAACTCTGATTTCCACTTGCAGATACTGTGCTTACTGGTACTTCATCAGTCTTGTTTTGTTCGCGCAGGCGGTCGGCGAGGCGAGTATAGCGGCGGGTGGTTTTGTCGTTCTTGACGGCGCGGGCAATGGCTTTTTTGTCGCCGACGAGTACGCACAAGTCGCGCGCCCGCGTCAGGCCCGTGTACAGCAAATTGCGCTGCAGCATCATGTACTGGCTGGAGTGCATCACTAAAATCACGGCTTTGTACTCGCTGCCCTGCCTTTATGGATGCTGAAACCGCATATGCAAGTTGCAACTCATCGTAGTCGGCATAATCGTACTCGATGGTTTCTTCCCCGAAGCGCACGAAGAAGATTTGGTCTTCCGGCTTGATGTCGGCGACTGTGCCGATGTCGCCGTTGAACACGTTCTTGTCGTAGTTGTTGACAAGCTGAATTACGCGGTCGCCGATGCGGAACCGGCGCGAACCCCGCAGCAGTTCCGGCGCGCGTCCTGTCGGGTCGGCGGGATTGAGCGCGTCCTGCAGGCGCAGGTTCAGATAGTCCACGCCCAACGAGCCTTTTTTCAGCGCGGACAACACCTGCACATCATCGCCCCGATAGCCCAAGCCGGGCAGGGACTTACGGGCCAGCGCGACAACCTTGTCCGCGCCCTCCTCCCCCTCCTCCACTTCGACAAACAGCATGTTCTTGCCGTCGCGCTCCTTGGGCGGAACCAGAACGGGGAACTCGCCCTTGCGAATTTTGTGCGCGTTGGTCACAATCAAACTCTGCTGCGCCTGCCGGAACACCTGCGTCAAGCGAATGGACGGAACCACGCCTGAATTCAGCAGGTCGCCCAGCACGTTGCCCGCGCCCACTGAAGGAAGTTGGTCGCTGTCACCGACAAACACCACCTGCGCGGTTTCCGGGATGGCTTTGAGCAGGTTGTTTGCCAGCACCGCGTCCAGCATGGAAACCTCGTCGGCAATCAGCACATCACAGGGAAGTGGGTTCTGCTCGTTGTACTGAAAACTGTGCGTGGCCGGGTCGAACTTGAGCAGGCGGTGAATGGTCATCGCTTCCCGCCCCGTCACTTCGCTCAAGCGCTTGGCCGCGCGCCCGGTGGGAGATACCAGCACCATCTTTTTATGCTGCGCGTCGAAAGCGCGGGCAATCAAATTGGTGACACTGGTCTTACCCGTCCCCGGGCCGCCTGTCAGCACAAGAAAATTCTTTTCCAGAGCCAGCATTACAGCCTCGGACTGCTCCTCGGACAGCGTAATATCGGCCTGCTTTTCCTGCTGCGTAATCCATGCGGCGATCTTTTCCCGGTTCACGGGCCTGTCCGCGTCCTGCTGTAACCTGCGGCGTATTTGCGCGGCCAATCCCACTTCCGTATAATACAGCGCGGGATGGTAGAAGGCGCGCATTGCTCGTCCCGCCATTTCGACGCCTTCCACATCCTCGGCGATTACGGCTTCCGATGCGGCCATGTTTTCCATGATGGGCGCGATGATTTCGGGTTCCACGCTCAAAATTTCGGCTGCCGACGTGAGCAGTTTCGGTTCGGGAAGGAACAAATGCCCAAAGTCCGTCGCTTCCGAAAGGGTGTATAGCAATCCGGCTTCCAGACGTTTTTCGCTTTCAAGCGCAATGCCCATCTGCTGCGCGATCTTGTCCGCCGTTTTGAACCCGATGCCCCAGATGTCCTGCGCCAATCGGTACGGGTTTTCTTCAACGGTTCGTATCGCCTTGTCGCCATACGTCTTGTAGATTTTCACCGCATAGGTTGCCGACACGCCATGCCCCTGCAAAAACAGCATCACGTTGCGAATTTCGCGCTGCTCGTGCCAGGCCTTTTGGATTTTCTCGATCCGCTTTTCGCCGATGCCGCCCACGCGCAGCAATTTGCGCGGATCGGTTTCAATCACGTCCAAGGTTTCCAGTCCGAACAAATCCACCATGCGCTTCGCCATGACTGGCCCGATGCCTTTAATCAGGCCGCTGCCCAAATACTTTTCAATGGCAAAGGCGGTGGCGGGCTTGGTCATCTGGTAGCGCTCCACCGCAAACTGTCGCCCGAACTCTTTATGCGCCGTCCACTTGCCCTCGCACACGAGTTGCTCGCCCACAACCGGGTTGGTAAAATTACCGACAACCGTAATCAAATCCCGCGCGCCCTCGACGGCTAAACGCCCCACCGTGTACCCATTATCCTCATTATGGTACGTGACACGCTCCAAAACCCCCGTCAGCGTATCGCTAAAGGGGTTGAGGGAATTTTCGATTGCCGAATGTGGATTGTGGATTGTGGATTGAGTTGCTTCTGTTCCCTGTTCCCTGTTCCCTGTTCCCTGCTCTTCTGTCTTCTTACTGTAGGCGTAGGGTGGCGCAGCCTGCTCGTCGTGGGGAACGGGAGGCGCATCATCTGACGAAGGGAATGGCGGGCGAGTTGTATACTGGCGATTACGCATAGGTAAAGGTGTTTGCAAATTCGACATACACAGTATACTACAGACGCGGCGTGAGATGTGGAAGGCATATAGGCATTAGGCATTAGGCATCAGGCATTAGATATACGCGCTATTGGCAAGAGGGTTATCCTGAAAGGAGTTGTCGTGAACGTTCTGATTATCGGGGGAACGGGACTGATTAGCGCGGGGATTACCCGCTTGCTGCTGGAACGCGGCGACAGGGTGACGCACTATAATCGCGGGCAGCGCTCGCAGGAGTTCGCGGGGCGAGTGACGACGGTGACGGGCAACCGCTACGACCATGCCGCGTTCGAGGCGCAAATGGCCGAACTGCCCCGCTTCGACGGCGTTGTGGATATGATCGGCTACGCGCCCGAAGACGTGCAGCAGTTTGCTGCGCGCGTTCGGCGGCAAATGCGGGCATCTTGTGTTTTGCAGTACGGTGGATGTGTATGCCCGCCCCGCGTCCACTTATCCCGTAAAGGAGTCGGAGCCGTTTCGCCCGACGGCATGGGAGTACGCGCAAAAGAAAGCGGCCTGCGAAAACTTGTTGTGGGAGTGGCAGGCGCGGGAACAACAGCCGTTTACCGTGATTCGTCCTGTGCATACCTACAGCGAGCAGGGCGCGATAGTGCATAGTTTCGGGGGTGCGAATTACCATCTGGATCGGTTGAAAAAGGGCAAGCCGATTATCGTGCATGGCGACGGCAGCAGTTTGTGGTCTTCCGTGCATCGGGACGACGCCGCACCCGCCTTTGTCAACGCGCTTGGCAACCCGGCCACGTTCGGCAAAAGCTACCATTTGCCCGGCGACGAGTGCGTTACGTGGAAGCAGTACCATGCGCGCGTTGCGGAAGGCATTGGCGCTCCGCCCCCGCAGTTTGTCGCCATACCAACGGACATTTTGTACCAACTGGACAAACGCGCTTATATCTCCGCCATCAACTTCGCGTACAACAATTGCTTCGATCCCACAGCGGCCAAAACGGATTTAGGCTTCCGCTATACCATCCCCATCGCGGAGGGCGCAAAAGAAATTTATGACTGGCTGATCACCCACAACAAACTGCAAAACAGCGACGACATCAGGGAAGACGAGCGTATTCTCACTATATGGAAGCAAATGCGGCAGCATCTAAACTCGTTTGCTTCACAACCGGAATTGGCGTGAAGGTTTTGATCGTCGGGAACAGAGTTATCATGATTTCGCCCTGAAATATCACGATAATGTCACTATACTGTTAAGGTACTGGTATATTCTTAGAACAGCGCGCCGCGCGAATCCGTCAGAACCTCAACAAACGTACACAGCGCGGCTGCCCTGTTTTGACCAATCAAGACAGAATTCCTGGAAAGGGCATGAAACATGAAACTGAACTCGGAAAATCTCACCCCCCTCATACTCGCCGCGATGGGGAGCGTCCTCCTGATACCGGCAGGACAAGCCCGCGCGCAGATTGCGCCGCCGCCGGGCAACCTCCTGTCCCTATCCGTTTTCGGAGACGGCTTTCAGGATTACCAGAGCGCCTCCGACCCGAGCAATGCCGGCGCGTTCGTATGGAATTTTATCGCGCCCGATGCGCGCCTGTTCACCGATGCGACGGAAACCACGCAGGTCGGTACGCACTTTGCCGGGCCAACGTGGATGTCCGACGCGGATGGCAGTTCTGTCGTGGGATTGCGCATTGCAAGCCAAACCTCCCCCAATCCCAACTCCATTCCCCAATTGCTGTTGAGCGCCGCTTCTCATAGCGGCACGGGTATCTTCAGCGATGTAACCTACATTCAGCGGCTGAACACCGTAGGCGGAATCGCGCCCGCTGCGCCTCCGACTGCTTTGGGACAAACCAGTGACGTGCCCTACACCGCCACCTATCGTTTCTTCACGTCCGCCGCCGTGCCCGAACCCGGCAACATCGCCTTCCTGACCGCGCTTGGCCTGTGCAGCGCAGGCATGTTCGCCCGCCGCCTAAAAGTGAACCACCCGCTGCGCTAGAGACACAGAGACACAGAGGAAAAACCAATACGAGAAGAAGAGGAGATAGAAACCGCGAAACATACGAAATAAACGGAAAAGGAAAACCAAAAAGAACCGCAAAGGAGCAAAGAGGGCAAAGAAGAGCAGCCATTTCGCAGGGTTGTATTCAATACTTTTTCTCCTTTTGTCCTTTTTCGTGTGTTTCGTGTGTTTCGCGGTTCTTAATCTCTTCTCTTCTTCTTTTCTCTAGCGTATCGGGTGGTGAACTCTCCTAAAACTGCTGGACGCGCAGGGCGATGTTTCTGCCGATGAAGCGGCCCGTAAAGCCCCAGAAGAGGATGTTGACAAAGATCATGCTGTTGCGCGTGATGGAATACTCAAGCGCCAGCATCAGGACGCCGAACACGACGCCGACAATGGCTCCCACATCCTCCATCGCGTCTATCATGCCGATAATCAGGCCCATGACGCTGCCGACCACCGCGAAGAAGACACCTAACACAAGGGCAACGAAAATCATCAGGCCGGTGTCGCGTTCGCCGCTGCTGTGCGCGATCAAATCCCAAAAGACCACCCACAGCGTCCACCATTGCCCGAACAGCGCGCCCCATCCCAATCCGCGCAGAACGCGCGTTCCGGCGGCGGGTGGCAGCCCGGTCTGCCGGAACGGTTTCGGAGCGTACTGCATCCCGCCCGCGCCGGGACCGGGAGGAACGCCCGGTCCGTAGCCGGGCGCATAACCTGGCGCGTAGCCCGATGGGGGTTGGGCGGCATACGGCAGGGTCTGCATAGTGGGAACCGTGTAATTGGCGTAGTTCGGAGCGGGCGGGGGCATCGCGCCGCCATTAAGCGGCATCATGGCAGGCTGATTTCAGCGGCATGGGCGCG
This sequence comes from uncultured Chthonomonadaceae bacterium, assembly GCA_963835065.1. Taxonomy (GTDB): domain Bacteria; phylum Armatimonadota; class Chthonomonadetes; order Chthonomonadales; family Chthonomonadaceae; genus CAWFQB01. The sequence continues at coordinate 103,299 of CAWIEK010000053.1, read as the reverse complement.
GGTGGCGCATTGGACGCATAACCGCCGGGCGGCGTATTCGGCGCGTATCCGGTGGGAGGCATGTTGGGCGCGTAGCCATAAGGAGCGGATGTCGCAGGCATTTGCGGCGCAGGCATTTGCGGCGCATACAGGGTTTGCTGTGGGACAGGCGCGGCAAGCGGCGCATAGGACGCAGGCGGGGCAGGCGCAGTCGCCAGGCTTTGCAGCGCGGCCTGCGCGCGCTGATTGCCCGGATTCAAGCGCAGCGCCTGTTCCAGCGCGGTTCGGGCTTCCCCGGTTCGCTGCGCCTGCATCAGCCCGACAGCCAGATTGTATTGCGCGTTGGAATCCTGCGGCTGCAAGCGCGCGGCTTCCTGCAGCGCGTACACGCTTGCGCTCAGATCGCCCAGGCGGGCATAAGCGATGCCAAGATAGCCATAGGCGCGGCCATCCTGCGGGTTTTGCTGAACGGCGGATTGCAGCGCGGCAAGCGCGTTTGTAAAATCGCCGGCTTGCAGCAGACGCATGCCTTCATTCAAAAAGTAGGCGGGATCGTTGAGCATGAGAACCGTCCTTTCACAACAGGGAGAAGAGCAGCGACCAAGTAAAGAGCATCAAGTAAAGAGCATTTAGATAAAGAAGCGCTATAGCAGGTTACTCGCTCGTTGGCGGGTTGGATTCGAGTTCCAGTTCTTTTTTGAGCAGGCGCTTGACCACTTTGCCGGTTGCGCCGCGCGGCAGCATTGCGCGGAACAGAATTTGACGCGGGACTTTGTAGTTTGCCAGCCGTTCTCGGCAATAGCGGATCAGGTCGCGCTCGGAGGGGGCAGGAACATCAGGGCGGGCGACCACAACCGCCAGCACATCCTCGCCGCGCAGGGTGTCCGGCGTTCCGATGACAGCCACGTCCGCTACGCCGGGATGGGAAAGCAATACGTCTTCGACTTCACGCGGGTACACGTTCAGCCCCGCCGTGATAATCATGTCCTTTTTGCGATCCACGATGAACACATAGCCGTCCGCATCCAGTTTACCCAAATCGCCCGTGTGATACCAACCGTTTGTCATGGCTTCGCGGGTGGCATCGGGCTGATTTAGGTAGCCGAGCATCACGTTGTCGCCACGAACGACGATTTCACCGACCTCTTCCGTTTCCACAGGCTTGTCCTGCGCGTCGAAAATAGCGATTTCCACGTCCGGCAGGGCAGGGCCGACGCTGCCGATTTTGCGCGGCCCATCCAGTGGGTTGACGGACGTGACCGGGCTGCACTCCGTCGGCCCATCCCCCTCCAGAACGGGTACGCCGAACCGCTGCTCCAATGCCGCCAATGTCGGCGCGGGCAACGGCGCTCCGCCCGACACCAAAACGCGCAGGCTGGAGGTATCGGGAGCGTGTTCGACGGGAAGATTCAGCACGGCATTGAATATGGCGGGCACGGCGGGGAAAATGGTCGCCTTATGCCTGGAGATAGTTTCCAGAACGCGCGCCGGGGTAAAGTTTTCCAGCAGCAGGGACGCGCAGCCCGCCGCAAGGCAGGTGTTCATGCACACGGTTGCGGCAAACGCATGAAACAGCGGCAGCACGGTAACAAACCGGTCTTCGGGCAGAAACTGCAAGCGCGCCTGTATCTGTTCCACATTCCGCGTCAAATTCCGGTGTGACAGCATCGCGCCCTTCGGATGCCCGGTAGTGCCGGAAGTGTAGATGATGACAGCGCAGTCATTAGTCGATTGCTGATAGTCGATTGCCGATTGACGATTGATGAGCTGCTGAATGCTGACTTCTGTCTTCGGATGCTCGTTCTATTCACTGATCCACTGTCCCCTGTTCAGCATGTTCCTTCTGTTCCCTGCTCTCCTGTTCCCTGTTCCCTGTTCTTCCCCGCCTGTCAGCACATCAGTCAGGAACGTCAGGCCGGGGAGGGCGGCGAGGGATGTGTCGGCAAGTTCTTCGCGGGGCGTGATGCTGACGATGTGGCGGAAGTTGGGCAAATTGAGGCGCGCGGCCTGCGCGATGGGCAGCAGGGGGCCTGCCGTAACCACGAGTTTTACGTCCGCGTCCCGCCAGATGTATTCCAGTTCCGCCGCTTTCAGCAGGGGATTGACGGGTACGACAATTGCGCCGATTTGCGAGGCGGCATAGTACGCCCACACGAACGGCGGGCAATTGGGCAGCAGCAGGCCGATTTTATCGCCCGCTGCAATCCCAAGCGCCGCCAATCCTGCCCCGAATCGGCTTACCATCGCGGCCAATTCCGCGAATGTTTGCGGCTGATCCCGAAAAATCAGCGCGATTTCCTGCGGGCGCGTTTGCGCGCCTTCGGTTATAATGTCGTGCAGAAGCATAAAACCTCCGAAGTGTCAGGATTCAGCGGTCAGGAACAGCCACTCTGTCTTTGTTGTTACCATCCTGCATATTGCCGGCAGGCATTTGCGCAGAAACGCTGTCGCCTTGTTCCTGACCCCTGATCCCTGAATCCTGACCCCTTTGATAATACTCACACATCCCCGTCAATGGACACGCGGCACAGCGCGGCGCGAGCGCTTTGCAGGTTTGGCGGCCATGCCGAATTAAAGCGACGTGGAAGCGATATGTTAAATCCGGGGCGATTTGGGCTTGCAGCGCGTCGTGGGCTTTGGCTTCGCCGATTTTCTTGTCAATCAGTCCCAAGCGCCATGCGACGCGAAACACATGGGTGTCTACCGGCAGCACATTCCGTTCCATAGCGAAACACAGCACAATCGCGGCGGTTTTGGGACCGACGCCGGGAAGCGACATCAGATAAGCGCGGGCGTCGGCATCCGGCATTGTGTTGAGAAACGTCAATTCCAAAGTGCCGTGTTTGGCTTCTATGGCGCGCAGCACGGCCTGTATGCGGGGCGCTTTGCTGTCCGCCAGCCCGCCGCAGCGAATGGTGTCCGCGAGTTCCGAGGCCGGCGCTTCTTCAACCGCGCGCCACGAGGGATACCTGTCCCGCAGTCGCGCAAACGCCCGAAACGAGTTGACATCCGACGTGTGCTGCGACAGGATGCAGGCGACCAACTCTTCCAGCGGATCAAGCCGGGGCAGCCATTCCGGGACGCCATATTCCGCTTCCAGCAGGGCCACAATGCGGCTCGTATGCGCCTGCCGCGCCTGCCTCTCCTGCTGTGCCTGTGTGTGTTGTTCGTTCAAAGCGGAGTCTTCCGCGTTCCTGGCCGATGCTTTCATTGCGCCTCTATTTCGACGCGAAAAAGATTTTCTCCTGCCCGGTTACGTTTTGTCTTCTCGCGCACACTAATGGTAGGAAGAAGACAGAAGACAGAAGACAGAAGGCAGAAGATGGAAGATGGAAGATGCATAAGTTGCATTGTTAATCATCAATCGAAAATCATCAATCGAAAATCCCAAGAGGTGCTGCATGCCCAATGAGGCGGCGCTGCCGCTCGATGTTTCGCCGGACAGCGAAGATCATAGTTTGATTCTCCAATTTCTTGCGGGCGATGCGGGCGCGTTTGAAACCCTGTTTCGCAAGTATCAGGGGCGCTTTCTGAGCGTGGCGCGGCGGTTCCTGGGGGATGAGGAGGAAGCCGAGGATGTCACGCAGGAAACGTTTGTGGACATTTATCACGGCCTGCGCCATTTTCGGCGGGGCGCGGCGTTTCAAACGTGGGCGTACCGGATACTGGTTCGCAAATGCGGCGAACGTTCCAGGCGCAGGGCGCGGCGCAGGCAGTTTTCCGCTTCTTCGGCAGCCTTGCAGGAGTTGCCCGCGCCCGATGCCCTGCCTCCTGCCGACAGCATACTGATTCGGCAAGCCTTGCAGGAGTTGCCCGCAGACGCGCGCATGACGCTGATTCTAAAGTATTACGAACAACTGTCGAGCGAGGAAATCGCCGAAGTGTTGGGCTGCAACGTCGGACAGGCCAAAATGCGCGCGCACCGCGCCAAGAACGCTTTGAAAAACCTGCTCAAGCCGATGTGGGGGAGTGAAAAGGAAAAAGACGCATGAACTGCAAAACTATCGCCAACTTGCTTCCGCTTCACTCGGAGGGGGAACTTTCCCCAACCGCGAACGCGCAGGTACAGGCGCATCTCAAAGCCTGCCCCGCCTGTAACGCCGAATACAGGGACTTGCAGCGCGTCACGGGCTTGCTGCAAGCCGACGCTGCCGCGCCCCAACTTCCCCTGCCCGACCTGTACGCCGCGTTTCAGCAGCGGCTTGTCACAGCCCCGGCGCGGAGATCGTTTTTGGGCCGAAGCAACGGGCGCGTATCGTGGGCGTGGCTGCTGCCCCGCTTGGCTGTGGGCGCGGCGGGGCTTGTCATTGCCGGACGGACAGCCTGGCTTAAATTCTTTCCCTATAACGCGACGGAACGGCTGCTGTATTCCGCCATCAACAATCTGGAGCAACCCAACGAAGCGCCTTCCATCGTACACACCATCTCGGATGCAAGCGATACTTCACATCGGGAACGCCTGAGTTATTCCAACACCTGGTGGCAAAATGGCTATGCGTTCACGCAAACTTCACGCCAGGTTCCCGTCCCGAGCGCACCGTCTGCCGCCACGCCATCTACTTATTATGTGCCCGCATACGCTTGCAGTACGCCGGGTGGAGTGTGGTTTCAGTGGGAACCACTGGGCGATAATAACAAATGGGTGCGGATGACCTGGACGCCTTGCGACCCGGCGCAACCGGAGAATAATGAGGCCAAAGCGCTGGCGGACGAGGCTTCCCGTGTTCTGAAGGAGGTTTTGGAAGGTGGGGAAGCGGGGCAAATCGAAGCCTCGTATACTGAAGAACAGGTCGCCGGAGAAACCATACTGAGGATGCAGTTCAGCAAACTCAAGCGGGAGCTTCCCCCCGGAGCGGGGAAGCTCACAGACTACTACTCTCCTGAATCGCTTACACTCTGGTTTGACCGCAACGGCAAATTGCAGAGCAGCGCGGCAGAACATGGGGCGCGCTATGGTTCTCCATGGGGAAGCCACAGCACGATCACCTATCAAAATCCGGCTTCCTCTTTTCCGACAGCCTGGGTGAATCCCCCGCGCCTGCCTGGAAATAAGCCCGTAGTTGCGGCCTATAATCTGCCTGCCAAAACTGCTTCCCTTCCGGCGGAACGCATTGTAAAACCGGTCTGGCTGGACATGACGCAGCCGGAAAAGGCTGAAGTTGAGCAAGCCGTGTGGACGTTTTCTCAGGCGTGGCGACACCATGATGCCGCGCAATTGCGAAGCGTTGTGGACGTGGAGCGGCTGCTGGAAATCACGCGCCCGGACAAGCGAAGCGGTCTGACGGGTGAGGACGTGTGGCAGAAGGCATGGCAGGAGCGCTTGCGCGCTCAGCCGCGCTGGCAATCCTTCACGCTGAAAACAGACTTCGCGTTTGAAGCCGCGCCCCGCCTGCTGGATGGGTTCCGTTCAGCGTGGACGGCTGGCAGGTTGACCGTACTCTGCCCGGCCTGAACGTTCTCGCGTGGATTGATGCGCGGCAGGAGGACGGCCAGGACTACAAAGTGGGAGCCAGATTGTATCTCGTGAAGCGTCCGAGCGGCTGGAAAGTGTTTCAGTTCGGGCTGCTGCGCACGGGCGCGGCCATCCTGCCGTAAAAAATCTATATCAATAAGAATCTATGCACTGTCTTCCACTTCGCCGTTGTTGGCGGCATCATACGCGGCGCGCAGGTGTGTCAGCGCGTAAGCGACTTCGCCTGCAAAATCCGGGCCGAAACCGCACTCAATGGACACGCGGGCATCGTAGCCGGCATCCCGCAGCGCGCCGAACAGCGACACATAATCGTAAATGCCCGTTCCCGGAGCCAATCGCCCCGTATCCGCCACATGGACGTGCGCCAGAACGTCCCGCGCTTCCACCAGCGCGGACAACGGTTCGCCTTCCTGCTCCATGTGGTAGGTATCGCCCAGATCGCGCACACCCGGACGCGCGATCTGCCGCGCTAAATGCGCGCCTTCGCTCACCAGATTGATGATGTTGGATTCGGCGCGGCGTAAGGGTTCAATGGCAACCACAACCCCGGTCTGCTCGGAAACATCAGCGCACAAATCGAGAAATTCCCGAATTTGCCGCGCGGCCAGTTCCCTGTCGAAGCCTTCCGGCACATTACGCGCCCCGCCACTGCCGAACACAATAATTTTGCCGCCGATTTCCGCCGCCCGCGCCAATGCCGTCTGCACATACCGCCGTCAGCAGGGAGAAATCCACGTCCGGGCCGGCGATTTTGCCCACGCGCACAAACGAATTGAACGTTTCGGGCGGCAGGGGCAGCGCCAGCAGGCGGGCGCGGACGGCCTGCCAATCCGCGTCCTCCGCTGCCGCCATAAGATCGCCGGCAACGGACAATTCAATAAAATCGTAGCCCACCCCGGCCAGAACCTCGGCCTTTTCCGGCCCGGCGCACACGCCAAATCGCATCGAACACCTCCTGAATACATTAGAAACCGCGAAACCCGCGAACCAAACGAAAAGAAGACAAAATTCTTCTTACTGTCCCAAACTGTTGAGAGTTAAACAACGGCTTGTGCTTGTGGAAAGCGTTGCTGCCAGAGACCGCTGCGTTCGGCGATTTTGAGCAAGGCAAGGGCGCCTGCCCACTCAGCAATCTGCTCAGGAGATACGTTTTGTATCGTCACCGCGTGGTCTTCCAAAGCCACGTCATACTCGGCAATGCGCAATTGTGCGGCAATCGTGTTGAGTACGCGGTCGCTGCGCCAGCAGAATAGAATGGTGTCGTTGCCGTGTTCAACGAGAAACTCCCTGTCGAGTTCGTAACGGGCGAAATTGGCGCGGCCTTCCGCCAGCAATTCACGGGCAACGGCGTCAAGATAGATTGGCACTTCCGTTGAGGTGTAGATATGGAACATCTCCTGCCGCACCCGGTCATGCACAAGTCCGCCACTGCCGCCGAAGGCATGCACTCCAAGTGTGTTCGCGGGAATGAGCAGAATGGTTTTGGTTTCCCTATTTACGAATTCACATCTGTCAGCCCATGACTCATCCCATGCCCAACAAGCATCTTGTAGTTCTTCATCATTATCTTTTTCTGATGTTGACATGAGAACTCCTGATAAGCAAAACTCTTCAACTTGGTATAATTCGCGTCCGCAGGACGATTGGCCGAATGCCTAATATTCGGCAAAGAATTTAGATGGTATATGCCGGATGCAGGCGGCACGATAACAATCGTGGGCTTGTTGAGTTCCGAGTCGCTTCAAAGCAAGTCCACGATATGCTGATACTGGCGCGGTTCCGGGTTCCACGCATCTTCCAATTCGTCCACATGGACAAAGGCTACTTCCGGGCGGCCATGCAGCCAGCTTTCGAGATGGGCGCGGTCTGCTTCCTGCGCGGAACCGCGTTTGGCGCGGCACACGAACCCCGAACCTGACGCCGCATCCGTTCCGCCGCCCAGCGTCAAGCCTCTTTCTTCAATGACCGCAATCAGCGCGTCCATAAACGTATCCAGTTGCGGCTCGGATTGCCGCGCATGGAACTGCCATACAATCAGAAAGCCGAACTCCTGAAACTCACTTCGATGCAGTTTTTTGCGCAGACGCTTTCGCATAGTAATCTAATTTGTGCCCTTCAATTTTCCTCGTCGGCGTACTTGTCTTTGAGGCTGGCGATGATGTTGGGGTCGGCGAGGGTGGTGGTGTCGCCCATGACGCGGCCTTCGGCAATGTCGCGCAGCAATCTGCGCATGATTTTGCCGCTGCGGGTTTTGGGCAGATCGGCGGTTAAGATCACGTCGTCGGGGCGGAAGATCGCGCCGAGTTTGGTTGCCACGAACGCTTTCAGTTCGCTGCTCAGGGCTTTGAGAGCGGCTTTGTCGTCTTTGTCGGGCGCGTGGGCTTCGCGGATAACGACGAAGGCGATGGGGACTTGCCATTTCTCCTTGTGCGTTTTGCCGACAACTGCCGCCTCGGCCACAGCGGGATGCTCTACGAGCGCGCTTTCCATTTCCATCGTACTAATGTTATGACCTGCGACAAGTATGATATCGTCCACGCGGCCTAACAGCCAGAAATTGCCGTCCGCGTCCCGCATGGCTCCGTCGCCGGGGAAGTACAGGCCGGGGAACTTGCTCCAATACACCTGTTTGTACCGCTCATCGTTGCTCCACAGCGTTCGCAGCATGGACGGCCAGGGCTTACGAATCACTAAGATTCCATTTTTCCCATTAGGAACCGGGTTGCCCTTCTCGTCCACCACATCCGCCTCAATGCCGGGGAACGGGCGGGTTGCGCTGCCGGGGTACGTTGTGGTCAGGCCGGGCAGGGGCGTTATCATAATTGCGCCCGTTTCCGTCTGCCACCACGTATCCACAATCGGGCATTTGCCGTTCCCAATATGCTCGTGATACCACAGCCACGCTTCCGGGTTGATCGGTTCGCCCACGCTTCCCAAAAGCCGCAGACTCGACAAATCATGCGCGTGTGGGAACTCATCTCCCCACTTCATACACGAGCGTATCAACGTCGGCGCGGTGTACAAAATGGTAATCTTATGCTGTTCGATCATGTCCCAGAAACGCCCACGATCTTGAAAGGATGAAGGATGAAGGATGAAGGATGAATCAGGAGTTTGTTTTTCATCCTTCATCCTTCCGCCTTCATCCTTGCTTTTTCCCCAATCCGGCGAACCTTCGTACATGAAAACCGTCGCGCCGTTGGCAAGGGGGCCGTAGACGACATAGGAGTGGCCGGTAATCCAGCCGATGTCAGCCGTACACCAGTAGAGGTCGGTGTCTTTGATGTCGAAGATCAGTTTGGTGGTGATGTAAGCGCCGGTCAGGTAGCCGCCGGTTGTGTGCAGGATGCCTTTGGGCTTGCCGGTACTGCCGGAGGTGTAGAGAATGAAAAGCGGGTCTTCCGCGTTCATGGGTTCGGGCGGGCAGTCAGGGGAAGCGTCTGCCATCAGGTCGTGCCACCACAGGTCGCGGCCGGACTGCATCGTGGCATTGGCCTGTTCGCCGATGCGTTTCAGGACGACGATCTTTTCTACGGTTGGGCAGGCTTCTGCCGCCTCGTCCGTTGTCTGCTTGAGGGGCACGATGCCGCCGCGCCGCCAGTAGCCATCCGCCGTGATAATCACTTTGGAGCCGCAGTCAATGGTACGTTCGCGCAACGCTTCGGCGGAAAAGCCGCCGAACACGACGGAATGAGGAGCGCCGATGCGCGTACAAGCCAGCATCGCAATCGCGGCTTCGGGAACCATCGGCATGTACAGAGTCACGCGGTCTCCCTTTTGTACGCCCAGGCTTTTCAGCACGTTAGCGAATTTGTTCACGTCCTGCGACAGTTCAGCAAACGTCAGGGTTCGGACTTCGCCGGGTTCTCCCTCCCACACGATAGCCCGCCTGTCACTTCGCGCCTGCAAATGCCGATCCACGCAGTTCGCGCTGACGTTGAGTTGACCGTCGGCAAACCAGCGGGCATGAGGCGGGTTCCATTCCAGAACGCTTTGAAACGGCGTAATCCACGTCAATTCGCGGGCGCACTCGGCCCAAAATGTTTCCGTGTCCTGATTGGCGAGTTCGTAAATATCGGAATTGTTGGCATTAGCCTGTCGCGCAAAATCGGGCGGTGGCGGAAATGCCTGCGGCTGTTGCGCATCGGCATTACTATTGGGATTAAGTTGCGGCGTTGCATCGGTGGTCACGGGTCGGGTTCTCCTTGCGAAACATTGGATTATTGTGCCTGTTATTCGACGCAGACGCCTTTCATTCCTCCCGCGTCACTATTTACGTCACGGTAAAGCGGAAGTTTCTACCCTCATCCGGCCTCCGGCCACCTTCTCCCTGCAAGGGAGAAGGCTAATTTGTTTATCGGGCGGGTTGGTCAGAGATTTTGTGAATACTTATAGATTGCTTAGAGGCTTCGTCATCTCCCGTTCAACCGCCCATTGATTAGTTTCGCCTTCTCCCTTGCAGGGAGAAGGTGGCCGGAGGCCGGATGAGGGTAGAAAAAATAGTTCTTACGGACGCAGGTATTTGCGCCGGGCAGGGAGAATACGAAAGGCGTGCTGTTTCCCCTCAACGCCGCCCAAGCGACAAACTGTTTCTGGAAGGAGACCGATATGACTCGCATTCTTCGTTCTTCCGCGCCGAGTCCCCGCACTGCGCGCGGCGCGATGCTTCTTCTCCTGGGCTGCCTGCTGGCCGGATTGCTGGCCGGCTGCGGCGGCGGTACAAGCGCCGTCAGCGCCAATAGCAAAGGCGTTATTTATGGCGATGACAAAGCCGCTAATAATGGCGTTGCTCACACGGATAAAACGACACGCGGAATTGTCCTGACCGAGTAGCCCTCACCCCCGCCCTCTCCCAAAAAGCCTGGAAGAGGGGAGAGGCTCTGATTCGAGATGGGGCTAAACTATTATGTCAAAACACCCCTTGCGAGAGACAATCTCTTGCAAGGGGTGGTTTCTCTCAGATGACGTTTGTACATCCGATTACGGCTGCGTCCAATCTTCAAAAACGACGCCGTTGATGCGGGTAAAGTCTCTTACATTGCGCGTGACCACGACAAAGTTGCGCGACATGGCAATGGCGGCAATTTTGCAGTCGTTCGTGCCTACGCGCTTTTCCGCCGCCGTCATATTCTTGTATACCTGCTGCGCCGTTGCATCATAGGGCAAAATACGGAAGCGAGAATACTCCTGCATGATGCGGCGTAAGAGTTCGCAGGATTGTATCTGCGCTGTGGGCATTTTCGGGTTGTTGATGAGGGCAAACGCGCCCTTTATCGCTTCCTCGATAGTTACAATGCTGATCCACATCTGTTGGATTGGCATTGCGGAAACCTTTTGAACAAGATGCGGCTGTTGATTCGGATAATGTGTGAGCAGGGAAGCTACATCTGAATCGAGAACATAGCCTGGCGTCATTCCTCGTCATCCTGTTGTTCATTCATGCGCTGACGGTACACGCGAATCGCTTCCTGCCACTCGTCCCACAGAGGCTCATCATTGAATGAACCTAATAATGGGGCAAGCGGATGGTTCGGAATGGGCGGACCGATAGGTGTCGGCCTTTGTTGTCCGCGCAACAAAGGCGCAGGCGAGACAGCGGCAGTATCGCTTGACGACTCCTGTTCGTTTTCCGCGGCTGACAACGGCGTGACAGGGATTGCATCAAGCGTTTCATCGGTATCCGGCTTGAGAGTTGTTTCAATCGTTGTTTCCATGATCGCGGCATCTCCTCTTGAAGTTGGGAACAGTATCCGTTGATTTATTGTGCCATAAAAGAACCGTCTTGTACAGATTTACCCTGATTGGAGGCAGGCGGGCAGTAAGCGATGTGAAAAATATCACAGAAAAGAGGTGGAAAAACCGAAACAATGCGGTTATAATAGAGTCTGCTAAGTATTCCGGCGTATGCTGGCCGGAAGAGTTTAGTCTGCTGTAACGGTTTTTGCCCCTGATGGTGGAAGCTAGTAGCCTATAGCGCCGCACGGAGGGATCGAGGACGATCCCGCTTCAAGGTAGAAGCGAACACTCGCGGCGACCCGAAATGATCTACTAGAAAGAGAGGCAAAAACGAACCTTGCTTATTTCCAATACCCGGCGCAAAAGCGTCTCCCTGCTTTGCGCCATAAGCGCCCTTGTCTGTACCTCAGCCACGTTCCCCCTGCTCGTCCATGCTGACCAGAAGGCCAAACACGCCAAGACTGCCGCGCATAAACCTGCGCCCGCTCCCGCTTCTAAAGCGGATGCTTCCAATCCGGCTTCCGTTTCCAGCACACCGGATCGCGGCGGCGCTATTGACCGCAGTGGCGGCATTGACCGCAGCGGCATGGTGGACCGGGGAACCGGCAGCGCGCTGGCGTCGCGCGGCATGAACATCACCCGCACCGCGCAGCAGTTTAAGGGCCTGCCCTACGTCTGGGGCGGAACCTCGCCCAAGCGCGGCTTCGACTGCTCCGGTCTGGTGCAGTACGTGTACGCCAAATGGGGTATTTACCTCCCGCGCTGCGCCAGCGAACAAGTCAACAAGGGCGTTCCCGTCGCCAAAAGCGACCTTCAGCCCGGCGATCTGGTTTTCTTCAAGAACACCTACAAGCGCGGCCTGTCGCACGTCGGCATTTTTGTGGGCGACGGCTGGTTTATCCATGCCGCCAGCGCCCGCACGGGCGTCATTCTCAGCCGACTGGATGAGGGCTACCACAAAAACCACTGGTACGGCGCGCGCCGCCTCGACCTGTCCAAGCTGCCGCCCGTTCCCGGCGAAGAGCAGATTGCCTCCCGCGTGATTCTGGAAGAACCCGCTACGGGCGATACGCTCCCGTCCCCGGACGATTCGCCCGCTTCCAGCCAGTAAGTTCGATGAACCGAATCAGGGTCAGACATAAGGTGTTGGCATCAATAGAATCTTAATTGATGCCAACACCTTATGATTGACTCAAAACTTGCCGTCGCGCGCTTCAAAATGCGTGGGTTTGTTCAGGGTAGGGCCATTGCGCTGTACCCAATCTGCCGTCCATTGCAGGATTTGCTGGACGGGAACATGGGGATAGCCGAACAAGCGATGCGACAATTGGGCGTTGCTTAACAGGGCTTGCGCGGCTTCCTCGCCCTCGAAGCGCGGCGGCTTGCCGAATAGTTGGCCGAATTGTTCCGCAATGCGCCGGATGCTCAGAGTTTCGGGGCCGGAGACGTTCAGGACAAACGGCGGAGAGGCGCAATGGCCGAGGGCAAGCAGGCTGTGCGCGTTGGCATCCCCCTGCCAGATCACGTTTGCCATTCCCATGCCCACATTGACCGGCTCCCCCGCCCAAACCCGCTGCGCCACATCCACCAAAACGCCGTAGCGCATTTCCACCGCGTAGTTCAGGCGGATCAGCGCGACAGGAATTTGCAGCGTTTGACTGAAATGCGCGAAAATGCGCTCGCGTCCCAGACAGCTCATCGCGTAATCGCCAACCGGGGCGCAGGCATCCGTTTCGAGGGAGCCGCCCCAATGCAGCGGCGTCAGCCCGTACACGTTGCCGGTAGAAAACGCCGCAATCCGGCTGTGCCTGAACTTCTGGCAGACCATTCCGGGCAGGTAGCTGTTCATCGCCCACGTCAGGGCTTCATTACCCGTTGCGCCGAACTTCATTCCCGCCATGTAAACGATATTGGGCGCGTCCGGCAGGCGCGCTAAGGCGGCGGCATCGAGCAGGTCACATCGAATGGTTTCCACATCATGGGAATTTAGTTTCGCTTCCAGCCCCTCCGCGCCAAAACGCGACACGCCGATAACGCGCCGGTTCACGCCCGCCTGCTCCGACGCCCGTTTTGCCATACGCGCCAGCGTCGGCCCCATTTTGCCGCCCACGCCCAACACCAAAATATCGCCTTCCAAATTGCGCATTGTTTCCACAACGGCAGGCGTCGGCGCGCTGAGCAGGTCTTCCAGCGTTTCCTCATCGGGAATTATGTTCATGGCGTTACCAACTTTATAGTGCTGTTGCCGGGTACTGAAAATCCCCGGCTCACCGCAAGCGTTTACAACATCGAGCCAAAGACCGACCGGCAGAGCATCGGGCAGGCGGTGGGTTCCATCCGTTGGGGCAAGGAGGGGCTGCAAGCGGGGCAGCCAATCAGCGTTGGCGTCCGGCGTGTACTGGGGCGAGTTTAACTCAATGCCGTTGAGCGTGGGAATGTGTGCGGCGACAAGGAGGGAATGAATGGCCGCCAATCCCGGATTGGTCAAATCCTGCAAGGCGACCAGAAGGCCATTCTGCCGCGCCCACGCCGCCGCGACCAGCGAGAAACTATGCCCCTTGCACGTCTTGATGGCGATGCCGCTCCACCCCTGCGCTTGCACCGCGCTTAACAATTCCATGCCCGTCAAGCCTTCGTCCAGAATCACGGGCTTTAATTTTGTAACGCCCTGCCAGTTTTGCGGCACATTCAGAATGTCGCGGCTTGTGGGCTGTTCCAGATACTCCAATTTGTCGAACACGTCCGGGGCGTCGGCTTGCAGGCGTTCGAGATACTCCTGTACGCTGGCCGCGTCGGGGTTGCCCTCGTTGCTGTCAACCGACAGGCGCGGGTGAACGGCTCCCAACGCCTGTACGCCATGATATACCTGCTACAGTGCGGGCGGCATCGGCAGCGCTGTCCTTGCCCATTAGTTTCAGTTTGAAGCAGCGATAGCCGCGTTCCCGTATCCAGGGCGCGACATCCCCTTCCAGTGTGTCGTCCTTGCTCACGCACAGCCAGGCATCGAATTGGGTTTGGGGCGGGCGCAGGGTTTCGACAATCGCTCGACACGCGCCCGTTTCGGGAAAATAAGCATCGGCGGAAGGCAGCAGAATCGGCATCGTCATAGAACGAAAAGGCGGAACGGTTCAGCGCAATCCCAACGGCGTCGTGCAGGGCGGCATCGAACGGGCTGCCGCACATAATACGCGCCAGAATGGTCCGCACGGGCGAGTCGGTTTCCTGCTGTAAACTCGCGTGGAGGCGCAATCCCAATTCGGTCGGGTGCGCGGCTTCGTTTCCGCAGCGTTCCTTCAGATTGTCGGCGATTTGTGTACACAGCGCGCGCATGGCCGCATCGCGCTGCGCATGGGTCTTAGCCGGGTCAGGCCACGCCCATACGTCGCTGAGGTAAATACTTCCCCGCCCTGTTCCGCGCCGGCCTTCCACTTCTACGGTAACAGACGCCTGCGCTTCGGTGATTTCGGTAATCACGCCGGAACTCAGGCGCATAGGAACGCGCAATGTCTGCGGCACAAACGCAACGCTTGCCTCTAAAATTGTAGTGTGCATATCCCCTGCCTTCACCCGCCTAAAACCCTAAAACCCTACTCACGCCCTAATCTACGTTTTGTTTCGCGTTTTCGGGCGGTATTTCCTGCGTAAATGTATTCAAGCAGGATTTTGCGGGTGTCGGAGGGAACAAAGAGGCAAAGGCACTGACAGGCAAAGGCGCAGGATGATGTTTCCTACAACTTCTCAAACCGGCAAAGAAACGGATGCGGCGCCAACGACTGCGAGAGCAATGGCTCCGCGCAGCGTGAGCGGGCGAGTCGTGGCGCTTTCCATGCTGCTGATCGGCGTGATGTGCTGGTGGATCGCGTACTCCGAAATTAAAACGTCTACAACGGAAATCACCTGCACGGCGCTGCCCATCGGGGTTATTTTTGTCGTGTTTGTGGTTGCCGGGTTAAACGCGCTGGTTGAAAAGCGGCTGCCGCGCCTGGCGCTTTCTCCCGGCGAAATGGCGACGCTGTACGTGCTGGTTGCCGTCGGCTCTTCGCTTGCGGGCATCGGCATGATCGGCTTTTTGACGCCCGCCATTGCCAACCCTGTATGGTTTACAAACGACAAATGGAATCGTTTTTCCGACGCGGTTCCCGCCTGGTGGTCGCCCCGCGATGCCGACGCCGTCCGCGATTTTTATCTGGGCAACAGTACGCTGTATACGTGGCCGCACCTGCGCGCGTGGTTTTTTCCCATTGTCGCGTGGGGCGGCTTTCTGTTTCTGCTGATGCTGATGACGCTGTGCTTTGCCGTGATTTTGCGCCGGCAGTGGGTGGAGCATGAGCGGCTGAGTTTCCCGATTACCATTCTGCCCGTCGCCATGACCGCGCAGGCAGGCGGCCTGGCAGGATTAATGCGCAATCGCGCATTTCTGATCGGATTTCTGCTCCCCGTGCTGCTGCAAACCGTCAACAATCTCCACTGGCTGTTTCCCAACCTGCCCGAAATTCCCGTCAAGCCGACTGGCAACGGCCCGCTCGACATCGGCGCGATGATTAAAACGCCGCCCTGGAACGCGCTGGGGTATTTTCCGCTTGCCTTTCACCCGAACACCATCGGCCTGGCGTACCTGCTGTCTACGGACGTGTCGTTTTCGTGCTGGTTCTTTTATCTGGCGCGCAAACTGCTGGATGTGGTGTGCGTGATGTGGGGCTACCGCGATCCGGGCGCAAGCAGCGCGAGTTCGCGGATGCCGTACATGCAGGAGCAGGGCGTGGGCGCGTGGCTGTGCCTGGCTGCCCTGTCGCTGTGGATGGCGCGGCGGCATCTCGCTTCGGTCGCGCGCGGCGCGCTGCATCCCGCCTCGTCGGATGATGCGCGCGAAGCCATGTCGTACCGCCTGGCGCTGTTCGGCTGTCTCTTCTGCTTTGCCTGCGCTGTGGCGTTTGCGATGTGGGGCGGACTGCCGCTCGGCGCGTCTGTCCTGCTGTTCGTTTTGTTCGCCGCGTACATGCTGGCCCTGACGCGGATACGGGCGGAAGCGGGAACCGCCTGGCACTTCGGGCCGTTCGTGACCGCGCCCGAAATGGTGACGCGGATTTTCGGCCCGATGTCGCTGAACCTGTCGTCCCTGAGCGTCCTCGCGTACCATACGTGGTACAACATTGACTATCGCTCCATCACCACGCCGCACCTGTTTGAAGCCTACAAGGTCGCGGAACAGGGCAAACTGCACCTGCGGCGCTTGACGGCGGCGATGGTTCTGGCAATGCTCGTCGGCATCGTTTGCGCGTCGTGGACGGTGCTGCACCTGTATTACATTTATGGAGCCAGTACCGCCCATGTCAACCCCTGGCGCATCAACATGGGCAAAATCCCGTATCAGGTCGCCAACAGCCATTTAACGGGCAACCGCGTAGGCACGGACACGCCCGGCCTGACCGCGCTTGGCGTGGGATGGCTGTCACCCTCCTGCTTCATGCCGCCCGCGTTTCGTTTCCCAACTGGCCGTTCCATCCCGCCGGGTACGCGATTGCGAACACGTTTATCCCTGACCTGCTGTGGTTCCCGTTCTTTTTGGGCTGGCTGGCGAAGTGGCTCACGCTGCGCTACGGCGGCATGAAAGCCTACCGCCATTTTCTGCCGTTCTTCATCGGCCTGATCCTGGGCGATTACGTGATCGCCAGCCTGTGGACGTTTGTAGGCATGATGCTCAACATCGAAATGTATCGGTGTTTTCCGAATTGAGGAAGAACATGGTGACGGCTCCCCAGGCGTAAACGCCGGGGCTTCTCTCCGGTCAAGCCGGAACGGTGTGCCGCCCCACACCGATGTTGAGGATGTTCTTTGCCGCGTTCACATCACGTTGCAGCACAAGGCCACAGCACGAACAAACATGAACGCGCTCCCCAAGTTTCTTTTGGGCGCGATTTCCACATTCCGAGCAGTCTTGGGAGGTGTATGCGGGGTTGACGGCGATCACTTTCCGGTCGGCTCTTTCAGCCTTACTTTCAAGGACAGCGCGGAACATACGCCAACTGGCATCGGCAATGGACTTGGCAAGGCAATGGTTGTGTACCATACCTTTGATGTGGAGGGCTTCTACGGCAATCAGGCCGAAGCGGTTGACCAACTTACAAGCGGTCTGGTGAACAAAATCATGGCGGCTGTTGCGGATGCGCTCATGGATACATGACACAATGCGCCGCGCTTTGCGCAAGCTCGTCTTGCGCTGTTGTGTGCGGCAGGCTTTGAGACGTTGCACTTTGCGTTGCGCTTTTGCAAGGGCTTTTTCGTCCTTGCGGAAGAAACGAGGATTGGCTAATGAACTCGCCCTCACTTGTGGCGGCAAAGTGTTCCAGCCCGACATCTATACCGACTTGCTCCGAGCTTGCGGGTAGCGGCTCTTGTTCCACTTCACAGGTGAGGCAGGCAAACCACTTTCCGGCCTGTACTCTTATCGTGCAGGTTTTGGCAACACCCGGCAGGGAGCGATGAAGAACGGCCTTGATAACGCCGATCTTGGACAGCCGTACTGCACCCTCTTCCAGCACAAAGCCACCTTCCTGTGGATAGGTGAGGCTGTCGTACTGCCCCTGTCCTTTGAAGCGCGGATAGCCCGGCGTTTCACCGTTCTTGACGCGCCGAAAGAACGCTTGGAAGGCAAGGTACACGCGCTTCACCACATCCTGGAATACCTGCGAGTAGAGTTGACACAACTCCGGGTGGGCTTGGCTTCCACAGCGGCAACACGTTCTGCTGTTGCAGGTAAGTAGGACTTGTGCCGTGTATTTCATAATCGCGCTTGCGCCAGCCCACCATGCTGTTGTACACGTCGCGGGCTGTGGAAAGCATCTGGCGCAGGATGGTTTCCTGCGCTGCGGTTGGCAGTAGTCTGTACTTGACGGTAAGCCGGAACATACCACAATGTTACCGGACAAACGTACAGTGTGTCAAGACAAACGTACAGTGTGTCAAGACAAACATACCGTTTGTCAAGCCAGAAAGAAGAGATTGCAAAGCCCGTACCTGAGAGAACGGTTTCGCAACAGGAAATCGCTGTATCCGGGCGTCCACCCGTAGGGAAGGACATTCATAAATGAAGGGAATTAGCGATTTGAACTCGTTAAATGTGAGTGTCTGTTGTTTGCTTCTAACATTCTTTACGCGAATCGCGCGGGCGGACGAAGTGAAACTGCGTTGCGTGGCGGATACCAATGTGTCGTCGTATGAGGGCGAGCGCAATGCAAACTATGGGCAGAGTACGCGGCTGCGTTTGAAGGGCATACAGATGCTTGCCCTGTTTCAGTTTGATACCGCGCCCATTGCCGGGTGGAAGGTGACGAAGGCTACGCTGCACCTGCGCTACGCCAATGCGGACCGCAAATTACGCACGTTGGGTATTTCGACTATCAGCGCGCCCTGGCAGGAGGGCACGGGCGTACAGGAAGCCAAGCCGGGAGAAACCAGTTTCCTGTGGAGCGAAAACGGCAAAACGCGCTGGGCGGGGCCGGACACGGATTTTACGGATGTGTCGTACACGGCGGGACATACAATCGCAAGTTACGCCGATATTCGCATGGAGCCGGGACAGGCGGGGCAGGACGGCTGGTTTACCGTGAACGTTGCGCCGAAACTGGTTCAGGCGCTGGTGGCGAACGTTTCTTACGGGCTGGCGGTCTCGGACGAAAAGGGGCAAACGGCGGCGAATAATGATGTGTATTCACGGGAACAGTCCAGCTCACAGCCGTACCTCACAGTTGAGGGTTCACCGGACACGGACAAAACTATCAATTACCCGACTAATATTATTGTTGCGCCGGATGCGCTTCATGCCGGATTTGGTAAAGGCGCGGCGCGCGTGACGTTTACCACGCCTGCGAGTACATTCGCGTATGACGCCCGCATACAAACAAACGACGCGGAGGATTGGCAAACGGTGACTCGTTCCGTGCTTCCATTTGCCATACCAGGACAGAAGCAAACGTTTCTGCTGACGGACTTGCCGCCCTCCAAAACCATCCGGGTTGAATTGACCGCGTTGAGCGCCATTGGAGCGCATACAGTACGCAGGCGAGTGACAGGCACGACCTCGCCTGCCAAGCCACAGCCTGCGCCCCTGCCCCGCCCTCCCATCGGGCAGCCCACAAACGCCCTTTCGGTTTCCAACGCCGCGCTGCGCGCGTGGGCGTACCCCGATACCGAAAAAGCCGACCCCGTTTATGGAAATCTGCTGGAACATGCGGGCGCGGCGCGGTATGCCAGCTACACCGGCCCTAATCATCTTAGCGCCAACGCGGTTTGGACCGGACAAGCCATACGTTTGCATGGGGCGCGAAATGAAATCGTCGGTTTCAATCTGGTTATCGAGGCTGTCAAGCCTGCGCTGAAGCAGGCGAACGTGCAAAATACGCTACGGTTTCAGGACCCGCATACAAAACTGGTATGGAAAACGCAGGCAGACTTGTTCCGGGATTGGTATGTCAAGGACGGCAACAACTGGTATCCCGAAGCATGCGTTCCGCTTGCCAAACCGTTCGACATTCCCGCCCAGGATAACGCCGTACCCGGTCAGCGCAATCAATCGGTGTTTATGGAGTTTCTGGTTCCGCGTAACGTCGCGCCGGGAACCTATCAAAGCGCGATTACGGTCACGGCGGAGGGAAACGCGCCCCTTAAGGTTCCCATAGAGATTATCATAAACGATCTGACCCTGCCGGATACGCTTGGCTTCGACATCAGCCTCAACACGTATGGCACGGTGGGGCAGTATTTCGGCATGGATGACCATACGCCCGAATACCGCGCGTTGGAACGCGAGTATCACCGCATGGCGCATCGGCATCGGAGTACGCTGGCGATTATGGGGTATTCCCATACGGGCAATGTGTCCACCAATTACGCGCCGCCGTTAGAAGGAGAGGGCGCGAACCTGCGCGTGGCGGACTGGCAGGCGTGGGATACGCAGTTCGGGCCGTATCTGGATGGCACGGCGTTTGCCGATTTGCCCCGCGCCGGCGTTCCCATCACGCATTTCTACCTGCCGTTCCACGAAGCCTGGCCGGGTGACATTCGCGCCCATTACAAGTATCAGGCGACCACAACGGCTTACCCCGCCCTGATTGCGGAACACGCCCTCAACGCCCCGCCTATCGAACAGGCGTTAGACGCCCAATTCGCAGCCGGGTTTACCAATGTGGCGCATCAGTTTGCCGAACATTTCCAACAGAAGCAATGGACGCGCACGGACTTTCAGTTCTACCAGAACGACAAATACTACTACAAAGACCCGAAAATGGGAGGCAGGGGCACGTCGTGGTGGCTGCTCGACGAGCCGAACCATCGGGACGACTGGCTGGCGCTCGCCTACTTTAATCACTTGTTCGCGGCGGGAACGCGGAATGTGAAGGGCGTATCCCTGCCCATGCGCGAGGACATTTCCCGCCCGCAATGGCAGCGCGATTATCTGGACAACAACGTGGATTTGCTGGTCGTGAGTGGCGAGTTGTTCACCAAAGGCCCACGCCTGCGCGAAATGCAGGAGCAGCAGGGCGTTCGACTGTGGAACTACGGCACGGCCAATGCGGTCAGCCGTTCCAACACGGAAGCGGAAGCATGGGCCGTTCGCGCCTGGCTGGCGGGAGCCGACGCCATCGTGCCCTGGCAAACGGTAGGCAGTGACGAGAACTACACCCGCGCCGAAGATACCGCCCTGCTCCTGCCCGGCAAGCGTTTCGGCATTACGGGACCGGTGGCAAGCCTGCGCCTGAAAGCCCTGCGCCGCGCCCAACAGGATGTAGAGTATCTCCTGTTGCTCGGCAAAGCGCGGCATTGGGACCGGGAGCAGGTCGGGGCGGCTCTGCGCAATCTGCTCACGACAACCGGCGCGTTCCACCAGAGCAACGCGGACGACGCGGGCAGTTATCAGTTCGGCGCATTGCAGGCGCGTGACTTCATAGACGTGAGACGCGCGGCGGCGGAAGCGGTGAAGAAGTAGTCACGCGGTTCCGGCGAAATTGGAGTTGTCGCCCAATCCTTCGCTTCCTAAGGCGAGATAGCCGCCGTCTACGGGCAATTCCGTACCCGTAATAAAACTGGCGTCGTCGCTGCACAAGAATAGAATGGCGCGGGCGATTTCGCGGGGTTCGGCGCACCGCCGCAGCATGGAAAAGCGGCCCCAGATTGGTTCCCATTTTGCTCTGTCGCCGTTTGCGGCTTTGGCGACTTCGGGCGTCCATGTCCAGCCGGGGCTGACGACGTTGACGCGAATGTTGTCGGGGGCCATGTCCAATGCCTGGCAGCGCGTCAAGGCGAGAATGGCTCCCTTGCAGGCGTTGTACGTCCAGCGGTTGGGCTGCGCGACATGGGCGGAAATGCTGCTGATGTTGACGATTGCGCCCCCGCCTTTCGGTTTCCCCGGACTCGTTTGCTTCATCGCGCTGTGACACGCCTGCGCCATGTTCGCGTTGCCCTGCACGTTGACGCCCAGACTGCGCTCCCAATCCGGCGTGGTCGCGTCCAATCCCTTGCCTACAAAGCTGACCGCGCTGTTGACCAGATAATCCAATCGTCCTTGCCGCGCCACAAAACTTTGAACGGCTTCGCGGCACTGCGCGGCATCGGCAACATCCACGCGCACGAAAAACGCCTGCCCGCCCTCAGAACGCAATTCGGCGGCAATCGCTTCCCCGGCTTCCGCGTTGATGTCGAATATGGCAACACGTGTGCCCTCACGCGCAAACTCCCGCGCTGTGGCTTCCCCAATACCCGACGCGCCGCCCGTAACAATCGCCACCCGTCCGTTCCAATCCATGAACTTTTCCTCCGGCGCTTTCCTTTCGCCATGTCAGAGTATTCAAAAGAATGTAGCCGCAAATACACGCGAATAGACGCAAATTAATTTTCGCAAGAGGCAGTGAGATAATCGCCTCAAAAATAGAATCACAGTCTGATTTCGTATGAGCCAAAAGGCGCGTTCTTCATGCCAACAAGTTCCGCTCGTTTTCGTATGTCAGGGTACATTTCCATCGTTTCCAAAGGTCAACACTATGGCATTGCGCATGATTTCCCGTTTGTTTTCACTCCTTGCGTTCGCCCTGAGCGTGTCCAGTCTGACAGCAGCATCTTCGTTATCCGCGTTTGCGCAGCAGGCAACACTTCCCGCGCCCCGCTCGTTTGAAGCCGTTGCCGTTTCCATCAGCGAAATTCACTGCTACTGGCTGCCCGCGCAGAACGCCACCGGCTACCGATTGCAGCGCGACGGCAAAACCATTGCCACCCTTCCCGCCACCGCGCAGGATTATGCGGATACGGGACTTGCGCACTACTCAGTTCATCATTATTCCATTGTGGCTCTGCAGGGCGACACCGCTTCCACGCCCCGCGAGGACGTGGACTGCACCTTCGCTTTTCTGCCACGCCCCGTTGACAAACTGGCTTCATCTGGCAAAGAGCTAAATCCCGTAAGCCGGAACTAACCTGTCTTTTCGCGGCCAAGGGCTTCGACTTCGATGTGGTCATTATGCAGGCTGAGTTCGGGAGGCGTGGCGGCGGCGGTGGAAGCGGCGCGGCGGGGGCTGAAAGTGGCGCTGATAGAGCCGACAACGCGATTGGGCGGGATGCCTGTCAATGGCCTGAGCGCGACAGACCTGCGCCGTGATTATCATGCCAGCGGGTTTCTGGTACGGTTTGCGCAGCGCGTGAAGGAGTTGTACGCGGCGGAGGGCGTGAAAACGGACGGCCTGCGCTACGAGCCGCGCATTGCGCACAACGCCATGAAGTCACTGGTGTTCGAGCAGCCCAATATCACCGTGTTTCGCCATGCGCGATTGGCGCGGGTGCATACGGAGCGCAGTGGTGTTTCTTCCGAGCGCAAGCGGGTCACGTCCGTTGACATCGAGGAGATTGACGGGCAGAACAAGCCGACCGGCGCGACGCATGGAACTGACCGCGCCCATGTTCATTGACGCGACGGACTGCGGCGATCTGGCGGCATGGGCGGGCGCGAAGTTTCGCGTGGGACGGGAACCCCGCAGCAAGCGCGAACCGCACAATGGCGTGATTTATTATGACCGCGCCCATGACAGCCCGCTTCCGGGCAGCACAGGTGAAGGCGACAGGCGGATTCAGTCGTACGCGTACCTGTTTGTGGTCAAGGATTACGGCGCGAACGTGGACAAGACCATTCCAAAGCCGCCGGGATACAGGCGCGAAGACTTTATCCACTCGCCCGGCTGGAAAGACTCGTGGGCGTTTACGTCGGGCAAACTGCCGCAGAACAAGTACGAACTGAACCAACATCCACAGGGCGGCGATTTGCAGGAGATTAACTACCCCTATCCCACAACGGATTACGCGACACGGGATCGGATAGAACGGCAATACCGCGACCATGTACTCGGCTACCTGTACTACATACAAACGGAATTGGGGCAAAAGCAGCTTGGCGCTCCCGACGATGAGTACCGCGACACGAACGGCTTTCCGCCTCTGCTGTATGTACGCGAAGGCCGGCGCATTGTGGGGGAACAATTGCCGGACGAAACCGACGTGACGGACGCGCGTTCTTTTGTTCGCCCGGAAAGCATCGGCATTGGCGATTACCCGATGGATTCCCATGCCGTTCGCGTCAAGACCGATTGGGATCGCCCGGACATGGGCGAAGGGGAGTGGTGGCTGTACAAGGAAACGCCCTGGCATCAACTGCCGCTCGGCATTTTGATTCCGCAGGGATTGGATAACGTGTGGGTGACGACGGCGGTATCGTCCACGCACGTCAGTTTCGGCACGTACCGACTGGAACCGGTACGCATGGAGTTCGGGCAAGCGGCGGCGATTGGCGCGTATTTGGGCATCCGCTACAACAAAATCGCGCGCGACGTTCCCGCCCGTCAGGTGCAGGAAGAACTGCTGCCCCACGCTTCCAACCTCAACCCCGACCCAAATTTGATGCTATCGTATCTGTCGGACGTAAAGCCCACACACCGCCATTACCGCGCCATTCAGTACCTCGTGGCGCGCGGCTTCACATTAGGCGAGGAAACCTTCAAGCCCGACGCGCCGACAACCGGCAAAGAACTGGCGCAGATGCTGCAAAAACTGGCCGAACGCGCCGCGCCGGGAGAGCAATTGTTGAGCAGTGTGGAGATGGGGAATGGAACGTCGCTGCAAACTGTTGTACGCGGCTATTATCCGTACATGGGCACACCCGCCGATACCAATGCGGTACGCGAGTGCCTGCAAACGCTAAATGGGGATACGCCTGTCACGCGCCGGGAGGTGGCGAATTGGCTGATGCGCGTCCTGAACTGGCAAACTCCCCGCATCGCCGGAGCCACACACTACGCCGATGTGGACGCAAATACCTCTTCCCCGGTGGAAACGCTTTATGACCATAACATTACCTCGGAACTGTGGGACGGTTTAGGACACCGAACGCCTGAAGGCAGACTGCTGTTCAACCCGGACGCAACTTTAACTCACGCCGATCTGTTCGCCGCCCTGTATATCGCGCAAATCGGCCTCGGCCCATTATTCAACGACAATCCCGCAGACGGCAGAAACGGCTTTCCCGTGCCCCCTGCTGTATATCAAACAATAACGCAAACTACTCCTTAAATGCATTTTCCCGGCCTATTGAAATAGGCTCTAATTCGGGGAAGAGTTGTAAACCGGAAACATGCGTAATGCCTCCACGCGGAAATTTCGCGCAGAGGCATTATGCTTAATGTTTTGATTTCAGCGCAGCCTTATTGCGCAGTGCCTGTTTCGCCGGAAATCGAGAAAGTGTACGTCGTGACCGTCGGGGTTGTCAGGTTCCATGTGCCGCTGAAGCCCCGCATGGCAGGGATTGTGGTTGTCACGCCGTTGGCAGTTGACGAGCTGGCAGGAAGGGTAACGGGAGGCGTCATAATGCCGGTTCCCGAATACTGCGTGGTTTCGTTGACATAGTGGTAGGAAGCTTTGAAATGACCATCCTGCGAGACGATGCCGCTGAGAGGACCCGTTTTGCCGGTTATGCCATCCGTAACCGTGCCAAGGAAAGAGGCGTCTCTGGCTACGCTGATTTTCATGGCTCCCTTTTCGCCACGAATACCTGTGTAGCCGCCCTCGTAACTGCCTTCATAAATGGATACTTGCGCATTGCGGAGTGTGCCGATAGTAGCGCCGCCGCAGCCGACGAGACTGACGAAACCGAGACCTGCCAGACAAAACAGAGGGGTGCGTAGACGCATGGCTGAATTTCCTTTGTGTTGAGCGATTGAGTTCACGAGTAGATGTTCAGGGTTTCAGGAGTTGGGAGAGTATACAGGTACAGAACGGATAAGAATCTGGTACAGATGGGGCGGAGGACTTACAAGTAAACGCCCATTCTCAAAGCAGTTGGATTGAGAATGGGCGGAAGCGGGAGACGAGATTCGAACTCGCGACATCTACCTTGGCAAGGTAGCGCTCTACCACTGAGCTACTCCCGCACAGACAGCGGATTGGCATTCACACATGGGGAAGCAGGGACTCGAACCCTGAAGCCGTGAGGCACATGCTCCTAAGGCATGCGTGTCTACCATTTCACCACTTCCCCTGAAGAGTGGACACTCTCAGGTCGTGCAGGAATAATATAGCACAGGTTTTTGGAAATGTCAAGGCGTTGGGACGAACAAAATTTTCCTGCTGTCCAAAATGCGTTGATGCGGTAAATTGTGTTGAGATGCCCCCGAACATTTGGCCCACGCACTAAGAACCTACAGGTAACTTCCCCTTCTCCCACGCTGGTTGGGAGAAGGGGCAGGAGTTGAGGGCTATCAGTTGGCGCTGAAAGTGACGGCGTGGCGCGAGTCGGCGGTTCCCGCTGCCGTATACACGGAGTTGTCCTGCGGCGCGTCGGAACTGCCCGCATTATAGCCGGGAGAAACCGCCTGCGGCTTGAAGAACTTGGCGTGTCCGTCGGCCAGGCAGAAGATGCTGCCATCCGAGTGCCGCCCCGTGCTGTTCTTGAACAGGGACGGGTACGGAACCTGCGGCGCTGCCGCCAATTGGTAGCCGCCCATCGGCCCCGTGTCGTACTTGACGGCTCCGGCCACACCCGGCATGGCGCTGCCGTCTATCGCCGTCAGCACCGTCAGGCCGTTGCCGGCAGGGGAGTACACGGGAACTGAAGACGAGGGCAGTTCGCCCGATGCGACTACATTGGCCTGATCGCCTACGACTTCCCCCATCAGCACCGTGCTGGCGGGCGCGTTCTGGCCGGCAATGCCGGGCTGCTGCGCGATGTTGTAGTTGTAGACATACGAGACCGGGTACAGCGCGGGCGAAACGCTGGACGTGGCGACGTTTGCCGTGCCGTCATCGGGGCACTTGAGAATTTGCGCGTTTTTGGTATACGAGTACAGGGCGCTGGCCCATCCTTTGCCATAATCGGCGGGATTGGGGTACGCGGGATTGTAGCGCCCGGTGGGGAACTGCTCGTCATAATCCTGCGAGTACATCAGCATGGCCGTGCCGATCTGCTTGATGTTGCTCAGGCAGCTTGTCTGCCGCGCCTTTTCCCGCGCCTGCGCAAACACGGGGAACAGGATCGCCGCCAAGATGGCGATAATCGCGATGACGACGAGCAACTCAATTAAGGTAAAAGCGTTGAGCGTTGAGCGTTGAGCGTTGAGTAACAGGTTCCTGTTCCCTGTTCCCTGTTTCCTGTTCCCTATTTCCTGTTCGGTATTCGGTAATGCTATCATGGTGAAATCTCCTTCGGAACGGTAATGTTGTTCATCAGACCTGTAAGGTGACGCGGGTGGCGCGTTACGATGGTTCGTTAGGAATAGCATGGAGGGAAAACATAAAATTGGGGTAAAAGATGGAGCAAAGCGATAATTATTTTTGAAGTGGCTCTTTTTACGAAAAATTTACTTTTCGCTCGTATACTGTCAATACTTGTGTCTCTTCCAGCATTTATCTTTTTCAAAGTTCGTCTTCTCACGAAGGGAGTTTGTTGTATGTTCATTTCAAATTCGGCGCGCTGTCTGACGGCCTGTGCCGGACTGATAGGTCTGGCCGTTGTCGCCCTGTCGGGATGCGGCGGGGGTGGCAGCAGCGCCACGAGCGGCGGCTCTACAAGCGCCGGCACAACCGGCACAACCGGCACGAGACGGCACGAGCGGCAGTACGCCTATCGCCGGTAGCGGCGGCGCTTCGACGGGTTCGTACCCCACTTCCGGCACAACGCCGTTTGTCAACACCAATAACGCGGCGCGCGGCGTTTGTACGGCGAATGCGCATCAGGCCGGACGCGCCACCTGGACGGTGCTGGTCTACCTCAACGCCGCCAGCAACCTGCAGCCCGACAGCCTGATCAACATCGCGCAAATGGCTTCGGTCGGCTCGGATTCCAATCTCAATATCGTAGTGCAATGGAAGCAGACGACAAGCTCCGCCAAATACTTCGGCAGCGTCACGCCGGACACCACGCCCTCCTTTATCGGCACGCGCCGCTACAAGATCAGCAAGCACAGCCTGGCCGACCAGAACAGAATCGCGCCTCCCGGCATTGATACCAACGCGAACCTGGTGGGAGATACGACGGTTCTGGATGGAGATCGCCTGCCCGACCCGCCGACCAATACGCTGACGGATCAGGGCAACGCAACTTCAGACATGGGCAGCTATCAGACGCTGGCCGATTTCGTGAAGTGGGGCACGACCAATTATCCCGCCGACCATATGTGCGTTGTGGTTTGGGATCATGGTTCGGGCGCGTTGAGCGTGGATAACCGTACTGCCGCCCGTGCCAAACGCAGCGCCACCACGCGCCGGGTGATGAACGGGCGCGTAGCCGCTAAATTGGGCAAGCCGACGCGCGGCCTGTCGCAGGATACGCAGACGGGCAGCCAGATCGCCACGCAGGAACTCCCCCTTGCCCTGGCGAACGCGGCGCAGCCGCTGGATATGGTAGTGATTGACTGTTCGCTGGAAGGCACGATAGAAGTGGCGTATGACCTGCGCAGTTCCGCCCGCGTGTTCGTCGGCACGGAGGAAAGCCCGCCCGGAGCCGGCTATCCCTACGACGCCTGGCTGGGCTATCTGCAAGCCAACCCGTCCGTCGGCCCCTGCGACTCCGGCAGCAACCTCATTACGGATACCATTGCCCGCTACCCGAACGAAACCAACATCACGCAATCCATGACGGATTTGACCAAAATGGACGCGGTTGCAAGCGCGGTGAACGCTTTCGGCAGCAGCCTGAAGAACTACGCCGGTTCGCAAGCCAGTCTGATACAGGCGGCGCGAGTCAATTCTCAATACTTTGACTTTGTTGAGTACAAAGACCTGTATGACTTTGCCGACCAGATTCGTACCGGCTCCGGCGTTCCCACCGACCTGGCAAGCGCGGCAGGCAGCGTGCAAACCAGCCTGCTCGGTTCCAGTGGCGCGATCCTCATGTCGGCGCATGACAGCAACGGCCAGGAATCCTATGCCAACGGCCTGAGCATCTTCCTGCCCGGCCCGCAAACCCCCAGCAGCGTGGATGCCACAACGGGCTACGACCCGCAGTACGCCAATCTCGGCTTTGCCCACGCCGCTCCCAACTGGCCCGCGTTCCTGCAAAGCCAGCAGAAGTGACAACGCTTTCCTGGTGTAGATTTAACGTGTAGATTTAACAAAGATGTTATGTTGCTCAACGGAATGAATTCATTCCGTTGAGCCGTTTCGCGGAATCCGGCGGAACTGCCTGTAATGGCAGTTCCGCCGGATTCGTTTTGCCCGTCCTTACACTGATTGACTTGCGCGCGGGAGACAGGTACAATGGGAGTAAGGAGAGAAGTATATGGCGGAAGCGATTTTAGAAGTGACAGAGCAGCAGGTTCTCGATGCCCTGCGCGTCGTGGAAGACCCGGATTTGCACCGGGACATCGTGACGCTGGGCTTTGTGAAAGATATAAAAATTTGTGAGGGCAATGTCGCGTTCAAAGTGGAATTGACGACGCCCGCGTGTCCCGTGAAAGATTTGCTGAAAATGCAGGCGCGTGAGGCGGTGGCGAAACTGCCGGGCGTGACGCAGGTAAATGTGGAAATGACCGCGCAGGTGCGCGGGCAGAAGAACGTCGGGCAGGCGTTGATTCCGGGCGTGCGGCATGTGATTGCGGTCGCAAGCGGCAAGGGCGGCGTGGGGAAAAGCACCGTGTCGGTTAATCTGGCGGTCGCGCTGGCGCAAATGGGCGCGAAAGTGGGCCTGATGGACGCCGATATTTACGGCCCGTCCCTGCCCCTGATGATGGGCGTCACCAAAAAGCCCCTGCTGAAAGAAACGCCGGAAGGCCCCAAAATGGTTCCGGTTGCCAGTCACGGCGTCCTGATGATCTCGCTCGGCTTTCTGCTCGACCCGGACAAAGCCGTCATCTGGCGCGGCCCGATGGTGGCGGGAACCGTGCGGCAATTGCTCGGCGACGTGCTGTGGGGCGAACAGGACTATCTGATTGTGGATTTGCCGCCGGGAACGGGCGACGCGCCTCTGACGCTTGCGCAGCAGGTTCCAATTTCGGGCGTAGTCGTGGTAATGACGCCGCAGCAGGTAGCGCAGGAGATCGCCAACAAAAGCATACAGATGTTCCGCACAGTGGGGCAGGGACAGAACCGCGCCATCCCGATACTTGGCGTCGTGGAAAACATGAGCGGGGGCGTATTCGGCAGTGGCGGCGGGGAACGCGCCGCGCAGCGCCTGAGTGTGCCGTTTTTAGGCCGAGTTCCGCTCGACAGCGCGATTTCGCAGGCGGGGGATGATGGCATACCCGCTATTCTGGCTGCGCCCAATTCTCCTCACGCCGAGTCGTTCCGCGACATCGCCAGAACGCTGGCCGCGCAGGTCAGTATTTTGCAGTACGCGCAGGAGCAAAGCGAGCCGGGCAAGTAGTTTTGAAAGCGTCAGGTTTGTGGTAACTGTCTTGCCGTTCCGTTGTCAAAAGGGATGATGAGGCGAACACGAAGCAGCGTAGTTCCGATACAAAGGACAATCCAATGGAGTTAGGGTCCCAGGCAGTTAAAAAATGTTCGCAGTGTCAGACGCCCGCGCCTCTTGATGCCGCGTTGTGCGAGCAATGTGGCAGGGTATTCCCGATGCAGTCCGCGTCGGCGATGCTGCCGCCGCCCGCCTACGTGCCTACTTCCCCACGCGACGGGCAGGGAAAACGTTTGTTAATCGGCGTCTGCTTCACGATAGTGGTATTGGGAGGCGGGCTGTTTGTTTATAACCGGGCTGCGGGCGAACGCGAGACGCAGGCCGTACCCGTCCCTGCGCAGGCTCTGAATCCCGGCGCGATTCAGCGCAATCTCGGCGCAAATGGAAAAACCGCCAGGGATATGACGCCCAATCCCCAATTTTATAAGGCGGACACGCCAGGGCATTAAGCAGGCGAACAGATGCTTCCATGAAAGAAGTCTTATGAAAGAAACCCCGGTTCATATCTACCTCAAGAATCCACAGGGCGAACCCAAAAACATCGGCATCTTTTATTTTGAAAATGCCGAATTGGATCGCCTCGCCGCCGATTGGGAAGCGTATCTGGCGCAGGAAAAAGCCGGCGGCGTGTATGTGTGTTCGGAAGTCACGCCCATCACCAACAACCACACGCCCAAGCGCCTTATGCTCCGCTTCGATGACATCTCTCTTATTTCGTAACCCCGCGTTGGTCAGAACGATTAAACCGGATACCCGCCTGCTTCCAGCGCCCGTGCCGCAAGATCACGCCGCAACTGCATGGGATTGCCGCACATTCTTATATTTTCCGGCATGGAACCAAGCAGAAGCGGAGAGGCGTTCGCGCTGTCCGCAAAGTATTTGGCGGCGCGGATAGCTTCCTCGGTGTAATCTATGCGCGCTACCTGTGCGGCTGCAATCGCCGCGTCGTAATGGGCATGGCCGGAAGTTTGCAGCAGGGTACAGCGCAGGGCGATGCTTTCCAGCGCATACGCGGAACAGATGACATCGGCAATCGCGGCGGAAACTTCCTGCGCTTCGGCTAAATCGCTTCCCATGTTGTTCTGCGCGGTTTGCAGCATGGTGACGCCGAGAAGTTTGAAATACTCTGCCGCCTGCCACAAGCCTTGCAAAGGTTCGGGAGCGGAAGCGGTTGGCGCTGTTCCTGTCGGCTGCGCTGTCAGGAGGGGCAGGCGTCCGGCTTTGTCGCGGCGTAACAGAGTGTTGACAATCGCAAGGCGGACAATTTCATTTGCGCCCTCACCGATGCGCAATAAGCGTTGATCGCGCCACGCCCGCGCAACGGGGAATTCCTCCGTATAGCCGTACCCACCGTGTATTTGAATGGCCTCGTCCGCCATGCTGGAGTAGGTTTCCGAGCCGATCACCTTGACGATGCTGCATTCGATGGCGTATTCTTCCGAAGCGCGGTGGTACTGCTGTGGCGCGTCCGGCGCGTCGGGAACAATGTCGGCAAACGCCCGCTCCAGATCGCCCGCCAATCGGTACACCATGCTTTCAAGGGCAAACGTCCGCGCGGCCATTTCCGCCAATTTGTGCTGAATCAGGCCATATTCCGCAATCGCCCGCCCGAACGTTTTGCGTTGCGCGGCGTATTTCGCGCAAGTGGAAAGCAGGGTACTTCAAGCCGCCCACCGCGCCCGCTTCCAGTTTGAACCGCCCCATATTGAGCGCGCAAAACGCGGCGTAATGCCCCTGCCCGATTCCGAAAGCGTTTTCAGCCGGTATACAAACGTCGTTCAGAATCACCCGGCGCGTGGATGTGCCATGCATCCCCAGTTTGTGTTCTTCCCTGCCGAAACTCAGGCCGGGCGTGTCCCGCTCCACCAAGAAACACGCCGATTTTATCTCCACTCTGGTCTGCCGTCCGCGCAAAAACCGTAAACAATTGCGCAAAGGCCGAATTGGTGATCCACATTTTTTCGCCGTTGAGCGCGTAATGGCCGCCGTCCGGCGCAAGGGTGGCGCGGGTCTGCATCGCAAGCGCGTCCGAACCGGAATTGGCCTCACTGAGCGCGAAACTGCCGACCCATTCGCCGCTTGCCAGTTTGGGCAGATACTTTTGTTTCTGCGCATGGTTTCCAAAGAACAAAAGCGGCAGGGTGGCAATCACGGTATGCGCCTCGTGCGTGAGCGCAAACGACTGCTGCGGGTTCAGTTTTTCCGCAATCAGGGCGCACGTGGTTTGCGGCAGTCCCAACCCACCATACGCTTCGGGAACGTCCGCGCCAAGCAGTCCCAACTCGCCCGCCTGCCGCATCAGGTCGCGCATCAGGTCGTGATCGCCGCTCTCAATCCGCTCCACATGCGGCTGAACTTCGTTGTTCAGAAAATCCTCCGCCGTTTTGCCGATCAGCAGGTCTTCGGCGGTAAAGTGTTCGGGGATAAACACCTGTTCAGAGTTTGTATGTTCTATCAGAAACGCGCCCCCAGCAGGCGTAAACAGGTTCGGCATCGAACGTCTTCCTTTCCAATGCAAAAGCGATTTCAGAGTACGTTCGTATGGTTCTGCATGAAGCGGTTTTCTTCCTGCCCCATAAATCAAAGTGGCGCGTTTCAAATTTAGGGAAATCACGTCGTTTGGGCTGCCAGGGAGTTTCAACGCTTGCTGTGAGATGGGCGTATTCTATCTGTTGCCGGAGATTGAAAATCCCCGGCAGGACAAAACAAGCGTCTTACAGACGCAGGAATCTTGATGTAAAGAATCGCGTCTGAAAGACGCTTGCACTTTCCTGCCGGGGATTTTCAATCCTCGGAAGGTATTTCACAGCAAGCGTTGAAAATACCCGGCTCAACAGACTGCCGTAAAAGGAAGAACCCTGCAAGTCGGCCCTTCCGGGCGTGGGGTATACTGAAATACCCCCACTTCCCGCTTGACGGAGAAACGCGCGGCATGGCCTACGACAAGTTCACTACGGTTCAGTTGAAAACGCGCTTTGGCTTGCAAGTCACCGAGCAGGAAGGGCTTTTCGCCGATGTGCCGTCCTCTCCGATTTCGGACTTACTGCGGCAGACGCTGGCGCAAAACTCCGGGCTTGCCCTGCGCGGCAATTCGGAAAAAGCGCGTTCCGAGTATCTCATTGCGCCCATTCTCGCCGAAGTGTATCAGCAAACGCGCGAACGCGCCAATCTCTTTTCCGGCACGGAATTCAACGTAGATCAGAACAAGGGGCTGATTGGTTTCTGCGATTTCCTGTTCAGTCTCTCGCCGCTGACGATAGAGATCGAGGCTCCGGTGGTTTCGGTTGTGGAGGCGAAGAAGGAAGACCTGCTCAAAGGCATCCCGCAATGCCTTGCCGAACTTATCGCCGCGCAGATTTTCAACGCGAGAGCCGACAAACCGATAGACACGCTGTACGGAGCCGTGACAACCGGAACCGATTGGAAATTCCTGCGCCTTCAGGGAACGGCGGCAACGATTGACGGCGACCTTTACTACCTCGCTCAACCGGAAAAGATTGTCGGAATTATTTGCTCCATGCTGCGCTGAGAGAACGAAACTTGTACGCTTTGTCTGAGTACCCGCGCCTGCAAAAGTTCTGTAAGCGGAATTTTCGTTTTTGCGGGAAGCGCAATCTGTCCTTCTGGTTTTGTGAGCGCGTTACCTTGTTGCCTGTGGCGGAATTGGCGTATAATAGCGTAGGAGGAAAAACGATGCCGCTTATGATTGACCTGACGCCGGAAGTTGAGGCGAAGATAAACTGGAACGCAAAACGGCAGGGCGTTTCACCGACTGATTTTGTGCGCCGTCTGGTTGAGAACGCGCCGTTGCCAGAGGTCGCGCCGTCCGAGACTCTTGCGGAAACCGAAGCGGACGCGGAAGCGCCAACGCTGTGGGAACGCTCAAAGGATGTTTTGGAGACGATATGGGCGCGGCAACCGGATGGCCCCACAACGTATTACTCTGATCTGGAAGAAGCCTGCGAGGTCCCGGAGGTAAAATAGGATTGCTTATTGATACCGGCCCACTCGTTGCGCTTGTGGATAAGAACGATACACACCACGCCGTCTGTACCGCCTTTTATCGAACGCTTCGCCGTCCCATGATTACGACATGGCCCTGCCTGACGGAAACCACTTACCTTTTGAACAAGGCAGGCGGTTGGTTTTATGTCCTCGCTTTATGGAACCTTTACGAGACAGGCGTATTGCGTGTTCACTTTGCCGACGCGGTTGAATTGCAGCGCGTTCGCGATTTGATGGTTACGTACCGCGATATTCTCTGCGATCTTGCGGACGCTTCGCTTGTGGCGGCGGCAGAAATGCTCGGAACCCATGAAATCTTCACACGGGATCAGCATTTCTACGCCTATCGAATGGTGGATGGCTCCGCTTTCGTTGTGAAACCGTGACATGAACAGTTCTGCAGTCGGGAAACTTTGTTCTCTGAGGAAACACAGCGTGGTATAAAGACGCAGGAGCAGGCGACAATACAGCAGTGAAAGACTTCTACCACGAACCCTTTGTACGCGCCTTGCAATAGGACGGCTGGACAATCACACGCGACCCGCTAATCCTGCCTTAAGGAAATTGTCCAATGGAGAAATTAGAGCGCTATCGCCGCATCGTGCGCGAAGTTCTGACGGAGATTGCAGACTTTAAGTATTCCAACCCGGAAATGAGACACGAAGCCGTCTTTGATGAAACGAATGACCGCTATCTTGTAATGGCTGTTGGCTGGGAAACGCAGGTTCGCCGCGTCCATTATTGTCTTGTTCATGTGGACATTCTCAACGAAAAGATTTGGATTCAGCGCGACAATACCGAAGACGGAGTTGGCTATACAATTGAGGCGGCGGGCGTCCCAAAATCGGACATCGTACCTGCTTTCCACCCCGTTGATGTGCGTCCGCATACCGGGTACGCCGTCGCCTGAGCCTTCTGCCATCGCGGTTCTATGGCAGGAGATTGACGCGGCAGGCTCATTCAAAGCTTGAGACAAAATTTTTTGCTTATTTTTGCGAAGCCTTGCTAAATTCGTAAATGCCCATAAGAGAAAGCTGTTTTAAGAGTTTTGCGGTGTTCCAACATATGTCCGTCATGGGGTATGGACACAACGCCGAAAACGGCAGAAAACGGGCCAAAATGAACCAAGCAACACCCTTTTGATGTTAATTTTATACGTGCTTGTGGCCTGCCCACAGACACGAATTTGTACCAAACGTTAGGTTTGCCTGCGCCATGTTGCAGTTACGGTTCTTATTCATGTGCTGAGGCTGCTGAATTGCTGAATCAGCGTCCGCACAGGCTCTGCCTGCAAAAACTCTTTTAACGTCGCTTTCAGTTCCACCTCGTCGGCGCACTCCTGCATGGTATTGCCGCCGGGAAATACGCGAATCGGCTTCCCGGAAAGCGGAACATAGGCGCGAAGCAAGGTTTCCTCATAGCTGCGCGCGCTTGAACTGATAATCACCCGGTACTCCTGCCCGTACTCCACATTGGGAAAGCCTTTTTCGAGCCAACTGCGTACCTTATGATCCGTAGCGATTTCAATGGCTTCCGACACTTCGCGCAGGATGCTGACGGCGGGTTGTGTGTTGTCCGGTATGGGATTGCGCAGGATGGCGACAAACTCGTTCGTATTCATCATGTTCCCAAATTTTCTGTAGCAACTTCACAGCGCCGCGCGATTTCGAGTCGCGTACCGTCGAAAAGCGTGTAAATCGTAGCGGCAAACTGCGCGATACGTGTGTCAAGCGCATCCTGAGTCTGTGGACTTCGGGCGCTCAACCCAACCGGGTAGAGGTTCATGCAGTTGATAAACCCGATACGAAATTTCATGGCGACAGAACAAAAGGAACAGATGCAACTTTGAATCATATGCGCGACGGGCAGCAAGTAATGGTTAGTTCACAGCATAGTATACACAGTTTCAGGCTATAATTTCTCTTCCCAATCAGGCTTTCTACGCCATCCAGCAATTTGCCGCTCCACATGACAAAATTTTCAAAGCATTCTTTTGTTGCACAAAACGGGGCATTTTCTGGTTTAAGAAATCACCCTGTTTTGTGCAACACTCATCCCTCGAAACAAGCGCCCTCTCTCTGTTCCCCAGTATGTCAACAGCAACAATCCCACAAACAAGATAATAGAAAAAAGAGTCGCGCAACGCGAAAAAAGAGAAACCTTTGCCCCACACAGCCGTCTAAACACTAGAACAAACGTCTACTATAAAGACAGGAAAGCGCAACGTTGGTAGTTCCTATCAACTATCAACTACTTACTCAGGAAGGGAGGTGCAAGCCTATGTTCCCCCACTCCCGCCCGCCCTGATGCTGCCGAGGTCACGATGCCTCTTCTTACAACCAGATACA
Source organism: uncultured Chthonomonadaceae bacterium (assembly GCA_963835065.1). Classification (GTDB taxonomy): domain Bacteria; phylum Armatimonadota; class Chthonomonadetes; order Chthonomonadales; family Chthonomonadaceae; genus CAWFQB01. The sequence continues at coordinate 66,827 of CAWIEK010000053.1, read as the reverse complement.
ACGAGACATCGGGCTGGAAGCGCTGCATTGCCAAGATTTCGACGCTGCCTCTACATACCATCTATTTTGATACGCGCGCCCAAAAGGTTTTTCGGCCTCCCCACATAATTCTCATGGGGTGTTATTCGTTACACAGGAGGATTCGCCCTGTAAATTCTTGAATCCTCTCCTGCTCTGCGAAACAATCTTTGCCCGATGAAGTGGAAAGGCATGTACACTTGGAAACGCTGGAAACGCAGGTGGATACCGCGTCACCCCATTTCAGGGACAATCAGGCGCATCAGCGCGCGCTTGTGGCGGAACTGCGCGTCCGCCTTGCCGAAGTAAAGCAGGGCGGGGGGGCGCAGGCCGTTGCCAAACACCGGGCGCGGGGCAAGCGTCTGCCCCGTGAGCGCATTGATGCCCTGCTGGATCCCGGTTCGCCGTTTCTGGAGTTCAGCCCGCTTGCTGCGCATGGCCTGTACGAGAACGAAGCGCCGGGCGCGGGAATTGTTACCGGGATTGGAACGATACATGGGCAGCCGTGTGTTCTTGTCGCCAATGACGCGACGGTCAAGGGCGGCACGTACTTTCCGCTCACGGTGAAGAAGCATTTGCGGGCGCAGGAGATCGGCGAACAAAACCGTCTGCCGTGCATCTATCTGGTGGATTCGGGCGGCGCGTACCTGCCCCTGCAAGCGGAAGTGTTCCCGGACCGCGATCACTTCGGGCGGATTTTCTACAATCAGGCGCAAATGTCCGCGCAGGGGATTCCCCAGCTCGCGGCTGTCTTGGGAAGCTGCACGGCGGGCGGGGCGTATGTGCCGGCCATGTCGGATCAAACGGTGATTGTCAAAGGCGCGGGAACCATCTTTCTGGCCGGCCCGCCGCTTGTCAAAGCCGCAACCGGGGAAGTGGTGACGGCGGAAGATTTGGGCGGCGCGGATGTGCATACCCGCTTGAGCGGCGTGGCCGATTATTACGCCGAAACTGAAGACGACGCACTGCGCATTGTCCGCGAAATGGTGGAAACGCTGAACCTGCCCCACCCCGATGTTCCCGAAATGACCGCGCCCGAAGAACCGCTTTACGACCCGCAAGACATTTATGGCATTTTGCCCCGCGATCTGCGTCAGCCTTTTGACGCGAGAGAGATTATTGCGCGATTGGCGGACGGCAGCCGTTTCCACGAGTTCAAGCCGCGCTATGGGGACACTTTGGTGTGCGGATGGGCGCGATGGATCGGCTTTCCCGTCGGCATTATCGCCAACAACGGCGTCCTGTTTTCGGAAAGCGCTGTAAAGGGCGCGCATTTTATCGAACTTTGCTGTCAGCGCCACATTCCGCTTGTCTTCCTGCAAAACATTACGGGCTTTATGGTCGGGCAGAAAGTGGAGCAGGAGGGAATCGCCAAGCATGGCGCCAAACTGGTTATGGCGGTCGCCAATGCGCGCGTTCCCAAGTTTACGGTCATTATAGGCGGCTCGTTCGGGGCGGGCAATTACGGCATGTGCGGGCGCGCGTTCAGCCCGCGCCAACTGTGGATGTGGCCCAACGCGCGTATTTCCGTCATGGGCGGCGAACAGGCGGCAGGCGTGCTGCTGACGGTAAAGCAGGATCAACTGGCGGCGCAGGGTCAAATCCTGAGCGCGGAAGAACAGCAGGAATTTAAGCGCCCCACGCTGGAAACTTACGAGCAGGAAGGCAGCCCCTATTTCAGCACCGCTCGACTTGTGGGACGACGGCATCCTCGACCCACTTGATACCCGCGCGGCAATTGGGCTAGGCTTGGCCGCCGCCTATCATGCGCCCCTTCCTGACACGCGCTTCGGCGTCTTTAGGATGTAGAACCGCGAAACACGCGAACGAAAACGAAAAAGAAGAAAGGATCGGAGGAGCATCTTGGGACTTTTTAGAAAATCTAAGTTCGAAACGCGACTGGATGCGTGGAACCGACAGCAGGAACAAGTCCAGCGTCAGTTAGACCTCCATGAAGTGCAAAGCGCAAATTCTTTGAGCCAACTGGAACTTCATCAATCTCAACTTGAGATTTCAAAACGCCAACTTGACATTCAGACGGACCTTCTTACCCTCTCCACTCGCAATCAGGAACGTTTTTCGGAGATTTTGAACAGGTGGGAAGAACAGACAAATCGTTTCGATGCCTTGCTGCGCAAATGGGAAGCGCAGGACTAAACGCCTGTATACTTGAGTTGTAAGAAAGATGGAACTATGGATGAACTGAGTTTGCTGGTTGAAGAGCGCAATGGTGTTGCTTATGTAACACTCAACCGTCCGCAGGTACATAACGCTTTCGACGAAACGTTGATACAGGAGATTACGGCCTGCTTTGAACGTTTGAGTGACGATACAAACGTAAGGGCGATTGTGCTGCGGGGGGTGGGGGAGTCGTTTTGCGCGGGCGCGGATTTGAACTGGATGCGGCGCATGGCGGACTATTCGGAGGAAGAAAACCGGGCGGACGCGGCGAAATTGCAGCGCATGTTTGCCGCTATCGCCCATTGTCCCAAACCGACCCTTGCACGGGTACAGGGCGCAGCCATTGGCGGCGGCGCGGGACTGGTGGCGGTTTGCGACATCGCCATTGCTTCATCCGACACCAAATTTGCGCTCAGTGAAGTGCGCCTGGGTTTGGTTCCCGCCGTCATTGCACCCTATGTGCTGCAAAAAATCGGCATGGGCGCGTCACGCGCTTTGTTCGTGACAGGCGAGCGTTTCGGCGCGGACGAGGCGTTGCGCCTGGGGTTGGTGCAGCAAGTGGTTACTGATGATTATCTAAAATCAATGGGCCTGGAAGCAGCGCAGCGTCTCGGGTTGGCGAAGCAAGTCAAGTCTGCCGACGAACTGGACGCGGCGATTTAAAAGAAACTAGAACTGATTTTGCAGGCCGGCCCGCAAGCGATTGCCGCTGCCAAGCGCCTGCTGACGGTTATAGCCGACAAAACCCCTGACGAAGCCGCCGAAATCACCATTGACTGCATTGCCGCCCTGCGCGTCAGTCCCGAAGGCAGAGGAAGGCATCCGCGCGTTTCTGGAAAAACGCAAGCCGCAATGGACGCAGTAGGTTTTTAAGGTTCTATGGTGTTAGGGGAATCAGGCAGGCGCTTGTTCTTCTCACCTAAAACCCTAAAACCCTAAAACCCTAAAACCCTATGAACCGTCTCCTCATTGCAAATCGCGGCGAAATCGCCGTTCGCATCATACGCGCCTGCTGGGAAGCGGGCATTACGCCGCTGGCCGTGTATTCGGAAGCGGACCGGGACGCGCTGTATATGGGTTTGGCGGAGGAAGCGTACTGCATTGGTCGCGGCCCCGGCCAAAGACAGCTACCTGAACATCGCCAATTTGCTGGCTGCGGCAAAGGCGGGTGGGGCGGACGCGGTTCATCCGGGTTACGGGTTTTTGTCGGAAAACGCGGATTTTGCCGCCGCCTGTGAGGAAGCCGGGTTAATCTTTGTCGGGCCACCGTCGGGCGTGATACGGCGGCTTGGGGATAAGATTGCGGCCAAGCGCTTGATGCAGCAGGCGGGCGTACCCGTTGTGCCGGGCTATAATGGCGACGATCAAAGCGACGCGCGTTTGTTGGCCGAAGCCGCGCTGATTCCCTTGCCGCTGTTGGTAAAAGCGGCGGCGGGCGGCGGCGGGCGGGGTATGCGCGTGGTTACGCAAAGCGATCAACTGGCGGATGCCATTGTGGAAGCGCGGCGGGAAGCGCAGGCCGCGTTTGGCGATGACAGGCTGCTATTGGAGCGCTATCTAGCCCGTCCACGTCATATTGAAGTACAGATATTTGGCGACATGCAGGGCAATGTCGTCCATCTGTATGAACGCGAGTGTTCCATTCAGCGCCGCCACCAGAAAATCATGGAAGAGAGTCCGTCTCCAATCCTGACGCCGGAACTCCGGGCGCGAATCACAAACGCGGCGGTGACGGCGGGACGGGCGGCAGGTTATGTGAACGCGGGTACGGTGGAGTTTCTGCTGGAACCGACCCCGCACAGCGCAGACAATCAAGCGCATAATCAAAGCGAAGCCGATCAAGCCGCCTTTTACTTTCTGGAAGTGAATACGCGCCTGCAAGTGGAGCATCCCGTTACGGAAGCGATTACCGGCCTGGACCTGGTACGCCTGCAATTGGACATTGCGGACGGCAAGCCCCTCCCCTTTGCGCAGGAAGATATACGCGCGTCCGGCCATGCGATTGAAGCGCGTATTTATGCCGAAGACCCGGCAACGGGCTTTATGCCTTCCGTTGGCGTTCTGACGCAGTGGCAGGAACCGGGCGGGCCGGGAATTCGCGTGGACGCGGGCGTGGAGCGTGGCGGCGAAGTTTCGCCTTATTATGACCCGATGCTGGCGAAACTGATTGCAACGGGCGCGACGCGGCAGGAAAGCCTTGCCCGCTTGGAGCAGGCGCTGAGGCAATTCGCCGTACTGGGCATCCAAACCAATATCGCGTATCTGCTGGCGATTGGGCGTCACCCCGCCTTTCAAGCTGGCGATTTGTCCACGCAATTTTTGCGCGACCATTTTTCCGATTGGAAACCCGCAACGGAGATACCGCCGGAGGTACTGTTGGCACTGGTGGCGGAAGCCGTCACAGCAACGGCAACGTCCTCAACACGTCAAATGCCAACCACCAATCACCAGCCACCAGTCACCAATCCCTGGCAGCAATTGGGTTCCTGGCGCAACGTGTAAGGGAAGCCCAACAACATAAGGTTTCCGGTCGCAGATTGGCTGGCGGAACACCCTTTAGACGGGTCGTTCACGACTCGGCTCATGGGAACAGTTTACTCGTTGAGTGTTCCTGACATCCTGACGCGGAAGGTCACGGCGGAATTGATATGCAGATAGAACGGCAATTTGGAGATGAACGGGTTACGCTGGATGTAGAGCCGGACGGCGACGGCTGGCGCGTTCGCCTGCCGGACGGCTCTGAACACCGCATTACGGCTATCCGCCACGCCAACGATGTTTTACAGGTGACGGCTGTGGATGGTTCGCAAGAGGCCAATGTCTTGCCGTCCGCTTTGGCTGCACCGGAATCATTGGGAATAAGGCCGTCGCGGGTTTTTCGCGTCCCCTTTGCGCGTTCGGGAAGTGATGCCGCGTTCTTTTATGACGGCAACGCTTATACGTTCAGTGTCCCTGCAACGCGCGCTTCGGGACGGAAAGACACGGCGGCATCGGGCGTTTTAACCGCGCCCATGTCCGGCATTGTCGCCGATGTGCTGGTGACAGTCGGGCAGCAGGTGGAAGCGCGGCAGCCGCTCGTAATTTTGGAAGCCATGAAAGTTATGACGACGCTGGAAGCGCCGTTTGCGGGAACCGTTACGTCATTAACAGTAGAGAAAAAGCAGCAGATCGGGCGCGGCGCTTTGGTAGTGGAAGTTACGGCGCAGGAGTAACTTCCACCACAGAGGCACAGAGACACAGAGGGGGCACAGAGAAAAAAAGAAAAGAAGAAAAGGAGAAAAGAAGAGATTAGGAACCGCGAAAGAAACGAAAGAAACGAAAAGATGCAAAAGAATATAGAGGTTGGCGCAGGATGTAATAGACAAACCGCTTAAACATGGCACAATGTGGTGTCCGCAGGACAATTGGCCGCAGTCCTGCGTATCCGGTAAAGAATTTAGATGGTATATACCGGACAAGACGCAATTATACAAGGTGTGAGGGACTGCTCTATAAGAAAGAGGCCGAAATGGGTGAGTTGTCGGTATTTGGGGCGGCGCTTCCCACAAAAGCGCGCGTGGTCGAGGTTGGACCGCGCGATGGGCTGCAAAACGAGGCAGTCATTCTTTCTACAGAGGATAAAGTTCAGTTTATTGAAATGCTTGCGGAAGCGGGGTTTGCGGATATTGAAGTTTCGTCGTTTGTCAATCCGGCGCGCGTGCCGCAGCTTGCGGATGCGAGTGAAGTTTTTGCCGGGCTTGCGCCCCGCGCCGATGTGCGCTATTCGGCCCTTGTTCCTAATGCGAAAGGATTGGAACGCGCGCTCGATGCCGGCGTGAAGGCGATTGCGCTGTTTACGGCGGCCAGTGAAACGTTTACGCAACGCAACATCGGCACGACGATTGCCGGATCGCTTGACAACTTTCGCGCTCTAATGCCCCTTGCGCAGGCAAAGGGTTTGTGGGTGCGCGCGTATGTTTCCACCGCGTTCGTTTGTCCGTTTGAGGGCGTTATTCAGCCTGCGCAGGTATCGCCCATTGTTGCGGAACTGCTGGCAATGGGCGTTGCGGAGATTTCGCTTGGCGATACCATCGGCCACGCCACCCCCGATCAAGTGGCGGATTTGACCGAAGCATTGCGCCCTGTCCTGCCCCTGCCGCAAACCGCCTACCATTTCCACGACACGCGCGGAATGGCGCTGGAAAACGTACAAACCGCATTGCAATATGGCGTTGCCAATTTTGACTCGGCGGCGGGCGGCGTGGGCGGCTGTCCGTTTGCTCCCGGCGCGGCGGGCAATCTGGCAACCGAAGATTTGCTTGGATTGCTGCGCGGCATGGGCATTGAAACGGGCGTTGATGCCGAACAAGTGGGAGTGGCGACGCGCTTTCTGGCATCCAAACTGAACCGTTCCCTGCGCCAATGTCAGTGAAGGAAGAGGAACATGGACATTCAGGCAAACGCGCCGTTGCAGGCGAAAACATCGCCTGAGCCTGCCATTCCGCCTGTGCCGTCGGCATTGGCGTTCCGGTGGCGACTGCTTCTGGCTTGCGGCGTGGGCGGCTTGCTGGCGGCTTGTTTTCCTCCGGTTGGATGGGCTTTTCTCCTGCCTTTGTGCGTGGCGGCGTTTTTGTTCCTGCTGCATGGCGTGACGCGGCGGCAGGCGTTTTATCTTGGGTTTGTGTTCGGGCTGACGTGGTTTTGCGCGGATTTGTACTGGTTTTCCCGGCTGTTCGGCATGGCGGTTGTCAGTTTATGCGCGTTGCTCGCCGTATTTCCTACCATTTTTGCCGTTACGTATGTCTGGCTGCGTGAGCGCCTGCCCCGTTTTCCAGGTTGGCTGCTCGCGCCCGTGCTGTGGACAGGCATTGAATATTATCGCTCCGAACCGTTCGCGCTGAATTTCGGCTGGATGGGATTGGGCTACGGCGTAGTCAATGTTCCCGTTTTGGCGAAATGCGCGGCGTGGTTCGGGTGCTATGGGCTGACGTTCGGCATCGTTCTGCTCGGCGCATTGCTGGCAGAGGGATTTACTGGCGGAAGAGACAGCCGCGAAAAACTGGTTTGGAAACCGCTTGCCCTGTATTGTGGCTGGCTGCTGCTGTTTGTGGTTCCCGCTTCGACTCCCGCGCCGGAGCGCCCGCTGCATGTTCGACTCGTGCAGGCCAATTCCGAAGATGAAGACAGTTTCTACCGGCTGTCGCGTTCCAATTCCGATGCTCCACACAAGCCCGATGTGATCGTGTGGCCGGAATACAGCTTTGTCCGCGACCCGACCCGTGACGCCAAAGTGTGGAAGGGTTTGCAGCAAGTGGCGCGGGAGCAATCCGCCTATCTGCTGTTTGGCGCGACGGATCAGTTCGACCTCGATTCTCCCGCAGGCTTCCGCAACACCGCGTATCTGCTCGACCCGACCGGCAGGGAAGTGGGGCGGCACGTCAAAAACCATCCCGTGCATTTTATACGAGATGGCGTGGCAGGCACACAGTCAACCGCTATCGCAACCCCGCCCGGTAAAATCGGCGTCGCCATTTGCTTTGACATGGACTACCCGGATGTGGCGCGGCGATTGGCGGCGGATGGAGCCGAGGTGTTTCTGGTTCCCAACGACGATCCGCCGGAATGGGGCGAGATGCAGCGCGTTCAGCACCGCCTGATGTTCCAGATGCGGGCGGCGGAGTGCGGGAAGTGGCTGGCGCGGGCAGATGTGGCGGGCGGAACGTCGGTCGCCGCGCCCAACGGCCAGGAAACAGCCCGCGTTGCCACGACCAGTCCGGCGCGGCTTGATGTTACCGTCGGGCGGATACAAGGCCAGACAATCTTTGTGCGCGGCGGCTGGCGCTTCGGGCAGTTGTGCCTGTTCGTGTCCGTCGCGCTGTGCGGTTGGGCATTGCTGCAAACGCGGTTTACAAACGCAGTTAAGAAAAGAGCAAGCAACAAGACCTAACGGTTGGCGAACCAGACGACGTAATCTCTGAGCGGCTGGTAGTTGGGAGAGTTCTCATCTGTTGCCTCAAGGTCGCACAGGGGTAACGTATATTGCTTCCGGCCAAACCGGACATTCACCAAAAGGCCGTATAGATCATCTGCATCTTCAAGGCCGGTCAATAGAACTTTTTCGCCGACGCCTACCGGGTAGCGGGTGATTTGTTCCGCCACTTTAGCCTCGAAGGGGAATTTCAGCGCGGCGCTGAGATGCTCCTCCCACGCTGCCAGGCACGACATAATATCGCCGTCTTCCAGGCCGCCGAGAACCTCGCGGATACCGGGATTTTCGTCGGCAAGATAATCCCATTGGTGACGTTTCTCGATTTCTTCACTGACTTTTGCCCGTTCCTGTTCATTGTCGCGCGGTTGGGCGGGGAGTACCTCGTCTGCGCCCAATACCATGCTGTCCCATCCCAACCCTTCTATCTCGCACTCGCGGATGTAATCGTCCGGCATGGCCCGCAGCGTTGGGGTATCCCAATCAATGAAGACATTGCCTTCTTCCAGGTACAGTTCGGTAATGCGTCCCTGCCAGCCGGCGAGGGAGAGTTCGGGCTTGTCGGGACACATCACGCCTTGTTTGACAACAACCGAGTCGCCAACGCGGTAATCGGGTACACCGGATAGATCGCCTTCTTCTTTAGATTTGAACAGATTTTGCAGGAAGCGCATCGTTTAGCCTATCCCCTCCGCCTCCATAAAGTCTGCAAGTCCCGCGTCCAGCGCTTGCAGCCAGTCATCGAGCGAACCATTCTGATGCCCGCCCGACCAAACCATGCCGCCCTCATCCAGCGCGCGAGCGTAGCTGTCCGTATTGGGTTCGTGTCCGATTTCAATGGAGCCTTCCAATTCAATCCAGGCGGCGATATGCGGATAACGCGCTTCAAAATCAAACGTTGCTGCCGACATAGTTACACTTCCTTTCACAGCAGAACTTACAAACGGCGTTCACCACCCCTGCTGAAAACGCTAGGTGTCCCAACACCTGAATACCCGAACACCTGAACACCTGAACCCCGTTTCTCAAAGCAGTTCAAACAGCCCCGCCGCGCCCATGCCCAGCGCGGCGCACATTGTCACCATGCCGTACTTCGCCTTGCGCCTTTTGCCCTCGTGCAGTAGAGTCACGGTTTGGCGCGCGCCCGTTGCCCCGAGCGGATGGCCGAGGGCAATCGCGCCGCCGTTGACGTTCACGCGCTCAATGGGAAGCGGATATATCTCCTGCGAAGCCAAAAACTGCGCGGCAAAGGCTTCGTTGAATTCAATCAGGTTAATGTCTTCCAATTTAATGCCGGTTTGCTTGAGCAGTTTGGGAACCGCGTAGGCGGGCGCAATGCCAAAGCGCTCCGGTTCCACAGCCGCCACGGCATACCCGACGAAACGCGCCAGGGGTTTCAAGCCCAATTCTGCCGCTTTTTCCGCAGTGGTCAGCACGACGGCTGCCGCGCCATCGCTGCGCTGCGAAGCGTTGCCGGCGGTAATCACGCCCTCCGGGAGAAACGCGGGCTTCAATTTCGCCAGGGCTTCCGGGGAGGTTTCGCGGCGCGGCCCTTCATCTTTGTCGAACACGATTTCCCGCGCATCCATCCCGTTTTCATTCTCTGCCTGAACTTGAACACAGACGGGAACAATCTCTTCGTCAAACCGTCCCGCGTCCTGCGCGGCCAGGGCGCGCTGGTGGCTTTGCAGGGAAAGCGCGTCGGAAGCGTCCCGGCGGATGTTGAACTCGCGGGCTATGCCTTCCACTGACAGCCCCATGCTGATATAGGTGTCCGGCGCGCGTTCCATTAAATAGGGGTTGGGGCGCATCGTGTCGCCCATGAAGGGAACCAGGCTCATGCTTTCCGTGCCGCCCGCAACGATAATTTCCGCCTGCCCGGTTGCGATTTTGGCGGCTGCAACCGCAATGGCTTCCAGCCCGGACGCGCAAAAGCGGTTCAGCGTCAGGCCGGAAACGCTTTGAGGCAATCCGGCCCGCAGGGCGGCAATGCGGGCGACGTTCAACCCCTGTTCGGCTTCGGGCGTGGCGCATCCCAAAATCACATCTTCCACCTGTTCGGGCATGATTCCATGCGCCCGTTCCAATGCGGCGCGAATGGCGATAGCGGCCAGATCGTCCGGGCGCGTCAAGCGTAGTGTGCCTTTAGGCGCGCGTCCAATCGGCGTTCGCGCCGCCCCCACAATCACAACATCGTGTGTTTTCATAGTGTAATCATTCCAAAAGAAGCAAAAATTATTAAATTAGCAGTGTCACCAGGGACACGGCGCGTAATCTTTTAGAAATACGCCGAAGAAAGGCTCTTCGTCGCTTTCGATGCCCTGCGCAATTGGGTGGTAGATGCGGGCCATGCCGTCGAAAATATCTAAGGGAGGAAAGAACCCAGTATCTTCCTGACGCCGGGTACGCTTGGGCGTGGGGTTTTCATCCGTGACCCAGCCCGTATCCACGCTGGTCATGTAAATGCCGTCGCGGGCATAGTCTTCGCCACTGGTGCGCGTCATCATGTTCAGGGCGGCTTTTGCCATGTTGGTGTGCGGATGAAACACGGTTTTATGGCGCTGAAACTGCCCCTCCATCGCGGACACGTTGACGATGAAGCGGCGGGCAAAAGGCGCGCGCAGGAGGCACGGCTTCAGGCGGCTGTTGAGCAGAAACGGCGCGACGCTGTTGACTAACTGCACTTCCAGCATTTCCGGCGCGCTCACATCGTCCAATCGGAGCAGCCAGCTATTGGTAGTACTCGAATCAACGCGCTCCTCATGGTCCTCGTAAGCATCGGCGGGCAGAATGTCCATAATGGGGAGCGTGTCCATCGCGGCGGACGGGGCGGCAGGCAACAGGGCGGAACCATCCGTCAGCGCGGGCAGGGACGGCAATCCCTGCCGCACCAGCCGCCGCGCTTCCAATGACAAAGTCTCCTGCGGACACTGCTCCTGCGCCAGCAACTCCTGATAAAACCCGTGTGGGCGGCGAATGGTTTGCGCGGCGTTGTGAATAATGATGTCGAGATACGGTTCGGTATCCAGAAGATGCCGCGCGAACGCTTCCACAGCCGGGATGTTGCGCAAATCGAGGCCATACAGATGCAGGCGGTCTTCCCATTGCCCGCTATCGGCTTCGGCGGCAAACCGGCGCGCGGCGGCATGAGGAAACCGCGTCGTAACGATTACTTTGGCCCCGTCGCGCAGCAGGCGCAAAACGGTCTGGAATCCGATCTTGACGCGCCCGCCCGTGACGAGTGCCACGCGCCCCGTCAGGTTTGCGCGCCGATTGCGCATTTCATAGTTGAAGGCCGCGCAGTCCGGGCACAGCAGATGATAGAAAAAGTGGACTTCGGTATAGGCGGCTTTGCAGATGTAGCAGGCTTCCGGGTTGTTCAGCGTCCGTTCCCCGGATACATCGGGCGGCGGCAGCGCATGGGGCGGCAGAGCGTCGCGCTGGATTTGCACCATTCCCGTCGTCGCCAGCAGGGCGCGGTCTTCCACCGTTTGCCGCCAGCGTTCGGCGCGTTTGTCGTCCCGCATCCCCGCTTTATGGATTTTGGAAATCAGGCCGCGAAAACGGGCGTCACGATACACGCTGCCCGGACCATCAGCAATCCGCTGCAACACCTCAAGGCATTTCTCCATATCTTCAGGGGGTACATCCATGCGCTAACCTCTTAAATCGTAGTTCAAGACTAAAAATACTTTCGTCCCCGGCGATGTTGCGGATTTTCAGGCGCAGGGGCTTGCGAGCATCGGCGATTTTCGCGTCCCAAAAGGTTTTGGTTTTCCGTCCGTCGTGGGTCACGAAGCCTTTTTGTCAATCTTGATTTCCGCGTCGGAATGCCAGCTTCCTTCGCTCGCCGCGCAATCAAGACTAAGCCATTCAATGAGTTCCAAACCGTCCGGGCTGATCTGTATGGGCGTGAACGGCGTTTTGCGGCGCGGCGCGGCAGGTTCTCCGTCATCGTTGTCGCCGTTCGTGTCACTGTCCGCTTCGGGCGCGTCGGGTGTGAGGAGCGGCGTTTTGGCCCTGCCGGTCAAGCCTTTCTTCTGGTTGTACTCGCTGATTTTGGCTTGCAGGCGGTCACTGGCAAACGCGGCAATTTCCACCGTATACGCGCCGCCCGCGTTCCCGTCACGTTAAATTCGGCCTCGTCGTTGAGAACGATTTCATCCAGGATTTCTTTGAGGTCGCGCAGTTCCAATTGGATGCCGGTCATGTTTTCCGTCCGCGATAAACTTCTCCACGCCCGCCCGGTCATAAATGTCCACGTAATAAAGAATGGCCTGCTTCACCCCATCCGGCAGATTGGGCAGGGCTTCGTGCAGAACGGCGTTGACGAGCGGTATGTCCAGCACTTTGGTTTGGTGGTCGAGCAGGTTGGGCAGGTACACGGGCATCATGCCCAGTTTGAGTCGTGTATCGCGCCTTCCCAAAAGGAGTCCAGGCCGTCCTCGTTTTTCAAGCCGACGATCTGCGTTTTCAGCTTGTCCATTGGCCTGCCGATGATAAAGTTACGACTACTTTTTTGGAGTGACTTATGGCGCAGACACCCTCTTTACCGACGATCTGGCGTGTTCCCGACGAGTTATGGGAACACATTCAGGCGTTGATCAACCAGTACGATCCCCCTTGCAAACGCGGACGCAAGCGCATTGATGCCCGTCTTGCTCTCAACGGCATTATCTACCGAGCGCGTACCGGCTGCCAATGGAACCAACTCCCCAAGGAGTTTGGCGACGATGCCAGCATCCACCGCACCTTGCAGCGGTGGGAGAAGCTGGACTTGTTCGGCAAGTTGTGGGCGGTTCTTCTGCGCAATTGCGACTTCTTGGGCGGCGTAAAGTGGGACTGGCAATCTGCCGATGCCTGCCTGAGCAAAGCGCGCGGTGTGCCTAAAAAGGGGCACAAGACGACGCCTGTGTCGGTCCCAATCCCACGGATCGTGGGAAGCAAGGCGTCAAAAAGAGCCTTTTAGTGGAAGGCGACGGCGGGCCGACCGGCATTTGTATCAGCAGCGCCAACACCAATGACGCGCATCTGCTCGCGGCCACGATCAGCGCGGTGGTGGTGTGCCGTCCGCAGCCCACGCCCGAAGAACCTCAAAACCTGTGCCTGGACAAAGGCTATGACAATCCGCGTGGGGAAGAAGCCGCTAAGAAAGCAGGCTATACGCCCCACATTCGCCGCATTGGCGAAGAAAAGAAAGACGAAGCGGGCGAGAAAACGCATCCGGCGCGGCGTTGGGTGGTGGAGCGCACGTTTGCTTGGCTGTCGCGTTGGCGCGGCATCCTCATCCGGTGGGACAAAAAGCCCAGCAACTACCTGGCAACCTGCAAACTCGCCTGTGCCCTCCTGTGGTTCCGCAAGTTGCACGTATTAAAGCAAGAGGTCATCTTGCCCGTTGCAGAGCCACTTTTGTTTTGAGATAGATTCTTACCCTTGTCTTCAATTTGATCTCTATATCTTTTACTACCATGTGCAATCAGGTATTTACGGCCATCTGGGTCTTCTCTGTCGAACATAGCGAGATATTTTTCAGTGTGAGGTTGTGTCAACTTATTGAAAACTTTCGCGTTTTCGTTTTTGGTGTAGTAGAAGATTATGTCGTGACCTCTAATCCAGTTTTGAGCTTTGGTTTTGAAGCCAGATAAAACCTGAATGTCCCATATAATCTCTCGTTGGAAGTTGTCTTCACCAAAAACCTCATCCAGCAAAATCTTAACGTAATGCCCAATATGTTCGTCGAGATGCACGTAGATACTGGCGGTTTCGCTCATTACGGACTTGATGGCCGTCAGATTTTCAAACATCCAGTTCAGGTAGTCTTCCTTGTTCCAGATGTCGCCGTACATTTTTTCTTCAAAGGCGCGGAGTTCGTCGAGTTCCAATTCCTGCTCGGCGTCGGCAAGCATTTGCGCTTGTTTGGGATTGCGGCGCAGATACACGCTTTTGGCGTAATCGGCCCCGGACGCGAACGGCGGGTCAATGTACACCAAATCCAGTTCGATGCCCTTGTCTTTGAGGTACGCGCAGGCGGACAGGCACTCGCCGCGCAGCAGCAGATTGCCCGACGCATCCTCCGTGCCCACCGTTTCCACGCAGGCGGTTTCGTACAGGGGCAGGCCGCGCCGGATGTGGTCCAGCACTTTGTCGTTGTCCCGGTAGCGCAGGACGCGGCGGGTACGGGTGATGTTGTCCAGAATCGCCTGCCCGGCAGTCGTGTTGGGAACGTAGGGAATATATTTAACAGGCATGGATGGGTTTGTCCGTGAAGAATTTCTGCCGCCGCATCGCACAATTTGCGGAGGTTGGCTGGTATCTCGTCGGCGTCGCTACAGGTACAGGTACTCGAAACGCGCGTAGCCGAATTTGTCATTGTTCATTTGCAGAAAGTGGGACTGCACGAAATCGCGGCGGGCGAGAAACGCTTTCTGGTCGGCATACCCGCTGCCTTTGGTTTCGATAATAAGGGCGCGGTGAATGGCTCCGTTTTTGCGCTCTACCAGCAGAAAGTCGGGCGTGTACTTGCCCACTTTGTTCCAGCCGCCGGGCCGGGGCGCGTAACATTCGATGCGAAACTCCGTCAGTTCGCCCGCGCCGTTAAAGTACAATTCCAACTGCCCGTCGCGCAGGGCTTGCAGGGTAAGCGCTTCCTGCAAAAACTTCATTTCAAAACTGCTGTCGAAGCTGTACGGCGCATAATGGAACGAGCGGTCTTTATTCTGCGCGGCGGCAGAAACAGCATTGTCGCGCAGGGCAAACAGGTTGATGTCCAGATTGGCCGCTTTCGCCATTTCCCGCACCTGTTCCAATTTGGCGCGCTGCTCCTCGGCGTACTGAAACGCGGTCTGTCCCGCCGCGTCCATTTCCCGCATCTGCTCTACGTCGCTTTCGCCCGGATATACGTTCTTCTTATCGGCGGCAATCGCCATCAGTTTTTCCGCAATCAGCAGGCGAGCGGTATCGGGAACGATCTCGCTCGCAGAGTTCAATGTCCGTCGCGCATAAAACGCCAGCCGTATCTCGGCGGCAATAGCGTCCAGGTCGTAGAGGGCGTTAAAGAAGGATGCAGGAGTTGATAGTTGATAGTTGATAGTTGATAGAGCATCCTCTTCTTCCGTATTCTGTTCTTTTCCCTTTTCCCTTTTTCCTTTTCCCTCGATATACGTGATCGCGTCGAAGATGGCGCGTAACTCAGGGCGTGGGGGCGCAGGGCGGCGAGGGAAATTGCGCCCAGGCTGCTTTTGGCGATTTGCAGGAGCCAGGCGGAAAAGTCGGCAATCTCGCCCTGTTCCTGTTTGTGGAACCACCGGCTGTCGGCTTCGCTTGCGGTCAGGCTGCGGGTAACACTGGCGGCGTTGGCGCGAAACCGGGCGGCATCTACCGAGCGAAGGGCCTCCTGCGGCTGCGCGGGTTCCAGCGTCAGGTTTTCATAGCGGACGCGCAGTTGATAAAACTCTACGGGCGGCAGTTTCAGCGCGTCCATGCGATTGTAGCGGGGGCGCAGGGGAACCGCATCGCTGTTGCCCAATCGGTTGATCTCTTCAATGCTCGTGTGCTGTTCTTCTTTGAGCTGCTTGTCCAGGCTTTTGGCGTTGTCGGCATTGAGCCAGATTCCCGCCGTTTCCTTAGCGCCCGCCCTGTCGCCGTCCATTTCGCGCAGGCATCGGCAACTTGTTTGCAGCACCATATTCGTGGGGCAATCCCCTTTTTGCGACAGGATTACCCCCGTCAGGCTCCGGCAATCCCAGCCCTCCTTGCCGATCTGCACCAGCAGGATGATCCGCTTGCGCGACAGGGGGTATCCAAATACTTCCACCCGGCCTCCGTCTGCGGGTGAAATCCTGTATTTGGCGTTGCCTCGATGGTATTTCAGAATGTCCGCGGGCGCAATTCCCATTTCGCCGATGAGCAGGGGATAAACCTCTTCTTCCAGGCGTTCGATGCTGCCGCAGTAAATGGCAAGTTTGGCGGTCGCATCATTAGCGTACACCTTGTCGCCGTATTGGGCCAGAAAATCCGCCACGCCATGCCGCACAATCCGGCTGCCTTCCAATTCGCTGATCGTCCGCACGGTCGGCTTCTTCAAAAACCCGGCAATAGCGCGGGTAAGCGGATAATAAAAAACCGTGTTCGTAATCTGCGCGAACTTCACCGCCATTTTCGGCGCAATAGTCACTTCTTCGGGTGAGGACAGGTAGGGTGTGCCGGAAAAGCCGAGAACGCCGTTAATGTTGCCGGTGTTCGGTGTTCGGTGTTCAGGTGTTGGGTTTTTGGCGTTGCCTTTTTGCCATTGGTTGACTACCTGCCGCAGTTTGATTTCATCGGTTGCCGCGTGATGCACTTCGTCAATCAGGATTTGCAGGTTGGGCACTTTGCCGATCAGGTTGCGCAATTCGTTGGCGGCTTTGTCTTTTTCGTCTTCGGTCGGCTCCACAAGGCGCATCTGCGCGTCGAACTTGGCCTGATCCAGCACCACCTTTTCCGCGTTCGTCACCATCACCAGGCCCATCAGAGCGTCGAACGGCTGATAGCGGCTGATTTTCTGCGCGTTGGGGTTACGCGCCCGGTTGCTTTTGCTGCCGGATTTGGGCTGATCCAGAATCTCGAATTTAATTAATTTGCGAACATTGGAAGCCGCCGGTTCAGGCAGTACCCAGGCCGGATCGAACTTTTCAATGGTTTTCAAACTGGGAATAATGGACGATTTGAGGCCGGAAGGGACGAGCAGCAGAAAATTATGCGCAAAGGCTTTGTTGGCAGGTTCATTCTGCGCGAAGTACAAATCCAGATAGATAAACGCCGCCATCAGAAACGTTTTGCCCGCGCCCATCGGCAGGCTGAACAGGTAATCCGGGTACTCCACGCCGTAGAATAACTGCTTGATGACGGCGGGGCAATCCACTTCGGCGACATGGTCGAGCAGAAACCTTTCCAGTTCCGGCAGCAGGGTTTTCGCCGCGCCATTGGCTTTGAGGCGTGTAAACTCAAACAGCGCCCGCGCCGCCGTATCGGTTTCCAGCAGTTCGCGCGTATCCTGACGCAGCGCCAGGCGCGACAAATCTTCCCGCGAACTGAAAAAGCCTTCGGCAAACAACTGCCACAGCGGACGGTTGCCGCCTTCGATTTTCAAAAACAGATACGTCTTGATTGCTTCGATCTGCGCGTCCCGAAAAAATCGCGCCGTTTCGATGTGCGTAATGATCTGCCGAACGGGGCAATCTTCGCGCTGAAACCAGGCATGGACTTTGGCGGCAATCAGAGAGTTCAACATGATATCAGTATACACGAAACGAAATAATAAAACGACAAAAGCCCGCTCTTGTCAGCGAATCTGCGCTATAATAGATGTATCATGGTGGCAGATAAGCGAATCGAAACATGGGTTAGAAATTTGGCCGATGCGCTGGAAGCACCCGAACTATGGGAGGGCATCGCCCACTTGCTTCCATGCAGGTAACGTTTGTTGCTATGCGTAATGCTGTGACACAAAGCCGAAAGGAACGGTATGACAAGCGCGCTGATCGCCCCTGACAACGAAATCTTTCCTAACCGCAGACGCTGGACGCGCCAGCAATGCGAACGCCTCGTCGAAATCGGGGAACTTGTCGGGCGCTACGAACTGATTGACGGGGAGATTATTTCCAAAATGGGACAGAAACCGCCGCATCGTATTGTTATCAGATTACTGGCGGAGTGGCTCAATGCCCTTTTTGGCGCTCTCCGTGTGCAAACAGAAGACCCGATTGCCATTCCCGGCGAAGAAGGCGAAACGACGGAACCGGAACCCGATGTTGCCGTCACTCTCGAACCGACAACCGCCTATATCAACGCGCATCCCGGCCCCGCTGATCTGTTGCTTGTCGTGGAAGTGTCGGATATCACGCGCCGTTTCGATCTGACAACGAAAGCCCTGCTTTACGCCCGCGTCGGCATCCGCGAATACTGGGTTATGGACATTGCGGAACGCCAAATTCATATTCACCGCTCGCCCACACCGGACGGTTACGCAGATGTGACCATGCATGACCCGGAAGCAATAGTTTTCATTGCTGACCGTCCTGAAACCGCCATTCGCGTTGCCGACTTGTTTCCGCCGGTGTAAGAAAGCCGAAACCAAAACGCTATTTTGTGGAGGGAGAACGCGGATTAACGGGCATCAAAGCAATGGCAAGCGTGTCTGTCCAATCTGTTCCTGCGGTAAATATACGTCAGGATACGGTTTTTTCGCTTTCCCCCTCACCGCGTATCAACTCTTCTACACTCCGGCACTGCTGCACGATGGCGCGTAAAAATTCCGCCGCTTCGATGCCCTGTATCAAGCGGTGGTCGAACGTGAGCGCGAGGTTGGCAACCGTTTCGCCGCCCTGCTCGAACGTGGAACCGATAAATAAGACAGCGACGGCGGGCGCGACAAGCACGGGGATGGCGTCCGTGAGTTCATACGGTCCCATGTAGGTGAGCAAGAACTGCGTGGTATCGCTGGCCTGATCCTCGCCCTCGCGCGCCCGGTGGATGTTGGCCTGCGCGGTCTGCACGAAGGCTGTGAAATCTAGGGTATCCGCATCCGGCACGGTAGCGATCGTTAATTCGCCGTGCGGCAGCCCTACCGCAATCCCTAAATTCACATGCTCGTACTCGCGCTGAACCGTTTCGCCGACAAGCGTAGAGCGAAACTTGGGATGCGCCTTAATCACCTGCGCCACGCAAAACGCGAAAATCTGGAACGAGGACGGCTGCAAATTCGGGTTCTGTCCGCGCAGGCGCTCGGCCAATTGGCGCAGGCTGCCCCACTCGATGGAGCGTTTGGCGGTGGCGGGCACGACGATTTGCGCGCTGCGCTTGATGCGATAGATGAATGTCCGCTGCTGCGCCGTAAGCGAACGTTCGGCATAAGGGAGTACAGGTTCGCTTACGGCTTCGGTTTCGGTTTGCGCTTCCCCGGCTTCGCGCTTCGCCAGGTAAGCGTCTACATCGGACGGCAGCAGTTTGCCGGTGACGGCAGGAATTTGCCGCATTTCGTCTTCTTCAATGCTCTTTTCACGGCAATAGGCGCGGGTGCGGGGCGGAATCACCAGGTCGGCCCCATTCCGAACGGCAGGCTGCTCCGAAGCCGGGAAAATATGCGTCGGCAGCATAGCGGCGTCGGCGTTTGTTTCGGCTTCCGTCACTTCCATGCGGGCAATCGCCGCGCCGATGGGCATGACCGCGCCCTCTTCGCCTAACCACGCCTGCAAAACGCCCTCATGCGGCGACTCCACTTCCATGACGGCTTTGTCCGTCTCCATATTATACAGCAGTTCATCCCGCCGGACAAAATCGCCCGGCTGCTTCAAAAACTTCTGGATAATGACTTCCTGCAAACCCTCGCCCATCTGCGGAATAGGCACGTCAATGATTGGCATATAATTTTCCTGAATCACTTCCTTGTGATGTTGGCATTGAATCGGTATTCAGGTGTTCAGGTGTTCGGTATTCAGGAAATACAAAAGTACAGACGGTTGGTTCATCGCAGCAAAGCTATGAGTTCAACACCTGAATACCCGAACACCTGAACACCTGAACGCCCAATTTATGGCAGACAGCCCAGCATCGAAGCGATGTAATTGATCTGGCCTTCGTGGTACGTCATGTTCCAGTTGGGATACGCCAGAATTGCCCCCAGTGTTTGTACGCCCCAGGGCATGTGGATTTCGATGGCAAGCGCGTCATCGGGCATGGCGCGAATGGCGGCGGCGACTTTCTGCGTGTTTTCCAGCAGGCGCGCGTGAAGCTCATCCCAGGGCAGGGCTTCAGTTGCGGCCATATCGCGGAAAAACGTTGCCATCATGTTGTCGTCCGCCGGCATCTGGCGCGTTTCGAGCAGCGCGGCGGTGTAGCCTGCGAGCAGCGCGCACTCCGCGAACTGGTTGGACGCGGAGCGGGCTTTCTCGTCGGGCTTCCAGCCGCGCTTGTCTTCGGGCAGGCGCAGGTACGCGGCAATCAAGTTCTCCGCCTGTTTTTGCGTGGCGGTGGCAAGGAATTCCTGCATCGTGTTCGACATAGTGGGTTTTCTCCTGTTTTGAATTTGTGTCTACTCTCTTGTGTCTACTACTTCGCAGGTATATTCGCATGTTGACCGGCGCTTTCCTCTGTATTTTTGCGCATTTTAAGCTGCATCGGAAAAAATATTTATTGGCGTGGAAAGCGTGTACGGCAAGCCGTCATACACAAAGCCGAATTCGCCGAATAGCGCCATGAAACCATCGGAAGGTTTGCGAACCGTCGTTGTCCATACCTCCCCTTTGCCACGTGGCGTATGTGTTGGCGATTTCCAGAACGCGCCCCGAAAATCGCGGGAAGCGGAATAAGCAACCCAAAGACGCACATCTTCGGTTATGTTTCCGGCGTTGATGGTAACAAAACTCTCCGTCGCCGTCACGTTCAGAACGGGCGCGGGCAGGGCGTCGTCGGCCACAACCGCGCGCACGAAGGCGACGAGCGTGGCATACACGCGGGCGGTATCGCCCAAAAAGTGGCCCGTGTTCGGCGCGTACAAAACGTGCTTGGGCGCGGGCAGGGCGGGCCAGTAGAGATTGAGCGCATCGGTCATCCAGTACGGAGTCGTTCGCGCCGTTGATAATCAATTTGGGCAGCGTCAGGCGGTCAAGGTAAGTATACGGGTCCACCATTTGCGCCAATTGCGCGCCTTCGGGCGTTGCCATGCGCGCCTGCAAGTCCAGCTCGGTATAATCGTGGATGGACGCGCTGTACCCGCCCGTAACTTCCCGTTGGTGCGGCATCTGCGCCAGGAGGTTGAGATTGTCATAGACCATCGGCGCAATCGCCGCCACGCGCCCGGTTTCCGCTTCGGCAACAGCCGTCAGCCACGAGGTCCAGCCCCGTTTGGAGGCTCCCGTAATCAGGAAGCGCGTGAAGGGAACAAGAGCAGTATTCTGCACGGTTGCGTTTGCCGTATTGGGAACCGTTTTGGCGTTGGACGCTTCCCTGCTGAACGCCTGCAAAGCGTCCATTGCCCGCGTTACGCTTTTCACCATCGGGAACAGCAGGGGCCATGTCGCGTCCTCCGTTTCCAGATAGCGAACAAACGTATGGGCAATCAGCGCATCTTCCATCAAGCCCTCAAACAGCGGCTGGTTGGGCACATCGTACAAAAAAGCGCAGGCGATGCCCGTTGCCGCGCACGCCTGTACGCCCAATTCGGTTTCCGCGCTGCCGCCCTGCGTGGTGATGTACAGCAAAACCGCGTCCGCCGCCGAATTTACCACCATAGGCATGTCGGAGTCAGGCTTCGTCGCATGGGGCGTATGCGGCACGAACAATTGCAGGCGGTGCGTCCAGGCGCGTCCCTGCCAGATTTGCGAAGTCAGCGCGAACTCATAAATAGTGGCGTACACATGTTGGGACGCGCCGCGCAGCGTCCATTGCAGCGCCCCATCTTCCGCCCGCACATAATTCTTCAATGCTTCCGTATCGTTCATAGTATTTCAATTTACCCGACGTCTGCGACGCTGATCGTCATCTACAATTTTTAGGGCTTCCCGGGCGACATGCGCAGCCAGGATGGGATCACTATCATACAGTCTTTTGAAGCTACGAGCGCAATTGCGATGTGGCAGAGAGTCGTTTGTTAATCCGTTGAGTGTAAATACGACGTCTGGATCGTTTCCTTTGCTGGCTTGAAGTTTTAGTGCCAAGCTTAGACAAACAATTGTTGTTGCGCGCTCTAAATCTAAGTCGAAGCGATTGCCGCCAGTCAGTCCAAGCAGTTCTATTGTTACTACAGCCCGCCAATAAGAAGGCGTATTCTTCGCAGTTCTTGGCACAGGGACTATTCCTATAAACTCAATTAATTCTTCCGGGTCTTCATCATTGGGATCCAGCGGATGTAGAAGATAAGGGCGTTCAGCAAGCAGATCACGAGGACGGCAGGAATGTGCAGGGCAGCGCTGCCCTGCAATGGGAAAATAGTTACGTTTGTAGTCCTGATTGCAAATGCCGCAAGAAAGCAGATAATTGCGAAGATGGAACGCAAGCAAATAGTAGCAGTCTGTGTCCGACTTTCCCACAGGTATAGGGTGCGTGGTAGGCCATGCCACTACGCCGTTCTTCGGCCTGTAATGCTCAATATCACCACCAACGCGACCACTCCTATGATCAGGAAGTCTCTTTTCACAGAAAGCGCACTTGTCGCCCTGTATGCCCGCAAATATATCCTTCAGTTCCGGCCAAATTTCATAGTCTTTATCAAGATTATAAGTTCTTTGGCTTCGCAACTGCTGTGTCTGTTGTCGTGCCTGAATACGCCAGGCGACACGGCCATTTTTGCGAGGTTTACCATCTTGATTGAGTGTTGTTGGCAACCTGCGGCTGACAATACGGGATAATTCTCGCAAAGCAAGAGGGTATTGAATCATCGGAGCGGTCTGGACCCTTCATTGAGACGGCGCAGATAGAGTAAAGAAGCATCTAAATCGCCATTCATGGCTTGTTCCGCCAGGTCACTGAGTTGCCGCTGTAGCTGCGGCGAACGCGGCTGTTGTACATCAAACAATTCTATTAGAACTTCGTCCACGCTTCTACCCTCGAATTTGCTTGTTGGACGGCGCACATAGGAGGTATAGGAAGAGTCTTGTTCCAGGATATAAATGTTGTCATTGTCAAGTGAACCGGCGACGAGGGGGCTGTGTGTACTGCATAGCCATTGCAAGCCAGGAAAGGTACGCGAAAGAGATTCCAGCACTGTTCGCTGCCACCGAGGCGCAAGGAACAGATCAACCTCATCAACAATGACTATTCCTGTGGCTTCATTGAGTCTGTACCTTTTGGGCAGGACAAGCGCTAAGTGTGTGAGCAAATCAATCACCCAACTAACAAACAAGCGATAGCCATCCGATAAGTAGCTCGCCGGAAGAGGTATGCCACCGTAATCGAACAAAGGCTCAATGTCATCTTCAAGTTTCTCCGTTAAACGAACAGGGAGAGGCAGCAACTCGTTTATAAGGAAGATAACTTCTTCCCACCTTTCATGCGCGCGGCATTGTGTAAAGGCTCTGGAGGCTGGAATTAAGCCAACATGCGCCTCAAAGAGAGAAGCGACCCGTTGATAACGAACCGCGCGTAAACGTTCATTGTAAGCCTCCGGGCGCTCGGTTCTACGGCCTGCGCCGTAAGCAGCAATGAATAGACCGGGATGTTTGTCATCATATAAAATGTCGGCCCATTTGGGCGTAGACCCGCGCATTTCTATAAATTCCGTACTCTGTTGGCGTTTGATTGTCGCATTTGCCTTGACTCCACTCAGGGCGGGGAGAATGTCACTTTTGTCCGGCTCATCGCCCTTGTCCATTTCCGAGCGCATTATTCTGGCGCTTACATCAGCAGTTTCCTGAGTATGGCGTATGATTCGGTCCGTCCGAAAGCCGGAAGAATTTGTGCCTAAAATTACTCGCAACGCGCTTATGACAAGCGCCTGAAATGTAGTTGTCTTACCTGTTCCATTGTTTCCGATGAGCAGATTTATGTTGGGCAGGCGTAGTTCTGTCTTGCTTGCCCAATCCGCCCAACCATGCCAGTCAGGCCAATTGAAATCCATCTCGACTTGCTCAAAACATCGAAAATTTTCCACTGTCAATCGGTCTATGTACACCGTTATTCTCTTTCGTTCGCGCCAGACATGAGTACAAAGTGTTATGATTCCATAAACTTGGTAAACTTGCGCTATTATCCTTCATCCTTCGCTCTCCCTCCCGCCAGCCAGCGTACAATAAAATACAGGGGCAGGGCGAGCGCGGCGTTGTACAGCGTGGTCAGCAGCATGTTGCGCGCCCAATGGCTGATGTAGTGTTGGGGCGCGAACAAAAAGAACAGGCACTCGGCCAGCGCGGTTCCGGCTGTGACCAGGCCGATGGCAAGCAGGGGATTGTCGCGCTCAATGCGCTCTTCCAGCCACCCCGCGCCAAATCCAACCAGGACGCGGCTCACAATCAGGCTGCCAAAGCCGCCATGCGGGGGCGCGGCAAGCGACGCGAGGAGCAGGCCGGAAACCAACCCCACGCCCGCGCCGCCATTGGCGTCACAAAACAGGGCGCAGACAATCGCCGTCGCGGTCAGGAAATCGGGCTGTGCGCCGTGTATACGCGCCGCATTAGCCCAAACGGATTGCGCAATCGCGGCCAGCAGCACGGCCACTCCCAGGCCAAGCGCGCGTCGGGCGGCAGGCGTCATGGCAGCACAAATACCGTTTCCAGGCGGTCGAAATCCACGCCCGGTCGAATGACGGCGACTTTGCTGATACTGCCTTCTTCTCCTTTTACCGAAACAACCACGCCGATGGGAATGCCTTTGGGGTAGGTTTGCAGAATGTTGGGGTTGTTTTTCGCTCCGCCGGGAACAACCGTGCTGAAACCGGACGTGACAACAACATCGCCTGGCTTGATGTCGGCGTCACCGGCCAGATCGAGCAGGGGAAGGAGGGGGGAATAATCGCCCTTGCATACGCCAACCGCATTGGAAGCCGGGCGCTGCACCCGCGCGCCCACGCCGCCGTTGGGGTCGGTCAGCAAAATCACGGTTGCGGTTGTCAGGGACACTTCCGACACCTTGCCGACAAGTCCGTTGCGCGTTCGGACGATGCTGTTGACGTGTACGCCATCCCGGCTGCCGCGCGAAATCAGAATGGTATCAAAATTCGGGTCGGCTCGCCGCGCAATCACATCCGCCGCCAGCAGGTCATGTTTTTGAACCTGCACAAACTTCAAATCCGCGCGCAATTGCTCGTTTTCGCGCTGCGCTTCCGCCAGTTCCGCCGTCTGCCCTTCCAGTTCTTCCACGCGCGTTCGCAGTCTCCGGTTTTCCGCTTCTAGCGAGCGGCCATGCAGCAGCCATCCCGCCTGATCGCCGAACCAGCGCGATACGCCGCCCGCCGCCCGCGCCGGGGGAGCCACGCCCATGCGTACCGCGCCGCTGACGGCATCCGGTTTGCCCCGGTCAGTCGCGCGATTGTGCCACGCGCCCGCCAGGGTTCCCGTCATCAAAAACAGCAAAGCCGCCCAATACCGCCGGGCGTGTGGCGCTTTTTGCGCGCGCATGGAAACTCCTGAAAGGATGAAGGATGAAGGATGAAGGATGAAGGCAATGCCTGCTTCTCCACACGTCATTCAAGACTTACGCGCTCGCACAAAACATGAAGGAAAAGGAGTTTTCATCCTTCATCCTTCATCCTTCATCCTTGCTCTTAACGGCTTTTCAGCACTTTACGCAGCATCGCGTTGGTATCAATCTCTTCCAGCACCTTGCCGGTTCCCAGGACGACGCAGGAAAGCGGGTCGGTGGCGATGTGGACGGGCATGGAGGTTTCGCGTGCCAGCAGGTGGTCCAGCCCTTCAAGCAAGGCTCCGCCGCCGGCCAGAATAATGCCGCGCTCGTAAATGTCCGCCGCGAGTTCGGGCGGCGTCCCTTCCAGCGTCACCTTCACCGCTTCCACGATGCTGTTGATGGGATCCTGAATGGCTTCGCGGATTTCGCTGCTCGTGATTGTCGTGCTGCGCGGCAGGCCGGAAATCAGGTCGCGCCCGCGCACGTTCATGGTTCGTTCCGGGCCGATGGGGTACGCGGAGCCGACTTCAAACTTGGCCTGTTCCGCCGTGCGGTCGCCGATGTACAGGTTGTACGTGCGCCGAACATAATTAACAATGGCCTCGTCTATTTCATCCCCGGCAATGCGAATCGAGCGGCTCGTGACAATGCCGCCCAGGGAAATAACCGCCACTTCCGTCGTGCCGCCGCCAATGTCCACGATCATTGAACCGGTTGGCTCCGAAACGGGCAGGCCCGCGCCAATCGCGGCTGCCATCGGCTCTTCAATGGTATACGCTTCCTTCGCGCCCGCCTTGCGCGTGGCTTCCATGACGGCCCGCTCTTCCACTTCCGTCACGCCGGAAGGGACACCCACGACGATACGCGGCGCAAGCATGTAATTGCGCCGATGCACCTTTTCAATGAAGCGGCGTATCATGGCTTCAGTCTGCTCAAAATCGGCAATCACGCCGTCGCGCAGGGGCCGAATGGCGATGATGCTGCCGGGTGTGCGCCCAAGCATCCGCTTGGCTTCTTCGCCCACCGCCAGCACTTTGGAATGGTTGTCCTTTTCGATAGCGACAACCGAGGGTTCGCGCAGTAATATCCCTCGTCCACGCACGTGAACCAGGGTGTTAGCGGTGCCGAGGTCAATGCCCATATCGCGATTGTAGCGCCCCAGCAGGCCGCGTATGATATTCATGAAATTTTGGCTTCTCCTAAACGGCTCATAGACGCCCAATTATAACATATAAAGGGCGGTAAAGAGAAGCATCCTTTTGTGCTTCATTCTGAGTGCCGCTTTTCGCGTAGACGCTTGTTCCGTTTGCCTGAGTTACCCCTCTGTAGGCATAAATCATAGCCTTCGTTTCCATTCGCTTCTGCAACTGCGGTATAATTCAGGCACGAGGAACTTCTTACTGCGCAAGTCACTGTCAGCTTTGATCGCCCGCGATAAATAGGCTTTACGGCGGCTTCCAGGTTCGCCACGTCTCGTAAGGATGACATGCCAACATGACACCGCCCGCCCCACTGCCGCATGGCAGCGTCACCATCTTGTTTACCGATGTTGAGGACTCGTCGCTGATGAACAAGGCGCTTGGCGACGCTCTCTATCACGGCGAACTGCGCGACCCGCATTTTGACGTTCTCCGCGAGTGCCTGAACGCGCCGGAACACAACGGCTACGAAAACGGCACGCCTGCCGGCGACAGCCTGATGATCGTGTTTCAGCATGTGGACGAGGCGCTGGCCTGCGCCCGCGCCATGCAGGAACGTCTGACGCAAGCGCCCATTACCTGTACGCGAAACGGCGTGACATGGACAATCAAGATACGCATCGGCCTGCATCGCGCGGAAAAAGACATGAAGCCGGACGCCGCCGGGCTGTATCATGGCGAGGACATCAATTACGCCAAGCGCGTGGAAGACTTGGGCAAGGGCGGGCAGATACTCGTGTCGGCGTCCGCCCATGACCGCGCGGGCAGTCGGCAGGTCTACGACTTTTATCCCTGGCCCAACCGCTATATCAAGAGCTACCATCAGCAGCCCGAAACGGTTCACGAACTGCTGTGGTATGCGGGGCAGGAACCGCGCGAACCCGGTACGCGCTGGCTGCCCGCGTGGATGCGGCGCGAAGGCAATAAATTCATCGGACGTGACCGGCAGATTGAGGACGTGGTAACGTGGCTGCGGGGCAAAAAACCCCTCCTGACGCTGCACGGACCGGGCGGCATCGGTAAAACCCGGCTTGCCATCCAAACCATTCTGGCCGTGTGCGGCGACTTCCGGGGCAACATTCATGGCGTGTCGCTCGACCGGGAGTTCGGCAACGCGCCCGACAAGGTGACGCCCGAATTGCTGGCCGGAGCGATTGCCCGCGCCATTGAGGCCCCGAAACCCGTTATGGAGGAGCCGCTTGCCTCCGACGCGAACGGCAAAACCCGGCTGGAAAACCATCTGCAAACCCGCGCGTCCACGCTGATGTTTCTGGACAACGGCGAAAGCATGGTCAATCCCGCTACGCTGCGCTGGCTCGGCGACCTGATTCAGAACGTGGACGCCATGCGGTGGCTCGTCACCAGCCGCGACAAAATCATGCTGGAACCGTTCAGCGAAACATACGAGATTCCCGGCCTGCCCGTGCCGCATGACGGGGAAAACATGGAGGCATTGGACGGCTGCAAGTTGTTCCGGGCGCGCGTGGAGCAGCACCGGCCCGTAAAGGACATCAGCGACGTGAACTCGCTGCGCCGTATTCTGGAACATACGGCAGGGTTTCCGCTCGGCATCGAGTTGACCGCCGCGCTGCGCCAGATGAAGACGCTCAAACAGATCGCCGACGGCCTGAGCGACAGCCTGCTGGATTGGCAAAAAACGCGCGAGGAATACGGCTATGCCCGCGCCGACAGTCTGCGCCACGTCAGCATGGAAGCCTGCATCCACTGGTCGGTGCAGACCCTCCCCGACGCGCAGCAGGCGCTGTTTCCGCGTCTGGGAATCTTCGCCTACGACTTCGCCCCGGACGCGGCGGAAGCGATTTGCGGCGTTGCCGACGCGCTGCTGGTCAAGTGGAACCACATACACCTGCTGGAAAGCCGCGAAGCCGACGACATCGTGCGCTATCGCCTGCTGCCCGTGTTCCGCGAGTATGCCCTGCGGCGGTTACGCGCCGAAATGCCACAGGATGCCGAGGCGATACAGCAGCGGTACGTTGCCCACTACGTCCAGTTGATACAGGCAAATGGAAACATCAACCTCCCGGAACAATATGCCGTGCTGCGGGCTGAATGGCGCAACGCCCTCCGCGCCGCTGAATTCGCGGAGCAAGCGAATGACTACTGGGAGGCGCTGATGCCTCTGGCCTCTTCCCTGCGCGATTTCCTCTACCTGAGCATCTACGGCGCGGAAGCAATTCAATTGCAGGAATCCGCGCAACGCGCAGCGTTGCGCGTCGGCGATGTGTTGGGGCAGGCGAACTGCATCCAGTAGTTTAGGCGACATTGCGCTGCGCCGTTCCGAACACGAACAAGCCCGCCGCTTGTACGAACAGGCGCAGCCGCTCTTTGTACAGGTCGGCGATGTGTTGGGGCAGGCGAACTGCATCCAGAGTTTAGGCGACATTGCGCTGGCGCGTTCCGAACACGAACAAGCCCGCCGCTTGTACGAACAGGCGCAACCCTTGTATGAGAATGTCGGCTCTGTGTTGGGGCAGGCGAACTGCATCCAGAGTTTAGGCGACATTGCGCTGGCGCGTTCCGAACACGAACAAGCCCGCCGCTTGTACGAGCAAGCGCAACCCTTGTATGAGAATGTCGGCTCTGTGTTGGGGCAGGCGAACTGCATCCAGAGTTTAGGCGACATTGCGCTGGCGCGTTCCGAACACGAACAAGCCCGCCGCTTGTACGAACAAGCGCAACCCTTGTATGAGAATGTCGGCTCTGTGTTGGGGCAGGCGAATTGTATCCAGAGTTTAGGCGACATTGCGCTGGCGCGTTCCGAGCATGAACAAGCCCGCCGCTTGTACGAACAGGCGCAACCCTTGTATGAGAATGTCGGCGATGTGTTGGGGCAGGCGAATTGCATCCAGAGTTTAGGCGACATTGCGCGCTCGCGCGCAAACAACGATGTGGCTCGTCTGCGCTATGAGGAGGCGTTACGCCTGTACGCGCAAATACCGGAACCGTATTCCATCGGCGTCACGCGCTACCGCCTGGCGCAAGTCGCGCCCGATGCCGCCACACAGCAGGCGCATGTCGCCGCCGCCCGCGTTGCGTGGCTGTCCATCGGTTTCGACAACCTCGTACAAGAGTATCTTGACGCGGAGTTTGGCGAACCGAATTCCTGACGCGACAGACGGGTATATGTCGCGCTAATTGTGCCGCCGAGAAGCGCTGGATGTACAGCCCTGAAGCCATCCCCCTTCTCCGTTCCCCACACGACGCCAACAGCAACCATCCCGCAGAAAAAAAGCCACACAACACAAAAAAGGTGAACCTTTTGCCCTCCTCATCCTGTCTATACAGTACAAACGTCTAGTATACAGAGACGAAGGTTGAACGTTGGCAGTTCCTATCAACTATCAACTATCAACTATCAACTTAAGAAGGGAGGTGCAAGCCTATGTTTCACCCCTCCCGCTCGCCCTGACGCTGCTGAGGCCACGACGCCTCTCTCCTACAATCTGACACAACGAGACATCGGGCTGGAAGCGCTGTATTGCCAAGATTTCGACGATGACTCTACATACTCTTTTTCTCCTTCATCCTGTCATCTTCATCCTTTGCTTCCCCACTGCTATGACTGCGGTATAATCAGGGCAGGAGGAACCTGTTATGACGACACCCACAATCGAAGAACGGCTGGCCCTTTTGGAACAGAAAGTGGCGCGTTTGTCCGGCGAAGCCGCGCCGGAGGAAACTGCCGCGCCGCAGATTAGGCCCGCCCCCTGGTGGGAGCAATGGGTCGGCGCATTCAAAGATAATCCTGACTTTGATGCGGCTATGGAGCGCGGCGCGGAATACCGCCGCTCACAACCCACCGCCTACGAAGAAAACGAAATTGCAGAAGGCGAAAACCATGTATCTTCTTGATACCGATCACATTTCGCTGCTCGCAAGGGGCGGAGCAGAAAGCGGGCGGATTGTCCGCCGAATTGCTGTTGTTCCTCCTGCGGAAGTCACTGTCTGCATTGTCAGTTACGAGGAACAAATGCGCGGCTGGCTTGCCGAGATTGCCGCCGCGCGTTCCCCGGAGCGCCAAAAGTCCAAATACTACGAGTTAGGCAGGATGCTGCGATATTACTGCGCTACGCCTATTCTGCCCTTTGATGATTCCGCAATCGCGGTATTCCAGAATCTCTGGATTCAACGGCTGCGAATGGGCACAATGGACTTGAAGATTGCGTCCATCGCTCTTGCCAATAACTTCACGCTGGTTTCCCGCAACTCGTCCGACTTCGGCAAAGTGCCCAATCTGCGCGTTGAAGATTGGTCGGCATAAGAAAGCAAATGCCTGCATGATTGCAGCAAACAAAACGGAGCGCAGCCACGCGCTATATAAAGAGCTGCCATCAGAAGCCCGAAACATTTCACGAATTGTTGTAGTATAAGGGGCAGGAGGAATCTGTTATGACAACCCCGACAATCGAAGAACGGCTTGCGCTTTTGGAACAGAAAGTGGCGCGTTTGTCCGGTGAAGCCGCGCCGGAGGAGAGCCGCGAGGCCATGAACGAAGTTATGACGCTGGAGGAAATCAAAAAGCAATTCGACGGCGAATGGGTGCTGCTCGAAGACCCGTATCTGGATGAACACAAGCAAGTAGCGGGTGGCAAAGTTCTGTGCCACAGCAAAAACCGGGAGGAAAGAGATCAAATGGCGATGCGCCTGCGTCCGAAACATTCGGCGTTTCTCTATATGGGTCCGACTCCCGACAACATTCTTCTTAACTACTGAGCCGATACCATGACAACTAATTTTAACGGGCAGTACGGTCTTATTGTCGTGCCGGTAACGCTTCACGGACCTACCGGCATGGTGCAATCTTCTCTTGCGCTGGATACAGGTTCGTCTTCAACGGTCATCAGTAAGGCGATGCTTGTTTCCATCGGCTACGATCCTGACGCGCAGCCGAAATCCGTGTCTATGACGACGGGAAGCAGCGTGGAAGCCGTATCCCGGCTGACTGTTGACAAAGTGGAAGCATTGGATCAGGAACGGCTTCAGTTTTCCGTCGTCGCGCATACCTTGCCGCCGTCCATGTCTGTTGACGGCGTACTTGGGCTTGATTTCTTCCGCAACCGCGCGTTGACGCTGGATTTTCAGAACGGCCTCATCACTCTCTCCGCATAAGGAAGGACACCATGACACATTCACCTTTGGTTTCCCGCCGTGATCTGCTTGTAACCGGGGCGGCGGCGCTGGCGGCATTGTCGCAGTCCGGCACGGGCGCGAACGCGCAAACCGCGCCTGTGAAAACGGTTTCCCATGCCGATTTGTGGCACGGATTGAAAATCGGCGTCGCCTCGTACACATTGCGCAAACTCCCGCTCGATGTTGCCATCAAGGACATTCAGCGCGTTGGCCTGAAATACGTTTCCATCAAGGACTCGCATTTGGCGATGAACAGCGCGACGGACGAGCGCAAGGCGGTGGCGCAGAAGTTCAAGGACGCGGGCATTACGCCGGTCAGTTGCGGCAACGTTTCCATGAAGAACGACGAGGCCAACATTCGCGCCGCGTTTGAGTATGCCCGCGACATCGGCCTGCCCACCATTGTCTGCGCCCCCGACCCCGACAGCATGGCTTTGCTCGACAAAATGGTGAAGGAGTTCGACATCAAACTCGCCATCCACAATCACGGGCCGGAAGACAAGCGGTTTCCCGCGCCTACGGATGTATGGAAGGCTGTGCAGCCGTATGACAAGCGCATCGGACTGTGCATTGACGTGGGCCATTCCGCCCGCGCCGGCGACGACCCGGCTGAAGCCGTGCTGAAATACCGTGAACGGCTGTATGACATGCACCTCAAAGACATCAACAATACCACGCCCAAAGGCGCGAACGTTGAAGTCGGGCGCGGCGTCTTGAACATAAAATCCATCCTGCAGGCGTTGCTGAAAATTCAGTACCCCTACTACGCCAACTTCGAGTATGAAAAGGACGCGGACGATCCCCTGCCCGGTCTGGCGGAAAGCGTCGGCTACACGCGCGGCTTGCTCGCGGAGATGGGTTGAGGGTAGCAGGAAAGGATGAAGGATGAACCCATTGCTGATTGCCGATTGCCGATTGCGTTCCTTTGCGGCGGCTTCGCGGCTTCTTTCACGACGCGGCATTTGGGGTATAATATAAAGAAAGCAAGAAAGTCAGGGCGGTTTCCAGCTTTTGTACCGCGCCCAAGTTATCGTGCGCAGTACACAGGGTTAGAGCGTGGCGCTGACGACGTTTCAAGTTGACGGTCAGGGTCAAGCGATTTTCGCTACATTCAGCGTGAATTTTTAATGGGTAAAGTAATGGGTTCAATGCGTTGGCTTGTTCCGGCGATTTGGGGATTGGGAACTGCCGCTGTTGTCTGCGCCACGCCGACTGACGGGCGTTATACAGATACGGCGCACCGATTTTCCCTCGTTCCGCCGCCGGGCTGGACGGTAAACCAACAACTGATTCCGCATTACGCGGTACTGGTAGAACCGACAGCCCGCCCGGAAGATGAGGCCGCCACCATCGGCACGTATGGCGAGCCGGTTCACGGAATGTCGCTGGAAGCCTACATAAAGTCTACGCGCAGGGAAATCGCAAAGCAAAAGGGCTTGAGCATTTATGGCGAAACAGCCCTGACGCTGGGCGGCGAAAAAGCCTACAGTTGGCGTATGCACGTCAATGTGCCCGGTCAGGCCGCGCACGAAAATCGGCAGGTCGTATGTCTGCGCGGCCCGCAGGCGCTTACGCTGACCCTGACCACGCTGCCCGCCAATATAAAGAAGTACGATACGCTGTTTGACAAAGTAATCACATCGTTTCGTTGGGAACCCGGCCCGGTTATCATGCCCGGAACGTCCGTGTCCACAAGCAGAACACGCAAGAAGAACGCCCCGGCGAAGAACACCGGGAAAGACGCGCCCAAAACTACGGCAAAGCAGCCGACGGAAAAGTAAGGAACTCCTCCCATGCAGATCGTTACCTTGATACGCGCCCTTTATGGATTGCGGCGTTTTTGCGTCTCGCGGCTGACGATTAGCGTGATTACGCAGGCGGCGTCGGGAGCCTGACGAGTTTTACGCTCGTTCCGCTCCGGCGTCGCCGTCCATCCGCGCCCTGTCCGCACGTCTTTGTGACCATCGCGGCGGCGCGTTTTTTGCGCCCAATTTTATAAATGAACCACCCGCCTACGGCTAGAGGCACAGAGACACAGAGGAAAAGCCAATACGAGAAAGAGAGAAACTGGGGAACCGCGAAACACACGAACCAAGACGAAAAAAGAACAAAAGAAATAGACAGGATTAACGGGATTTGCAGGATTAAAAACCGAGAAGGTAAGCCTGTTTGTTCTAAATATGCGGTGGTATCTGTAAATTTATTTGTGTTCTTTTCGTCTTTTTTCGTTTATTTCGTGTGTTTCGCGGTTCCCTATCTCCTTTTCTTCTCTTCTTCTTTTCTTCTTTTCTTCCCCTCTGTGCCTCTGTGCCTCTAGCGGAGCGGGTGGTGAAAACCGTATTGAGGACTTTTACAATGACGACTACCGTTCGACCCGATCAAGAACAACCGACTTCTGAGAAGCGCGATTATCGCGGCACGCTCAACATCACGCTCAATGACAAAGACCCCGGCGCGTTTCCGCAGCGGGGCAATCTGCCCGCCAAAGAGCCGGATGTGCAGGCGCGTTGGGACAGCCTGGACGTGTACCGCAAAAGCGTCGCCAAACACGCGCCCAAAGGCAAATTCATCCTGCACGACGGCCCGCCCTACAGCAACGGCGACATCCACCTGGGTCATGCGCTCAACAAAGTCGCCAAAGACATCGTGACCCGCTTCCGAACGATGCAGGGCTATTCGTCGCCCTACGTGCCGGGCTGGGACAATCATGGTATGCCCATCGAAAACGCTGTATCGCGTAAATTCCGCGAGGAAAAGCAGGCGGTGGGGCGCGTGGAACTGCGGCAGGCGTGTCGTGAGTACGCGGCAAAGTGGGTGGACACGCAGCGCGAACAGTTCAAGCGGCTGGGCATACGGGGGCAGTGGGACGATCCCGTATTTAACGATGAGCAAGGACTTCGAGGCTAAAATCGTTGAAGTGTTCGGCGAACTGGCCTTGCAGGGCTTTATCTATCGCGGCCTCAAACCCGTGTTCTGGTGCGCGACCTGCGAAACCGCCCTCGCCGACGCGGAAGTGGAGTACGAAAATCACACGTCCAACAGCATCTACGTGCGCTTCCCGCTTCACCATGACCCGATGGGAGTATTCAACATGGAAGGGAATACGGAAGAGGATCAATCGGCAATCGGCAATCCCCTCAACTGTTACGCCGTTATCTGGACGACGACGCCCTGGACGATACCGGCGAACCTGGCGATAGCGGCGCACCCGGACGCGGAGTATGCGGTTGTGCTGGCAAAAGGGAGCGAGGGCGAGACGGACGCTTACCTGGTTGCTGTGCCGCTCGTGGATTCGGTGATGAAAGCGGCGGGAATAGACAACTACGAAGTGGTGAAAACCTTGAACGGCGCGGGACTGCAAGGGCTTGTGTTTCGGCATCCCCTGTTTCATCGCACGTCGCCTGTCGTTCTGGCCGATTACGTCACGATGGATGCGGGTACGGGACTGGTGCATACCGCGCCGGGGCATGGCAAGGAAGACTTCGAGACGGGCTTGAAGTACGGCCTGGAAGTGCTGACTCCGGTTGACGCGGCGGGACGCTACACGGCGCAGGCGGGCGAATACGGCGATACCAAGTTCGAGGGCCTGCGCGTCACAACCTGGGGCGACAAAAAAGGACAGGACGCGGAAGCCAACCCGGTTATCATCAACGCCCTGCGCGAGTCGGGCAACCTGCTGCAAGCCAGTAAGTTCGAACACTCCTACCCGCACTGCTGGCGCTGCCACAGCCCGCTCATCTTCCGCGCCACCGTGCAGTGGTTTATGAATATAGACCATGAGGAAGGGATAAGGGATAAGGGAAAAGGGATAAGTGAGGGAACAGGGAACAGGGAACAGGGAACAGAAGATAGCGAACTATCAACTCATCACTCATCAACTATCATCTACTCCCTTTCCGTCAGAAGGCGCTCAACGCTATCGCCGACGTGGCGTGGTATCCGCGTGAAAGCGTGAACCGGATCACGAGTATGGTGGGCAATCGGCCCGACTGGTGCGTGTCGCGGCAGCGGGCGTGGGGCGTAGGCATCCCGGCGTTTTACTGCGACCATTGCGGCGAGCATGTGCTGACCAAAGAAAGCGTACAAGCGGTGGTGGACATGACGGCGCGGGAAGGCTCGGATGTTTGGTACTCCCGGCCTGCGTCCGAAATACTGCCCCTCGGCTTTACGTGTCCGCACTGCGGTTCGGGCGTGGACAAACTGCGCAAGGAAACCGATGTGCTGGACGTGTGGTTCGATTCCGGTTCCACGAATCGCGCTGTTTTGGAAAATACGGCGCATTGGCCCGATCTGGAATGGCCCGCCGACCTGTATTTGGAAGGCGGCGACCAGCACCGGGGTTGGTTCAATTCCAGCCTGATGATCGGCGTTGGCACGAAAGGCCGCGCCCCCTATCGCAGCGTGGTCACGAACGGCTGGACGCTGGACGAAAACGGCGAAGCGTTCAGCAAAAGCAAGGGCAACGGCGTCAACCCGCTGGAAGTCATCAAAAACAGCGGCGCGGACGTGGTACGCTGGTGGGTGGCGTCGCAAAGTTTCATGGAGGATACGCGGTGCGGCGAAAACCTGCTCAAACAGGTGGGCGAAATGTACCGGCGCGTCCGCAACACGTTCCGCTTCCTGCTCAACAACCTGTACGACTTCAACCCGGCGACGGATACGGTAGAAGTCGGGGACATGGAGGAACTGGATCGCTGGATGCTGGCGCAGTTGGGCGGGTTGGTGCAGAACGCGACGGCGGCGTATGAAGAATACGAGTTTCAGCGCGTCTACCAGATGGTTCTCAACTTCTGCGCGACGGAACTGTCCAGTTTCTATCTCGACGTCATCAAGGATCGCCTGTACGCAAGCGGCGCAAACTGGCGGGAACGGCGCTCGGCGCAAACGGTCATGCA
Organism: uncultured Chthonomonadaceae bacterium; assembly: GCA_963835065.1. Classification (GTDB taxonomy): domain Bacteria; phylum Armatimonadota; class Chthonomonadetes; order Chthonomonadales; family Chthonomonadaceae; genus CAWFQB01. Next base: position 30,327 of record CAWIEK010000053.1, on the reverse strand, counting down.
CACCGTTGCCGAAACCCTGGCGCGTCTGCTTGCCCCGATATTGGTACACACGACCGAAGAAGTGTGGGATTACCTGAAAACGCCCGGCAAAGCGGAAAGCGTTCATCTGGCGGATTTCCCGACGGCCTCGAATGTAGATACTGATCTTCTGACGCGGTGGGAACCAATACTCGCTTTGCGCGAGGCAGTAATGAAGGGGTTGGAGGTAGCGCGCCAATCTGGTAAGATTGGCAAAGTTTTAGAAGCGCAAGTAGCTATTACGCTATCTCCCGAACGTTATGCGCTCCTAAGAACGTATGAAGAGATGATGAAGACCCTATTTATCGTTTCGGATGTTTCAATCAGCGAAGGGCAGCAAAATCAACAAGATAGTATCGTGATAGACACTGCTGTCGGCCAAAAGTGCGCTCGCTGCTGGCTTGATAAACGCGATGTGGGCGGGAACCCCGCTTATCCCGATCTGTGCGAACGCTGTTCCCGCGCCGTTGCGGAACGTGACAGCAAATAACGCTCCCGCGTTGTGGCGACGCACTGAAGTGCTTCGCTGTAGGGCCTGCGGCCCAGTGTCCTTCGGACACGCTATTCAGTTATAAGAGTATTCTGTCCGAAGGACAGTCGGCGGAACGCCATACAGCGAAGCACTTCAGTGCGTCGCCACAACACGGCAGGCTTACAGGGACGTGTGCCGGATGAATCTATGATGTATACTGTAGGTACACGAACTTCAAATGGAATACAAGAGTTTGAGAATTTTGAACATGAGGAGGCGGTTATGGCCGCGACAGCCCAACGCACCGACATTGACGTAGAAGAGTTTCGCAAACTGCTGGAGGACGAGCGCGTCCGCCTGACGGATTTGCACCACCGGCAGCGCGCGGATATGGAAGAGGAAGCGCGGGACGTATCCGAAAATGAACTCGCCACTGCCGACTTCAATGAACCCGCCGATATTGGAGCCGCTCTGTCCGACCGTGACCGAGACAGGGCGCAGGATGTGGAAGTGCGGGCGCAAATTGGCGAGATTAACGCCGCATTGGAGCGCATCGCCAATGGCACGTATGGCATCTGCATCGTGACCGGTAAGCCGATTCCCATTGAACGCCTGCGCGACCTGCCCTGGGCAAGCATGACAGTGGAAGCGGCGGGAAACATGCTCGACACCGGCTACCCGACGGAAAACTAATAGAACCGAATACGACGACCTTGCAACCCAATTCGACGGATGATTTAACTATGATGGATGCCGTTCCTTCGGCGGAAACTGCCGGCTCTGCGTCAACCGCCCATACGCCTATACGCGCCCTGCGCCCGTCCATGTTTTACCTGATTGTCGCGCTCGTTTTCGTCAGCGACCAACTGAGCAAAATGTGGGTAATGAAGACGCTGCCGCCGATGGGAGGCGAACGTCCCATTTTCGGCAACGCTTTTCTGCTGACGCTGGCGCATAATCAGGGCGGGGCGTGGGGAGTCATGCCGCACAACGGTATGCTGTTCATCCTGTTTGCCGCCGTCGCCATTGTCGCTCTGCTGATCGCGTATCACCGGATGCAGCAGATCGAATTGTTTGTCGGCACGGCCTTTGCGCTGGCGTTGGGCGGCGCGTTGGGCAATCTGCTGGATCGCCTGCGCTTCGGCTCCGTCATAGATTTCTTTAACGTCAACATCATTCACTGGCCGATTTTCAACGTAGCAGACTCCGCCATCACGGTTGGCATTATCCTGCTGCTGCTGCATTTCGTAAGAACGTCGCGTGAGGAAGGCATTAGGCATTAGGCATCAGGCACTAGGGGTACTCCCGGTCAAGTTTTTCTAGCCGCATGAGCCACCTTCTATAAGGCATGTTCCTAATGCCTAATGCCTAATGCCTGATGCCTAGAAGTACACCATGCACCCAATTTTGTTTCACATAGGAAGTTTGCCCGTGCGCTCCTATGGCGCGCTGATTGTTATCGGCCTGATGCTGGGCATCTGGCGGGGGCTGCGCGTGGCTGAGCGGCGCTGGCGCACGGAACCTGCTGGGTCCTTGCGCCGCATCCATCCCGACACGCTGTTTGATGTCGGGTTCTGGGGCTTTGTCGTGGGCATTTTGGGCGCGCGGCTGACGTTCGTGTTGCTGGACTGGCACAGTTTTTCCGCGCGTCCCGTCGAAGCCTTGAAGTTTTGGGAGGGCGGGCTGTCGCTGCACGGCGGCATGTTCTTCGGCATTATGTACATGCTCGTGGCCTGCCGCGCAAAGAAAGCCCCGACCCTGCAAATCGGCGACCTGTGCGCGACTTCGTGGGCGCTCGCCTACGCCATAGGGCGCATCGGGTGCTACCTTAATGGCTGCTGTTACGGCGGCGCGTGTGACTCCCATCTGCCCTGGGCCAGCGTGTTTCCCGACGAGCGCTACGCCCATGACGCAGGCGCAATCACATCCGCCACTGTTCTCACGCCGCCAAGCCATCCCGTACAGCTTTACGCCACCGCGTTCAACCTGCTCTTCTTTGTCCTCATGGCGCAATGGGAAAAGCGGCGGCGCGTAGACGGCGACTTGTTTTTTGGCTACATCGGCCTGTACGGGTTTTATCGCTTTGTGGTCGAGTATTTCCGGGCGGGCGCAACCTCCACGTATGCCATTCCCCAACTGCATATCACGGACACGCACATCGTCAGTGTCCTGCAAATGGTCTTAGCCGTCAGCGCGATCTGGTGGCTCCGCCGCCATCGCCCCCTGTACAAAGACGCCATCTACCAATCGCCGCCGCCCATCCCGGCCATCCAAGAAAACGAATGAACCACGGGGAACACGGGGGACACGGGGAGGAGATAGGGAGAGAAGAGGAGACAAGGAACCGCGAAAGACACGAAATAAACGAAAAGAAGCCAAAAAGAAGTGTCCACAGATCATTGCCGGAGTTTAGCAGAACGAGACAGGCTGCCCTTGTTGTTTGTAATCCTGTTTAATCCTGAAAATCCCGTTAATCCTGTCTATTTTCTCTGTTTTTTGTCTTTCTTTCGTTTGGTTCGTGTGTTTCGCGGTTCCCCTCCTCGTATTCCCTTTTCCTCCCCGTGTTCCCCGTGTTCCCCGTGGTTCGAAGGATTAATTATCATGCAGAAGATTGTAGGGATTACGTGCAGCACGAGCGCGGCCAAGGGAAAGGCCGGGGCGCGGCAGACGCTTAATCGCGCGTATGTGTGGGCAATCGAGCGGGCGGGCGGCGTCCCGTTGATACTGCCGGTGACGCGGGAGCCGGAAGTGATCGCGCGGTATCTGGGCGTGGTGGACGGCCTGCTGCTGTCGGGCGGCGTGGACGTGCATCCCGACCACTATGGGCACGACCCGCACGAGTTTTTGGGCGACGTAGACCATGACCGGGACGCGACGGAGATGCCGTTGATTCGGGCGGCGCTGGAACAGGACGTGCCGATTTTTGCGATTTGCCGGGGCATACAAGCGCTCAATGTCGCATTGGGCGGTACGCTGTATCAGGATTTGCCGTCGGAGTTGGCGTCAGAAATAATTCATGCGCAGGACAAGCACGATCTGGCGCGGCACGAAACCTGCCATGCTATTGCCATTGAACCCCATACGCGCATTGCCGATATTGTGGGCGGCAAAACCATGCGCGTGAACAGTTTCCATCATCAAGCATTACGCGATGTGGCTGAACCACTCATTGTTACGGCAACGGCTTCCGACACGGTGATTGAAGCGGTGGAAAGTGGCAGGCATCGGTACGTGTTGGGCGTTCAGTTCCACCCCGAAGAAACCGCCGCACATGATGTGGCCTCGCAGAAGTTGTTCGATAGATTTGTAGAGGCGTTGTAGCAATCTGCTTGACGAATTTGCTTAGAAGCTATCCCGCTTGGCCGGGGATTGAAAATCCCCGGCAGGAAAGTACAAGCGTCCTGCGGACGCAAATGCCGCGCCAATTGGGATAGTCTCTAAATTGGAACATGAAGAAGCCGATCTTTTCACATCATTGGGAAAGACCGGCTTCGCGGCTTCAGTTACTTGCCGCTGCCGCCGCCCGGAGCCTGCGGGTTGGCGAGGGAACCGCCGCCGGACGGAGTGGAAGCGCCATTCGCGGCGGGCGTCGTCGTTGCGCCGGTTGTGCCCGCGTCTCCCCCTTCGCGGCTGGCTTTCATGGCGTCTTTGGTGGGAGCGGGCGTTTCGTCATTGGCTTTGCCGCCGCAGCCGGGGAGCAGCAGAACGCCCATGAGGGCGCAGGCGGAAAGCGCGAGGAGCGCGTGTTTACGAAGTGTCATCGTGGAAACCTTTCTGTTAGTTTTGGAACAGCGCGTGTCTATTATGATTATGTTCTTCCGAGATTGTATTATTCCGGCCAGTAGGTGATTTTGGAATTCACCAACGCGCCGATGTCGCCGCACCTGGTCTTGGGCTGTCCATAGGAGGGGCCGAGGTCAATGATTTCGTCGGGATTGGCGCAGTATTTGGGCCAGTCTTCCTGCTTGCGCGGAATGCCATACTTGTGGGTTCCCACCACGCCGCCCCGGAACTGCACCATTTTGGCGTGGCCGTCGGCAAACGCCATTTGCCACTTGCCGCCGTGCCGGATGCTGCCCTGCGTTCCCGTCGCAGCGGGGTAGGAGTCCAGCGTCCAGTCCATGCCCATTGTCGGGCGATAGGTATCGTAGCTGTCGCCATACACGAACACATCGGCGGGCGCGACCAGCGCGGCGATAGATTTGCCGTCCTGAAACGTGCCGCCCTGCGGCGCGTTCTGCACCGGCCCATGCAGCCCGCCGCCCGCATAAATCAGCGGACCCCAGTTGTAGCCGTAGTGGGTGTGGAAGGTGGCGGATTGCGCCGGGATTTCTCCGGCAGTCACGGCGCAGCCGGGAATCGAGCCGCCGGTTGTGCCCCCATCCGGGCACTGCATGATGTTGAGGTTCTTCATGTAGGGATACAGCAGAACGTACTCGGCGTGGCTGCACGGGGAGGTGTAAACAATGGGGAATGTCTCATCAAAATCCTGCACGTACATCATGGTCGAGACGCTCATTTGCTTCATGTTGCTCAGGCAGCTTGTGCGCCGCGCCGATTCGCGCGCCTGGGCAAAAACAGGGAACAGAATAGCGGCAAGAATAGCGATGATGGCGATAACTACGAGCAGTTCAATCAGGGTGAAAGCCCGGTTGAGGGCTGAGGGATTTTCGATTTTCGATTTTCGATTTTCGATTGAGTTTCTTCTGTTCCCTGTTTCCTGTTCCCTGTTCCCTGTATTGGGTGTTGGGTGTTGGGCATTGGGCGTTGGGTAAGAAAGTGGCATGGAACGTCCTTTCGAGAGTGTCCTGCAACAGACCGTAAAATGGCAGGCAAGCAAACATGCAAATTCCTGCGTGAGTCGCGTGTGAAAGCGATAATCTCTGCGTGTTGGCAGGAAGGACGCGCAAGGTTGTGCCAATGGTGGGAAAGGCCGCAGAAATCGCGGACAGGCTTTGCGGGGCAAGAAAAAAGTTCCGGCTCGTTCCCTGCCCCTTCCATTCCGACTCGCGCGTCAGTAATTGTTTTCACGAACGCCTTCAGTATGCCGGAGCAAGGTTAAGGATAAATTAAGCGGAAATTAAGATTAGATTAAATTGCAGCGAAGCAGGAGACAAGAAGGAAGGAGAATAGGGCAGGCAAAAAGAAACCTGTATCGAAGTTCCTGAGAACTTTGATACAGGCTCCATCATTTCTTAATGGACTTCTATGAAAAGGAGGACATGCGCTGGTTATATAACGTTTCAGCGGTCTGAGAATTGTTCCTAAAAAGATCGAACATGTTTTTGTCTAACCTTCGGAATAGATGTCCAGCGTGGACACGATGTTTGTGTCCAGATCGAGCAGGCGGACGCAGTGGTTGTTCGTGTCCGCGATATAAAGGAAACCGTTGGCCGCGCTCAATCCGCCCGGTTCGCAAAACTGCGCCGCGTCGCCGAAGCCGTTTGCCAGTCCCGGCTTGCCCGTTCCCGCCAGCGTTCGCAGGCTGTTCGCAAGGGGATCGAAAACCTTGATTTTGTGGTTGTAGGTGTCGGCAATATAAACCGCGCCGCGATACGCGCACACGCCGAGCGGATGCTGCAAACACGCGCTGTCACCCGTTCCATCCACGTCGCCCCACGCATACAAGTCGCCGCCCGTTGCGGTTTCCACGATTTCCGCGCCGGTATCGGGAGAAACGAGAATACGGCGCAGGCTGCTGCTTTCGCTGTCGGCGATGTACAGGGCGCGTTCCTCCATTGCAAGGCCACTCGGCTGCGCGAACGAGGTGGCCCTCAAGGCCCCATCTATGCGGGCTTCGCGCCCATTGCCCGCATACGGCAGAACTTCCCCCGTCCGCAAATCGTAGCGCCACAATTGGTGAATGCCCGCAAGCGCCAGCGTTAATAGCCCTTCCTGTGATTGGTGGTAACACACGTCCCACGGAGACGAAAGGGGCGTCGTCGTTCCCGGCCCTCCCGGCGTTCGCGCCTGGCTTTGCGCGCCCGTGCCGGCAACCGTTGTCACCGTCTCAAGCGCCAAATCTACGCGGCGCAGCAGATGATTGTCGCAGTCGCATACGTACAGCGCATCCCCCACCAACGCCATTCCCTGCGGAAAGCTGAAGCGGGCTTCCTGCCAGTTTCCGTCCGTCCATCCCGCTTCACTTCTGCCGATGGAACGCGCATGGCTGCCGTCCAGACTGCAAACGATGATCTGATGGTGTCCGCTGTCGGCAACAAACAAGCGCTGCCCGATCCCGTCCGCTACGATTTTGCCGGGAAACCGCAGGGACGCAGGAGCAGAAACCGTTTGTTCCGGGAGGGGGGCTTTGGAATGTTCTTTGGATTGTTCTCTGGTAAAGTTATGTGAACCTACTTGGCCGGGAAGGTTCTTGCCTATTGGAGTTTTGGCGGCAAGGCCGGTCAGCAGTTGCCCGATAATCTGATCCAGTTCGTCCCGATGCCCTTCCCCGGACACGCTGCCAAGATAGTAGCCTTCCGGGTCAATGACGCCCAATGTCGGCCAGGCATGGACATCGTACTCCTGCCAGACGCGGTGATCGTTATCGCAAACAACCGGGTGGCGAATGTCATGGCGCAGCAGGGCGCTTTGGATGTTGTCGCGCTGCCGCTCGTTATCGAACTTGCCGGAATGGACGCCGACAACAACAAAGGGCCTGTCCGCGTATTTAGATTCCAGATACTTGAGGTCAGGCAGGACATGCAGGCAGTTGATACAGCCATACGTCCAGAAGTCAAGCAAAACCACGCAGCCGCGCAGGGCCGGCAACGACAGCGCTCTGCCCTCCGTGTTGAGCCACGCGGCAGGGTCGGCAGGCAATTGCGGGGCGCGGACGGGGGCTTCGTTTAGCATGAAAACATTCTCCTGAAACAACTCTGCGGCGGCTGCTTGTTTCATACGCGCCGCTTTCAGGAGAAGTTCGCATTCCACGTTTAGCCTGCGGCCTCAGCCACGAGAATGTTGCCGCAAGCGCGGCTCACATCCTGCCCCTATAGCATACGTGGTGTTCTCGAAGGGAGAAAACGGTGAGATTTGCTGGAAGAGATTCGCGCGTTCCTTTGCTTTTATGGTTCGCGGGACTGCTGCTGTTGCTCATGGGCGCGCAAAGTCGGCTTGCCGCCGACAGCCCGTTGGCAGACAAGCGGGCGTATGCGTTGCAAGCGGATGGGAGTGAGGAAAACACGCCCCCGCGCCTGCATTTCGGCGTGTATGGCGATACGCGGGACGGACACGCGATGCACCGCAAAGTATTGGCGCTGCTGCTGAAGCAGAAGCCTGAGTTTATTCTGCAAACGGGCGATTTAGTCCATGACGGCAGCAATCGCAGCCTGTGGCAAATCTATGACAGCATCACGGGCGAAGCGCGCAAGTCCGTGCCGTTCTACCCGACGCGCGGCAACCACGATCTGGGCGGGCCGGGATATGAAGCGCGGGTCACAACGCCTTTCACATCCGGCAACAAACTATACTACTCGTTCGACAAAGGCAACTGCCATTTCATCTGCCTTGCCGTAGACGAGGCGACCGCGTATGCCGAGGGAAGCGCGCAGTACAAATGGCTGCGCGGCGATCTGGAGAACACGCGCCAAACGCATCCCGCGCACATTTTCGTGTTTTTCCACGTGCCGCCGTATTCCATCGGCTCGCACGGCAGCGACCGCGAAGTCCGGCGGCAATTGTGTCCGCTGTTCATCCGCTACGGCGTAGACATTGTGTTCAACGGCCATGACCATAACTATTACCGCACCCGGCGTGATGGCGTGACGTACCTTGTCACGGGCGGCGGCGGCGCTCCCCTGTACCCGGTCAACCCGAAAAAAGGCGCGATTGCCGGTGACCGTTATGAAAGCGTGAACAACGCCGTCGTCTGCGATGTCAACGGCGCGCAGGTAACAATCACCGCCCTGCGCGCCAACGGCACGATTTTGGACCACTTCACACTGCGAGGAAAAGAATAGAACCACGGAGGACACGGATGGAACAGATAAGCGCGGATCAAATCATAAGGCGTCTCTTTATCCGTGTTAATCCGCGTTATCCGTTTCATCCGTGGTAAGTATTTTCCTCTTCACTCTCCGTGTCCTCCGTGTTCTCCGTGGTTTAATCTGTCGTCAGAAAAGGCTGCCTTGCACGGAAGCGGGAACAGGGCGGACGGGCAGGCCGAGCATTTGCAGGAAGCGGGAAGCGGTGTCGGGGGAGTAGCCTTCGTAATCGTTGTTGCACTGGATATAGGCTGCCTTGAGATTGGATTGATGCGCGCGGATGGCGTCGGCCCAGGTTTGCATGTCGTGGGTGTGGTCGCCGTAGCGTTTGTCGTGGTGGGGGTAAGTTCCGTGCTGTCCAATCAGGCGCAGGTACAGGAAGTCGGTGGTGAGTTCAAAGCGACGGGGCATGGAAACGTAATCGGTGAGCGCGAGGGCGACGTTGTATTCGCGCAGCAATTGTGATACATCGGGCGCAAGCAGGGAACGATGCCGAAATTCGATTGCGAAGCGGAGATCAGCAGGGCTGATTTGGCGTAGCGTGGGCAGGAACTCGCGCAGATTGGCGAGTTCCTGCCGGGTGAAATCGGGCGGCATTTGCAGCAGAATGGGGCCGCATTTCGCGCCAAGCAGACTCATCACGCGCGCAAATTCTCCCAGAGGTTCCGCAACGCCCACAAGCCGCATATCATGGGTAATCGCGCGGGGCGCTTTGGGGCAGAACGTAAAGCCCGGCGGCGTGATTTGCGCCCATTGCTTCACCTGCGTTTCGCGGGGCGTCCCATAAAAAGTGGAATCAATCTCTACGGTGTCAAAAGTTTGCGCGTACAGCGTGATGTAATCGCGCGACGCCGCGCCTTCGGGATAAAATACGCCCGCCCAATCCGCATAACTCCATCCCATCGTGCCAGCGTGGACAATGGAAGCCATCGCCTTGTTTTTGGATGCCTCGGTATCGATCACAAGTTTCTGCCTTCTTCATGCTCGCTTACGCTGCTAATTTTGATTTCACGCGCCACACTGCTTCCAGCAATTCGCGCAATTCTTCGGCAATCTCTTCCGGCGGATTTCCGGCAAGGCCAATGCAGATAAGACGTTCCGCATCCCGCAAACGCCCGCAATCCATTGCAAGCGAAGCCGCACTACGGTGTAAAACAGAACGTGTGGGTTCGGCTTCCATGTTTGAGGCCACCATCTCCGCCGCATGACGCTCCAGATCGAAGGCTTGCAGGAACAAACTATTTGCCTGCTCGTTTTGCCCGTTCTGTTTCGCAACGCAGGCTTTATCCGCAAATTCCATGGCGCGGTGATGGTACTCTCGTACAGTGTTCATTCTTTTACCGTCCTTCTGACAACGTAAATTACGGGCTGACTATATTCTAGCACAGCAACATACGATGGCAAGCGCGTTGAGTCGGAGCGCGTTGTTTGTTCAATCTTTTGCTTTACTCTGGCATCAATGACACTTTATTCCCCCTCAAGAACACCGGAGACTTCCAGACGCGCTTTGTATTGAAATGGCAATTCGTCTTCATCACCAAGCCAGTAATCAAATCCTGTTCCTTTGCGGGCGCGTTCAACCACCGTCAGATTTGTCAAGTTACGAATAATCAAGATAGCAACGCCATAAGCGCCTAATTCCGTCGCATCTTGCAAGTCGTTATGACAACGGCGCATCTGATCCGTTGTGGACATTCGATGCAGAGCGAAAGCCTTGTTATAGTCTCCCTGTACATCAAGGTTGATCGCAATTTCATGCCCGCGATCCTCCAGACAAATAGAAGCAGCTTCAGCCATAGAACCGCCAACATCACTTGCCAGCGCGGGACATCCATCTCGCAATCGGTTCAGAAACATATCTTCAGGCATTTCCACTTCATCAATCCCCTTCGTCAACGCTGTTACCACAGTACAGCGTTACTGAATCGAAAATATTTTCTCTTATGCGGATTGGCAGAGTTGTTCCAATAAGGCGCGTTGGGTTCGGCTCAGGGCGATGCCGGGGCGGGCGGCTTTGACGAGGGCTTCAGCGCTGTTTACGTCCGCAGCCAGTCCTTTCGCCAGCAGAATCGCCATTATTGTCATTGCCGAGCGGCCATGTCCAAGTGCGCAATGCGCGTAAATGCCGCCATTATGCGTAGCGGCTTGTTTCACGACTTGCCGCAATGCCTGCGGTTCCGGTACGCCCGTGTCCAGCGTGGGCAGACAGACATAATCCCGGCCTTGCGTCATTATTCCTCTGGCTGCGGGAAACTCTGCCGTGAGGTCTATAATCAGCGTCACACCGGGCGGCAGGTCAGCGGGAAAAGGACGGCGTCCGAGCCATAGTCCGGGCGCGATTTCGTGACAGCCCGCTTCGCGCCCAAGCCGACGCTGCAAATGCCACAATCCCCATGTGAGCAGCAGAAACGGCAGCAGCAAGGCGACGTTCGGCCACGCCATGCGCCCGTCCGCCTGCTTGCCGAATACGCGGGGACCCAAACGCCCATAGCCCAATCCGGCAACCGCAAAACTCACGCCCGACCAGGCTGACAGCCACCCGGCAAGCCCCTTATCCCAGGCAAGAACCAGTTGCGCCACGCCCAGCAATGTCAGCGCAAAACTGTAGTTCATAGCTTCCTCGCCGGGCTAAGAAAAGGAGAAGAGGAGAAGAGGAGACAGAGGAAGGAAAAAAGGAAAAAGGGGAAAGGGAAGATGCTTCATCCTTCATCCTTCATCCTTCATCCTTGTCTGCTCCCCTCAACCATCCACCCCCTGCAACGCCTGCGCCATGCTGTCGCTCAAGCGGTTCCATTCGGCAATAATTTTGTCGTCGAATGGCTCGTCGTCGCTGTTTTCCACTTTGCCGCGCTCGTCCAGCCAGGCAACCGTGCGCTTCACGCCCTCCACCCAGGGAATCGTGTACTGAAAGCCCAGGTCGCGCATGGCCGCGCTGTTGTCGAAGATGCTGGGGTACTGGAAAATGTCAATGCTGATGCCGAAGTGTTTGCGGGCAATCCGCGCCATCAGGTCGGTGGGGATGTGAACAAACGTCGGTTTGGGCGCGTTCAAGGCTTCCGCGACGCCCTCATGGTAGCGGTTCCAGGTCATCCACTCTTCGCCAGTCACGTTGTACGACTTGCCGAACGCTTTCTCATTGCCCGCCGCGCCGACAAACCCGCGCGCCACGTCGTCAATGTGGCAGGCCGCCCACAGACAACTGCCGTCGCCATGCACAATAATGGGCTTGCCTTTGCGGATGCGGTCCAGATAGTAGGTGCGTCCGCCGATGCTATGCACGATGGTTCCGCCCTCCCCGTAGGTTTGCGACGGGCGCATGATGGTGACGGGGAACGCGCCGCTTACGCCTGCCGCCAAAAGCAGGTCTTCGCACTTGATTTTGTTCGCGCCGTAACTGCCCGTCGGGTTGCGGGGTTCGTCTTCCTGAATTGGGTAGCGCGAAGCCGGCCCGCCGTACACGCAAACCGTGCTGCAAAAGATGAAGTGCCCGATGCGCCCTTCAAAAGCGCGGATTACGCTTTGCGCGTCTTCGGGCACGAAGCCTACCATGTCTATCACGCAGTCGAAATGCCCCGCGTCGGCCATCTGCTTCTCGAACTCGGCGTACTGCTTGCGGTCGCCGTTGAGAATCGTCGCGCCCTCCGGGATACGCGCTTCGGATTTGCCCCGGTTGTACAGCGTCACCTCGTCGCCCCGCGCCAGCAGTTGTTTGGTAATAGCCGTGCTGATCAGCCCCGTGCCGCCGATAATCAAAATCTTCACGCCGATACTCCTTATGATGTTTATGGTAAGGAAGAGAATAGTTTTGCCGGTTCTTCCCTGTTCTTCCTGCATTACGTGTCGGCAGGCGGCGAGGTTCGCTGCGAAGGCTGTAGATGTTCTTCGATCAGCGCAATAATTTCCGTTCGTTCAAAGTGCCTTGCCCAGCCGAGCGGAGTACTGTGAAAGCCTGTATCCTGAATGGTCAGGTCGGGGTGGGCGGCAAGCAGCATTTTGGCGAGGGGAATATCGTTGCGTGAAACGGCCTCGTGCAAGGGAGTGATCTGCCAGCGCCCCGCGCGTTGATTCACCAGTTCGGGACGAGCAGCCAACATACCGGATAGGCGCTCTTTCCAGCCCAAATCCCAGGCTTGCAGCGCGTCCAGGGCAGCCCCGTTTGCCAGCAGCCATTCGGCGGAACGCAGCTGCCGGGTTTTAACGGCCAGTTCCATCGGCGTCATGCCGTTCGGCAGGGGCGCGTTCAGGTCGGGCGGCAGTTCGGCGGGCGGAAACCGTTTCAGCGCGCGAACATCGCCCCTCCCAATCGCTTCGGCAAAAGCGACTTGTGAGGGCGCAGGCGGCGGAGCGGCAAGAACCGCTTCCTGCATCCACCACGTTTGCCCGTATCCAAGCGACTGAAAGCCGAGCCGCTCATAGAGAAAATCTGCCGCCGAGTTCAGCATGACGTAATGGCACCCCATCGCCCACGCGAACCGACAAGCCGCCAGCGTGACCGCGCCACCAATCCCACGCCGCCGTGCGGCAGGCACAACGCCCACATTATAAATGCCGCCAATTCCCAATTTGCCCGTGTTGACAAATAGAATCGCATGGCCGACGATTTCGCCGTCCAGCCAGGCTCCGAAATGCCACGTTCGCCGCGCCCGCTCCGAACCAGGCGCGGGCAGCGTGGCAGCGCTGTTTGGTTCATAGTAAGGAAGGTCGCTCGCCTTCCAGTCGCAGGTATCGGCAATGTCAACGCGCAGGCCGGCGGGAACCATGAAGTCGGCGCGCATTTTCTCCGCCTCCAATACCATCCAATGCGGCTGCCAGCCCCATTCAAAGCCCCGCGCGCACAACCGCGTGCCCAAATCATGCGGATAGGTTGGCGTCAGCGCCCAACACGCGACGGTTTTGGTCGCTTTTTCACGGCAAAAGGCGACAAGATGATCCAGGGTTTCGTCCGCGTTTGCCCTACTCAGATGCGGGAAGGGAACAATGGTTTCTTTTGGCGTATACAGCCAGCGCGCGTTTTTGTAACGCCGTCCCTCAAAATTCGGCGACAGCAGGGAATTGCGCGTAAACCAGGCGGTATGATTGGCCGCCGCCGCTCGCGTCAGTGTTTCGGGCGCGGTTTCCGACTGCAAAAATCGAAGCGGGCGTTTCGATTGCGGCAGCGGCAGCGGCAAATTCATAAACGGCTGCAAATCCGCCTGCCCACCTGAGACAATTTCACGGTTTTCGCTGCTCATACGTTCGTCCTGCTCCTTCTTTTACGCTTTCTTCCAGGGCGCATAGGAAACCCCCGCGCCTGAAGCGAATATACCCCACAGGCAGGCGTTCGCTCCATCCAACAGTTACATCTCTCCAAAAACCAACGGAGTACCAACTACGGAACACCAACTATCGAATAGCGAACACCTGAACACCTGAATACCTGAACACCGAACACCAAACCATGACTTTTTCCACATTCTTCGCGCCCGAAACTTTCCCTTCTCTGCCGCGCAGCATCCGCTTACGCCGCGCGCGGGATGAGGATGAGGCCGCCACGTTCGACGTGATGCGTCGGGCGATGGGCTACGAGATGAATTGGCAGCACCACGCGCCCACGCGCCGCCATTTGCGCCATGCGCCCGATTCCAGTTTCTGGCTGGCGGAAGAAACCGCCCGGTTCAGCAGGCCGCATGTCGTCGGCTATGCCCACAGCATCACGCGCGAGCGCGTGTGGAGCCTGACGGAATTTTTTGTCCTGCCGACCCATCATCGGCAGGGCGTGGGGAGCGCGCTTTTGGAACATTGCCTGGAAGACGGCAAGCGGCAGGGGGCGGATACGCGCCTTGTGCTGGCGTCGCACCATCCGTCCGCCAACGCGCTGTACATGCGGCAGGCGGGCTGTTACCCCCGTATGCCCATGCTGCTGCTGTCCGGCCCCGCTGCCAACCTGCGCGCCCCGGCAAGCGCGCCTGTGATTGTGGAAGCCAATCCCGCCGACGAGTACAAAGCGCGCCCCGCCGCCTCCCTTTCTCACAACATCGGTCAAAAGCAACTACTGTCCGCGCCCCTCATGCTGACGCCCGCCGTGCAGGCAAGGCTCGACGAATTGGATCGCGCGGTTGTCGGCTATGCGCGCCCTTCCGAACATCAGCTGTGGACGCAGATTATGGGAAGTGAAAAGGGCGCTTCACGCTTGTTTTATGCGCCGGACACCGGGGAAATAGAGGGCTACGCTTACAGCGGTACGCATTGTAGCGGCCCGGCGCTTGCCGCGTCGCCCCAAATCCTTCCTGCGCTGCTCGCGCATGTCACGCGGCTGGCCGCAATTCAGGCGCGAAACACGCCGGGGCATGACTTCTTCGAGCCGACGGAACCCTATTGGGCGGTGGCGGGCAGCAACGAACAGACGCTCGGCTGGCTGCTGGATTGCGGCTGGCGCATCGCATTTCAATACCAGTTCATGTGTACGCGCCCGCTCGGCCAACTGGATCGTTACGCCTGCCACAATCCCCTTTACATGTTATAGAATTTACTTGTTATAGAATGAGAAGGAAAGGCATCTCGTCGTGTTCACCCTCAAACTGCAACCCTCAACTCTCAACCGAATTTTCTGCCTGCTTCTGCTGTTGCCTGCCACAACGGTTCGCGCCCAAACGCCGCGCCCGGAACTGCGGGCGTTTTGGGCGGATGGCTTCAACGAGGGATACAAGACGCCGGGGCAGATTGACACCCTCCTGCAGCGACTGCATGACGCGCACTGCAACGCCATTTTCGCGCAAATGCGCAAGGGCGGCGACGCTTACTACGCTTCCCACTATGAACCCTGGGCGTCCGATGACGCGCAGCATTTCGACGCGCTGGCCTGCCTGATCGAAAAAGCGCACCGGATGCAGCCGCGTATCGCCGTTCACGCCTGGATCAATACCTGCGCGGTTGGCACGGGCACGAAGCATCCCGGTTTTCACGTCGCGCAATTGCATCCGGAGTGGATGTCGGTCAATGCGCGGGGGCGGGCGGACGATGGCGAGGTACGCAAAATTGATCCCGGCAACCCGGACGCGGCGGACTGGACATTCCGGCTGTATCTGGATGTGGTTCGGCACTATGATGTGGA
This sequence comes from uncultured Chthonomonadaceae bacterium, assembly GCA_963835065.1. Lineage (GTDB taxonomy): Bacteria > Armatimonadota > Chthonomonadetes > Chthonomonadales > Chthonomonadaceae > CAWFQB01. The sequence continues at coordinate 14,762 of CAWIEK010000053.1, read as the reverse complement.
CGGCATCCATTTCGATTTTGTCCGCTATGGCAGCCCGCGCTTCGGCTACAATCCGGCAAGCGTATCGCGCTTCCTAACTCAGTTACCCCGCCACGCTCACATTCAATGGGACAAGCCCCGTCCTTTTCCCATATCAGGGCGTGGGGAAGGGCAATCGAGTCCGCACCGGAACACGCTTGTTCCCGTGTTGGGGCATACGGATGGCGCGGAAACAGGCGCGGAAGTCACTCTGCCCCTGCCGACCGATCCTACATGGAAGCAATGGCGGCGCGATCAGGTGACGGCTCTGGTGCGGAAAGTGTATGTACACGCCGCAGCCATCAAGCCGCGAATTGTGGTTTCCGCCGCTACAATCGCGTGGGGAAACGGCCCGCATAATGAAACGGAATGGCAGCAGAAATCGGCGGCCATGAATCAGGTGTTTCAGGATTGGCGCAGTTGGCTTCAGGAAGGAATTCTTGATCTGGCCTGCCCTATGACGTATTTTGCGGGGCGGCATGGACTCGCCTACGAGCGAACGTGGAGCGCGTGGGTCAAGGCGCATCAGTACGGGCGCGCGGCGTCTATGGCAGTCGGTAACTGGCAATTATTGCCGGAGCAAACGCTGGCGCAAATGCGTATTGCCCGCGCGCCGGATGCCGAAGGGCGTCTGCCGTATGGCGTGATACTGTATTCGTATGCGGGAACCAATCTCGGCGTAAAACCCAGCAAGCCGGGACTGCATGAACTGGAATTACAGCCCGATTTCTACGCCCTGCTGAGTAGGCCTTCCGCTTATGCTCCTCTTCCGCCCTTTGCCGCCGATACCGCCGCGCCGCCCATGCCCTGGAAGGAACGACCAACGCGGGGAATTCTCAAAGGCTTTGTGCGCAACGCAAACCTGCTGCCCGTAGACGGGGCGCGGGTGACAATTCAGGCCGCGCGCTCCGGCAGGCGGTGGACACACTATGCGGACGGAACCGGCTTTTACGCCTTCGTTGATTTGCCCTCAGATACTTACGCGATTGAGATGACGGAAACGGCGCGCGGCGATAATATACATGTGGAACCGCAAAAGGTTACTGTCCAACCCGGCAAAGTGGCGACTTACTCCATTGACCTGCTTATTGACCTGCCTGCCGCCGGGGTTACGCAAACCGATGATACTTCGCTTGCGCCCGTTGAAACGCTGGACAGCGTACAGGCCGTCATTGAACGCGCCCATCCTTCTCCGATACTTTCTTCCCCCATGCTTTCCGCCCCCGCGCCCCAATCCGCAGTGACAGGGCAAGCCGCAGTAACAACGCAAAGCGCAGTAACAACGCAGACACTATCGAGGGTACGCCTGCGCAATGTCACCGTCGTACTAGGAACCGATACCTACCCCGGCAATCTGTATGCGCGCGATACGAATGACAAAACGGGGTTGTGCCTGCATGTTCGCCTGCAATCCGCGCCCCTGATTCCGTTTCAGCCCGGCGACATTGTAGATGTTCTGGGTACGCCCGGCATTGCGGATGGCGAACCCATTCTAGACAACGCCGCCGCCAGTCTAAACGACATTGCTCTGGAAGCGGAAACGGCTTCCGTACCGGTCGTGCCGTTAAACAGCCTCACCAATCCGCCACTTGCCACACATGGCTTTGCGCGCGTCCGGGGAGTGGTGACGCAGGCCGATGCCGGGGGTTTTACACTGACGGGCGAGAAAACAAACCGCGCAACCGAGCAAGCGCAAATCCGCATACCGCTTGCAGGGCGCAAGGATTTCGGGGTCGAGGCGGGAGGATGGACCCTCCTGCGCCCTGCCGCCGGCTCCATTATGGAGGTCACAGGACTGGTGACAAGGGCCTTGCCGACAGCAAAGGGCGCGAAGCAATTCCACCTGCTGCCGCGCGGTTCGGTGGATGTTACGCTGATTGCGCCGCCACCCGTTGCTCGTCCTTCAGCGCGTTTGTGGCAGGCGATTATTGGCTTACTGGCCCTCCTGCTTGCAGTCCTGTGGGCAGGCCGCAAGCGCTTGCGCCGTCGTATCGCGCGTCCCGGCAAAACGTTGTAGAAAGCCGTGTTCCCAAACGCCCCTATGCTATAAACGCCTCTATGCTATAATGAGGCAAGATGAATTACTCTTCGGCGGCAAATTTTCGCCGCCGAATTTCTGGATGAGGAGGCCTTGCATGACCGACCTGGACATTCACCCTTCCTGTGACTGTGGCGACCGCATCACTTACGTCGCTGACCGCCCGATAGACTTTGCGACCTGGATTGAACTTGCCGAAGAGTTGGACACGGAACTTGTCCGAGGAGTGATGATACCGAGAATGTCTGCCCAATACCCCCACGAATGGATGTTTGCCTGGCTGTTCAGGCTGCTTGGTATTTTTGTCGAAGAGCGCAATCTTGGCATCGTGTTAGGATCGCGCACAGCAGTCAAAATCGGCAGAAATGACGGCAGGCTGCCGGACATTCTTTTTGTGCGCGCCGACAACACCAATATCATTCACAATGATGCCATCTACGGCATTCCCGACCTGGTAATTGAAATCGTTTCGGAAGGGGACCGGCCTTCTACCCTGATTCCCCTGGAAACGGATTACCGCAGCCTGGGCATCCCGGAAATTGTTTTTATCAACCCACGTAAAAGCCAGGTGCGCGTTATTCATAAGAACGATAACGCCAACGCCAACGATTATGAGGAAACCATTCTCACGGCAGGACAACTGACATTTGCAAGCGTACCGGGCTTTCATATCGAAGTGGAATGGATTTTTGCGGATGATAAGCCGAACGTCCTCACCTTGATCAAACAACTCATCGAAGCAGCGGAAGCTGGCAGCAAGTAAGCAGGCAGATAGCAAGGAGAAAAGAGTTATGTCCAAACGAGCAATTTTGCCCATGCGCGAAGACGGATTGGCGCGTAAGAAGTGGAACGTCCGCGAGTGCCGATTCCTGACCGACAATGGCCTGCTCGAACCCGGCAGTTTTGAACTCATTGAAGGGGAGATTGTTTTCAAAATGGGGCAGTCACGTCCGCACATTATCACCATATCGCACATTCTGAGGGTTCTGGCGTTGATTTTTGGTCTGGAAGCCCTGCAAAATCAGGCGCAAATCGGCATCGGCGAACGCGACGAGTTCAATGACCCCGAACCGGATGTGGCTGTCCTGCGTGGCAGCGTGGACGATTACCCGGATCGCGAGCCTGATCCCGCCACCGACGTTCTGCTTCTGGTGGAAGCGGCCAACAGCAGCGTGAAGGGTGATACGACGGTGAAAGCCGCCATTTATGCGCGGCACGGCCTGCCGGAATACTGGGTAGTCGCCATTCCCACGCGGCAGTTGATCGTTCATCGGCAGCCGACAGCCGACGGATACGCGGACGTGCAGATGTATGACGAAAATGCCGTTGTCGCCCCGCTTGCCCGCCCCGATGCGCAGGTGCGCGTGGCCGACCTGCTGCCGTAGATTGTGCCCGGTATGCGCTTCACAAAGGCTATCTTGCCCTGAATCTTTTTCGGTGAACCTAGTCACAGTTTTCACCGTCCTAACGCTGAGGCTTGAAAAACATTTTTGCGAACATATTTTAGTAAATTTCGTTATCCCTACAGGACGGAACCGAACATGCCCGATACCGTGCAATGCAAACACTGCGGCGAGATCAACGATAACACGATGGCGACCTGCGCCAACTGCCACACGCCCCTGACGGCGTATGGCGGACAGGTGGGACAGGAGGAAAACTACGTCACGCGCTCCAACCAGCAACTGCAAGCCCTGGAACAGCGCCCGGCCATCATCACAGCGATGACGGTTTTCGACGCGCTGTACGCGCTTGCCGTACCGCTCTGGTCTGTAATCGCCGCCTGGACGACGCGACCCAAAGTAAACGTGGAAGGCACGAACGCTGTCCAGTCGGCGGCGGGAACCTTTGTGTCCATTGTCTATACGCTGACCCTCCTTCCCGTCGCCGTCATTTTGTGCATTGTCGCGTATTTTACCTGGACGCAGCGCGGCTGGGCGTGGACGGCTAATGCGGTCGTGCTAGTCGGCATGGCCTTATTGCCTTTCCTGCTGCACGGCTTCACTGTTGCCACAGTTATTTGGGTCGTTATAGCCGCCGCCTTCGCTTATTTCTGGTTTCAAAAGCCGGTGAAAGCGTGGTTCGCGCTGGAGTAGGTATTCAGGTATTCGGGTGTTCAAGTGTTCAGGACAATACAAGAGTAACATATTTGCTTTAGCACGAGAGGGAACCACTCGAACACCCGAATACCTGAATACCTATAGAATTGGGAGATTGCCATGCCCGCTATTCGAGGCTTGATTTGTGATATAGACGGGACGCTGGTGGACAGCAACGACGCCAATGCGCAGGCGTTTGCGCAGGCGTTCCGCGAAGAGGGGCTGGATATACCCTTTGAGAAGATTCGGCCTTTGATCGGCAAGGGCGGCGACAAACTGCTGCCGGAAGTGGCGGGTATAGACAGCGAAAGCGAACAGGGCAAGAAATTGGCCGCGCGGCGCAAGGAAATCTACCTTCAGCAGTATGTGCCGCGCCTGCAGCCGACGCCCGGGGCGCGGGAATTGTTGCTGAAAATAAAAAATGAGAAAATTCTCATTGTTGCCGCCACTTCCGGGGAGGAAGATACCACTGCCGCGCTGAAACAAGTAGGGTTAGAGGAGTTCTTCGACAACAAGGCGTCTTCCAAAGATGCGCCCCGCTCCAAGCCCGACCCGGATATTGTGCAGGCCGCGCTGGAACGGGCGGGACTGACAGCGCAGGAGTGCCTGATGATCGGAGATACGCCCTACGACATGGAAGCGGCCCAAAAAGCCGGACTTCGCGCGATTGGATTGCTGACCGGCGGCTGGAAACGCGAAGATTTGGCGCAGGCCATTGCCGTCTACGCCACGCCCAACGATTTACTGGCCCACTTCGAGGAAGTATTCAACAGAAAATGATGAATGATGAATGATGAATGATGAATGAGATCTCTCGATTCATCACTCATCATTCATCGCTCATCATTTGAGAAAAAGGAGTTTGACATGGCGACACTCGCTGTAAGTGACATGACGCGCAAAGAAGCGACGCTGGCGGAACTGGCGGCCACGATTGCGCACCCGCCCGCCCGCGTTCCCGTTCCGGCAAGCGACCCGGCTCTGGCGCAACTGCGCGCTCTGGGAACCCAACTCTGGCTGGACACGGGCAATCTGGAAGAAGCCAGCAAACTGTGGCGGCAGGAAATGGGCGCCCTGACGACCAATAACACGCTCGCCAATCAGGTGGTGCAGACCGGCATCATGGACGAGGACATTCAGGAAGCAGCCAAGCGCATTAAGGACGTGGAACCCGGCATTTCCGAAGAAGATATGGTGATGGACATTGCGTTCGTGGTCAACTGCCACATCGCGCAGCGGCTTGTCCATGCCTTCGACGCGCTTGTCAGCGTGGAACTGCATCCCGGCGTCGGCTACGACATCGAGAAAACGGTTCGGTACGCGCAGCGCTATTACGCCGTCAACCCGGATCGCTTCATCGTGAAAATTCCCATGACGCCCGAAGGCTTCTGCGCGGTTGCCCGCGTCCGGCAGGAAGGCATTCCCATCAACTACACGCTCGGCTTTTCCGCGCGGCAAAACTATCTCGCGGCCCTGCTTTCCAAGCCCAACTACTGCAACGTGTTTTTGGGACGCTTGAACGCGGTTGTGGCGGACAACAAACTCGGCGACGGCAAGTACGTGGGCGAGAAAACAACGCTTGCCTCGCAAAAGGGCGTCCGCGACCTGCGCGAAGCGCACGACGACATTCCCACGCACCAGATCGCCGCGTCCATGCGCAATGCCGACCAGATGTTGTCACTGGCCGGTCTGGACGTGTACACCATTCCGCCGAAAGCCGTTGAGGAGTTCTATAAGAACAGCCCCAATCCCGCAGACATCGTGGGGCGGATGCAGGAAAACTACGAGGTCAAGTTGGGCAACGACACCGACAAGGCCAGCGTGGAAGTGCTGTGGACGATAGACGATGCGTTCAAGAAGTTCGCGCAGGAGTTGGCAAGCCGGGGCGGGGCGAACCTGACGGGCGACGATCTGCGCCAAGCCGACAAAGATCACGGCACGATGCTGTTCAGCGGCTTTTCGGTGGAGGAAGCCAACGAGATCAAAACCAAAGGCAAAATCCCCGACACGGCGCGCTGGGCGGGCCGCGCCGCCCTTGATGACGTGATGACCGAGTCCGCGCTGCAATCGTTCATCGTGGATCAGGGCGCATTGGACGCCCGCATCCGCCAGGTTGCCGCCAAAGCGTAACTGCTTGTGGCTTGTAAAGGTTAAAGCGCCGTGACGACACAAGGTTCGTCACGGCGCTTTTTAGCTGCAAAGCCAAACATGCCCCGAACCTGCACTTTAAGGATTGCTGCTATTTGCCACAATGCAGCCGAAGCCATCCATCGTCAGCGTTCCTGTAATGCTCTGGCTGCTGTGTCTGTTTACAGGAGTTTGCGCGTTTTCATCTTGACTTCGCGTGGCTTGTCCTCTCCTTTGCGCCGGATACTCAGCGTCAGTTCGGTTCCCACAGGACTGCGCAACAAGGCAACCAATTGCGCATACGTGGCCTCGGAAGTCGCCTGAATCCCATTGACGCTCAGGATGGTATCGCCCACCTGCAAACCGGCTTCGGCAGCAGGCGAGTGGAGGATCAGGTAGTTGACCACAACCGCTTTCTCGGCGGTAACGCGCGGCGTGACACCGATGTTGACGATGGTATCCGAAACCGCTTTGTAGGCGGGATCGGGCTGTAAGTACAAGCTGTGCGAGGGTACATCTATGGTGATGCGATACTGATACAAAAAATCCAGTCCCAGAATGTCCGGCTGTGTCGCCTTCTCTCCGGCCTGCACCGCCACTACCGGCTCTTTCCAGGTAAGATTGCCTACGCGCATCTCGTGCAGACGCGCCTTCCCTTCCGGCATCACCGTTGCGGCCACATCGTCGGTAAATTCCAGACGGCCTAAGGGCTTGAGAGCGGCCAGGGTTGTCGGGGAACGCAGTTGCGTGTTTTGACTGGTGGAAAGCAGGAAGCGCGTCTTTGTGCCATCTACTTCGCCCTCGACATAGAGCAAGCCGTTTTCGGAATGCAGGGGCAGGCGCAGGGCCGCTTTAGGCTTGGGGAGGGTGCCGGGTCTGTCACCCGGCAGAAAGAACGTCACCTGTTTTCTGCCGAAGTCGAACTGCCAGGGCACTTGTGCCAGCACGTTGATTCCCAGGATACCTGCCGCGCCGGGAAAGCCTGCGCGCCAGTCGGTCAGGTCTTGCACTATCAGGGGAACGGGCATTTCAGGTACAGCAGCCACGGGCGACACTTGCGGCGACAGGCGCAGCGTGGCGCGAAACGCCGCAATCGTATGTCCCACCTCATCTTTAGCGTCTTCCACAGGAAACTTTGCTTGCTCGGTCAGGCTGCGGTCAAAATAGGAAGTCGTTGCACCGGTATCCAGTTGGAACAGGTACGGCTTGCCATCTTGCAGCGTCAGGCGTACAAAAGGAGCCTGAGTGCGTTCTATGTATTCCAGAGGCATGGTGGCAACAGTAGGCGCATTGGTTGCTTGTAGAGCTTCTGGCTTGATAGCAAACTCCACGGTTGGTTTCAGGTAGAGCTTGTGAGCAGGATAATCAATGAGCATGAGGAATTGGCTCATAGCATCCGTTCCAATGTGACTGATGAAGAAAGACGGAGCATCCTTCGCCCAATCTGCTTCCAGATTACGCAGCAGCAAGGGACCAAACCACATCTGCGGAACAATCGCGGTGTACTTGTGGAGAGTGCCATAGAGCGTCGGGGCGGCTGAGGATTTGCGGGAACTCTTCAGATGTAGTTGGGACACAACAGAAGACGACAGAAACGTTGCAGCAGCGCCCGTATCAAGCAGCATGTCCAGTTCCACACCCTCTCGGAAGCGTACATGCACGGCAGGTGTAAACTTGTCCGCCTTGAGCAGGGGCAGGCAGACCGCTTCAGACATTCCCAGCGCCTTGATGTCTTCCTCAGAGGGGGAGCGTCTGTCATAGACCTTGATTTTCTGATGTTCAAAATCGAAGTAAGCGCTGCTGTCAAACAGGATGTTCGCGCCCAATAATCCGCCTATTGATTTCTCTTGTGCTAACGGTATTCGCTTCTCAGGTAGAACCATGAACGGCCCTTCGCGCTGCCAGTCCCCGATTTGAACGGTGAGGGTCACGGCCTGAAACTGCTTGCCATCCACGTCACAGAACGGCTTGCCATTAGACATGACTGCCGGTGTCGGGGTCAAGCCTAGTTGCGCAACAAGTTTGTCCGTGATAATGCAGGTATTGGCTCCCGTATCAAACACAAATCTTGTAGCCAGTCGCCCATTGATGCGGGCATTAACCAGAGGAGATTTGCCATCCCCAAACGTGTCGAATGAAATCTCAATGGGCGGCGTTCGCTGCGCGGAGAGAGGAACTGCCAGGAGCATAAACGCGCCTGACCAAGTAAGACAAATTAGAACGCTAAGAACATTCGAGTATAACTTCATGCGGGTATCCATTGGAAAGAACATCTGCGAATATAGGTGCAAGGGACTGGACCTACAGGCAATTTCATATCTATCTTTGTCGGTCACAAGTTGTTCAGGCACAAAATGAGTGCCTGAACAACTTGGAGTTAAATTCAGAACGGACCGGGGGCCATAAGATCTTTTTGGGGTTTGGGGACAGGCCCCCATCGGAGTCCAACTCCTACACCCCACTGGAGTTTCCCCGTACCAGGGTAGTATATGCCTCCGCCTATCGCCATGATCGGGTCTCGGCCACGCCGCGGGCGTATGGGGATTTTTCCCGAAATGCCCCCTGAGCCTTTGAAAGGATTCAAGCTTACTATGCCACTGCCTGTCCCACCATCGGTAGGAATTGGGAAGGGAGACCCGCCTTTAATGGGTGGTATCCCAGGAACCTCAGGTATACCATTGCCATAACCCGTGCCAGGGATGCCTCCACCGGGCTGCTGCCCTTGTCCTCCTCCATCTTGGTTCCCGATGGAAACTTTGGAGGTGATATGTCCATTGTCATCAATGGTGATGGTAATGGCGCCATACGTGTAAGTTCGATCCAGCCCCTCGGCATCTGTGCTGTTAAGCGGATCGTTGTCACAGTAGGCGTACCAGTTGATTCCGGCTTTGGCGGGATCAGAGGAGAGGAAGCGTCCGATGGAAGGATCGTAGTAGCGGTATCCGAGCAGTTGCAACCCACTGTCGCTGTCACTTTGGTACTGACTGGCTCCGACAAAACCGAACGGAGTGGGCGTAGTTCCCGTTCTACTGAGCGTGTTGCCGAACGCATCGTAGAGCATACTGTCGGTGACTGTCTGTGTGCTGTCGGTGATGCCCCGCGTGGAACCAAGCTCATCCGCGTGAAGGAACTTGCTTGTGCTTCCCCTTCGTTCCGACAGGCCAGAAGTGTACACCGCGCTTCCATCTTTGAGAACGGCACTTGCCGGACTGCTGCCGTCACAGACATAGTTCTTGGTGCCGCTGCTGTCTACCTTCTGCGTCCGCAAGTCTTCGCCGTTGTAGGCAAAGCTGTTCGTGGCAGAACCGGGGTACGTGATGCTGGTGACGCGGTTCTCCACATCGTAAGTGAGGCTGGTGACGCTGCTGCCGACAGTGACGGACGTGCAGTTGCCGTTGCTGTCATAGCCGTAGCTCTTGTTCGTGCCTCCTGTGATGCCCGTCAGCTTGTCATGGGCATCGTAGCTGTAGGTGTCCGTGACGCTGTTGAGAACTCTGGTATGGCGGTTGTGGTTGTGATCGTAAGTGAAGGCAAGCGTGTAGCCTAAGCCATTGACCTCATCCCAACATTGGGCAGGATGACAGATGTTATCTACTTCACAGGTAGGAGCAAAAAGGCCGCAGGTTTTCCGGCGTGACTGCCGGTTCCGATGATCTCGTCCCTGTCATTGATACTGACAGCCCTTTCCAACACCCATTCGCTGCCTTGTGGCACAAGAGCGTTCAAGTCCTGCATGTGGCCTGCTTGCCAGAGGAATGCGTGGCTCTCTACATTGCTAGTATCTGCAACGCCCACAACCTTAGCATTGTTGTTGATACTGCGAGCAGAACTACTTGCCCCTCCCAATGTGCCCAAATCAAGCAGAGAACCCCTCTTCCAGAGGAAAGCACGCAGATTGCGGTCTATCCGACACAAGCCTACCACCTCCCCTTGTTCGTTGAGAGCGTTTGCAAGACAGTAATTTCCTTTCGCAGTCTGAATGCGAATTACTTTCTTGTGGTCAAGGAGAAAACTGTCGTATCCTGAGCGCGTCATTGTCCTGCCGAGGATTTGTTCTCGGTCGTTGATACGTTGAAATCCACTATTGGGAGGCAGCAACGCGCTTAAATCGTGAATGCCTTCCTGATCCCACAACACAGGACGGGATTTATTTGCAGAGGTATCAGCGGAACCAACAATTTGCCCCTTATTGTTGAGCGAAATAGCAAGGCTGTCTGAACCTCCAAGTGTACCTAAGTCAGATATAGTGTCCTTCTGCCATAGGAAGGCGCGTTTTTCGCCTTGTACAGTTCTAGAAACACCAACCACCTGTCCATTATCATTGAGGTCGAAGGCATCGCACTCCGTTCCTCCTAATGTACCAAGAGGGCGCAGATGCCCTTGCTCCCATAAATAGGAGAGGTTCCGGTCGTTTGCAAAGTAACACCTGCCTGCCACCTGTGTCTGCGCATTGAGTACCTGCGGCGAGTTGTTCTCGCAATTGGGTAGAACGCCCAAATCTATGATTTTGTACATTTGAATCTCTGCTGCCTGTTGAGGGAAGCTGCTTCCAAATACAATTCGGACGTTACATGTAGTCTCCAGCATCCACATGCAGCCAGCGAGCAAACTTCCAGCCATCATCAGACGTTGAGGCCGTCGTCGAAAAGAGTAGAGGAGGAGGCAGCAAGCGACGAATACGATGCCGAATGCTCCATAATTTTGCATGATGCGCCGCAATGTATGTACTTCCATCGGATCACCTTAATCCTAATCCCGCCAGTCACTTGAAACATTGTACTCTCATCCAATGTTTCAAGTGACTGGCAGTAACAACTACATCAACCATCATCCAGGAATGATAGAGCCATCCTTGATGAGGTCATCAATTGATCTAGGCAGTTTATACTGAATGCCACCTCCCTTGCCAGGGTCTTGATCTTTATGAGGTTTAGGGTTCAGATTCGGATTGTTTTTACCCCAATCCCACGGTGCTGCCGGACCTTTCTTCACTCCTGTGATGGGTTTTTTTACGATGTATCTCTGTCCACCGATCTGCCAGCCAGGACTGTCGGGCGGTAATGAGATGTCCCAAGGCGGCATTCCCGGGTCAGTGATATATCTGCCTGTGTCTGGATTTGTAGGCGTGGGGATGGGGCCAAAGTGATCAATGGGAGTATTCACAGGTAAGGTAACGATAGTGGGAGGACCGTCAAACCCTTCGTTTGGCGGATAATTCTTGATTGGTTTAGGGGAGGGGTATTTCTTCTTGGGTTTCCAAGGCTTCTTGACAGCAGCAGCAAATCCATCTGGATCAATCTTTTCAAGCGGATTATTGTCACAGTAGGCGTACCAGTTAGTTCCATCCTGAATGGGATCCTGGGAGAGGAACCTGCCGATGGAGGGATCGTAGTAGCGGTGTCCGAGCAGTTGCAGACCTGCTGTCGCTGTCGCTCTGATACTGCTTGCTGCCGACAAAGCCGAAGGGAGTAGGTGTGGTTCCCGTTCTACTGAGCGTGTTGCCGAACGCATCGTAGAGCATGCTGTCGGTGACGGCTTGGGTGCTGTCGGTGATGCCTCTGGTACTGCCAAGCGCGTCGGCATGAAGGAACTTGCTCGCGCTTCCCCTTCGTTCCGACAATCCGGGCGTGTAGACAGCAGATTCCGTCTTTGAGAACGGCACTTGCCGGACTGCTGCCGTCACAAACGTAGTTCTTCGTGCCGCTGCTGTCCACCTTCTGCGTCCGCAAGTCTTCGCCATTGTAGGCAAAGCTGTTCGTGGCAGAACCGGGGTACGTGATGCCCACAACGCGGTTTTCCACATCGTAGGTGAGGCTGGTGACGCTGCTGCCGACAGTGACGGACGTGCAGTTGCCGTTGCTGTCATAACCATAGCTCTTGTTCGTGCCTCCCGTTATGCCCGTCAGCTTGTCATGGGCATCATAACTGTATGTGTCCGTGACGCTGTTGAGAACTCTGGTATGGCGGTTGTGGTTGTGGTCGTAAGTGAAGGCAAGCGTGTAGCCCAAGCCATGTCCGTTGCCTCGGCTTTCTCCGGTGAGTTGGTCGGCATTGTCATAGCCGAACGTGGTCACATCCCCGTTCGTGTCCGTTCGGCTGGTCACATTGCTGGCGTTGTCATAACCGTAGTTGAAGTGGGCGAGAACGTTGGCGCTGCTGTCCTTGTGCCACACGTCCGTTGTTCGATTGGCGCTGTCATAGCTGAACGTGGCTATGCTGCTGTTGGCGTTGGTCTGTGTGGTCAGCCGGTTCGCCGCATCGTAGCTCAGGCTGGTGCTTTCCGAGTACGGGTTTGTCTCGGACGTGAGCCGGTTGCCCACATCATAGGAGTAGGTCCAACTGCCCGTGACGCCGCTGACGGTCATGCTCGTTCGCCGGTTGGCGTTGTCATAGCCGTACCCGGTTGTGCCGTTCGGAGCGGAGATTTGCGTGAGCCGGTTGGCGTTGTCGAAGGTGTAACCCCAGGTTCCGGTCACATCCGTCATGCCTGTCTTGCGTCCGGCAGCGTCAAACGTGTACGAAATGCCTGTGCCGGCTCCTGAGCCTGTGGGGTAGGTCACGGTTGTCAGCTTGCCCGCATTATCGTAGCCGTAGCTGATAGTTTTGCCGTTGCCGTCCGTGTGGCTGCTCAGGTGGCTGGCATTGTCATAGCTCCAACTCTCGCTGGTGCTGTCCGGGTAACTGGCTCCGGTCTTGCGGTTCAGGCTGTCATAGCTGAACGTGATGGTGTGGCTGTTGCCGTCTGTGGTGCTGCTGAGGAGTCCCTTCTGCCCTGTGCCGTCATAGGCATAGGTGAAGGTGTCGCCATTCGCGGAGGTGACCACGAGCGGCCTGCTGTCGTTGTCAAACGTGGTAGACGTGGTATGGCTGTTGGGATCGGTCACGCTGGTCACGTTGCTGTCGGCATCGTAGACGCTGGATGTTGTGCCTGCGGGCGTGGTGAGGCTGCTGACCCGTCCCCAGTTGTCATAGCTGGTGGTGGTGGAATGGCTCAGAGCATCGGTTGTGCCCGTCTGCCAGCCCAGGCCGTTGACGCTGAGGGTGGTAGTGTTGAGGTTGGCGTCCTCTACGCTGGTGCAGTTGCCATCTCCATCGTAGCCCAATGTGGTTGTCTGGCTCAGAGGATCGGTGATGCTGACGAGCAAGCCGTAGCCATTGACATCGTAGCCGTAGCTCGTCTGGTGGCTGAGGGCATCCGTACTCGTGAGCAGATTGTCGCTGCTGTTGTAGGTGTTGGTGGTGTACGTGACTGAGCGCATCCGTGACCGTCAGCGCCTTGTTGTGGGAGTTGTATGTCCAAGTCGTGACGTTGGAGAGGGGATCGGTGCTGGTGAGCATGTTCCCTCGGCTGTCGAAGGTGTAGCTCCACGTTTTGCCCAACTCGTTCTGCACGGCGGTCTGGTTGTTGCTCGTGTCGTAAGTGTACGACACGGAATGGCTGCTGTTGTCCACTTCGCTGCTCAACCGGCCAGAGGAGTAGTTGTGCGTGACCACATGGCTGTTGGCGTCCGTGATGGTGGTTGCAGAGGAAGTATACGAATAACTGCTCTGGTTGCCGCAGCCATCGGTGAGGGTGGCAAGGCTCTGGTCGGCAGAGTTGTAGGTGGCTGTCCAGCCTCGTCCTCCCGGCGTGGTGAAACTCGTGAGGTCATGGGCCGTGTTGTAGCCGAGCGTGTAGTGGTAGTTGCTGCCCACTGTCTGCCCGGCAAGGAGGGGCAGGCTGATGCCGCTGAGGTTGTTGTTCGTGTCGTAACTGAGCGTCCATACGCGGCTCAGAGGATCCGTCACAGTGCTGATGCGGTTGCTGGTGTCGTAGGAGAGCGTGATTGTTCGCCCGGTGGCATCGGCAACACTGGTGACGTAGTTACCCGTGTTGTGGCTGATGCTGACCTGGTTGCCGTTTTCATCGGTGATGGTGTCGCAGTACAGGCTCGTGTTGAAGTGGTACTTGACCTGAGACTTGGTGGTCAGCGTGTACGTGCCATCCACATTCTGAACCAGCGTGTCGTAAATGCCTGTGGGAGCCGTGTACGCGCTGCCGCTGAGGGTGAAGGTGTAGGAAAGGTCATCGCCCCAATGCACGCTCATGTTGCTCGACAGTCCGAACCCGCCGCCGCTGACCAGGTAGAGGTCGTAGCTGTGCGTCCACTTCTGCCCCACTTCGCCGTTGTGCGTGGATTGGCTGTTGTGGAAGAGCGTGAACTCTACGGGAAAGCCGCCGCGTTGTGTCCAGCCGACAAGGGGAACAGAGGTCAACTTGTTGCCGTTGCCGGTGTTGGTTCCGGCAACGTTGCCTTCCCAGGGGAACGTGGAACCGGAGGCGAAACTCACCGATGTGGGATGAAAGCCGCCTTGTGCCCCCACCATCTGCCGCATTTCACGCACAGACAGAACCCGAACGCCGATGCGCTTCTCCGCAGAAGGATGTGCCCACGCCTGAACCGGGGTTGCCAGCAGAACCATCCAGGCAAACACAAGCG
>CAWIEK010000052.1:0-24962 GCA_963835065.1 uncultured Chthonomonadaceae bacterium | reverse complement strand
CTTGAACCATGATTTTTCATGATTTATGTGATTGGCATGATTTAGGAGGCGCGTTCCTCATGGTAATCATTAAGATCATGAAAAATCATGGTTCAAGACGGGAACAACTTCCTCATTCAGATATTGTGGCTGATTGAATGCAAGGCCGTCAAGACAAAATTGCGCGAAAGTGCCTGCTTCCCGCTTTTGCGTTCCGGCTGCGCGAATGGTATAGGGTATAATCAATGCCGTGCCGTTCGAGGAACGCCCGAAACCACTTTGCCGCGAAAGAAGATGCCCGTGCCCCGCTTTTCACGTTCTGCCCTTTGCTGTGCCATCCCCGCCGCCCGCCGCCCACGCTATCGGGTCGCCGCCCTCGCCGCCTGCGCCTGCCTGAGCCTGGGCGCTGTTCTCGCGCGAGCGGAAAGAAAAGGAGAAAAGGAAAGGCAGGGAACAGGGAACAGGGAACAGGGAACAGCAACAGCGCAACCCCCAATACCCGTTGCCCTAACCACCAACCACCAGCCACCCGCCACCAACGACGTTCGGATTGAAACGTTTGCGGCGGAACGGGGGTATGTTGTCGGGGCGGAAAACGCCGTGCTGCTGTGCGTGGTGCGCAATATGGGCAGCGCGCCCCTGCCCGAAAACCTGCTGCGCCTGCGCTGCTACCCCATTTCCGGGCTGGACTACACCAACGGCAACCTGCTGCCAGTTCTTCCCGCCCTCGCTCCCGGCCAGGCCGTCGCGTACCGCTGGCGCTTCGCCCCCTCCGAAGGCCGCAGCGCCCTTGTCGCGGGCGTCGTGCTGGAAAAGGCAGAGCAGGGGGCAGGGAGGGAACAGGGAACAGGGAACAGGGAACAGAACACCCCAACACCGAATACCGAATACCGAACACCCAACACCCAACTCGCTTTCGCCGTCGTGCCACGATTGCCGCGCCCGCTGACGCTTGGGGATGTGCCTGTGATAAAAGATACGCTGGCACATGCGGGGGAACAGGGCGCGACGAGTTTGCTGCTCAACAGCCGCGTGGCCGCGCGGGTTCAGATGGGTGAGCGGCGGGAAACCGGGCTGGTGTTGGGCGTGAAAGACGGCGCGGGTTGGCGCAGCGTGGCGGGCAGCCTGGTTCCCCTGCGCGTGTGCGTGGGCGAGGACGGGCAATCGCCCTGGTGGCAAACGTTTCGCTGTCAGCAGGTACGCTCCCGCGAAGATAAAACCAGCGCCACACTCACGCTGACGGGCAGTGTCGGTAATGCCTGCCGCGCGGAAATTACGCTGGAATCCCGGCCCGATACGTGCGTTCTCAACGGCAAAGTCCATTTTACCGCCCTGCGGCCTCTGCGCCTTTCGGGAATCCAACTGCCCGCCCTGCAAACCGTTTCGGACGATAAGACCCTGCCCGTTCCCCGCGCCGATGGCTCGCCCTCGCTTCTGCCCGAACCTGCCGCGCTGATTCCCGATGATGCGCGGTTGGCTGCCGGACGTAACGGCGGCGTCACGTTCGGGGTTGCCTGGCCTTCCGACCCGCCGTTCCCCGCGTGGAAGTGGAGCCGCCTGCCGCTTGCGGATGGCCTGGTTACGTTTGTGTTGGGAGCGCAGGCTGTGGGCGAGGGGCGCGGCGACACGCTTGCCGCCGGTTCCAGCATCGAAATACCGTTTCACTGGTTTGCCTTTGCGCCCAGTGACACGATACGCGACGCGACGCGCTTTCAAATGCCGTAAAGCAGGGTGTTAGGGTTTTAAGGTTTTAGGGTTTTAGGATGCTTTCAGGCGCGTATACGTCCGTGAAGGCAATAGGTGTTTGTTCTTATGTCAAGTTTACCTCTGGTTTACCATGCGTATGCAAAGATCAACCTGACGCTGGATGTGTTCAGTAAGCGGGCGGACGGCTACCATGATATTGCCAGCGTGATGCAGACGATTTCCCTGCATGACACGCTGCATTTTACGCGCCGGGAACAGCCCGGTATCGGGTTTACCTGTGACGCGCCGGACGCGCCCGACGTGCCTACGGATGCCACCAATCTCGTTGTACGCGCCGCCCTGCTTGTTATGGAAAAGGCGCGGGAAAGCGGGCATATCCTGGAATGCGGCGCAGAAATTCATTTAATCAAGCGGATTCCCTCGCAGGCGGGGTTGGGCGGCGGCAGCAGCGACGCGGCCACTGCCCTGCGCGGCGTTCAAAACCTGTTCGGCCTGACGGACGCCGAACTGCCCTTAAAGCCGCTTGCCGCGCAATTAGGTTCCGACGTGCCGTTTTTCCTGATGGGCGGCACGGCGACGGCACGGGGCCGGGGCGAAAACCTCACTTCGCTGCCCGATGCCCCGAACTTTGCCCTTGTGGTTGTGAAACCGGAAGAAAGCGTTTCCACCGCCTGGGCGTACAATGCGCTCGACGCGCAGCCCGACCGCAAATCGCACCGCGCCACCAAGCGCATGGAGGAAGCCCTGCGCAGCGGCGACCATGACCGCGTTCTCGCCTTTCAAAGCAACGATTTTGAACAGCCCATTTTTGAACACTATCCCAAACTCGCCTGGCTGCACGACGAATTGATGATGGCCGGCTGCCTGATCGCGCGGCTTTGCGGCAGCGGCTCCGCGCTTTACGGTATTGTCCCTACCCCTGCCGAGGCGGAGCGCATCGCCGCCCTGCTCCGCAAAAAATATCCGCAAACCCACGCCGCCCACACCCTGCTCCGCGCCACATCCAATCCGCAAGCGACAGAGGGAAGGGAGGAGGTTACGTTATGATAGAAAAGGAGAAAAGGAGAAAAGAAGAAGAGGGAACAGGGAAAAGGGAACAGGGAACAGAAGGAACTCAATCGGCAATCGGCAATCGGCAATCAACAATGCCTTCATCCTTCATCCTTCATCCTTCATCCTTGCCTTCCGTTATTCTCGCCGGCGGCAAGGCCAAAGCGGATATGCAGACGCTGACGGGGCAAAGCAGCCGCGCGCTTGTCACCATCAACGGCAAGACCCTGCTGCGGCATGTCGTAGACGCGCTGCTGACGGGCGGGGAAGAGAACCTCCCGCTCGGCCCGCTCGCGGTTGTCGGCGATATGCCGCCGAGTAAGGATTATATCAGTGTGCCGGATGCGGGGGATTTCGTTGCCAATGTGTTTGCGGGGTTGGCGCAGTTTGCCGACGCGCCATACGTGCTGATAGCCACGTCCGACCTGCCGTTTATGACGGGCCGCGTTGCCGGTGATTTTGCCCGGGGCGGATTGGCGTATGCGCAGGCGCATGACAGCGACATTGTATGGCCGATTGTGCCCGTGCAGGCGTGTTATGCCCGGTTTCCCGGTGTGAAGCGCACGGCCCTGAAACTCAGCGAAGGGAGAATTTACGGGCGGCAATCTCGCGCTGGTGCGCCCCCGGTTTTTATTCGCGCAGGAACGCCGCATCGCAGGGGCGTATGCCGCGCGCAAAAGCCCGCTCAAACTCGCCGCCATGCTCGGCTTCGGCACGGTAGGCCGTCTCGTTCTGTCGCAAAAACTCAATCCCGGCCTGCTCACCCTGCCTCTGCTCGAAGCCCGCATCGGACGGCTGCTCGGCGGCAAAGCCAATGCTTACATTTCTCAAGACCCCGAACTCGCCACCGATTTAGATCGTCCCTCCGATTTCAAGGCCGTGAGCGGTTAAAGAGTTGATAGTTGATAGTTCTTAGTTGATAGGGATGCAGGAACTACAAACTTTCAGCGTCCCTCCGCTTCGTAGCGAATAACCGTCCTTATAAGTACCATGACCAACCAATCACCTTTAAGCCGCTTTTTTAACGATGAACTTGCGTCTCTTGTTTCGGAACTGGAACAGGCGTGTGGGGGAACGCTGCATTTTGCCGTGAAGGATTTGCAAACCGGGGATATGGTGGGCTGGAAGAGTGGGGATAAGTGCAAAACGGCCAGCGTTATCAAGCTGCCGATATTGGTTCATGTCGCGCTGTGTGTTCGGGAAGGCAGTTTGACGTGGGAGGAACCCCTGACGCTGACCGAAGCGGAGAAAGTGGATGGTTCGGGAGTGCTGACGCAGATGACGGCGGGGCTGCAATTGTCCCTGCGCGACGTTTGTACCCTGATGACTGTCGTATCCGACAACACCGGCACGAACATGGTGATTGAGCATGTAGGCGCGGATGCCATTAACGCCCGGATGCGTTCGCTCAGCCTGCCCATTACCACCTGCTTCCGCAAAGCCTACGCGCCGGACACGGAAGCCAGTAAATTGTACGGATTGGGAGTAACCACGCCGGATGAGATGCTGTCCCTGATGGTTCGGCTTGCCGAGGGGCAGATCGGCGACGAAGCCACCAGCAAAGACATTCTGCATATCCTTGCCGGGCAGTTCTACCGCGACGCCATTCCCCGCCTGCTGCCCGAAGACTGGAAATACATGGGCAAAACCGGCGCCGTTAACCCCGTGCGCAACGATGTAGGATTGGTAGAGTCGCCGGACGGCAGGCGCTACGCCCTTGCCCTGTTCTGCCAGAACCTCCCCCTCGTGCAATGGACGGCAGACAACCCCGGCCTCCTCGCCCTCGCCCGCCTGACGCGCCTCCTGCTCCTTGATACCTGATTGCGTTTCAATTCAGGGCGCTCACATTGTTCCAGTCTGTCGGGTGTTTTCAATGCTTGCTGTGAAATACTGACCGGGTACTGAAAGTACCCGGCAGGAAAGTGCAAGCGTCCTACAGACGCGATTCTCTACATCAAGATTCCCACGTCTGAAAGACGCTTGTTTTGTCCTGCCGGGTACTTTCAGTACCCGGCAACAGACAGGATACGGCCATTCCACAGCAAGCATTGAAAATACCCGGCAAACGAGGAGCAATCAAGAGAAGGTGTCCATAAATGGACGCCCGGGGTGAGGTTCCTACTCCCGTGTGAGCGCTTCATCCAAATTGTAAATGGCGAGGCAGACGCTGGCATACGCGGCGTGTTCGATGGGGTTGAGCGTTGTATCGCGGGGGCTGTCACCGGCTTTCAGGTAAGCGTCGGCGGCAGAAGGATCGGCGCGGTACGCGGCAAGGGCGCGATCCAGACTGCGGCGCAGGACGCGCAGTTCATCGGGAAGCGGGCGGCGGACGCACACGCGGCGGAACGCTTCCGTCAGGCGGGCATCGGCATTGGCATTGGCGGAACCGACGTTTACGCTGTTGGCGGCGGAACCGGCGTTTGCGCCCTTGCCGGAACTGCCGGGAGCGTTGGGAACGTCGTGGAGGACGTGTTCGGCAAGGGCGCGTCCCGCTTCCACCCAGGTTACGTCGTTGAGCGTGGTCAGGGCGTACAGGGGCGTACTGGTCACGGGCAGGCGCACTTTGCACGTTGTGCGCGTACTCGCGTCGAACATATTGGCGGGCGCAACGGTGCGCCGCCAGAAGGTGTACAGGCTGCGGCGGAACAAATCCGCGCCTTTGGATTGCGGGTACGTGAAATCGCGCTCGTTGGTGATGGCAAGGCCGTCCCAAATGCCTTTCGGCTGGTAGGGGTACACGGGCTTGCCGCCGATTTGCGCGTTGAGCAGGCCACTGGAGGCTAAGGCTACGTCGCGCAGCATCAGGGACGGCAGGCGGAACCGCGCGGCCCGCGCCAGCAACTTGTTTTCCGGGTCGCGCTGCCGCAGGGCGGGCGTGGTTTTGGAAGTTTGTCGGTACGTGGCGCTCGTCACCATAAGGCGGTGCATCTGCTTCACATTCCAGCCCGATTCGCGGAATTCGACGGCAAGCCAGTCCAGCAATTCCGGGTGCGTGGGCGGGTCGCTTTGCGTTCCCAGATTCTCCGACGTTTTCACCAGTCCCACGCCGAAGAACATCTGCCAGTAACGGTTGACCTGTACCCGGCTTGTGAGTGGGTTGTTGGCGCTGACCAGCCATTGCGCCAGGCCGAGCCGGTTGGGGGACGCGTCGGCAGGCAGGGGCGACAGATTGACGGGCGTGGCAGGCGTCACTTCCTCGCCCGGCATTTCGTAGTTGCCGCGCTGCAAAACATGCGTTTTGCGCGGGCGCGCGTCCGACATAATCATCACGCGGGGCAGGCTCATGCGGTAAGCGTCCAGTTCCTTTTGCGCGCTTGCGGCTTTGTCCCGCGCCGCTTTCAGTTCCACCGGCGGGTTGTTAGCAAGAAAGTAATCGCGTACCGTTTTGGCGTCTACTGCGGAGCGTGAAGCCGGGGGCGTTTTCAGAAGGGTGGCGATGTTGGCGGGCAGGCCGGTTTCCTGCGCTTTGAAGTAAAAGCCGCCGATACCGCCGCCATTAACGATCTTCATCAGCAGGACGTTATCTCCCGCCCGCAAATTGACCGTGACTTTTTCCTGATCGGGCGCAACGGCTCGCGTGACCTTATCCGCCACAATCGGCTTTCCGTTGAACCATACTTTAATGGCGTCGTCGCTGCCGAACGACAAAGACAGGGGCATCGCCTGTGGCGCATGAATCACGCGGTACAAATAGAGGGCCGTGTTTTCTCCCGTCAGCACAACCGCTTTGCCGTCCGTCCATTCCGGGCGCGGCGTCCATTTGAATTTACCGTTTGGGGTTCCCTCGGCATAAATTTGCGCCCGTTCGGTCTGCTTTTCAGTAACGAAAGCCGTATCATACGCCGCGTCGAACGAATCGGCGGGAAAAGGCCCGACCACGCTCCACGAATCCAGTTTTGGAGCGGGGAGGGCATTGGCTATGGTGATGGCTTCCCATGCGGTTTGCGCGGCTTGCAGTTCCGGCCCGTGTTCGCGCTCGTAATTGTCGGCCTGCGATTTCGCGCTCGCCAACTGCGCTTCAAAGGCTTTCAATTTGGCGTTTTCCGCGTCAGTGCCGGCTGTCATCCACGGATCGGCTATGCGGTACTGGCCTCCGAACGGCGGCGTTCCCGATTCCGGCACGTTGTTGAAATACGCCATGAACGAGTAGTAGTCTTTTTGCGTGAGCGGATCATATTTGTGGTCGTGGCACTGGGCGCAGGCCAGTGTCGCGCCGAGCCAGGTGGTTGCGGTCACGTCCACGCGGTCAAATAGAATCACATTGCGCTGCTCTTCGGCAATCGCGCCGCCCTCGCCGTTGAGCAGGTGGCAGCGATTGAAGGCTGTGGCGATCTTCTGGTCGTCCGTAGGATTGGGCAGCAGGTCGCCGGCAAGCTGCTCGATGGTGAAGCGGTCGAAGGGCATGTTGGCGTTGAAGGCGCGGACAACCCAATCCCGCCAGATGTACTGGTACGTGTCGCCGTCCTGCTGAAAGCCGTTGCTGTCGGCGTAGCGGGCGGCGTCCAGCCAGGGCAATGCCATGCGCTCGCCATAATGCGGGCTGGCAAGCAGGCGGTCTACCACTTTCTCATAAGCGTTCGGGGATTTGTCCGCCAGAAAAGCGTCGGTTTCGCCGGTCGTGGGCGGCAGGCCGGTCAGGTCCAGCGTCACGCGGCGCAGCAGGGTAATCTTGTCGGCTTCGGGAGCAGGAGACACGCCTTCTTTTTCCAGGCGGGCAAGGATGAAGCGGTCAATGGGATTGCGCGTCCAAACCGCGTTCTTCACGTTGGGAACGCGCGGGCGAACGGGAGCCACATACGCCCAGTGCTTTTTAACATTTTTACTGTCCGGCCAAACCGCGCCCCCATTGATCCAGTTGCGGATAACAGCGGTTTGCTGCTAGCGGTAAACGGCGCGAAGCCCAGGGGCATCCGCGCCTTGCCGCCATGTCCCAAAATCCGCGTCAGCAACAGGCTTTTATCGCCGTTCCCCGGAACCAGCGCGGTTCCCGAAGTGCCGCCCGCCAGCATCTGAACGTCCGCGTTTCCAACCGCAGCCCGCCCTGCGCCTGCGTTCCGCCGTGACACTGAAAACAATGCGCCTTCAACAGCGGCTGTACGTCCCGCGTAAACTCGACTCCGGCTTGCATAATCCCGGCTCCGGCCTGAGCAGGCTTGATGTTGGAAGGAGAACCCGCCTGCGCGAAAGCCCCGCCAGGAAGCAGCATATTGAAAAGCGCCAGAACCGCAAAGCTTGCGCCCCGACGCGCACACCCGAAAAACATAGGAGTATTCCTCATGGAAGCGAAAACAACATCAGAATTAAGACATTGAAAAGAAAACATCCTCTTCTATCTTACCACGTTTGGCGTTGGCTGACTTCCCAATTTGGCAGGAATCCGACCTTTGCAAACGAAAAGGCGCTTTGTTACAAACCTACAAGTAACGGGTTTCTGCTACCTAAAACTATAATTTGACCTGAAAAGAGTTGTCAACGCAGGTATTATAGGAATAGGATTTGCTGCGACAGGCAGTTCGATAAGGATTCAGACAGGAGCGCTTACGTGATGTCCGAAGATGGAAAGGTTCAAACAACGAACAACTTCGTTGTTTCTACACAAGATGGTGAGCCGAATATCATCAATTCTGAATGGATTGCTCGACTGGACAAAACCGCCCGCCTGCACAACTTAACATGGCTGCTCTCACCTACGAACATACGCATTAACGGTTTGCCTATAATAGGTATACCACTTGTTATATTTATTTTTCTTTTTACCGTGTCTTGCGTCGAACGCCAGATTAGTTCCGGCGTCGTTGGGATTGTAGGCGGCGTCCTATGGGCAGCATACGTTTTCAAAGTCGAAAAACTAAAAGCCGACACAGGGCGCGCTGTAGTTCAAGGCATCGCCGTTTTGAAGACTGCAGAGGACAAGCAATCTATCGGCTGTCTCGCCAAAGCGCTCCACACGAGTACGCATATTGTTGCGCAGGAAATAGAATATGTCCTGACGCGCCTTCTGCCAATAGCAGGACCGAATGGCTCGGCTTTGTTGGATGCAGAGGCCAGGAAAAGCTTGTATCGGGCGATGAACGGAAATCACAACACCAAGCAGGAGTTCGTGCTGGCTATCATCCACTGTTTACGGACTATCGGCGATGTGGATGCCGTGCCTGCATTGAAGCGCATTACCGCGAAGAATCTGGGAGCCGCGTCCGTCAATGTTCCCATCTATCTGGCGGCGGAGAATTGCTTGAAAAGCCTGGAGTCACAATGGGCCGAAGCCCAACAAAGCCGAACGTTGGTACGCGCCTCGGATGCTGCCTCTGTGCCCGGTGAAACCTTGTTGCGGGGTGTTTCCAATGCTCAGGAAGCGTCCATTAGCGAACTGCTTCATCCAAGCCAGCCACAGGAACAGGAAACAAAAAATGATTGACCTGAAAAACGAGAAAGTCAAGGGATCGTTATTCCGGCGTTTCTGAGAAGTTTCAGAAGCGCCGGAAGTGTGTTTGATGGGACAAAAGCAGGGTTGCGCGGAGGGGGTTAGCGGGCGGGGCGGGATGGGGGCGCGGCGGCGAGGGTTGCGGAAAGGGGAAGGCGGCTCTTCTGGCCGGGCGCTTGCCAGTTGGGGGCAGGGACATGCGCCTTTTGCATCACCTTTTGGAGTTTCGCGACCACGTCGGGATGTTCGGCGGCGACATCGCGCGTTTCGCCCATGTCGGAGCGCAGATCGAACAACTGCATGGGCATGCCCGGGTTCACATAGATGCCTTTCCAATCGCCAACCCGCGCCGCCTGCGAAAATCCCCGTTCGTTGAATTCCCAGTACAGATAAGGATGCTGTTTCTGGCGATTGGGCTGGCCGAACAGGGTGGGCAGCAGGTTCACGCCGTCCAGACCCCTGGGGGTTTGCGCGCCGGCAAGCCGGGAAAGCGTGGGGAAGAAGTCGGGGAACCAGCCGACCTGATTGGAAACCACGCCGGCAGGGATGGTATCGGGCCAGCGCGCGATCATCGGGATGCGGACGCCGCCCTCATACAAGTCCCGCTTGATACCCCGCAAGGGACCGCCCGACCCGAAGAACAGCGGGTTGTGGTAGCCTTCGTTGTGCGGGCCGTTGTCCGAGGAAAAGATGACCAGCGTGTTTTTGTCCAGCCCGAGCCGCTGCAGATGCGCCATCAGGCTGCCGACGTAGCTGTCCAGGCGGGTAATCATGGCCGCATAGCCTTTTTCGGAGCGGGGCCACAGTTTGTCGCGGTACATGCCATGCGAGGGCACTTCCATGCCGTTGCGCCGCGCTTCGTTGTTGGCGTGGGGAATCGTAAACGCGAGGTACAGGAAAAAGGGATTGTCCTTGTTGGCGTCAATGTAGCGGTGCGCTTCCCCCGCGAACAGATCGTTGCTGTACTGTCGGCGCGTGGTCGCCATTCCCTGCCCATCGCGGCCCTCGTTGGCAACCACGTTGCGCAGAAGGACGCGCCCGTTGTTGCGGCACAAAAAGCGGGGATAATTGTTGTGGGCATGGATATGGTTCAGGTAGCCGTAGAAATAATCGAAGCCCTGGCACAGCGGGACGCCCGCGCTGCCCTCGTCGCCCAACCCCCATTTGCCAATCAATCCCGTGCGGTAGCCCGCCTGCTTCAGCGTTTTGGCAATCGTGTTTTCATTGGGGCGCAGGCCGAACGAGTTGTTGCCGCGCACGATGCTGTGCCCCGTGTGCAGGCCGGTCATCAGGGCGCAGCGCGAAGGGGCGCAAACGGTGGAACCCGCGTAAAACTGCGTGAAGCGCATCCCCTCGCGCGCCATGCGATCCAAATTGGGCGTCCGTATCCACTTCTGCCCGTAACTGCCCAGATCGCCATAGCCTAAATCATCGGCCAGAATAAAAATGATGTTGGGGCGCGTATCAGAGCGCGTTTGGCATTGCGCGGGGAAAATCGCGCACAACAGAAACAGGGTTGCAAGCAGGCATTTCAGCATAAGTATTCCTTTTAAGCCTTTTATAAGCCTCTTCGTACCCGCGCCGCATCCCGCAGGGACACCGCACAGCGAAAACCAACATTAGAAGCGCCCGTATCTACCGCGCCCTTACCGCGCCCGCCCGGCATATAGCGGCAGCAGTATTGCTCCGAACACAAAAAGGAACCGCCCTTTTGCACCCGCTTGGGGACGCCGGGTTCCATCGGGTCGGCGCTATCAGCGGGGCCGGAAGGGTTGCGGACCGGGCTGTGCGCAAAATAATCGGGCCGATACCAGTCCTGGCACCACTGCCACACATTGCCGGCCATGTCGTAAAGCCCGAAACCGTTGGCGGGGAAACGGGTGACGGGTGAGGTGCGCTCCCATCCATCCGATTTCTGATTTTGATTAGGGAAATGCCCCTGGAATGTGTTCGCCATGTACTTGCCGCCGGGACGGAACACCTTGCCCCACACATACGGCTGCCGCGCCAGCCCGCCCCGCGCCGCGTACTCCCATTCGGCTTCGGTCGGCAATCGCTTACCGGCCCAGCGCGCATACGCAACGGCGTCTTCCCAACACACCTGCACGACAGGATGCTGTTCGCGTCCATGCAGGCTGCTGTTTGGCCCTTCCGGGTGTTTCCAGCTTGCGCCCGGCACGTACCGCCACCATTGCGAAACATCGTCGAGGGGCACGGCGCGTTTGGGCGGCAGGAACACGACGGAACCGGGCACGAGCTTGTCGGCGGGAACGCCGGGGAAATTGCGCGCGTCGGGCTTGCGCTCGGCAACCGTCACATAGCCCGCAGCCCGGACAAAACGCGCGAACTGCGCATTGGTCACGGGCGCGCGATCCATGTAAAAACTGTCCAGCGTAACGGCATGGATAGGCCGCGCATCCGTAAATTGCGGAAAATCCGATCCCATTGCAAAGCGTCCCGCCGGTATCCGCGCCATGCCAGCAGGTGTGGAAGCCGGAGAGGACGCGACATGCGCGGGGCGGTGTTCGGCGTTCGGTGTTCGGTATTCGGACAATGCCGGTTTGTCATGCGGGAATAGAACGCGCAGGATGACTGGCAATGCAGGCAATACAGGGTAAAAAAGCACGACAACTTCGCTCCTGAAAAAACATCTTGCGCTCAGGCTGGAACAAGCCAATAGGCTGGAAACGAGAAACATTTCTCAACCACGGCATTGTGGCGGATGCAAGGGCGCTTTCGCGGGCGGAGTGGCCGGACAGGGGCCAGCAGGGTTTTTCAGCGGGGAAAAGGAAGCGCGTTCAAACTGCCGGTAAAGGTACCGTTGGGAACGCCATCTCCATTATAAACCAATTTTCGGCGTTTGAACAGAAAAACGCAAATTCTTTCATAAATTTTTCATAAATTTTTGCGCAAGCGAACTTTTCGCTTTTCTTCCTCCGTCTACAGCCCATTTTGAGGAACAGGGAGGAGGGAGTGGCGAGTACGTCGGCGTACTCAACGGTGTTGGGGGCCGATTTAGCTCCAATGACGTCGGGAAACCTGAGCGCGTATCCATGACGACGCGCATCCATAGGGACCGGTGCTGCAAATTCCGGGCGATTCACGTATCTATAGGCGTGTTTACGTCAAGCGTGTTTACGTCCGCATACGCGGACGCGGAACCGTGTACGGCGACTCCGCAGCGACGCGGTAAACCCTTCTCTTTTGGAAAGAATTACCTGGAAGGAAGCATAGTGATGAATCAAGCGAAAATTTTGGGCGCGGCAGGTTTGCTGTGTCTCCTCTCCATTGCCGGACGCGCGCAGCAGAACCCGACTTCTCCTGCCCCTCAGCAAGCGGGAACGCCGGATTATTCGGCGCGTATTTTGACGCCGCCCGCGCCCGACAAGCCGCGCATCAACGGCGCGAATGTGTACGGACAGCGGCCCGGCAGCCCGTTTATGTATACCATTCCGGCAACCGGCATTCGCCCCATGACGTTTGCCGCGCGCGGCCTGCCTAAAGGGCTTACTCTCGACCCGCAGACCGGCATTATCACCGGTGTCGCAGCCACAGCGGGCGAGTTTAATGTCCGGCTCACGGCCCGCAATGCGCAGGGAACCGCGAACAAAACCCTGAAAATCATCCTCGGCGACAAAATCGCGCTCACGCCCCCACTCGGCTGGAACAGTTGGAACAGTTGGGCGGGCCGGGTGGATCAGGAAAAGGTGCTGCGCTCGGCCAAAATCATCGTGTCTTCCGGCCTTGTCAATCACGGCTGGAGTTATGTCAACATTGACGATACGTGGCAGGGCGAGCGGACGGGGCCGGACCACGCGCTGCAAGCCAATTCCAAATTCCCGGATATGAAAAGCCTGTGCGACCAACTGCACGGCATGGGACTGAAAGCCGGCATTTACTCCACGCCCTGGATGACCTCGTATGCCAGTTACCCCGGCGGTTCCAGCGACAAGCCCGAAGGAACGTGGACGCGGGCGCAGGCCAACGGCCAGTATCAGCACATCGGGCCGTACCATTTTGCCGATGCGGACGCCAAACAGTGGGCCGCGTGGGGCTTCGACTATCTGAAATACGACTGGAACCCGAACGATGTGGAAAGCACGTCGGAGATCAATCAGGCTTTGCGCAAAAGCGGGCGCGACATCGTGTTGAGCCTTTCCAATTCCGCGCCGCTCAATCACGCCGAGGATTGGGTGCGGCTTGCCAACGCCTGGCGCACGACAGGCGACATTGCCGACAGTTGGGGACGCGCCCGGCAGCGATGGCAGAACGGCATGGGGCAAATCGCCTTTTCGCAGGATCGCTGGCAGCCTTACTCCGGGCCGGGGCATTGGAACGACACGGATATGCTCGTTTTGGGAACCGTGAGCCTGGCGCAGCCGATGCACTACACCCATCTGACGCCCGATGAGCAGTTTACCCACATTTCGATGTGGAGCCTGCTGTCCGCCCCGCTCCTCATCGGCTGCGACATGGAAAAACTCGACCCGTTCACCCTCAGCCTGCTCACCAACGACGAAGTGCTTGCCGTCAATCAGGACGCTCTGGGCAAGGGCGCGGTCAAAATTTCCGGGCCGACGTTTACGGTTCCCGCGTACAATACGCCGCCCGCCGATAACCCCGGCGGCAACGCCTTTGTTTACTCTAAAGAACTGGAAGACGGTACGCTTGCAGTAGGATTGTTCAATGTCGGCCCAACCGAAATGTCCGTCAGCGTCAATTTCTCCGACTTGAAATTGAGCGGACGCCAGAAAGTGCGCGACCTGTGGCGTCAAAAGGATATGGGCGCTTTCTCCGACAGCTACAGCGCAACCGTTCCCTCGCACGGCGTTGTGCTGGTGAAAATCGGCACGCCCCGCCGCTAAAGGATTGTGATTCTATAACCAGTTGGGCGGGCAAACACGTTGGGGGCAAACACGGGGGGT
The DNA here is from genome assembly GCA_963835065.1 of uncultured Chthonomonadaceae bacterium. Lineage (GTDB taxonomy): Bacteria > Armatimonadota > Chthonomonadetes > Chthonomonadales > Chthonomonadaceae > CAWFQB01. Next base: position 10,880 of record CAWIEK010000052.1, on the reverse strand, counting down.
TGCCCCTACATTCGGGCAAACACAGGGGTTTGCCCCTACGCCTTATATTTTTACGGAGGAAGGTGGCGTTTCAAATTTCCAATCGCGCGTTTCGAGTACCCAGGGAAGCGCGAGCAGTCCGGCAATGGGAACGAAGCCCACCCAGAAGAGCGCGGCCAGCGCGCTTGTCAGGGCGTTTGCGCCCAATGAGGAGATGTGGCCCACCAGGAACGGCCCGATGGCGGCAAGGACGCGCCCTATATTGTAGCAAAATCCGGCTCCTATGGCCCGCCACCGCCAGGGGAATAGCTCTGGAAGATAAAAAGTGAAGCTGGAGAAAATTCCGAACACGCTCAGGCCGATTGGAAAATACATGAACAGGCGCGTTTGTGGCGGCAGGTTCAGGCCAAACGCGGCGAGAAGAGAAAGGGAGGAAGCCGCGAAGTATATCGCGAACATCGGCTTTCGTCCGTACTTGAGGGCAATGGGAACTGTCAGCAGTATGCCGATTAAGCCGCCCAGATTGAAGTTGTTGGTCGCCGTTGCCTTCCACTGTTCGCCCAATGCCGCTGTCGCAGCCGTGTCCAGCCCATGCAGTTTCGCGCTGTGCCGCGCCAGTTCCGTCCCAATAGTCGGTATAAAAGCGTTGGTACTCCACCAGGTTATCAGGGCAATCAACGCCATGAGAAAGCCGCTGAGGGTGCGGGTTGGTAAATCTATAACTTTGCGGGCGCGCGTTCGTAAATCTGTAACGGCCAGTTCGCAAGGATCGGTGTTACCGCCGGTTGGTGAGGTTATGGATACGCGGCCACCAGGATTGCTGTGCTTCCTCTTGAACAGATCGCTTAATTGAGGCCGGGTCGCGGCTGCGCTTGCTTTAACCGGCGTTGCGTTTGTTGCTTCGCGGCGTTCGCGGACGAGCGAGGACAGGCGCAGCAGCAGGGCGATGCAGGCGGGAAACAATCCGAACAGAAAGACATAGCGCCATGACACTTCGGGATGGGCCTTGAAATACACCCCGGCGACCTGATAGTTCACCAGGCCGGCCAGAAACAGGCCGATGGGCGATGCCGTATACAGCAATGCGCCCGCCTCGACCCGCCGCTGTGGAGGCACGGTTTCCGCTACCAGGGCCGCGCCTGCCGCCCATTCGCCGCCAATACCAAGACTCGCGACCAGCCGACAAAGCGCCAGTATCCAGATGTTCGGCGCAACCGCGCATAAAGCGGTTCCAAGCGAGTACAGCGCCATCGTGAGCAGGAGTGTGCGTATATGTCCGATGCGGCTGTCCAGCCAACCGAAAAATATCCCGCCCGCACACCATCCCAAAAGGAGGATCGACGTCAGCCCGCCAACCCATGCCAGGGTAGCCGATTGCGCCTGGGACGAGCCGATTTGCAGATGCAGCAACGTGGGAACGCAATTCGGAGCGACATAGATGAACAACAGCCCATCGAAGACGTCGAATCCCCATCCCAACCAGGCGATCAATATGATAAGCCACTTGGCTTTGTTCATTCCCATCACGGTACGTTCTTCGGAACGTAGCATTATCGTGTTTGGCGCATCCATGTGAGTTCCTTTCTCCTGATCTAAATTCCTAATCTCAGTACCTATGATGATGGTGTGGGTGGGCCGCCCTCGCAAACGCAGGTTTCGATAGCGTCGCGCAGTCGGCTGAGTTGTTCTTCGGTATGCAAGCCCGAAAGCGTAAAGCAGAAGTGGCCGCCGCAGGGACAGCCGGGATAGTTGATGAAGGAGGGGTAAATGCCGTTCGCAAGCAACCGCCGGTAAAGAGCCTGATTGCGGGTTGGGTCATGGAACGTGAGGGAGCAGATGGGCGACGCGCCTGCCGCCGCTCGAAATCCCTGCGAACGCAGAAACGCTTTGAAATTCAGTACGCGCTTGAGAAAGCTGCGAAATCATATCCGGCGTATCCATCAGGATTTCGAGGGCGCGCAGCGCGGCGGCGGCTATGGGCAGGGGGATGGGCGTACTGCCGATAAACCCCGTACTGCGCGTATGGAGGCGCTGAATTAGCGCGTCCGTGCCGACTACAAATCCGCCAAACCCGCCAAGCGCCTTGCTGAGTGTGCCTGCTTGATAAATAAATTCGCGGGGAATGTTTGCCGCTTCCCCACTCCCCTTGCCCGTCACGCCCAATAATCCTACGCCATGACAATCATCCACATGCAGGCGGCCATCCCAGGGGCGCAGCGCCTCCAGATAAGCCGCCAGAGGAGCCACGTCGCCGGTATTGGGCGTAACGCCATCCGTCAGGAGCAGCGGCCTGTCCCCGGCTTTGAGAAATTTTGCGCATTGCTCAGCCAGGTCGTCGGGATCGTAATGGCGGAAGACAATCCTGCGCTTTCCGCTTTCCGCTGCTGCTTCCCGAAGACTGGAATGCGCCTTTGCGTCCACCAGAAGAACGGTAAACTCTTCCGCAACCGCTTGCAGCAACGCCGCGTTGCTCATGTAGCCCGCAGGCAGAGTCGCCGCCGCTTCCACGCCGAGGAAGGCCGCGATTTTCGCTTCCAGTTGGAGATAAAGCGGATGGTTGGCGGTGGTGACCCGCGACCCCGCCGGGTTCAGGCCATACTGCCCGACCGCATCCGCCAGGGCGCGCAGCACGTCGGGATGGCTGGAAAGCCGGTGGTAGTCGTTGCCGCCAAAGAAGGCCAGTTCCCGTCCCTCGAACAGCACACCGGTTCGATCCACAAAAGTCAGTTCCGGGCCAAGCATCCTCTGCTCCTTCCCAACGCGGCAGCGTTTTGAATGGCGGAACCGCGCTTCGTTTCAACATTTTCCGCCGCCGATCAACCCTTCCAGCCTCAACATCGCCCGAATGTGTCTTCAGCCTGCTCTGCAAAAATATGTGAGCAAACACACTAGCGCTGCACCCTCATCTATTGTAGCGCCAAATAAGTTGATTTGGATCAAGCGGCAGCACATAAAAAATTACATGATTGTGAACATGTTATGGTACAATGATTGGGGTTATGAACGGCAACAAAGGTCTTATTCTTCAGCAAATGTCCTGTTATTCAGCAGATGTTAGCGCGAGAACACAGACGGGAGCCGGAAAAGCATTTGCCCAACGAACAGAAAGGAACAAGCGATAATGAAGGACAAACAGCGTGAAGAGTGCCTGCGCCTGATGGCGGACCTGCACCCTATTTGTACCGGGCTGAAGCAAGCCGAACTGGAAGCATTGTGTGATTGCGGCGAACTCCGCGAGTGTACGCCGCGAGAGCCAATCTTCAAGCAGGATGAACCGTTGAAGGTGGTGTATATGATCCTCAGTGGCGAGCTGCTCGTCTGGCGATCCTCCTACACCGGGGCGCAGCGGCTTTTCTTCGCCCGCAGAAGCGCGGGGCAGATTATCGGCGAAGTCAGCGGAAGCAATCCGAGCGCCGTTTTCGCGGGGGGGATGCAGGCCGAAACCGAATGTGTGTTACTGGGGCTTTCCCATGCGGATTACGAAAGATTGATTCGGGGCGGAGGGCAGTTCGCGTGGAACGTTGTCCATTGTCTTTCCGAAAAGATTCGTTATGCGGGGCAGCGCCTCGAAGAACTGACGCGCCATTCCGTTCAGGGGCGTATCTGCAATGAGCTGGCGCTGCTGGCCGATCAGGTGGGAGAACGGGATGAGCAGGGCAACATTGTGATACGCCTGCCAAGAAGCCTGGCGGAAACGGCGGAGTGGCTGGACGTTGAGCCGCCGACATTAAGCCGCGAACTTAAAAAATTGAAGGAAGAAAAGGGCATCATTAACTTTGAGAAAGGCGCGAAAGTCATCACCGTGACGAACCTGTCCCGGCTGAAATCGCTGTCTCACCACTGACAGCCGGTACTGGTTCCTTCCCTGCAATTGCTGCAACCGCGTAGGAACGAGGGAAGGACAAACCCCGGCGTTTACGCCTGGGGCGCATGACTTCAGCCTGCGCTACACCCAGAAAGGCCAGCCGTATGCCGCCCCCTGTTCTGCGCGTCCAGCTTCTGGGCGGCTTTAACCTCATCTGTAATGATGCGCCGCTTACCGGCCTGAATTCGGCGCGTCTGCAATCTCTCCTCGCGTATTTGATTCTGCATGCGGATACTCCCCGGCCACGCCGTCACCTTGCTTTTCTCCTCTGGCCCGATGCGGCCGAGCCGCAGGCTCGCAACAACCTGCGTCAACTATTATATCAACTCCGTCATGCGCTCCCCGACCCCGACCGCTTTTTGCTGGCCGACACCAATAGCGTGTACTGGAAAACGGACGAGGAGCAAGTCATTGATGTTCATTGTTTTGAACGCGCCCTGCGGGAAGCGGAAACCGCCGAGCGGCGCGGCGATGCCCCTGCCTGCCGTCATCAACTTGAGCAGGCGGTCGCGCGCTTTCAGGGGGATTTGCTGCCCGGCTGTTACGATGATTGGCTCCTTCTGGAGCGGGAGCGCTTGCGCCAGCAGTGCGGGAGTGCTTGCCGGAAGTTGATACAGGTCCTCGAAATACAGCGCGAGTATGTGGCGGCGCTTTCAATAGCCCAACGCCTGCAACGGTTGGATGCGCTTGATGAAAGCGCATACGTGTCGCTCATCCGTTTGTATAGCTTGAATGAGGATCGCGCCGGCGCCCGGCGCGCGTACCAGGCCGCTGTCGAAACACTGCGGCGTGAATTGGATGCCGAGCCAGGCGAGGAACTTCAGGCCGCGTACCACTGCTTGCAGCGCGCGTCGCGAACAACTCTCTTCAGCGAGGCCGACACGTCTGCGAGTTCCAACCGGCTCGTGGGACGGCAGGCGGCCTGGCAGCGATTGCGGGCGGCCTGGCAGCGCGCGGCGGGAGGAGGGGCGCAGATGGGCCTGATTACCGGCGAAGCGGGCATCGGGAAATCGCGTTTAGCGGAGGAGTTGTTCAACTGGGTCGCGCGCCAGGGTTTTACAGCCGCTCAAACTCGCTCCTACAGCGTGGAAGGGAATCTATTGCTGGCGCCGATTACCGAATGGCTGCGCAGCGCGGCCTTGCGTCCTCACCTGGCTGCGCTCGATCCGGTCTGGCTGACGGAACTGGCCCGCCTGCTGCCCGAACTTTGCAGCGAATACCCTGTTCTTTCCCGGCCTGAACCCATCACCGAATATGGACGGCGCCAGCGCTTTTTTGAGGCGCTGGCGCGCGGGGTACTCGCCGCGCCCCGCCCCTTGTTGCTATGGATTGACGACTTGCAATGGTGTGACCAGGAGACGCTGGAGTGGCTCCATTTCCTGCTGCGCTTTGAACCGCGCAGCGCCATATTTCTGCTTGGCACGGCCCGCATGGAAGAGTCGCCGCCCGATCATCCCCTTTTTGCCCTCACCCGGCAATTGCTGGCCGACAACCGCGTTGCCGTTATCGAACTCTCACCGCTCGATGCGGTTGAAACGGCAACATTGGCTTCCCAGGTGCAGGGCTATACTCTGGATGAGGGGGCAAACGTCCGGGTGTATCGTGAAACCGAGGGAAATCCGCTGTTTGTTATCGAAGCAGTTCGGGCGGGAATAGCCATGACTGCGCCCTCACAAACAGGTACCTCTATAGAAGCAGCCTTCCCTGACGCGCCCGGCCTTCCGCCGCGCGTTCAGGCGGTTATTGCAGGCCGGCTGGCCCAACTCTCCCCACCCGCCCGCGCGGTGGCCGAGATTGGAGCCGCCATTGGCCGCGCTTTCACGCCGGAACTGCTATCCCTTGTCGGCCAGGAAAACGAAGATACCATTCTCCGCGCTCTGGACGAATTGTGGCAGAGGCGCATTGCGCGCGAACAGAGCGCCAATGTGTTCGACTTTACGCATGACAAATTGCGTGAAGTAGCCTATGCCGAAACCAGCCAGCCCCAGCGCCGATTATTGCATCGCCGCATCGCCTGCGCGCTTGAAATGCTCCATACCGAGAACCTTGATCCGATCAGCGCCCGGATTGCCGCGCACTATGAGCAGGCCGGCTTATTGGAGCAAGCGCTTCCCTACTTTCAACGGGCCGGTTCCCTTGCCGCCGACGTGTATGCCAATGAAGACGCTATCCATCTGTACAATCGCGGGCTGGAACTGTTGAAACAATTGCCGGCCAGCGTGAAACGGGACACGCAGGAATTGAGCATCCAGCTGGCGCTGGCGACCCTGTATCGCATCAGCAAAGGCTGGACTTCGCCGGAAGAAGAGCGGGTGATAAACCGCGCAATGGTCTTGAGCGCTAAGGTGGGTGATGCCGAGCAGCGCATCCGCACCCTGTTTGGCGTACAGGCGCTTTATGTGGTTCAAGCCCAATATGAAAAGGTAGAGCGGACCTGCGCGCAGGTGGATCAACTGTACAGGCAGGCGCAGAACACGCCGCCGCTATTTGCCGAAATTTACCTGGCAGGCGCCAGATTGCAGATGGGCCAGATGGTGGAAGCCCAGGAGCTGTTTGAAAAGATCGTCACTGCTCGCGATAACAAGCATACTCAAGAACTGCAAGAGTCGCAGGACTTCAATTTTCTGGTACATGGATTGGCCTGGAACTCACACGCGCTGTGGTGTCTGGGCTATCCTCAGCGGGCGCTGCGCAGCGCTCAGGCGGCAATCGAACATGCCCGCGAATATGCCCAGCCCTTCAGCCAAGCGCTGGCGATTACCTATCTGGCAATGCTGCAAAGCTGGCAGGCCGACAGGGATAGTTATGCGGCCTGCGCGGAAGATGCCTGTACACTGGCAATAGATTGTAAAGCGCCCTACTACCATGCCTGGGCGAGTATTCAGAGGCGTTTTGCGCGGGCAATGCAGCAGCCGTGCGCGGACAACATAAGCGATTTACGCAGCGCGATTCAGGTCTTTGCCGACACCGGGGCGCGCATCCGCTTACCCGTTTATTTTTCCTACCTGGGCCAGGCGTGTCTCAAAGCCGGGCAATGGGAGGAAGGTCTAGACGCGCTGGAGCAGGCGCTGGAGGAATCGTTTCAGAATAACGAGCATTGGTGGGATGCGGAAATTCACCGATTGCGCGGCGAATTGATGTGGGCGCAGGGCGCGGCTTTGGGCGACAGCGAAGCGGCGTTTCTGCGCGCCCTTGAAATTGCCCGAAGCCAACAGTCCCGGTCGCTTGAATTGCGGGCCGCTGCCAGCCTGTCCCGCTTATGGCAGGCCCATTCTCGCTTGTCAGAGGCAAAACAATGCCTGTCCCGAGTAGTTGCTTGGTTTACTGAAGGCTTTGATACCCCGGATTTGCAAGACCGCGCAGGCATTGATGGCACAGCTTTAGGATATTTATTTAATTACTGAATTTAATTATCAAATTTTATCACTTTTTTCCAAATAATTCCCTGCTATCCGCGCAACTAACGTTTGTCTAACGCCTCTTTTGGTAAACTGCCCTCAGTTACAAATCTCGCCGGAGCTTTGTAACGAGCCGACACAGGTTCCAGGGTGGAACCAGGGAGAATACATGTTATCTCAACAAGAAATTAGTGAATTTCGCGCGCTGCTGCGCGGCGAATTGATTGAACCCGAAGACGCGCCCTACGAGGAGGCGCGCAAAGTTCACAATGCCATGATTGACAAATACCCGGCGCTCATTGCCCGGTGCGTGGATGTGGCCGATGTCATCAGCGCCGTCAACTTTGGCCGGGAGAACAACCTTACCGTCGCCGTACGCGGCGGCGGACACAATGGCCCCGGCTTTGGAACCTGCGAGGATGGCCTGGTCATTGATTTATCCCGCATGAAGGGTATTCGCGTAGACCCTGCCAACAAAACCGCGCGCGTGGAAGGAGGCTGTGTTTGGGGCGAGGTGGATCATGCGACCCATCCCTTTGGGTTGGCGGTCCCTTCCGGGTTTATTGCCAGCACGGGAGTGGGCGGGCTGACGCTTGGCGGCGGCATCGGCTATCTCACGCGCAAATACGGCCTGACCATTGATAATCTGCTGGAAGTAGACATGGTGCTGGCGGATGGGCGGTTTATCACGGCAAGCGCCGAGGAGAACGCCGATCTTTTCTGGGCTGTACGCGGCGGCGGCGGCAACTTCGGCGTTGTCACGTCGTTCCTTTTCCGGGGCTGCCCCGTCAGCGCCATTTATGGAGGCCCGATTTTCTGGCCGCTGGAACAGGCCGCCGGATTGATGCGTTTCTGGCAGGACTTTATTGTCAACGCGCCCGACGACATGAACGGCTGGTTCGGCTTTGTGACCGTGCCGCCGGCCGCGCCTTTTCCCGAAGAGTATCATCTGCAAAAGATGTGCGTTATTGTCTGGTGCTACACCGGCGCGCCGGAAACCGCCGAAGCCGCGTTCAAACCTATCCGCCAATTCGGTTCGCCTGCAATTGATTTTGCCGGGACGATTCCATTTCCAATGATTCAGGGCATGTTCGACGCGCTGTACCCGGCGGGGCTGCAATGGTACTGGCGGGCGGACTTCTTCAATGGCTACGATGCCAAAGCGATTGATCTGCACGGCAAATACGGCGGACAATTACCGACCATGCACTCGACCATGCACATCTATCCCATCAACGGCGCAGCGAGCCGGGTAGGGGCGGGGGATACGGCCTGGGGTTATCGCAACACCAACTTTGCCCAGGTTATTGTCGGCGTTGACCCCGACCCGCAAAACAATACGCGCATGACCACATGGGCAAAGGATTACTGGCAGGCCCTGCATCCCTATTCGAGCGGCGGCGGCTACGTGAACATGATTATGGATGAGGGCGAGGACCGGGTGAAGGCCGCCTATGGCGACAACTATCCGCGCCTGGCACAGGTCAAAGCCAAATACGATCCGCAAAATTTCTTTCACGTCAATCAGAATATCAAGCCGGCGTCGTAGCAGCGGACTAAGTTCATCGTGTAATTTGCAGCCGTAAGCGGCGCAGCCAGGCAGAAGTAAAGAAACCAGGGAGCGATACTGAAGGAATATCGCTCCCTTTTGCTGTGTCTGTTTTGGTGCCTGTTTTCAATGATTGGCCTTTTCTTCCCGGCGTGTTGACAGCGCCGACGCCTTATGGTACGCTTACTTACTGCGTATACCACATGATTTTAAGCGGCGCTCATTGCCGGAAAGAGAGACCGAGAATGCGCTCGTGGCTCCCATTTATACTGCCGATAAGTTCCGTGCCGCTTTTGGCGACAGCACTTCTGCTTCCCTCGAACGGACAGACCAGGCAGAAGACAACTCCGAAGCCGCATGTCTCCGCTCCCGCACAAGCCGCGCCGGATACCGCAGCCTTCGATAAATCCGCCTTTGATAAAACCACAACCGCGTTTTTTACCCAAAGCTGCGCGTCCTGCCACAATGCCAAAGCCAAAGCGGGCGGGCTGGATTTGCAGTCTCTCAGCCATGCGGGTTCCTTCCGTGCTTCCCTCACGCGCAGCCGCGAAACATGGGAAAGTATCGTCCGCAAAGTTCGTACCGGAGAAATGCCGCCGCCGGGTTCGCCGAAGCCGAGTGGGGCGCAGGTCAAGGACGTGACGCAGCGTATCGAGGCCGAACTCGAACGCGCGGATCGCCTTGCCGCTTCCAATCCGGGCAGAGTGACCGCGCGGCGATTGAACCGCGCCGAATATAACAACACGGTTCACGACCTGCTTGGCGTCAACATCCGGCCTGCCGACGATTTTCCGCAGGATGATTCCGGCTATGGTTTCGATAACAATGGCGATGTGCTTTCCCTGGCTCCCGCGCAGATGGATCGCTATCTGGCGTCCGCCGAAAAGCTGGCGCGAACGGCGATTTACGGCCCGGAGATACTGAAGCCAACGCTGGCGCGGCATGACGCTTCGGGCCGCAACATCGTGCCCACCTTCAAGGTTCCGGCGAGTTACGACGCTTCCGGCCTGACGGTTCCCAATTCCTTCCATGTCACGCATCGGTTCCCCGCCGATGGCGAGTACCTGTTTCGCACCCGATTGGACGGCCTGCGCCCGCTCGGTTCCGAAGCGCTGCACTTTGGTATCTGGATAGACGGCAAGCAGATGGAGGAGCAGGCGTTCGACCCAACCGGGGATGCCGCCTTCAACCCGGATCGTCAGGATTTTTCCGGCAGAACGGTGGAATGTCGGCTCAGAGTGACGGGGGGCGAGCATTGGATTGCCGCCACTGTGGGACGGATGTACGAGGGCCTGCCAAAAGAGGTTGGCGGGCCGAACCCGTCGCAAAAAACCGTTGCCCCGCCCGTCTTCAAGCCGTTCCCCGGCCTGCCCCCGGAACGCATCGCGGAGTTTCGCAAGCGCTTTGAAGCCCGCCAGAAGGAAAAGGTTGTTGTCAACGACGCGCGGGTGAGCGGGCTGGAAATCGGCGGGCCGTACAATCAGGCCAAGGGGCCGTCCGAGACAAGCCTGCGCAAAGTGTTCACCTGCGGGCATTTGCATGGCGGGCACAATGCAGCCTGCGCCCATAAGATCATCAGCGATTTTGCGAGCCGCGCCTTCCGCCGCCCCGTGACGGAACGGGAAATCAACCGCTTTACAAATCTCGTGACTCTGGCCCGTAAGCAGGGCGACTCGTTTGAAGAAGGAATTTGCCTCGCGCTGGAGGGAATTCTGGTATCGCCACATTTCCTGTACCGTATCGAGCAAGATCCAACCGTAACACAAGCCCGACCGGTAACAAGCGGCGACACGTCCCACCTGATTACGCAGCATGAACTGGCGTCGCGCCTGTCCTACTTTTTGTGGAGCAGTATGCCGGATGAACAACTTCGCGCCTGCGCCGATAAGCAGACATTGCGCAGTCCCGGCGTCTTAGCCGCGCAGGTTCGGCGGATGCTGAAAGACCCTCGTTCGAGTGCGCTGTCGCAGAACTTTTCCGGGCAATGGCTGCAATTCCGCGCCCTTGAATTGGTCAAGCCGGATCGTCAGCGCTTTCCCGACTTTGACGAATACCTGCGCATGTCCATGCGCCATGAAACCGAAATGTT
>CAWIEK010000051.1:0-127798 GCA_963835065.1 uncultured Chthonomonadaceae bacterium | reverse complement strand
ACGGTGACGGCGCATGGATGGGTGAAGACACGGCGCGACCAGAAGGGCGTGTTGTTTGCCCAACTCAACGACGGCTCGAGTTTTGCCGATTTGCAGGTGGTGATTGATGCGGGCATGATTGCCGAGGACACGCTGAAGGAAGTGACGACGGGCGCGTGTCTGCGCGTCACCGGCGAACTGGTGGCAAGCCCGGCTGCGGGGCAAAGCGTGGAGTTGAAGGCCAAAGAGATCGAAGTGTACGGCAGCGCCGATCCGGGCACGTATCCCCTGCAAAAGAAGGGGCATACGATGGAGTTTTTGCGCGACATTGCGCACCTGCGCACCCGTTCCAACACGTTCGGAGCCGTCTTTCGGGTTCGCAACGCGCTGGCGTGGGCTATTCACAGCTTTTTTCAGGAGCGCGGCTTTTTGTACGTGCATACGCCTATCATCACGGCAAGCGACGCGGAGGGCGCGGGCGCGATGTTCGGCGTGACCACGCTCGACCTGATGAACCTGCCGCGCATCAAGGCGGAACCGAAGGCGGAAGCGGGGAAGGTGGTTCCCATCCTGCTTCCGGTGCGGGTTCTGCGGGCAGTGGCGAAAACCCGTCGGGCGGCAGGCAAGCCGATGCTAAACTGGTGGAACGCATCAACTACGAGGCCGATTTTTTCGGCAAGCCGGCGTTTCTGACCGTGAGTGGGCAATTGGAAGCCGAGATTTTCGCGCTTAGTTTTTCCAACGTGTATACGTTCGGGCCGACGTTTCGGGCGGAAAACTCCAACACGCCGCGCCATCTGGCCGAGTTCTGGATGATCGAACCGGAAATGGCGTTTTGCGACTTGCAGGGCAATATGGAACTTGCCGAAAGTTTCCTCAAAAGCATCATCGGCAAAGTCATGGATTCGTGCCTGCCCGATTTGGAGTTCTTCAACAAGCGCATTGACAACACGGTTCTGGAAACGCTGGAACACGTCGTCAGCAGCGACTTCGAGCATGTGACGTACACGGAAGCGATTCGTATTCTGGAACAAGCGCGGGACGGCGGACACCCGTTCGAGTTTGAGGTACGGTGGGGCGTGGACTTACAAAGCGAGCATGAGCGATATTTGACGGAGCAGACGTTCAAAAAGCCGGTCATTGTGACGGATTACCCGAAGGAAATCAAAGCCTTTTACATGCGAGCCAACGACGATGACAAAACGGTGCGGGCGATGGACGTGCTGGCTCCGCGTATCGGCGAGATTATCGGCGGCAGTCAGCGTGAAGAACGCCATGACGTATTGCTCGCAAAAATCCGTAAGCAGGAGTTGAACGAGGCCGCGTACTGGTGGTATCTGGAACTGCGCAAGTACGGCAGCGCCCCTCACGCCGGTTTCGGCTTGGGCTTCGAGCGCCTGATGCTGTACCTGACCGGCATGAAAAACATCCGCGACGTGATTCCGTTCCCAAGCACTCCCGGCAGCGCGGACTTCTAAAGTGTAGAATCAACATTCAGGAGTGACCAAGCCGCCGTTGCTGGCTGACAGGAGCAAACATCATGAGCGCTGCGCAGGCAGAAGTAACCTTAAACTTGACGGAGGAGGAAGCGGAAAAACTGCGCTGCTTCCAAAATACCGTTGACAGCAACACGCAAGGACGTTTTCATTTCTTACGGCGGCAACTGGAGCAAGAGCAATTGACGCCGGAGGAACATCGTGAGTTTATGGAACTGACGAACACTCTGGAAGGCATTAATGTGGCGCGTCTGGAGTTTTTGGCGGAGATTGGCCGCAGGCGTGGGCTGTCGCTTGCCAATGTGATGCGCTTACTGAACATTCAGCCGCTGCTGTCATGAGCGTAACGTATATTCCCGTCTTGTTTTCCAGATCAACTTGCCGTTATATTGAACTTCCGATATGCCGTTAGTATACATGGGAGCAGTCTTTGAAGTCGAACCTGATGACGCAGACGCTTGATGATACGCATCCAAGAATCAAGCAGATGCTGATTGAGCGTCAGCGTAAAATGTCTGATGCCGAAAAATGGCAGCGTGTTACGGAACTGACGCAGATGGTGGAGTTGATGGCGCGAGCGGACGTTCGGGAGCAGTGCCCGGAAGCTACGGAACGCGAGTGCCAACTGCGAGTTGCCGCCCGCCGTTTACCGGCGGATGTCATGCGTAAAGCGTTTGGTTATGACGATACAAAAGGAAATCTGCTCATGCTGCCGGAACCGATTGTAGCAACGAGTTTGGTAATTCGCGTATTGGAACAGCAAGGTATCGTGTACTGGATTGGTGGTTCAATGGCAAGTTCCAAGTACGGTGATCAGCGTTCTACACAGGATGTAGATATCGTCGCCAAAATGCGAGCCGAACATGTGCCGGCGTTAGCAGAAGCCTGGCAGCAACATTTCTATGTGGACGAAGAATTGATGTACGATGCGATTCGACTTCAAAGTTCATTCAACATTATTCATTTGGAAACGACATTCAAGGCGGATATATTTATCGCGCGTTCAGACGCCTGGACAGAGGAAGAGGCTTCGCGGAGAAGACTTGTTGAGTTGATTCCCGGTCACGAGTCCACGCTGTTTTATATCGCAAGCCCGGAAGACATGATCTTGCAAAAATTGAATTGGTTCCGCATGACTAATGGCGTTTCGGAGCGACAGTGGCGTGACGTGCAGAAAATGCTCGAAGTTCAATCACAACGGCTGGAGTACGATTACTTACGTTATTGGGCGGCAGAGTTGAATTTATCTGTACTGTTGAAGCAGGCAATGACAGCCGCAGGCATTGCACAGCCATAACCACCACTTTACACGGGCTGCGCAGATAACTTGTAATCTGTTCGTTTGCAGGCGAAGTAGGATGAAGCGAAATAAGATGAAAGCAGTTATATCTCACATAGCCGTTTGTACCTTGTTTTTGGTGTTGACTATGCAAACATCATGGGCGCGTCCGGTGATTGCGGTTTACTATGTGGCAATGAATGGGCGGGATACGTGGTCGGGGAAACTGCCTGCGCCTAACAAAGCGGGTACGGATGGGCCGTTCGCTACGCTGGTTCGGGCGCAGCAGGCGGCGCGGAAAGCGCCGGGTAACACGCCAATGGACTTTGGCTGCGTACGCATTTTTGTTCGGGGCGGTGTGTACCCACAAACGCAGAGTTTTACATTGACGCAGGAGGATAGCGGCCTTAACAATTCGCTTCCCACTTTGTATGCCGCGTACAAGGACGAGACGGTACGGATTATTGGCGGGCGGGAGGTGGCGGACTGGAAGCCGGTGACGGACGAGGCCGTGTTGAACCGCATGGAGCCGGAATGTCGGGGCAAGGTGATGCAGGCCGATTTGAAGGCGCAGGGTATTACCGATTACGGCGAGATTACGCCCAATGGACAAACGTTCGCGCCCGCGCTGCACGGTCTGGAAGTGTTTTTCCAATCCAAGCCGATGCAGATCGCCCGCTGGCCGAACAAGGGGTGGGCGACCATTGCCGACACGCCGCAGGGACAGAACGGCGGCATGTTCACCTATGACGCGGCCAAGACGGAAAATCGTCCCGCGAGATGGAAGAACGCCGAAGATGTGTGGCTGCATGGCTACTGGTCGTTCGATTGGGCGGACTCGTACACCAAAATCAAATCCATTGATACCGCAACTCATGCCATTGTCACGCAGGAACCGCACGGCGCGTATGGCTACACCAAAGGCAAGCGGTTCTATGCCCTGAACGCGCTGGAAGAACTGGATGCGCCGGGAGAATGGTATCTGGATCGCAAGGCGGGCATACTCTACTTTTGGCCGCCTGCGCCGATTACAGAAACCGAGCGCGTCACGGTTTCGCTGCTGGATGAGCCGCTAATCCGGCTTGACAACGCTTCCAATGTTGTTGTGCAGGGCTTCACGCTGGAAGATACGCGGGGCATGGCCGTTGAAATCAAGGGCGGGGCGCATAGCCGCGTTGCCGCCTGCACCATTCGCAATACGGGCTTAGTAGGCGTCAATATAGAGGGCGGAACGGACAACGGCGTAGATAGCTGTACGCTTTATGACACGGGGCAGGGCGGCATCAATCTGGATGGGGGAGACCGTAAAACGCTGGCGGCGGCGGGCAATTTCGCGCACAACAACGAGATACACGATTACAGCCGGTGGGTGCGCTGCTATCGTCCGGCAGTGGCAATCAATGGCGTCGGCAACCGCGTTTCGCACAACCTGATTTACAACGGGCCGCACAACGCCATTCAATTGAGCGGCAACGAGCATGTTGTGGAGTACAACGACGTGCATGATGTATGCCGCGAAACGGGGGATGTGGGCGCGTTTTATATGGGGCGCGACTGGACGATGCGCGGCAATGTAATTCGCTATAACTTTTTCCACAATCTCGGCGGGCCGAAAGCGGACTTTGGCGGCGAAGGGTTTTTCGACGCGATGGGCGTGTATCTGGACGATGCGGCAAGCGGCACGATGGTGTTGGGCAACATTTTCTACAAAGCCGGGCGGGGCGTACTGCTTGGCGGCGGGCGCGACAATACCATTGACAACAATGTTTTCGTCGCCTGCAATCCTTCAGTGCATGTGGATGCGCGGGGAATCGGCTGGGCCAAAAAGTACATTGAACCGGGCGGCGACTGGCAGATGCAGCAGAAACTCGCGGCAATGGATTACCGGAAACCGCCGTACAGTACGCGCTATCCGAAACTGGCGACAATAGAAGCGGAAAATCCGTCCTTTGCGTCCGGGAACTCCGTCGTCAGTAACGTTTGCGTGGGCGGCAAGTGGCTGGAATTGCAGGACGGCCTGACCGACAAAACCGTTCGCTTCGACAGCAATCATGTAGAAGAAAAATCCGGTTCCGCCAATGCTTCTGATTCCCATATTGCTGATTACAAGGACGATGTTGATTTCAGGAACGCTGTAGCGCTGTGGGCAACGTCTCAGCGAAAGCGTATGGGTTCCAACATAGGGCTGATGAAAAACGCCTACCGTTCCACCGTGCCTGCGGGGATAGGCAGGCTCTAGTGGCAGCATCTGACGGCGTGGAACTGGTCTGGAAAGGGAAAAGGACGGCGGCGCTTACGCCCATAGCGGCGCCGATTTTGCGTTGCGTGGAGACGTATGGCAATGCAGACAGCGGTACGCCTGCCGGACGGCTGATTCAAGGCGACAATCTGCTTGTGATGACCGCGCTGAAACAGGAACTTGCAGGCATGTTTCGACTTGTGTACCTTGATCCTCCGTTCTTCACGGGTTCCGATTTTCACATGGCCTTGACTGCGAAAGAGAAGGCATTGAATCGTGATAAAGTGTTAGACGGTGAAGCGGGGCAAACGCCGGTTCATGCGTATACGGACAAATGGAAGGGCGATCTGGCGACGTACCTGCAATGGCTGTATGATCGGTTGGTTTTGTGCCGTGTCTGCTGGCGGAAGACGGCGTGTTGTACCTGCATCTGGACTGGCAGGCGGCACATTACGCGAAACTGCTGCTGGACGAGATTTTTGGCGGTGAGCGGTTCCAAAACGAGATCATCTGGTGTTACCGGGAAGCGATTAATTCTAAAAAGCGCTGGAACCGTAAGCACGACACCCTTCTATTTTACAGCAAGGGCGAGCGCTTTACCTTCAACTACAATCGGGTGCAGCAGCCATATGCCGAGTCGAACATCCGCAAGTACCGCCACCGGGATGAAAAGGGCGCGTACCGTTTGATGGGCCGGGGCATTGTGAACAGCCCTATAAGGTGTAAGCGCGACCTGCCCCTTGAATACGAGACGCTGTACCCCGGATTGACGTACCGGCACTATTTGGGAGAGGGAACGCTGCCGGTTGATTACTGGAACATAGACATAGAAAATCAGGCAAGCGCCAAGCGAACCGGCTATCCGACGCAGAAACCGGAAGCGCTGCTGGAACGCATATTGCTGGCCTCCACCAATGAGGGTGATCTGTAGGCGATTTTTGCTGTGGAAGCGGCACGACGCTTGCGGTTGCGCAAAGGTTAGGACGCAGATGGATCGGCTGCGATATGGGAGAGGCGGCCATTGAAACCACGTGGAAGCGCCTGCAAGCAATCCCTTCCATTATCATGCGGCACGAGCGTGTGGAAACGCCATAAACGAACCGTTAAAACGATGTGAAAAAAGTTTCGCAACGCCCCTTGACAACAGGGCGGAGCAGGTGTATACTACTAAGGCTTGAACGACATACACCGGCAGACGCAAATGTTGAGAGAAACGTGCAAAAGCGTTCTTGACAAAAGCACTGCAATAGTGTATACTAGTTTAGGCTTGAACGATACACAAACTGACGCAGTGGTTAAGAAAAAGACTTGAAAAAGTGCCCTTGACAAACGCGGCGAAGCAGTGTATACTACTAAGGCTTGAACGAAAGACGCCCCGGCAGTAATCTCCGAAGCGCTGTGACCGAGAGTTCTCCTCCCGACACAACCCACCGTGATAGTATAACCGAGTAGTCTTGTCTGTTCGACGGCTGACGCTCTCAGTGTTAGAACGTTAGCTTGCTGTTGATCCTTGAGAGTCGCGTGTGACGTTTTGAGTTTCGTACACGTGCCATATGTAACTTTACAATGTGGAGTAAAATCCACAAAGATGGGCCAGATCACTGTAATTGTTCTTCGGAGCAGTTACATAAAAATGTTCTCAACCTCGATGCTTGGATTTATTCAGGTGTTCGAGTTTTACATCAGGTTTACTGATGGAGAGTTTGATCCTGGCTCAGGACGAACGCTTGCGGCGTGCCTAAGAAATGCAAGTCGAGCGGGAGTAGCAATCCTCTAGCGGCGAACGGTCGCGTAACACGTAAGCAACCTGCCCGAAAGACCGGGACAACACTCCGAAAGGGGTGCTAATACCGGATGTGCCCACTTCCTTGCATGGGGAGGTGAGTAAAGCGCGCAAAAAACAGGCATTAGGCATCAGGCACCAGGCATTAGAAGGACTTGTTCTTTTCTAATGTTTCTTGCCTAATGCCTAATGCCTGTGGATGTGGCGGCTTTTGGAGGGGCTTGCGGCCTATCAGATAGTTGGTGGGGTAACGGCCTACCAAGTCTTCGACGGGTAGCTGGTCTGAGAGGATGGTCAGCCGGACTGGGACTGAGATACGGCCCAGACTCCTACGGGGGGCAGCAATTAGGAATCTTGTGCAATGGGGGCAACCCTGACACAGCGACGCCGCGTGAGGGAGGAAGGCCTTCGGGTTGTAAACCTCTTTTAACCGGGAAGAAACAAATGACGGTACCGGTGGAATAAGCCCCGGCTAACTCCGTGCCAGCAGCCGCGGTAATACGGAGGGGGCGAGCGTTGTCCGAAGTTACTGGGCGTAAAGCGCGCGTAGGCGGGTTGGCAAGTCCGCTGTGAAAGCCCGGTGCTTAACGCCGGAGGGTCGGTGGATACTGCCAGTCTTGAAGGTGCTAGGGGAAGATGGAATTACCAGTGTAGCGGTGAAATGCGTAGATATTGGTAGGAACACCAGTGGCGAAGGCGGTCTTCTGGAGCACTCTTGACGCTGAGGCGCGAAAGCTGGGGGAGCGAACGGGATTAGATACCCCGGTAGTCCCAGCCCTAAACGATGGATACTAGGTGTCGCGGGTATCGACCCCTGCGGTGCCGCCGCTAACGCAGTAAGTATCCCGCCTGGGGAGTACGGCCGCAAGGTTGAAACTCAAAGGAATTGACGGGGGCCCGCACAAGCGGTGGAGCATGTTGTTTAATACGTCACTAACCGTAGAACCTTACCAGGGTTTGACATGTGAGGCACCGGCATGAAAGTGTCGTTCGTAGCAATACGACCTCAACACAGGTGTTGCATGGCTGTCGTCAGCTCGTGTCGTGAGATGTTGGGTTAAGTCCCGCAACGAGCGCAACCCTCATCCTATGTTGCCAGCGAGTGAAGTCGGGAACTCTTAGGAAACTGCCGGGGTAACTCGGAGGAAGGTGAGGATGACGTCAAGTCAGCATGGCCCTTACATCCTGGGCTACAAACATGCTACAATGGACGGTAAACAAAGGGATCCGAGACCGCGAGGTGGAGGCAATCTCAAAAATCCGTTCTCAGTTCGGATCGCAGGCTGCAACTCGCCTGCGTGAAGCCGGAATCGCTAGTAACCGCAGGTCAGATAAACTGCGGTGAATACGTTCCCGGGCCTTGTACACACCGCCCGTCACGTCACTTGAGTTGTCTGCACCCGAAGTCGGTGGGGTAACCCCCTTCTGTAAGTGCTGAACGATGAATTCTGAATGATGAATAACACACGAATGTATTCATCACTCATCATTCCTCATTCATCGCTTCGAGATGGGGGAGCCAGCCGCCGAAGGTGTGGGGAGCGAGAGGGACGAAGTCGTAACAAGGTAGCCGTATCGGAAGGTGCGGCTGGATCACCTCCTTTCTATGGATTGGGAAACTATGTGGGATGTTTGAGACTGACGTTCTTCGGAACGCTCAAGCATGATCACTTCCCTCCTAGGTCGGTATCTGGAATAACCTATCGCAGTAAAGTTACGGCACAATATACGAACCAGAACAACATACGCGACTCTGAGGGATTAACAGCAAAACACTTCAACGGCCCCGGCAACGGGGCTGTTGGATTGTACCAACAAATTTGTAGCTTCGGGCTTATAGCTCAGCTGGCTAGAGCGCACCCCTGATAAGGGTGAGGTCCTTGGTTCAAGTCCAAGTAGGCCCATGCGATTGACGATTTTTGATTGTTGATTGCCGATTGCAAGTAAAATGATGATGCGGTTGAGTGAAACGGTTTCACGTTAGGCTCATAACCTAAAAATAGCAGGTTCAACTCCTGTCACCGCACTTAGGGAACGTTTCCATACAGTATATGCGTATTGTACTGAGGGAACGGGGGCTTAGCTCAGTTGGGAGAGCGCCTGCTTTGCAAGTAGGATGTCATCGGTTCGAGTCCGTTAGCCTCCACCAAATACGGTCTGAAAAATTTTCATAAACAGCCTTGACAGCGCGGCGTACATAGTGTATATTATGGAGCCGCAAGTTAAACGCAGCGAAATTGAACTGAAAAGACAATTTTGCAGTCAGCGATGGCGAAGATTTACTCAGGCGGTAATACAGAATTAGTTCGGGCATGTCCCGGATTGATAAAGGCGCTTTTTGTTAAACAGCAGAAAGCAGTGCCTTTGAACCTTTACAATGGAATAATGAAGTGTGTAGAGAGATGCAGGGGTAAATGCCGCATCTTGCGCTTGCGTGATGATTTCCGCTTGTTGTTTTTGGCAGGTCGGGGTTGTGAGTTTTCTTGCCGGGGTAGGTTCGCTTACGAAAGTAAGTTGGCTTGCGAGTGTGAGTTGGCTTATGGTCTTGGCGTGTTGGGAGCAGCAGGAAGCAGCCGTAGGTGGTAAGAGCGAGTTAGTGTGTGTTTGTAGAAGCGTATGTAACGAGTTTGTAGGTGCGCGCGCTTGAACGGAAGTGCGCAGGGTTGTGCCTTTTGGCGCAGTTCTGTGCATGAAGATACAGTTAGACGGTTGTTGTGAGAAGCGCAGGTTTGTGCGTGTAGTGCTTCTGTTCTCATGCAGGTGTGTTTGTGGCGTGTGTAGGTGTTGCCTCTTCTTTTGTGTTCTTCCAATGATGCGTGTTCGTTTCTTCTGTTCCTTGTGGGCAGAGGCGCGGCGTGTGTTGTGGGTCGGGACGCGGGGTGGGCGGCAGCGTCTTCATGGAGCGATGCAGGGTTGCTCTGCTTTTGGTACGCAAGTATCTGAGGTGGTTGTGGTTCTGCGTTGTGTTGCAAGCGCGTTTGTTGCGAGTACAGGGTGTTCAAAGCTACACAGGGCCTCTGGTGAATGCCTTGGGGCAACGTGCCGAGGAAGGACGTGCCAAGCGACGATATGCCGTAGGGAGCCGCAAGCAGGCTGTGATCTACGGGTTTCCGAATGGGGTAACCCGGCGGGTGTAACGACCCGTCACTACTGTAAAGTAGAGGGCACGCGGGGAACTGAAACATCTAAGTACCCGCAGGAAAAGAAAACAGACGTGATTCCCCCAGTAGCGGCGAGCGACCGGGGAGAAGCCTAAACCGAGGTGCTTGCACTTCGGGGTTGTGGGGCCGACTGAGCTACACTGCCATACTAGGGAACAGGAGACAGGGCACAGGGCACAGGGCGGAAACGTTGCTGTGGCGTGTGTATCTGGACTTTGTTCTTGTTCTTGGGCGTTTCGGAAGGAATTTCGCGGCGCTCAGGAGAGTTTTTTTGTAGCTGACGAATGAGACTTAGTTTAGGATTTTGGAAGTTGCCTGGAACGGCGCACCACAGAGGGTGAGAGTCCCGTACGATTGTCTTATCTGTGCTCAAAGTCGGTACCCAAGTACCACGAGCCACGAGGAAGCTTGTGGGAATCCGGGGGGACCACCCCCCAAGGCTAAATACACGTTGCCACCGATAGTGCACCAGTACCGTGAGGGAAAGGTGAAAAGCACCCCGGGAGGGGAGTGAAACAGAACCTGAACCCAGATGGCCTGCAAACAGTCAGAGCGCTGCTGAGGCGGCGTGATGGCGTGCCTTTTGCATAATGACCCGGCGAGTTGCTGGCGGTAGCGGCTTAAGTGATTTTGTCACGGAGGCTGAGCGAAAGCGAGTCCGAAGAGGGCGTTGTTGTTGTCGTCAGCAGACCCGAAACTGCGTGATCTACCCATGGCCAGGGGGAAGCGGGTGTAAGAGCCTGTGGACGCCCGGACCGGTGTATGTTGAAGAATGCTCGGATGAGCTGTGGGTAGTCTGGTGAAATGCCAATCGAACGCAGAGATAGCTGGTTCTCCCCGAAATGCATTGAGGTGCAGCGTGATCCGTTTCGTATCGGAGGTAGAGCACTGAATGGGCGAGGGGCCTTCCCGGGTTACTGAACTCAATCAAACTCCGAATGCCGATACGTCAGAGGATTGCAGTGAGACAGCGGGGGATAAGCTTCGTTGTCGAGAGGGAAACAGCCCAGACCTTCCGCTAAGGCCCCTAAAGAGAGGCTCAGTGTAAAAGGATGTGAGGGTGCACAGACAACCAGGATGTTGGCTTAGAAGCAGCCACCATTTAAAGAGTGCGTAACAGCTTACTGGTCGAGGTGTCCTTGCGCCGATAATGTATGGGGGCTTAAGCCTCTTGCCGAAGCGAAGGCGTTGAAAAACTACCAGAAGTAGTCAGGAGCGAGTAGTCAGTAGCCAGTAGAGGAGCGTTGCCGTTGGCTTTGCCTGAGAAGGTGAAGCGAAGGGCGATGTGTTTTCTACTGACTACTGTCTACTGACTACTGACTACTGGGTGGGAGTATTGACGGGTAGGGGAGCGTTGCCTGTCCGGTGAAGCGGTCTGCGGAAGCAGGCGTGGAGGGTAGGCAAGTGCGAATGCCGGGATAAGTAGCGCGAAGACGGGTGCGAATCCCGTCCACCGGAAGCCCAAGGTTTCTTAAGGCAGGCTCGTCCTCTTGAGTTTAGTCGGTCCTAAGGCGAGGCCGCAGGGCGTAGTCGATGGCAGTCAGGTAGATATTCCTGAACCGGGTGCAGGTGTTGAGTACGCGGGGACACATCTTCGGGGTCGTGACTGGGGTTGGTATCCAGGAGAGAGCTTGCTCTCGCTTCATGGCGAAGAAGGGGTCGCGAAAAGCCGCGTAGGAGCTTGTATTCGACCGTACCGCAACCCGACACAGGTGGGCGCGTAGAGGATACGCAGGTGTTCGAGCGAACTCTCGTTAAGGAACTAGGCAAAATGGCCCCGTAACTTCGGGAGAAGGGGCGCTGTAGAGATACAGCCGCAGCAAAGCGGACCGAGCGACTGTTTACCAAAAACACAGGTCTGTGCCAAGCCGAAAGGCGACGTATACGGGCTGACGCCTGCCCAATGCCAGAAGGTTAACAGGAGGGGTGAACCCGGCACTGAGGGAATAGGGAACAGGGAACAGGGAACAGGAGAGACTTGTTTTCTGTTCTCTTGCAGAAGGGATAGGAAACGGCTTTTCTGTTCCCTGTTCCCTGTTCCCTGTGCCCTGAGTGCCGGGGGCAGCCTCGAATCGAAGCCCTGGTGAATGGCGGCCGTAACTATAACGGTCCTAAGGTAGCGAAATTCCTTGTCGGGTAAGTTCCGACCCGCACGAATGGCGTAACGACTTGGTCGCTGTCTCAACGAGAGGCTCGGTGAAATTGTAGCATGCGTGAAGATGCGCATTCCCCGCCGCAGGACGGAAAGACCCCATGGAGCTTTACTGCACCCTGTCATTGCCTGTTTGCTGTTTTTGTAGAGTGTAGGTGGGAGCTTCGGCGTCAATGGAACACCACCCTGAGACAGTGAATAGGCTAACCCTGGCTGTTAGCCAGTCAGGGAACCGTGGCAGGCGGGCAGTTTGACTGGGGCGGTCGCCTCCCAAAAGGTAACGGAGGCGCCCCAAGGTTGCCTCAGCCTGGTTGGAAATCAGGCATTGCGTGCAAGGGCAGAAGGCAGCTTGACTGTGAGACCGACAGGTCGAGCAGGGAGGAAACTCGGGCCTAGTGATCCTCTGGTGGTGCGTGGGCACGCCAGGGCTCATCGGATAAAAGCTACCCTGGGGATAACAGGCTTATCTTGCCCAAGCGCTCACAGCGACGGCAAGGTTTGGCACCTCGATGTCGGCTCGTCGCATCCTGGGGGTGGATTAGCTCCCAAGGGTTGGGCTGTTCGCCCATTAAAGCGGTACGCGAGCTGGGTTCAGAACGTCGTGAGACAGTTCGGTCCCTATCCGCGGCGGGCGCAGAAGATTTGCAGGGGGCTGTCCCTAGTACGAGAGGACCGGGATGGATGGACCGCTGGTGTACCGGTTGTGCCGCCAGGCGCAGACGCCGGGTAGCTACGTCCAGAAGCGATAAACGCTGAAAGCATCTAAGCGTGAAGCGCGCCCTAAGATGAGATCTTCCACAGCGTGAAGCTGGTAAGGTCCCCGGCAGACGACCGGGTAGATAGGCGGGGGGTGGAAGTGCAGCGATGTATGGAGCCGACCCGTACTAAGTGACCGAGGGCTTTGAAACCTTGTGTTCTCAAGAAACGCGGTTGTAAGGCGTGAGGAAGTTGCCGTCCTCCCGGCGTTCATCCCCTCTGTAAAAGAGAGAGGAAGAGCAACGGCAGGAAACGCAGACACGAAGCGACAAACAAGCGTGTGCGATGAGGAAGCAAGCACGGACAAAGCCGCGCTGAAAGAAAGAAAGACAACACCGCGCAACTGTAAGGT
The DNA here is from genome assembly GCA_963835065.1 of uncultured Chthonomonadaceae bacterium. Lineage (GTDB taxonomy): Bacteria > Armatimonadota > Chthonomonadetes > Chthonomonadales > Chthonomonadaceae > CAWFQB01. The sequence goes on along the minus strand of CAWIEK010000051.1, from coordinate 114,601 downwards.
TCATGTGCAGCAACGACACAACAGACTAGGTTCAGTAGAACAGACAATGTTGTGTCCGCACCGTACAAACCGTACATGGCGGTACAAACGCAGACTACTCGCATCCGACACACACTTCGGTTCTTCCCGGCAGGACAACGCAGGTTATCTTGGCGGGAAGAACGTTCCGTTGTAAACAGATTTTGCCTGTGTGCAGAGGCAGTCAATGTTCTTGCCAGCAGGCGCTCACCTGTAAACGCAGGTGCAGAAACTTTCGCTCTCTCGTGCAGGTAATTGGGGAGAGCGCACCGGTTTCTGGTGGTCATAGCGTTGGTGTCCCACCCGTTCCCATCCCGAACACGGTCGTGAAAGCCAGTTGCGCCGACGATACTTGGGGGGGAACTTCCTGGGAAAATAGGTCGCCGCCAGAATACATAGAAAAAGAGCCTGACTTTCCAACCTTCGTTGTTGAAAGTCAGGCTCTTTTTGCGTTTACCCGACTGCGCGGAACGGAAGCAGAAAACGGGTATAATACGGTTCCTGCCGCGTTTGTGGCGGGGGCTACAACCCATGAAAATCATCATTGTCATTCCAACCTATAATGAGGCGCAGAACGTGCCGCTGATCGTGGAGCAGATTGCCTGCGCCCTTCCCGAAGCGCATCTGCTGCTCGTGGATGATGCCTCGCCGGATGGAACGGCTGATGTTGCCGAAAAGCTGTTTGCCGCCAATTCCACCTACAGCAACTACCGCGTTTTGCGTCGAACCGGCGTTCGCGGTTTGGGACGCGCGTACCGCGATGCCTTTATCAAGGTACTTGGGGAAGGGTACGACCGTATCGTTCACATGGACGCCGACCTTTCCCACGATCCAGCTTATCTGCCTGCCATGCTGCAAGCCAGTCTCACGGCTGATCTGGTGATTGGTTCGCGGTACATTCCTACAGGCGGAGTCCGAAACTGGCCCAATCATCGCATCTGGATGTCGCGCTTTGCCAACCGGTATGTGCAGCGCATTGCGGGTATTCCCGTCGCCGACGCCACTTCCGGGTTTCGCTGCTGGACGCGCCGCGCTCTGGAAGCCGTTCATCTGGAAAGTTTTCAATCGGAAGGGTACTCGTTTCAGGTGGAAATGAGCTACCGCGCCAGCCGCGCCGGTATGAAAATCGTGGAAATTCCGATTATCTTTACGGACCGGCAGTTCGGACAATCTAAAATCTCCCGGAAAGTGATGATCGAGTCCGCCATCATGCCCTGGAAACTGCGAGCGCAATCCTGGCAGCCCCTGCCCAAAACACAAAGCAATTCCCTGAACCAACCATAATACGAACCAGCCGAAACAATCTCGTGGACGAGAGGAAAATACAAACTATGAACCGCATTTATAATTTTAGCGCCGGACCCGCCATTCTGCCCCTGCCCGTTTTGGAAGAAGCCAGCCGGGGCGTTCTGGAAATCAACGGTTCCGGCATGTCCATTCTGGAAGTCAGCCACCGGGGTAAGGATTACGAGGGCATCCATTACGAGGCCATGAAAGGCTTGCTGCGCGTCATGGGGCTGTCCGAAGAGGAATACACCGTCCTGTTTTTGGGCGGAGGGGCAAGCATGCAGTTTGCCATGCTGCCGATGAACTTTTTGGCGCAGGGACAAACCGCTGATTACGTGAACACGGGCGAGTGGGGCACAAAGGCCATCAAAGAGGCCAAACGATTCGGCACGGTGAATGTCGCCGCCACATCCGAGGATAAAAAGTTCTCGTATATTCCCAAGCAACTGTCGCTTACGCCGGGAGCGCAGTACGTCCACATCACCACGAACAACACCATCGAAGGCACGGAATGGAGCCAGTTGCCGGAAACCAATGGCGTTCCGCTTGTCGCTGACATTTCTTCCGACATCATGGCGCGCAGTCTGGATTACAGCAAGTTCGATCTGATGTACGCAGGAGCGCAAAAGAACGCCGGACCGGCGGGCGTGACGCTGGTGGTTGCGCGGAAAAGCTATCTGGAAAAAGCGCAGGACGATGTTCCCGCCATTCTTTCCTACAAAACCCATGCCAAAGCCGATTCGCTGTATAACACGCCGCCCGCGTTCTCCATATACGTTGTCGGGCTGGTGCTGAAGTGGATTGAAGCGCAGGGGGGATTGAGCGCGGTGGAAGCCAACAACCGCGCCAAAGCCACATTAATTTATGACGCGCTGGACGCCCATGCCAAAGTGTATGACCCGGCTGTCACCGACAAAGCTGATCGCTCGCTGATGAACGTCACCTTCCGACTCAAGAACGCCGACTTGGATAAAGAGTTTCTTGCCGGGGCGCAGGCGCGGCAAATGGACGGCCTGAAAGGACACCGTTCCGTAGGCGGCTTCCGCGCCTCCATTTACAACGCCTTCCCCAAAGAAGGCTGTCAGGCGCTTGCCGACTACCTGAACGAGTTCGCGGCAAAGAATGGCTGAGGAGTAATACCATGCTGACAGCATCTGATTCTAGTTTGCAGTCAGTAAAACGTCGGCCTGTTCTTGTCGTTCAGGCCGATGATCTTGTAACAGCCCTATTATAGTTGTAATCTATGGCTTTGTTTGTGTAAAGTCGTAGATGAGAAAAGTAGTTGTTCGGGCTGTAGGCTGCATCTGGCGTAGGCAGGCGATAAGAGGCTGTTGCGGCTTGTTGTAACCGCCGTAAACCTGCGTCGCGCTTGCCGCCAGATATTTCCCTCGTAACGCCTCTCGTACTTCCTGAATGTTGTGAGCCGTCAATGCCTCGCGCGGCACATCGGCAAAAGCGTTGTGTGCCGGATCGTAGCCGAAGTACCATAACGTCAACGGCTTGTCAGGGTACGCCTGCTGCCATTGCCGCAGTTCCCACAACCCCTGCCCCCAATCGTAGTTGGAGTCGCTGACGAGCAGATACCCCTTGCGCGAATCGCCCCAAAGTCCATTCGTATACGCCAACCCGTTCGGCCACCATTGGATTGAGGCAAAGGCAGTCCAAACAAGCCCTGCACAGGCCACCACAAACGGCAACCGCGCCGATACACGTTTATGCCAGTCAAGCCGATTTATATTGGAAGCACTCTTTGCATGAGACAACTGACTCCCTTCTCCTAGCGCGTTGCGCGGCAAGGAGAGGGGCCGGGGGTGAGGTAGTTCGTCGGACGTTTCCGCGCTTGTATCTGCGTCTTCCGTCTGCAATGACTCCCCGGCAACGGCACAGACAGCAGCGGCGGACAAGCCCACAATCCCCATGCAAATCGCCGGAAAGAGGAAACGAACGCCGATCTGAACATGGTACGTGATGCTGAGAAGAATCTGAATGAGGGCGCACCAACATGCCCAATTCCGCAGGCAATGACGGCGACAAACGGCAATGACGAAGGGAAGCAGCAGCAACGGCAGGGACAATTTGATCGTTAGGACAATGGGGAAATACCACCAGACGTAACGCGGGCCGGAGTGCCCAAGCAGATACCAGCCCTGCCCATGACTGTTGTGCTGTATCTGCCGGACAACGCCATCCGCCGCGTTCGCATACAGCCGCAGATGATCCGCCAGCCATGCCAGCAGGGTTTGTTTCGTTCCCGGCAGAAGCGAATGAGCGCGGCGTACCAGCCCTGCATACGGCTGCCAGTCCGTGCCGCAGTAAACGAATACAAGCAGGGTTCCCACGCCGACAATCCAGCCCATATCTTTCCAGAAAGGAGGGGTGTTGGGTGTTGGGGAATTTTCGATTTTCGATTGGGGTTCTTCTGTTCCCTGTTCTTCCGTCTCCTTTTCTTCTTTTCTTCTTTTCTCCTTTTCTTTCCTTGTTCCCTGCGCCCCATACTGAATTACCAGCATGCACAAAATGCCGAACACAAGGCCGGAGGCTTTGCACAATACGAGGGCGGCGAACCATAGCATAGGAAGGCCGATGCGTCGTTTCCATGTTTTGCCTCTTCCGTCCTGAAAATGGTAGGTGAACGCGAGCAGGCAGGCGGAAACGGAAATATCGGTGGTGGCAAGCGTGGCGTGGGCAAGCAGATTGGGTTCGCAGGCCAGCAAGCCGACGGCAAGCCGCCCCGCCCAAACCCCGCCCAATTTGCGCCCGATAAGCCGGGCATAAATCAGCAGCAGCCACCAAAACACCAGCGTTCCCATCCGCGCCCACATTAGCGGCGTTGCCAGATCGGTAAACGGATCGAAACGCGCATGGCCTAAACGTTCCCACAGCGCAAGCGGCAGTGTTTCCACGTCTACGGGCAGGGGCATGGTTCCCAACAGCAGCAAGCCCTGATGACTGAACGCGCGCCAGCAATGCAGCCCTCGCTCCACATAAATCCACTCGTCAACGGTTCCGCTTAAATGCCGCGAAGCCGTCAGACACCAGAGCGTCGAGAAAACGCCCCATGCGAAAAACCAGAGCCAGTCACCGATTGCTGCGTTTCGTTGCTTGTCCTGCATAATGTTGGTAATGTTTAAGGTGCTTGTGGGCTACGGGCGCTGGAAGAACGCGATCATCTGCTGTACGGCGGGCGCTAAGGCCGTGAAGTGGTCGGCGTCGGGAACGGTTTGCAGGAATAGGGATTTATGCAGTTGCTCCGCGATACCGGGAATCTGGCCGGCCTGGCTGAGCAGATAGGTTTCCCGGCTGCCGTAGCAAAGCAGGGCGGGGCAGTTCAGGTCGCGCAAGTGGCGGCCAAACGAGCGCAGTTCCGTTTCCTCCGCGTCTTTCCAGTTGAAGGGCATCGGCTCGGTGGGAGGATCCACGCCCCGCGAACTGGCTTCGCGCAGATCGGCAAACGCGCCGCAGGCTCCCACCGCGCGCAGGCGATTATCGGACTCGGCCAGCAGCATCGCAATCACGCCGCCCGCGCTGTGTCCCGCCGCGTATAGATGTGTTTTGTCCACGTCGCTGCGTTGCGCCAGCGCGTCCAGAGCGGCGCGGGCATCGTCCACTTCGCCAAAGTACAATTCAAAATCGCCCGGATTGCCGTTCTCGCCCCGCCACATCGGGCACATCACGACGTACCCGGCGTTTAAGAACGGACGCGCATCCTCAAAATCGTCCGCGCCGAACGCAAACCCGCCATGACAATACAGCACGGCGGGGTGCAGTCCGGGCGTGTGCGGAACGGCAACAACGGCTTTCAACTGCCGCCCCTGCGACGTATAGGTGATGCGCTCTACGTCGGCAGGCAGGTTCGCGTCGGACGGCTGCGGTGACGGTTCATGCCGGATGAGCCGGGTGGGATGCTGCTGCTTCGAGGTTGTAAGCGGAACGGTTGCCTGCGTCATCCGCATGCGCTCGGCGCTTTGCCGGAAGAAAAACAGCATAATCGCAACGCCCAAAAGCAAGGGGACGATCCTGTTCCATTTTTGCGCCCGCATGGTGACTCCTGTTCTATGCCACTTACTTGTCAACTCCACAATTGAACCTTCAAAGGCTGAATAGCAGTGGCGATGTTCAAACCGGTATTTCGTCGCCGAACCACAAAATCCCTGCCTCCCTTGCCTGAACCATGATGTAAATGATTAAGGGATGGACTATGATTTCAGCAGCGAAGCAGTATGGTAATCATTCTAATCCCATCCGTTACCATGTAGACAGTAAGAGGCGTTCAATCACCGGTACGATGGGTCCGGGCATGAGCGTGTAACAAAAGGTTTATTTTTGCGTTCTGAAGAGTACATCGAGCGTTGTAAAACGGTTCTTCCTGCTGACAATCTCAGTCCGAACGGCAGGGTAAACCATAGAAACCGCCCTTCTTGATTTTTGTGCGGCGTTATGTTATCATTGAGAAGGTATTCCGCTCCCCGTTGGTGAACTATTGCATCATCATGCACAAAACGCGGCTTTCCCCTGGCCGCGCCCGATGCTCAAATTGTCGTGTGCCGTCGAAACGGAGAACAAAGACGTTCCTCTGCGCTCTGCGTTCGCTCGTTGCCCCGGATTATATCAGAAAATCATGTCCCCGGAAAGGGAAGCTGTCCATGCCTGCTGGCAAGAGTTTGAATGTGCGTGTTGCTCCAAGCCTGCGCCCTGTCGCGTTGCGCGTGTTGCTGCTGACCCTGCTGACAATCACCACGCTTGTTGTCAGTGTCGGGCGCGGATATTGCGCGGACGTGCCGCAGGCTTTTAAGGACGCTTATAAGAAGTTCAATGCGCAGGTCTCCACCGCCAATCTCCGCGCAACCGTCAACACGCTGGCGGGTTTCGGCTCCCGCGTCGCCGGTTATCCCGGCGACAAACTGGCGGGCGATTACGTCGCGCAGCAATTCCAAACCCTCGGTCTATCCAGCCTGCAAACCGACACCTTTGATGTAACCGTTCCCTACGACCTCAGCGTAGACAACCCAAGTCAAGGCGCGTTCGCGGAACTCCTTTCCTCCACTGACATCAGCAGCGCGGTATTGAAGGCCAAGCAGGACGTCGCCAATCAGACGCCTGTTCCCGCTGAAAATGCCAATCCTGCCGCGCTGCGCGCGAACGCGAACCATGACGTTATGGTTTCTCCCCAACGCCTGCGCATGTTTCCGTTATGGCCGAACCTTGTCCGCACCCCGACCCTGCCCGTCAACGGCCTGACTTCCAAACTCATTTATGTGGGTGACGGCAAGCTGCGCAATTTTAACGGCAAGAACGTGGACGGCAGTGTTGTGATGGTGGACTTCAATTGCGCGGGCGAGTGGCTGAACGCGCCGCGATTGGGCGCAAAGGCGGTTATCTTTGTCGCGCCCAACAGCACGATGCGCGGCGAAGCGGAAGCCAAATTCGTTTCCATTCCCATCGCTATTCCCCGCTTTTACATGACCAAGCAGGACGCCGCGCCCCTCCTTGCCGCGTGTGCGAGTGGACAGCCGCCGACCGTGCGCCTGACCTGCAACATGCCGTGGAAAACGCGCCAGTGCCGCAACTTCGTGGGCGTGATACCCGGAACCGACCCGAAACTCAAAGACCAGATCATTGTCGTGCAGTCGTATTACGATTCAACAAGTGTTGTTCCCGCGCTTGCTCCCGGCGCGGATACGACGTGCGGGTTTGCCGCGATGTGCGAAATGATCCGCGCGTTCAAAGCCAACCCGCCTAAACGGACAATGATGTTCGTGGCGACAAGCGCCCACTTTCAGGGCTTGCAGGGCATACGCGAGTACGTGGAAAAGCATATAGACTCGTGGATGCCGTCCGGGTTCTTCAACCGCAAGGCGCAGGAACCGCCGACTATTTTCCTGTGGGCCGGATTGGACATGACCAGTCAGACCCGCAGTTTCGGTATCTTCTATAAAGGCTGGTTTTACGATTACCGCGAAGACATTCAGGGCCGGTTCAGCGACATTGCCCGTGTGTGCCGCGAAAACGCCGAAAAAGTGGGAACCACGCTCGGCTTCGACTCCAAACGCTATTTCAATGACGGCGTAAACCCCGTTGACGGCAAGAACTGGCGCAACTTCATCCCCGGCAAGCCCGCGTTCGACTCGGAAGCCGTCACGATGGCGGGCGGCAACGGCGTGACATTTGCCAGTACGGACGACAGCCGCGCCCTTGTGGATACCCCCTTCGATACCGTAGATCAGGTCAACATCGCCAATCTCGCGCAGCAGTGCCGCCTGCTGAACTGCCTGATGTGGCATATCGTCACGGACACGAACGCGCAGGGCGACATTAACGCGCAGCGTATGCCGATTACCGATCCGTCCAAGTGGTCGCGCATGGCTTTGCAGGGCGGATTTGCCACGCTGCAGGGCCGCGTACAGATGTTCAACCCCAAAAAGTCGTTCATCGCCAACGCCGACCCCAAACTGGCGAACAGCCTTGTCGTTGTCCGCAACCGCAACAAATCGTTTATGGGCGTTCGCGGCAACATGGTGCAGCGGACGCAATGGACGCTGCCCGACAGAATGGCGTCCTTGCCGCTCAACCCGGATGGCATGCCTTCCCGCACCAACAAGGACGGCGACGCGCTGGACAAGAACGGCAATGCGGTTCCCCCGTCCAACTTCTTCGCGTTTCACGGTGTCGCGCCGCTTACCGCCTATGGGCAGAACAAGCCGGCGCGGTTGGGCGCGTACCATCTGGACGACCGGGACAACATTCCCGACCAGACCGATCCGACCGGGCAGAAAATGCTTGTCAACAACCTGCGCGGCGAAATAGATTACGCGCCGGATCTGGGAACGCAGGGCGCGAAGTACATTCCGCTCGACGTGATGGTGACGACGGCGACCAAAGAAACCCCCGTAATCGTGTTTCGCTGCGTCCCGACCGCCATTTATGACCTTGTAGATCAGCAGTCCCTCCGCGCCCTGACCGCCATTGATGTGTACGACGGCGAAAGCAACGGCGAACCGCGCATGTTCGGGTACGCCATTGACCCGCAGGACCCCACGCTTGTCGGCTCGTATGTGGAAGACGTTGCGGTTCTGTTCTCGCAGCCGGGCAGCCGCCTGAAAATCGCCATGAGCAGCGGGCCGGGCGCGATTCGCCTGCTCCTTGTCAACTCGCAGTACGACCCGTCCGACCCCTTCAACAAGCAGGGCAAGTCGCCCAACTCGGACGGCATCGGCTACCTTGTCGCGGGCAACCCTAAAGACCAGCAGAACGCCGATTTGCTCGGCACGTCCGGCGATTTGAAGTACAACGAGGCGCAGGAGATAGCGCGTTCGGGCGCGATTTACGATACCGCCCTGCACGTCGCGGAAGATATGTGGAAATTGGACGACGCCCGGATGCAGCGGCTGGCGAAGTACAAAATCCTCAACATGAACGGTAAGGAAGGCGTGTCCGACCTGCACCGCAGCGCAATGCAGGCCATCCAAAACGCCTACAAAGCGCGTGACGCCAAAGATTGGGAGCGCTTCGATTCCGAGTCCCGCGCCGCGTGGGGCTACGAATCCCGCGCCTACCCCGATATACAGGCAATGGCGCTGGATGTTGTCAAGGGCGTTATCTTCTACCTTGCCCTGCTGCTCCCGTTCGCGTATTTCGCGGAGCGCCTGCTGTTCGGCTTCTTCGACCTGAAGCGGCAACTGCTGGCCGCATCCGCTATCTTCATCGTTGTCTTTATCATCTTCTCGCAGATTCACCCCGCCTTCGACATTCTGCAAAGCAGCCCGATGATCGTTCTGCTGGCCTTCATCATGCTCGCCCTCTCGTGCATCGTGATTGGCCTGATTTCGGGCAAATTTGAAGAGCAGCTGAAGCAGATGAATCAGAGTTCGGGCGGCGTTCATCGCGCGGACATCGGGCGCGTATCGGTTGCGGTTGCCGCGTTCAACCTGGGCATTTCCAACATGCGGCGGCGCAAAGCCCGCACCTTCCTGACCTGCGCTACGCTGGTATTGCTGACGTTTACCGTTCTGTCGTTTACGTCCGTCGTGCAGTCCCTGCGCTTCAATCAGGTTCCCGCGCCCTCCGATCACGGCCCGCGCTACAACGGCATTATGATCCGCACCGCGCTGTGGGACCCCTTGCAGGAACCCGCGTATCGCCTGCTTGCCGACGAGTACGGACGCGACCACGCGGTTGCGCCCCGCGCCTGGTTTTTCGGAACGCAGTTGGGCGAACAGTCGTTCCTCAACCTGAAACGCGCCGACAAGTCGTATGACGCCAAAGCCCTGTGTGGCCTGTCACCCGAAGAAGCCAAACTCACGCACCCGCAGGACGCGCTGGAACCGGGCGGGCGCTGGTTCCAAAAGGGCGATACCTATACCGTTGTGCTGCCGGATACGATTGCGTCCGTATTGCGCGTGGATAATAAGGATGTCGGCACGGCCAAAGTGACGTACAGCGGCGTGGAATACACGGTCATCGGCATTTTGAACTCGCAAAAGCTGAAAGACCTTGCCGACCTGGACAACGAAATCATTACCCCCGTTGACTTCATCGCCATGAACAAGCAGAACCGGGGCGGCGGTGGCGGTGACACGGGCTTCAAAGAGTACACCCACCTGGAACCGGATCAGGTATTCTTCGTGCCGTACCAGACAGCGACGAACCTGGGCGGCGAACTACGCTCCATCGCCATTGACTTCGGCAACCCCAAATCGGTTGTGGAAGACTTGAAGCCCCTGATGCACCGGCTTGGCCTGAACCTGTACGCGGGCCAGATCACGCACCCGGACGTAGACGGGCCGAACCGGGGGCACATTGACCGCTTCTCGTCCATCGCGTCCACGAATTCGCACGGCATGGAACTGGTTTTCTTTCCGATTCTGATTGCCAGCATGATCGTTTTGAACACCATGCTCGGCTCGGTCTTCGAGCGCGTGAAGGAAATTCACATTTTCTCGTCCATCGGCCTGGCTCCCTCGCACATCGGCATGTTGTTCATTGCGGAAGCCTTAGTCTACGCGATTCTCGGCTCGGTGCTTGGCTATCTGCTCGGCCAGTTCACAAGCAAGGTACTCGTGTTCTTCGGCTGGCTGCCCGACCTGTACCTGAACTTTTCCAGCACGAGCGCGGTTATGACGACCTTGATTGTCGTCGCTGTCGTGCTGCTTTCCACCCTGTACCCGGCGCGAAAAGCGGCGGAAGTCGGCTTCGCCCACGTCGGACCGAACGTGGAAAGTGCCGGAACCGGACGGCGACCACTGGAAGGTTCCCCTGCCGTTTGCGGTTACGGGCGATCAGGCGGCGGGCATGAATAGCTTTTTGGGCGAGTGGTTCCGCGCTTATGAGGAATACAGCATCGGCGACTTCGTGACGCAGGGCGTTGTCAGCGAAACGTTCGAGGGCAAGCACGGGCTGTCGTATCGCATCAAGAGCATGGCGTGGCTGGCTCCGTTCGACCTGGGTGTATCGCAGCGCGTGGCGATTGAAACTCTGCCGACGGAAACGCCCGACGTGTACGAAATCTTCCTGCTTATAGACCGCGAATCCGGCGACATCACCAACTGGAAGCGCGTCAACCGTCGCTTCCTGAACACCCTGCGCAAGCAATTCCTGATTTGGCGCACCCTAAAGCAGTCCGACCGTGACCGCTACGTCCGCGAAGAGCGCGAAGAATCAGCGGCGGCAATGGCGTAAGTAAGCAGCGCATACATCAACCGTTTGCGACGGGCTGAACCCCTTCGCTGTATGGCGTTCCGCCCAGTGTCCTTCGGACACGTCCTTTAGTTGTCGAAGAAGTTATTTGCCAGAGGATTGGATTACATTGGAGGCGCGTACAGGACGAGATGGCGAAGCATCGGCGCAACAAGTTGCGAGTGTATATTCAGTTTGTATGGACAACCGAGGATCGTTTGCCGCTGGTCACGCCGGATATTGAGCGCGATGTGTACCGCTATATCACTGTGGTGTGTCAAAAGTGCGGCTGCGAAATGTTGGCTTTGGGAGGGCTGCCAGACCATGTGCATCTTTATGTAACTCTGCCAAGCACAGTAGACTATTCCGTATTGATGCGCAATGTCAAAGGCGGCTCGTCACGGCTGATTAACCAAACCCTTAAGCCGGACCAGTTTTTTGGCTGGAATAAGAATTACGGTGCGTTTAGTACGCGCAAATCTGATATTCCTATAGTGGTTGAGTACATCGAAAACCAGAAACAGCGTCATGCCGAAGGTAAGTTGTGGCCCGCACTGGAAGAATCGTTTGAAGAAGTGGATGATGAAGATCAGACGGCGGAGTAGCGTAAAGCGCATTGTTGCGACGGGCTGAACCCCTTCGCTGTATGGCCTGCGGCCAAGTGTCCTTCGGACACGCCATTTAGCACAAAGAGAATCTCTGTCCGAAGGACAGTGGGCGGAACGCCATACAGCGAAGGGGTTCAGCCCGTCGCCGCCCGCGCATTATACTTGGGCTTTTGTGACTTCTTCGCGCCACATGTAGAAAACAATTCATGAAGTTATTATTGTTGAGCATACCGTTAATGTTTGCAGGCGCGGTAGCCGCCCACGCTGACAAAGCGGGCGATGCGCTGCTGCAAAAATGCTTTGAGGCGGAAACACGCGCCACAACTCTGGAAGCCAGGTTTACGCACCAGCACAAGGAAAGCGGGCAGGCGCACACGCAAACGGGGACGCTGCTGCTGCAAAAGCCCAATCGGGCGCATATTGTGGTCAACAGCCGCAAGGGGCAGGGCAGCAATGTCGTGATTCATTCGGATGGCAGCAAGTTCGTGACTTATACGTATGCGGAAAATGCGTATGCGCAGGAAGCGTCCGACCCGACGGGTGGCAATGTCGCTCGCAACAACATCAACGAGACGAAAATTTTCTTTTATCCCGACTATCTGAACCGCCTGCGCTCCGCAGCGTCCGGGGCGCGTATCGCCGGAGCCGTGTCGGTGGGAACCACAACCTGCAAAGCATTGGAACTGACCGGCCTGCCGCAAAAACTGAAATTGTACGTCGGCAGTGACGGTATCATACGGGGCATGTTGATCGAGGGCGCGGATTTCCGGGACGAAACGCATCTGACGGAGGTAAAAGTCGGGACGCCCATCGCCCCCACCGCGTTTAACTGGAAAGTGCCCAAGGGCGCGAAGACCGTTGCGCAGGTAGCGGCCAGCGAAGCCGCGCAGGAACAAGCGGCGGCGCAGGGACAGCAGGCCGTATCGCTGATTCCCGTCGGCAAAACCGCGCCGGATTTCACCCTTCCCCTGGCAACGGGCGGAAGCCTGACGCTTTCGCAGGAATTGAAAAAGAACAAGATCACGCTGGTCAACTTTTGGGCCTTATTTTGCGGGCCGTGCCGCGAGGAACTGCCGCACCTGAGCAAAATGGCGGCGGAATTTCAATCGCAGGGCTTCAATGTCGTTGCCGTCAACACGGCAGGCGACACGCCGCAAGCGATCACAAAGATGTTCGGGGAAAAGCAGATTAAACTGCGCTCCCTGATAGACAAAGGAACCGTGTCGGGCAAGTACGGGATTCAGGCCATTCCCACCAACTACGTGCTTGACCCCAATGGCAAGATTTTAGCGACGTTTGAAGGTTTCGACGAAAACGGCATCCGGCAGGCGCTGGCAAAGGCCGGAATAAAGTAGGCATTAGGCATTAGGCATTAGGCATTAGGGCGCTCCTGAAATGCCTCGAATATAAATACACAGTTTGGCTCGGCACAAGGGGATTGTCCTAATGCCTAATGCCTAATGCCTAATGCCTAGAGGGAGACGTGTGTGGCGGAAGCAAGTGAGATTGCGCAAATACGCCAGCAGGTAGAAGCCGAAACCCGCGAGGAAGGCGATACCGGGCAGACGATGCAGTTTGAAGAGGGCTTCAGCGGCAAAACCGTGATTGGAGCCGTCTTTGTCGCCTTTATCATGCTGCCGGGCGCGCTGTACCTGGGACTGGTGGCGGGGCAGGGCTTGGGGCCGGCGGCGGAATGGGTCACGATTGTCCTGTTCGCCGAAATCATGCGGCGGTCCTTCCTGCCCCTGAAACGGCAGGAAGTGTACCTGCTCTACTACATCGCGGCGGGGCTGACCGGGCTGGAAGCGACCAAAGGCATTTCGGGCGGGCCGTTCGGTTCCCTGATCTGGAACCAATACTTTGTCTCGTCGCCGCAAGCGGGGCTTGTCGCCAAAGACATACCGCGCTGGGTCGTGCCGCCTGCCTCGTCCGTTGCGCTCCAGCAGCGCACGTTCCTGCATCCCGACTGGTTCTGGCCCATCATGCTGCTCCTGTTCGGCGAAGTGATGGGACGCCTGAACTGGATGAGTTCCGGTTACTTTTTGTTCCGTATAACGTCCGACATAGAACGCCTGCCGTTTCCAATGGCTCCGGTTGCCGCTTCGGGCGCGACAGCCCTTGCGGAAGCGGCCAGCAAAGAGGAATCGTGGCGCTGGCGCGTGTTCTCCATCGGCAGCGTGATCGGCCTGATCTTCGGCTTTTTCTACATCGCCATTCCGGTTTTTACGGGCGTCGTGTTCAACAAAGCCTTTACGCTGATCCCGATTCCGTTCTTTGATTTGACGACGAACACGGAAAGCATACTGCCAGGCGCGGTTGTCGGCATTTCCGGCGACCTGACCAAAGTGCTGACGGGCTTTATCATCCCGTACCATATCGTGCAGGGGTCTTTGATTGCCTCACTGATCTGTAAAATCGGGCTGGCTCCGTTTTTGCAGAAAGCGGGCGCGTTCGGCACGTCCGAATCAAACGGCTGGACGCCGGGCATGGACGCTTTGTATACGCAGCAGGCAACGAATATCAAGTTCTGGCTGTCCGTTGGCATCGGCCTGCAAGTGGCGATTGCCCTGATTGGCTTTTACAGCGTGTTCCAGTCTATCGGCAATCTGCGGCGCGAAGCGCGGGATCGCGGCCTGATGCTGAAAGTGCCGAAAGGCAGAGGCGATCTTCACTTAGGTATCCCGGTTGCTATCTGGCTGTCCATTTCGGTGATTTACATTGCGTTGTGCAAGGTGATGCTCAACATTCAGGGCAATGAGCATCCCAACGAAAACCACAATTTCCCGCTGTGGATACTGGTGTTTTACGGCCTGATCTGGTCGCCCGTCAACAGTTACGTGTCTGCCCGTATGATCGGCCTGACAGGTTCGGGCGTGTCGTTCCCGTACTTAAAGGAAGTCTCGATTATGAAGTCGGGCTACCAGTACGTGGACATCTGGTACGTGCCGATCCCGCTCAACGATTATGGCGCGTTCGCGCAGCGTTTCCGCGAGTTTGAACTGACCGGAACCAAGTTCGGCAGTATCATCAAAGCCGAAATTCTGATGCTGTTCGTGATTACGTCGGCAAGTTTCGTGTTCTGGGCGTTCTTCTGGCATTCCAGCCAGATACCCTCGTCGCAGCACCCGTATGCCGCCAAGTTCTGGCCGATTCACGCCACGTTCCAGGCGCTGTGGAATACGGTCAACAAGCAGCAGGGCGGCATTACGTGGGTCAAGGAGGCGATCAACTTCAACCGCGTGGCGGGCGGCGTGATTGCCGGGTTGGGTCTGTACGCCGTGTTCGGGTTCTTCAAGCTGCCCGTCCTGTTCTTCTACGGCTTCGTCGGCGGCACGGGCGCATTGCCGCATGACGTGATCCCAACGTTTATCGGCGCGTGGCTCGGACGCAAGTATTTCTCCAAGCGTTTCGGCCTGGACAACTGGCGCATGTACACGCCGGTTCTGCTCGCCGGTTTCGCCTGCGGCACGGGCCTGATCGCAATGGCGGCTATCGCCCTCGCCTTGATCGCTAAATCGGTCAACTACTTGCCGTTCTGACGTTGGTGATTGGTGGCTGGTGGTTGGTGGTTGGGTGTTCGGCGCAATACCGTTCCAATGGGAATTCGTAGGGGCGCAATTTATTGCGCCCTCTGGGTAATTTATTGCGCCCTCGCTTGGAACCGGTAGATTGTGGGCGTGATAAATCACGCCCCTACAAACGTTTTTGAACGATATGCGTGTTAGGACAGCGTTGCTGTTGGACGTTACAGGTGAGGAAGGAATTCATCCCGTCGCATCCTATACCTGAACACGCTGCGCACGGAATTGTGTACGAAATATGGCTGCTGCATACATTCGCATTGCTGTTGTAGTTTTAGTTGTGCTTGGACTGCTGATGTTCGTCTTCGGAGTTGCCATTGGAAGGTGGACGCGCAACATTATTGCGGGGTGTGTCGGCATTGGCGTGTTTGGCCCTGTGATGTTGATTGGCTTGCTTGCTGCCGTTCATGCTTCCCCAATTAGCGGTCCGCTCCTCATTCGGCAGGCGATATTGCTGACATTTGAACTGTGGGTAGCGCTTTTGGGTGGCTTTTTGGCAGGTTTGATGCGACAGCAGAAGCGTACCGACACACTCCGCAAACTGGTAATCGGCAGTATGGTCTATATTCTGGCAATGGTTGCGGCGCAGGTGGCGAATGTCAATCCAGTATTGGACGTTCTACAGCAGGCAGGTTTACTCAAGCCCAAAGATGATTACAAGCCGGAAACCAACAAGACGTGCCCGGAAAACCTGAAAGGGTTGTACAACGCTTTTACGCAGTACGCGGAACTCAACGACGCGCTGCCGCCCGCCGACAAGTGGGAAGAAAACACGGATTTCACGTCGCGGGTTCCGCAGGATGCGTGGCTGCATTGCCCGGTTGTGTCGAACGGGCATGACGACAAGTTCGGCTATGCGTACAATGCCGCGCTCGGCGGCAAGAAACTGAACCTGAACGGCAAGCCGCTCAACACCTTGCCTAACGCCGCCAAAACGCCGCTACTGTACGATTCAACCAACCTGAGCAAAAACGCGCAGGATGCCGTTACCAGCCTGCCCAAACCGGGACGGCACGGTGGGCGCAACAACATTTTGTATCTCGACGGCCACGTAGAAGCCGTCGCTCCTAAATAATAGTAGAGCTTCACATAGCAACAGTAAACATGCCTGCTGAACTGGAAACGAAACCGAATAGAACCGAGAAGCCGCGCCGAAAAAATACAGAGCCGGAAGAATCCGCGCAGCCAACTGTGATAGGCTGGCAGGGGATTCGTTTCACGCTGCCGCCGGACTGGAACCTGACCGGGTTTTCGATGGATCGGGAGAACGGGTATTTGCGCGTGGATGCGCCCGGAGAGTCCACGCTGACGGTACAGGTGCGCTGGCTTAATGCCGCCAAGCCGCAGCAGGACAGCACGATAACCGCGTACTCGCTGGTTGCGCCGTTCGTTCGGCACTGGCTGAAGCGTCCCGCGCCTGCCGCGACGAGCGCGAAACTCGACCTGCGCGGCAATCTGGAACGCATTCTCAAAGACACGGAAAAGCAGGCCAAAAAAGCCAAAGCGACATTTGAA
This sequence comes from uncultured Chthonomonadaceae bacterium, assembly GCA_963835065.1. Taxonomy (GTDB): domain Bacteria; phylum Armatimonadota; class Chthonomonadetes; order Chthonomonadales; family Chthonomonadaceae; genus CAWFQB01. The sequence continues at coordinate 97,920 of CAWIEK010000051.1, read as the reverse complement.
AGCAACATCAAGCCGGAAAGAACGGAAGGCAAGGAGGACGAGCGTACCGCAATCCATTTTTCCTGGACGGGCGAGGGCAGGGCGCAGGGCAAAATCTGGCACTGCAAAACGTGTGACCGCGTGGTTGTCGCGCAGGTTGTCGGCATGGCGAAAGACCAGAGCGCAATCAGCAACATCGCGGCGCGGCTGTTTTCCACCTTGCAGGATCATGCCATTGACGGTTATGACCGTTGGGCGCTGTACGATCTGCAAATGGATGTGCCGAGCGATTTTCGGCTGGAAGAGCAGAAACTGCTGTCCGGGCATCTGCATCTGGAATGGGCGCGGGGCGGCGAGCGCATTGTGCTGGATCGCTGGGGATTGGCGAACATGCTGCTCAAAAAGTTCTCGCTCGGCGATTGGCTGCGCAACAACGCGCTCGTTCCCCTCAAATCTTTGACATTGGACGACGCGCATACCGTGCATGGACACCCAAGCCTGCGCTACCTGGGCGCACTGCCCTTATGGAGCAAAGTACGCGCTTTGCGGGACTCGAAAGTGTCCCTGCGGCGTTTCCCGACCCGCTTTGAAAGCGGCATCTGGAACTGCGAAGACTCCAACAAAATCTACGCGGTTCAGGTGCTGCATCAAAAGCAGACCGTCGGTTTGTGGGAAGATGTTGTCAGCCGCTGCGTATGCCATCGTCCCGACAAGATAGAGTCCGATCCGGCAGAGCCGCAAGACGAGCAGGGAGCCTCGTAATATGATCGCGCCGCTGAAAAATAAACTGTATTCGGGATTGGGCAAGTACCTGCCGTTCCTGAAGCTGCGCCCGCCGGAAGTGGACCGGCAGGCCACGTTGCGCCTGCGCCCCCTGCGGCATCCGAGCCTGACCTTTGAAAAGCGCGAAAGCGGCGAAACCATCCTGATTGTGCCGCAAAACGATCAGGTGAGCCGCATTACCCGCATTATGGCGCGCTGGCTGCGCGCGCCCACCGAGCGCAAAGTGGAACTGGACGAGGTTGGCGGCTACGTGTGGGAATTATGCGACGGCAGCCATACCATTGAAGCCGTTGTGCAAAAGACAAGCAAGCAGTATAAAATGAACCGCCGGGAAGCGGAAGTTTCCGTGACCATGTTCCTGCAAATGCTGCATGAGCGCAAGTTCATTGGCTTCTACAAAAAAGAAAAAGCGGACAAAGACAGCAATAAGAAATAAATAAGAAATAATCGGAGAACAACCATGAGCGTGGAAACCCTACACAAAATGCCGACGAACGCGCCACAGCAGCAAATCACGCTGCCGTTCAGCCGCGCGTGGCAGATCAGCATGAAAAGCATCAAAATACGCTTTGCGCGTTCGCTGATTACCGCCGGCGGCATCCTGCTCGGCATCGCGTTCTTCAGTTCCGTGCGTACCGGGATGCTGTTCGCGCTGGTTCCCACCAGTAACGACGCGGACGCGCTGGCCGAAGTCGTCGCTGCCGGGCACCGTCAGTCCTGGCTGGCGATCATGGCGCTGTTGGTGTGTTTTGTCGGCATTATGAACTCCATGCTGATGTCGGTCACGGAACGCTACAAGGAAATCGGCACGATGAAGTGCCTGGGCGCGCTGGACCGCTTTATTGTCACCCTCTTTTTCATCGAAGCGGGCTTGATGGGCGTGATCGCGTCCGCCGCCGGGTGGTTTTTGGGCTGGTTTATCATCACCTTAGTGCATGTGTTTTCCAGCGGAATGGGCACATTGGACGGCGGGTTCTGGTACGGCACGCTGATTCAAATGCTGCAATCCATGGGCATCGGCCTGGGCATCACCCTCGTTGCGGCCATCCCCCCCGCTATCCAAGCCGCCAAAATGCCGCCCGCTGCCGCGCTGCGCAGTACGATATAGGGAAGTAGTCAGTAGTCAGTAGTCAGTAGTCAGTAGAAATGCCCGCTTACACAGAGTTGTGCAACATAGATACAGCTTACAGGAATGGGTTTCTCTACTGACTACTGACTACTGACTACTGACTACTATCCGAAAGGATTTTCTATGGTAACAATGGAACGCGCGGTGCGCGTAGAATACGTGGTGCGAACCAAGGGGCTGGTCAAGATATTTAAGATGGGCGACGAGGTGCTGCGCGCGCTTAACGGCGTGGATTTGGATATTCGCAAGGGCGAGTATCTGTCCATCATGGGGCCGTCGGGGTCGGGCAAGTCCACGCTGTTCAACGCTATCGGGGGGCTGGACAGGCCGGATGAGGGGTCAGTGTTTATTGACGATGTGGATATGGCACAACTCAGCGCGAGCGAACTGGCGTACCTGCGCTGCCATAAAATCGGCTACATCTTCCAGACATTCAATCTGCTGCCCGCGATGACCGCTTTGGAGAACGTCACGCTGCCGACGATCTTTGCGGGTATGTCTACGGACGAAGGAATTGAGCGCGGAATCGAAATTCTGAACAAAGTGGGGTTGGGACACCGTCTACATCATCGTCCGACACAGCTTTCCGGTGGACAGCAGCAGCGCGTTGCCATTGCCCGCGCGCTTGCCAACCGTCCGGCCATCGTTCTGGCGGACGAACCAACCGGCAACCTTGACTTGAAGACCGGTGAAGAGATCATCGCCCTGCTGCGTGAACTAAACCGCAACGAGGGCGTCACCATCATCTCGGCCACGCACGATTACAAAATGGTTGAGGTTTCAGATCGCGTCGTCTGGATTCGGGACGGCAAAATCGCCAAAATCGAAGAGCGCGCCGACATCAAAATTAGCGTAGGCGCAATGGAAGACGCCGAAGGACACCGGGAGATTTAACTATTTAGCCCCTCCCCGCGTTTCGTATTTCTGCTTCGCTTTGGAAATACGTTTTGTGGGAGAGGGGTTGGGTAAATTTAAGATTAGCCCCTCTCCCACGCTTTTGGGAGAGGGGTTGGGGTGAGGGCCAATGGCAAGTTTGCAGGGAACGGGATTGGGAACGGGGATTGCGCTTGGCACGGCGGCGGTCGTGCGGTTGCGTAACGGCTTTCCCCTGCCGCCCGCGATTCCGCCGCGCATTATGGAGCAGCTTGCCAAACGCCGGGGGGAGGAAACGCCGGACATTATCCTGGTTGCCAATGATTACGCGACGGCGGTTGCGATTGCGGATTCGGTGCGATGGGGCAACGTCGTTGGCATTGCGGCTGTAGAGGGCGCTGATTCTCCTCTGAACGAAACGCCTGCCGTTGTGGGCGTTGCCGGACTGCTGGAAGCCATTGAAGAAGATATGCTCATGGTGGTGGATGCCAGCCGGGGCGTCGTTGTCGCCAACCCGGACGGCGTGGCGTTTGCGCAGTACCAGACGATGCGTAACAACATGGCTCCCAAAAAACGTTTGTATTTGGACGAGGGGCATCTGGCGGCGTATACGCTGGACGGGCGGGCGGTGCAGGTGTTCGCGCAGGTGACAACCCCGGACGCTATCGAAACCGCGCAGGCCAATGGCGCGGACGCGCTGTACGTGCCGTATGGTTCTCCCCTGCTTCCCGCTGATGCCGACGAGGATGAACAGCGCGAAACCTTACTGCAACTGATACAGCAGGCGGGCGGCAAACCGTTGCTGTTGGCAGACGATTACGCGCTGCCTGCCCCTTTGCTTCTCGAAGCGGCGGTCAAGGCCGACCTGACGATTGCCTGCCCGCTTATGCCGCACCTGGAAGGGCTGGGCGTGGGCGAAATGGGGCAGGAGTTGAACGAGGCGCGCGCCGACTGCCTTGCCAATGATGTGCTGTGCGACGTGCCCCGTTTCGCCGTGAACTTGCCCCTGGACTTCATGGAGGCCAACGCAGCCTTAGAAGACCCGGAACAAGCGACGTTTTTCATGGATCGAATGGCGTATAACGGGGCGATGCGCGTCCTTGTCAGCCTGGAATATGCCGCACTGGAAATTCCGTTGTTGTCGTCCTTAGATGCCATGATACGCGCCGCGAATACGGCCATGCTGCCTGTTTATGTGGCGTCGTGGCTGGCAACGTTCGGCAGTCTGGAAGAAAGCGGCGGGCTGGACGCCAACAACCAATCGGCGCTGGAGCAGCTTGTCGGGGCGGGAAGCGCGGCCTTGATTGTGCCACCCTCCGACATCACTGTTGTTAAAAGCGCCATACGCGAATTGAACTTTTGGGAGTGCCGCGAAGCCCTGAGTAAACTTCTCAATGACGGCGCGGAACCGGACGACGAGGCGGCGGACAAAGATGTAACAGATAAAGATGCAGCGGACGAAAGGGCGACGGCATGACCAAAACCATTGTGCTTGTGCTGCTGGCCCCGGACGATGCGGACGCGCAGACGTTTCGGAGTGTTGTGGAAGCGGACGCCCAACTGCGCGAACAGATCGAACTGCGCTTCAGCCGCAGTGAAGAGGCCGACGCCCTGCTGCCGGATACGGACATTGCGGTTTGCGGTAACCTGTCACCCGAACAACTGGAACAGGCCGCGAAACTGAAGTGGATCGCGTTTTGGAGCGCGGGCATGGACGGCAAGTACACGCCGCAGCTTGCAGCCCGAAATATGCTGCTGACCAATGCCAGCGGCGTACATGGCCCCAACATCGCCGAACACGTAATGATGTTCATGCTGATGTTCACCCGCAACGAGCCGTTTTATTTTCGCCGGCAACTGGAAGGCGAATGGAAGCGCGACAATTGGGGACAGGAAAAATGGAACCGCCAGCCCCGCCGCAGCGCCGCAGGTGAACTGACCGGGCAGACATTGGGCATCGTGGGGTTGGGACGGATTGGCGAGTCCCTTGCCGTTCGCGCCAAATCGTTCGATATGCGAATTGTTGCCACCAAGCGCGACCCCAAGACGCGCTATGACGCGCAGGTTCCCGTTGACGCCGTGTACGGAATGGACGAATTGCCGCGCCTTATGGCCGAGTCCGACCACATCTGCGTGACCCTTCCCCACACCCCCGAAACTCACCACTTCCTCAACGCGGAAATGCTTTCCCATTGCAAGCCGACCGCCTATCTGTACAACATCGGCAGGGGCAGCACCATAGACGAGGCCGCATTGGTCGCCGCGCTGGAGCAGGGCAAGCTGGCGGGCGCGGGCCTGGACGTGTTCGAGACGGAACCTCTCAACGCTGACAGCCCGCTTTGGCGCATGGAAAACGTTATCCTCACGCCCCACGTATCCGGCATCACGCCCTTCTACTTCCACCGCTTTGCCGAACTTTTCAACGCAAACCTGCGCCGCTTTCTCGCCAACGAACCCCTACAAAACCTTTTCGATCCTGTCAAGGGATATTAGGTTCACACAGATGAAGACAAAAAAGATAAAAAAAGCTTCACAGCGCGAAAACAGTGAACCTTTTGCCCCATTTCCCTGTCTAAATAGTACAAGTGTCTACTATTTAGCAAAGGAGGTACAGGCCCATGTCCCACTCCTCCCGTCCGCCCTGACGCTGCTGAGGCCACGACGCCTCTCTCCTACAACTTGACACAACGAGACATCGGGCTGGAAGCGCTGCATTGCCAAGATTTCGACGATGACTCTACATATTGCTTTTTCCTGCTCTTTTCTCTGCCTGCCGCTTGTCTAACGCTTTCCCCACTTCCCGTTAGCAAAGCTCGACTTCCCGAATCAGCGGGAAGTTATAGACTTACGAATCCTTACATGAACGGCATTAGTGTTTAGGGCAGGAAGTTCAGGGAAAGGCCGCCCTGGGCAGGGTATTTGCCGCGCCAGCGTAGTGTGCCGTCGGGCAGAGGTATGTTTTGGAAACCGGGAGGAAGGCGAAACGCTTTCAGGCCGCTCCCTTGCAGCGTTACTTGTTTGTCAATAGAATCAAACAACACATCAACGGGCGCTGTCTGCGGCGTGTTTGTTCCGGCTGCGGGCATGGATGCTCGAACGCGAAGGTTCATCACGCCGACTGCGCCGGGCAGGGGCGCGAGCAGGGAAACTCCCTCGCCGATTACGCCGTTGTGCCATAATCCGCCATCCAGTATTTGCGCCGCGCCGAAGATGGAGGGCGTGACGCCGGTGGGCGCGGGCGGGAAGTTCTGGAAGTAGTTTTCTGAAAATTGCCCGGCCAGCGTAACATCGCGCAGGGCGGATTCGGCCATCAGCGCGGCCTCATCCGGCGTTCCATACTGCCACACGCCGCGCTGCGTAAAGTTGTACTTGGGAAACCCGGCCAACTGCCCGATGAGAAACGGCGTTGCGCGGTTGAGGGATGCGCGAAACAGGCGCAAAAACGTGTCGCGCTCCCCGGCTGTCAGCAGGGCGGGCGGCAGTACCAATCCCTGCAGGTTCCACGAGCGATCCGGCTCCTCGCGCTTGCCGGCAGACGCCCGGAACAGGCGGTACGTATGTTCGCTTGGGCCGTCGGTTCGGGTCCAAAACCATTTGTGGTAATCGGCGGAAAGCGCGGTAATCTGATTTTGCCAGAAGATGGTTTCATCAGGCATATTCAGGACATCCGCAATGCGCTGCGCGTACCGCATGTCCATCAGGGCGTGAACCACAAATTCGGAATCTTTCTCGTCGGGCGGCGTGGAACCCTTGTACAGCCAGCGGGGATTGGCGGCTTTCCAGAGCAGCAGGCGTTTCAGGGCGGGATAGGTTTTTGACAGCCGCGCTTTATCTCCCGTCGCCGCATACAAAATCCACGCGGTTTCGGCATGGCGCGACGGCAGCCCTTCTCCGCCCAATGAACCATCCGGCGCGACAAGAGACAGCAATCCCTCGTAGGCTTGCCATGCCGTATCCGGCGCGACACGGGCGGCGAACTGCATGGCGATAAAGCTTTCCCATTGCGAGGAAGCGCGGGCATGAGTTGCGCCTTCATCCCACAGCGAGGCTTTGCCGCACGGCATCTGCGGGTACGGAAACCCATTTTCGGGCAGTGGGGGCAGAATGTTGGCGAACAGGAACACCCACGCTTTGTAATAAGTGCGCCGTATCGCCTGTGGAGTCGCGCCCCGCGCCTCCAGCGCGCGCAGGGTAAAATCAAGCGGGTGCGGGACGCTGTTCAGGCGTTGGTTCCACGCTTCCGCCTGCGCGTCCAGTGCGGAAGTTACTCCCTGCGTGGTGGCGAACGGCGTTGTGGCGTTCATCAACTCCGTCAATCCACTTTGCGCATTGTCGCCGACAGGCGCAAATCGGGCCGCAACGCTAATGTCTTCGCCTGTCTGCACATTGTCAAAGGCAAGCGCCCATACGCCATTGGCGGGAACCGTTGGCAGTCCGTTGCGCCCTGCCAGCCGCTCCAGCCCGGACGCGAACCCGCCAAGCCAGCGCGCGGCGCGGCTTGGGGCAATCACGGCGCGATAGCCTTCCCCTTCCACAATCAGCATCCGCCGCGCCTCATCCCAATGCGCCGTTCCCGACCCGATTTGCCCGGTCAAAACCAGCGACTGCGCGTTTGCTCGCCGAATATGCAGTTTTTGAACAACGGTCTGCGCGTCGGCAAGCCCGATCGTACTATCCGCCTGCATATCGCCGTCGGCTGTACGCGCCTGCGTAGTAATCTGGTGCGGGAACCAGAGCGTTTCCTGTGACGTGAGCGCGGGCAGCGTGTCGCGGGTTCCGGCAAAGCGCAGGCTGCTGAAGGTCGCGCTGCTGTCCTTGAGGCCGATGACGAACAAAATCAGTTTGAACGCGCGTTTGCCGTGCCAGCCGGTCAGCGCGCGCAGGTCGTAGCAAAAGTTTCCGGTTTGGGAGGTATCCGCCTGCACGTAGGTGTCTGTGGCCTGCTGTCCCGAATTTACTTTCAGCGCCCATTGCCCCGCGCAGCGCGGAACCTGCGCCAGCAGAAACGGCGTCTGCTCTAAATCGACAACTGTTTCCGTTGTCAGCGACCCGAACGGGACGCTTGCGACGGAAAGCCGCAGTTGTCCGTTTGCAAAACGCGCGATAGCCCGTTCACCTGTCCAATGCGCGGACGCGGCAGGCGTAAAATCGGCGGCGGGACCAGTCGTAACCGTAACCGGCGGCGCGTTTTGCGCGTTTGCCTGCCACGCCCAAAAACAGGGCAGGCGCGAGGGCGTTTCCCCGACATAATACGCGAGGTTCAGAGGCAGGGAGGGCGCGAGGGAAGGCGGCACGGCAGGCGCAGACGACATCGTAGGATTGATAACGAGGCGGCTGTCCGGCAGACTGAGCCAATGGGGAGCAGAAACGCGCTCCTGCAGCATTTTGCAGTCAACAGTTTGCGCATCCAGTCCGGTTGTGGGTATGCGCTGCTGCGCGCGTCCGAAAGCGGCCTGCATCCCCTGTACGCCAACCGCAGGCCAGCCGACATGCAGCAGGGAAGCATCCTCCAAAGAGTAGGCAATATGCCACAACAGTACGCCCGACGAGTCAAGCGCCTCACCCATAATAGAATCCGGCGCAAGCGTCAATCGAAGACGATACGCGGTATTCCACTTCCAATTAAGCGTTTGTTCGGAACGGCTGAGAACGCGCAGGGTTTGCTCACCCACGCCCTGCCCATCCCGCAGCAGCGTCAATTCCGCATAACGCCCGGCGCCGTCGGGACTTTCCACCAGCGCCAGCCGCCAGTAGTTTGCCAGGTCACGGTACGCGCACAGCCCGCCCGCGCTCCAGCTTGCGCCAATGTGTTTTGTCGGCGTAAGCGTGGTTTCCAGCGTTTGCAATTGGGAAAATGGCGCATCTTCGGCAACGGCAAAACCGCGTGTGGTTTCCGCCACTTCCCCTATAAGACTATCCTGCCCCGCTTCTGCTTTGACATGCCACGTCCCGCCCGCAGTCCGCCACTGTTTCAAAACAGGCTGAAAAGCAGGCGCAGGTACGGAACTTGCTTTTTCCTGCGCCCCTGCCGGCAGAAACACGCTCCACGCGCACAGAAGTAGAAAAAGTGAGGTTGGTACGCGCATTTGTCTATTCACATTCATTCATGATTAGGAAAGCGGAGGGGATGGAGGGCAGGTATCAGGCCATGCGCAAAGCATTTTTGCTGGTACAGGCGCAACCCTTCCATTTGTTCGGGCGTCAGGTCGTAGTTCATGACGTGAATGAGATAATCGAGGCAGCGATCTAAAGGCAGGTTCAGGATGGCAGACCACTTTACCGCCAGTTCTTCCAGCCGGGACAAGCCCCACTTTTTGGCAGCCGTTAAAATCTGAGTCATTTCCTCTGAGATACGATCTTCGCGCGCAAGCCAGCAGGCATACACGAACGGCAAGCCGGTCAGGTCATGCCAGCCCTGCCCAAGATCGTACACAACCGTTCCGGGCATCAGGTCGAACAGCTTCAAATCCCCGATGATTAAGCCGGCGTCGCATTGGGCAAGCATGGCGTCTAAATCGGGCGCGTGGTGAATATAACGGGGCGACAGGCCAAATGACTCGCGGAGCAGAATTTGCAGCAGGGCGTTGGAAGTCAGGCTGCTGGTGTCCAGCGCGACGGATTGTATCTGCTCCATCGGGACGCGGGAAAACAAGCGGACGCTTTTCACGGCGCGATACGCGGAAATGCTGATGCCGGGCACAATCACCAATTCGGGATTTTGCAATGCCTCGAAAATGCTGACGTTGGCAACGTCCAACTCGTCCGCGCGCAGCATTTCCGCCAGCCGCGAGGGAACGGCATACGTCAGCGCGGCCTCCGCGTCACAGTCGGAACTGTGAAACCAATCCACCTGCGGCTTTGCATTGAGATAGGGTACGCTGCCAATTCGCATGAAAGTAGTGAGTAGCCAGTAGTCAGTAGTCAGTAGAGAATGCCGCGTTATTCAGAGTTTTGACAAGTAAAGAAGCAGGGAGTAGGACAGCTACTGACTACTGACTACTGGCTACTCACTACTTTGTCCAGCAACACAAACACAAACAAACTCACGCTGACCCAACCGTTGAGCGTGAAGAACGCGAGATTGACGCGGGAAAGGTCGTCGGGCTTGACGAGACTCTGCTCCCAGGCAATCAGGGCGGCGGCAATGCCGATGCCGATGAAAGCAAGCAGGTGGAGACCGGACAAAACGCCGATGGTAAACAATAAACTGACGGCTGCGAAGTGCATCAGGCGGGACACGCGCAGGGCGTTGGCTTTGCCCAGGCGCTTTGGCAGGGAAAACAGGGCAGCGCTACAGTCGTAATCATAATCCTGCAGCGCGTAAATGATGTCGAAGCCGCCGATCCACAGCATTACGGTGAGGCCGAGAAGCAGGGGAACGATGTCCAATCTTCCCAAAACGGCAATCCACGCCCCGATGGGCGCAATGCCGATAGCGAAGCCGAGAAACAAATGGCACAGGCTTGTGAACCGTTTGGTATAGGAGTAACCCAAAACGGCAAGCAGGGCAACCGGCGACAGATACAAACAAAGCGGATTTAATTCCCACGCGGCGAGTTCAAACACGATAACGCTGCACAGCAGAAATGCCCCAACCTGAACGCGGGACAACAGCCCGGCGGGAATATGGCGCGTGGCGGTGCGGGGATTGGCGCGGTCTATTTCCGCGTCGGCAAGCCGATTGAAAGCCATTGCCGCGCTCCGCGCCCCGACCATTGCCATAACAATCCACAATACTATCCCGGCCTGCAATCCATGCGGCGCGTGTCGGGCCGCCAACAGCGCGGCAATCAGCGCGAACGGCATGGCAAAGATCGTATGCTCGAACTTCACCATCTCCAATATCAGGCGGGTGTTGCGGGTGAAAGCGGTCATGGTGTTGCCAGTAGTGATGAATGATGAGTGCTGAGTGGTGAATAGAATTCCCATTCAGCACTCATCACTCAGCACTCATCATTAACTTTCTTCGTACTGCCACTGCAACGTTAGTTTCTGCTCGATGCCGAGCTGCTGCAGAATGCGGGCGACAATAAAATCTACAAGGTCGTCAAGCGATTGCGGCTTGTGGTAAAAGCCGGGGGCGGCGGGCAGAATGGTCGCGCCGGCTTCGGCAAGCTGCGTCATGTTGCGCAAATGCACCAGGTTCCAGGGCGTTTCGCGCGGAACCAGAATCAGCGGGCGGCGCTCTTTCAAACACACATCGGCGGCGCGGGTAATCAAGTCGTCGCTGATGCCGTGCGCAATGCGCGCGGCCGTTCCCATCGAACAAGGGACAATCACCATGCCGTCGTGCCGAAACGAGCCACTGGCAGGCGGCGAAAAATAGTCTTTTTTGTCCACGAAGCGAATTACGTCGCTGTCAAAACCAAGCAGCGATTTTGTAGAAATGTTTTGCGCCGTAATGCCGCGCCCGGTTTCCACGCCGATCACCTGATACGCCTGATCGGAGAGCGCGACATAAATCTCCTGATAATGGCGCGTGGCTTCCTGCAAGAAGCGCAGGGCATAAGGCGCTCCACTCGCCCCCGTGATAGCAACCACTAACCTGCCGGTGGTTTGTCTGCTCATAATCGGAAATACTTATGCCCCATTACGGACTTATGCTGCATCTTCCATCGCCAGCGAACGCAAAACGCCGTGCCGCAGTCCTTCCAGACTCATAATCACTTCGCCGCCGCCGTATTTTTGCAGCACATGATGAAACGTCAGCAGTCCACACGCGGTTGTCAGAAAATCGTTGTTTATTTGCAGGGGAGAATGGGCGTTTTCGGCGTGTGCCCTGCCAAACTGATCCTGTACAAAAGCGATACACTCGGCGATGTCCAGGGCCGTTATCGCATAGCCATGCACATTCTTTGTACGCGCCAGCGCTTCGCCCAGTTTTCGGATCGCGCTGCCCATGCCGAAAATAAAAGCCGGTGTTTCGCGGTGCAGAACATCCAGCGCGCGATTGGTTTCCAGCGCCTCATAAATGATCTCATCCACCCGGCAGTAGCCTTCCGGCAGGGAGGGGGCATCCAGCAGCGCGGCAGTGAGAGCAACGGTTCCGATGGGCAAAGACGTATAAATGGGCGGCGTGGAGTGTCGGCCAGACGAGAGTTCCACGCTGCCGCCGCCCTGATCTACCACCAGAAACCTGTCGTCTAATCCGATACGATCCTGAAATGCCAGAAAAGCCGCTTGAAACGAATACTGCGCCTCTTGTTCCGGCGTGAGGACAACAACGTTGGCAATCACCTGTCGCAGATCGTGAATAAATTCTTCGGCATTGCGCGCGTTGCGAACGGCCTGCGTACACACAACAACGCTTTTCTCGACTTGATGCCTGACGAATTGAACCCGGTACTTTTGCGCAAGCGATACGACATGCCGCATAGACTCCACGCTTAGCAGCCCGTTGCTGTCCATGCCGGCGCCCAGTGTGCCAAGATCGCCTTCCGAAACTAGCGGGCGCATCGTGCCGTCGCCGGACGCATCCGCAATTAAAAGGCGGACGCCCCGCGTTCCTATATCAATAACTCCATATCGTCTGGTCACAAAACTAATATACCCCGGAAAGCTCCTTACCCGATAGCCGGTTTATCGTTCCATAAAGGAATGGGCGGACGTGCAGCCGCGCGACGTTTTAATCAGGTGGATATAGGCTTCGTGCAGCAGTATCATATCCTGGTTAAGAAGATGCTGCTTGCAGTCGGCGTAGGTGAACAGATCGCGGGACATGACCACGCCTGCGGGGTCTTTACCGATGGGAGACAGGGCGCGAACCATGCCCACGTACATGCCGAGATAGCTGTAATCGCGGGTGTACACCCGGTTGGGCAGCCGTTCCGCGTATTCGATTTTGATGGCCGCGAAAAGCCGGTAATTCGGTTCCAGATGGGCGCGCGCTTCCTCGTAACACTCGCGCCGCAGCGCTTCGTCACAGGTTTCGCACCCTTCCAGGCGTCCGCCGGGAAAGCCGAAAATGCCCTTGCGGTCGCATACAACCAGGACGCGCCCGCCATGAAACGCCACGATATGCACGGACGTGGTAGGCGCATCCTGCGGCAGCTGCGTACAGCGATACGCGGTCAGGTGGACAGGCTGCGCTCCCCACCGCATATTGACATCGAAAAGGGGATTGTCACAAAAGCCGGCGGGCGATAGTTGCGGTTGTTCCTTTGGGTCTTCCTCTGCCACAGTGTTGCTCCAGAATGGGCGCGATTCGGTGATGGTCTTCAAACCATTATTGGCTGCTTATGAGTTTTTCTTGGTTTATTGTACCAAATAAACGTCCGTCAGGCAAACCCTCGCTTCATCGCGCAATTCTGCCGCAAACTCCTGTCAGGGACTTTCACCAAAATAAACGTTCACTCTGGCCGGTCTGCGACCGGAACACTCATTTTGGTGAAAGTCCTTTAAAGCCCTAACTTGCTCCACAGCGCGTCTATGCGCGTTTTGACTTCCGCATCCATCGTGATTACGTCCGGCCATTCGCGCTCGAAGCCTTCGGCGGGCAGTTTGCGCGTACAGTCGAAGCCGATTTTAGAACCGAAACCGAGGGAACGGCTGGCATGGTCCAGCACGTCAACCGGGCCGCGCACAAGCTGCATATCGCGTTCGGGGTCAATGTTGTTGCCCAATCGCCATAAACATTCTTTTACGTTCTGCACGTCCACATCGGCGTCGAATACGAAAATCATTTTGGTGAACATCGCCTGTCCCAATCCCCACAGCGCGTGCATGACTTTGAAGGCGTGGCCGGGATACCGCTTCTTAATAGAAATCAGGGCAATGTTGTGGAAAATGCCCTCGACGGGGAGGTTCATGTCCACGACTTCGGGCAGGGTCAGGCGCAGCAGGGGCAAAAACAAGCGCTCCGTCGCCTTGCCGAGCCAGCCGTCTTCCATCGGGGGCGGGCCGACAATGGTGCAGGGATACACGGGACTGCGCCGGTGCGTGATTGCCGTGACGTGAACGACGGGGTACATATCGGCCAGCGAGTAATAGCCGGTATGGTCGCCGAACGGTCCTTCCATGCGGCGCTCAGTGGGGTCAATCTGTCCTTCAATGACAAACTCGGCGTCTTCGGGAACCTCGATGTCAACGGTTTTGGCTTTCACCAGGTGTACAGGACTTTTGCGCAGAAAACCCGCAAACAGCATTTCGTCAATGCCGGGCGGAAGGGGCGCGGTGGCGGCATACGTGAGAGCCGGGTCGCCGCCAAGCACAATCGCCACATCAATCTTCTGCTTTTTGGCCTCGTAACCCCGCGCATGTTCCGCGCCAACCTTGTGCATCTGCCAGTGCATGCCCGTTGTGCGCTTGTCGAACACCTGAACGCGGTACATGCCGACGTTGCGCTTGCCCGTGTTCGGGTCATTCGTGAACACAAGGGGCAGCGTGATGTAGCGCCCGCCATCCTGCGGCCAGCAGTGCAGAATGGGAAGTTTGTCCAGATCAACGTCGTCGCCCAATTGAACCACTTCCTGACACCTGCCGCTCCCCTTGTCGTGGCGGGGCGGCACTTTGAGCAGGGTTTGCAGTTTGGGCCAGAACTCGCGGGCGGCTCCGAGCAGGCCGCCGGACGGCACTTCGGGCTTGAGCAGGTCTTCGATTTCGCAGGCGATGTCTTCAATGTCAGGAACGCCTAGCGCCATGCTCATGCGCTTGCGCGACCCGAAAACGTTGATAGCGAGGGGGATGTTTTTGCCGGTAGGGTGTTCAAACAGCAGGGCGGGGCCGCCATCCGGCATTTTCATCACGCGATCCGCCACTTCCGTAATCTCCAGATAGGGATCAACGGGCAGGGCAATGCGCTTCAGTTCGCCGGCGCGTTCCAGCTTGTTGAGAAAATCTTGAAAGTCGGCGTAGGCCATGCTGCCCTCTTTCCTGCATAAATCAGCTCAAAGCGAACGCCTTTTCCAATTTGCCGGGGCTTTGCAATCCCCGGCAGGAAAGTACAAGCGTCCTGCGGACGCAAATGCCGCGCCTGGCGGGAGAGGCTCTAAAGCGGCGCTTTGAGCAAGAGTATACCTATCCCTACGCATGAAATCAACACTGCATTGCGACTCTGAACATTTTTTCACAAAGTGGGCTGTATGCCTGCTGAACAACGATTTGCGGCGCATGAAAAAAGAGCCGTTGTCTTGCGGTTACGGATTGCGCAAGACACGGCTCTCTTACACAGGGAGTTTAGCCAAGGCCGGGAATAGAGAAGCCGCCGAGGCGCTTGTTCAATTCGGCTTTTAAGGCGGTTTTGAGTGTGTTCAGGAATTCAAGCGGATTGGAGAACTTCTTGACGGCCTGATGCAAGGACGCCTGAAAGAGCGCGCGGCCAACCTGCCGACTCACAACGGCGATGACCTCGTGAGTATCCTTCTGCGCAAAGGCGTTGTGCAGGAGAAAGTTTTTGGGCTTGCCACTCCCGTCCTCGTCGGAAGTGCCGATGATCGTGTCAATGTCGTTCTTGGTTCCCGTCGTCAGCAGGTTGTAGACGGAAAAAGTCTCCGCTTCCGGCTTTAACGGCTGATTGAAGAGGTGCTGTCCGATGCAGTTGACAGTGGCCTTGTTGATGTGGTCTATGGCCTCCAGGCGCTTCTGATCATCATTGGGATCATTGAATTTCGCCTGAATGCTGGCCGTAATCGCCGTGTCCGTCACCAGAGCGGCAACCACTTTGCCATGAAAGTGATCGGGGAAAATCGTCCAGAATGCCGGGTTGCCATCACCGTCGTTTTTGAAAACTTTGTCGGGGTCAATCCCGAAGTCGTCAGTCATTGTATCCTCCTGCGGGGATGCGCGCAAAGCGCGTACCGGTCGGTTTGTGGGATCGTCGTTCGGCTTTGAACGCTGCTGTCGGCAAAAGCGACGCTTCCCCATTCCGCCGGTTTTAGAAATGTTCTGCCGGTATATAGAACAGGCATCCCCATTATATCAAAATAGGATAGTTATGTCAATATAATTATTTAAGCGCTTTAAGAAGCCGTGTTTTTCTTGCTGCCTGCTGTAGTTTTGCGGCCCGCGCCTTTGGGGGGATTGTCGAATTGGCCGAGGAAGAGGATGCAAAACAGGAACGGCAGGGCGTGAACAATCAGAGCGGCGGGGTCGGCAATCGCGCCCTTGCCCAGAGCAATTCCCACGCTTTCTGTCGTTACGAGGAGCAGGATTTGAACGCCCGCCAGAAACCGGGGCTTCCACCCGGACAAAACGCCGAAGGCAAGCATCACTTCCACGCAGCCGATGCCGCGCAGCAGATTGAGCGGCGCGAACGAGGAAGAGGAACGCGCAAAAACCGCGCTCACAACGCGCAGTTCTTCAGGACTTTGCCTGTACAGTTTGAGCCACAAGCCTTCGTAAAGCCACGTCAGCGCGACAACGAAACGGGCAAACAGCGCCATATTACGGTTCATGGAGGCTCCATGTTCTTTTAAACAGGGTCTAAGCGGCGGGGCGCTGAAAGTCTGTAGTTCCCACATGACTATCAACTATCAACTATCAACTATTTACCCGGCGGTGTCCACATTTGGGTTGGCGAGCAGTCCCATGAACAGCAGGATGCCGGTTTGATCGTCACGAATGGCGTAAAAGAACGGGTGATCCATGCGGATGGTAAACTCCGGCGCTAACGCCCCACCCGCCGAAACGACAATGCCCGTTGCGGCGGCGGCTTCCGTGCCTTCTTCGTCTACCTTTACGTAGGTTTTGTGGTACGCGGCGGAGATGTACGCTCTGCCGACAGAAGGAACGGCCAGTCCGCTGAAATCGGCGGCATTGGGATCGAAGGCGATGCCCATGCCAAGCGCGGTGAGCGGGGATTTGAGATCGGCGGCGTAAGCGGACGTGAAGCGGGGCAACTGCACGGTTCCATTGGAAGGTTTTAGCTGCGCGACCCAGCCTGCCCAGGTTTGCGCGTTTGCGCCTGCCAGTACCGTGTTCAAATCAATGCCTGGATTGGGTACAAGAACGATCATGCTCAGGCGTTTGGAGCCGTAGGGCAGACGCGCCATCTGGAAATTACTGCCCGCAAAGTAGTCATAGCCGCCGGTACGGGTCATCAGTTGGCACGATTGTGTGCTGCCGTCAGGAAGAGTAAACGTGGCCGTTTGCGTGTTGGCAACATCGAACTTGTCGGTCCATTTGCCTTTGAAGTACACGGCATTGGCAATGATAGCGATGGTGCGCGAGTAATCGCCGTCCGGCAGAATGGTGGCAATGCGCCCCTGTGTCTGCGCGTTGACCCAGGCGTTGACATTGGCGGGAGCGCCCGTTGTGCTGCCGAGTTTGCTCCCGTAGTAGGTTTGATTGGCCTGTACAAAAGCGGAAACAACAGCGCCGTCCCGCGTCCACAGGGAATTGGCGACGGTCAATTGCACCTGCGCGTCCGGGCTGACAAGGCTGGCCTGCAGCGCGGCGTTGGCGTTGTTAAGGTCGGAAACGGACAGGCCGGATAATTGCAGCGTGGTTGCCATTGCCTGCTGTGTGCTGCTGTTCGCGCCGTTGTACAGGATTTGCAGGGCGAGGGATAAACTGACTGGGGAAATGAAAGCGTTGCTGCTTGCTTGATTGCCGCGCAGGGTATCGAAGAGAGTGAAGCCGAAGGCGTTGTCCCGGCTGACGAGAGTGGCGTCAACGGGCGTATTGCGCTGTCTGGCGTCGGCGACAGCGCGGGGCAGATTTGCGCCCGAAGCGGTATCATTAGAATTGCTTGTGCCACATCCGGTGAGGGCAGGGGAAAGCAGCAGCGCGGCACACCCGGCAAACGCGCGCAGACGTTGGAAACGAGGCTTATTCATGTGGTGGCTCCTTGTCATAGCAGGCGGCTGTAAAGCAGGCGGCTGCAAAGCAGGGGAAGGGGAACAAGCACAGTATAGCAAAGTGGCGGGCATTTGTAAAGCCGTGCCGCCGTAAATTTTGCAAAGCAGTTGCATAAATAGCCCCATGAACTCACGACAACGGGTAAACTGCGCGTAGAAACCGTTTCGTACACGGGTATAAGTTGTGAGGAGAGCGGAAATGGAGTATGCGACGCTGGGACGCGCGGGCTTGCGCGTCAGCCGGATGGGATTGGGATGCGGCGGACACAGCCGCCTGGGACTGGCAACGGGCGGCACGTTTGAGGAAGCCGAGCGGGTGGTGCGGGAAGCATTGGCGCTTGGTATCAACTTCATAGATACGGCGGAGTCGTATGGAACGGAAGATGTTGTGGGGCGCGCGCTGGTGGATACGCCCCGCGAACAGGTGATTGTTTCCACGAAAGCGGGCGTCGGGTGGCAGGGGCGCAAGGCGACCGGGCCGGAAATAATCAAGCGCGTTCACGCGAGTTTACAGCGCTTGCGGACGGAGTATGTAGACGTGTTTCATTTGCACGGCGTGTCCCGCGAGGACTATTTGTACGCTTCGCAGGAACTGCTGCCCGCGCTGCAGGATTTGAAGGCGGCAGGCAAAATTCGCTATATCGGGATTACGGAGGCGTTTATTTCCGATACCGGGCATCGGATGCTGTCGCGGGCATTGGAAGACGACTGCTGGGATGTGGTCATGGTGGGCTTCAACCTGCTCAACCAATCGGCGCGCAGCCGGGTGCTGGCGATCACGCAGGCGCAGAACGTCGGGACGCTGTGCATGTTCGCCGTGCGACGCGCCCTCAGTCAGCCGGACGCCCTGCGCGAACTGCTGCGCGAACTGGTCGAACAGCACCTTGTGGACGCTTCTCAACTGCCGCCACAAACGGCTGCTAATTCAAATGCTGACTCCGACGCTGATTCGGACACAGACGCAAGCAGTGACAATCCGCTTGGTTTTCTGCTGGAAGACGGCGAAGCGGAAAGCATCCCGGAAGCCGCGTATCGGTTTTGCCGGTGGGAACCGGGCATAGACGTGGTGCTGTCGGGAACGGGAAACGTGGAGCATCTCAAAGCGAACGCGATGGCGCTGAACCTGCCGCCGCTTTCCCCGGCCACGACGGAACGGCTGAAACAGTTGTTCGCGCGGGTGGATACCGTTTCGGGAAATTAGTAAAGAGAATAGCCGCGAATGAACGCGAATGAACGTGAATAGTCTGATGGCTGCACCGCATTACGATGTCTGTCGGTTACATTGGCGAATGAAAGCAAAGGATACAAAAAGGAAGTGGTGTGAATGACACGAGAAGCGCTGAACTTGCCATTATCGTTCACGCGGACGATTGAAGGAGTTTTTAGCGAGAAGGGAAGCGCGTGGTTGGCAATGCTGCCTACATTGCTGGACGAGTGCGCGGAGCGATGGGCGCTGACGATTTTGCCGCCGTTTCCGAACCTGTCGTACAACTATGTCACGCCTGTCAGAAGAGCGGACGGCGCGGACGCGGTGTTGAAGATCGGGGTTCCTCATAAAGAACTGTGGTCGGAAATGGAAGCGCTGCGCGTTTACGATGGCAGAGGCAGTGTCCGATTATTGGAAGCGGACAGCGGGTTGGGCGCGATGCTGCTGGAGCGACTTGGGCCGGGTACGCCCCTGACAACATTGGCGAATGAAGCGCAGGACGCGCAGGCGACTTCGATTGCCGCCGGGGTGATGCGTCGTTTGTGGCGGCCTACTCCGTCCGAACACGCATTTCCGACGGTTCAGGATTGGGCGCGGGGCATGATACGATTGCGGCAGCATTTTGACGGTGGAACCGGGCCGTTTCCAACAAAACTTGTGGAAGAAGCGGAAACGCTGTTTGCCGAATTGCTGGCGTCATCCGCGCTTCCCGTACTGCTGCATGGCGATTTGCACCACGACAACATTCTAAAAACAGAATCCGCAACGAAACAAGAAGCGGCAAACGGAATGTGGGTGGCGATTGATCCCAAAGGGCTTGTGGGCGAACCGGCGTATGAGGTGGGAGCGCTCCTGCGAAATCTCTGGCCGAACCGCCATACAATTCACAGCCCGCAGCAGATGTTGGAACGGCGCGTACATCAACTGGCGGAGGAACTGGAATTAGAGCGGGCGCGGGTGCGCGGGTGGGGCGTCGCGCAGGCTGTGCTTTCCGCCTGGTGGGGCGTGGAGGATGGGGAAGACGGCTGGCAAGAAACGATCACAGTGGCGCAATGGCTCGCAGATATTCATGTCTGAACATTTCAATCAAGCGCGTCAGCGGTAATAGAGCCATACAGCAAGATTCTTCTGCATACCCCTTGACAATTGGATGGCTTCTGCTATACTAAACTATTGCGATTATATATTTTTAGGAAGGAATAATGGAAGTAGAAGTTAAACCAGACGATATTGCTGCTCTTGCTGAGACAAGGAAGCGTCAGGCAAAGCGTCGGCGTGAACTCATCCGCCGGTTTACCGACCAATTTGAAAATGCTACGGAGGAGATTAGTCCTGAGTGGCAAAGGGCGATAGACAACTACAAACGAGCGAAGGGCATCAAATCCGTAGACGCTGTTAGCACGGAAAAGTAACGTAGAGAAGCACAATGACAGGGCCAAACCACGCTGCGCGAGGAGTTCCTTGCCTTGTCATTTAGAAAGGCATGAAGACATTGCGACAGACAGGCGCTGATCGGCGGCTTTCGTTGATGCAGGCCGCGCTTGACCTGTTTTCCACGCAGGGCTATGACGGCACGACTACCAAAGCCATTGCGCAGCGTTCGGGCGTGACGGAAGCCCTGTTGTTTAAGCATTTTCGCGCCAAGCAGGAATTACTTCGCGCCGTTGTGGTGGAATTCGGGCCGGAGCGCGTGTTTCTGCCCCTGCCCGTAGAAGCGCGTTCGCTGCCTGTTCAGGCTATGCTGGAACGGTTCATCACGCAGTATCTGGATGCGTTTTGGGACAACCGCGCGTTTATGCGTATGGTTTTTACCACGCCCAAGCGTGATCAGGCCGTGTATGAAAACCTGTGGGCGGAGTTCGGCAAGCAGGGGCTTTACCTGTATGCCATGTTGCAGGAAAGCAGCGACCGGGGCGAGTTGAAACCCGGCATTGCGGCTGCGGCGACGGATATTATTTCCACGTCTACCAGTGGTTTTTTGCAGCGAATCTTGAGCGATGAGCCGATGGAATGGGAATCCGCGCGTTCACAGTACGTGGCAAACCTGCTGCAAGTGGTGTTGCCGGGGATTCAGCCGCAAAATTCCTGAACAAAATTCCGAAAAAATAATGGGAAGATGTGTACTTTGGGCGAATCTCATGTTACAATAGGTATGTGGTAAGTGTTTACTTACTTGTCCATTTTTGTTTGCTTGCTTTCAAGGAGTTCCGCGTGATGCCTCGGACGACAAAATTGTGGCTGCTGATGCCGCTTGCATTAACCGCTGTTGCCCTGACGGGAGGGGCGACAGGTCACTATGCCGCCCACGCGGATACGCCCGGTAAATCCATGCCCGTAACGCGCAAAGATGTAAAACACAAAGACGGCAGCGCAGCGTTGGGACGCGCTTTGACGTTTACCCGCGATATTGCGCCGATTGTGTACCAGAACTGCACCGTTTGTCATCGTCCGGGTGAAGTGGCTCCCTTCACGCTGTCGGCTTACAAAGATGCGCAAAAACGTGCCCGCCAGATCGCGCTGGTCACGGCAAGCCACGCTATGCCGCCCTGGAAGACGGACTCGCATGGCGAGTTTCAGGACGAGCGGCATTTGACGGACGCGCAGATTGCTCTCATTAAAACGTGGGTGGATCAGGGCGCAAAAGAAGGCAACCCCGCCGACCTGCCGCCCGCCCCGAAATTCAAGGACGGCTGGACGTTGGGCGCTCCCGATATGCTCGCGCAGCCTTCGGCGGAATACAAAGTGGGCGCGGAAGGGCGCGACGTGTACCGTTGCTACGTGGTTCCCACCAACTTTACCGAAGACCGCTGGGTGTCGGCCATTGACGTGCATCCCGGCAACCGCGCCGTCGTGCATCACATTCTGGCCTATGTGGATACGAGCGGCACAGCGCGGAGACTGAACGCGAATTCCAAAGACGCCGACCTGGGGCCGGGGTATACCACGTTCGGCGGCGTCGGGTTCCTCCCGGCAGGCATGTTGGGCGGATGGGCGCCCGGAGCCACCCCGCACCACCTTCCGGCCGATACAGGGATTCTGCTGCCGAAGGGCGCGGACATCGTGCTGGAAGTACATTATCACCGGGACGGCAAAGCGGAAACAGATCGCTCACAGGTCGCCGTGTACTTCAACAAAGGGAAAGTGGAGCATCCGTTTCATATTCTCCCCTTAGCCCAAACGAGGATGTATGTGCCGGCGGGCGAAAGCAATCACGAGGAACATCAGGACCTGCCCGGCGGTAAAATACCCATTGACGCTACCTTGATTGACATATTTCCACACATGCACCTGTTGGGCCGAACCATGACGGTCACGGCCACGCTGCCCGACGGCACGGCCAAAACCCTGGTCAACGTGCCGGATTGGGACTTCAACTGGCAGGGCTTTTATTATTACAAGCAGCCGCTCAAACTGCCCGCCGGAACGCAAATCCATCTCAGCGCCCATTACGACAACTCAACAGGCAACCCGCGCAATCCGAGCAACCCTCCCAAAGACGTGAAATGGGGCGAACAAACGACGGATGAAATGTGCCTGTGCTACCTCGGCTTCACCGTAGACTCGGAACGCGCGGGCAACAGCAGCGCTGAGGGTATGCGCCAAATCATGGAAGCCCTGCGCAAAGCGTCACAAAAGAAGAAGGACGCGCAGCCGCCCACAGGAACACAGCCGCCCACGGGAACACAGCCATGAATCTCATTGCCGTCGCAACGCAAACCTGCGAAATCATTACGCGGTTCCGCCAGTCAGTCCGCGCAGGCGGACTTCGTTACCATAGCCGCGCAAAAAGATTAAAATGTTATTGCACGGACGCTTCGCGTTGCGCCACCACTCCGAGCGCGAATAAACAAACGGCATTGACCGGTGGGCGCATGTTGCTTCCGCTCGTGTTGGCCGGGATGATCGCGCAGGCAATACCGGCGCGCGCCGACACGCCTACGTTCAGCAAAGACATTGCGCCCATTCTCTTCAATAACTGCTCCAATTGTCACCGGCCTGACGAAGTGGCTCCTTTTTCCCTGCTGACGTACCGCGACGCGGCAAAACGGGCAAAACAAATTGCCATTGTCACCGAAAAGCGCCTGATGCCGCCCTGGAAACTGGAAGCCGGCTACGGCGAGTTTCAGCACGAGCGGCGGCTGACGGACAAGCAAAGGACGCTGATACAGCAGTGGGCCGCGAAGTGGAGCGCCCGAAGGCAATCCGTCCGACCTGCCGCCCGCGCCGCAATTCCCGGACGGCTGGCAGTTGGGCAAGCCCGACATGATCCTCAAGATGCCCAAACCGTATACCGTTCCCGCCGAAGGCAAGGACGTGACGCGGAGTTTTGTGGTTTCCCTGCATCTGCCTGCCGACAAGTACGTTCGCGCTACGGAAATCCGCCCCGGCAATCGGCGCATCGTTCACCATGTCACCCTGATGATGGACAAAAGCGGCAAGGCGAAGCAGTTGGAAGCGCAGCAGGGCGGGCCGGGGAGTGGCTATGTCAGTTTTGGCGGGCCGGGATTTTTGCCGTTCGGCGGGCTGCCGGGGTATGTGCCGGGAATGGGCGCGGAAGTTCTGCCCACAGATGCGTCCGCCGTCCTGCCCAAAGACATTGACCTCGTGTTCGGGATGCACTACCACCCCGACGGCAGGGAAGAAACGGATCAAACGTTGGTCGGGCTGTACTTCACCGACAAGCCCCCCGTGAAAATCGGGTCGCTGATCTCAATGGGCGTTTTGAACTTGGACATTGCGCCGGGAGAAAAAGACCATCTGGAGGAAACCACGTATACCCTCCCCGTAGATGTCGAAGTGGAAAGCATCTACGAACACATGCACCTCATCGGCAAAACCTGCAAATTGTGGGCCGAACTGCCGGACCATTCCACCAAACCGATTATCAAGATCAACGATTGGGATTTCAACTGGCAGTCTACGTACCATGTTAAGGAGCGCTACCGCCTGCCCAAAGGAACCATTCTGCACGGCGAATGGACGCACGACAATTCCGCCGACAATCCCGCCAACCCGAACCATCCGCCCAAGCGGGTGACGAACGGCGAAGATTACGTCAATGAAATGGCGGGCGTTCTGATTAATGTTTACGTCAGCAGTGACATTGACAACGGCATTTTGTGGATCGCCAATCTGGGGCATCTGGGCGCGGCCTCGGTACGCCCGCCCGCCCATCACCGCGAAAAGCGCTCCACATTGGGCGCGGCAATACTGGAAAAGAGCGTTGATGGCGTGGCCGGGTTGTTTATGGAGGGAATCGCGCGTCCAGGCGCGTTGCTGGCGAAGGGCGTGTTCGCGTTGGGATTTTTGCTGCTGCTTCCCGGAATGTTGGCATTGCTTCTCCCTGCGGCGACACAGCGCGGAGCGGATGCGCTTGCCACCCAAACCGGGCGTTGCTTCGGGCGCGGGCTGTTGGTTTGCATCCTTATACCTTGCGCAATATCCGGCTTGATTTTCTCCTTCCATCCCATCGCGCAGGCAATGGGCGCAATTCTGCTGTTAAGTTTGTGCGGAATGGGCGCGGCAGGGGCGGGCAGTTGGGCGCGTTGGACTGCGCGAAAACTATGGCAAAAAACCGGCAAGGCCGAAACGCTTGGCAGACTGCTTGGGGGAAGCCTGCTGGCGTCCCTGTCCTGCCTGATTCCTTATGTCGGCTGGCTGCTGATTATGCCCCTGTGCCTTGTCATGGGAATCGGCGCGGCCACAAGCGCCATTGCCCTGCCGCGCCGTCGAGTATCTTCCCATTTGGGTACTGCTTTGACAAATCCGCAAACTGCCTGAATTGAATAGCATCAGCGCGATTACACTCCAGCGTAAATACGCCGGCAGTTCTTCGTCCGCAGGACGATTGGCCGCAGGCCTAATAACCGGCTTTTTATAAGCCGGCCCTACTGCTTGATCGCTCCTGCCGTAATGCCGGAAATGAAGTGTTTTTGGAAGAAGAGGAACGCGAGTACGAGGGGCAGGGTTGTCAGCAGGCCGCCCGCCATCAACATGCCGTAGGGGGTTCGTATCTCGCCTTGCAGCAGATAGATGACGACGGGGAGCGTGAGCATATCCTGTGTGCGCAGCGCGATAAACGCCCACATCAGGTTGTTCCACGAACCGATTAACTGCATAATGCCCAACGCGGCCAGTGCGGGTTTGGCAATCGGGAGGGCAATGCGGTAATAAATGCCGAACTCCGTACAGCCGTCAATCCGGGCGGCATGAACCAGATCGTCAGGCACATTGGCGCTCATGTACTGCCGCATCCAGAAGATGCCGAACGCGCCCGCCGCGCCCGGAATAATCATAGCCCAGTAGGTATTGATCCAGTGCAGGTTGACGAGGATGAGGAATGTGGGGATCAGCGTCACCGCGCCCGGTATCATCATGGTCGCCAGCACAAAGGCGAACAATTTGCCATGTCCCGGAGCCTGCGGAAACTTGGCAAACGCATACCCCGCCAGCGAACACAAAAACAACGACAGGCCGACATGCCCGCCCGAAATAATGACCGAGTTGAGGAAGGCGCGGGGCAGGTTTGTTTCCCGGTACAAATCCACAAAGTTTTGCCCGGTGATCGGCAGGGGCAGCCATTGGGGCGGAACGGTGAAAATCTGCGCCTGCGTTTTGAAGGCCGAGGTCAGCAGCCAGTAGAACGGGAAGATGAAGACAAGCGCCAGGACGCTCAACGCGACATACAGCAGGCCGCGCCCGATTTTCCGCTGTAATGTCCATTTCGCTGCGCCCGGTTTTGCCTGCCGCATTGCGCCTTTCATTTCCCCTTGTGTTGTCCCTTGCATTGTGCCGTGAGTCAGGTCTTGCGTGATTGTTCCTTGCGTGGCTGCGTGTTGGTTTATTTGCGTTGTGTCTTGAGGGGAAGGGCCGGTTTGCATCGCTAGTCCGTTTTCCCTTCCCGGCGATTGCGGCGCGACGCCAGCAGCGTACCCGCAAACACAACCGTTGCGACCGTATAGCCCACGCAGGAAGCGTAGCCGAAGCGGAAATCGTTGAAGGAAATGTTGAACAGGTACATGCCGATGTTGGTGGAAGAGGTTCCCGGACCGCCGCCCGTAAGCACGAAAATCTCATCGAACATATAAATCGTTCCAAGCAGCGACAGCAGCCCGCAAAAGCGGAACGTGGGCCGCATTAAGGGCAGCGTGATATGCGCCACGCGCTGCCACGACGAAGCGCCGTCCACTTCCGCCGCCTCATAATACTCGCCCGGTATCCCCTGCAAGCCCGCTAGCATCAGCACCATATTGTAGCCTGTCCAGCGCCACACCACCAGAATAGCGACCGCCACTTTCGACCAGGCTTCACTCGTGAGCCAGGGAATCGGCTGCAAATGCAAAAACGGCAGCAGATGGTTCACTTGCTGCAAAACGTAGTTCAGAACGCCTTTTTCCGCACTGAAAATCAGGCCGAAAACGACGGCGATAACCGCCATCGGCGTGACGCAGGGCAGGAAAAACGCCGCGCGGTACAACGCCCGCATTTTCAGCCATTGCGTGTTGAGCGCCTGCGCAAACAGAAACGCCAGAATCATCATCAGCGGCACGTACAGCAGGCCGATTGTGACCGTGTTCCACAGCGCCCGCCAGAGGATTTCGTCATTGAGCATCGCCCGGAAGTTGGACAGCCCGACCCACTGCATCGCGGTCATGCCGTCCCATTGCGTGAAGCTGAGATACAGCGAAAACAGGAGCGGGTACAGGCCGAACACGCCGAAAAGCACGAAGAAGGGCGCGACAAACAGATAGAAATGGCGGTAGCGCCACAAGTCCCTGCTGTTCGGGATGGGATTCATGGCAGCCTCCCGGCAGTGGGAACAAGTCCGCTATTGGGAACAAGTGGGGGCGCGGCAGGCGGTTGGGGCGCAAGCGGCAAGCCGAGCCGATGCTGCATTTTCTGCTCCAGGTTCTCAAAAAAGCCCTCACTTGCCATTCCGCTTGCCGCCCAATGGCTGAGTTCCTGATCCAGATAGCGGATCGCTTCGCCCCAGGCCGGTGTCCGGTTCAGCCGCGTGATTTTGGTCACGTCCGTTGCGAACAGCCGGACGATGCGCTGCCCGCCGAAAAACGGGTCCGGCTCGTCCAAATCCCGGCTCTGCATGGCGGGCAAAAACGCGGGAAACAGGCTCATGTTGCGATATTGCGCGATCTGGCCTTCCCGCGTACACAGCGCATATTCCACGAACGCCCATGCCGCCGCTTTGTTGCGGCACTGCGCGGGAATGACCAGGACGGAGCCGCCCAGATTGGCGACACGCAGCCCGCCCGAAGTGATGGCAGGCAGGCGGAACACGCCCCATTCGGCTTTTTTGCCCGCGTAATCCTTAACCGTGTCCTTGATCGTCCCGGCGAACCAGATGGCGATGGGATAAGTGGCAATGCTCTCGTCGTTCAGCCCCGCGAGAAACTCCTGACTCCACAGCGCAATATCGGAACAGATGCCTGCCCCGCGCATCTTCTGGAGAATGGATAATGCCTGCCGGGTTTGCGGGGAATTGATGGCAATGCGCCCCTGATCGTCGAACACTTGCCCGCCGCTCTGCTGAATCAGCATCTCAAACATCGGGCGCAGGGAGTTGGAGCCGAGCGGCAGCATCTTGGTGTGTCCGCCCGATCTGCGCAAAATCTCTTTCCCGGCCTTGATGTAATCGTCCCACGTTTCGATTTTGGCCGGGTCAATGCCATACCGCCGGAACAGGTCGCACTTGTAAAAAACGGCGCAGGGGCCGATGTCCCAGGGGATAGCGTATACGCGCCCCTTCCACGTGCAGTTGTCCCACAGCGACGCGGGAAATAGACTTTTATATTTGGCCGCAACCGGCGTCAGGTCGGTCAGGCGACCTGTGGCGATATAGCGCGGCGCGTCCGTGAGTTCAAACTGCGACACATCGGGCGCTCCCACCCCGGAGGCGAGCGACAGCATCAGCCGCGTTTGCATCCGCGCTCCCGTCATATCCACATTGACCTTGACGGCAGGCTGTTTCCCCTCAAAGACCGGAGCCAATTTTTGCAGGCTTTTGGCCGCCGTGTTCCAGCTCCAAACCGTAATCGCGCCTTGCAGACGCCCCGCCGGAACATCCGACAGACCGGACGCAGCCCCGTCTGCAGCAGGCAATCCAGGCCGCAGAAGCCGTAGACACAGCAGGACGCCGCAAAAGAGAATTATGCCTGCGCCGAACCATTTCAATCGCATAGAAATTATTCCGAGTTATGTTCACTTGCCGGGTAAGGATTTGCCGGAAACGGAAGTCGGTTTGGAAAGCTGCCCGAACGCTTTGAGGACGGGCAGGGCGTTGCCGTCCTCATCAAAGAAGGAACTGTTCTCAAAACCCGCAAGGCCGGTGCCGGCAAGCGGCTGAAACTCCGCCGCCCAGTAGAAGATGCCCATTCCCCTGCCGTTCGGCACACCCTTCACAATCGCCGCCAGCTTCTCCATGAATTGGACTTGGCCTTCCCTGCCCGGCATAATCCCGACAATCGCCTTGTCGCCCCGCGATTTCGTGTCCCAGGGAAAGGCGGTTTCGGCAACCATGACCGGCTTTTGGTAGCGTTGCGCGGCATTGACCAGGCAGGTTTGTAAGGCTTCGAGACTGCCGTGCCAGAAGGGATAGTAGCTTTCGCCGATGATGTCGAACGGCACCTGCTGTTCCCGCAAATGGTCGAAAAACCACTGCGTCGCCTTCCAATCGCCGCCCCGGTCAATGTGAATGACCAGTTTGGGCATGTCGCTCCCGGCGGCTTCCGTAATGCCCCGAATGGCGGCTTTCAGCAGGCGTCCCAATTTCTGCCACTGCTCCGGCGTGTCGAACTTGCCGCCCACTTTCCCGTCCGGCCACAACATTCCCGGCGTGATTTCATTGCCCACCTGCACGTAATCCGGCATCGCCCCCGCCTTCTTAAAAGCGGCGATACAGTCCCGATTGTACTCGAACAAACGCTGTTCCAGTTGGTCGAAGGATAATTCCTTCCACGCGGCGGGTTTGGCCTGCTTGTCGGGGTCGGCCCAGGTGTCGGAATAGTGAAAATCCAGCAGGAACTGCAAACCGGTTTTCTTCACCCGCGCGGCCAGGGGAACCGTGTACGTCAGATTATTGATGGTGTTGTAGGAATCCTGCTTCGCGTACTCATCACTGCCCGTAAAAAGCCGCAGGCGCACACAATTGATGCCGTCCCGCTTCAAAATAAGAAAAGGATCGGCAACAACGCCATCTTCGCGGTAAGTTTTGCCAAGCGCCTCGAAGAAGCCCACATGCGAACAGTCCGCGCCCGCAAGAAAGCTGTGTGGAGGTTCGTCCGCTTTGGCAGGCAGGGAAGCCGTTACTGCTATGCCCGCCACAGCCGCCAGAAGCGCGACGGCAACAAAATGTGAAGCGAGCAGTTTAAGCAGCAGAAAATTGTTTATAAAGAGGGTCATAATAGAATTGTTCCCTCCTCCCAAAGTTGAGAGGAGGGTTGGGAAAAAGAGCAGTCGCGCGTCCCTTACTTTCCGGCGGACGTCGGCGCGGATTTGCCGGATGTGGCAGGCGCAGGCATGGGCGGGCCTCCATTTGTGGGCGGATGAAAGCTTTTGTCCACGAGTTCCCGCGGCGGCGAAGGAACCGTATCGCCCGCGCCCTTGCCGCCGCATCCGGGGCACAGCAGGCTTGTGGCAAGCAGGAGGGCAAAAACCCCGCATCTTCGAGAGATTTCAACGCGCATCATGGGTACTCCTTGAAAGTTTGCGACCCGAAAGTTTGAGACTTGAGGAATGTGAGACTATCAGTGCCCGACGTAGGGATTGGTCCAGGCGTCCTTATCGTCCTGAACGATCCACAGGCCGGGATTCAGGGTTCCCCACCTGCGGGAGCCGGCGTGTCCATCGGCCCAGGTAAGATTGACGCGCTCCGCGAACGGGCCGCCCTGCTGCGCGGTTTTGGCGGTGTAGTCCTTGCCGACATACGTGACGCCCGGCGTGTTCGGAGTGCCCTGCGCGTAATAGTCGGTGAAGGGTTCCCAGCCGATGTCCGTATAAATGCCGTTGGTCAGCAGAATGGTGCTTGCCGGCTGCGAAACCTGCGCCAGCCCAACCGCGTCCTGCGGGTTGTAGCGGAAGCCGTAATGATCCCCGGCGTTCTTCCAGACCGTGCCGCCTTGCCAGCTCCACGTTTCAAAGCTGTTCATCATGTAGGACACGTAGAATTTGCCGCTAAGGAGCATGGGCTGGAGGTGCGCGTGGCAGTACCAGGTTGTCCCGTAAAGGTTGTCTTCGGCCTTGAACTGCGGCGAAATGAACACCTGTCCGTTTTTGACATACGGGTACAGCAGCGCGGGCCAGAGGTCCCAGGATGCGCTGGGTTCGCCGGGGCAAATCGCGCCGTTGCCGTTGCCCGTCGGATTATAATGTTCGTCGTAATCCTGCACGTACATCAGCATCGCCGTTCCCAACTGCTTCATGTTGCTCAAGTCACTGGCCTGACGCGCTTTGGAACGCGCCTGCGCGAACACGGGGAACAATATAGCCGCCAAGATCGCAATGATGGCAATCACGACGAGCAGTTCGATCAGTGTAAATCCTTTGCGTCGCTGCATAGCAAACCCTCCTTCGGTGGCAGGTATTCGGGTGTTCGGGTGTTCCGGTGTTCGGGTGTTGGCCTTGTTGCGTAAACTATACGCTGGCACTTTTGTATTCCCTGAATACCCGAACACCGGAACACCCACGTATTCAGTATCAAGTGGTATGCCCCTGAACAAATTCAATGGGCAGTACGGTCTCTTGGGGAACCGGTTCTCCTTTCAGCAGATGATCGAGGTACAAAACGGCGGTGCGCGCCACTTCCGCCCAGGGCGCGCGAATGGTCGTGAGCGAACCTCGGCTTCCATACACCGTGGAGGTTCCATCGAAGCCCACGACAGCCACATCATCGGGTACGCGGACGCCGTGACGCTCACATTCGGAAAGCATTTCATAAGCGGTCTGGTCGTTCCAGCAGGCAATCGCAGTCGGGCGATGGGCGGGGTCGCGCCGCAGTAAATTCAGCGCGAACGGATGGTTTCGGCCTGCCTCGCCGTCATAGCAGACTTCTTCCACTGCAATGCCGCATTGGGCGGCGGTTTGCATAAACGCTTCATGGCGGCGCACGGCGGAAATGGGACGCGCCGGGCTGCTCAGGTACGCCGCGCGCCGGTGTCCGCGCTGCTGCAAATGCTCCACAAGCAGGCGCGAACCTTCCGCATCGTTTACCATCACGGACGGGATATGAAACAGAGGATCGGCAATGGCGACGACGGGGAAACCGGATTCGGCCAGTCGCGCCGCGAGGGGATTGTCCTGCGGCATGTTGACCACCAGCCCGTCAATTCTGCCATCCGCCAGTTCCGTAAAAATGTCGGCGGCATCCCCGCCGTGAAAGATGCCGTGCAGCAGCAGGTCTTTCTTCACCTGTTCGCACCCCTCCTGCAGGCCGCTCACCACTTCCGTATAAAAGGGCAGGCGCACGTTGACGGAGCCAAAGCCCGCATACAGGCCGATGATGTTAGTAAAGCCGGAACGGAGCGCGCGCCCGCGCGCATTGGGGGAGTATTGCAGTTCCTTGACCACTTCCAAAACGCGCCGTCGCGTTTCCTCGGTAATGCGCGGCGAACCGCCGAGGGCCAGCGAGACGGTCATGGCGCTGACGCCCGCCCGTTCCGCCACATCCTTCATCTTCACCGAGTTCGTTCTGCGCAAAGCCGTTGCTTCCTTCCGCGTTCATGCCGTTTTATCGTTAAACAAACGAGAAATTCCGCTGCTTTAACGATATAATGACCGGATTATAACACAGTCCGCGCGCCTTGTCAATGTTTTTTCTTCCCCGCGAACCGAATATGGGATTCAGGCAGTACAATCCTGCTCGAATGGTGAATAGTGTTCCTGAAGATAAGCGCTTTCGGGGCTTCTGGCTTCCACGACGTTTTCACCGAGACAGCAAGGGCGCGGAACTGGAAGATAAGGACAAACAACAAATGCCTCTGTCACGCCGCGCGTTTTTGGCGCGAACCACTGCGATTGCCGCTCTTGGCGAACTTGAATTGGCGGCGGAAGTGGCGGTTTCGGCAACTTCCCCCGTTCCTGTCGGCAGTGGCGCGACTGTCACCCTGCCGCTCACAACCCTGCATGGGTACGGCGCGATTTCGGCCATGTTTCGCGTTCTGGAGAGTGGACGCGCTTCCGTAACGCATATCGCCTGCGAGTCGGCGCAGAAGGCGCGGCTGACGCAGGCCAAATACCTGTCCGATCTGGAACGCCTGCGTATCCTGGGCAAGAGGCATCTCATCCACAAAGGCCGTAATTTCACCTTTGGCACTACCCTGGCTGGCGAGTTTGTCGTCTGTTTTGCGCGCGGACGTGAGGTTGTGATCCTGACCGCAGTGGACGACGCCGCATTGCTGCGGCTGTGGAATGTGGCTGTTCCTCCGATTGTGACCCCTGCGGACTTTAGGCCCCGCGTTCCGATTCCGATGTACCTGGATCGCTGGGATCGTTACGGCCTGCTGTGCTATTTCGCCCCGGATGCCCTGCCACCCGGCGTGTCCGATTCGGCGCAAACTTACGACTATGACGACGCGCTGAAATTCGCGCGGGATCACGGGCCGCTCGGCCTTGTCGTGTGGACCAATCCCCTTGCGGACGATTACGCGGAAGGGCTGACCAACGAGCCGGCATGGGACTGGATGCAGATAAACGCGCGCAGGCAGGGCATCCCCGTGCATATCAACACGCAGATTTCGCCGCCGCAGGAGTGGCTTGCCAACCGCTACCGGGAACAGACGATGCTCAAAGCGCCGCAATTTATCGGCGGCTATTACGGCGTCGCCCATGATTCCGCCGGACTGGGCGCGATTTCGTGGCTGTCGCAGGAGGCCGAAGACGCGCTGTTGGGCATTTTTCAGCAGACGGTGCGGCGCTTCGCCAAAGACCCCAATATCGTCGGCTGGCTGGAACCGCACGGCGAAACGTATGAAGCGCCGCAAAAATACTTTCTGGAATCCGGGCCGTATGCGGAAAACGTTTGGCGCGGCTGGCTGCGCGGGCGTTACAAGACATTGCAGGCGCTGTCCGAACGCTGGCACGGAAATAACGGTCATTATAAATCGTGGGACGAGGTTCGCCTGCCCGAAGTCGCCGATTTTGCCGGATTTGGGCCGGACGCCCTTGACCTGCGCGGCGCATGGCGCGTCAAGTACGTTTCCGCGCCCAACGGCCATGCGTACACGGAAGGGGAAGCGCGAAATCTGCCCTCCCCGCCGCCTATTGCGCCCGTTCCTACAGAGTGGTATCAGCCCGATTTTGATGACAGCGAATGGGACGAACTGATTGCGCCGGGCAATGACCGCATGTTGTTTTTGAAACGCAGCCCGCTTGTCTATCGCCGCACCCTTGACGTTCCCGCAAATTGGCTAAATGCCTCATTGCCCGTTACGCTTGTGGTGTGGGACATGGCGAACCGCAGTCAGGACGCGACGCTTGTTTATGTGAACGGGCAGGCCATCAAGGAGCAATCACACGGCGCGAATGACCAGCACTGGAGTCAGTTCGACGTGACAGGCGCGCTGAAGCCGGGGCGGAATACGCTTGTCCTGCAAATGCCCCGCGCCCTGATCTGCTATCGCGCTTATCTGACCAGAGAACCCGTGCGCCAGTACCCCCATCTCGGCGCGGACAAAAACGCGCAGTGGGCAGATTTTGTCGCATGGAACATCCAATCGCGGGGGGCGCAGATACAGCGGGGCGCGGAAATGATCCGGCAGGTGGATCCGGACAGTTCCATCAACTTCATGGCGGCGACGGATTACGCCGATCCGGTCAAGAAAGCGTGTCAGGATTACGGCGGCAGGTTCCACGACACGGGCAGCATGGCGGGTTTTTGGACGGAAGAAAACACGCTGCTGATGAACGGCGTCGGCCTGCCCGTTACCGCCGAAGCGGGTAATGGAGCGCCCAACGCCCGCGAATTCCAATTATTTTGGGGACGCTGGCTGACTGAAGGCGTTACGGGCATCCATTATTTTCAAAACTGGGGCGAAATCGCGTGGAACCCGGAAGTTTTGAAAGTGTTCGAGACGAACCTGGCGATGTACCGGATGGTCGGCAAGTACCATGCGCCGTTTGCCCGCGTTGCCGTGCTGTTCAGTTCGCCAAACGCCTGGCTGACAGGCTTCCCCTGGACGCCGGAACCGGGCAGTCAGGGCGGCTACTATTCCGGCTTCAACGCGGCAGGCCATTTGCTGAACTACTGTCCGCGTGACGGGATTGGCGCAAAGGACTTCGGTACGCCCGTCGTCAGCAAGTACCGCGTGATTATTGACTCCAATTCTGTGTTCATGGACGAGGAGTTGATTGGCGGCATCGAAACATTCGCGCGGCAGGGCGGCGTGTTCGTCACGTATGGGCAAACGGGACGCCATACGCCAACACAGCCGGACGCCTGGCCTATTTGCAAACTGAGCGGGTATGAAGTGACGCGGCAGCAGAATTGGAATGAGGGTCGTTCGCTGTCGCCGGTTCCCGGCCAGAACATATTGACGCCCGCCGATTTGCCGCTCCAGACGCGGGCGGCGGGTCTTGCATTGAAACCCGCTGCGCCCGACTGCCGCGCGCTTGCCGTTTGGGAGGATGGCGCGGTCGCTGTCGGCATGAGGCCGCTTGGCGCAGGCTGGATCGTTCATGTCGGCGTGGACTTGCGGGACGAGCGGTTTGTCGCGCTCATCAGCGCATTGCTGCGGCATTTCGGCGTTGCGGACCGGGTTCCCGCTGCGGTTGCGCCACAGCGCGGTCTGCATCTGCGGCATTTCATCGGCAACACGGGCCTGCACGACATCTGGATTCTGTTCAACGAATCCGATACCGCGATGGCAACCGATCTGGCCTTCCTGCCCAACGTTCACCCCGCAAGCCTGACGGATGTGGTGAGCGGGCAGCAATTGGAAGTGGTTCGTGACCCGCGCGGCGATAAAGTGCCCGGCATTACGCTGGCTCCCTGCCAGACGCGCATGATGGTTTCGCCCCGCGCGGACGTGACGGCTTCCCCACTGGAATGGCTGCGATTGCAGCGCAACTGGTGGCAGGGAACCGTAAAGCCGCCGGCCAAAAAACTGCCCACTCCTTCCGACATGCAGCGCTTTTCCCTTGATCTGACGCAGAATTGGGCATACAAAAACATTGCGGGGCAAAGCGACGAACAGGCCGCAATGCTGGCGCAACCGGGCGTGGACAATAAGGCGTGGGAGCGGAGGCCGTTGGGGTTGTGGCTTGCGCCGGGAGATAAAACCGCGAAGCGCCACTTGCTGCGCCGGACATTCACCGTGCCCGCGCACTGGACGGCGGGGCAGATCGTGTTATGCGCCGATATTCCGGGCGCGCAGTTTGCTTATGACACGCGGCTGTTTGTGGATGGCGCGGCGTGGCAGGGCGGGCGGAAAAGCGTGGACGGGCCGTATTTCGACGCGCTTGGCGGCATACTCAAGCCGGGAACCACGCATCTGCTGGCCCTTGACATACAGGGCAAATCCACGCTGACCGGCTCACACGGCCCCATCTGGCTGTACTATCTGCCGGATGCTCACGAACAACAAGACCTCGCGGGAACGTGGACAGCCTACGCCGACCCGCTGCGCAAAACGAGTGACGTACAGATTCCCGGCACCTTCACGGGCATGTTCCTGAGCCGCGATGTGGTGATTGACGCCGCGCGCAAAGGCCGCAATGTCGTCATCTATTATGAGGCAACGGGAGACAGGTTCTCCCTCCTCATCAACGGCCAGTTGCTGAAGCGCAGCGAACAGATACGGGAGCAGGTAACGGTTTTCAACGTGACGCCAATGGTTCGGTTCGGCGAGGCAAACCGCATTGAGTTGGCAGGCGGTTCCGGGAGCAACCCCAAATCCGTACACCGCGTCGAAATCCGCTTTTACGACAAAGGCGTGTATCCATAGCCCGTTCACTCATGCTTGCAAAGCGACTTGAACACCGACTTTGCATGAAAAGAGTTCTCCATTGTAAAACTCTTCAAGCCATTCGTCGGGCATAGAAGCATCGAAATCCGGGGCTATCCACACTTCGCCTTGACTCAGTCCCGGTGTGCGGGGAGTTAAAGACAATTGAGCGGGTTCATCCTCTGGCATGTCAACCGGCAGACGGCGTATGGTAGAAGCGCAGTCGCGGGTCATTTCCGACGTAATACGAACGGCATGTGTCATCTGGTACTCATCGGGGTTGAGGGGAGGCGTGATCTGATGCGGGGATGGCAAGACACCTTCCGCTTCCAACTGCTGTAACGCTTCTTTGTCTGTGCGCAGAGCCTCATCCCTGCCGCTTTGCCCAAACAGCAGTTCCAATGCCTGTTCCACCAACGGGCTTTCCGTTGTGCCCTTCGCAGCCGCAAGCTGTTCTAGATGCTGCGCCTGCACGTCCGCAATTTGCACCAGTTTCCCCATGTTCGCGCCTCATCAATCTTCCTGTTCTGCCCCTTCCATTGATAAGATAATAGGGGGCAAACGCCTGTGAAGAGATTAACAAGGTTTGATCTACCCCCGATAATTTGGTTCACCGCTGCTTTTGGTGAAGCGGAACTGTGACTAGATGGCAGCCAGTAAAAAGTAGTATGTCTACTCCTACTTTGCTGCCCACAGGCGACGGCCTGCGGGTTCTTCAAGTTACAAACTGTGCCAACAAAATCCTGGTTGACCTGGCTGTGGTGGCGACTTCGGCTCTGTGCCCTGTGTGCCAACACACTTCGGTACGAGTGCATAGCCGCTACTCACGTACTCTCGCCGATATGCCCTGGAACCACATTGCCGTGCAAATCAACGTGCAGGCACGCAAGTTCTTTTGCGACGAGCCAGGATGCTCACGCCGCATCTTTACCGAGCCGCTCCCTGATCTCGCGGTTCGCTATGCGCGTAAGACAAACCGCTTGCACCACGCCTTGTACCTGCTCGGCTACGCTCTGGGCGGCGAAGCCGGAGCGCGGTTGGCCGTGAGTTTAGGGTTGCTCGTCAGTCCGAACACGCTTCTGCGCCATATTCGTCAGGCCACTAGTGGGTCAGTTGTCACGCACAGGAACAAATCCGGTATGTGCCTCGTCGCTTCTGTTGCGTGGAGCACCTTGGCTCCCGCAGGAGAAGGAGTATGGCACGTCCACCTAAAGAACCTTTACGCACCTTAACTCAAGCCGAGCGCTACGAACTCTCGGCTCTGGCGCGTTCGCGTAGCGCTCCGGCAGATCGCATCGCCCGCGCCAAGGAACTTCTGGCCGTCGCCGAGGGCCAGACTTTTGGACAGGCGGCTCATCAGGCGGGACGCACCTCGCGTCAAGCGGTTGCCCGTCTGGTACGACGCTTCAACCAGGAAGGCATGCCCGCTGTCGCCGGACATCATGGCGGGGGTCCTTCCGTAGCCTATGGCGCGCAGGAGCAAGCCCGCATCCTTCAAGAGTTTGCTCGCCCGCCTGACCGGGAACAGGATCAGACCGCAATCTGGTCGTTGACGACCTTGCAGCGCGCTCTGCGTCGTGCCCCGGATGGTCTGCCGAAGGTGAGTACCTATGTCATTCTGCAAACGCTGCATCAGGCAGGCTATTCCTGGCAACAAAGCCGTACCTGGTGTCACACGGGAACCGTGCAACGCAAACGCAAAGACGGTGTTGTAACCGTGCAGGATCCCCATGCCGACGTAAAAAGGGGCTGATCGAGCAGGCGTACACTTTAGCCGAAGCCGCGGGCATTCCTGTGTGGAACCAGGACGAAGCCGGACCCTACCAAGCCATTCCGCAACCCGGAGCCAGTTGGCAACCCGAAGGACAGCCCGCTTGCCAGCCGCATGAGTACATTCGGCAGGGAACCGCCAAGCTGCTGACGCTGTTTCATCCCCACAGTGGACAGGTACGCGCCTTGCCTGTCGAGCAAGCGACCAATGCGATCCTGCATCCCTGGCTCAAGCAGGAGTTGACGGCGATCCTGGACGCGCTGCCGGAACTCTCTCCCGAAGCCCAAAGCGGTTGGGGACGGCATTGGGTAGATTGGGGCTTTCCTCCCGCGGCTTTTGCCGATGGCCTGGGACCGCTCGTGCGCTTGATCTTGATCTGGGACAATCTGGCCGGCCACTATACACCGGAAATGGTGGACTGGTGTGTGCAGCGAGGCATCCTTCTTTTATATACGCCTCTGGGCGGTTCGTGGCTGAACATGGCCGAAGCCATTCAGCGCATTCTGGTACGCCGCGCTCTGTGTGGTCAGCATCCGCACAGCGCCGCGCAGATCATGGAATGGTTGGCCGCTACGGTACGCGGCTGGAATGCCGATCCGACGCCCTTTGAGTGGCATGGCAAACGCTGGCAGCGGCGACAGCGTTTTCGGGAGCGTCATAAGCTGGGCGGTAGCCGCGCCTTTACCCACCGTCCCGTTCGCAGGCGTTGGCAGAGCAAGGAATAGCCCGCTTGTATTTGTTACTCAGCGTGACAACTGACCCACTAGCCGTGCCGCAAGGGGTGCTGCCCCCGTGCGCGTGTTAGGTGTAGACGATTGGGCGTTCCGCAAAGGGCGGCGCTATGGAACCATTCTGGTGGACCTGGAGCAGCATCGTGTCGTGGACCTGCTGCCCGATGCCACTTCACAGAGCCTGGCAATCTGGCTGCAAGCCCATCCCGGCGTGGAGATACTCAGCCGGGACCGAGCAGGCGCGTATGCCGAAGGAGCCAGGCAAGGCGCTCCCAACGCCGTTCAGGTGGCGGATCGCTGGCACTTGCTCAAGAACCTGTCTGAAACCCTGGAGCGCGTTCTCGACCAGAACCGGGCCGCGTTGAAGCAAGCCGCGCCTGCCTTGCAAGAACCTATCGCAGTTGCTTGGCCGCCTACCAAGGGCAAGATGGCGGAGGAAGAGAGCCAGGAGCGACGTCGCAAACGCTTGGAACGTTATGAACAGGTGGTGCAACTGCACCAACAAGGCGTTGGGTTGCGCAAGATCGCGCGGCAACTTCCTCTGGCTCGTGCCACTGTTGCGCATTATATACGGGCAGGGACGTTCCCGGAGCGCGCCCCGCGTTCGCCTGTGCCGACTTCGCTCGATCCGTTTAAGCCGTACCTGCACCGGCGCTGGCAGGAAGGCTGCCGCAATGCCTGCCAGTTAGCGCGAGAACTCAAAGAGCAGGGCTATACCGGCGTCGCCTCGTGGGTCTGCCGCTATGTTACCTGTTTGCGTCAGGCGCAGGAGAAAGTCCCTACGCCCAAAGTACCCGCCACGCGGCAAGTTGCTACCTGGTTCCTGTGCCGAACGCAAGACTTGGACGCCAAGCCGCAAGCGTTTCTCACGGCTCTGTGGCAGCAATGTCCCGCCTTGCAAAGCGCCTATGATCTGGCGCAGCAGTTCCTAGGCATGGTACGTAAGCGCAACAAAAAGGCGCTGCCTGCCTGGATGCAAGCCGCTACAGCCAGCGGCAGCACCGTTCTGGCCCGTTTTGCTGCCAGTCTCAAGCAGGACTTGGCAGCGGTGGAAGCCGCTTTGTCGCTGCAATGGAGCAATGGACAGACCGAAGGGCAAGTGAACCGCCTCAAACTGGTGAAGCGTTCCATGTACGGACGCGCGAACTTCGACCTGCTGCGGGCGCGGGTGCTGCCGAGGGTGCAAGCCGCTTAAAAGAGGCGGCATGAAAGAGCGTTCATAAGACCTGCTTCCCATTCACCAAAAGCAGCGGAGAACCAAATTATCGGGGGTATGTCAGCGGCAGATTGGTTCTACATTGCCATTCATACGCGAAACCACTACGGCAGACTTAGCCAAGCGCGCAACGATTGTTCGAGCCGCTTTGCGTCGGCGTCTTCCAGTTTACCGACGCGCTTACTCACCAGCGTTTCTTTGACGGTGTAGATACCGCGCTTGACGGCTGTTTCAATGTTCAGCCCGACCTTACTCCACTCTGTCAGCACAAACTCACCTGCCAGCAGCCCACCGGTTTTACTTGTGAGAGGCACGATAAGCAAGTCCTGTGATATGTGGCTTGCGCTGACCACAACCGCCGGTCTGACCTTCGCGCCCGTTAAATCCGAAAAGGGATAACGTACCAGTACCACTTCAGGCTTCGAGTAACTCGGCATATCGGTCATCCTCCGGGTTGTCCCATACTTCGTTCAGCGAACTGGAACTCGCGTTCAGCCAGAAATCGGCTTCATCCTCCAAAAGCAGCGTGACCAGAACCCGTGTGCCTTCCGGCGCGGTTATTTTATCCAGCAGTTCGATGCGTCCGTCGTGAACAACGGCCCAAACTGTGTTTATCATGAAATTTCCCTCCACATTACCAACGCCCAAGCAACCAGTAAATAATAGCAATAACCGCTACTATCGGCGCAACCCCCAACGCTCCACATCTCAACAAGAGTAACTTTTGGTACTTATATAGTTGACTAAGCAGACCAAGTAGGCAGACATAGGATAAGAATTCTTACTAAATCCTTATCCTATTTTCCCGTTTACGAGTGCCCGCCAAAGTCGGTATGTTCTCGCAATTGGGTTGTCTCTGAGCAGCCACTTCATTACCGGGTGCATTTTGCTGTAATTTCGTGCACCCTTCATCACAACAATGCAATCCCCTCTATGCCGATAAGTCTGCTCTAATGTATAACAGAAAAACACCTTCTTCTGGCAAGAGGTGCAAAAACCAACATCCTCATACTCAGTACGTTGCAGATTTATCCATTTCTTGGGACATCTGTTCTTAACCAGATTGTCGCAATTTTGAATAGGGGTTTCGGCTTTTTCATCCATTGCGTCTCTCCTTCGTGTTGGATTATTACTGTTCTTCTGTCAACCTTAGAATCTATCTCAAAATAAGCGAGTGGCCTGCCGATGATAAAGTTACGACTACTTTTTTGGAGTGACTTATGGCGCAGACACCCTCTTTACCGACGATCTGGCGTGTTCCCGACGAGTTATGGGAACACATTCAGGCGTTGATCAACCAGTACGATCCCCCTTGCAAACGCGGACGCAAGCGCATTGATGCCCGTCTTGCTCTCAACGGCATTATCTACCGAGCGCGTACCGGCTGCCAATGGAACCAACTCCCCAAGGAGTTTGGCGACAATGCCAGCATCCACCGCACCTTGCAGCGGTGGGAGAAGCTGGACTTGTTCGGCAAGTTGTGGGCGGTCCTTCTGCGCAATTGCGACTTCTTGGGCGGCGTAGAGTGGGACTGGCAATCTGCCGATGCCTGCCTGAGCAAAGCGCGCGGTGTGCCTAAAAAGGGGCACAAGACGACGCCTGTGTCGGTCCCAATCCCACGGATCGTGGGAAGCAAGGCGTCAAAAAGAGCCTTTTAGTGGAAGGCGACGGCGGGCCGACGGGCATTTGTATCAGCAGCGCCAACACCAATGACGCGCATCTGCTCGCGGCCACGATCAGCGCGGTGGTGGTGTACCGTCCGCAGCCCACGCCCGAAGAACCTCAAAACCTGTGCCTGGACAAAGGCTATGACAATCCGCGTGGGGAAGAAGCCGCTAAGAAAGCAGGCTATACGCCCCACATTCGCCGCATTGGCGAAGAAAAGAAAGATGAAGCGGGCGAGAAAATGCATCCGGCGCGGCGTTGGGTGGTGGAGCGCACGTTTGCTTGGCTGTCGCGTTGGCGCGGCATCCTCATCCGGTGGGACAAAAAGCCCAGCAACTACCTGGCAACCTGCAAACTCGCCTGTGCCCTCCTGTGGTTCCGCAAGTTGCACGTATTAAAGCAAGAGGTCAGCTTGCCCGTTGCAGAGCCACTTTCGTTTTGAGATAGATTCTTAGTTTCAGAGAGTTTTCCTCAATTATATACCTGCCCACAAAAAAGATACTTGACTAAGCAAAAGTCTTGCTGTTTTGCCCGTCCGGTTGTAGTAACAAGAGTATCAGGCAACTTGTTCTTGTTCAGGACGGTCAAAAACTCTCATGGAAACCACAAACACTTTACTCGAAAGCCTCATGGAAGCGGTTCGTTATTTCAGCGATCCGACAATCTGCCTTGAACTTGTAAAGAATATGCGCTGGCCTGACGGCGTAATATGCCCGCGTTGCAAGTGCAAAGACGTTACCCGCTTGCCCCCGCTTTAAGAGGTAAACGTCATGTAACAATAGACATTTTATTGCGGCTTTGAAGCAATCAAGAATATAATCAAGTTCAACTTCGTCATTAGAGTACGGCGGCATGTCAGTGCCTTTCAAAGATAGATAGCAGTTCTGCGCAATAAGAGCAGTTCAGGCAAGCCCCTCAACATCAGAATGTAATCCTTCTTCCGCCCCATGCTTCTTTCTGTCTGATTGGTCGATGTTGCTTATGGAACGAGGCGGGCGCACTCGCCGCAGACATAATCCAGCAGGCCGAGCAGATGCGGCATATCACTGATGGCGACCTGTTCGGTTTCGTACACGTCACTCCCCCGTTCCCATTTGTAGAATAGCCACACCTGCCCATTACTGACAATGCCGTACACATCCACGTCATGGCCCGCCTGCCGATTGTTCCACGCGCAGGCGTACATTTCCGCGAGGCACTGCGCCTGTCTGCGCTCGAAATCATCCCGCTTGGCTTCCACAGCGCACAACAAAGGCGTTTCCAGATAGGCGCGAAAGGGCGCAATCAGGTAATCCGCCACGCCCGTCAACGTGTCCGTGTCCAGCGCAGCCGCTTTCCACACCTTCAAGTTGGGATGGTGCGGGACGACCTCGGCAAACAGCGCATCAATTAGCAGGGTCTTCGCCTGCTCGGTAGACCTCAAATCGAATGAGTTGAGACGCTGTAAATTCGCCAGCAGAATATCGCTCGGCGGGCGCGGAACCGCGTTCG
This sequence comes from uncultured Chthonomonadaceae bacterium, assembly GCA_963835065.1. Lineage (GTDB taxonomy): Bacteria > Armatimonadota > Chthonomonadetes > Chthonomonadales > Chthonomonadaceae > CAWFQB01. The sequence goes on along the minus strand of CAWIEK010000051.1, from coordinate 55,328 downwards.
GCTGCCAGAGCGTAAGCGTTTCGCGTCCCAGCAACTGCATCGCGTCTTTGAGCTTGATAACAGAGTATTTGTGCTTTGTCTGTGGCTTGGAGTTCGTCATAAAGTAATCCTGATGTCAATGGTACGTTCCCAAAATAGTTGGACACCGCCCGAAAAGAGCTTGTCTACGAACTGCTCTTGATTACCAGCGTCCAAGCAGCCAGTAAATAAGAGCAATGATCGCTACTATCAGCGCAGCCCCCAACGCTCCACAGCTCAACAGGAGTAACTTTTCTGTCATCCAGCTCGTGAACGCTGTAGCAGGTGGTTTCTGCTTTGGAGGTTGAGGTAACGGCGCAGCCGGGGCTTGTTCAATGGCTACTTTCCATTGGGCGAGCAAAGAAATCCAACCGGTATTACTTCCATCAACATTCAGCAATGGCGAATAGTAGTTTCCCTCCACTTCGGACAAGTATTCAATCAGTTCATCCAATTGTTGCCGCGCAACAGCCAAAAGCGCCGGGTCATGGCTTTCCATCCAGGCGCGTATCCACTGGGGATGTATGTCAAAAGCATCCAGGCCGCAACACCCTGCGATACAGTTCACTTCACAGGCGTACATGATAGAAGCCAGAGGCTCAGGCACATCAATTTTAGTATCCATGTCAGTTCTTTTTGTACGCGCTTCTAACATGCACCCGATTTCCGATCAAGAAAGAGGTCAATATCGCCTGTGAAGCGTGGATAGCCGTGATAGGCAACAGCATAACCACCCACAATGAGATAGCGTACGCTATTTGAGTTTAACAATTCGATAAACTCTCTGGAAGCCGGGGGCAGTGTCAGCATAATTCCCTTCCAGCCAGCGGCGATTGAGTTCCAGCATGATAGCGAGACGTTCGAGCGGCGATAAGCGCTGGTAATAGGCCTTTTCAGCCTGTTCCGCTTCTTCAAAAGAGTGAAAAATAGCCGCGACTTTTTCCATCCCGTCCTCCTCTCTATTGAGTTCAGTATAGCAAAGAACGAAATTCCTGTCAACGGGAATGGGAGTTGGGAAAGTTAGCCCTTCCCGAAGTAGCGGGACACCGCCCGAAAAGACTCTTTCGGCTCCCACGCCATGTCCGGGTACGTCACGCCCCACTGATCCACGTAGCTCTTGACCAGACTGTAGCTCGCCATATCAAAGTCCATGCGGGGGAGATCGAGATGAACAAGGGTGGGCGAGACAAAGGTAAAGACAAACGCGCCTTCTACGCCCTCGCCATCGAGTATCGTCAGCAGGTCGGTCAGTTCGCGCGCCTGCAATCCTTCGTCACGGATGTAATCGCCGTTAAGTCGCGGCGGCGCGTGTTCGGAGTTTTCCATGATGGCCCAACCCATCGCGCCCGCGTTCTCGGCTCCCTGATACGTGCAGCAGCCGACTTCCGCGATGATGAGCGGCTTGTTGTAAACCCCATAGCGCCGAAGCTGCGCGCCGTAAGTGTCTCGGTCATGCGCCATGCGGTAGTGGTCCAGACAGATGTAGTCGAAGGGTGTCCAGTCCACTTCTTCAAAGGTTACAGCGGCGTAACTCACTTCGCCGTGAAAAACCTGCCGAACAGCCGCGTTCGCTTTGGTCAGGAAGGCATTGAGCGGTTCGTTGTGCCGCCCGGAATGGAGGCTTTCAAAGAGCGTCGGGGCGGCAATTCGCTCCATGAAGCTGCCGCCCGGAAGCAGCCCCTGCATGAAAAGCGTCAATTCGCCACCGAGAATAAAGACAAGATGCGGCGCTTGTCGGCGTAACGCTTCGGCTTGTTCGGCGCACTCCAGAATGTAAGCCAGCGTTTCATCCGCGCTTTTGTCGTAGAGCAGTGGCGAGAGCCAGACTTCCAACCCCAACTCCAGCGCGATTTGCGCGGCCTGCGCCAGCCGTTCGATTTCCCGCCCGGAGATGCGGACGGCGTTGCAGCGCAGGTCGTTCTGGATAATTTCAAGTTCGCGGCGTATCAAGGTGAGATCGAAAACCGGGCGCGAAGCCCAGTCGCCAAGGTATACGCCAATATCGTAGTTGACCCCTTTTCGGTTCATTGTGTCAGTCTCCGCGTGCTTTCCGCAGCGCCCTGCACAGCCGCAATCTGTTCCACGCGCTGCGCCTGCGCGTCTGCAATCTGTGCGGGTTTCTTCATGTTCGCGCCTCCTCAAACCTGCCTGCTTCTGACACCTCCATTATAGCACAGACCCATGACCGCTTTAGGAGGGCCTGCGACTGTGCCGTACCACTGTATGTAGTGTTTGGTGGGATTAGAATTAGGCGTTCAGAGGTAGTGCAAAATCTGTCTTTGCGGTGAGGCGGAAAATAGCCTTTGCGCCGTCTGACGGTTACGCATGTCGCCCGCCTGTGCCGCAAAGTTTTCGCGCTACGACGCAAAGTTTTCCCGTACTGGCAGGCACATAGAAAAACAATGTTAGAAAGACAGAAAAGACAGAGATGAATCGTATTTACACGCAACGCTACGCCCCGGTCGCCGGAATAGGGCTTCTTCTCACGCTTGCGCCCACCGCCGGTTACGGGCCGGCACGGGCGCAAAACACGGCCACAATGCCCGTACCCGGTTCGCAGGACGCCCTGCTGACCCAATGGCCGCGACAGATTACCAGTGGAACCGCGACCCTCACCGTTTATCAGCCGCAGCTTGACCGCTGGCAGGGCAACCGCCTGACGGGACGCTCGGCGGTATCCGTGCAGGCCAACGCCGTCGCCACGCCTGTTTACGGCGTCATCTGGTTTTCCGCCCGTACCGACGTGGACAAGGAAGCCTCGCTCGTCACGCTCAATGATATTCAGATCACGCGCAACACTCTGCCCAACGACCAGAACTACGTCCGGGCGCTGCAGCAGGATGTGGGCAATCTCGCGCGTACCGTGCCGCTGGAGCAGCTGGAAGCCAACCTTGCGATTACGCAGGCCGAGCAGCGGCAGACACAACAGCCCATCCGTAACGATCCGCCCCGCATCCTTTACAGCAATCGCCCCGCCGTGCTGGTACTGGTGGACGGCCCGCCGACCCTGCGCCCGGTTGCGGGAACCAATCTGCTGCGGGTAATCAATACCCCCGCCCTCCTGCTGCTCGATCAGGGCAGCGGAACCTACTACCTGTACCTGATGGATCGCTGGATGCAGGCCGCTTCCCTGCAAGCCATCTGGAAGGTCGCCGTCAACCTGCCCGCCGCATTGGAAACCGCGCGGCAGGCCGCCGTCGCCACGCAGAACGTGGACTTAATGGACAATCCGACGCCCGATGTGAAGCAGGCGCTGGATACCGATGTCGTGCCCACCGTGTATGTCAGCGAAACACAGGCGGAACTGATCCAAACGCAGGGAGCGCCCAACTTTGCGCCCATTGCCGGAACCCGCCTGCTGTGGGCGCAAAATTCACAAAACAGCCTGTTCCTCAATACCGCCGACCAGAACTACTACGCGCTGATTTCGGGACGCTGGTATCGGTCCCGGTCGCTGACAGGCGGCGCGTGGACATTCGTTGCGGGCAGCGCGCTGCCCCGCGACTTCGCCCGTATTCCCGAATCGCACCCCGCCGGCGACGCGCTCCCCTCCGTGCCCGGAACAACGGAAGCGAAACAGGCGCTTATCGCGCATAACATCCCGCAAACCGCGACGGTGCAGCGAAGTTCCGCCCACCTTGACGTGGTCTACGATGGCGACCCGCAATTCGCGCCCGTTGAAGGCACGACGATGCAGTACGCCATCAACACGGCCACGCCGGTCATTCTCATCAGTCCCGGCGTGTACTACGCCTGTCAGAACGGCGCGTGGTTTACGGGCGGGGCGCCCATCGGCCCCTGGACACTCGCGGCCTCCGTTCCACCCGTGATTTATACCATTCCCGTCACGTCTCCGATCAACTATGTGACAAATACCTACGTGTACGGAGCCACGCCGGACGCGGTCTACGTAGGCTACACGCCCGGTTATTTGGGAACGTATGTAGAACCTTACGGGTGCGTGGTTTATGGCTCCGGGTATCGTTATCGGCCCTGGATCGGCAGCCTGTGGATTGGCGCTCCGATCACCTATGGCCTGGGGGTGGGCTTTGATTTTAACATCGGCAGCGGGTGGTCTATCGGGTTCGGGTTCGGCTATGGCCCAATCTGGCATCCCTGGTGGGGGCCGTGGTGGGGCGATTGGCGCTGGCATGATCGCGTGCGCTGGACGGACAACTTCCGCCGGGATCATGGCGACTGGCGCTGGCACGACGCCAACTTGAACCACTTCAATGTGTACCACCGCTGGCCGCAGAATATCGCCACGAGCCGCCCACGACTGGGAGTACGGCCTGCGTATACGCTCGGCAATCGGGGCAGGACGGGCGGCAACACCGTCTTTGCCGGACGGGATGGCGGCGTGTACCGTCGTACTCCGACAGGCTGGGAAGCGCGTACCGGCAATCAATGGCGTCCCTTGCCCACTTCCGGCGCGGCCAGTCGAACGTCGGTGGGCGCGAATGTCCGAACGGCGCGGGCAGGCATTCCGAACGCGCGCCCGGAAACACCCATGCGTCTCAACAGTGAGCAAAGCGTCCGCGCGCTTGGAGGAATACGCGCGGCAGCAAGCCCCTCGCATATCGGCGCGGGAGCGGGAACTGTCGGCCTCGGAACATACCGCCCGTCAACAGGAATCGGTTCCTATCGTCCGACGAGTATCGGCGCAGCGCGGCCAGTCACGCCAACGTTTCGCGCGCCCTCGCCGGTTTTCCGCGCCCCCGCGCCGCAAATCAGCAGCCCCTTTCCTTCGATGGGCGGCAGTTTCGGCGGTTATGCGCGGCGTGGCAGCGTCGGCGTCCCGACGGGCAGTTTTGGGGGGGCGCAGCCCGGCGGTTTTGGGGGCGGCGTCAGGGCTGGCGGTTTTGGGGGCGGGGTTCGGGGCGGACGCCGCTGATCCTGTTTGCCTCGGCGGCAAGTCCACGCCGGAAAACTCTTCCACGTAAAGTCGGGGTAAGCCATGCGCTGATACTGTTGGCGAATTCCAAAATGGGCCATTTGAGTGTATTTGCGCTGTGCGGCTTGATCTCAAAACGTCGCCGTTTCAGGCCCGAATAAGGTCTGCAGGTAATTCGCCAACAGTATCAGCGCATGGCTTACCCCCACTATGCGCAGTCGCTATGAGGTTTCCCAGAACATCAGTCCTTGTTTGCGCGTAGTAACTGCTTGGATGCCTGCTCGCGTTCATCAGGCAAGGCGGTGTGCAGCAAGTTTGCGGAAGAGTAGTTTGCATTCTGAGAGGCGCGTAAAAGATTGTGACGAACTTCTTCCTGCTCCCGGTTCCTCTGCAACTGCGCCAGACATTCCTGTGCCAATGCGCGCAAGGACGTATCCTGTTCAGCCTTCCATTTCCCATTAGCCAGTTCAGTGATAGCAGGACGGGCGCCCTGGTCATCTATCTGCATCAGACCTTTCAGGATCGCTTCCACCAGATAAGAATCTCTTCCCTGCAGGCTCTGGTATAAAATAGTTCGCTGTTCTTTCGTCAACAGCGCAATATCCCCCGACTGTAGTTGCGGTAACAGTCGGATCAACACCTCATCCAGACCTTCGTAAAAAGCGGTAACGCGCTGCCGTGCCTCTGGCGTGTTACCACAATTGCCCCAGCGGTTCCGCAATCCTAACGCCTCCACGAGAATGCCAATCTGTTCGATATTCTCTGTCTCTATAACAGCGCGAACTTCTGCTTTCCATATAAAAGCTCGAGAAAGGCCATAGAATGCCAGTATAAACCCGATGGACACTCCGCTAACAGCAATTACGGAACCGGCGGTTGTTTTACCAAACATTATGCCCAAAAATTCGCTTCCGAACACGCAGCCTAAACCAGCGAACACTACCAGCGTGTTATTCTTTCGAGAGAAACTTCTACGTCGCGGCTTGCTTCGATTATCCAAAGGCTTCCTCTTTTTTGCGTTGCGCAAAGTAATCTTCAACCAAACGTTGCGCTTTTGGCGCGGATTGGGGAGGGCGTATCTCATGCTTCTCCTCATATCGCTATTTCGTTCCCGGCTGAACGCCCGAAAACTCTTCCACATAGACAGGTTCGCCCAATAACGTCAGCGCGTAGGCGCAGAATTCAAGGAGTCGTCCTCTAAAATGGAACTATCAAAATGGAACCCTCAAGGCGCAGGGGAGGACGCAGCGCGGCCTGTCGCCATGTAGAGCAGGATGCCCATGATTTTGTCTACATGTTCGATGTAGTAGTCCATGCGGTCAATGCGGGCGGTTGCGCCTTCGAGTTCCAGAAACTTCCACTGATTGCCGATGCTGACCGCGCCGTAGAGCTTCTCCACTTCGCTGTCGTGGCGGGCGTTGAACAATTGCGCCGCAATCATTTCGGCAAAGCACTGCGCGTAGCCGCGCTTCATGTCCTCGTTCTTGGCTTCCGCCAGCATCAGCACGGGAGCCTCAACAAACATCTGTTGCCGGGAACGAGTAATAATGTAGTCGCAAAAACCGCTAGGTCTTGCAGCGCGTCAACCGTAAACTCCACGCCGGAAAACAGCGCGATTTCGTTATGCGCCATGTACCGCACTTCGGCCAGAATAGGCGCGATGATAAATTCGGAACGCGCTCTTTCCGTAGACACTTGCAGCGCCATCTCCATATCGCGCTGCAAGCGCCGCAAAAAGGCGGGTTCGGGCGTGACGGCAGGAATATGCCCGTACAAATCCATGCTTGTGTCTAGCGTCAAGTTGAACCGCTTGGTCACGCTGCTCAGTGTAAAGTCGGCGTAGGCCATGCCCGCTCCCCTCCTGATAACCGTCCAAAATACAGCGTGTTATATCCTATGCCTCTGTGACAAGGGCTGCCGAGAGAATTAAACACTAAACATATCCGCTCTCATCATTTGGAACGCGCAAAACAAGCCCGCCACTGCGAGAACTTACGGCGGCGACCTTTCAGTACGCGCCGCCAACGGGCACACGCCCTTGTTCATCAGGCATTTTGCCTTCCGCCAGCATGTTGTCGCGCGTACATACGTCCGCAAATCTCCACACGTCAAATGCGTCACCTGCCTTAGCCTTGCTGTTCAGGTACTCTGTAAACTCGTCGTAATCAACAAACACAAGGCGGTCCGGCGCGCGGCCACCGTAATAGAACCAATGCTGCACGATGATGGGACCTCGTTTATCAAGAACCTCTTGGATGGCTTGCAAGCGGTCCGGCGCATTGATTTTGCTCCTTTCGGTAGTCCACTCAACAGGCTTGTAAGTAAAGTGTTCTGCCATGAGCAATCTCCTGTCATGCTGACTTGTGAGAAGAAGCGCGCTCGCCCCAATCCAGAAACCCTTCCCGGTCTTCAATACCGTTTCCAGCAAGGCCGAGCGCGCTTTTGAAATTTCAGCGATCCTGCCGCAACACCCGGCGTTATTGCCGGGCGGGGATGCGCTGGAAAATGCCGACGTCAATGTACTGGCCGCCGGTGGTTTGGTGGCAATGGACGGCGAACGTGTTTTCTCCGTTGAGTATCAGGGCTTTGCGGGCTTCGGGCGTGAGCGGCTTGTACTCGTAGGAAGCGATGTAACCGCCTGCCGCATACGCTCGGACGCCGTTAATATACACTTCTATGTCTTCGTCGTGGTAGTCCCGAATGACCAATTGGCTGATCTGCTCCGCCGTCAAACTGCCCGGATTGAACGTTCGCCGCAGCCAGATGTCTGAAGTCGTCCAGGGCGTTCCGATATGCGGGTCGGTGGGAACCTGCGTACCGAATCCGCCCATGCCGCTTTGCCAATTTGTGTCGTCGAACGTCTTCCCCATCCAGTTCCCTGTCGGCATCGTAAAGGTATATTTCCACGTTTGCGCAGTTTTTTCCGAAGTGGGAATGATCTCCTGATATGTCGGAACCGGGTACTCGAATCGGTTGGCTTTGGCGATTTCCGCCGGGTCGCATTTGAACGCGCGGTCATACGTGAGCAGGCCGTTGAGCTCGGTTTCCACGTCCGTAATCTGCGTGTAAACGGCCGCGCTCAAGCCGCGCTGATCCCGGAACATCTTCAGCATGGCGGCATATTCGCCGTACCGCTCTTCCAAATCTTTCGCGCTCGTGACATTCGTGTAGCCTCCTCCCGTTGTTCGCCAGGTATGCCCCTTGACGAGATAGCCGATGCCGCCGTATTCGCCGCACACAAGTGCGCGTGTCGGGCTGACGGGCGGGTACGCGGGCGGAGGGTACGAGTGAATGTCTTCCACATCGCCCACATCCTCGTTTTTCTCGTAACCGGAACCGCTGTCCCGGTCGGCAAGGCGCGACGGGTCGAGTTGCTTTGCCATATTTACCAGCCGCGCCGTATCGTGTCGTCCCTGCCCTTCGTTGAAAACCACCCACATGATGATGGAGGGGGCGTTCCAGTGCGTGGTGATAATGTCGTTCAGTTGTTTCTCGAAAACGGGTTTGTCAATGGGCTGCGGATGGTCGGTGTAGGAGTTGGGCGAGGGCATGTCCTGCCACACGAGCAATCCCATTTTGTCCGTCCAGTAGTACCAGCGGGCGGGTTCCACTTTGATGTGCTTGCGCACCATGTTGAAGCCGAAGGTTTTCATGGACGCAATATCGGCTTTGAGCGCGGCTTCACTTGGCGGCGTATAAATCCCGTCCGGCCAAAACCCCTGATCCAGCGGCCCGATTTCAAAGACGAACTTGTTGTTGAGCATCATCTTCTGGAAGCCGCCGACCTGCGCAAGCGAGATTTTGCGCATCCCGAAGTAGCTGGTGACGCGATCTGTTGCGTTTTTCCCGTTTATCAGCGTCGTCACATCCAGATTTTTCCGGTCTATCAGCGCCACCTCCATATCATATAAAAATGGGCTGTCCGGCGACCACAGTCGAGCGTTTTCAATGGGGATTGGGGCTTCGGCGTTGGGCGTCATTGTGACGGTTTTAATTACGCGGCCTGCTTCTCGGATTTTGACGACGCAGAGGGTTGCCGACGTTGCGTTCGGGGCGTTCACCGTAAGGCGTACAAGGCTGTTGTCTACGTCGGGAACGATATGCAGGTCTCGAATCCCGCCCTGCGCAACGGGTTCCAGCCACACGGTCTGCCAGATGCCGCTTGTGGGCGTGTACATGATGCCGCCGGGATGCAGCGTTTGCTTGCCGCGCGGCTGCCCGCCCAAGTCGGTGGGATCGAAAACGCGCACGATCAGTTCCTGCGGGCCACCGGATTTTAGGTAGGGCGTGATGTCGTAGCTGAACGGCACATAGCCGCCCGTATGTACGCCCACGCTTTTGCCGTTGACAAACACTTCGCTTTCGTAATCCACCGCGCCGAAGTTGAGCATCAGTTGTTTGCCGTTCCACTTGGGCGGCACGGTAAAGGCGCGGCGATACCACAGCCGGTCATGATGCTCCATCACCCCCGACAGCGCGGACTCGACGGGGTACGGCACGACAATCTGACTCGACAGCGTTTTGCCAACCGGAACCGTATCGCCCTCCATTCCGGGCTGATACTCCCAAATCCCGTTCAAATTGAGCCATTCGGAACGGACAAGTTGGGGGCGCGGATATTCCGGCAGCGGCTTTTTGGGATCAACCTGTTTGGCCCAGCGCGTCATCAGGGGCGCTTTTTTCGCCTGCCCTGCCCGCGCCTCGCCCTGAGACAGCACAGACAAAACGGCGGCGCACGCGAACAGCATTAACAACGTTGGGAGTTTAGGAACGATAAGGGGAAATTGCATGTTTTGCCTTCCTGAGTGATCCCGGCATTGGGAATCTGTTTGAAAATGAAACTGTTCCATTATACCTGTATCACAGTCACCTGTTGAAGTTCCAGCGGGGGCAACACTTGCGCTAAATGATTTTAATGCTTGCTGTAAAATACTTGCAGGGTACTTTCAGTCTCTTCTTTATCCATAGCTTTGCGCGTTGTGGCGACGGGGTTCAGCCCGTCGCCACAACGCGCAATGTTCGGGGTAACCAGGAGATTTCATATACCGATTGAACAATGTCAAGGGGGAGGAATAGGCTGCGCAGTTCTTCTCGTGAGCGTGGCGCGCGCCCAGGGCATGGCAAGGAAGGCGCAGGCGAGGGCGGTGAGAAAGGCGCAGGCGATACCGGCGATCAGAACGGGAACGGGCATTTGCGGCGAAATGAACGCGCGAAATATGCCGACGATGACCAGGCTGATGAGCAGGGGCAGTCCTACATCCCGAATGTACCACGCCGGCATTTCATGGCGCAGCAAGCGGCGGTGCATGATCGGCACTTCCAGCAGAAAGTACCCGATGTTGGTTGTCAGGCACATAACGCAGCCGCCGATTGCGCCGTAATGTTTCACGGTGAACCATAGCAGGGGTACGATAAGGATTGTGGCGAGCAGGTTTTTGATGGCGGCCAGCGATGTCCAGCCATACGCCAGCTGCAGCGCGTAGGGCAGGGTGACGATGCCGTTAAACGCCGTGCCGATGAGCAGCAGGCAAAAGATGGGCTGCACATGCCGAACGTCTTCCGCATTGCGCATGTACAGGGTCAGAATTTCGTGGGAGAACATCGCGCCCACGCTTGCGGTCGGCAGCACAATCAAGGCCATCAGTTGACAGCTTTTGTGGTAGAACTGCGCCAGTCCGGCCTCGTCTTCCAGCGCGACAAACTGCGAAAAGCGGGGAAAAACGGCGTTGTAAATGGGCGAAAACAGCAGGGGTAGGGTGTTGGAAAGAGTTGGACGCGTAGGTGTAGTAGCCGAACGCGGCGAGGGGCATGAAGGTTCCCACCGCCAGTTTGTCTGATTGCGACAGCAGCACAGTCGTCAGCGCAACCCCCGTCATGCCCTTCGTAAAGCGGGAATTTTTAATCCACAAGGCTTTGCGAAAGCGGGCGGGGCGCGGGGCGCGCGGCAGCGTTTTCCACAGGCAGCCCACCAGAAGCGCGGTCTGCACGGCCCAAACGATTACCATCCAGCACAGGTACGCGCTGATGGTTTGCGAAACGAACTTTAGTATCAGCAGCGCGCCCACGCTTTGCAGGGTGGCGGTGACAATGCGGATAACGTTCAAGGCTACCTGCCGCTGCAATCCTAACAGCCCGCCACTGTAAAACGAATCCGGCCACTGAAACACCATGATAAGGCCGATGATGCGAATGGCCTGCACGACGATAGTTTTGGGCAGAGCCTGCGCATGTAAGGCATGGGACGCGATCAGGGGCGCGAACAAAATAATTGCCGCGCCAATAAACGCGCCAATCAGCCAGTACACGAGTTCCAGCGTTCGGGCAAGGTCGCGCTGTTCCTGTTCCGTATCCGGCAGGGCGGAAAGACGGGCAAGTTCGCGCGTCATCAGGGACTCAGCCCGAAGTCCAGCAGGGTGACGACGGTTTGCAGCGTGACGAACAGGCCGACCAGCCCGTACCCTTCCGGGCGCAGCAGGCGCATGTAAATCGGCACGACGGCAAAACTGATCAGGGCGGCATACAGCCTGCCGACAAGATTGCCGACCACATTGCGCTTGATGGAGATGTTGTTCACGAGATTTTAGATTCAGCGCCGACGGGCGGATTTGGCATAGCCTGTCTTGCCGCCGTTTTTGCCATTGCCGCCATTGCCATTGCTGCCGCCATTGCCATTGCTGCCGCCACTCACATTGCCGGTGTTCGCCTTGCTGCCGTTGCTGTTACTGCCGTTGCCATTGCTGCCGTTGGTGTGGCTGCCATTGCCATTGCCATTGTTGCCGTTGCCGTTTTGCGGTTCGCTGTTCAGGCTGTCATCCTCAACATTGTGATTGTTGAGATTGTTAAGATTGTTGTGAATGACGTGAGCGCCGTTGCCGTTTGCTGTTGCGACATTGATGGGATGCGGCAGACCGTTGCTCATCAGGCCGGCGTTGGTCAGGGCGAACTGAAAGGCGTTGAGCGAGCGACGGCGGATGGCGCGCATGTATTCCAGAGCCGTAATCGCGCACATCGCAAGCAGGCCGATTAAAATGCTCGCCCGCGTGGGACTGGCATTGCCCGCCATGTTGGTGTCGGGGGGAAGCGCTTTGTCCAGAATGGAGATTTTGCTTTTACCTGTCAGCGTGCTCAGGCGCACGTCTACGGCTTTCACTTCCGCCTGCTGCATCCGGCCCTGCGCGATGCCCTGATCCGTGCGCAATTGCTCCAGGCGCCAGGCTAGGTCGCGCCGGGAAAACAGGCTGTTTTCCGCAGACGCGATCCGTTTGGCAAGCGAGTCGCGGCGGTCTTTTTGAACCGCAAGCTGCTTGCGCAACTCCACCTGGTCCGACGTTTGCAGCTTCTGGATGCCCTTCAATTGCTGCGCCAGCTCATCTTTGGCATGGCGCAGGCTGTCTTCCGCTTCGCTATACTCCCGTTTGGAGGGGCCATACACGTCAGACACGCGCTTGAAATTCAATTCCGCTTCCGTGACCCGGCTGCGCGCGTTGTTGAGCAGGCTGTCTTCGGCAGGCAGGATGCTCAGGTTCTTGATCTGCTCTGTCCGCAGCTTTGTGGACGTGTCCTGCGCGACGCGGGCAGAGCGCATTTCCGCATCCAGCGCGTCAATTTGCGAGTACAGACTGAGCAGGTCGGCAGGGCTGTTGGATTCCATATTGCCGCCGACAGGCGTGTTGGCGACGGGCATCTTCTTCCAGCTTGCCACGAAATCGCGCAGGCGGTTGGTAGCGCGCTGGTAATTGGCGCGCGCTTCCTGCCGCTCATTTTCGGCGATTTTAAGCAGCGCGTTGGAGCCTTCCGAGTTGCTTTCGCTGTAGAAATCCGCCAGTTGATTGGCGTACTCGTTTGCCACATCCGCCACGACAAGGCGTACCTGCTCCGCCTTTTGCGCGTCATGCGCCTTGATGGGCGGCGCATCCATCACAAAGTGGATAATCAGCAGCCCGTCAAAGGTGGTGTCATCGGGTTTCAAGCCGCCCCGCAATAGCCCGACGGCTTCCTGCGGGCTGCCCAAATGCAGACGCTCCTGCAAATGCACCCGCTTTTCCACTTTTTCCGCCATCATGCGGCTGGCAAGCAGGCCCATGTATTTGTGGGAACCGCCGCCCCCGCCGCCGAGCAGGGCGCTCAGGCCGGTGGGCAGTCCCGCCGGCCCGGATTGCTGCAACGCGATGGAACACTCGCCCAGGTACTGCTGTGGCGCGGAGTACAACGCGCGCATGGCATACCCGCCGCCCACCGCCAGGCCGACGAGCGCAAGCGTGAGCGCTTTGCGACGCAGAATGTCGCGCAGCAGCCCGCCGTCAACCTGAAAGTTGATGTCCTGCGCGGGTATGGGATCAGGCAATAAGATCGGTTTTGTTTGCATTAGATTCCAAACACTCCTGTTGCCAGCCGGAAGATAATCGCCGAGTTGGTGATGGACTTGAAGAAATCGCCGATGCCGTCGTGATGCTGCGCGATTTTCGCCGCCAGCACTTTGGTCGGAACCAGAATCACGTCGCCGGGACGTAAATCCTTGACCTTGTTGGCGGGAATAATGCCTCCGCCCGCGCGAATGATTTCGATGGTCTTCATCGGCGCGGCATCCGGGGCATAGCCGCCCGACTGCTCGATATAGAATTCCAGCGACTTGCCCGGCGTGAACAGCACGCCGCGCTGATGGATGACCGCGCCGATCACCTGAACCGTCGTCGGTTTTTCGGGAACCGTGATGGTGTCGCCGTCTACCAGCAGAATGTCGTCGTCGCGCCGTCCGCCCTTTTTCGATTCCTCCAGCGCGGCAGGCAGGTTTACAGCGATGTTACCGCTCGGGTCCAGTTCTGTTTCGGTCAGGCGGCGCGGCGGCGTCACAAGTTGGTGTTCCGACAGCTTGGAAGCGATGGCAACCCCCGCCGCATTGTTGAGCGCGCTGGTGCTTTGCTGGCCGCCCAGCAGACTGCCGCTGTCACTGGTTTGCTGCAGCGCCTTCAAACGCTCGATATCCGATTGAGCAAGTTTCCCCAGGTAATCCTGATCGTTGAGCAGATTGGTCAGTTTGCCGATTGTTGTCGCCATTTCCTTCTGCGTTTTGGACGACAGTTTGGCGGGATCGCGGTTGAACTCCGCGCCTTCGGGGAAGGCTTCGGGGCGCAGGCCGCCCGCTTCGGCAATGGCTTCGCTCAGACGCACGTTTTTGTTCTTGAGGAAGATGGGACCGGGCGTGTTGACCGCGCCCTTCACATAAACCACAGCGGGGCGCTCGTCAATGCCGCCCGTGCCCTGTACAGCGATCACGTCGCCGTCTTCCAAACGCAGGTCGTCCTGCGGGTCGCACCGGAACTGCGTGTCGAAGGCGACGGAAACAATGTTGCCCGCCGCGTCTTTGGAGTCTACCGAACGGCGCGCGTGGGCGATTTTTACGCTCGGATGCGCGCCGGGCCGGAACCAACCCGAAAGCCGCAGGGCGTCGGTCAGGCGCATGCCTTCGGCGCGGGGATAAAAGCCCGGCGTCACCACTTCGCCCTCAACGCGCACCTGATGCGAAGCGATAAACTGCGCTTCCGTGTTCTTGTACACGGCTACAATATCGTTGTCTTCCACAAGCACGTTTTTGGCCGGGTCGCCGTGCGCCACATCCGCCACGTTGATGGATTCCAGTTTGTACGTGCCATCGCCGTGCTGATGTATCAGTTCGATGCGCTCCGCATTGGGCAATGCGCCGCCCGCGCGCAGCAGAATATCCAGTACGCGCATGTTCTGGCTGTACTCGTACACGCCTTCGCGCTGCACGGCTCCGCGCACTTCGATCTTGCGCGTCCCGACAAATGCGGCTTCGGAGCGCGAATAGATTTCAAGGCTGTCCCACTTCATCAGGGGAATGTTGTTTTGCGGGTCGTTTTCAATCGCTTTGGCAAGGTCAATGGGGATCAGCGTGGTCGTGTTGTCGCCGTTCCAGCGCTTCAGGGCGGCGCGGCCCAGATAGGCTTCGCTGATCGGGTTGCGGGCCAGGCGCAGCAGGTCGGCCACTTTCATACCCGGCGTCATGGCGTAATCGCCGGGTTGGGAAATGGCTCCCGCCACATGCACCTTGTTATCAATGATCTGGCGCACGGAATGGATTTCCACGCTGTCGCCGTCGTACAGCTTGATAGCCGCGACTTCCGCTTTATCCCGCAGATTGATGTTTTTCAAAACGCGGTTCTGGCCCGGTTCCAGCGTGTTGAGTTGTACGATTTGATCCACGCCCGACGCTTTCACGCCGCCCGCATATTTCAGCGCATCCTGCAGGCTTTCGTTGTCCTTCAATTCGTACTGCGCAGGATGCCGAACTTCGCCGGTCAGGGCAACGCGGTTGCCAGTCGGCGAAATCACCAAAATGTCGCCCGCGCGCAGGATCACGTCTTCCTGCCCGTCGCCCTTCATAAACTTGTAAAAGTCCAGGCTTTTGATCTCTTTGCCCTGCCGCATCACCTTGATGTCGCGCAGCGAGCCGTCTTCCGTCGGCCCGCCAACCGCATTCAGCATGTTGAAGGCGGAAATGACGGAAGGAACCACATACGTGCCCGGCTGCACGGCCTCGCCCTGCACGGTCACAGAAATGGTGCGCAGTTGCTTGAGGTTGAGGGACACCTGCGCGCCCTTGTAATACTGCGTGGCGCGTTTTTGAACATCGCTTTCAATCTGGTCCAGCGTTTTGCCGCGCACGACCACGCGCCCCATTTCGCCCATATCGAGATTGCCCAGCGTGTCTACGGTGCGGGTCATGTCAATCGGGTTCAGTTTGGGCGTGGTAATGTGAATCACCACTTCATCCCCGCCGGACAACTGGTACGTGGCGGGCGGGGAGGCGATGATGTTGTTGGTCAACTGCGTGATCGGGTCAATGATGCCGTCGAAGCCGCTGACAGTGGAGCGCTGCACGGGCGTGTTGTAGGAATTGTTGGAATTGTTCGGATTATACTGTGAGTTGTAGTTCGGGTTGTTTTGCGAGTTGTTCTGGCCGTTGCGGTCCGTGCTGTTGCTGCCTGTGTTGCTACGATTACGGTTGCCGCTGCTGTTCCGGTCCGTTCCGCTGCGGTCATTGCCATTATCGTCCGCGCGTCCGCTATTGCGGGTGTCGCCACTGTTGCGCGCGGGAAACCCCTGCAAGCGGCTCTGTACCCCGTTGTCGTCTTCCAGCGCGGCGTCCGTAGAATCGGCATCCCGGCGGCGGGCATCGCGCCGCCGCTGCGCATCGGTCACGTTGTCATCGTTGCGGGAATCGTCGTTCGGATCGGCGTTGTCGCGCCCATCCTGATTGCCGCGCCCATCACTATTGCGCCCATCACTATTGCGTCCGTCAGTGTTACGTCCATCAGCGTTGCGCCCGTCACTGCTGCGCCCGTTGCCGTTGCGCCCATCCCGATTGTCCTGTCCGTTTTGGTTGCCGCTGTTGGCATCGGAACCATCGGCGCGGCGAGTGGGTATATTGTCGCCATCATTGCCGTTGCGGTTGTTGGTATTGCGGCGGCTGCCGTCCGCATTGCCGTTCGTGAAATTGCGGTCATTGCGGGACGAACCGTTTGCATTTTGATTGTTGCCGTTAAGCGCGCTGATCAGGCCATTGCGCCGGGCTTCGATGTTGCGGCGGGCGTCGGCGAAAAATATATAGCCATACAGGGGCAGGTTCTTGACATCCGTTCCCATGCGCGTGTCTTCCGGGGTGCGCTGATGGTCGCCATAGTCACGCCGCGTATGGTTCGGAATCCGGGGCGTGCCGTCGCGGTTGAAGTCGCGCGTGTTGTTGCCGCTGCCGTTGTTGGGGTCAATAATCACCGCCGGGTTGCCGGGCGCGGGCGGCGGCGCGGGCTTTTTCTGCCGATCCAGTTCGTCCTGCTTTTTCGCTTTTTCGGGCGTGTTTTGTACGGGCATGGGCGTACCCGGCTCCTGCGCGAAGGTGGGCGAAAGCAGGGACGTGGAGTACGCGACAAGCGACAGGGTCGAGACACAGGTGGTGATGCGGCGAACACGGGGATGGTTTCGGAAATTCATACGTCGTCAGGTCTCCTTCCGCTTCGGTTCGCGGCGCGGGGAGGGCGCAGGGGAACCGGGCGGTTTCAGGCCGATGGTAAATCTGTAAATAGTTAAAGAAAGTGGACATGCAGCGCCAGGCTTCGCTACCGGGGTAATCGGTGCTGAAAAGAAGGCGTGGGCTGCCGTCGAGCCGAAAATCTTAGATTGTTTGTATTGTGCGGAAGAACACGCAATCATGGGGAGTCGTGTGGTCTTGCCGGAAACGGGGGCGTCAGGGCCGCCAAACGGGACACTTTGGCATAGTATATCTTATTTTCCGCGCTCCTGCGGGTTTTACGGTCACTTGCGCGAAAAAAGTTCCGGGGAGAACACGGAGAACACGGAGAGAAGAGGAGACATAAACCACGGGGAACACGGGGGTCACGGGGAGGGAGAAGAGATACAGTAGGGAAAGTAAGATTAATTCGACAAAATGAGGTGTTTTGCTTCATAACGCTGTATCTGGGCGGCGTAAATGGAAGCAAATGAAAAATTTTGAAAAATTGTATTTTTCCTATTGACTGGCGCTTGGATGGTGGCGTATACTTTTGTTAATTGTACAAAATACTGGTTTGTTCGCTTGACGGGTGTTTTGTACGCGCTAAGTGGTCCACTTCTTCACTGCTTTTACTTCCGGCTTTTGTGCGCCTTTTCTGCGGCGGCAACAGTCTTCTGGTTTGACATGCGATACGGTGTGCGGCAATTCTCCTATTGAGTGCGTGAACCTGCGGGCTGTCTGTATGCCCCTGAAATAGCGTGTTGTTTGCCTTGCTTGCCTGTGCGATTGTTGATCCGGGAGATTGTGTCTTCTCCCTTTCTTCCTGCTTCACTTTTCGAACTTTGGAAATTCTGCGATGAAACGGCAGCCCTGTCCATTTGGGTATGCTGCGCGTGTTTATGCAATCTTCCAGTGTTTGCGCCATCCCCTGCATTGTCGTTATGTTGATTTTCGTGGAGAGCGATTATGGCCCGCCGTCTGCTGATTGCCCTGCTGTTTGCTGTTTGGACGCTGTGTTTGTCCGGCGTTCGCTTTGCTCATGCCGACGCGCCTCTGCGCGTGGATTGCGGCGGCGGGGTCACAGTCGGAACGTTTCGCTCGGACGCTTATTACAGCAGCAGTTCGCCGGTTTCCACAACGACGGGCATTGACGTGAAGGGCGTTGCCAATGCCGCGCCCGCGTCCATCTATCAGACGCAGAACACGGCTTCCTCTCTTCTTGTCTACACGCTTCCAGGCTTTACCGCAAACGGTTGGTATGTGGTGCGGCTTCATTTTGCGGAGTTGGCGTTTAACGCAGCCGGCAGCCGCAAAATGAACGTGACCATCAATGGCGCGAACGCGCTGAACAACTTCGACATCTTTGCCACTGCGGGAGCGAAATACCGCGCCGTCGTTAAAACGTTCAACACCATCGCCGACAGCACCATCGCCGACAGCAGCGGCAATTTTACCACCGGAACTGATTATAATACATTTTTATAATGGCTTTGGATTTCTCTATGGGGATACACAATCAGAACGGGCGTAGCGCGTTGGAGACTTGCTGCTATAGAGAACACAGGGTACACATCACAGCACGATGACTTACAGCGCGCGCTGCAAGGAAAGTAATGTCAAATATGGCACAAGGAGACATGCGAGAATACAATAACGTTCTCCCACGCTTACTCATAGCCGTACCGGAAATTCGGGAGAACTATGAAGAAATGCTGCGCGAGAACAATAGCGCACACTTGCTCTGGACTGAACAAGACAGCATTGATATGCACGAAATTAACCAACTGCATGGATTGAGTGAAACTGTTCAGTCAAGTCCGGGGTTGACCCTTGTAATGGAGAACCTGCTTATCCCGTTCCTGATTACACTTACAGCCAACCCTAGCCAGGCAAATCGCTTGGCCGATATTATGGCTTGGATAGAAGAGTTAGCCAGCAATTCAGATTTCCAAGTTCGAAATCTGATCAGTGTCACTGTTTGCGAGGCGTTACTTACCACTTACGCAAGTCACTTTGACCGCATCTTTCCCTATATGGGTAAACACACGCAGAATTTATGCAGGATGCAGCTTACGGACTACAAAGTGGATGCAGGGATTAGGAACCTTCTGACTTCGCATTAGAACGAAATGCGGCGTAGCAGTATGCAAGTGTGCCGAGAGGCCATTGATACCAATGGGAGACAGCACATGCCACATCCACAATCAGAATACATTATATTGAACGCGCAACAAACCAATGCTACATTGTGATGCTTGACACTCACACATAATGCTTGCTGACCAGCACATTGACAACTAAATAGTCAAAACAAAGCACAGTTTCTTCCTGCTTTGATTGGATTGCCCGCAGGCGGAGACGGTTGGCCTGCTAAAACGGTATTGTGGCTGAACCCATTAAAAGCAGGCATCTATGCGAATCCGAATTCTCATATCCCCGAGCCAGGCATTGGACCAGGGCGCTATTCATCAGGGAGACTTCTATGGGATATGGTAAGTTATTCATGCTAGTTTATACTTGTGCGATCAAAAAATATGCTGTTCTAAGCATTACTTGCTAATCGGCGCAATTCTCACTTGTAACATGATGGGTTGGGCTTACATTGGTTATGGTTTCCAACTGCCTCAAGACCCTCTTGCTCCTATAGTGGAAAGCCCATTCTACCGCGCCATTCGACGCGGGGATACTGTCAAAGTGAAAGCAATGCTCGATAAAGGGGAGGACCCACGCCGAAACGAGCCAAGTTTGGGCACACCCTTACGGTACGCTGTAGAGTATCGGCGTTTACAAGTTGCGAAGATACTTATTAACAAACTCCGAAAGGCAAAACAGGTTAATGGAGCAGACCGTCTGGCTTTACATCATGCTGTCAAAAAACATGATGCCGCAATGGTTAGTCTGCTGTTGAGCAATGGTTTTGCCATAGATGCAAAAGATTCAACAGGAGCAACGCCCCTTCTCTATGCCGCTTATTCAGGCGATTGTAAGTTGGTAAAAATATTGCTTAATCATAGGGCTGACCCCAATGTGCAAGATTCAGATTATGGCGATACGCCCTTGATACAAGCAGTCGCTGCAAATCGCCAATCCTGCGTAACACTTCTGTTAGCGCATCATGCGGACATAAACCATGCTAACAAATCCGGTTTGACGCCTTTGAAGATAAACCCCATCAGTTACAAGTTAAGCACTTTTAAGATTTGTCAAGGGTTATTTTCACTATTTTTCTGCCGATGTTCTGCTGCCTGCCAAGCCTATTAGCGAGCAGGCAGCCCATCGCAAGAAACATTTAGCGGACAAACAGCCACTTCGGATGTTGTGACACGGCTTTTAACGAGCTGAAAATCAGTGAAAATAGCCCTTGACAATCTCGAAATTTCCTTAACTTGTAACTGATGGGCTAACCCCAATGCGCAAGATTCAGATTATGGCGATACGCCCTTGATACAAGCAGTCGCTGCAAATCGCCAATCCTGCGTAACACTTCTGTTAGCGCATCACGCGGACATAAACCATGCTAACAAATCCGGTTTGACGCCTTTGAAGATAGCCCAGACAAGAGGTTACAAAATCATTGTCAGAATTCTGCGTAAATCAGGGCCGAAATGACACGTCATTGCCTCATGTATAGCAACCTATGGAAATTAAACTGTGCTTCGATGAACCGATGATGCGCCGGTACTCCAACAGAGGTTCATCCCCTTATGAAGACATGGATGCGGAAATGCCCGCTGCCGCTGTGAACATTCTCCAAAATGCGATGGGACAACCTATGCGATTATTCCTGCGCCTGCTGACATTTTCGCTGTTCTTTGCACTCCCTGTAGTCCTGCGCGCGCAGGCCGCGCCTGCAAGCGACAGGAGCCAATTTGGTCGCTTTGGTCGCTTCAATGACGATGGTCTGCTGACGCTGAACGTGACGCCGCATGGTTTTGCCGCGCCGCCGACGGCCACGCCGATGCAAATAACGTATGGGGAGGGCAGGGCGCGGGCAAAGGTTATCGCCATCGGCACAACCGGCAAAACGCTCCGTTTGTCCGGTGGAAGCGCGGATGAGCCAACGCAGTTGCGCTATACCCTGCTGTATCCCGGCTTTGGCGCGACGTATGGCAGGCGGATGCGGCTGCGCGTTACCGATGAGAAGGGCAACCCCCTCCCGGTTACAATGGCTTACCTGCCGCCTGCGCCGGAATCAGAACAGTGTTCCGGCCTGCTGATACGGCGCGAAGATCGGGCGTCCATGCCCCTGCTGATCGCGTTCCGCAGGGGATTTGAGCCTCGCGTCAAAACACTGGCCTGCCTGCCCGATAAAACCGAGATTGTGGTGGAAGGGCAGGAAGCGATTGGCGACGCGCGGTTTGTAACGCCGCTTGGCCTGCGCGAGTTGGCTCCGGCTGCAAGCGCGGCGGAAGAAAATCACCTTCGCGCCGAAGCCCGCCGATGGGCCGCTATTTCCATTCCCACGCGCGACTACAGCAGCCATCGCCTTGCGCCGGATGGACAGACCGTTACCTTCACGGAAACCTACGCTCCCACTTCGGAGGGCCTCCCTATCGCGCCCCTGCCGCCCGTTCTCGCGTTTGCCCGCGCGCATGGCTACCCGGCTGCCATCACAGGCGAAACGGTCACGGCGGACTGCCCGACAAAATGGGGCGACTTTACCTATATGCGGGGTAATACGGCGCGATATACCCTGCCCGTGCCGCCCACAGACGAGCGCGGCTATGTTCGCGTGGAAGCGGAAGCGGCCTCTAATGCGCAGGGCAATACCCGCCTGCTGAATGAACTGGTGGGGCATCTGGGCGGCGATTGGGCGAACAATGCGGTTGACCTGGGCTACGCGGGCATGGCGAACGCGCAAATGGCATGGGCCTACTTGACGCCACAACGCCGGGCCGAAACGCAGGCCGCCTGGCAGCGTTATTTGCCGCTTGCCTTTACGCTGCCGCCCTATCTGCCGCAGCCTTCCCCGCCGCGCGCTCCGGCGAAAGCAGCCTTGCCCCGCGCTTCCACACCGGAAACTTCCTCCGATACCGCAAAACCGCCGCCCCGCCCGTGGAAAACGGAAACCGAGCCGTTCACCGGACAATCCTATCTATGGACGTATTTTATTGCCGGGCCGAATCAGCGCCGCTACGATCTGGATTGGGGCGATGCCCTGCCGCTTTACGGGCTGTACAAATACGCGCAGTATACGGGAGATTGGGCGTTTGTCCGCGCGCATTGGAACGACGTCCGGCGTATCTACCGCTATTTTGACCGGGGCGACGACTGGGCGTGGATGACGGTTGTAAACGCCGATCACGGCTACAGCACGGGAACCGGCGACCCGATGGCGGCCACCTACTGCGGTACGCTGGCCTGCCTGAAAATGGCCCGCGCCCTGAAGGACAAAGCGGGCATAGAATACTTTGCCGCACAAGCCGCGCGTATCGCCGTGCCCACTGTCGCCCGCTTCCTGTACACCGCCTGGGCGCGTAAAGCCGGCCTGATCGGGCCGAAAAGCGTGGTGTTGGGCTTCCACGAAATGGAAGGCTTCACCCGCGCCCGCCTGGGCGAAGATGACCCCTGGGATACCACCAATGTCCTTTCGGGAGATGGCGTACTGCCGGAATTGTACGCGGTTCTCCGCGCGTTTGGCGGGACGGCGTTGGCGGACTACGAAGCCGAGTACGCGCGCAGTTTCCCGGAATGGTATCGCGGCGACGTTGTGTATCCCTTCGCCACAACCTACAAAGGCAACTCGATTTATGTGACTTTTCCGCATATTTTTGCCCGCGCCCTGCTTGGCGAACCCACATCCACCCTGTGGAATTACGTTGACATGGCGCAGGCAAACCGTAACAATGCCTGGATCGGGCCGAATGTGCTGGCGGAACTGCTTTCCCGGTCCGCGCCCCTGCTGCTGACGGAATGGCAGCCTGCCGCGCTGCGTGACGGCAGCGTTTCCCCGGACGGCAAACACGTTCAATTGGATTTTTATTTTGATACGCCGCGCCATAAACCCGTTGCCTGGACGCTTGTCGGCGAAGCGCAGAATGGGCGCGTTCCCCTCGCCGTAACAATCAACGGCAGCCCGGCTCCCTTTCAATTTCACGGTACGCGGCTTACCGTCATCTGTCGGACGCAGGGGGATATTCGGGTACTAATCTCCTACTGAGAAATTTCTAAGCATAATTTCGAGTTTCGAGCGCTGAAAAATCGGGTTTGTGTGGTATACTGCCCTATCTGTGCGAGGACACGAAGCTGGATGGAACCTTTTTGCTGATGCAGCGACATTCCCATTGGGAAAATGGTGTGGCTGCCCCGTGTGCTTCAGGCTCTTTTCTCCTTTCCTGCCGCTTGTTTCAGATGGGGAAGATAATGATAGGCTTTCCCTCTTTGCTCCCGGCGTCGCAGCCGGCTTTCCATCGCGCGTTTAATTCCCTCTTGATTTTCATTTGTTCCCGTTTGGGATCGAACCGGCTTCAAGAGCGATTTTCAGCGTGGTTCCGATGGAAATGCCATGCGGCGATGCGTTGACAGTTTTCCTTTATAGAATTATGAGAAGATTCTGTAAGGAAATGAAGAAAGGAGCCATTGCACAATGGCGACACGTATCTATGTGGGCGGACTGCCCTATTCCACCAGCGACAGCGATCTGGAAAACTTGTTTTCGTCTTCCGGCACGGTGGCTTCGGCCAGCGTGGTCACGGACAAATACACCGGCCAGTCCAAAGGCTTCGGCTTTGTGGAAATGAGCACGGACGCCGAAGCGCAGGCGGCCATCAACACGCTCAACGGCACGATGATGAGCGGACGAACGCTGACCGTCAACGAAGCGCGCCCGCGTGAAGAGCGTTCGGGCGGCGGTGGTTATGGCGGTGGCGGCGGACGCAGCGGCGGCGGTGGCGGCTACGGCGGTGGCGGTGGTGGCCGCAGCAGTGGCGGTGGCGGCGGTTACGGTGGCGGCGGCGGTGGCCGTGACCGAGATCGCGGCGGCAGCAGCGGCGGTGGCGGCGGCAGCCGCTGGTAATTCCGGCGTTTAAATCAGCAGCGCAGTAAAAGCAGTGGGTCAGGAAGTCACATTCCTGACCCACTGCTTCTTCATGAAAGGAAGCCTGAACTTAACTATGTCTCGACTCTCTTTTTCCCTGTCACGGTTTGGCCGTTCGCTGTCGCTCGGCCTGGCGGCTTGCGCGGTTCTGGCAAGCGCGCCACGCGGGGCGCAGGCGCAGGCGTACAGCAAATTAGTTGTCTTCGGCGACAGCATCTCCGATAACGGCAACGTTTTCGCCGCAAGCATGGGAACGGTTCCGCCTCCCCCCTATTATAACGGTCGCTTTTCCAACGGCCCGATCTGGGTTGATGACCTGGCCGCGATCCCCGGCGTGGTCAGCCAGCCTACCGAGGATTTTGCGTATGGCGGCGCGCATACCGACACCACCAATGTTGACAGCAGGCTGCCGGGGATGCAGACCGAAGTGGCGGGCTACCTCATCGCGCATCCTGTGGTTGACCCCAATGCCCTGTACATCCTGTGGGGCGGCGGCAACGATTATTTGAACGGGCAGACCGATCCCACCAAGCCGGTTGCCAACCTTACCGGCGAAATCAACCAGTTGGCCGCGCACGGCGCGCGTACATTTCTGGTTGCCAACCTGTCGGATTTGGGACAACTGCCGAATGTCATCGGCACACCGGCGTCCCCTGTTCTCCATCAGCTTGCCGCCGTGCATGATACTCTGCTGAACCAATCCCTTCAGATGCTGCGCCTGACGCTTCCCGGCGACACCTTCTTTCTGCTCGACGACAACGCCCTGTACAATCAGATCGTGTCCAACCCGGCGCAGTATGGTTATGCGGACGTGACTCATTCCTACCTGAACACGCTTGTGGGCGACCCCAACACCTACCTGTATTGGGACAACCTGCATCCTACCGCGCCCGGCCATCAATTGATTGCCAATCTCGCGTTCGGCGTCGCGGTTCCCGAACCCGGAACTGTGGCCTTACTTGCCGCTTCCGCCCTGAGCGGCATTGCCTTCCTGCGCCGCCGCAAGCAAGCGCAGCGCCCTGTCTGAACCACGCCAATTGGCCGGGTATTTTCAATACCCGGCTCAGGAGGCTGCCTTTTTGTTTTGGAGCCGGAATTGGCGCATTTCGCGCGCGATTTTGAGCGTTTGCAAGCCCTGCTGAAGCGCGGCGACCAACTTCCCTTCGTGCAGGCAGTCGCGCATCCAGCGCAAACGCTCGGTTCTTTTTTCGTGATACGGAGCCAGCGCGCCCTGCACCAGCGCATCGTGGAGGTGGGGCGCGTTCGCGTACGTTTTGAAGGCTTTCTGGCGCACGTATTTGCCGGACGCATGCATCTTTTCGACGTTGCCGGAGGCATTGGAATCATGAATGCGGTAATAAAAGACCGCTTCCGGGATGTAGGCAAAGGGCCGTGAGCGACTCACATTCAGATACAAATCCCAATCATCGCTGGGAACGGTCTGAAGATCGAAGAGCGGCGCGGCGGGCAGCGCGGAGCGGCGGAACAGGACACAGCCCGGCGACACGATGCAGTTGCGCACGGCAAAATGGTTGAACGTCGTGGTTTCGGAAGGCGCGCGATCCACAATCTGGTTTCCCTGTACCATAGAGCGGTGGCTCAAAAACTCTTCCACCACTGCAAAGTACGGATTGAGTTCATCCGTGACATACGGCTGTTCCTGACTGTCAATCAGCACGGCCCTGCCATGCGCCGCCGCGCAATCCTGATGAACCGCCAGCGCTTGCAGAAGTTTCTCCAGCATGTCCGAGGCCCATAAATCATCGTTGTCGAGAAAAATGATGTAAGAAGAGCCGGGATTAGTTTCCGCGTACCCCCGGTTCCGCGCCGCCGCCACGCCGCCATTTGCCTGCTGTACCAGGCGAATCCGCGCGTCCTGTGCCACAAACTCCCGCGCAATGTCCGCGCTGCAATCTTTGCTGCCGTCGTCAACGGCAATCAGTTCCCAATCGGACACGGTCTGCGCCTGTACGCTTTGCAGCGTCCGCGCCAGAAACTTTGCCGCATTGTAAACCGGGACGATAATAGATATATTTGTTTGCATTATTTCTTGCACTTTAATTAGATTTATACCAAGCGGCGCATAAAAAGTTCGTGCTGTAGAGGCTTGATTCATCAAGCCCGCTCTTGAAGCATCTGTTCAGCGCGGGGCGTTTTGACCGGCTAACAGGCGAATCTGCTGTTCGATTTTAGGCGCTTGTACCGACGTAACAAAATTCTCCAGGACGCGGGCGCGGGCGCGTTTGCCCATGTCGGCACGGCGTTCCGGCGACTGCATCAGATCGGCAATAGCATCCGCCATCGCGCCGGGGGAGAAATCGGAGATCGCAAGTCCGGTATCGCCTGTTTCCTCCACAGCGCCTCCGCTCCCCATAAAATAGGCGACAGGCTTTTCCAGCAGCATGGCTTCCAGTACCACGAGCGGACACGGGTCTTCCCACGAGGTCATGGCAAGCAGGTCGAACCCGGCGAAATAGGCCAATGGTTCAGGCGTCAGCGGAATAAACTCCACGCTGGCTTCTAAGCCCATTTTTTGCGCCATGACGCGAAACAATTGTCCATCAAGATTGTCCCGAACCCCCACCCACTGGAAGCGCACCTTGTCTGCGCCGACTTTGGACATCAGTTCCGACGCCATTTGCAGCCAGAGCGTGATGCCCTTGCGCATTTCCGGGGTTCCCGCTCCGCCGACGACAAAAGGCGCATTGTCTGCCTTCGGTATCGCCATCGAAATTGTCTGTTGCTTCGGAGGCGAGATGGACGCATGGATGACCGTGATTTTAGCGGCGTCAATGGCAAACGCGCCGGTCAGCGCGCGCTTGACCGCTTCAGAAACCACAACGTAGCCTGTGGGTCTTTCTCGCAGCAGGGACGGCTCCCCGCCCGTAAGGAAGCGGATAACGGCCTCCATCTCATGCACATGGAGCAAAACGGGCGCGGATGTATAATCCATGAGCGGCAGGGCGGGCAGGGCGGCCACGCTGTTGACGTAAATCACATCGGGTTTCCAATGCCGCAGCAGCGTTTCCAGACGGGCGCGTTTCGTTTTGCGAGCAATCCGCTCCGACAGAGTTTGGGATTTCTGCAAGTCCTGAATGTTTGTCACCATGCCAAGCATACTCGCTTGTTCGCGCAGCGGGCCATCCAGGATAGAAAAAATGTGGACTTCAACACTGGCCGCAAATTCCGCAAAGAGTTCAAGCGCCACTTTGGGAGCGCCGGACAAACTCAGTTCGTGCAGTATCAGCAGGACGCGCAATTTGGTCATATTCTAACTTTTGGCCTCTGCCAGACTGTTTTCATACCATGTAATCGCGCGCTTCAGCCCCTCCTTGAAGTCAACCGTAGCGCGAAAGCCGAGCAGTTCTTCCGCCCGGCGCGTGTCCAGGCAGCGGCGCGGCTGGCCGTTGGGCTTGGAAGTGTCCCATACGATTTCCCCGGTAAACCCCGACGCTTCGGCAATCAGTTCGGCAAGGTCGCGTATGCGAATTTCCTGCCCCGTTCCCAAATTGATGGGTTCGTCGCCGTCGTAACGCTCTGCCGCCAGAATCAAGCCTTCCGCCGCGTCTTCCACATACAGGAATTCGCGCGATGGCGTTCCGTCGCCCCACAGCGTGACTTCTTGCTGCTTGGTGTCGCGCGCCGTCAGGCATTTGCGGATCAGGGCGGGAATTACATGCGACGATTCCAGATCGAAATTGTCGCGCGGGCCATACAGGTTGACCGGCAGCAGGTAGATCGCATTAAACCCGTATTGCTGGCGATACGCCTGCGCCTGAACCAGCATCATCTTTTTGGCAAGGCCGTAAGGCGCGTTGGTTTCTTCCGGGTAGCCGTTCCACAGGTTGTCTTCCTGAAAGGGAATCGGGGTGAATTTGGGATAAGCGCAAATCGTGCCCGTAGCGACAAACTTTTCCACGCCATAGCGCCGCGCATACTCCATGAGTTCGATGCCCATAATGGCGTTTTCATAAAAGAAGCGGCCCGGATTGTCCCGGTTCGCGCCGATGCCGCCCACCACCGCCGCCAGGTGCAGGATCACGTGCGGCTTTGTATCCGTGAGCAGGCGAACGATGGCATCGCGGTCGCGCAGGTCGTATTCTTTGGAGCGCGGCACGAACACCTCACGACAGCCCCGCGCCCGCAATTTCTCCACCAGAAACGAGCCGAGAAACCCCGCTCCGCCGGTCACGACGATCCGTTTTTCCGAAAGATTCATCCTTCTATCCTTCACTTGCTCAGGTCAAAATAAAGCGATAGTTCGTTTGACGGCTTCTTCCCAGGAAAAAAGTTCGCGGGACATTTGCTGCGCGCCGCTCACCAACTGATCATACAACCCGGTATCCGTAAGAACCTCTTCCATTGCGCTTGCCAGTATCGCCGGCTCTTTGGGAGGGCATAAGTAGATATTCTCTTTGTGTTTAAACTCCGGTTCCAGGTGTTCGCCTCGCGTGGAAATGACCGGCAGATTGTGGTTCATCACCACCGCAAGCGAACTGTTATTCAATTGTACGCCAAAGTCGAACGGCAGGACGCACAGGTCGGCGGCATACATATACCGTGACGCCAGATCGGTACTGGAGTCCAAAAATCCCGTCCAGATCACCTTATCCTCAATGCCAAGCTCTTTGGGCAAAGCGTGAAACATCCTGACAGGCTCGTTTAGAGCAGGGTCGCTATAATCCACGACGCCGCCGACAATGATGAGTTTGGCGTTGTCAAAGCGCGCGCTTAACTGCTGAAAGGCGCGAACCAGGGTGTCAATGCCTTTGCCGAGATAAAGAAACCCGAAGTACAAAATTAAGGGCGCGTCCGGTTCCAGTCCCAATTTGGCGCGCTCTTCGGCGCGGGCGCGGGCCGGGTCGGGCGCGATCCGTTCCATCACGGGCGGCGCGGGAATCACGCTGGATTTGGCTTCGATAGGCACATGCTGGTAGGTAACATCAAAATGCTCTTTCGCCTGATCGAAGTGGTTGCGGCTCAGGAAAATGATATGGTCGCTGTCCTTCAGCAGGGTTCCGAATTCCCGGCTGACGCCCTGCCTGCCTTGCAGTCGCGTCAGCAGTCGGCGGAAATCATTGGAGAATTTGGTTTTGGTGTCCGCGCCCATGAAATTTTCAAACTGCGTGATAAATTTTACGCGCCGGGGCAGAAGCCGCCTGCACACCGTAGGCGCAAACGTCACCATCGCCTCATTGCCGTACATAAACCCCAGGTACATCAGCAGTACGGCGTCGGGTTTGCAGCGGCGAATGAATCGGGCCATGCGCGGCATTTCCGACCAGTCCCATTTTTCCATGATCGGATAAACGGCGCAGGGCAAATCCGTTGGGATACCCTCCTGCTTTGTCGTCAACAGGTGAACATCAATGCCCTGCGCGGCAAAATGCCTGCAAAGCATGGCGGTATGGATGCCTTCAGGAGACGACTTTGGCGGCAAGGTACCGGAAATGAATAAAAGTTTCATGAAACCGGGTTACTCGCTGTTTTTCCACACGCCCCACCAGGTCGAGCGCAGATGGCGTATATCGAATCCCTGTTGGCGCAGTTTCATGCAGGCGATGTAGCTGCCAAACGTATGCCGCCAAAGGCTGGGGTGCGTATCGTGGAACACCACAACGCCGCCCGGCTTGATGAACGATTTTACCTTGTGAAAGTCGTTGATCACAAAGTCCGTGTCATGGCAGGCATCTATGATCGCCAAATCTACCATCGGCTGCGGCAGGTACTCCGACAGGTCGAGTTCCAGCGTGTTCTTGAATATCTGAACCACTCTGTCCCCGTAACCGGCCTTGCGATACACGCGCCCCACCTGTTCGCGGGTCAGTTCAAACGTGACCAGTTCGCCCGACTGCTCTTCGGCAGGCGCGTTCACCGTATAAATCGTGGCTTCGGGACAGACTTTGCACAGATTTGCCGTTGAGTTGCCATACGCCGTTCCCAATTCCACAATCACGCGCGACTGCAAGCCCGCCGCAATCGTCAGCAGGGGCCGAATATCATCATGCTCGATGGTTTCGACATAAGGCGGCATGCCGATGTCGTCCATAATCAGTTCCGGCAGCGCGACGGGGCGGGAAGCGATTTCCTTGATGTCTATTTCCGGCAGGGCGTATCGCCGCCTCAGCGCGCGGGTGCGGAAAAGATTGCCCTGTTGTTTTACCGTATCCACGCGCCACACGAGAAAGCGATTGCGCGTATGCGCAATCCATGCGTTGATACGGCCTCTGATTCTAAACCCCATACCTTCTCCTGATGTGTTTCACAAAGCGACGCCGACGAACAGCCATCCTGTTCATAAGAAAGTTCACACCTGAGAATAACTCTTGTCGAACTCTTCTGATTTAGAAACCACGCTCACTTCTTCTGCTTCCACGTAAATGCACCCGCGCCCGAAGGACTGGTCGAACTTAAACCCTGTGGCCGAATTAATCGGCGACGTGACGTACAAATCCAAAGCCTCCTCAATAAAGTCCAGATAGCGCACACACGGATCGGAAATAACAAAGTCAACGCTGTAGCGCCCCGTGACCAGATACGGTAACTGGAATTTATACGTCATTTCATACACGCCCGGATCAAAGGTATACGCTTCGCCATTGGCGTACCAGTGGCAGCCGAACAGCACCTGTACACCCTGAGCATTGCGAAACACCACTTCGGGCGTGAAGGTACACCGGGAATTCACCCGAATCACCAGCGTCAGATCGGGCTGCGCGCCACTGGGAATTTCCGTCGTGTCAATGCCGCGATAGGAAAAGTAAGCGTCCTCGCATTGCAGTTCCGGGCTGGACATGGTTCGGTTTACCGTGGAAAAACCGGTTGTCGTGCGCCGAACCCGATACTGGTCATACACCTCATCGGGATGCCCCGCCACCACCAACTTGCCGGCATTCAGCAAAATGGCGGACGTACACAACTGCCGCACCGCCGCTTCCTGATGGCTGACAAAAAGGATGGTACGCCCGCTTTTGGCGACATCCTTCATTTTGCCCAGGCACTTCTTCTGGAATTCGGTGTCGCCCACAGCAAGCACTTCGTCAATAATCAGGATTTCGGGGTTCAGGTGCGCGGCGACGGCAAACGCGAGGCGCACATACATGCCGCTCGAATACCGCTTCACCGGCGTATCCAGAAACTTCTCCGTACCCGAAAAATCCACAATGGCGTCGAACTCCCGCGCAATCTCCTTGCGGTTCATGCCCAAAATCGCGCCGTTCAGGTAGATATTCTCTCTGCCTGTCAGTTCGGGATGAAAGCCCGTACCCACTTCCAGCAGGCTGCCAACCCGCCCGTAAAGATCAATCTGCCCCGTTGTCGGCTCCGTAATGCGGCTGACAGCACTTTGAGCAGCGTGGACTTGCCCGCCCCGTTCCTGCCGATGAAGCCGACCACATCCCCCCTCTTAATATCGAAGTTGATGTCCTTAAGCGCCCAGAACTCTTCTTTTTCCACGCGCTGACGCGGATTTTTCAGCCGGTGCATCAGCGCTTCCGCCGCCGTCGAGTGCCTTTCCGCGTTGTGGGCAATAATATAGGACTTGCTCAGGTCGCGCACCGACACGGCAATATCGCTGGAGGACATCGGCAAATTTCCTTTCTATTCAAATAAGGGTTGTAGGGGCGTGATTCATCACGCCCGCAATAACCGGTCCGGCAGAGGGCGCAATAAATTGCGCCCCTACGAATTTTTATTTGAGCGGAACCTGTTCGCAAAATTGGCGGCTTTGTAGTACAGGTTGATATGATTATAAACCCGGCTCCGGTTGACTTTATTAAGCAACTGAGTTCGCACAACCGGCAGGCGGCTTAACGTCAACTCCGTACACGTTGTTTTCAGCAGGCACAGCCAGAAACGCCGACTCCAGTACGCTTCAAATTTCTGCTTGGCCTGCGCGAAGGCGTCGCTTTCGGGGCTGCCACCGCTTAAATGCGTCAGGCGAAAATCAATGATATAAGAAGTATACCCCTGCCGCATGGAATTCAAACAAACATCGGCCCCATACAGGTGAAAACCGGAAAGTCCGGGCGAAGCGGCGGGTTTGCGGGACATGCGGAGGATCAGCAGGTTTTCATCAAGCGTGTACACTTCGTGGGGAAGCGGCGCGGTATTGTGAGCGCCGTGTGGGTCTACCAGATGACTTGTCGCTTCATGCACCCGGCCCCCCGCGTTGCCCGCTGCTGCCCACTTATTGTCAAGCGCCGTTAATTCCGCCAGAAGCTGCGTCAGCCGCTCATAGCCGTGCCCTTGATCCAGCCGAATGTCCTGATGGCAGACAATCAGATAGGGTTCCGTAGTGGCGGCAATCAGGCGGTTGATGGCGCTGTAAGGCTCGTGGTTATTGCCGTTTGAGTTGTCCAGAAGGGTATAGCGACAGGCAGGCTCCGTAAAGCCTGCCTGCAAAAAACTTGCTTTCATCGCCGCGTACTCGTCGAGTCGGTTGGCAATGGTGGCAATATGGAAACCGGGCTTGTCGTGATTACTTGCTTGCACTTGATATGTCCGGGTATTTATCCTGAAAAAGCCGTATGTCGGTATTCGGTGTAATGATTACGAATTCGGCTGCGCTCGGTGCTGCGTGTTTTCGGGATAGTGTCTGAGCAATGGTTCCGGGTAGCGCGCGCTATCCGGTTTTAAGTAGCGGATGCGCCGGAAGCGATTCCAGTCGCCCGGTTCCAGCAGTTTGTGCGCGTTTATATCCCATCCTATGTTTTTGAACCACTGGCGGTAAAAAACCGAGGAGGTTGTCACCTGTCCCCGGCCAAATTCGGGGGCTTCATTGACTTGCCAATCTCCCGCGTAATCTGTATACCAGAACGGATGCCAGACGAAATCCAGAGCGTTTGCTCCGGCGAACGCCACCAACTGCGCCATGCGCTCCGGCGCGTGTTCGTCATCATCATCCAAATGCGTGATGTAGTCGCCAGCTCGCTAAAGACAAGGCTTTATTCATGGCAAACGTGCCTGCCACCATCCAGCGCTTGCGCGGGTCTTCAGGATAAGGGCCGCGAACAGGCAGGTTTTCAAACCGGATGCGCGCGTCACCGAGTTTTGCAATCACGTCTGCCGTATCGTCCGTGCAGTGGTCGCCGACAACGATCAGTTCCCAATTGCTGTACGTTTGTCGCTGAATGGAGGCAATACAGCGTTCCACCAGCAGTTGCGAACGATTGTAGGTTGCCACGCAGCACGACACCTTCGGGTTTTGGGGCAGAGTATGGGCGGCTTTCCAGGCCCGGAAATCGTCAACAAGATCGGGGTTTACCTCAAGTCGGCTGCTTACTTCCTCCAGGCGCAGAAAAAGACCCTCCTGCTGCTCCGTCAACGTCCTGATTTGTTGCTCCAGAATTTGAGTTCTTTCAATTGTATTAGATTGATAAATATCAATGAATCGTTGAATCCGCTGTTTAATTTTTCTCAATGCTGTTCCAAACCTTTAGTCAGATACATCGTTGCGCTGAAAGGTTACGCCACAAGTTGGGGCATGTTCAGATGCCGCCGCACGGCATCTGCCTGCGCGAGAGCCGTTTCAACAATCCCACAGATGGCGTTAATCTCTGCCGGACCTACCGCCGTGCCTGTCGGCAGGATAAACACCTGATTGGAGAGTTTTTCCGTTCGCGGCAGCAGCAGTCCGGCGTGTGGGAAGTTGGAGCGGTACGGTTCCATCTGATGACAGCCGGGATAGAAGTACCGGCGGGCGCGAACATTCTCCGCCCACAGCACTTCCACAAGCTGATCGCGGTTCAGTCCCGCCTTATCCTCATCCACCTCTACAACCACGTATTGATAGTTGTTGCGCTCCGCGTTATCATAATCAATCACGCGAATACCGGGCAGCCGCGTCAATTCCCGGCGATACTGCGCGTAGTTGCGGTAATTGGTTTCGATGAAGTCTTCCATGCTGTCCAGGCTGGTCAATCCCATCGCGGCGGCGGCTTCCGTCATTTTGCCGTTCGTGCCGATGTAGATAACATTGTCGTAGCCGGCAAATCCGAAGTTTTTCATCAGGCGCATCTTCACCGCCAGATCATCGTTGTTGGTGACAACCGCGCCGCCCTCAAACGTGTTGAGAAACTTGGTTGCGTGAAAGCTGAACACTTCCGCCTCGCCAAAATTCCCGATCATTTTACCCTTATGCGAGCAGCCAAAAGCATGAGCCGCGTCGAACATCAGGGTCAGATTGTGACGGTCGGCAATCTCGCTCAATTCATCAACAGCGCAGGGCCGGCCCCAAACGTGAACGCCGATAATCCCCGTCGTGCGCGGCGTAATCATGCGCTCGATGACATCAGGGTCAATGTTGTGCGTATCGCTGTCCACGTCGCAAAAAACAGGCGTGATTTCCTGCCATTGCACGGCATGGGCGGTGGCGATAAAGGTAAAGGAAGGAACGATCACTTCCCCGGTAAGTCCCGCCGCGCGAATGGCGATTTCCAGCGCAATGGTCGCGTTGCACATGGCAATGCAATGCTTGACGCCAACCATATCCGCAATACGCTGTTCAAACTCCTGCACCAGAACGCCGTCATTGGAAAGCCAGCGCCGATCCAGCATGTCGTTGAGGCGCTCCATCAATTTTTCACGATTACCGATGTTGGGCCGTCCGACGTGAAGCGGCTCGGCAAAGGCCGGCTTACTCCCAAGAAGCGCCAGACTCTTCACCGCTGAAGAACTATAAACCACTGTTATTCTCCTTCATAACCTTTGCCGGCACGCCGTAAGCCACGGCGTTGTCGGGTATATGTCGGACGACGGCGGAGCCTGCTCCGATGATGCTGTTCGCGCCAATGCGAATGCCGTCTATGACATTTGCGCCCATACCGATCCAACTGCCCCGTTCCACAATAACACGCCCCGCAAGATGCGCTCCGGGCGACACATGAACGCCATCCGCAAGCCGGCACTCATGGTCTACGGTAGCGCCCGTGTTAACAATGACATTTTCGCCGATTGTAACGCCGGGACTGACAATCGCGCCTGCCGCAATCACCGTGCCTGCGCCGATGCGTGTATCATCGGCAAGAATCGCCTTAGGATGTATGACGACGGCAAGATTAAAACCGTTCAATTTCAGCCAGTCCCCGACTTCAAGCCGGGTTTTGCAGTCGCCAATCGCCACCACTGCGTTTACAATCCCGGCGGCGCGAAGCCTGTCCAGACATTCCGCCCCGCCAAGCAGCAAAGGCCGCAGGGATTCTCTCGTAAACGCGCTGTTCGCGGCATCTATCAGAAAGCCTTCCAAAGCGTAATCAGGCGAACAGCGCAGAATATCCGCAACGACGAGCGCGTGTCCACCGACGCCCCATACGACAACGCGAGTTTTTGCCGATGCCGTCAAAATTGCTCCTCAACATCCTCATAAATAATCACATACTGTTTTATTTGACAGCCTCGACGTAAAAGGAATGGGTTTTGCGCATCTCGGAATTAACATCAATTCCCATCTTGAATTCCGACGCGCAGGCTTTGGAAAAGCCAATGTCGCGCAAAACGAGAATCAGTTTTTCCTCATCATAAATGCATTTATGCTCCCCGAACTGATAAACGCCGTAGTTGATCCAATCCACTATCGCGGCGGTGCGGGGTGTTCGCGTTGCCAGCGCGTTGGCATCAATGTCGGCAAAATGGCTTTCATTGTCCGCCAGGTAAGCGCGAAAGACAGCGGCCAGGTTGGGCAGGGCGGCGCGAAAAACGCCTCCGGCTCCCAGGCAGCGATAACAATCGCGCATCAAATTCACGCCCTCCGCGTACTCCAGATGTTCAAAAAAGTGCGACGAGTAGATGTAATCGCAAGAATTATCGGGAAGGGGCAGCCCCTGTCGCAGATCATAAATAACCAGGTTCGCGCTGTCCGGGAGCGAGCTTCCCGTTCCCTGCGGAATCGGCAGGTCAATGTTGAGCCAATCCTCGCGAACATCCCCGCCGCATCCAAGATGCACCCGCAGGTTCCGCTCCGGCATCTCGCGCAAACGCTGGTAAGCCTGTTTGGATTGGCGCGCGATGGAAACTTCATTTTGCGCGGATTTGATCGCGGTCATCAGATGCGGCGATGCAACGCCAAAAACGCGGGCGACACGATGCCAATTCATTCTTACCTCACTTTTACTTACAGCCTGTAAATTTTTAACTTCCCGAACGTAGGGGCGCAATTTATTGCGCCCTCGAAAGAAGTGAACCTTTTGCCCCACACCGCCGTCTAAAGAGTAGTACACACGTCTACTATACAGACGTTATACCCACAGGAAGGGAGGTGCAAAGCCTATGTTTCACCCCGCCCGTTCGCCCTGACGCTTTGGAGGTCACGACGCCTCTCTCCTACAATTTGACACAACGAGACATCGGGCTGGAAGCGCTGTATTGCCAAGATTTCGACGATGCACTCTACATATTTTTTTCTGCCTGCCCTTTTGCCAACGCTTCCCTCACTACCCCTTGGCAAAAGTCAGCGCCGCCGTCTCAACGGACAGCGCATCGGCAGGAACCTGCGCAGGTTCCCGCAGCAGTTGGGTTGTCCAGCGCAGATTGGGCCGTACCGCGCCGATCCAATCGCCATGCCACGCGCCGCGCAGGTCGGGCGAATCCTGTACTTCAAAGGACAAAATCTCGGCATGGTGATAGACAACGTTCGCATAGTCGCGGACAATGTACAAATCAACAGAGTAAGTGCCGTCGTTCAGCAAGTCTCCCGGCACGTAACAGGAACTGCGGAACACGCCTGCCGGAAAGGGGTGTCCATTCCACTCCGGTTCCGTAATCGGGAACGAGTTGAAAACGGCAGCCCCTTCTTCATTCGTTACCACAATACTTAAATTCAGGCAGGCTCCGGGCACATAGTTTTCGTATTCAAACTCTATGACCAGGGGAGTGCGAACGGTGACGGCCTCAGAACGAGGGCG
The DNA here is from genome assembly GCA_963835065.1 of uncultured Chthonomonadaceae bacterium. Classification (GTDB taxonomy): domain Bacteria; phylum Armatimonadota; class Chthonomonadetes; order Chthonomonadales; family Chthonomonadaceae; genus CAWFQB01. The sequence goes on along the minus strand of CAWIEK010000051.1, from coordinate 18,453 downwards.
CTCGTCAGCGCCAACGCGGGCTTTCCAGATACGCGCCTGATTGTTGCCCGGCGCATCTTCGGAAATATCCCAGGAGCGATCCGTATTTTGCGCATACGAGGCGTTCATATAAGCGGACACAATGCGCCGGGTCATATCGTAATCCCGCACCTTGCCGCCGTCCATCCAAACGACGTGACTGCATAAGGCTGCGATGGCGGTCATATTGTGGCTGACGAACAGAATGGTGCGCCCACTGTGCGCCACATCCTTCATTTTGCCCATGCACTTCTTCTGGAATTCGGCATCCCCGACAGCGAGAACTTCATCCACAATCAGGATTTCGGGGTTCAGGTGCGCGGCGACGGCAAAGGCAAGCCGCACATACATGCCGCTCGAATACCGCTTCACCGGCGTATCCAGAAACTTCTCCGTGCCCGAAAAATCTACAATGGCGTCGAACTCCCGCGCAATCTCCTTACGGTTCATGCCCAAAATCGCGCCGTTCAGATAGATATTCTCTCTGCCTGTCAATTCCGGGTGGAACCCCGTACCCACTTCCAAAAGGCTGCCAACCCGTCCATACAGGTCTATTTGCCCGGTTGTCGGCTCGGTAATGCGGCTGAGGACTTTGAGCAGCGTGGACTTGCCCGCGCCGTTCCTGCCGATAATACCTACCACATTGCCTTTTTGAATGTCGAAATTAACATCCTTGAGCGCCCAAAACGTCTCTTTTTCTATGCGCTGACCGGGATTTTTCAGCCGGTGCATCAGCGCTTCCGCTGCGGTAGAGTGCTTTTCCGCATTGTGGGCAATGGTATAGGACTTGCTCAAATCGCGCACCGACACGGCTACTTCACTAGATGACATCTGCAAATCTCCGCTCCATGCGCTTGAAGGCAAACGCCCCGATGATAAAAGCCGCGACGGAAACAATCGTCGCCGACAGGATTCCCGGCGCGCTTATCGTGGACGAGCCTAGCAGTGACCAGCGCAGTCCTTCGAGGATGCTTGCCACCGGGTTCATCAGATACCAGGCGCGGAGATGGGCGGGAATGGCCGACGTGGAATACGCAACCGGGCTGGCATACTGCAAAAACGAGATCATGACGGGAACGATATAGCCCACGTCCCGATAGCTTACCATCAGGGCGGAGCAGAACATTCCGACCCCCATCGCCAGCAGCAGGAACAGCAGCAGCCAGAAGGGAAGCAGCAAAATGCCCAACGTCGGCACAACGCCATTGACGACCATCAACACCAGGAACATGGCAAAGGCAACGCCGAAGTCTACAATGGTGGCGAAAATGGAAGCGAGCGGCAGCACCAGGCGCGGGAAGTATACTTTGGAAACAAGCTGCGAGTTGCCGAGCAAAGACGTGTTGACGCGCTGCAGCGTATTGCTGAACAGGTTCCATCCGAGCAGGCTGGCATACGCGAACAGAAAGTACGGCTTGCCGTCACTGGGAAGTTTCGCCACTTTGCCGAACACGAACGAGAAAATCCCGGCGGCAAGAAGCGGCTGCAAAATAACCCAGATCGCGCCAAGCGCTGTCTGCCGATACCGCAATTTGAGGTCGCGCGTTGCCAGGGTCAGCAGTAGGTCGCGGTACTGCCAGACTTCGCGCAAGTTCAGGGCGGCCCAGCCGCTGCTGGGCCGTATGGTGACATGAGTTCGGATAATATCTGACAATGTTCGCTCTTATTCAGGGAAGATTACTGCGGCGTTTCAGGGCTGACAGCAGGCAGGAAAAATGGAAGTTGAGTTTGCCCGATCCCTATTTGTTTATGGCCGTTCGACGGCGATATTTGCGCGAGCAGGCATAACGATGCAATGTCTGCCTTCCCTGCGCATTTGTGCGCTTGACAGTTCAATTATACCACAATGCCAATTTTCCTTTACCCGTATTTATGCCGGAGAGGAGTTGCGCCCGCGCCCAACCAGCTTCTGGAGGGCACAAAGCCTCCTGATACGTACCAGCCCTGTTGCTGTAGGGGCGCGGGCGCAAACAAGCCCCAGGATTGCTGTAGTTTTGTGACTTCGCCGATCCAGTTCAGCCCGTCGCGCAACAAACGCGGGTTCCCGCTTCTACGCCTGCCCCAATGTTTGCTGTTCCAGAGGAAGCGCTTCGCCTGCTTGTGGCTGATATGTCTGTGGGTGGGATAGGTGTGGCGTGGTTTCTTGCAGCGGCATTTCGACGGGGCGCGGGGAAACATCGGGACGCAATAGATGCCGGGGGTCTGTCTCATGGATGGCCGTTGCCGCGCGCAGTAACGTGTCTTGCGCCGGGGCTGCCTGCGACGCGCCCCGCAGCAGGGTGTTGGCCGCGTTCTCCTGTTTCTGACGGTCTTGCAGCACAGACAGGACGCCTTGCGCCGCCAGGCGCACGGAGGCAGAGTCGGCAGCGCGCGCGACCTGCTCTACCGCGCTGACCGCGCGCCCGTCACCAATCTTACTCAACGCCGTGAGCAGGTTAAGCGCCAATGCTTCCGCCTTTTGCGGCTCCTGCCGGGGCCGGATCGCCACCTTTTTCAGCACGCGGCACAAGGTTGGCAAACTGGAAGCCAGCCGCGCGTAATCGTATTCCGTGACGCAGGGTAAAATTTGCCCCATTGCTTCCAACCCCGCCCGGCGCACCCGGCGCAATTGCCACCACGAAGTAAATGTGCCTACCTGCGGTCCTTCCATGCTTGCCCGCGCCAGAGTGGGCAGTCCTTCTATAGAACGCAAGCGCCCCAAAGCAACGATAGCGGCAATACGGATGCGCGTAGTTTTCGCGTTTTCCACCAGCCCCAGGACGGGAGTAACAAGGAACGAGAGTAAAACCGAGAGCAGCACGATTCCAATCAGCATGAAGAACAGAAGAAAAAAGGCAGGAGGGTTGGGTAATTTAGCGCCGACGCTGATTACGGCGCAGATCAGGCCGGTCAACACATTCGCGCGCAAAAAGCGATAGGGAATGTTGAGCAGAACCCAAGTATTCACCACTTTCATCAGACGTTTTTCTGCGTCTTCGGTATCCGCCCCCTGCCACTCCGCGTGTCCCAGCATCCATGCCGCTACTGCCTGCTTGCGCCAATGGTAGGGCTGTGGCCTTTTCAGGGCGCGCAGCAGCGTATCCGTTGTTTGCGGCGGAACCGCCCCGCCTTCTATCCACGCTGCCGCCGCCTCCCGCACCGGATGATTCCTCCCGATCCGTTTGAGTAGGCGCTGCGCGTCTTCCGCCTCCTGTGGCCCGACAGGAGAGGATGCAGGCGTAATCTTCGCAGGCGGGAACACCGGCGGCGTTGTTTCCACACCGGCAGGCGCAGGCATATTAAAGGGTTCCAAAGGCTCCACATCCATTTTTATAGCCTCGTACCGGAAAGAAGAGAGAAGAGAGAATAGGTATTCAGGTATTCAGGTGTTCGGGTGTTCAGGTTAATGCGAAAGTACCGAAGTTGACTTTAACGCGGCAGCGCATCAGACAAACACCATACCGAATACCCGAACACCATTAGCGCAGCGGCAGTGATGGGTCGCCGAACAGCATGAACTTCATGCCCTGAAAGAAAATACTGGCGGGATACCAATCCTCGGAGGGCTGAAGCGTTGCCAGATGCTCGTGGTCGTAGTAGTACACAATCGCCTGATTCCAGCAGTCGCCCAGGCGCGGCTGCGGGGTGTGGGCAATCGCCTGTACGAAGCCGTCTACCAGTGTCAGGCCGCACGGCTGACTGCCCGTGTTGCAGCCGATGTAGGCTACCGCGCCGTTTTTATTCTGCCGCAGCAATTGCTCGCCTAATCCGGTGGGATTGTATTTGCCCTTCTGGTAGCAGGCGGGCGGCGGGGGCGGGCTTGTGAACACTTCGCCCGCATCTGTGCCCCGGTGTTCCTGCCCGTTCACATCCATGTAGCCTTCATAGGGCGGCAGGGTGGCAAACCGGGCGGTGGAACAGCCGGCGGACACGACAACCGGCAGGCGATCCGCATTGTGTACCTGATCCAGATGCCGGATTTGGAAACAGCCTTCCCATGTATTGTCCGAACCGTGCCCGGCGTGAAGCAGCAGCCCGACGCCGGAATTCAAAGCCGTAATTAGTTCGTTTTCATTGGGCGGCGGCGTGTGGTCGTTGCGGGCGTCGGCGTAGAAGTAGCGCGCGGTCTTCCAGTGGGGCGCAAGCAGGGCCGCGAAGCTGTTCATCTGTTCGCGCATATCCACCCACCCGCCAACGGCAAACAGCGCGGCCTGATTCTGGCCGCTTTTGTCGCCCCTGCGCAGGCCGGTTTCGTAAGTCATGGTTTTGGCGGCAACCAGTGCGGCTTCTTCGGGCGTACTGACCGGCCACCGTCCCACCGCCACTTTCGGATGGTACGTAATTTGGTCATAGTTCATCGGGTCGTGCTTGTTTTTTTCGCCGCGCACTTCGCCGAAATAGCCCGCATGAAAACTCTGCCGATTGGCGTTCCAATCATCGAAACTGCCGTCCGCGCGGGCAAGATCGCCGTAATACAGGTCGGACGGATAAAAGGCATAGTCGAAAGCGGCAGGCGTGACGCGATCCAGCGTCATGTAGCGCACAGGCAGCACGTCCGCATCGCCCACCAGCAGCGCGTACCCGATTTGCTGGCCGCGCCACGCTTTATACAGATACCGCTTGAGCCGCTCCGCGTCGTCCACGCCCGTTGCAGAGTTCAGCGCGGTTTCCAGCGTCACCAATGTGGTCGGCATCTGCGCACGCTTGTAGCGGACATAATCGGCAAGGGCGGGCGCGAATGCCTGCGGCGCGACAATGAGCAGGCCACCCGTTTTCGCCTGCCAGGTTTGCCCCGGAACCGGCTGCGCATTCGCGTTCGCCATTCCCACCAGCAGCACAACACAGAACAGCAGGCGCATCATTGCGCCGCAAACCGTCCAGCGACGCCCTTGCATTTGTCGTTGCTTCATACTTTTCTGCCTCTTCTGGAATGGGCCGGTATATACCATCTAAATTCTTTACCGATTGTTACGCCTGCGGCCAATTGTCCTGCGGACACGAGATTGTGCCGTGTTTAAGGGGTATGTCTATTAGTACCTTGTGCCAGTTAGACCTCAGCCCTCCTCTATCCTACGTTTGCCCGCCCGCTGCCTGCAGCAGCATTGCGATCTTCTTACGCCCTTTCGCAAAGTTCTTCGGGTTGCCCTCGCCTTCGGGAGGAGGCGCATAGTAGGGATTAGTGCCCAGATAGAAACCCTCCTCTGCGGCATACAATGGCGTGTGGCCTTCGGCATCACGCGCATTCACTTCTGCCCCCGACGCAAGCAGCAACCGCACTCCAGGCGCAAAGTGCGAACTGGCGGCCTGATACAAGGGGGTGCGTCCTGCATGGTCGCGGGCGTTGATGTCCGCGCCCAGTTTGAGCAACAGTCGGGCAGTGCGCGCGTTGCCATAATCCTCATCCAGAACCGCCAAATGCAGCAGTGTCTGCCCCTGCGCATTGCGAATATTGACATTCGCGCCCGCCGCAATGAGCGCTTTGGCAATATCATCGTAGCCTTCGCGCACCGCGACCAGAAGAGGGGTTTCTCCCTGCTTGTTTTGCGCGTTGACATCTACATCGTAGCGCAGCATCTGCCGCAACGCGCCGAGACAGCGCATAAAGTGGAGAGGCACATTGTCATCGATATCCCGTTGTTCTGGATTGGCGCCATGTTCCAGAAGCAGGGCAGTCAACTTCTCGGACTGCTGAGGGTTCCGACAAAACCAACCTGCTTCGGATAGAGGCGACTGATTACCATCTGTTAGCAAGTTGGGGTCGGCTCCATGCGCCAGAAGCCGTTCCGCAGCCTCCAAGAAAGGCATAACGTTGCCGCACGATACAGTGGAGTATGTCCATCCTGTGTACGAGCATTGACATCAGCGCCCAGTGCGAGGAGTAACTCGACGATGTAGGTCTGATTGGCATTGGCCGCCCAATGCAGGAGCGTATGCCCGGAATAGTCCCTTGCGTGGACACATTGCGGGTTAGCGCGCAGAAGCGTCTCGAACCGCTCGCGTATTTCCAGAGGATATTCGGCGTGTTGTGTAGGCGCTAATTGGAATAACGTTTCGCAACTCATGGTATGTCTCTGCGCTTGAAGACTATTTTGGTCTACGTTCAGGTAGCGATTACCCCGCACCTAACCTAAAACCATAGAACCCTAACACCCTAAAACCCTGACCTACTTGCCTGTTAGCTGCTCAATGGCTTCCAGCACCTGGCGGCGATACGTTTGGTACTCGCTTTTGGGCCATTTGGCGTCGTGGTCACGGTCGCCTAAGTGGAAAGAAGCCAGTTTTGTGTCCAGCAGGCGGCGGGCGGCTTCCGCTTTCGGATGGTTGGGGTGGGCGCGGAGCAGGCGGGAAAGCGTCAGCATGGCGCGGTAATCGTCTATGCCGCCCCGAATGTCGCGCTCGAAGTGGATGGCCGGGATCAGTTCGCGGCGGGCGTTGGTGGCTACCCAGGCGTAATCGTCCTCGCGGCAGTCCAGCGCGTAGTACGGGTCGCCCGCCGCCGCATTCCAGTGCCACGACAGCCGGAACTTCATGCCGTACTCCTGCGCGCACTTGTACATGTACGCGCCGAACGTCCACCGGCTGCCGTCGTTGTAAAACGCCCACGCGCCGCCCGCGTCTTTGATGGCTTTCAGCGCGGCCTCGTCGTGCGCGTTCAGGTTGGCGATTTTCAGGGCGCGGGCAAGGGCGAGGTGCGGGTCATTGGGCGCGGCGGAGGTTACGCTCGTCGCGCCTGTTGTCAGAATCGTATCGGGAGCGGCTTCGCGCCAGGCGCGGGCGTTGGCTTCCGGCCTGAACCGCGTCCTCGCCAATCGGCTCGTCGCACAGGTTGTACGCGACGGGCAGCCAGTGCGCGGTACGGGCGTGGGCGTCCACAACCGTTAAAATCGCGCGCAGGAAATCCGGGTAGGACGCGAAGCCCGCCGCTTTCATCGCCGCTTCGTCTATGACATAGTTGTTAAAGCCGCCGATGCCGCCGTTGTAGTTGACGACGATATTGTGGAAGCCCAACTCGCGGGCGTCGGCCATTTCGCGGTCTGCCTGCGCGAAGTCAATGTCCGGTACGCGGTTGTTCCAACTCCGAATGTTCAGGGTGGGGATGCCGGAAAACGTCGTGCAGCCGTATTCGCGCATTTTGGCAAGGCTTTTGCGGAACATCTCGCGGTTGTAATCCGCCGTATCCGCCGACTGCCAGGGCAGACTCAGCGCGCTGCCCCAGGGTCCGGCAGGCACATCCAATTCGTCAAGCGGCGTGGCAAACAAACGCGCATGAATAGGCAGGCTGTCGGTTCGCCCGTCCGCAAAGCGCAGCGTGATTTTGCCCTGATACTCGCCCGCCTGCACCGTATGCGGAACGTGGAGGGTAAGCCAGAAGGTCGTGGTGTTGGCTTTGTGAACCACTCCTCCGGCACGCGGCAGAATGAACCGGGGCGCAATGGTGTAAACCGTTCCCTCTCCCGTGACGCGGGTTAAGCGGTGCGAGACGACGCCCAACCTCACATCGCTTGCGGGAACCACGCTCCCAGCCGACTTCAAATCGGAAACCGAGACGGACACCGCGCCCTGTTCGCGCAGGCCATGCACGGAAAACACGAGTGGTTCCAGTTGCCCGGCAGCCGCAGAAACTTCCAATGCCTTGCCGACTTCCTCGCGGCGCGGAACGCCGTTGATGGGCACGTCTTCCATCGGGTCGCGGGCAAACAGGACATAGCCCTGCTTCTGCTCCTGCGGGGTGGGAACAAAGGCGGGAATCGCGCCCTTGCTGTCGCGGCGGGGATTGGGCAGGACGCGCTTGAAGTAGTTGTCGAAGTAAAACCGCCGCCGTTCGCGCAGATTGGCAAGGTACTGCTTGCCCAATGCGGCCTGCGCGTGGGGATAAATCACGAGCGCGGAAACGGTATTCGCCCACGTTTCGCCCTCGAAATCCAATTGCAGCTGCCCGCCCTTTACCTCCACGTCGAACTCTTTTTCCTGAAAGTACGTCCGCTGGTACTTGTCGAACGTGTTGTCTTCCGGGCGATCCTCCACGTCGGCATAGCGAAAATACTTTTGCAGGAAGCGGGGCAAGTCCATCGTGTCCTGCACGACAGGTACGCCGTTCGCCTTGACAATGCGCTTTGTATACGTCTGGTACTCGCCCCAAAAACCGGAGGGACTGTCCAGATTAAGAAAAACGTGGTACTTGCCGTCCGGCAAATCAACCGCGAACCCGCCGCTTTCAATGCACATCACGCGCTCATAAAGGGGGTCGGGCTGCAAGGCATCCATTGCGCGCCACACGCGGGCGTTTTTCAGGCCGTACCCGCGTCCGGGCGCGTACAGGGTTGCGGGCGTAACGGGCGTAAAGCCGCGCATACTTGTGCCGCTTTCGGGGCCGAACGAAAACGCCTGCAAGCCGGGAACGTGAACGCGATCCGACAGGTCGCGCTCCAGACGCAGGTTGTCAAAGAAAATCGGGGTTTTCGCGCCGTCCGCGTTCAGCACCAGGCGGGTAATGTGCGCCTTGTCCAGCGGCCGTCCCGGACGGCTCTTTTCTCCAACGTACAGGTCGGCGGGAATAATCAGCGTGGACGCGCCGGGCGGGAGAACCGTGTTGTAATTCACGCGCGTCCAGTAATCGGTCGTGCCCTGATCGCGCATTTCGAGATACAGGGACGCGGGTTCGTCGCCGGGGTTGTAAACATCGGCCTTGAAGAAGTCGTAGCCCGTCCAATCCTGCGCCCCGTCCCAGATCGCGTAGCCTTTTTGTACGCGCAGGGCATGGGCGCTTTTGTTTTGCGGCGCGTTGGGAAGTGGAGCAACGTCAATGCCCTCTCCCGGCGTGAACGGCGTCAACCTTGCCGTTTTCAAAATCGGCAAGCAGGCGAACGGGCGGAGTGGAGGGCGTATCGGCATGGGCGTTCAAATCCGCGCCGCAGGCGTAACAATGCGCCCATTCCGGCAGGTTCCGATAGCCGCAGTCGGGGCAGTGAACCGCTGTTTTTGCGTCCAATGCTGATGGGGGCGCAATCGGCTTTTCTTCCCGGCCCCACACGGGCGCAGCGGTGACGGGCGTATCGGCGGAAACCCGCTCCAAACGGGCGTCATCCACCCACAAGCGGCCCGCGCCCCACAGCCCGATGCGGAACACCACTTCCTGCGATTTGGGCACGTCCTTAACGATTTCGAGCCGCGTCCAGCCGAACGTTCCCGGCTTTTTCAGCGAAACGTAGGCATCATCGGCAAAATTCACGTCTTCGCTGAAGCCGTAAACGCCGCTGCCCACATCCAGCCCGCGCACATAGCAGGTAAAACGATAGCGCCCCGGCATAACGGTCACAGGCGGACTCGACAGGCGCATTTTTACGCCGGGAGAGCCGTCCATCTCCGCGCTTGTTTTGCCCTCATGCGCGACCTTGCCGATGCGGAACGCGCCCGCGCCCTCGTACAGCCAGCCGCTCCATTTCCGGTAGGGGATGCCGTACCGATTGGGCGCTTGCGTTTCTTCGATAGAAGGATCAGGCAGCAGATTTTGCTGCGCTTTCGCGTTCCCCTGCATCCCAATTAGCGCCGTCATCAGCGACAGTGCCATGCCAAGCCATCCTCGTTTTACAAGATTTTTGTTCATTCCTGTTGCTCTTTCCAGAACGTCAACGCTTATTTTAAATAACGGCGGATACTGTCAACGCACCGTACTCGCTACGCCTGTCTGCTTGAATAATGTTTCACAGCGCCAAGAATTCGTAATTTAACGTACAAATTTCTGTTTGAATAGTGTATAATCGTTATGTTGGTACTTGTTGCTCGGTTACAGGCAATATTACTATGTAGTAACATTTACTTGTTTCAACAGTGATAAGGCTCAACGATGTAAACCGCTTCGGTTAGGGAGGAGATGTTAATGGGACAGCCTGAGAGTGCAGGAACACCTGCTGACAACAACCATTTTGAACAGATAAAAGAAATCATGCAGACTTGTGCAGAGTATATTCTGCATCTTCAAATACTGCGTGGTAAGCTTTCCGCAACCACAGAACATCATGATGAGTTTAAACAAAACTCATCAGACACTACCAAGAATCTCACAAATTGGGAAGTACCAGAAGGTGGCACAATAACCCATAACCCTGACGTTGCTTCAGTGACTCTCAATCATCAGATTTCAATTTCAAGTTCTACTATCCAGTCTCACACTGGGCAAGATGTTCAAATCTTGAAGTCTGTTGGTATTACTTTGACTGTCAATAAAAATGATGGCGTAGAACTTGCTATGAGCGGCATACCAAGTCATGCCGATTTTCATAGTTCGGACACAAAAGAAGTGTTAAGCTAACAGCCACAAAGTGCGTGTTCTATTGCTTCGTGCAAATTCAACGACGTTCCTGCTGCATAGGATTGGGCAAAGATTTCTTGTCCCAAAATTTGCTGCAATTCGGTTAGAACTTGCGCAGTGTCTTTTTGGTCTTTGAGGGGAAGGGGCGATTTAATAGCTTCGCGGAGTGCTGTTGCTGCACCATAAAGTTGTGTCGCGCGCTCCGCTTGCTTTCGCATTTTTGCAAGTGCGGCGAACCCTTCCAAAGCATAAGGTGTGACAAATTTTTCTGCCAAATTGCGGCAGAGTGTAAGGCACTCTACTAAGCACAATTGTGCGCCATCGCAGTCACCCTGCTGTAACGCTACAAGTCCGAGGTTGCCTAACGCGATTGTTATACCATGTGAGTCTTTTAGTTCACGGCGCAGTGTCAAACTTTCTTTATGCAGGGCGCGGGCGAGTTCGCTGTTGTTTGCCTCCAGTGCGAGAAGTCCTAAATTTCCAAGTGTGCGGGCAACGCTATACTTGTCGTCCATTTCGCGATACAGCGCGAGGCTCTCCTGCTGTAACGACAACGCGCGGTCATAATCACCCTGCTCCTGCGCCAGTAGTCCCAGATTACATAACGCTGCGGCAATACCCTGCTTGTCACCCATAATGCGCTTGATTGCCAAACTCTCCTCATGCAGCACGTACGCCTGCTCCATTTCTCCCTGCAAATGCGCCAGATTCCCGGCTCCGGTGAGCGCGTCGGCGCGCGCCAGAGTAGGGGATTGCGCATCAGGACAGTTGAGCAGGATGCTCAGATAGGCGCGTACCTCCGCCAGATGACCGCGAATTAAAAACATTCTCCATAAGGCTCCTGCAAATCGCAGCCCAATTTCGGCGCTTTCCGCATCTTCACAGCAAAACTTCAGGGCTATCCGCAAGTTGTCCATTTCCACTTCCAGCAGTGACAGGATTGCGGCTTGTTCCGCGCCGCGCAGCTTGGGCTTGCAGTCTTCGGCCAGCGCAAGGTAATAATCCCGATGGCGTTTGCATAAAGCAACACTCTGCCCACTTGCCAACAGCTTCTCATGGGCGTACTGCCGAATGGTTTCCAGCAGGCGGTAACGCGATTCGCCCCGGCTTTCTTCGCAGACTACCAGCGACTTGTCTACCAGCGCGGACAGTGAATCCAATATGTCCCACGCTTCCAGGTTGTCGTCTGCGGCGATTTTTTCGCAAGCGTCCAACGTCCAGCCACCAGCGAAAACCGACAGGCGACTGAGCAACGCCTTTTCCTGATCGTTCAGCAAGTCGTAGCTCCAGTCAATCAGGGCGCGTAGAGTTTGCTGGCGCGGCAACGCGGTACGGTTGCCGCCCGTGAGCAGGCGGAAGCAGTCATCCAGTTTGGCGGCAATTTGTTCGGCGCTTAACACTTTGACCCGCACGGCAGCGAGTTCAACAGCAAGCGGGATGCCGTCCAGACGGTGACATATCTGCGCCACCGCAAGCGCGTTGGCATGAGTGATCGTAAAATTCGGCTGTGAGGCCGTTGCCCGCTCCATAAACAGCCTTACCGCATCGCACTGCATCAAAGCGGACACACGATCTTGCCCGGAGGGCAAATTGCGAGGATTCAGGCAGGCAAGCGAGGGAACGCGATACGTTACCTCACCTGCAATGCCTAATCCTTCGCGGCTGCTGGCGAGTACGCGCAGACCGGAACAGTTTTTGAGCAATGTGTCGGCAAGATGCGCGCAAGCCTCAATCAAATGCTCGCAGTTATCCAGAATAAGCAGCAGAGTTTTGCTTTTCAAATACTCTGTCAGCGTTGCAAGAAGCGAATGGCCTGCTTCCTCCTGTACTTTCAGAACCGCCGCAACTGCCTGTGCAATCAGCGTCGGGGCGGACAGGGAAGCCAATTCCACCAGCCATACGCCATCTACATATTGTTCCAGTACGTCCGCTCCGACTTGCAGGGAAAGCCGGGTTTTGCCCGTTCCCCCGCTGCCTGCAAGGGTTAGCATGCGCGTTCGGCACAACAACTGCTCGACCTCTTGCAATTGTTGTTCTCGCCCCACGAAACTGGTCATCTGCTGCGGCAGGTTGTTGGGCAGGGCGTCCAGAGATTTAAGGGGCGGGAACTCGGAAGGCAGTTCGGAATGAAGCAGTTGATAAGCGTGTTCGGGGCGTTGTAAATCTTTGAGGCGGTGCGCTCCCAGGAACTTGAGGCTGACGCCTTCGGGCGGATTATCCTGTACCATGTCATAGGCCGCTTGTGACAACAGGATTTGTCCGCCATACGCCAGCGCTTCCAGACGCGCAGCGCGATTTAGCGTTGGACCAAAATAATCGTTGTCCCGTTCCTGCGCCGTGCCTGTATGTACGCCCATACGAACGCGCAGCGCGCCCGTTGCTCCCCAGGCATGGGTACACAAATCTAACTGCGCAGACAGGGCGGCGTTGATGGCGTCTTGTGGCGTGGCAAAGGCGGCGCAGAACGCATCCCCAACGGTTTTGAACACGTAGCCATTGTTTGTCTCAATAGCGCGGCGCATCAAAACATCGTGAGCCTCAAGGGACGCGGGCATTGTGTCAGGGTAGTGTTCCCACAATTTGGTGCTGCCCTCAACGTCTGTGAAAAGAAAGGTGATAGTTCCACTTGGCAGGGGCATTTCGTTCTCCCTACATCTCGTATGCGCGTTAGAAATGTTCAAGAAAATACGTGTTCCGGTCGCAGACCGATTGGCGGAACGCCCTGTAGCTTCTGATACGCTTCCAATTTCTACCTGCGTGAGTTGACGCGCTTCGCGGGTGTCCGTCATTGCCAGCGCCATCACGGATAGCCAACTGCTCGTCCGGGTACGGCAGCCCAAATCCTCTTAATCGCAGCCCTATTTGCGGAGCATGGGGCCGATGCCTTCCACGACAATCTGGCGCAAGGTTTCCGGGCCGCCGAAACGCCGCGCCGCATCCAGTATTTCGATTCCTGCCAGTTGGCCGTCCGCGTCGTATTCGGCAGCGATACCTTCCGCCAGTTCCTGCGTTGTTACCGTAGTTTCGCGGAACAGAATGCTTAAAGCGTCTACTTCCTGATCGTAGCTGATTTTCATGGGTTTACTTTCGGCGTACTCCCGATTTAGAAGTAGTTACAAAGAGGGCAGTGGCGAACCGAATCAGACTGTCAAGTGGTTGAGCAGGCGAGTATACTATACTCCCGTACTCGCTTACTCGTCGCCTTCAAGATCAGCTTTCGTAATTCTGTCCCTTGCGCCATGCCATACGCGGAAAACACGCACAACATCCTGCTCCAGTCGGTCATCCCACTCGACAGCGAATATAACCCGGTAGACAGCGCTGCGTTTGCCATAAAGTAACTGTCGAAGTTCCATTCCGGTTTCCTCGCGCTCCGGCGCGTAGGGAAAGCTGTTCGGAAACTCTTTCAATGTCTGAACGGCATCAACAAGGCCGTTGTACCATTTTGTTGCCGTCTTTTCAGAGTAGTGAGTTTTCATCCACTCGTAGATAGCATCGGCATCCGCAACTGCTGTTTGGGAGAACCTAACGCGATATGCCATGTTTCGTCCTGATCTTCTCCAACGCCTCATCCGCATCTACATCGTTGCCATTCGCAAAGTCCGTGATACCCTGACGAATGGCGCTGACAGCCTCAGCGCGCTCCAGACGGTTTAGCATCTCCTGATAACTGGCGGCATCCTGAACAACCACTTCCGCTTTGCCGTTGACGGTCAGCACCACCGGTGTTCGGCTCTGCTTCATCCGCGCCAGAAAGTCTTTGGTATTGCGCTGAAACTCGCTCAACGAATAAATATCCTCAATACTAATCATAGCCTCATCCTTCATGTAATTTGCAGCGAATTCCATGATAACACAGGGCAAACTCTTCTGTCAAGGCGATGTGACAACAGTTGCGCCTACAGCCTACCATAACTTGTCTCTAATTTTTTGTCGGAGGGAACGTTTCCCTATTTCACACCGAATCAAGCTGAACCAGTTTGCCGGTGCTGTCGCCGATGGAATCGGGATGGACGCCCGGCGCGATCCAGCAGGGTCATGTACAGGTTGGCGATGGGCGTTTCTTTTTCGTAAGCGATGTGGCGTCCCGGCTTGACGCTGCCGCCGCCCCGCCCGGCAACCAGGATGGGCAGGTTCTCGTGGGTGTGGCGGTTGCCGTCTCCTAAACCGCTGCCGTACACGACGAGAGAGTTGTCGAGGAGTGTGCCGTCACCGTCAGGCGTAGCCTTTAGTTTGCCAAGATACTGCGCGAGCAGGGTGGTATGCAGCGTGTTGATTTGCGTCACTTTTTCGATGAATTCGGGGTTGTTGCGGTGGTGCGTGAGCGGATGGTGGCTGTCCGCAATGTTGATTTCGGGATACGTTCGCATACTGCCTTCGCGCCCGATCATCATCGTGGAAACCCGCGTCATATCCGCCCGCAGAGCGGCGACCTGCAAATCGAACATCAGGGACACATACTCGGCAAAGGTGACGGGGATGCCGTCCGGCTTTTCGATACCCGGCGAAGCGGCGTGATTGCCGCGCTCGGCGTTCTGGATACGCATTTCGATCTCGCGTACGCTTGTCAGGTACTCGTCCATTTTGCGCCTGTCCGCCTGCCCCAACGTGCCGGACAGCGTTTGCGTGTCTTCGCGCACCATGTCTAAAATGCTTTTACGATAACCGGCGCGGCGGGCGCGGGTTGCCGGGTCCAGACCGAAGTCTTCCGAACCGAACAGGCGCTCGAAAACAAGGCGCGGGTTCACTTCGGGCGGCATGGGCGTTGTCGGGCTGCGCCACGAGATGCTGTTGGTGTACGCGCAGCTATACCCCGAATCGCAGTTGCCCACCGTTCGAGAGTCCTCGCAGCCCAATTCCAGCGAGGCAAACCGCGTCTGCGAACCGAACGCGCGGGCGGCGATTTGATCGGCGGAAACGCCGCTGTGGATGTCCGCGCCACTGGTTTTGCGGCAGTGAACGCCCGTCAGAAACGACGCGCCCGCGCGGGCATGGTCGCCCGGCCCGTCGCCCAATTCGTTGCCGTTGTGATCGGCCAGCCCGGAAAGCAGCAGCATGTCGTCGCTGTACGCTTTCAATGGAGCCAGAATCCGCGTCATTTCATAGCCACCGCCAACCGTTTTGGGCGTCCAGTCCTTCATTATAATGCCGTTCGGGACATACGCGAAGACAAGGCGCACGGGCGATTTGCTGACACGACTGGCGGCGGCAAGGGCGGGCGTCATCGCGTCCAGCATCGGGAGGGCAATGGCCGCGCCCACGCCCCGCAAGAACGTTCGCCGCGATAACGCATTTTTGGTAATAAAATTCACTTGGCTTTGTCTCCTTTGCGCATCTGAAAGGGCTTGCTGGCAACGATTTCGAGAACGAGGTTAGAAAAACGGTAGTCGCTTAGGGCGATATGCTGCGTGATGGCTTTCACGGTTGCGTTGTCATAGCGCTCAAGTCCGCGCCCCAGCGCATACGTGAGCAGTTTGGCGGTCAGGCACTGCGCGAACACCGTTTGGTCGGCCTTCAAAATCCCCTTCATGCCGTCCGGCCCGTTGAAATTGCGCCCGTCCGGGAGCGAACCGGAAGCGTCAATCGGGATTTTGCCGTCATTGGTCCGCCACGCGCCGACCGCATCGAAATTTTCCAGCCCGAAGCCGAGCGGATCCATACGCGCATGGCAGGCGGCGCACGTCGGGTTCTTCCGATGGGCTTCCAACTGCTGCCGCAGCGACGCTTCCGAGCCGACGGTGGACACGTCCAGGTTAGGTACGCCCGGCGGCGGGGGCGGAGGCGCGGAATTGAGAATGTTTTCCAGTATCCACTTGCCGCGCAGCACGGGCGACGTTCGGTTGGCATACGAAGTGACGGTCAGAACGCTTGCCTGCGTCAAGATTCCCCCGCGTGGCGTGCCGGTCAAATCAACCTTGCGAAACTCCGGCCCCTCCACGCCCCCAATGCCATAAAAATTCGCCAGTCGCCCGTTGAGAAACGTGTATTTCCCCACCAGCAGGTCGAGAATACTGCGATCCTCACGCATCAGGTTGTCGAAAAACATTTCGGTTTCATGGCGCATGGACATGCGCAGGTATTCGTCAAAGTCGGGAAAGCGCTGACGATCCGGCTTGACCGATTCAAGGGCGCGGAATTGCAGCCATTGCCCGGAAAAGTTCTGCGACAGCGCACTCGAACGAGGGTTTTTCAGCATCCGCCGAACCTGCGCGGCTAAGACGCCGGGACTGCGCAATGTCTGCTTATCGGCGCAGGCGCGAAGTTGTTCATCCGGCATACTGCTCCACAAAAAGTAGGACAGGCGCGACGCCAGTTCATGCTGCGTAATCAGGTGGGACGTGTCGCCGCTTGTTACCGGTCGGGCTTGTGTTACGGTTGGATCTTGCTCGATACGGTACAGGAAATGTGGCGATACCAGAATTCCCTCCAGCGCGAGGCAAATTCCTTCTTCAAACGAGTTGCCCTGCTTACGGGCCAGAGTCACGAGATTTGTAAAGCGGTTGATTTCCCGTTCCGTCACGGGGCGGCGGAAGGCGCGGCTCGCAAAATCGCTGATGATCTTATGGGCGCAGGCTGCATTATGCCCGCCATGCAGATGCCCGCAGGTGAACACTTTGCGCAGGCTTGTCTCGGACGGCCCCTTGGCCTGATTGTACGGCCCGCCGATTTCCAGCCCGCTCACCCGCGCGTCGTTGACAACAACCTTTTCCTTCTGGCGGGCTTCAAAGCGCTTGCGAAACTCCGCGATGCGTTCCGGGGGCAGGCCGGGGAACGGCTTGAAGACGGGCGGGGCAACGGTTTTTTGCGACGGGTTCGGCCCGCCAACCTCTTTTGGCAGGCCCTCGTACATCCGTCCCACAGTGGCGGCAATCCAATGCTCGCCCCCCGTCACTCTGAGCCGACATTCCACCGTTCTGCCGGAAAAATCCTGACGATCCGGGTTGAAGGCGGCATCCCCGGTTGGGTCGAACGCCTGCTCCTCCATCTGCTTGCCGTCTATCCAGATACCAAAGTGCAGCGCTTCGGAACCGAGCGGGCGCAGGCCGTCCAATCGGGTGCGAAACAGGTACTCGCCATCGGCGGGGAACCGATGCGTGACATGGAAGGAATTGGGAACCGTCAGGCCGGAAGCGTCGTAACTCGCCGGAACCTTGAAGGCCGGCACGATGTTACGGCCCGAAGCGTCATGCCGCGCCAGCGTCGGCTTCAGTATCTCCGGGCCGTAAATCGCCGTTCGCGCCAGCTTTTCGGCGGACGCCAGATAGCGATCCATCTGCGCGGGAGCCAGGGAAAGCACATCGCCATTGTTATCGAAACCATAGCCGGAATCATCCTGCGGAAAATCGTCGGCAGGCCGGATGTTGACGCCAAGCAGGTCGTGAACCGTGTTGTTATATTCGGCGCGGTTCAATCGCCGCGCGGTCACTCTGCCCGGATTGGAAGCGGCAAGGCGATCCGCGCGTTCGAGTTCGGCCTCGATACGCTGCGTCACGTCCTTGACCTGCGCCCCACTCGGCTTCGGCGAACCCGGCGGCGGCATTTCTCCGGTACGAACTTTGCGGACGATACTTTCCCATGTTTCGCGGCTGCGCGTGAGGGAAGCACGGAAGGAACCCGCATGGCTGAGAGACTGCAAATCCAGCCCGCCCGCTTTGGCTTTGGCATTGTGGCAGGACGCGCAGCTTTGGGTAAAAAACGCGGTTGTGGTTTTATCAAAGGCGGATTTATCGAAGGCTGCGGTATCCGGCGCGGCTTGTGCGGGAGCGGAGACATGCGGCTTCGGAGTTGTCTTCTGCCTGGTCTGTCCGTTCGAGGGAAGCAGAAGTGCTGTCGCCAAAAGCGGCACGGAACTTATCGGCAGTATAAATGGGAGCCACGAGCGCATTCTCGGTCTCTCTTTCCGGCAATGAGCGCCGCCAAACCTGTGGAAAAGTTCGCAGCCGGTCACACAGTACCGGAGCGACGGGGCAAATGATAAAGCGGGTTCACAATGTCACGTTAAAAATTGCGCGTACGAGCGCGTGAGACATGATTTTCTACGAGTAGTATACCAGTCAATAGCAGAGTCTGCCCCGGTTTCTGCAACCGTCATAGGGAATTGGTTTGAAGGGTGTCCCTGTGCGGAGGGACCTTCAAACCAACTTCGC